>CAVXOY010000017.1:0-156606 GCA_963763495.1 uncultured Chloroflexia bacterium
AATGTGCAGCAGCGGCGACGGATATATGCCCAACCAGAGCGCCAGCCCTGCCGCCATCACCAGCACGACGGTCTCTGCCGGCGACGGCAACCTCGGCACGACGAGGGGTTCCTCTTCCGCTTCGGGGCGCGTGTACATGGCGATGATGACCCGCAGGTAGTAGAAGAGGCCGATGACGCTTGTGGCAACGAGGATGATAACCGGCGCCCAGAGCGCGGTTTGCGCCCCGGCCGCGACGAGGTAGAACTTGCCGACGAAGCCGACCGTCAGAGGCATGCCGGCGAGGGAGAGGAACATGGCGGCAAAGACGGCGGCCAGCCAGGGCCGGGTCCAGAAGAGGCCCCGGTAGTCTTCGATACGATCCGCGTCGCGATCAGGGCCGGAGAGGACGGTGATGACACCGAAGGCGCCGATGCTGGCGACGAAGTAGGCGATCAGGTAGAAAGTGACGGCGGTGACGGCCAGGTCGCCGCTGGCGATGAACGCTGTCAGCAGATAGCCGAAGTGGGCGATGGAGGAGTAGGCCAGTATCCGCTTGATGTTGCCCTGGAGCAGGGCCAAGAGGTTGCCAATTATCATGGAGGCTATGGCGACGACCAGGAATATCCAGAAAAGGGAGTCGTCGGCGCGGAACCCGATCTGGGTGAAGAACCGCAGCAGGAGGGCGAACATGCCCCCTTTGGAGATGGTGGCGATAAGGGCGGTGACCGGCGCGGGCGCGCCTTCGTAGACGTCAGGGGCCCACATGTGGAAGGGGACGACCGCGAGCTTGTAGCCGATGCCAACGGCCATCATCCCCAAGCCCGCGAGGAAGAACAGCCGCTCGCCGTCGGCAAGGTCCTGGCGAAGAGCAGCGATCCGAGAGAATTCCATCGAACCCACCTCGCCGTAGACGAGCGCCATGCCGAATAGCAGGAAGGCGGTCGACGCGGCGGCGAGCACGAGATACTTCACAGCGGCTTCGACGCCGATGTCTCTACCTCGCCAGTAGCCGATCAGGGCGTAGAGCGAGATGCTGAGGATCTCCAGGCCGAGGAGGAAAGAGGCGAAATGGCTGCTCGCCACGAGAACGGTGGTGCCCAGGGTCGCCAGTAAGAGCAGTATCCAATACTCCTCCCGATTACCGGGGTACATCTGGAGATAGCGGTAGGAGAGCAGGACCAGCGCCAGCGCAGACTGTGAGAAGCAGCCCCATGTAGAAGAGGGCATAGCTATCGAGAAGGAAGAGCGGAGTTGCCTGCCGGTCGTCCTGGAAAGACGTTAGGGGAAGCAGAGCGAAGGCTACAACAAGACCGAGGAAGGTGATGGCGGCAGACAGGGCGAAGCTGCGCCGGACAGTTACCGCCAGCATGACGGCGACAGGGGTCGCAGCGAGCACGATAAGCGGCAGTATGACGACCCAGTCTGATCTTGTCATCGCGTCGCCTCGTCATCGGTTGCCAAGTCAACGGGAGTGTCGGACTCGACGATTGTCGTCGTCTCCGCCGTCTTGCTGGAGCTGACGATCTGCTGCAGATTGCCGATTGAGTGTCGAGCGGTGGAGAGCACGGTCTGGGGATACAGGCCAAGCCAGAGGAGCACTCCGACGAGACTCGCCAGGATCGCCACCTCGCGACGGGTCATGTCGGGGAGACGCCAGCGGTGCTTGTTCGGCCCCTGGAAGGCGAGCTGGATCACCCAGAGCGAGTAGACGACGGAAGCTATCAACCCGAGTGTCGCGAAGACGGCGAAGGCGGTGTGTTCCTGATAGGTACCCAGCACGACTAGGAACTCGCCGACGAAGTTGCCCAGCCCGGGCAGGCCCAGCGACGCGACGGCGAAGAAGAGCGCGAATCCACCCATCCGCGGCACCGTCTCCCACAGACCTCCCATCTGCCCGATGTCGCGCGTATGGATCCTGTCATTCAGGTCGCCGACGATGATGAACAGGGCACCGGTGCTTATCGCGTGCGCAAGCATGATCATTACGGCCCCCTGGAGGGCAAGGTCGTTCCAGGCAAAGATGCCCAGGAGGACAAAACCCATGTGGCTGACGCTGGTATAGGCGACCAGTCGCTTGATATCGGTCTGGGCGAAGGCAAGCACAGCGCCGTAGATGATGCCGACGACGGCGAGCCCCATGGCGATGGGCGCGAAGTCGAGAGCGGCCTGAGGGAAGAGAGGGAAGAGGAAGCGCAGCATCCCGAACGCGCCGACCTTCAGGACAAGGCCGGCCAGGGCAACGCTGCCGGCTGTCGGCGCCTGGGTATGGGCATCGGGCAGCCACGTGTGCAGCGGCACTACGGGCAGCTTGACGGCGAAGGCGGCGAGGAATCCCAGCATCAGCCAGCGCGCCGTCGACTCCGCCATGGGTGTATCGATTAGCTCCGAGTAGTTGAACGTGTAGACGCCGGTGGCGCGGCCATGGACAAAGTAGAGGCCAAGAATGGAAACCAGCATGAGCACGCCGGCGGCCTGGGTGAAGAGGAAGAATTTCACCGAGGCGTAGGTACGGTTCTCGTAGCCCCACATGCCGATCAGGAAGTAGAGCGGGATGAGCATCATCTCCCAGAAGAAGTAGAAGAGGAAGAGGTCGACAGCCGTAAACACGCCGATGATGGCGGCGACGACCCACATGAGATTGAAGTGGAAGAAGCCGACGCGCTCCTTGATCGCCTTCCAGGATGTCGCGACGGAGATGATGCCCAGAAAGTTGGTGAGGACGACGAGCAACAGGCTGAGACCGTCCATCGCAAGATGGAAGCGGATACCCAGTTGCGGTATCCAGGCGTGGTCGATTTCGATGAGCCACTCTCTGTCGTCGGCAAAGCCGACGTCGCCGAAGTACCTGATCCACAGCCCGATGAAGACAGCAAGGTTCGCGGAGAGGGTGATCAGCGTAATCCAGCGAGGCAATCGCTGGCTCCAGCGGCCGGATATCCAGGCGATGATACCAACCAGGAAGATTTCGGCGATGATACAAGCCAGGATCATGAGACCAACACCACGATTCCTACTGCTGCAACTGCCCCAAACGTGACACCGGCGGCGTACCAGCGGAGACGGCCCGTCTGCGTCTCGCTCAGGGCGAGATGGAAGGAACGATTGACAAAGGCTATCGCCCGGAAAATGAGATCGAAAGCGTCGCCGCGACCGGCGCGGGCCACTGCAACGAAGGGTCGGATGAAGAGCCGCTCGTACAACCAGTCGAAGCCCCAGCCCACGAACCAGAAGCCATGCAACGCCGTCCCGATGGGCGTCGCAACGAGCCGCCGGGTCAGTTCAGGACGGCGCAGGACAAAGATATAGGCGAGCAGGATTCCGGCGATCGCGGCGAGGGAGGCCGCGATCTGAAGGTTGAACACCGTCATACTGCTCAGTTCTTTCGTTTCGGGAAGCGACGAGTGGAGGAATTCGGCGAGCCACGGCTGGTCACCGAGCGTCCGCGGCAGGTCGACAAAGCCGCCGAGAACCGATAGAACCGCCAGCACGACGACGGGTAGGGCGAACCGGATCCCCGGTCGCAGCTTGAACGGCGTCTTCTCTTCCCCAAAGAAGACAAGGAAGACCATGCGGAAGGTATAGAGCGAGGTCAGGAGAGCGCCCGCCACGCCGGCCAGCCAGAGCCAACTGCCGCCGGCATCGGAGGCCCAAGCGCCGCCGAGGATGGCCTCTTTGCTGTAGAAGCCGGCGGTGACCAGGGGCAAGGCGGCCAGCGACAGGGCGCCGGCGAGGAACGTCCAGAAGACGAGGGGCGTCTTCCGCCAGAGACCGCCCATCTTGAACATGTCCTGCTCGTGATGGAGCGCCACGATGATGATGCCGGCGTCGAGGAAGAGGAGCGCTTTGAAGAAGGCATGCGTCATGAAGTGGAAGATAGCCGCCGACCAGGCGCCCACACCAACAGCGACAAACATGTAGCCGATCTGACTGATCGTGGAGTAGGCGAGGACACGTTTTATGTCACGTTGCGTGAGGGCAGTAAAGCCGGCTATCACAAGCGTGGCAGCACCAATCGCGGCTACGGTCGACTGGATGGACGGCGCAAGGATGAAGAGCGGGTGCGTACGGGCGATGAGATAGACACCGGCGGTCACCATCGTCGCAGCGTGGATGAGGGCGCTGACGGGGGTCGGGCCGGCCATGGCATCGGGAAGCCAGACCTGCAACGGCAACTGGGCCGACTTCCCCAGGGCACCACCGAGCAACAGTCCGGCCGCCGCAATCGCCACGCCGGAGCCGACCGCCCAGTGCTCCGTCGCCGCTTGCATCAGGGGCTGGATCTCCAGCGTGCCAAGACGGGTGAAGAGCAGGAGCAGGCCGATGAGCATCGCCGTGTCGCCGATGCGGGTGACGATGAATGCTTTGCGGGCGGCGCGGCCGTTCGCCGGGTCGCTGTACCAGAAACCGATCAGCAGGTAGCTGCACAGGCCGACACCCTCCCAGCCGAGGTAGAGCAGCACCAGGTTGTCGGCGAGAACCAGGGTCAACATCGAGCAAAGGAAGAGGTTCATAGAGGCGAAGAAGCGGGCGTAGCCGTCTTCTTCCTCCATGTACTCGGCGGAGTAGAGGTGAATAAGGAAGCCGACGAACGTCACAACCATCACCATGATGACGGAGAGCGAGTCGAGGTAGAAAGCGATGTGGGGCGAGAAGTCGCCGACCTTTATCCAGACCCAGAGGGACTGCGTGTATGAGTCGTCAGCGGGCGGTGAGATGACGAAATCGAATCCCACGAGGATGGCGATGATCGCCGACAGCCCGACAGAGCCGACGCCTATCGTCGCTATCTGAGCGCGGTTGAGCCAGCGCCCCAGCACCACCAGTATCGCGAAGCCGGCGAAGGGCAGGATAGGGATGAGAAAGAGCAATGACAGCAAAACTAGCCTCGCATCTTACTTGCGGCGTCGACATCCAGCGTCTTGAACAGCCGGTGGAGTTGCAGGGCAAGCGCCAACCCCACCGATACCTCGGCGGCGGCCATCGCCAGGATGAACAGGAAGATGATCTGGCCATCGGGCTGGCCCCAGCGATAGCCGGCGGCGATAAAGGCGAGTCCGGCAGCGTTCACCATGACTTCCAGGCAGAGAAGAACGAAGATGATGTTACGCCGGACAAGGAGGCCAACCAGCCCTATCGAGAAAAGCGCCGCCGCCAGGAGCATCCCCTGTTCCATCGGCACTGTCGCCATGAACTCCTCCTTATTCGCAAATGCAATTGGGCGGCGCGCTGCCGCGATATCTAGTCTGAACGGTCCTTCTGCTCACTCCCTCTTTCCTCGGGCGACTGGCGGCGGCCAAGATGGTAGGCGCCGACGAGGCCCGCCAGGAGCAGGAGGGAAGCAAGCTCAACACCAAGCATGTAAGGGCCAAACAAGACAGAGCCGAGTTCCGACGGCTCGATGGCGCGGGATGATAGCTCACTGGAGTTCTGGAACAGGACGTATGCCACTTCAGCAACCAAGACGGCAACTAGAATGACCGGCCCTGCCCACATTCCGCGGTTCAGCCAGCGCTTCTCTTGCCTGACCGATTCCGGGCCCAGGTTGAGTATCATGACAACGAAGATGAACAAGACCATGATCGCGCCGGCGTAGACGATCACTTCCAGCGCGGCGATGACAGGAGCGCCGAGCGTGAAGAAGACAAGCGCGACCGCCAGGAAGGACACGATCAGGTAGAGCAGCGAGTGGACGGCGTTGAAGCCGCTGACCGCCGCCAAGGTCGAGACTACTGCCACTGCCGATGAGATGTAGAAGACCTCGTTCACGTCAGGCAGTTCCGAGAAGCTAGGGCAGTAGACCCCGCAGGTCTACCGGGGGCTCCTCGTTCTCTGCTCCTCCTTTTTCTTTGCCACCGATCGCCAAACCGGCGACACGGTAGAAGTTGTAGTCCGGGTATTTGCCCGGCCCGGCGATCAGCAGGTCACTCTTCTCATAGACCATGTTCTGCCGGTCATACTCGCCCATCTCGAAATCGGGCGTGAGTTGAATTGCGTACGTAGGGCAGGCTTCCTCGCAGAAACCGCAGAAGATGCAGCGCGAGAAGTTGATGCGGAAGAAGAGCGGGTAGCGACGGCCCGTCTCGTCCTCGGTGGCCTGAAGCGAGATGCAGGCGACAGGACAGACCGCGGCACACAGGTAGCAGGCCACGCACCTCTCCTCGCCGTCCAGCCGGGACAGGATGATCCGTCCCCGCCAGCGGGGCGGGAGATAGGGCTTCTGTTCCGGGTACTGGACGGTGACGCGCCTCCGGAAAGCGTGGAGGAAAACGTCCCACAAGGCCCTGACTAGACTAAACATCGCTCTATCCGTCTCTACCCTAACCCATCGCCAGCCGAACAGCCCCCGTCACGAGAAGGTTCAGCAGCGCCAGGGGAAGCATCACTTTCCAGCCAAAGGACATGACCTGATCGTAGCGAGGCCGCGGCAGAGCACCTCGCAACAGGATGAAAAAGCTGATACAGACGAAAACCTTTATGAGCAGCCACAGGGGCGGCGGCAAGACAGGGCCGAGCCAGCCGCCGAGGAAGAGAGTCGCGATCATCACCGAGATGAGCGTGATGCCCAGGTATTCGCCGGCGAAGAACAGGGCGAACTTCATGCTCGAGTACTCGGAGTGGAAACCGGCTACCAGCTCGGCCTCCGCTTCCGGCAGGTCGAGCGGCAGGCGCCGTGTCTCAGCGATGCCGGCGACCAGGAACACACCCAGGCCGAGCACTTGAGGAATGCAGTACCAGACCGACTTCTGGGCCTCGACGATCACCCGCAGATCGAACGAGCGGGCGAGAATCACGACTCCCATCAGGGAAAGGCCCATGAACACCTCATAGCTCAACATCTGAGCGGAGGCACGCAGCCCGCCGAGCAGGGAGTACTTGCTGTTCGACGCCCAGCCGGCCAGGACAACGCCGTACACACCCAGCGAGGACATGCCGAAGAAGAACAGCAGCCCAACGTTGAGGTTGATTACCCCGATGTCCGGAGCGAAGGGAACGACGACGAAGGACATGAGGACAGTCACGAACATGATGGCCGGAGCCAGTATGAACACCGCCCGGTCGGCGAAAGGCGGCGTCCAGTCTTCCTTCGTGAAGAGTTTGATGATGTCGGCGAACGCTTGGAGCAGGCCGAACGGCCCCACCCTGTTCGGGCCGTAACGGTCCTGCCAGAGGGCCAGCAGACGCCTCTCAAGCCAGATGAGGCTGACGGCTATCGACAAGAGCACAGCCAGCACACCGCCGATGGTGACGAGAGGGCGGATGATGTCGTTCACTTCGTTCCGCCCCCTTTCGCCGTCGGGGAGGCATTCAGCGTACAGAGGGCGGGCAACTCGACCCATCCCAAGCCGGGCAGACCGGCAGGCAGGGCAGCGACTCCCTTCGGCAAACGCATCAGCCGAACGGGCAGACGGGCCGTCCAACCATCCGCGGACACTTCAACCTCTGACCCCTCCTCAACACCAAGGACACGCAGCGTCAGCAGCGTCGAGGCCCAGATAAGGAGAGGGAGCCAGGGAATCGATAGCAGGGGCGAGCGCGCTCAATTCCTCCGAGCCGAAGACGTGCTGCACAGGCACCAACAGCCAGCGTCCGGCAACCGGCTCGAAGGCGGGCGGAATCGTATCGAAGTACGAGACAAGACGGCCGCTCTCCTGTTCCGGCTCGATGAGACGCTGTCCCGGGTCGCCGCCGCGCAGGGGCCACCGACCTCTTCCTGGAACTTGTTCAGCGCTTGAACTGAGTTCCAGCCCGGCGCCCAGAAGCGGGGTATGAGCGAGGACGGCGGCTGCTTCTGGTATCCCTCCATCGAGAAGGTCAACGGAGAATCGATGTCCGCGGGCGGCTGCGGCTCGCTCACATCGATGTCGGCGAACATTGCGGTGCGGCCGCTGAAGCGCGCCGCCTGGCGGGCGACCTTCTGGCCGGCGATCCGGAAATCGGCGGATGGCGCCACCATCGCGACGGGCGCGAACACCGGCATTGCCGCAGCCAGCGCCGAGACCACGTCGTCGAAGCGCTGCCATCGCTGCTGGTCAGCGCGGTCGGGGTTGGCCGACGTCATGAGATCGGACAGCCAGCGCCAGCTCTCCTGGACATCGCCCGTCGGCGGGAGAACCTTGTAGAAACGCTGCGCCCGCCCCTCGTTGTTGACGAGGGTGCCGTCGCTCTCGACGAAGGTGGCCGCGGGCAGCAGAAGGTCGGCTCGATCCGCGGTCGGCGTCTGCGTGTGGTCGACGACGATCACGTGTTCAGCGGCGGCAAGGAAAGCGTCGACTGTGGCCTTGTCCGCCCGGCGGTAGAGGTCGTTTTCGAGAATAACTGACGGTCTTCGACCCCTTTGATCGCACAGCCTCGAAAGCCTCGTCGAGACTGCGCCCGCCCATGAGGCCGGCGCCGAGGCTATTGCACTCCGGCACGGCCATGCAGATCTGCGCCGGACGGCCCTGCTTGCAGAGAGCCCAGGCGACGTTGGCCGCCGCGCGCAGGATATCCTCGTCGGCGCAGGCAGCGCTCGTCACGACAACCGGCATGTCCGCAGCCACGAGGGCGGTCGCGATCTGCCGGGCGAGCGCCGATGTCTCATCGCTGAGACCGTCAACGCGGGGCGCCGCCGCATCGATGGCGTGGGCGACGGCGAACGCGAGGCGAGCGATATCGGCCGGAGGCAGAGAAACCGTGATGGCAACATCATCGAGCCGGGTCTCGTGGGGCGCTGCGATGAACAGCGATCCCTTCTCCCGCCGCGTCACTTGGCGGACGGCGGCGGCGTCCCACTCAGGTATGTTCAAATGCGCGGCCTTCTTGAGCGCCCCCCGTCGCGCAACCTGGCGGAGAGCGAGCGCAATCAGCGGTGCGTCGCGGGTCACGTCCTCACCCAACACCAGAGCCGCATCGGACGCAGCGACGCGGGCGAGGGAAGCGCTGCGCAGCGGGGCCCTTCTGGAGTATCTCCAGCGCCTGTTGAACCCGCGCCTGCTCAGGACTCCGACATGCCGGTGTAGAAATTGTCACGGCCGACCAGCGTGAGGAGCGCGAAGTTGGCCTCAAGCGAGGCGCGAGGCGATCCTATGCCGATCACGCTCCCGCCGTCGCCGATCAGGGAGGCAGCGAGCCGCAGCGCCTCTTCTCGCTCGACCGGCGCCGCTTCGGCGCTCCGGTCCTGCCGGTAGAGCGGCCGGCGCACGCGGCGCTCGCTGTTCACGAACTCGTAGCCGTAGCGGCCGCGATCGCAGAGGAAGTAGCCGTTGACCTCGCCGTTGTAGCGGTTGTGGATGCGGCGAAGAGTGCCGTAGCGGGCGCCGGGGATCGTGTTACAGCCGAGGCCGCAGTGGACGCATATCGAGGGAGCGGTCTGCAGGTCCCACTTGCGGGTGTAGTGCTCCTTGAGAGTCTTGTCGGTAAAGACGCCGGTGGGACATACCTCCACGAGGTTGCCGCTGAATTCGCTCTCGAGCACACCGTCTTTGGCTCGCCCGAAGTAGACCTGGTTGCGCAGTCCAAAGGCGTCGAAGTCGCGGCCGCCGGCAACGTCGCGGTAGAAGCGCACGCAGCGATAGCACTGGATGCAGCGGTTCATCTCGTGGTTGACGAGCGGGCCGAGGTCCTGATTGCGGAAGGTGCGCTTCTTGCCGGTGTAGCGACGGTAGGCATGACCGGTCATCACCGTCATGTCCTGAAGATGACATTCGCCGCCCTCATCACAGACGGGGCAGTCGTGGGGGTGGTTGAGCATCAGCCACTCGGTGACGCTGGCGCGGAAGTCACGCGCCTCCTGATCGTCAATCGAGATGCGGAGGCCGTCCGTTACCGGGGTCATGCAGGCCATCACCAGCCGGCCGCGCGTATCGTTCTCGTCGCGGAACTGCTTGACGGCGCACTGGCGGCAGGCCCCGACGGAGCCCATATGGGGGTGCCAGCAGAAGTAGGGAATGTCGAAGCCCAGCGACAGCGCCACCTGGAGGAGGTTCTGTCCCTCCTTGGCTTCGTAGGGCCGGCCTTCGATGTAGATAGTCGCCATCCTACCTCCAGGGGCACCGCTTCTCGCGGATGTGACGCTCGAAGTCATCGCGGAAGTGCTTGAGCGCGCTCTGAAGCGGTTCCATAGCTCCGGGAGCGAGAGCGCAGAAGGTGTTGCCGGGGCCCAGCCATTTTGCGTGCCTCTCCAGCATCTCGAGATCGGCGTGCGTTCCCTCTCCATTCTCCAGGGCGCTAAGCATCTGGACGATCCACTGGAGGCCACCCCAGCAGGGCGTGCACCAGCCGCAGGACTCCTGGGCAAAGAAGCGCTCCAGATTCAGCACCATGCCAACGGGGCAGGTCTTGTCATCGAGAACGATCATGGTGCCGGTTCCCAGCCGGCTGCCGACCGCCTGCAGTGACTGGAAGTCCATCGGCGTGTCGAGGTGCTCTTCAACGATGAAATCGGTAGAGGCGCCGCCGGGGAGCAAGCCCCGAAACACGAGGCCGTCCTGCATTCCACCGGCGTGCACTTCCAGGATCTCGCGCGCGGTCGTGCCCATGGGCAACTCCCAGACGCCCGGATTCTTGACTCTGCCGCTCACACCGTACAACTTGGTGCCGCCGTCCTCGGTAAGGCTGAGGGAGCGGAACCATTCCGGGCCGTTCTGGATGATGTGGGGCACACAAGAGATCGTTTCGACGTTGTTTATGACGGTGGGCTTAGCCCAGAGGCCGACGACAGCGGGGAACGGCGGCTTGTTGCGGGGGTTGGGGCGTTCTCCCTCCAGCGAGTTCAGTTGCGCCGATTCCTCTCCGCAGATGTAACGCCCGGCGCTGACATGGAGATGGAGGTCGAGGGAGAAGCCGGACGAGAGGATGTTTTCGCCGAGATATCCCGCCCCACGCGCCTCACTGATAGCTTTCGGTCAGGATCGCCGCCGCCTCCTGATACTCCCAGCGCAGGAAGATGTAGGCGACGGACGCCTGAACAGCGTAGGAGGCGATGATCGCGCCCTCAATGAGCTCATGGGGGTTGCCTTCGAGTATGACGCGATCCTTGAAGGTGCCGGGCTCCATCTCGTCTGCATTGACGACGACGTACTTCGGCTGGGGCGCGTCATCGCCCATGGGAACGAAGCTCCACTTCTGACCGGCAAGGAAGCCGGCGCCGCCGCGACCGCGGAGGGTCGAGGCTTTGACCATCTCCGTCACCTCGGCGGGCTTTAGGGTGAGCAGCGCCTTGCGCAGGCCCTGATAGCCGCCCATCGCCTCGTATTGCTGGAGGCTGAGGGTTTCTCCCGGCCGAATGCCGTCGGTCAGCGGCGTCTTGCTTGCCATCTATCTACTCATACCCAGCGAGAATCTCGTCTATTCGTTCCTTAGTCAGATCACCAAAGAGCGCGCCGTCGATCATCATGACGGGAGCGCGATCGCAGGCCCCGAGACAGACTGACGGCAAGAGCGTGAAGCGGCCGTCTGCGGTCGTCTCCCCCAGATCGATGCCGAGGCGGGAGCGCAGGTGATCGAGAAGGTTGTCGTAGCCCATGATCCAGCAACTCACGCTGTCGCAGATCAGGATGACATGCCGGCCCACGGGCTGCCGGAAGATGAGGTTGTGGAATGTGGCGACGCCGTCGAGTCTCCTCGGCCGTCATCTCGAGCAGCTCGGCGAGGTCGTCGACTGCCTCGTCAGACACCCAACCGCGGTGGCGCTGCACGGTCATCATCGCCTCGATGCAGCCTGCCCGCTTGTGGGCGTAGAGAGCGAGATGTTCCTCGATCTCGTTCCGCTCCCTGTCTGTCAGCATCTAGTCTTCCTTACTCAACGATCCACATCCGCCAGGACAAAGTCGATGCTGCCGAGGATAGCCAGTACGTCGGAAACCAGGGAGCCCCGCGAGATGACCGGCAGCATCTGGAGATGCGGGAACGACGGCGTGCGGATTCGCACCCGGTAGGGCATCGTGTTCCCATCGCTTATCAGGTAGTAGCTGTTGTTGCCCTTGGAAGCCTCCACGCCGACCACAGCCTCTCCGGGAGGGATGACCGGCCCCCAACTCACGCTCAGGAAGTGCGTGATCAGCGTCTCGATGTCGTGCATGGTGCGGTCTTTGAGCGGAGGCGTCGCGAGAGGGTGGTCCGACTTGTAGGGGCCCGACGGCATGTTGTCCACGCACTGGTCGATGATGCGCAGGCTCTGGCGCATCTCCTCGACACGGATCAGGGCGCGATCGTAGCAGTCGCCGTGCTGAGCCGTAGGGATGTCGAAATCGAACTGGTCATAGCCGGAGTAGGGCCGGGTTTTGCGAAAGTCCCACTCGAAGCCGCAGGCCCGCAGGCCCGGGCCGGTGACGCCCCACTCGATAGCCTCGTCGAGCGTGTAGGCGCCGACGCCTTGCGTGCGTCCCTTGAAGATACGGTTCTCCATGACCAGCTTGTCGTACTCGCGGATACGGGCGGGCATGTAGGCCAGGAAGTCGCGTACCAGTTCCTCCCAGCCATCGGGAAGGTCCTGGGCCACGCCGCCGATGCGGAACCAGGCCGGGTGCATGCGGGCGCCGCAGACCGCTTCGATGATAGAGAAGGCGCGCTCGCGGTCGCTGAACATATAGAAGACCGGCGAAAGGGCTCCCACATCCCCGGCGAAGGTGCCGTACCAGACGAGGTGGCTGATGATGCGGAACAGCTCGCACAGCATGACCCGGATCACCTTCACCCTATCCGGACTTCGATGCCGGCGAGCTTCTCGACGGCCAGCACGTAGGGGAGGTTGTTCATCACGCCGCCCAGGTAGTCGATGCGGTCGGTGTAGGGGATGTAGGTGTGCCAGGACTGGCGCTCGCCCATCTTCTCGGCGCCGCGGTGGTGGTAGCCGATATCGGGCACGGCGTCGACTATCTCCTCGCCGTCCAACTGGAGGATGACGCGCAGGACGCCGTGCGTGCCGGGATGCTGCGGCCCAAGGTTGAGGAACATGAAGTCGCTATCTTCGCTCTGCCTCTTCATCCCCCAATCTTCGGGGCGGAACTGCAGCGCCTTTTCCTCCGCTTCTTGCTTGGCGTCGGGCAAGCGGAAGGGCGGCATCTCGGTGGCCCGGGCGGGATGGTCTTTGCGGAGAGGGTGGCCTTCCCAGGTCGGCGGCATCAGTATCCGCTGGAGATGGGGATGGCCGGTGAAAGAGATACCGAAGAGGTCCCAGACCTCGCGCTCGTACCAGTTGGCGGAGGGCCAGACATCGACGATGCTGGGAAGAGAAGGCGCGTCGCCGGTGAGGGCCACCTTGATGCGGATGTCGTCGTTACGTTCGTAGGAAAGAAGGTGGTAGACAACCGTATAGTCGCTCGGCGGCTGACCCGCACGGTGGGTGCGCACACGCTCATCGATGGCGGTCAGGTCATAGAGCATGCGGTAGGGCCGCTCCGCCTCCGACTTGAGGTAGCGCAGGACGGGGGACACGTTGTCAGACGGCGCCCAGACGGTAGCGACGCCGTCCCGCGTCGTTTCCGTCAGCAGGTCTATTTCGGTAAACCGTGCCTTCAGTTCCTGGAGAATGCTTTGCTCAGCGATCATCCCTGTCCAAAATGGCGTTCTATCGATACATGGCAGCCGGAACCTACACCGTGTCCGGCGGGCGAAGCGATACCGTCTCCCTTCTCTCGGGGCCGTTTAGGTCGCGCAGCGACGGCATGGGGCGCCGGAAGACACGCTGCTCCCCTACCACCCAGCTCAGCGGCCGCCTCTCGCTCCCTATGGCCTTTTGCAGCAGCAGCAGTCCCTGCACAAACGCCTCCGGCCGCGGCGGACAGCCGGGCACGTAGACATCGACGGGCATGAACTTGTCGACTCCCTGGACCACGCTGTAGATGTCGTACATGCCGCCGGAGTTGGCGCAGGAGCCCATGGATATTACCCATCGAGGCTCCATCATCTGCTCGTAGAGCCGCCTGATGATGGGGGCCATCTTCGTGAAGACGGTGCCGGCTATGACCATCAGGTCAGCCTCGCGCGGCGTACCGCGGATCACCTCGGCGCCGAAGCGGGCGAGGTCGAACTTGCTCGTCAGGCCCGTGGCCATCTCGACGTAGCAGCAGGACAGGCCGAAGTTGAACGGCCAGAGCGAGTTCTTCCTTGCCCAGGAGACCGAGGTCTTGCAGTCGGGACAGCAGGATCACCTTGCCGGCAGCCGCATCCAAGGATTCAGGGCCGGCGGCGAGTGAGCCGTGGCCAACCGAAAGTGTCAGATGTTCCGTCCGTCAATGTTTCGTTTCCTCCGGCTGAGACCAGCCCAGTCAAGAGCGCCGAGGCGCCAGAGATAGGCGAGGGCGACCAGCAGAACAGCGATGAACACACAGATGTCGACGTAGCCCATCCAGCCCGCCTCCCGCAACGCTACCGCCCAGACGACGATGAAGACGGTTTCCACATCGAAGATCAGGAAGAACATGGCGATGAGGAAGAACTTGACATCGAAGCGGATGCGGGCGTCGCCGGTGGGAAGGATACCGGACTCATAGGCCTCGCCGGTAGCCCTTTCGGCGTGACGCTGCCCGAGGGCATAGGAGAAACCCAGCATACCCAATGTCAAGGCAACGACGGCGCCGAGGTATACGAAGAAAGGCCAGAGATCACCATTCGTCATTGGTGTGCTGCGGCTCCCACTGCTCTCCGTCGCTGAACAGGGCACAATTATCGACCGCCGGGTTCCGGGTGGTCAACCCTCGCGCCCTTGCCTTCATCTTCCCTGCCGGTTCAGCAGCAACCGGCTGTCTTGTTAAGAGGGATATGCTGAGCCTAGCATATCCCTCATTCTCGATGCAAGACCCGGCAGTATAGCTGTCGAGGACGCGCGATGAATGTTACCGCTGAAGACGGGAAGGTCGTTCGGGAATGCCGGCCCTCCACGGATAGCCCCTAGAGCCGGCGGAGTACGCGCATGAGCGCCGGAAGTGTGATGTGGAGGACCAGCAGAGCGATGAACGGCGCCAGCAGAGCGTCGTGGAGGCGAAAGGCGTCGTTCTTCGTCAAGAGACCGAACGTCAGGTCTTCGACAGTACGAAACTCGGTGATCCCCAGCCCGGTCACGAGGTACAGCAGCACGGCCGCGAGCAAGAGCCAGCGCACCGTCTTCTTCAGCAGAACGTAGATATCTGCTTCCCGCCTAGTCAAAGAAGTCGCTGTCGAGGTCGCCGCCGTTCGAGTAGCCCCTGTCTTCCCAGTAGCCCCTGTAGGATGTGTCACTAGAGAACTCGATCCCGGTGATCCATTTCACCCATTTGTAGCCCCACTTGCTCTCGGCCACGAGCATGAAGGGGAAGCCGCGCTCCGGCGGAATCGTCACGTCGTTCATCTTGTAGGCCATGATGATGTTCCGGTCGCGGAAGTATTCGATGGGGAGAGATGAAGTGTAGCCATCGGCCGCATGGAAGATGACGACGCGGGCATCCGGTGAAGGCTGCGCCTCATCTATGAGATCACTGACGAGCACGCCTTCCCACAGTATCTTCACGCTCCAGCCCTCGACACAGTCCAGCGTCACCACCTTCTTGTAGTGCATGTGGTTGTCGACCACCTGGTCATAGGTATAGCTGCCGGGGTTCCCAACGAGGCCGGTTACTTCAAGACGGTATGCCTCACCGTCAACATACTGAGGGCCCTTGATGGAATTCTCGCGGAAGTCGTTGATCGACGAGAGGTCCTCACCTTGATATTGGCGCACCTCGGCGGCGGACAGTTCGACGGGACTTGACCCGCGGCCGGTCAGGAGTATGGCGGCAACGACAGACGCGCCGATCACCCCGACCACGGTAACAAAAAGGATAGCGATCCGCACCAGACAACCTCCATTTTAGTAAGTATTAGCTTTCTTTATTGTACCCTTTTCTTGGCTTCTTAGCACCTGGGAGAATCAATGGTGTTCTCATAGCACCGTTACCGTTTCACTAGCGGCGCTGCTGTTGTATACTTGCAGCATCTCAGCATTTGGGTCCTGCGGTACACGCGGGGAATGACCGCGTGGCCGTCTATCGGTTTAGGCAGTACACAAGAGAACGGACAGGAGAGGACATGAGCACTTCTGATTACTGGCGGCGTTTCTCTAAGCAGCGTTTGTCGCGGAGGCGGGTACTGGCCGCAGGTGCGGCAGGGATGGGCGCGGCCGCTCTCGGCCTCGCCGGTTGCGGCGGGGACAAGGACGAGGAGGGGAAGACGCCCGTCGCCGGCACTCCCGTTTCCGAGACCCCCAAGACGGGAGGAACATACCGCCAGGGACAGCATCGCGACCGCCCTGAGCATCGACCCTCACACAGAGATAGCGGCAGGCCTGGGCATCATTCCCTTCATCTACGGCTACCTGGTTCACGACGTTCAGATGCCGGACGGCCCGCCGCAGGACATCCTCGACCATGCAGCCTCAATGGAGCACCCGGAAGACCTCACCTACGTCTTCAAGCTGCGCCAGGGCATTCACTTCCAGAACCTCCCTCCCGTGAACGGCCGTGAGGTCGTCGCTGAGGACGTGATTTACAGCTTCGACCGGATCGCCTCCGCGTCGCCGGAGCCCCTGTGGAAGACCTACCTAGCGAGCAAGGCCGCGACCGACCCTTACACCGTCCAGATCGGCCTTGCCAAACCCTATGCCTACACGATGGAGGACATGGGCAGCGTCCGCTCCGCAATCGTTCCCAAGGAGGCAGTGGAAGAGTGGGGGAACCTTGAGACCCGTGGCCTCGGCTCCGGTCCCTTCATGGTGAAGGATTTCTCCCGCGGCAACAACGCCGAGGTCGCGCGTAACCCAGACTACTACGTTGCGGCGCGCCCTACCTCGACGGCATGACGTTGGCGCACAATCGCCGACGACGCCGCCCTCAGGGTCGCCTTCCGGGCAAAGGAGTTGGATGTCTACGCTCCCCCTACAAAGCTCCAGGCGGACGAGGTAGCCGGCTACGGCAGCGACGTCATCATGACGAAGGAGCCTTACTTGCTCGTCACCAAGATGGGCATAAACGAGGTCGTCAGGCCCGAGCTTGGGGATGTCCGGGTACGCGAGGCGCTAGACATCGGCATCGACCGCGACGCCATGATCGAGAAGCTGTGCTTCGGTGAAGGCAACTACACCGGCCCGGTCTCCTGGGGGCTCACCTTCTGGTCGCTTCCTCAGGACGAGTTGCGCCAGCGCTTCAAGAGGGACGTAGCCAAGGCCCGCCAGCTTCTGGAGGCCGCCGGCGCCAGCGACCTGACGCTGGAGTTGAAGTTCCCCACCACCACATCCACCGACGTTTGCGCCATGATCAAGGAACACCTGGCTGATATCGGGGTCACCATCAACCTGGTGGCCCAGGAGTTCGGCACCTGGATCGCCGACCGGTCGGCAAGAAAGTACGAGCTCATGGTGGGCGGTGGCCTTCCCTACGGAAGTGAGAAATACCCGCTCCAGTTCAACCACACCCACGATTGGACAAGGAAAGAGATCCCCGTCCACGAGCCGCTGCCTGAGATCGATGCCATGCTCGACCAGATCATGGCGACGCCCGACGTCAACGAGCGGCAGAAGCTAGTCCTGGAAGTCACGCGCAAGCTCCTCGACCGCCACGGGCCGCTGGTCTACCTGTACGCTCCCTACGCGTTCACAGCCCGCTGGAACTATGTACGAGGATACGAGGACGTACCGTCGGGAATGACGCTCTACACCTACGACATCTGGCTGAACAAGTAGGCCCCTGCGCCCGCCGGACAGGCGGGCCGGGGTTCGAACTCACGATCCACGGCAGAAACGAATCTAGAGAGGCTGGGCACATCGCCCGGCCTCTCTGACTCTCAGACAAGAAGGACAGCGGCGGCGCGCAGCCCGCCACTATTTAAGAAGCGCTGCCGCTGTTGTATACTTGCAGCATCTCAGCATTTGGGCCCTGCGGCACACGTGGGGAATGACCGCGCGGCCCTCGATCGGCTCAGGCAGTACACAAGAGAACGGACAGGAGAGGACATGAGCACTTCTGATTACTGGCGGCGTTTCTCTAGACAGCGTTTGTCGCGGAGGCGGGTACTGGCCGCAGGTGCGGCAGGAATGGGCGCGGCCGCTCTCGGCCTCGCCGGTTGCGGCGGGGACAAGGAAGAGGAAGGGAAGACGCCCGTCGCCGGCACTCCCGTTTCCGAGACCCCCAAGACAGGCGGCGTCTCTCGACAGGGGGGCATCACACCTGTCCTGAAGATCGACCCGCACACCGAGACCCAGGCGGGGCTGGCGTTCTTGCCCTACATCTACGGCTACCTTGCGCACTACGTCCAGCCGCCTGAAGGCGCGCCTCAGACGATCTGGGACCATGCGACGGCCCTTGAACAGCCGGAGGAGACCGTCTTCAACTTCAAGATGCGCCCCGGCGTGCGCTTCCAGGACGTGCCGCCTGTCAGCGGCCGCGAGGTGACGGTTGAGGACGTTATCTACAGCTTGGATCGGATAGTTGAGGTAGGGCCGGAGCCGTTCTGGAAGAAGTACATTGCCAACAAGTCGGCGCCGGACCCCTCGACGTTCCGACTGGAACTTTCGACCGTCTACGCCTACACAATGGAGGACGTCGGCGGCGTGCGCTGCGCGATCGTCCCCAGGGAAGCGGTGGAGGCTTGGGGGAACCTCGAACAGAACGGCATCGGCTCAGGACCGTTCGGAGTGAAGAGCTTCTCGCGAGGCGATAGCCTCGAACTGGCCCGCAACCCCAACTACTACGTCGCCGGAATCCCTTACCTGGATGGCATCAGCTACCTGACCATCGCCGACGACGCCTCCGCCAGGGCGGCGTTCCGCGCCAAGCAACTGGACACCTACGCACCGCCCTCAAAGATCATCGCCGACCAGGTGGCCGGCTTCGGCGGTGACGTCGTCATGATCCGTGAGCCTAACCTGATGGTCTACAAGATAGACGTCAATGAGTTGAGCAGGCCGGAGCTGCGGGACATTCGTGTGCGGGAGGCCATCAACAAGGCGCTCGACCGCGACACCATGATCGAGAAGCTGACCTTCGGCGAAGGGAACTACACCGGCCCGGTGTCGTGGGGCCTCTCGTTCTGGTCCCTGCCGCAGGAGGAGCTGCGTGCGTTCTACAAGCGGGACGTGACCAAGGCGAAGCAGTTGCTGGAGGCCGCGGGGGTCAGCGATTTGTCGCTGGAGCTGAAGTTCAATTCCGCCCAGACCTTCATTGCGGACATAGGCGCCATGGTCAAGGAACACCTGGCGGAGGTCGGCATCAACGTCACGCTGGTGCCGCAGGAGGTGGGCACGTATCTCGCGGACCGCAGCAACGTGAACTACCAATTGGGCTGCGGCGGCGGCCTCCCATACCCGAGCGAGCGCTACCCGTTGCAGTTCAACCATACCTACAACTGGACGCGCGAGGCACCTCCGATCATCGAGGAGGACCCGGCCGTCGACGCCATGCTCGACAAGATACTCGCGACGCCTGACGTCGATGAGCGGCAGAAGCTGGCCCTCGAGGCGTCGCGCGCGATCCTCAACCGGCACGGGCCGTTCCTCTACCTATTCGCCCCGTACGCGTACACGGCGCGGTGGAGCTACCTGAAGGGTTATGAGAACGTGCCGTCGGTGATGACCGGCATCACCTACGATATGTGGCTGGATAAATAGGCCCCCAACGCCTGCCGGTCAGGCAGATTGGATACGGAGAAGAGAGGCTGGGCGATATGCTCAGCCTCTCTCGTTTCAAGGTTGGGGAGCCGGCGGCGGGCAGCCCGTCACTGTTCAGAATAGACTGCCCTGCGGTACACTTGCGCCATCTTCCAGTGTGACGCCCCTTTGCATCTGCACGGAGCGGTCGAGCGAGCCTCGAATTCATGCCTAAGAGTGATAGACAGGAGGGGAGATGAGCACTTCCGACTACTGGCAGCGTTTCTCTGGGCAGCGCCTATCACGACGGAGGGTGTTGGCAGCGGGCGCAGCAGGGCTGGGCGCCACTGCTCTTGGCCTCGCCGGCTGCGGTGGGGGCAAAGATGAGGACGGGGAGACGCCCGCCGTCGGAGGGACGCCTCAGTACGGCGGAGGTATGACGTCGGGAATTACGGCCGATCCGGGTGGCCTCGATCCGCAGCTATGCGTCACCTGCTACTGGATCGCCGCTCAGTTCCACGGCTACCTCTACAACGTAAGCATCGCCGATCAGAGCATCATGCTCCAGATGGCCAGCGGCTTACGAGCACGTGGACGACGTGACCTATGTCTGGAAGCTCCGGCCCGGCATCAAGTTCCATGACGTAGACCCCACATTCGGGCGCGAGGTCACCGCCGACGACATCGTCTACAGCATGACCCGCAGACGCGATGACCCCGCGGTATTGAACGACAAGCAGCTACTCAGAGACTACACCGCCAGTTTCGATGCTCCGGACCAGTATTCCTTCCGCTTGGTGACCAACAGGCCATACTCTCCCACCTACGACGAGCTGGGCAACACCAGCTACGCCATTGTGCCCAAGGAGGCGGTGGAGAAGTACGGCGATCTCCAGCAACACGCCATCGGCTGCGGCGCCTTCCTCCTGGACGAGTTCGTGAAGTCGGAACGGGTGAAGATGCGCCGCAACCCCAATTTCTACATGGAGGGGCGGCCATACCTCGACACGCGGCAGTGGTTGATCATCCCCGACGCGTCGACCATCATGCAGGCATTCCGCACCGGCCAGCACGACATCTACGGCTCAAACCTGGACAAGCTGAAGGCGGATGAGTTGAAGGGAATCAAGGGCGTAATCGTCCGCGATGCGCCCAACCTCGCCCAGAAATCGCTCAATTTCAACGTGGACAAGCCGCCCTTCAATGACAAGCGGGTCTGGAACGCCATCGACCTAGCGATCGACCGCCAGGACCTGATCGACAAGATGGCTTTTGGAGCGGGCAAGTTCGCCGGCCCGATCGCGCCTGACCTAGAATACTGGGCCCTGCCGCAGGAAGAGCTACGCGACTTCTACAAGTTGGACCTCGTCGGGGCAAAGCAACTCCTCGCCGCCGCAGGCTATCCCGACGGCTTCGAAGTTGACCTACCGGTCATGACTGTGGTCGATATGCCAAGATTGGGCGAGGTGATCAAGGAGCAATTGGCGAAGATTGATGTCACCTGTAACCTTCAGCCGAAGGAGTTGGGCAGCTTCATCGCCCAGGTCTACGGCCGGAACTTCGAGATGGCTTTGTTCTACAACCTCGGATACGTTGAACCCGACAGGCCGCTCTGCCAATGGTTCAGCAAGGGCCAGAGCGGCACCTCGCTGACCGGCTACAACAACCCTGAGATGGACGATTGGATATGGAAGGAACGGTCGGAGTTCGATATCGAGAAGCGACGCCAGATCGTGCTTGACGCGCAGCGGGCGATGATGCGAGAGCACGGCCCGGTGATCAACACCTTCACCGGCCAGGGTTATATGGCCCATTGGGACTGGGTGGGAGGCACCGACGACTACGCCAGGGTCTTCAGCCAGTGGGGATATCTCGGTATCGACTTCTGGGTGAAGCCGCACTAGAGGACGCGACAAACGAGAAGTGATTCCACCAGCCGGGAGCTACGGTCGGCCCGGATGATTCCGTCAGCCGCGTAGGGCCTCGAAGAAGGCGCTCTCGCAGGCAGCCTGTTCCTCTCGCGAGAGCCACCCCTCGTGCCGGTAGCCGCTTTCCCTACCCACGCTCACAGCCTTCCCGGCCCACAGAGGATTGTAAGGAAGAAGGCGGGCGTCGGAGACGCCGAGCCGCCGCAAGTGGGCGCCGATGGCCCGCAGGTTGTCCAAGATCGGCGGTGAGGCCGGGGATCAGAGGGACACGGGGCAGCACGCGTCCGGGGGCGCGCTCGATCAGGGCCGCCAGGTTCTCCAGTATGACGCGGTTGGGACGGCCGGTGTAGCGCCGGTGCAGCTCCTCGTCGATGAACTTCACGTCGTAGTAGATCTGGTCGAGATGAGGGAGCAAACGCTCGCAGAACGTCTCCAGTCGGAACAGCCCGCACGTCTCCACCAGCGTATGCACGCCCTCCGCCTTCAGACGCTTCAGCAGTTCCTCGACGTAGCGGGGGAACATCGTCGCTTCGCCGCCGGAGAGGGTCACGCCGCCGCCGGAGTTGCGATAGAACGGCTGGTCGCGGAGGAGCACCGGCAGAAGTTCGTCGATCTCCCAGTAGCGGCCGACCCGTTTGAGGGCGCCGGTGGGACAGACGTCGGCGCAGAGACCGCAGCGGTTGCAGAGGGAGCGGTCGAAAGAGGCGGCGGGGCCGCTTCCCAGCGCCCGCGGCGCGCACACCGGCATGCACTCGCCACAGGCGATGCAGTCCTTCTCCAGAGAAAGCGATCTCCGGCTGAGAGCTTATGGCTTCGGGGTTGTGGCACCAGACACAGGCCAGCGAGCAGCCCTTGAAGAAGACGGTCGTCCGAATGCCCGGCCCGTCGTCCAGCGAGTTGGGCCGCACGTCGACGATCAGCGGCCGCCGGCTCTCCAGTTCGGGAGATGATGGTTCAGCCAGTGTGATGTCGGGCCCGGCCATGACGACTAGCGGTACTCTGCCCGCTCGATGAGCTCGATCTGCATCTCCCGGTTGAGCTCGACGAAGTAGGCATTGTAGCCGGAGATGCGCACCATCAGGTTGCGGTAGTTCTCGGGATGCTCCATGGCGTCGCGGAGGGTCTCCGTCGTCACCATGTTGAACTGCATCTGCATGCCGCCCAGCTCGAAGTAGGTCTTGGCGTAGGTGGTGGCGTGCTCGACGAACTCGGCATGGGGCTCGCCGGCCGCCGGGGTCAGCTTGACGTTGAAGGCGATGTTGTTCGGCATCTTCAGCGGGTCGAGGGCGGCGACGGTGCGGATGTTGTCCAGCAGGTTGGGGGACGCCGACGCCGCCGGCGTGATGCCGGGGGTGAACGCTTTGCCCCGCTTGCGGCCGCTGGGCAGGGCGCCGGAGAGAGCGCCGAATACCACGTGGTTCGACATGCTCCAGAAGCCGCTGGTGTAGCGACCGCCTCTGTAGTTCGTGCTCGCCTGGTACTGGTCATAGATGAAGTTGATGATCTCCTCGGCCATTTCCCGCGTGCCGGGAGCGTCGGAGCCGAACTTGGGCACCTTCTTCATGATGCGGGCGTGAAGGGCCTCGTGGCCTACGAAGTCATCGCGCAACGCCTGCAACAGCGTCGGGAAGTCGACCGCTTTCTCTTCGTACACCAGTTGCTTGATCGCCAGGAGGCTATCGACCACGTCGGCGACGGAGACCAGGGCAGCGCCGGAGCTGTTGTACTTCGCGCCGCCGTCGATGACATCGCGGGCGCTCTCCAGGCATCCTTGGACCAGCGACGACAGCAGCGGCGTCGGGTGCAGGTGCTGATGGGCTTGCCCGAGCAGATTGTTGTACTCCACCGACTGCCCGATCAGGTAGCCCAGTTGCTCTTTGTAGGCGGCGAGGAACTTGTCGAACGTGTCGAAACGGGAGGCGTCGGTGACATCGCCGCTATGAGGGCCGACCTGCTCGCGGATAAGGGGATGGTAGCCATCGTTAAGGGCCATCTCCATGGCCGCGACTGTGTTCAGCAGCATGCAGTTGGTGTGACCGATGTGGCGGCCGCAACTGGTCGGCTCGACGCAGCCGGTGGCGCCCCAGTCCCGCGCGTCCTCAATCGCGAATCCCTGGTTGACCAGCGCGGCGATAACCGCCTCGTCGTTGTGGATCGAGGGCGTAGACGTGGTGATGACGTTCACCTCGCAGAGACGGCGCAGGTATTCGAGGGAGTTGACCTTCGGATGGTAGCGCGCGTTCAGGTTGGGATCGCGCAGCGTCAGCATCTCGGAGACCTTGAGGATGATGTAGGTCATGTCGCAGACGGCGCTGTTGCCTTCGCGGTCCACGCCGCCGATCGTCAGCGCCATGTCCGACGAGCTACCGGCGAACAGCCGCAGGCCGGCGCCCGGCACGAGCGGAAGATGGTCGCTGCACTGGAGGAAGAACGACGCCGTCAGCTCGACGGCGCGCCGGATGACGGCCTCCTTCTCCTCATCGGTCTGCGCGGCTGCGACATCGCGGAGGAAGTAGGGCTGGAGCCAGGTGTCGAGGCGGCCCAGGGAGAGACCGGCATTCATGTTCTCCATGTGCAGCGCGATCTGGACGAGCAGGATCACGTTCAACGCCTCATGCAGCGACTCGGCGGGGCCGGCCGGCACCTTGCGGCAGATACGGGCCATCTCCAGAAGCTCGCCGCGCCGCTCGGCCTGCGCCGGATCGGCGGCGTCGATCTGGGCTGCCATGGCCTCCGCCTTCTCGGCCAGCCGCTCGGCGTAGCGCAGCGTCCCATCGATCACAGTCTGCACGGCCCGATAGAAGTTGCGGGCTCGCTCATCGGCGGCAGCCGCCTCGAGACGGGCGGCATCCTCGCGAAACGACAGCAGACCTCGTTCGAGCACCGCCGGGTAGTCGGGAATGGTATGGGAGACGGCGGCGGTCTTCCACATGAAGTAGAGGACCCAGCGCTCGTCCAGTTGCTGGCAGCGGGGGCTGTTCCATTCCCGTCGCGTCCACTCACGGATGTTGCGGTCGATCCAATAGGGGAAGACGTCCTGGTTCAGCAGGTCGACATCCTCGGCGGAGACGTGGTATGGGGTCAGTTCCCGATCATTCACTGTGGTGAGCTCCGCCCAGATGCTGATGCCCGACATTTCGGGATAGATGACGACGCCGGGGAACTTGGTCGTCGTGGTTCCCGCCAGCAGGGCGCGGTCGCGGATGAGCGGCTCCTTGTTGGTCAGGAGGTAGTGGAGGGCGCCCGCCTGCCTCAATTCGCGGTCGATCTCGCGGCCTTCGGCGTCGGTCTCGAAGCCGTGCTCCCGGTAGTACTCCGTGATCAGGCGCGGCCGCTCCGTGCAAACGATGCCACGAGCGCCGAAGAACTCGGCCCGCATAGCTTTGAGCCGCGGGAAGTCGTCGAGGCTGTAGCGGCTGAGGTAGGGGTCGTCCAGGACGGCGGCATCCGGCGCGCCGGCGCACTGCAGGGTCTCCCGATGTTTCTCCATTCGGGATGTCCCAAGCATCGAGTGGCCACGCTCCTCGACGGCCTCCGCCTTCTCCACTCCGTTCAGCGATTGGCGCCAGCGGCGGTTGCGCACGACGGCGGTGAGGTGGCCGAGCCGGGCCAGATAGCTCATGTTGCCTTCGAACGACAGCTTGTTATCCAGCAACAGGTTCAGGGGATCGGAACGGGCAAAAGGCGACAGGAACAACCGCAGCGCGGCGGTATCGCGGAAGGTGGCGGTCAGATGGGGGTTCTGTACCGTGCCCGCACCGGCCCGCATCCGCCCACCTTCGATGACGAGATAGAGGTTGGTGGCGCCATCGGCAGTGCGGAACTGGTAGGTGGAGTCGAACGGCTCCAGTCTCCCGTTGTGCCGCCGGAGGAGCTCGCGCTGAAGGTCCGGTGCTCGGTTGAAAGACCGAGCCATCAGCTTCAGCATCAGCGATAGATAAGGGGTGGTCGTGCGCTCAAGGACGGTCTCTCGTACTCCCATGATTGACCTCCTAGCCATAGCCGTCTGCTGCCGCGTCGTAGATCGATTGTACCACCCAACGCGGCGACATGGGGAATAGGAAGTCGAAACTGGAGAGGCTAGACGTGACTTCAGGCTCCTTTCGCCGCCAACTGCATGAGCACGGACAGATACGTGCTTGAGGCATGCAGGTACGGCTATAATACTGGCGCCCGCCAGGGCATCTGAGAGAGCACGGAACGAGCAGATCGGGAGGATAGCGATGGCTGATGGCGAGTGGACTGTCTCAACGGCAGCGGCGGGGTCTCTGACCGTTGCGCGGACGTATGAGGTGTCGGTGCGGATGGCGCAGGCGTACGCCGCCGGCGTCGGCGACTGGAACCCTCGCTATTTCTACGACGACTCGCCGGATGGCATTCTGGCGCCGCCCTGCCTTGTCTACTCGCTGCAGTGGAACGCGAGAGGGATGCCGGAGGCGTCGATGGGAACCACGCCGCCTATTCGCTACGTCCACGCCGCCACCGACCTCCGCTTCGAGCGGCCGATTCGCGCCGGCGATTCGATCACGGTGCAGGGCCGGCTCGTCGCCGTGATACAGCGCCCACCCGGTGTCTACGTCCTCACCCGCTTCGAGATGCGCGATCCAAGCGGCGCGCTGGTAGCGACGGTCGATGACGGCGCAATAGCGCGGGGGGCGCGTTGCGACGGCCCCGACGTGTCACTGGCAGAGACACCGCCGCTGCCCATCGCGAGCGGCCAAGAGACGGATGGCTGGTCAGTCACAATCCCGATCGCGCGCGAGGCAGCGCACGTCTACACGGAGTGCGCCGATATCTGGAATCCGATACACACGGAGCGACGAGTCGCCCTCGCCGCCGGTCTTCCCGACATCATCCTCCAGGGCAGCGCGACGATGGCCATCGCGGCGCGGGAGCTGGTGAACCGCGTAGCATCCGGTGACCCAACCCGCCTGGCGCGGCTGGCCGGTCAGTTCCGGGCGATGGTCATTCCGGGCAGCGATATTCGCGTCGTCTGTTCGGGGGTATCGTCCCCTGCCGGCGAAAGAGGAGAGCGCTTCGCCTTCTTCGAGGTGCTCAATTCGCAGGGCGAGCCGGCGGTTAAGAGGGGAACGGCGATATTTAGACAGTAGACCACGAAGGAGAAAGCGTAATCTCTGACTTCGCCCTGGATTCGCGGCAGGGCCTCAGACTCTGAGGAGATAGCTCTGGTCGGCGCGGGGGTCGCCGCAGCAGGCCTTATACTTGCGGCCGCTCCCGCAGGGGCAGCGGTCGTTGCGTCCCGCGGCCGCATTTCCGGCTACGGATGCTCTCCCGGCAATACCTACCGTCTTGAGACGGCGGTCCAGCCGCTCTTTGAGCGAGCGCAGGCGCTCATCGGCGTAGGAGAAGAAACGC
The DNA here is from genome assembly GCA_963763495.1 of uncultured Chloroflexia bacterium. Lineage (GTDB taxonomy): Bacteria > Chloroflexota > Dehalococcoidia > DSTF01 > JALHUB01 > DAOUEO01. Next base: position 26,857 of record CAVXOY010000017.1, read on the forward strand.
CGGTGGCTCTCGCAGAAGTACTCCGGCGGTCCGCCGTCAGTTCCGTCCAGGCGATTCCGGGGGCAGCCGCCCCTGCACACCCATCGCCATTCGCACGCCTCGCACTGCGGCGGCAGTGACAGCTTCCGGGCAACGAAGGCAGCCATCTCCGGCTTCGCCAGGATTACTCCCAGCGATTCCTCCATGACGTTCCCTAGGCGCCAGCCGGGGTGAACGTAGAAATCGCAGGGGTAGATGTCACCGTTGTACTCGACGACTATCCCGCTGTCGCAGCGCTCGCTGTAGATGCAGAGGTCGTTCGGTATTCCAAGATATGACTGGATGATCGAGTCGAACGTGCGCACGGAGACCGTCGGGAAGCCCTGCTGGTACCACTCATCGAAGAGCTCGACGAGGAAGTCGCCGTACTCAGTAGGGGTGATCAGGTATTCGGCCGGCACATCCGGTTCGACGGACTGGAAGGCCATCGCGGGGATGAACTGAAGATAGCTGAAGCCCTCGGTGCGGAAGAAGCGCATCAGGTCACGGGCGCGCCCGACGTTGTGCTGGCCGACGACGCACAGGATATTGAACTCGACTTGGTGCCTCCGCAAGGCCTCGATCCCTGCCATTACCCGGCGGAAGGACCCGTGGCCGCCTCGGTCGCGGCGGATGCTGTCGTGCACCTCCTCCGGCCCATCGAGACTCACGCCGACCAGGAAACTGTACTGACGCAGAAACTCGCCCCAGCGGTCGTCCAGCAGCACGGCGTTGGTCTGGAGCGCGTTGGCGATGGTCATACCGCCCGACGCACTCTCCGCCTCCAGCGCTACCACCCGCTCGAAGAAGTCGAGGCCGGCCAGCGTCGGCTCTCCACCCTGCCAGGCAAAGCTGGCGACATGGGCGTCGGCGACGTACTCCATATACTGCCGCATGAAAGCGGCCAGCACCGGCTCTTCCATCCGGCGGCGCACGCGTGTCCCTTCCAGGGACTCGCGGTAGTAGCAGTAGCTACAGTCCAGGTTGCAGTCGGTAGAGACCGTTTTGAAGAGGACAGACAGGGGTGGCATCGCTAAGATCTCGGTCGGAGCGTTTCAGTTGGCATCGGACCTCCCACAGGGAAGAGGCTAGCTGGGTCTAGCGCCCATCCTTGTCGAATGGGACCGCGTCGCCGGTGGCCAGGAACCACTGCAACTGCTGGTCCCGCAGGTCCGCGACGATGTCCGCGTATTTGTTGTCGCCGACCAGGTTCACTAGTTCTCCGGGGTCGGCCTCCAAGTCGTACAGTTCCTCCTCCCGGCCCTCCAGCCGCGCCACGTACTTCCAGCGCTTGGTGCGGATCATCGTGCTCTTGGCGAGGGTGGTCGGGTCTTCGCGCTGAAGATTCGTCTTGTCGTAGTATATGGTGCCCTTTGGCCAGGGGGTTTCAAAAGATTGCTGCTCTCCGGGCACGTGGCCGCCCTCGGCGAACACCACCGAACGGTGCTCCTGCGCTTCGCCCAATATCAGCGGCAGGAGGCTCCGTCCGAACTGAGTGTGCTGCGGTGCGATGCCTGCGAGCTCCATGATAGTCGGGAAGACATCGATGGTCTCGGTAAGCGCTTCTATGCGGCGGCCGCCTCTCTCGCCGGGCAGGAGAGCGATCAGCGGGACGCGCACAATGCAGTCCTGGAAGCCCGTCCACCACTTTTCGGTCAGCCCGTAGTCGCCCACGTAGTCGCCGTGGTCGCTTGTCAGTATCACCACCGTGTTGTCGCGTACGGACGAAGCGTCGAGGGCGGCCATCAGTTGCCCGACCAGGTCGTCAAAGCGGGTAACCATCCCCCAGTAGGTGGCGACGATCTCCCGCAGGTCTGCCTCGTCGAGCCGGTCCATGCCCATTCGGCGATGCAGCTCGCGCATGAAGTGGGGCTTGTCGTCCAACTGCGCCGGCAGGGGCGTTCTGACAGAGTCGCGATCGTACATAGAGAAGTACGGCTCTTCGACGGTGTACGGCGGGTGGGGGAAGACGAGAGGCAGGTACAGCATGAAAGGCTCGTCGGGGGGCGACTGCAGGAACTTAATGGCTTCCTGAATCCATACCCAGTCCAAGTCCTGGTAGGGCAACTGACCGGCCTGGCCCCGAGGGCCGAAGTGAAAGCTCTTGAAGAAGCGATGGTCCTCCGGCCAGGGGTTTGCCGGCCAGAGCGGTGAAGGCGCTGCGTTCGTCGCCCGCTGGGAGACGCTGTCGACGAAGGAGGCCTCCGCCAGCAGGTCGTTCTTGCCGTTCCACTGGACGAAATAGCCGTTGGACTTCAAGTATTTCAGCAAGTTCGGCTCATGGGGGCGCAGCAAGTGGTAGAGGGTGCGATGCCCGAGCGTGTGAGGATACCAGCCCGTCATGAAGCTGCAGCGTGAGGGGCTGCAGACCGAGTGAACGGTAAAGCAGTTGCTGAAGACTACCCCTTGCTCCGCCAGCCGGTCCATGTTCGGCGTTTGGATCGGCTGACCGTCGATGCAATGCACGGCGTCTGCCCGCAATTCATCCGCCATCAGGAATATGAAGTTCGGGCGATCTCTTCCGGCGGACCCCTTTAGATGGAACGGGAGTGGGAGTCACGGTCGGTGACCAAGGAGTCGCCGAGGACGCCGTCGCTGTTGCGGGTGGTCCGGTCAACACAGCCTTCTCGCCCGCCCCTTCGTCGTCACAGCCGACGTAGGCGGCCGCTGCTGCGCCGGCGGCACCCAGGGCGCTCATCTGCATGAGTTGCCGTCGGGAGACTCGACTCGCCAGCACCTTGGGCCAGTGCTTACCCTCCTGTCGCTGGATTCTACTCATCTTTGCCGCTCTCCTGGTGGCTCAGGTCAAGACATCTCTATCTTGTATTCTAACCTACCTGCGCTTTGTGGCTCACCCGCGCCTCTGCTGTTCGAGGACGTTACCCTCTGACCAGCTTTGCGCTCGGGAAGAACGTGGATGAAGTCCCTCAGGCTGCAACGGTGATTGGGCGATGGTCACGTGAGTGCCGGCACAAGCGTCTAGGTCAGACCCAGACGGACGAATTGGTCGTCCGGCGCCTCGAATCTCCTTGAGCGCTTGTCGCAGCCTGTCGGCGAACTCTCGCTCGATGTCGGCGCCCGCCAGGTTCCTCTCCTCATGCGGGTCATCTTTGAGGTTGTAGAGGTGGTTGCCGTTGAAGTCACCGAGCGCCCAATACGGCAGCATGTCGCCGGCGGCGTAGGGCTGGCGGATGACCGGCACGGTGGAGCCGGGCATGCGGTCGAGGAAGGCGCGCTCATTGGGGAGAGGCAGACGCAGCCCAGGAAAGCGCGGCACCGGCATCGTCGACCAGCGGTTCGACCACAAGGAAAGGGGGGCATTCGCTCCTGCCGGGGCCCGGACGTACTTCCAGGCGCCGTCGATGAATTGCACCTCTCGTCCCCATAGGCCGCACAACACGTAGTCCCGTATCGACTGGGACTCACCTTTGATCAGCGGAATGAGGGAACGGCCGTGGGTGCGATGCGCTGGCTGCACGCCGAAGACCTCCGCCAGGGTGGCGAAGATGTCGACGGTCGTCGTCAGGGCAGAAGTGGCGCCGGACGTGACACCGGGCCAGGCGATCATCAGGGGTGTATGGCTCATGGGCTCGAATGCGGGCACTCCCGGCTTCCCCCAGATATCTCTCTCGCCCAAGTAGTGACCGTGATCAGTGCAGACGATGACCGCCGTGTCGTCCCAGAGGCCGTTGCGGTCGATGGCGTCCAGCACCTTGCCGAACCAGGCGTCGATCATCGTGAGCTTGCCGCCGTAGGAGGCGCGGATCTGGCGTCCCTGTCTCTCTGTGATGACACCCTTCTGGACTCCACCGTTGACATAGGGCGGCCAGATCAGGTGCTGGCCTTCCCAGGAGTTGTCGTACATCGACGCGTAGGGTTCCGGCGTGTCGAAGGGCTCATGGGGGTCGAACTCGTCGACGACGAGCAGGAAGCGGTCATGGTAGCCGGCGTTCTCGTCGAGCCAGTCGGCGGTCGCTTGCATTGTGCGCGGGCCGGGGAAGTCGGCCTCGCCGCGGAAGTAGCCGCGCGAGTTATTGTAGGGCATGCGCCCGCGGCCGAACGACGGGGCGTCGGTCCAGCCTGGGCCTGGCAGTGTCTTCCAGGGATCGGCTTGGCCACCTCGCTCGTATCGCCAGGCGGTGAAGTCGGTATGGTAGTTCTCGCCACCGCTGTAGAGCAGGCACTCGTGGTCGGAGATAAGCTGAGAGACGATGCCGGTCTGTTTCAAATGCCAGGGAAGGGAGTTCTCCCATATCTCTATCGATCCCCAAGGTTTCCAGAGGAAGTCGAGAGCGCCGCAAAGGAGGTCGTGCCGTGCGGGGATGCAGGGGAGAGAGCCGGCGAAGTGCGAATCGAAGCGGACGGCGCGCTGCGCGAAGCGGTCGAGGTTAGGGGTGGCGAACTCTCTGCCGCCGTACGCGCCTACCATGTGGCGGTTAAGGCTGTCGAGGAGTATGACGATGGCGTTGGCAGGGTTCTGCCTGTCCGCGCCCGTTTGATCTCCGGGGTTCTCCTTTTTGGGTTGCCTTGGAGACGCCGTCTCTGTCGGAAGATCAGCGCGTGGCATTCTCTCTACCTTTCCCTTGTCGCCGCATCCGCCTCCGTCGACCGGGGCTGCCTACACCAACCCAAGGCGAATGAGTTGCTCGTCCGGCGCCTCGATCTCCTTGAGCGCTTGTCGCAGCCTGTCGGCGTGCTCTCGTTCGATGTCGGCGCCCACCAGGTTCCTCTCCTCATGCGGGTCTTCCTTGAGGTCGTAGAGGTGGTTGCCGGTGAAGTCCCCGATCGCCCAATACGGCAGCGCATCGCCGGCGGCATAGGGTTGGCGGATGACCGGCACGGTGGAGCCGGGCATCCGGTCGAGGAAGGCGCGGTCATCCGGAGGCGGGATGCGCAGCCCTGGGTAGCGCGGCACCGGCATCGTCGACCAGCGGTTCGACCACATAGAGATGGGGGCGTTTGCTCCTGCGGGTGACCGAGAATACTTCCAGCCGCTATGGATCAGGTTTACCTGGCGGCCCCATACGCCACATAGCACGTAGTCACGGATTGAGTTTGCCTCGCCGCGAAGAATGGGGGCCAGCGAACGCCCGTGGGTGCGGTGCTTGGGCTGCACGCCGAAGATCTCCGCCAGGGTGGTGAAGATGTCGACGGTCGTCGTTAGCGCGGAAGTTGTGCCGGACGTGACACCGGGCCAGGCGATCATCAGGGGTGTATGGCTCATCGGCTCGAATGCCGGCACTCCCGGCTTCCCCCAGATATCCTTTTCGCCGAGATAGTGACCGTGATCGGTGCAGACGATGACCGCCGTGTCGTCCCAGAGTCCGTTGCGGTCGATGGCGTCTATGACTTTGCCGAACCAGGCGTCGATCATTGTGAGCTTGCCGCCGTAGGAGGCGCGGATCTGGCGTCCCTGTCTCTCGGTGATGAAGCCCTTCTCGATTCCGCCGTTGACATAGGGCGGCCATATCAGATGCTGACCTTCCCAGGAATCGTCGTACATCGATGCGTACGGCTCCGGCGTGTCGAAGGGCTCATGGGGGTCGAACTCGTCGACGACGAGGAGGAAGCGGTCGTGGTAGCCGGCGTTCTGGTCGAGCCAGTCAGCGGTCGCCTGCATAGTGCGCGGGCCGGGGAAGTCGGCCTCGTCGCGGAAGTAGCCGCGCGATCTGTCGTAGGGCATAATGCCGCGGCCAAAATCTGGGGCGCCAATCCAGCTAGGGTCGGGGCGCGTCTTCCAGGGGTCAGTCTCGTGGCCCCGTTCGTACTGCCAGGCGGTGAAGTGGGTGTGGTAGTTCTCGCCACCGGTCTCGAACAGGTGCGGGTGGTCGGATATGAGTTGAGAGACGATGCCGGCCTCGCTCAGATGGCTGGTGAGGGAGTTCTCCCATATCTCTATCGATCCCCAAGGCTTCCAGAGGAAGTCGAGGGCGCCGCAAAGGAGGTCATGCCGGGCAGGGATGCAGGGGAGAGAGCCGGCGAAGTTCGAATCGAAGCGGACGGCGCGCTGGGCGAAGCGGTCGAGGTTGGGAGTGGCGAACTCGGTGCCGCCGTAAGCGCCGACCATGTGGCGGTTGAGGCTGTCGAGAAGGATGACGATGGCGTTCTTCGGCGGTTGCGACTTGTCGATTGGCTGGCTCGGTCGGGAGGTGGCCGTCGTCTGTGGCTTGTAGGCGGAGGCCGTCGTGCTCGCCGTGGGGGCGGTGCTTGTGGCCGTGGCCCCCTTCCCACCATCGTCACTGCAGCCCACGAGCGTCATGCCGACCGCGCCGACGCCAACGCCGACAGCGCCGGCCAGCAGCTCGCGGCGACTGATTCGGGAAACGGCATGCTTGCCTGAGTAGTTGTCTTCACTCTCCATCGTACATACTCCTCTCGACGACCAAGCTGGAACTGATGACAGGTCAAGAGACACTGAAGCACCCGCCGTTGCGCTTCAAAGCTTCGCCGAATTACCGGCAGGATGTCAATATGTCGGTCCGACTTCCGGAGCGTCAAGCAGCCGGCTGGGGCATGGAGGGGAGATTCGGTCTGCGCCGTCGGTGATGGGCGAGAGGCTCACACCCTCAGCGTTATTGCTGCGGGAAAAGAAGCTTCGGCATTTGATGGCCCGGCCGATCCCTATCGCAACGTCTTGTGCAAATCCAGAGTCTCTCGCGCAATCCGCTCGATCTCTACGGTCTCATAGCCGGTAAGGCTTGTATTGAGAGTGTTGTTGAGGCGCTGCGTCCAGCTCGAAGGGATTCTCTTGGCTCCGAGCATCATGCCCATTATTGACCCTATGGTGGCGCCGTTGCAGTCGGTGTCGAATCCCGGCTGAACAGCGCGGCAGATCGATTTCCCGAAGTCGCCCTCCCCCCAAAGCAGAGCCGCGGCGCAGATCATTGTGTTCGAGTTGGTGTGAGTCCAGTGGTGCCACGAATGCTCATCCCAACGCCCGTGTATCTTCGCCACCGCCTCATCATAGCTGATGCCGTCAGTGCGCCACCCCATCACCTGCCTTATGTCGCCGTAGAGGCGGCTGGTCTTGGGGATCTCGCCGAGGCCCGCTTCAAGGATGGATTCGACGTTGTCGCAGAAGGGAGCCATGGCAATCATGGCTGCCACCAGCATCTCCCCGTAGATCCCGTTCCTGGTATGGCTGATCGATGCGTCACGCCACGCGAACTCCGCCGCGCGCTCGGGATTGCCGACGCTCACGTAGCCGAACGCGTCGGCGCGGATACGGGCGCCTATCCATTCCCGGTAAGGGTTTCGATAGGAGGCGCTCGCCGGAGGCTGGATACCCATAGCGAGGTTCCGGTAGGCAACGCGCTCCGCCGTGTATGTGCGGAGGAGGGGGATGTTAGACATCCAGAAACGCGCTACGTCGGCGGGGGTAAACGCAGCGCCTTTCGATTTCAGGATGAGGAGGCAGGCGAGGGTGTAGTCCATATCGTCGTCGGCGGGCATGTGGTTAAGGGTATCGAAAATCTTCATCGCCGCAAGACGTGGGTAGTTTTCTGCCGCCTCTCCAGTGACGTCGAATTTGATGTAGTCGTTCAGCGGCCATTGGGAGGTCATCTTAAGAAAGCCCCACAGCTCCTTTGTGCGCGAGATTTCGATGGGTTTCCCTAGGAGGCATCCGGCGCATCTTCCGAGCCACGCACCGAGCAGCTTGTCCTGGAGCGCTTTGTCGGATAGCCGGGTTTCCGCTCCTCGCCGTGTTCCAGATCCAAGCTTCCTTATCGCTGCCAGATCAGACGGCTCTCTGAAGCCGTAGCCCCGGCGCATCCTAAGCTGCTGTGCTGTATCGAGAAGCTCGCCGGCCCGCGTCTGGTTTTCGACTGAGGAGATCTCTTCGTCACCGAGCGCGATGAGTTCCCCGAAAGAGCTGTTGAGGGAGGACGTGTCGCGCCCTTCGTCTTCGAGCTGACGTAGCTCGGTCCTGAGATCGTCCGACCTCAACCACAGGTACGCTTCTCTGATCGTGTTGGCCATAGGAACACTCCTGCTGGGCGAATACTCGGTCCAGCCTGCGCGGCTTCGCTATCAAGGAAGTAAATGTGGCAATCCTCATCCAGCGTCTGGGGGGTGAGGATTGCATTCCCTTGAGTAAGAGTATAGAGACCTATCAGCCCCGAAAGCGAAATTCTTTTGGGTTGACCTAACATTTTGGCTCACCTAAAATATAATGCGATAGTCTTCCCTACCGGCGCCCGACAGGTCTACTAGAGCAAGGCGCAGACCGTGAACCCATCTCTGATCAGGTCCGCAATTAGGGCATACGCCCGGGCCATGCTGGTTAGTGATCCCCTGCGGGTAGCGTTGTGGGATGACCAGGGGCTCACGGTGCCCCAACTCCGGCTCGTGCACCTGCTGTTCCGAGAAGGCGGCATCTCCGCCGGTCAGATCGCCGAGAGACTAGGCATCAAACCGGCGAGCGTGACCGGCCTCACCGACCGCTTGGTCTGCCGGGGATTAATAGAGCGCACACACGACCGGGACGACCATCGAATCGTCCACATCGACCTCACAGCCGAAGGCCGGCAACTCGTGGAGGAGGTCGAGGCGACCGTGTCGGCATACCTGGCGCGTGTCTTCGAGAGAATGGGAGAGACCGCGGTCCGCCGCCTGGTCGACTCCCTGGAAGCATTTCGAGCCGCCGTCGATTCGGTGGAGGCTCCTGAACCTGACTTGGGGCGAGAATGAGCAGCAATTCGAATTCCCTAGCCACCACCAACGGGACTCTCCGGCTTACGCACCGGCAGATCCAGATCGTGTTCCTCGGCCTGATGGCGGGAATGTTGCTGGCGTCCCTCGACCAAACGGTCGTGTCAACGGCCATGCCCACGATCGTGGGCGAACTGGGTGGGCTGCAGCACCTCTCCTGGGTGATCACGGCCTACCTGCTGACCTCTACCTCTTCGATGCTGCTGTACGGGAAGCTGAGCGACCTCTACGGCCGAAAGTTGCTGTTCCAGGCGGCAATCGCTATCTTCCTCGCCGGCTCCGTTCTATCCGGCTTCGCCCAGAACATGATCCAACTCATCCTTTTCCGGGGCGTTCAAGGACTGGGCGCCGGCGGCATCATGGTCATGGCACAGGCCATCATCGGCGACATCGTGGCGCCGCGGGAGAGGGGACGCTACCAGGGCTACCTGGGCTCGGTGTTCGGCTTGTCGGCTGTCGCCGGACCTCTCATCGGCGGGTTCTTCACCGACCATCTGACCTGGCGCTGGGTGTTCTACATCAACGTCCCTATCGGGATAATAGCCCTGATCGTCACCTCGGTAGTCCTGCAACTCCCCTTCCACAAGCTAAGCCACCGCATCGACTACCTGGGGGCGGCGTTGATGGTCTCGGGCATCAGCTCTCTGCTCCTGCTCACCTCCTGGGGCGGCGTCGAATACGCCTGGGGGTCGCCGACGATCATCGGCTTGGGAATAGCCGGCGCCATCCTTCTCAGCATCTTCCTCTTCCAGGAGAGCCGGGCGGCCGAGCCTCTGCTGCCGCTGCGGCTGTTCCGGGACAAGATATTCTCGGTCGGGAGCTCGATCCAGTTCGTCGTCGGGCTGGCGATGTTCGGGGCGGTGGCCTATCTCCCGATCTACTTCCAGGTGGTGCGGGGCACGAGCGCCACGATGTCGGGGCTGCGGCTGCTACCGTTGATGGGCGGGTTCATCTTCACCTCGATTGCCTCGGGACGCCTCATCAGCAAGATCGGACGCTACCGCGTGTTCCCTATCGTTGGAACGGCGATCATGATCCCAGGCATTTATCTGCTATCGCGAATGGGCGCCGGCACGTCAACATGGGAAGGCGTAGCCTATATGCTCCCCCTGGGCATCGGACTGGGGTTGTCGATGCAGGTGATTGTCCTCGCCGTGCAGAACGCGGCGCCCCACCGGGACTTGGGCGCAGCGACGGCGGGGGTCAACCTGTTCCGCTCCCTCGGATCGGCCTTCGGCATCGCGATCTTCGGCTCGATCCTCAACAACCGGCTGACCTACGAACTCACGCAGAGGATCCCGGCGGAGGCGCTGGGCCAGTTCAGCCGGCGCACGTTGACCGCGAGCCCGGAGCGACTAAAGGCGCTACCGCCGGATATCCACAGCGGCGTCGTCGATGCCTTCTCCAACTCCCTGCACACAGTGTTCATCTCTGCGGTGCCGATCATAATCGTCGCCTTCCTGATATCTTGGCTGCTGCGTGATCTGCCTCTGCGGGACTACGCACACGTGGGAGGCCCAGAGGAAAGCCCACCCCAACTGGCCGACGAACCGGCCGGAGAATAGGGCTTCGAGCCACCCCAGGGCACGGCTTGACGATGCCCCTTCACCCAGAGGAATTCCCGACTAGTATAGGTGCGTACTAACTCAGCGCGAAGACTGAGAAGGAGTGGCGTGACCATGAACAACCAATCGTCGAAACCAGCAAAGGCAAGCTTCAGGGCACTGAGAAGGACGGCCTCTTGGTCTTCCGCGGCATTCCTTTTGCCCAGCCACCCGTCGGTGATCTTCGCTTCCGGGCGCCGCTGCCCTCCCAGGCCTGGGACGGGGTGCGCGAGGCGACGCATGCAGGCCCCATGGCGATGCAGATCCCTCTGGAGGCACTGGATAACCTGTTCGGGCGGCCGCGAGAGCCGCGCCAACTCGACGAGGACTGCCTGTACCTCAACGTCTGGACGCCCGGTTTGGACGGGGCGCGGCGGCCGGTCATGGTCTGGATCCACGGCGGTGGTTTCACCTCCGGCGGAGGATCCGAGCCGGTGTACAGCGGGGCCGCGCTCGCCTCGCGCGACGTCGTTGTCGTGACGATCAACTACCGCCTGGGGGCGCTGGGATTCCTCTACGCGCCGGACCTCGCCGACGAATCGGACAGCACGTGCGCCAACTTCGGAATACTCGACCAGATAGCGGCGCTGGAATGGGTACGCGATGAGATCGCGGCGTTCGGCGGCGATCCTGACAACGTGACCATCTTCGGCGAGTCGGCAGGAGGGATGAGCGTGGGGACGCTCATGGGCTCGCCTATGGCGGCGGGGCTGTTCCAGAAGGCGATCCTGCAGAGCGGCGCCGCGCACAACGCCCTCACAGTCGACGAGGCGAGCATCAACGCGGCCGCGTTCGCCAAGGCGCTGGGCGTCGAGAGAGCTGAATGCCGGCCAACTCCGCGCCATGCCGGTCACCGAGATAATTGAAGGACAGAGGAGGTTGGAGGAAGCGAGCGCCCAGAGCATGCGGGGCGGGGAAGACCTCGGCCTGCGCTTCCAGCCTGTCATCGACGGCAGGGTACTCGCGAAGCTGCCTATCGACGCCATTCGAGACGGATTGTCGAAGGACGTCCCGGTACTGATCGGCACCAACGCCGATGAGTGGAAGCTGTTCGTCGGTATGTGGCCGCGTCTCGCCAACATATCGGAAGAGGAGGCAGCGCAGCGGCTAGGCTGGCTGGTCGCGAAGCACGAGGACAGCAAGCAGGGGCTTGCCTTGCTCCAGGCCTACCGCGATATTCGCGCCGCCCGCGGCGAGGCGGCCGACGCTTTCGAGATCTTCTGCGCCGCCCAGACGGATAAGATGTTCCGGATTCCCGCAGACCGTCTCGCTGAAGCCCAGACAGCGCACCAGACCAAGGTGTTCATGTACCGCTTCGACTGGCGCTCGCCGGTCGCAAACGGCTTCCTGGGGGCCTGCCACGCGCTTGAGATACCCTTCGTTTTTGGCACCTACCGTCTGGCTCCTCAGCTCACAGGTGAGGGGCCCGAGGCGGACGCGCTGGCGAAGGCGATGGTGGACGCCTGGGTGGCCTTCGCGCGCAGCGGCGATCCCGCCACCGACGCCTTGCCCTGGCCCACATTCGACGCCGAACACCGGCGCACGATGATCTTGGGCAGGGGGTTCTGCGTGGAGGAGATGCCGCGAGAGGCGGAGCGCCGGTACTGGGACGGCATCATCGCCTAGGGGGTGCGACTCCTGACGGCGCGCCTTCCGCAACGAGATCATCCATCAGAGCGACCTCGCCTAGCGTTTCGTAGCCTTGATCGAGAAGGCCAGCGGGAGACAGCCGTGGTGTTCTTTCATACGGTACAGGCCGTCATCTCCAGACCTCCAGAAACGGCCGGTACCACTCGGGACTGAAGGCGAACTCGTGCAAGAAGTCAATCGACAAGCCGGCGGAAATGAGAGCGTTCACCACCTCGCCCATAGAATGAGACCAGGAGTAGGTGACCTTGTTCTCAAGTTCGGCCGTTGGATCGGCATACGACCCCCGGCCCTCCTCGAATACTTCCGGTTCGCCGGAGTTGAAGTACTGATACCGGAATTGCGGGCTCTCGCTTTCGTCATCGAACACGCAGGCGAAGGGATGAAACTCAGCGATGTAGAACGTCCCACCGGGCGCCATGAAGTGGCTGGCCACTCTTGCCCACCGGTCTAGATCGGGAAGCCAGCAAATGACACCCCAGGACGTGAAGACAACATCGAAGCGCTCTTCGAGGACCTGGGGAAGGTCGTAGACGTTAGAGCACAAGAATCGCGCGTCGATTCCCAGTTCCGCAGCCAGCCCTCGGGCCGCCTCAATCGCCGCTGGCGAGAAGTCGACGCCGGTAACCCTGGCACCTAGCCGCGCCCACGACAGCGTATCCAGGCCAAAGTGGCACTGCAAATGGAGGAGCGAGCGGCCAGCCACATCTCCGAGTTCCTCGCGTTCAATGGGCGACAGGGAGATGCGTCCCGCCTTGAAGCCATCTACGTCATAGAACGCCGACGGGACGTGGATACCCACCAGCTCGTCCCAGCGGGCGCGGTTCGCCCTCACGTATTCTTCCATGGATCCTCCTCGCTGTGTCGGCGGCCCGGCGCGACGGGAGCATCTTCCCTACTGACTCGCCAACTCGATGGATTTGCCACCTGCGCTGGGCGGTCTCGGTTCTCCGGCCACGCCATGATCGACCATCCAACGCGAGCAGGAAGACAGACTATCTGAGACCGCCCGTGTCGGGGGTATCAGTTCTTCGGCCACGCCATAAGCGCCCTTGCAACCCAGATGTGGTCAACAGAAGTACTCCGGGTAGACCTCAAACGGGGCGTCGGCCAAAGCCAGCACCGCCCCCAGCGCGCTCGCTAGAGCGATGACTGTCGGGGCCGCATAGAAGCGCCCGACATGCACGAACGCCGCCGCACCGTAGAAGGTCGCCGCAGTCAGCGATAGGTTCAACCACAGTCTCACATCGACCTCAGCCAAGAACAGCGTAAGGAGCATCGCCGCCGGAACCACGACATGAGCCGCCACCTCTCCAGCAGTCCCAAAGACGCTGCTAGCCTGCCCCAGCTTCAGCAGCACCGGCGCCGCCAGCAGAGTGGCCAGACCAACAGAACACGCCGGATACGCTTCGGGCGGCGCATCAACCAGTACAAGCAGCGCGGCAAAGGCGCTCACCACCGCTGCTGCGGTAGGGACGGGATACCACCCTCCGATACCCAGCATGGATATAGCTCCATAGAAGAGAGCGCTAGTAAGTGAGCCTGCAAGCCAAAGGCCGGTCGGGTCCATGTCTTCCTCGGCGAAGAAGAATACGTAGGCGCCGACGAAGTTCAGCGGCACCATCAGCGCGCCAACGGCGAAGAAGATCAGGCCGGCCTGCTGAACACGCGGCAATCTCATGCAGATGACGCCGGTTGCCAGGAAGATGACAGTGTAGGCTACGAGCACGCCCATCTTCACGCCAGCCCCGATCGCCTCTTCCGAATAACCAACGAAGATTAGCGCCGCGATGACGATGAGGAAGGCACCCAAGTACAGGAGCAGATTCGCCTGTTGCTCCGCCATCCAACCCGGCCCAGTGCTGGGGATCACCACCGACCGCGGAGGAGCGGTCGGCTTGGGAGCGAGGGCTGGCCGGGGGGATAGATCTGCCGCAACAGAGGCCAGCAACGGCGGGGGTGCGGTCGCTTTCCTGGGAGGAGATAGTTCGGTTAGATAGCGGCGCTTTAGCTTGCTATAGACATACCCCGGCAGGGCCATGTCCCGCTTTAGCGCATCCAATTCGTTGAGGATGAAGGCGATGGGGTGTCGGTTCTCTGGCCACGCCATGATCACCCTTCCAACCCTGGTGTGCCAACAGACTATCTGAGAAACGCTTGCACGTGCTCGATGTGATAGGATGGCCGCGTGCAACAGCGGAAGTCGTACGCGTATCCGGTGCTGGCTATCGGTGTGGCGGCCGTCTCCTGCGCGGCCATACTCATCCGCGAGGCGGACGCGCCGGTGCTGGTCATCGCCGCCTACCGCATGGGCCTGGCAGCGATACCGGCAGGAACGCTGGCCCTGGCGACGAGCCGCCGAGAGGGAAGCCGAGAGCGCTTGTCTCTTTGGCCCCTCCTCGCCGGCGTCTTTCTCGCGCTCCATTTCGGCTTCTGGATCGCATCGCTCCAGCAGACATCCGTGATCGCCTCAGTCGTTCTGGTAACGACAAACCCCCTGTTCGTGGGCCTCGCCTCGCCGTTCCTGCTGCGCGAGCGGGTGCCGGCCGCCGTCTGGATAGGCATCGCGATATCCATGGCCGGCGCCGGGCTGATGGCCGCCGAGGACATAGGCGAGGGGCTGGGTACGATAGTGGGCGATCTGTACGCGCTGTTGGGAGCGGTCTTCGGCGCGGCCTACTGGATGACAGGACGAGCGGCCCGACGGCAAATGTCTTGGGCCGGATACACAGGCGGCGCCTACACAGCGGCGGCCGTGCTGCTGATAGCCGCGGTCTTGATTGCGCGAGAGCCGTTCACCGGCTACAGCGCCAAGACGTTTGTGATGTTCGGCCTCCTGGCGCTGGTGCCCCAGCTTGTCGGCCACTCCGCCATCAACTGGTCGCTGGGCTACGTCCCGGCTGCCCTGGTTGCGATCGCGATCCTCGGTGAGCCGGTCGGGGCAACGGCTCTCGCCGTCCTCTTCCTAGGCGAAACGCCGAGTGGGCTCGAGATTGCCGGCGGGCTCCTGGTGCTGGCAGGCGTGTATGCAGCGTTGCGCCCGGGCCGCCTGCTCGCAGACGGGAGCGGCTGAACGCCGCCGTGCGATCTTCGTCCAGCCGCAAACCCCGCGACTCAAGAAGCCATTGACAACCCTTTCTACTCTGCGCTAGATTCCTCGTACTTGGACGCCGATGAAAGGAGACGGAAGACGATGCTAATGCTATCGCGGCGCGGGCTACTTTTCGGAGCCATACTCATCGTCGGTTTCCTGCTGCTTGCCTGCGGCGGCGGCGAGGAGGAAAACGGCGGGGAAGCGACAAAGCCGGCGGAGACCGGCGGGCCGGAGACAGAACAGGTACAGGGGGTAACCGATACCGAGATCATCCTGGGAACACACTACCCGATGAGCAACTCACCGGCGGCGGTCTACGCCAACAGCGCCTATGCGATGGAGGCCTACTTCGACTCCATAAACGATCAGGGAGGCGTTAACGGCCGCAAGATCACGTTCGTTATCGAGGACGACCAGTACGCCCCATCTCTAGCCGTGGAAGCGGTAAGGCGGCTAGTTGAGCAGAAGAAGGTCTTCGCCATCGCCAACGGGCTGGGCGATCCCGGCCACTACTCCGTCTTCAAGTACCTCGAAGAAAAGGGAATCCCCGACCTCTTCCTGGGCGGCGGCATCCCCGCTTTCAGCGACCCGCCGGGGAAGCTGCGGTTCGTCAGTATTCCCTCCTACGACACGGAGGTCATGGGGGAGTTGGCGTATCTCCAGGAGCACTACTCCGGCAAGAAGATCGGCCTTCTGGTCCAGAACGACGAGGCCGGTAGGGGCGCCGAGGAGGTATTCCGGGAGAACCTCGAAAAAACCGGCATTGATATCGAGATCGTGGGCGCCGAGTACTACGACTTCACCGAGTCCGTCATGACCGCCCAGGCGCAGCGTCTCAAGGCCACAAACCCCGACCTGGTCGTATTCATGTCCGCGCCGGCGCAAGCCGCGAACTTCGCGAAGTCAGCGCGGGAACTCCTGAATTGGGACGTGCCGTTTATATGCGGCCTGGTAGCGGGAGGCGACTTCTTCATCACCCTGGCCGGCCCGGAGGCAGCCGAGGGGACAATCGGAATGACTTACGGCCCCTACCTCTACACGCCCGGCGCCGAGGAGGGCTACCAGCCACTTCGGGACGGGATGGCAAAGTACAAGCCGGAGGTGCCAATCAACTCTCAGACCACCTACGGATGGGGGGTGGCCGAGCTAATTGTGAAGGCACTGCAAAACGCCGGCCGGGACCTCACGCCTGAAAGCGTTGCCAAAGGCGCCGAGAGCATCAAGGACTGGTGCTGCGCGGCGTGTTTCGCGCCGGTGACCCTCGGCCCTGATGACCACAGGCCACAGGAGCTCATCGTCTTCGTGCAGGTCAAGGACGGGAAGTGGGAATTCACCGGCGAATGGGCAAGCATAGAGACTACACCGGGCGCCCAAAAGATCTGCCCGTTCTTCGAGGAAATCGTGCCGAATACTAAGGAGCTCACAGTGCCCCAGGGCTAGCGCCGGCGAAGCAGCATCTCCACGCGGACGATGAGTCAGCGTCAGTCAAGAACCGATAGGCTGGGCGGAATGCTCAGCCTATCTCGTTCAAACAAGGGGCGGAATGGAACCCGGTGTCGGAGAACGCGCTTGCGAAGGAGGCAGGATCACCCGACCTTGGAGGGCGAACTACGTCGTAGGGAGTCGATCTGGTGCATCAGGGCAAGGAGAGGGTGGCGGTAGAGCATCCGGGGGCCGGAGTAGCGCATGACCTTCCTGATCTGCTCCCTCATGTCCGGCTTGTAGCAGTGGACGGGACACTTGGCGCAGGTCGTCTTGCCGGCGCCGAAGGGACAGCGTTCGAGACGAGCGAACGCGTAGTCGCAGAGCTGCCTGCAGTCCTCGCACAGGCTGCCGTCCGTCGCGTGGTTTGCACGACAGTGGAGCGCGATCATCGCGCCGACCGTCCTCTTCTCTCGCTCGATCCGGGTCATTGGCTCACTTCAATTATGGCATAGTGCAGGCTTCGGCGTCGTGGCCCGTCACCCAACTCTTGAGGTCGAACAAGGAGCCTATGGTGACGCACAAGGCGAACGCGTAACGCCAGACAAGACCCCTTGGCAACGCACATTGCCGAGAGTATACTTGGCAACAACTTCACGATAGGAGCACGCCAACTGGCCCAATAAGCGCCATCCGCGACTCCGGATTCTGCCGGTCAATAGCTGGTTCATAGGAGGGGGCGAACCATGCAAACATCAAGCTACTGGCAGCGCTTCACTACTCAACGTCTCTCTAGGAGAAGGGCCCTCCAAGCAGGGGCAACAGGACTAGGCGCCACCGCCCTTGTCTTAGCCGGCTGTGGTGGCGATGAAGAGGAGAAGGACGAAGGCAAGGAAACACCCGCGGCACAGGAGACGCCGCAGTCCGGCGGAAAGATGATCTTTGGACTCATTTCCGACCCCGGCGGCCTCGATGAACAGGTGAGTGTGACCAACTACTGGGTGACCAGCCAGTTCAACGGCTTCCTGTTCCACATCAACCTCCGTACTCAAGAGATGATGCTGCACATGGCGGACAGCTTCGAGCAGCCTGACAACACAACTTACATATGGAATCTCAAGCCGGGCATCAAGTTCCACAACATCGAGCCGACATTCGGGCGCGAAGTAACGGCCGATGACTGCGCGTACAGCTTCACGAGGAGGCTCGAAGACGCCGCTGTCCAGAATGACAAGCAGTTGCTCCGCGACTTCGCGGCGGGCTGGGAAGCGGTCGACAAGTACACTTTCCGTTTGCGGACAAAGCAGCCGTACCGTCCGGCTATCGATGAGCTCGGCAATCCCAGCTATCCCATAGTTCCCAAGGAGGCCGTGGAGAAATACAGCGACCTGATGTCGCATCCGGTCGGCTGCGGCGCCTACATCTTGACGGAGTTCATCAGGTCGGAGCGGGTCAGGATGAAGAGGAACCCGGACTACTTCATGCCCGGGCGGCCATACACGGACGAGCGGGAATGGCAGATAGTCCTCGACAACTCAACCCTACTCCAGATGTTCAAGACGGGTCAGCACGACTACAACGGGGCCACCCTTGACAAGCTGAAGGTTGAAGAAATCGAGCAGATGGACCACGTGAAGGTGCTCAAAGCGCCGAACTTCTGGCGCCACACGCTCCTGCTGCGCGTTGACCAGCCGCCGTTCCAGGACAAGCGGGTATGGGAGGCCATAGACCTCATCGTCGACCGCCAGGACCTCATCGACAAAATGGCTTTCGGCGAGGGCGTCTACACGGGGCCCGTCCCGGCCACCCTTGAGCGGTACTCGCTACCCCAGGACGAGCTTCGCAGCTTCTATCAAGTGGACTTGACCAAGGCCAAGCAACTCCTTTCGGCCGCCGGCTTCTCGGACGGCCTTGAGTTCGACGCGCCGGTGGAGAACGTAACGGACATGTCAAAGTGCGCCGAGGTTGTAAAGGAGCAACTGGCGAAGGCCGGAGTAAACATGAAACTCCAACTCGTGGAGCTGGCGGGCTATCTGGCGCGGAACCTCTACGGGCGAGACTTCCAGGGAACCTGGTACTACAACCTGCCCTACGTGGAGCCGGACAGGCCGCTCTGCGCTTACTACAGCAAGGGACAGGCCGGCTTCTCCTTCTCCGGCTACAGCAATCCCTCGATCGACGCCTGGATCGAGAAGGAGCGGGCGGAGTTCGACAACGACAAGCGGCAGCAGATAATCCTCGACGCGCAACGAGAGATGATCAAGGAGCACGGCCCTCAGATCAACACCTACATCCCTCAGGGCTGGGTAGCATACCGAGATTGGGTTCACGGAATTGAGAAGACTGTGGACATAGGCGCCTGGGCGTACCTGGGCATCGACGCCTGGGTGACAGAACGACAGTAGACGAGCACTGGATGGCTTGTCTGACCGCCATCTGATCAGGAGAGGAGAGCAGCGGATACATGCGGGAAACCGGCTACTGGGATCGCCTTGCGAAGCAGCGCCTCTCACGCAGGGACACTCTCAAGGCGGGTGCGGCCGGTCTTGGCGCCGCCGCGCTTGCCCTCACGGGCTGCGGCGGAGGAGAAGAGAAGACCGCTGGGCGGGGGCACTCCCGCCGCTGAGGCCACACCCCAGTACGGCGGAGATTATGTTATCGGTCTCCCGGCCGACCCCGGCGGCCTCGACGTGCAGGAGAGCGTCACCGGCTACTGGTGCTCGGGCAACCTGAACGGCTACCTCCATAGCATCAACGTCAAGGACCAGAGCATCATCCTCCAGATGGCGGAGAACGTCGAGCACGTCGACGATGTCACCTACGTCTGGAAGCTAAGGCCGGGCATCAAGTTCCACAACGTAGAGCCCACCTGGGGGCGCGAGGTCACCGCCGACGATGTCGTCTACAGCATGACCCGCCGGCGCGACGACCCCACGGGGATGAACGACAAACAGCTCCTGCGGGACTTCACTGCCAGCTTCGAGGCAACTGATAAGTACACCTTCCGCCTCGTTACGACCCGCGCCTATTCTCCCGCTCTGGACGAGATCGGTAACCCCAGCTACGCCATCATTCCCCACGAGGCGGTTGAGAAGTGGGGCGACCTGTCCCAGCATGCCGTTGGCTGCGGCGCCTTCATTCTCGAGGACTACGTGAAGGCGGAGCGCCTTAGGATGCGCAAGAACCCCGAGTTCTATATGGCGGGCCGGCCTTTCCTGGACTCAATCGAGTACGTGTTCATCTCGGACAACTCGACTCTCCTTCAGGCGTTCCGCACGGGGCGATTCGACGGGTTCGGCGGTTCTCTGGACAAGCTCACGGTGCAGGATCTGGAGAAGGAGGAGCACATCGTCGTCCGCAAGTCACCCAACTACTGGCTCCGCACGATCCTCCTGCGGGTAGACAGGCCGCCCTTCACCGACAAGAGGGTCTGGGAGGCCATCGACCTGACCGTGGACCGCCAGGACCTCATTGACAAGATGGCCTTCGGCGAGGGCAGGTTCAACGGGCCGGTCTCGCCTTACCTGGAATACTGGGCGCTA
The DNA here is from genome assembly GCA_963763495.1 of uncultured Chloroflexia bacterium. Classification (GTDB taxonomy): domain Bacteria; phylum Chloroflexota; class Dehalococcoidia; order DSTF01; family JALHUB01; genus DAOUEO01. The sequence goes on from CAVXOY010000017.1 coordinate 46,896, forward strand.
CCCCAGGACGAGGTGCGCGAGTTCTACAAGGTGGACTTGACGAAAGCCAAACAGCTCCTGGCCGCCGCCGGCTACCCAGACGGATTCGAGGTGGACGCGCCGGTCATGAGCGTGTTCAACCTCACAAAGGACGCCGAGATCGTCAGAGAGCACCTGGCGAAGATCGGCGTGACGCTGAACATCCAGCCCAAGGATATCGGGGTTCTATTGGCCCAGCACCTCTACCAGGGCGACTTCCAGATTCTCTGGTTCCAGAACTTACCTTACGTTGAGCCGGATAGGTCAATCGGCAACTGGTTCAGCAAGGGGATCGCCGGCATCAGCTTCACCGGTTACTACAGCCCCGAGATGGATGACTGGGTATGGAAAGAGCGGTCAGAGTTCGACCCCGAGAAACGGCGCCAGATCGTCCATGATGCGCAACGGGCGATGATGCGGGAGCACGGACCTCAGATCAACAACTACACGCCGCAGAGCTGGGCGACCTCTTGGGACTGGGTGCATACCCTCGCCGAGGAGGGAGGCGTCGGCCTGATCAGCCGGATATTCCTGGGCATCGACACCTGGATGACGGCGCGGCAGTAGGCGTTCCCGCGCGCGACCAGCGGCCCCCAAACCCCGACCGAAAAACGACGCTCTAGTGAGTGGTGCCCCGCAGACGGGGATCGAAGATGTCCCTCATGGCGTCGCCGAGCATGTTGAAGGAGAGCACGGTCAGGCTGATCGCCGCCCCGGGGAAGAGCGCCATCCAGGGCGCGTGACGGAAGAACTCCTGGGCGTCGGCAAGGTCCTTTCCCCAGGAAGGCGTGGGGGGCGGGACACCCAGGCCGAGGAAGCTCAGCGCAGCGCCGAGCAGGGCAATCACCGGGATCATGATGCTTATGATGACGATGATCGGCGCGATGACTTGGGGCAGGATGTGACGCACCATGATCCTCAATTGGGAAGCGCCGATCACGCGGGCCGCCTCGACATAGACGTTGTTCTTCTCCGCCAATACGGCGCCGCGGATGACCCGTGATGTCCCGGGAATGACCCCTATGATGAGGGCGATCGTTAGGGTCGATATCGAAGGGTTGAGAACGGCGGAGATTATTATCAGCAGGATCAGGGGCGGGAAGGCAAGCCAGGAATCGACAATCCGCTGGATCAAGAAATCGATTATGCCGCCCAAGTAGCCGGAGACCAGACCCAGCACCGTCGCCAGCGCCACGCCGGTGAACACCGACGTAAGGGCGATGCGCAGCTCGTAGGGCGTGGCAGAGATGACACGGCTAAGAACGTCACGACCGAGGCGGTCGGTCCCGAAGGGATGATCCAGCGTCGGGCGATGGAGGAGGGCAAAGTCCTGGTTCGTAGGGCTGTGAGGCGTGATCCAAGGGGCAAGGAGCGCTACTGCCAGCAGGAGTATGACGACTACAAAGCCGAACATGCCGAGCGGGTGACGGCGCAGCTTCAGCAGGAAATCGATGATCAGCGGCCGCGACGGCGGCATCACGCCATACGCGTCGAGTGTCTCTGCCTCAGTGGCCATTGCTCATAACCTCAGCTAAGCGTAGCGGATTCGCGGGTCAAACCAGACGTAGGCGACATCGATGGCAAGGTTGACAAACGAATAGACAACGGCCATCAGCAAGGCGATCGCCTGCACTCCCAGGTAGTCGCGGCCGAGGATGGATTCGATTGTGAAAAGGCCGATCCCCGGCAGGACGAAGATCTTCTCGACGATTACGGTTCCTCCCATGAGGCCCGCGATCTGGAGCCCGACGATGGTCACCACCGGTATGACGCCATTCCTGAGGACATGCCTCCAGACGATTGTCCTCTCCCGGAGTCCCTTCGACCAGGCAGTGCGAATATAGTCCTGACGCAGCACCTCCAGCACGGAGGAGCGGGTGAGGCGCATGATACCCGCTGCCCCCGGTATGCCCATTGCCAAAGCGGGCAGCGTGAACTGCTGCAGGTTGGTGGTGGGATCACTGAAGAAGGGACGGTACCCAAAAGGAGGCGTCCAGTTGAACCAGATGGCAGGTAACAGAATGAAGAGGGCGCCCAAGAAGAACACAGGGATAGATAAGCCCAGGACGGCGGTGGTCCGGGTAACGAAATCGAGGAAGGTGTTGGGGCGTACACCGGCGATGACCCCGATAGGGATCGCCAGGCAGACCATGACCATGATGGACAAGACCATTAGCTCGATGGTAACAGGCAGCCGGCGGGCCAGTTCGTCCCGCACCGGCGTCCTGTGGAAGTAGGACTTGCCGAAGTCCCCCTTAAGCAAGCCACCGACCCATTCGCCGTATTGCCCAAACGGGGGATGCCAGTCGAACAGCGGCTCGTCGAGGCCATAGTTTTGGCGAAACTCAGCGAGGGATTCCTCCGTTGCGCTGGCGCCAAGAGCCACCTGGGCGACGTCCCCCGGCACCATGCGCATCAGGATGAAGGTAATGAGGGAGACACCAATTAGAACAGGGATGAAGTAGATGATACGCCGAACGATGTACTGGGTCATTGATGCGCCCCTGCACGGCGCGTACTTCCCATCTCTTGTGACAACACGGGCCTGCTACGCCACCATTGCGAGTATACTAAGCCGTCGCCATCCCAAGTTCAAGGGCCTGTACTCGTTCAGTACATTGGTGACGCTACCCCGCGTGCCGCCGTCCCCTACTCCTGAATCAGGAGCGCCCGCGCCGGCGCGCCTTCACTCCCTTCGATAAGCAGGGGAAGACAGATGAGCTGATAAGCTCCCGGCTCTACGGCCCGCAAGTCGAGACCTTCGAGTATCACGACCCCGGCCTCCAGCAATGTGCGGTGCGGCGGCACCGGGTCATTCATGGGAGCGACGGAAAGGTAGTCGATACCCAGCAGTCGCACCCCCTGGGAAACGAGAACACGGGCAGCGTCCTCCGTCACACCGAAGAAATCGGGGGAGAACTCGCCGCGCTCCCATAGCTTGGAGTTGGGCGTCTTGAACAGCAGGCGTTCGACTCGATCAGGGATGTCGAGCCGCCGCAGAGTCGCCGCATCGATGTCCGCCGTTATGGTGGTGGCGTCGACCACGTAGGCAGGGCCGATCATGATTTCGAGGGGCAGCGCATCCACGCCGGCCGCACCGTCGATAAAGTGCAGAGGCGCGTCGATGTGCGTGCCGGTGTGGACACCGATATCCAACCGGCTCAGGTTGTACAAGTCCCCGCCGGCAATCGAGAGCATGCGTTCCAGGCGCACGCCCGAGTCGCCCTCATAGACGATCATCCCGGGGCGCACCGGTACCGAGATATCGAGAATCTTCATCCAACCACGCTCCAATCAGATTCGAGAGTCGTGAGAGAAAGCGCTAGAGGTAGGCGCCAAGCATTTGCCGCGAGGCGACGAGGGCCAGAGTATCATTCGCCCCGTCCTCGATCATTGCCGCGCGGGCATCCCGGAACAGCTTCTCGACCAGGAAGTCCTTGGACAGACCGTAGCCACCGAAGAGCTGCACGGCATCGCTCGCCACCTCAAAGGCAACCTGGGTGCAGTAGACCTTGGCCATGATGGCATAGCGGCACTGCGGCGGCGCGGCGGCACTGTTGTATGCGGTCACGGCGCGTGAAAGCTGCCTGGCCGATTCCACCTTCGTGAACATATCGAAGAGCTTCCGCTGCACCAATTGGTGTTCGCAAAGCGGTTTGCCCCCTTGCACCCGCTGCTTGCAGTAGGTCATCGCCTCTTCGAAGGCAGCCCGGGCCACACCGGTAAACACCGGCGCCATGACGCTGTTGGCGCCGGTCAGCACCAATTCTCCCAACAAGCCGTACGCCTCCGGTTCCACAACCACATACTCTTTGGGTATGCGGACATCGTCAAAGTAGATCTCGCCCTGATTGAGAGCGCGCTGCCCCAGCTTGTCGAGCGGTTTGCCTCGGGAGACACCGGGGAGGTCGAGGGGGACAATTGCTATGCCGCTGGCCATCATGCCCTGCGAGCGGTCGATAGCGAAGTGGACCATGGCATGGGTAGCGATGGTGCCGTTGGAGACCCACGCCGCCTTTCCGCCATTGATGATCCAGTCGTCGCCATCGCGTCGCGCCGCTGTGTCGAACCCAACGCTGGGATCATTGAACTGCTCTGTCCCGAAAGCCAGGCAGTCGGAGCCATGCTGGGGCTCAGTGATAGCCCAGCAGCCGATGTACTTGCCCTCTCTGTCCTCCATGTAGGGCGTGACGATGTCATCCATGACGCGCTGGTTGCCGCCCAGCATGGCGATGACCAGTCCCAGTGAGAAGGGCGAACGCGATACGTCGAGGCCGATGGCGATGTCGGCCGCTCCCCAGCCCATCTCCTCGCGGATGATGTGATGTTCAAGGCCACCGAGGCTGACATCACCGAGATTCCCCGATACCAGCGCCAAGTGGTACTCCAACTCGTGGAACTTGCGGAATACGTCCCAGAGGGCGGAGCCTTTCCGGATCACGTCCTCCGGATCGGCAAGCTTGTCTAGCTGGACGCTCGCCGGCCTTATTACGTTGGCAGCGAAGCGATGAAACTCCTCCTTGAGGGAAAGCTGAGTGGACGTGAGATCGGGGTTGAGGTCCAGATACATGACCCTCTCCATCCTTCGTTCTTCAACCCTCGTTTGCGGGCATCATCGCACCAAGCGCCGAAGGACGCAATCGATTCAGTCAAAGTCAGCTCCAATCTGCCGACCGATCCGGGCACGCTCTTGAGGTGGGCCCAAGCTATCAGCGCCTCAGCCCAACATCCCTCTTGACAAGCGCCTGCCCTTGCCCGAAGATTGCCAAGCCGGGACTACGATGACCGGCCACGATGCCCCCTGTGCGAATCCGGCCGGATTTCGGCGCCCAAGAACGTTGCTGTCTAGAAGAGGAAGAGAGCCAATGGACTGCCCCAAATGCCACAAACCCCTTGAGACCGTATCTATCGGTCACGTCCGGGTCGAGCGCTGCCCCCAGTGCGCCGGCACCTGGTATGACAAGAAGGAGCTGCGGGTACTGAAGGACAAGGAGTCCCACGGCGACTATTCCTGGATGGACTTCGACCTGTGGAAGGACGCTGACAAGTTCCGGGCGCGGCGCCAGCAGCGCTACTCTTGCCCCCGCGACGGACAGCCGCTAACGACAGTACACTACGGCGAATCGCCCATTGCCGTAGACATATGCTCCCAGTGCAACGGTATTTGGCTGGACAAAGACGAGTATGGAGAGATCGTCCGGTATCTCAAGAGACGGCGGACAGCAGAACTCCCCGGTGACTATCTCAATGATATTCGAGAGGAATTAGTCGAGTCTGTTCGAAGCCCGCGAGGGCCCGCTGAAAGCGATGCGGGACGTCGGCAAGATCCTGTATCTGCTGGAGTTGCGCTTCGTGGTCGAGCACCCAGGCCTAGCTCGTATTCTCCCAGGGCTGCCGAAGTTCTAGCGACTAGGGCTCTCGCCGTACGAAAGGAGCCGCGGCCGGAGCCAGCGGCGGGTAATCACAGCCAGGCGCCTGTCCAGCGTTCCCGCCGTTTGTTTCTTTCCTCTTTGTCAGCTTCCAAGCTGCGACGGGCGCGGGCCACCAACTCCTCGGAACTGGTTTCGCCTTCCATGCTCGCTGCCACGCCGATACACATCCCTACCCAGAGAGTGACTTCCTGCCCATTCACGGACAGGGCCGCGGGCTGCCGGGTCACGTAGTGCTCGAGGCGCTCTGCAAACGCGACGGCGCCCTCCTTGTCGCATTCCAGCAAGATCAGGGCGAACTCATCATCGTGCAGCCGCGTCGCCACGTCGGAGGCGCGCTTCACGGACTCCAGCACCCTGGCGATGTGGGCGAGCACGGCGTCACCACCCGGCTCACCATACGTTTGGTTGACAGAGGCCAGAGCATTAACATCGATGAGCGCCAGAGATACGGGGGTCCCATAGCGCCGCATCCGCTTGTGTTCTTCTTTGATTCGCAGCCAGAAGTACTTTTCGTCGGGCAGCCCGGTAACGGTATCAAGGACCGACGGCTCGACTGTCCGGACAATCCCTTCTTTGATCGCCCGCAGCCTGTACACGGTCAGCAGGCAGAGCACCAGGACGACCATCATGATGACGATGCTCACCGCCGCCAGATCAGGAACTTCCTTGGTTGTGCCGATCAAATCCAGCAGCAAGGTAGCGACGACCAGCGCCGTCACCGCCGTCAAATACCGCTTGAGGTCCTTGAGCTCAGTGGAGGATTTCTCAGCCGCGACCACGGGACTCATCCGGCGCGGCGTGGGGTCTTTGGCCTTCCCCCAGCCGGGAGGCCCTTCCAGCAAAGTCCCACGACGATCCGAGGGGGCGTCGGCGGCAGGCTGACGCTGCCCTTCCCCATCCTGATGTCGCTCCACCATGACTGCGACCCCCTTCACACCCTACCATTCGAATAATCGGCCAATGTCCCCTTAACTGTTAGCAAGAGAGTATCGGGATTCTGATTCAAGTCGCCGGGCATCAGTCGACGCCACGCCGGCGGTATCGACGCTCTACTTCAGCGGTAGGTGCGCAGGAAGATCAGGATGGGAAGGCAGACGGGCTCAGGGCGACCAGGTCACGCCGCCGCAGCGCAGGATGAGATGGCCGCCGCCGGTATCCGGGAACTCTCCCGTCTCGATGAGCGCCCAGGTCGCTTGACGGTTCGCCGGCGCGTCCTGCATCAGGAGAAACTGGTCAACGCTTCCCGATTTGACGGTGACGATGCCCACGATAGTCACGTCGCTGAGCTTGAACACCTCAGGGGCGCCCTCGGACTGCGGGCAAGCGGCGCTGCTGCGGACAAGGTACAGATAGCCGTCCATCCCATAGGCAGGCGGCCGGCCGAAGTCGTCGCCCTTGACCCACAGATTGACATACCCCGCCGGCGGCCAGACATCGCCGGGGTCCGCCGCGAAGGCGCGAATCCAGGTGTTGTCGCGTCCGATGCCGCTCAGGTCGTTGGCAACGCGCAGATCGCCGTAGCCCACCTGCCGGCAGGCGATCGCGGCCAGGGCGAGGAGGACGAGAGCCGGCAGCGCGAGCCACCAGGAACGATGTCGACGAATACCTAGAGCCATTGCTGTTCCTCCTTGCTACGGACGATCCTCGCGCCGATTTCGAGAGCCAGTATACACGAGGGGACACGGCCCGCAACCACCGGCTCGCGGCGAGAGCACGGCCTATTGGCAAGCAGCAACGCACAGGAGTATACTGAGCGACACCCCCGCAGGCAGAGCTAGACTCGCTGCCCAACGGCGGCGACCGAGGAGATGAGCTTGCCGGCCACGCGACCAACCGTCACAATCGCCGACACGACCGGCGGCCTGCCCGCCGCGTTCGAGGCTATCTTCGCGCCCTACGGCGGCGTCGCTAACGTCATCCCTGCCGGCAGCAAGGTTTATGTCAAGCCCAACGGCGTCTACTTCTCCCCGGAAACGCACACAGACCCAATGGTAGTCGATGCCCTGTTCGCCTGGCTGGGCGACCACGGCTACCGGCGGCTGGCCCTGATGGAGAACGCCACCCACGGCGTCGCCACCCGCCTTGTCTTCGCGGCGATCGGCTATGCCGACGTCGCCCGCCGCCACGGCGCCGAGGCGGTCTACCTGGACGAGGGAGACACGGCTTCCTACACGCTGGAGGACGAGGAAACCCCGATACGCATCTCCCGCCGGTTCTACGAGACGTTCGTCGACCCGGCGCGGTCGCCCGGCAACTTCTACCTGACCCTGCCCAAGCTGAAGACCCACTCCATGACGACGGTGACGCTGGGCGTGAAGAACCAGCAGGCGTTCCCGATCCACGAAGACCGCATGCACTTTCACACCCACGACACGCTGCACGTCCGTCTCGCCCGCCTCTACCGGATGGCGCAGCCCGACTTCTGCATCATCGAGGGGATAACGGCGATCGCCCACGGGAACGTGCCGCCGCGGACCCTGCTGAACGAGTGCAGCACTCGCCTAGACATCCTCATCGGCGGCCGCGATACGGTGGCGGTGGATACGGTCGGCGCGAAGGTGATGGGATACGGCATCGAGGAGGTCGAGCACCTGCGCCTGGTCGCGGAATGGGGACTGGGCGAGGGCGATCTCAGCCACATCGAGGTCATCGGCGACCTCAGCCGCTTCCAGACGCGCTTTCCCTACGCCCTCCTGCGGCGCTTCCACCCCGACGTGCGCATCGTCGAGGGGCGGGAGCGGGCCTGCGTCGAGGGCTGCAAGGGGAACACCGAATGCGTCCTGGAGATACTGACCAACGACTACGCCGGTCAGGGCGGCTTCAGCATCGTCTTCGGCAAGGGTCTTGAGGAGAGCGACCTGGATGATTTGCAGGGCGACATCCTGGTCGTCGGGCCGTGCGCTATCGGCGAGCAGGGGGCGGAGCTGCGGCGGCGCTATCCCAACCGCCGGATCATCGAGGTGAACGCCCACAACGACCTGCGCGGCATAACCGCCGGGCTGACCACGCTGATGAAGGTCAGGCCGGTGAGCATGGTGCCTCTGAACCCGCTGCGCTCGCTGTGGTTATTCGGGCAGGCGAAGCTACACGGGCTCAACTCGCGCGTGCCGCCGCTGTTGGGGTGACCGGCCTGAGCAGCCCTCTCACCACGCGGCTGTCCTGCAGCTACCCTGAAGCGCTACTCGTTGCCCGACGTGCCGTGTGCGTCTCTGCACCGCTTGTCCTACCATCTCAAGACGATCCTTTGTTGTCGCGATTCACCCACGCGAACGCGAGAGTCACAAAGACACCAATGGTTGCTCCAAGAAGCGATGCGAAGAACACCAATCAACAAAAGTCTCGGCGATCCTGGAGATCAGCAGACTGAAGACCATGCTACCACCCCAGACGATAACCTCCTGCCCATTCCCAGGTTTGAGGTAGGACGCAAGGAGAAACGTTATTCCGAGAATCAAGATTCCGCCGCAATAGAACCAGAGCTCTGCAGCACGGTTTCTCCTTCCAGTCACGTGCTGCTCGTCGGTGTCGATGAAGCAGCCCGAACTACCGGAAGAACGGCTGCATTGGGATCACTGCCTTCGAGCGGTCGGGCGTGGTTCGAGCAGAACGCCGCAACAACCGATGCGCAACTCCTGTCTGTCGACTTCGACCGGCGATCTGTTGGCTGCCGCCGCCAGCGCCGCGCCGTACCGATCCTGGCCACTAGAGCAGCCACGTGTACGCATCTGTTGTGAGCCACGAAATCGACGCTCCATGCGCCGGCGATGAGCATGTTGTCGACACCCGCGGGATCAGGGCGCGATAGGGGTGCCGTACTCCCGCATCGCGCACCAGGAAGCTTTGGTTCGATGAAGCCGAAGCAGCCGATCTGATCGTCGAACTGCCTGCTCAGGCAATCATCCGGTCAGCTCGTATCACAGTGATCGCCCTAGCGGGGCTGGCCGACGGACGGCCAGGGCCGGCGACTAGCACTGCCCAGCCGGCGATGTTCTGCGGAACATCCGCCACATCGAGCATCTTCCGCGCAGGTCTTCCGCCGCGACAGGGCGTCAGCGTCCAGCCCATCGTTGGGGCCGTAGTTGACGCAGTTGCAGTCCGTCAGCTCGCGGGGGCGCAGCGATGTCGCGAAGAACATCCAGGGGGTGTTTCAACGCGACTTGTGCAGCCTGTACATCGATATCCCCAACGGACGTATCGGGCAGTAGACATCCCGGCTTCACCGCGTGCGCCAACTGGTTAATCAAGCCGCGGCGCTCGAAGTCGGCCTCCATCACGTCCAAGTCGACGTTGCACAGCCGGAAGTAGTGCATGATAGGCCCCGCGTTCGCCGGGCTTATAGTGCTGAACGGCGCTCCCGCATAGGCGGCCGAATCGCCGTCGCCGGTGCAGTCGACGTATTGCTAGCCCTACAAGGCTGCGGCCCGCCTTGTTCCACACAACGACCCCCTCGACGGGCCGTCGGCGACCCGGACTCATCGACGACGGTGTGCAGCAGCAGCTTGACACCCGCCTCAAGGCACATCTGCGCGACAACGAATTTGAACGCCTCCGGCTCGAGGCGTGATCATGCTCAGGAAGTCGCCGCCTCGCTCCACGCGAACGTGTCCCACTCCACCCGAGCTGCCAGTCAGCACTCCTGGCAGGCCCGCAACACGCGCGTCGTCCGGCCGGGCAGCGCGAATGTGAAGAAATTGTGAGCCCCGTACGCCGGTAATCCCCATTCCCCCCGACCACCGTCTCGACCAACCTTGCGCCGTTGCAGCCGGCGGCAAAGCCGCGGCATGCCGGCCATGCCGCCACCGGCACCAGAACGTCACAAGGTTGATAACGCGCTTCGTCCACGTTCGGTATGCATCCGTCCCCACCGAGTATCACCGGTGCGCGAGCACCAAGGATACGCTTCCGCCCGTGTCGGCTCGATGGAACAAATACGCCGTGACCGGCTTCGCGGCACCCCATCGCTATCCTTCTAGCGGCAGCGACTTATCCTCGATGACGCGCTGCCAGACCGTCGAAGAGCGCGCAGACTCCTCAACGGAACGCAGTTGACGCGCCTTCGGGACGTGGTAGAATCCCCCATACGAGGGCAATCGTCGCTTGAAACCCTAAGGACAGGAGGACCCAATGACTGACTTCTCCCAACTCGACGCAACCGCTCAGGCCGATCTCGTCCGCCGCAAGGAGGTCAAGCCGATTGAGCTTGTAGACGCCGCTATCGAGCGGATCGAGCGGCTGAACCCCGCTCTCAACGCCGTGGTGACGCCGATGTACGATATCGCCCGCAAGGCGGCCGCAGGGCCTCTTCCCGACGGCCCTTTCACCGGCGTGCCCTTCCTGCTCAAAGACCTGATGGCGGCCTACGCCGGTGTCCGGTTCACTTTCGGCTCGGCGTTCCTGCGCCACTACGTCCCCGACCACGACAGCGAGCTGGTGGCGCGACACAAGCGCGCCGGCCTCATCGTGATTGGCAAGACCAACACGCCGGAGTTCGGCATCGTGCCGACGACGGAGCCCTACTTGTTCGGGCCGACGCGCAACCCCTGGAACACAGAGCACAGCACCGGCGGCTCGAGCGGCGGGTCGGCGGCGGCCGTGGCGTCGGGGATGGTGCCGATCGCGCACGCCAACGACGGCGGCGGGTCGATCCGGATACCGGCGTCGTGCTGCGGCCTCTTCGGCCTCAAGCCCACGCGGGGACGCAACCCTCTCGGCCCTGATGTCGGCGACACGCCGGGCGGGCTAGTGGTCGAGCACGCCGTGACGCGCTCCGTGCGCGACAGCGCCGCCCTGCTCGACGCGACTAGCGGCCCTGACGTGGGCGACCCCTATCTGGGCGCCGCCACCGGCACGCCCGTTCCTGCAAGAGGTCGGCGCCGACCCGGGCAAGCTGCGCATCACCTTCACGACCCAATCGACAACCGGCGGCGAGGTCCACCCCGACTGCGTGGCCGCCGTGAAGGACGCGGCGAAGCTTTGCGCCGACCTCGGCCACCACGTGGAAGAGCAGGCGCCACCGGTAAGCGGCGAGATGGTCACGCAGCCGTTCATGGTCCTCTGGTCGGCAGCGAACGCCATGATGATGGACGGCATGGCCCTCCTGTCCGGTCAGACGGCGACGGCGGAGAAGTTCGAGCCGCTGACCTGGGCCCTCAGCGAGATGGGACGCCAGCAGACCGCTCCCGCCTACCTGCTGTCCCTGCAGATGCTGCAGATGATATCCCGTCAGATCGCCAAGGCCTTTGTCGACTTCGACATCTGGCTGACGCCGACGCTGGCCGAGCCGCCGCTGCCGCTGGGGACGCTGGACTCACCGCCGGACAACCCCATGTGGGGGATGATCCGGTCGGCGAGCTATGTCCCCTTCACGCCGATCTGCAACGTCACGGGGCAGCCGGCGATGTCGGTGCCGCTCTACTGGAACAGCGACAACCTGCCCATAGGGACGCACTTCGTGGCCCGATTCGGCGACGAGGCGACTCTCTTCCGGCTGGCGGCGCAGTTGGAGAAGGCGCGGCCCTGGGCGGACCGTCACCCGCCGATCTGGGGTTAGAGGCACCGCGGAGCGCTATCAGGGACCTAAGCCGTTCGCGGCAGCAGGCATGGAGGTCGCCGCCGATGGAGCGCAGGGGTGCTGCGCGCGTCGTCATGCCGCTAGAGCCAGGTGATCCGCCCGACTCGCCGGGCTCTAGGCGTAGCGGCCCACTTCCTTGACTACGTCGACTATTCTCTTGAACGCTTCGAGGCTCACGTTGTCCGGCGTCGAGTGGTCGGTGGCGAAGATGTAGCCGCCGTTCTGCATCAGCACCGGCAGGTTCTCCCGCACCGTCGCCTCCATCCTGTCGACGTCGTCCCAGAGCAGCGCGTCGAAGCCGCCGTGGAGGAGAAGCCGGTCGCCGTACTCCTTCTTCACGGCGAGCGGGTCGATGCCGGCCTTCACTTCCAGAGGGTTGAGAGCGTCTAGCCCCATCTCCGCGAGGTCGGGAATGAAGGGCCGGATGTCGCCGCAGGAGTGGAGATAGGCCTTGATCCCCTTGGCGTGGGCCCAGTCGACCGCCCGCTGATGGATCGGCTTGAGGAGCTGACGGTACGTCCTCAATGAGAAGAACTGGTTCTGCTTGTAGCCCATGTCGTCGTAGAAGAGGATCTCATCGAACTGATAGCCGGCGTCCCACATACGATCGAGGAGAGCAAAGCTCAGGTCCTGCTCGGTTCGCCACATGTCAACGCACCACTCAGGGTCTCCGCCAGCGCGACGAGCTCACGCTCGGTGCCGATGAACCAGGAGTGGGTGACGTCAAAGCCGAACCAGCCGACGACTCTGATCCAAGCGCCCTGCGCCTTCCAGCGCGGCCACCTTTCCTTCAAGAAGTCCCAGGGTATCCGGTCGTCACTCGGCGTCATCCTCTCCTTTGCTTTCAGCCAATCGTCGGGCGTCTTCACTTGCGCTTCGATGAGAGCGATCGAGGACTGGCTCCTGATCCATTTCATCGTGGCGCCCCAACCGGTCGTGAAGACGCGGCGTTCTTCGGAGGCTCTCGATGACGCCGGCGGGAAACCGGGGCGAGTTGTCGACATAGATCACGGGAATGGGGTCCAGGCCAAAGAAGTCGACGTAGCTGGCTTCGCCGAGCCCCTCCCTGCGCCAGCGATCAAGGGTCGACACCCACGGCTCTTCGTAGATGGGGACTCGATCCGCCTCCCGATGCTGGTACATGCGGCTGACGCGCTCGTGGGTCGTCATCTCCACCATGAGACTCAGTCCTCCGAACAGCGGCCAGACCGAAGGGTCAACCCTCGCGCCGATCAGGCATCCAAGGCGTTTGCGGCGATGACGTCCCGGTACCAGTGGCCGCTGTTCTTGATGATCCGCTTCTGATTGGCGAAATCGACGTGGATGAGGCCGAAGCGCTCGCTGTAGCCCAGAGCCCACTCGAAGTTGTCGGTGAGCGTCCAGTGGTAGTAGCCGCGCACGTCGGCGCCCTCCTTGATCGCTCTCCCCACCTGACCGATGTAGCCCTTCAGAAAGGAACTTGATGCGCCGGTCGTCCTTCACGACGCCCTTCTCGTCGGGGCCATCGCCGTATGAGCAGCCGTTCTCGGTGATGTAGATGGGCAGCCGGTAGTCGTTCCAGATGCGCATGATAACGTTGTAGATCGCCTCCGGGTACACTTCCCAGCCGAAATCCGTTCGCTCCCCTCCCGCAGGGTCGGCGCGACGGGCTCCCAGGTTCTTGTCCTGGGGGTCATCGGCGACGACCATGCGCGTGTAGAGATTGATGCCGATGAAGTCCAGCGGCACCTTCACAATCTCCATGTCGCCCGCCTGCACGCCGAAGCGCTCCGGATCGAAGCCGCCGACATAGGCATCGGGGTAGCGGCCGTTCAGAGCGGTCTCCAGGAACCAGACGTTGGCAGAAGCCGTGCAGGCGCTCGGCGGCAGCGCGGTCCTCCTCGCTGTCGCTGGCGGGACAGGCCCAGGACATGCTGAAGGCCGAGCTCACCGCCTCGACTTTCCCGGTGCCGCGCACGGCGCGAACCGCAAGGCCTTGCGCGAGATTGACGATATGCGTAGTACGGAGCGCCAGTTCAGGGTCGGCGACGCCGGGGGCGTGGTAACCGCCGAGATAGCCCAAGATCGTGAAGACCCACGGCTCGTTGAAGACCATCCATCGCTTGACCCGGTCGCCGAGATGGTCGACCACAGTGGCGCAGTAGTCGGCGAAGTGCTGAGCGGTGTCGCGGTTGGCCCAACCCCCCTCGTCCTGCAGGGCCTGCGGCAGGTCCCAGTGATACAGCGTGGGGAAGGGCGTGATCCCCGCCGCCAGCAGCTCGTCGACGAGGCGGCTGTAGAAGTCGAGCCCCTTCTGATTGACCGCTCCTTTGCCCTGAGGAAAGATGCGCGGCCAGGAGATGCTGAAGCGGTAGCCTTTCAGCCCCATCTCCTTCATGAGGGCGATATCCTCTCGATAGCGATGGTAATGATCGCAGGCGACATCGCCGGTGTCGCCGTTCTTGATGTGGCCGGGCTCGTGGCAGAAGCGGTCCCAGATGGACTCGCCCTTGCCGTCCTCGTTCCAGGCTCCCTCTATCTGGTAGGAGGCCGTAGCACAGCCCCAGACAAACCCTTCGGGGAATTCTACCTTCGCCATGTCTCGCATCTCCTTGTCGCTGGATATGGCCCATGATACGCCACGCCCAGCACCCGCTCAATATCGGTGGACGCCCTCATTGACAACGCGGGCAGCCTGGTCTAGAATCCGCGCCGAAGCGAAAGGAGAAGAACGATGACTGCTGGAACCAAGCGCCCATCCCACCTGCCGCTCCTCATGGGGATCGTGAGTGCGGCAATAGCGCTGTTTGCGTCCGGCTGCCTGTGGGGCGTAGTCAGGGACTCGGAAACGGGCAACGGGATCGCCGGAGTCAGCGTGACCTATACTGACAGCAACGGAAACACGGCCACAGCTACGACGGAATCCCACGGCTTGTACTCCTTCGACATCGCAGACGGGCCGATACCGGCTGCGGGTCCGGTGAGCTTCGAGGTCAGTAAGACGGGCTACGAAACGCTTACCGCCGCCCGCACGGTCCAGTACAACGATAACCCGAACGCAACGCTGGAGAATCTCTCCAGCTTCTGGGAGGTCCAGCACTTCGACCTGGGGGCGGCAGCGGCGGCCAGCGTGATCGACACTCTCGCATCGGGGCTCAACTTCCCTGCCGGCGTTGTCTATGACTCGGAGGGCAACCTCTACGTCAGCGAGCGGGACTCCTGCGGGTGATTAGGATCGATGCCGACAGCGGAGCGAATAACAACGACTGCCGGCACCGGCACGTGCGGCTTCAGCGGCGACGGCGGCCCCGCCAACGGCGCCCAACTCAGCGCCCCGACCGGGCTGGCGCTCGACCGCGACCGGTACCTCGCCGTCACCGACAGCGGCAACTGTCGGGTGCGGATGGTCGACCTGGACACCAACTTCATCACCACCGTCGCTGGGAACGGCACCTGCGGGTTCATGGGCGACGGCGGCCCGGCCACTTCCGCCAGAATCGCCACGCAAGATGCGACAGTGCCGTCACTATTCGTTTGGTCAGACGTCGCCTTCGACCGGTCCGGCAACCTGTACATTGGGGACGTATTCAACTGCCGGGTCCGCAAGGTCGACACCCACGGCACGATATCGACCGTGGCCGGTTCGGGAGCAACGGGCTTCGCCTGCGGAGCGTTCGCCGGCGACGGCGGCCCCGCCACCAGCGCTCGGCTCTACCACCCGGTGTCGGTGGCGGTCGACGCGGACAGCAACATCTTCATCGCGGAGCTGGGCAACTGCCGGATCCGCAAGGTCAGCGGCGCCACGGGAAAGAATCAGCACCGCGGTGGGCGACGGCGATTGCGGCGAGTCGGACGGCGACGGCGGCGCGGCGACCGCAGCCAGCCTGGCCAACCCCCGGGGGTTCGCCATGGATGCGGCCGGAAACCTATTCATCTCTGAGTTCCGCTTCGTCGGCATGAACCTGCTGGACTGCAACATCCGGCGCGTGAACGTGGACGCAGGCACGATTGAGACCGTCGCTGGTTCGGACGACTGCGGCTTCGAGCGGGGACGGCGGCGACGCGACGGCGGCGGAGATCGACACTCCGGCCGACATCGCGCTAGGCTGCGACGGCACCATGGCGTTTGCGGAAACGACGGGCGGCCGCGTTCGAGTAGTCTCGAATGTCAGCCCCGGCGGCCCGGCGCCCGACTCCGACGGCGATGGGATCGGCAACATGTGTGAATAGCGGGTGGTAAACCAGCCGCAGGAACGGAACCTCGACAAACCAGGGTCATAATAGACGTGACCGCCTGCCACTGCGGCGGGCGGTCATGGCATGTCCCTCGCGGAGTGGGCGATGGAACTGCTTGAGATTGCGGGCCTGAGCTTCCTCGGCGTGCTGGCGTACATGACCGGCGTCTGGCTGCTGAGCCTTGCCCGCAGGGACGCGAGCGTCGTTGACGTCTTCTGGGGGCTCGGCTTCGCGCTGCTGGCGGCAGCCTATCTCATCGCCACAGACGGATTCGGCGGCCGCAAGATTCTGATAACCGCCCTCGTCGCCGTATGGGGTCTGCGGCTCTCCATCTACATTCTGCTGCGCAATCGGGGCAAGGGAGAGGACTACCGCTACCGGAGATGGCGAGAGCAGGCCGGGGCGAGCTTCTGGTGGATCAGCCTCTTCCGCGTCTTCCTGCTCCAAGGGCTGCTGCTGTGGATCATATCCATGCCCATACTAGCGGCCCAGTTCAACAAAGACCCCGGCCACTTCACGGTCTTCGACTTGGCGGGGACGCTGATTTGGGGCGTGGGCTTCTTCTTCGAAGCGGTGGGAGACTGGCAGCTTGCCCGCTTCAAAGCCGACCCCGCCAACAAGGGGCAGGTGATGCGGAGCGGCCTGTGGGCCTTTACGCGGCACCCCAACTACTTCGGCGATGCCACCGTTTGGTGGGGCTACTTCGTGATTGCCGCGGGGACGTTGTGGGGGTTGTGGACGCTCTTCAGCCCCGTCCTGATGACGGTGCTTCTGTTGAGGGTATCGGGGGTCGCGCTGCTGGAGAAGACCCAGGTCCGGACAAAACCTCGAGTACCGGGACTACATCGAGAGCACGAGCGCGTTCCTACCCCGACCGCCGCGCAAGCAGCGCTGAAGCTCTCCTCAACTCCAGTCAGGAACCCTTGAGGGTCGAGGGGCTTGCCATTCTCAAGGAAGAGGCCGCCGGAGACTTATACTCAGAGGGCGTGGTACGATTTAGATAGGACTCAGCCAGCGTAGTGAAATGAAGGGGTGGCTCAATGGCGTTCCCCAGAACAACGATCGGCAACCTTTCCGTCTCCCGCATGATCATCGGCACCAACTGGGTGCTCGGCTTCTCCCACACCAGCGCCGCCAAGGACAAGCAGATACGAGAGTCGACGACGCCTCAACACGTCGCCGACATCCTGGAGGTCTTCCTGGCGGAGGGCATCGATACCGTCATCGGCCTCCTCCAGCATCCCGTTCTTCGCGACGGCATCCGGGAGGCAGAGCAGCGCACGGGCAAGAAGATGATCGTCATCTCCACGCCGGCAATCGACGTGCGCGACGGCCCGGAGGCGCTCGCCCAGGCGGAGCAGACGTTCGACAAGGAAGCGGAGCTGGGCACGACCATCTGCATGCCCCACCAGGTCAGCACCGACCGTATGGTCGATATCCGAGAGCGGCGCATCAAGAACATGGACACCTACTGCCGGATGATCCGCGAGCGGGGGATGGTGCCCGGGCTGTCGACGCACATGCCGGAGACTATTGTATTCGCCGACGAGACGGACCTGGACGTGGAGACCTACCTTTCTATCTACAACGCCGCCGGCTTCCTCATGCACCTGGAGGTAGACTGGACACACCGCATCATCTGGAACGCGAAGCACCCCGTGATCACGATCAAGCCGCTGGCCGCGGGGCGACTCCTACCCCTGGTGGGACTCGCCTTCAACTGGGCGACGATTCGCGACATCGATATGGTGGCGGTGGGAACGTCGACGCCCGACGAGGCGCGGGAGATCATCGAGATCTCGCACTCCCTCCTCGAAGGAAGAGCCGAGCGCATCGAGCTTCAGAAGACGCGAAGCAAAGGCACGATAACAGACAAGCGATAGGAACCACGAAGGATCGGAGCCAACTGAGCGATGACCAACAAAGCTTCCAACAGCGAGCCAGTTCGAGTGGGAATCATAGGCTGCGGCGAGATCGCCGGGCCATACGTACAGACGCTGCAGCCCTACTCGCAAGTTGAGCTCGCCGGCGTAGCCAGCTCGCACTCAGGAAAAGTGCACCCTCTTTGCCGGAAAACACGGCTTGCGCGCCTACGAGTCGATCTCCGATCTGCTGGCAGACAAGAGCATCGACCTCGTCCTCGACCTCACCGGCCAGGATGCGCACGCGGATGTCGTGGCGAAGTGCCTGGACGCCGGCAAGCACGTGTACTGTGAAAAACCGCTTGCCCTCAACTATCGCGAGGCCGAGCAGTTGGTCGACTCGGGCAAAGCAAGCGGGATTGCTCCTGGGATCGGCGCCTTCGACCTTCATGGGGGAAGCCCAGCAGACAGCCGCAAAGGTGATCCGCGAGGGACGCCTGGGCACGGTGCGCCTAGTCTACGCGGAGGTCAACCACTGGCGAATCGAAGCCTGGCATCCATCTCCGCAGCTCTTCTATGCCTGCGGGCCTCTCTTTGACATGGGGCCTTACCCGCTCGTCCTGCTTACGAGCATCTTCGGGCCCGCCCGGCGCGTCCAAGCCTGGGGACGCGTTCTCATGCCGGAGCGGCAGACCAAAGACGGGACGCCGTTCCGCCTGGAGAAACCCGATTTCGTGGTCGCCCTGGTCGAGTTCCGCAGCGGCCCGGTGGCGCGGCTGACGATCAACTACTACACCGACTGGAAGAAGAAGGAAGGGGAGTTGGTGGAGTTCCACGGCGACCGCGGCTCACTGTATCTGGCGCACGTATCCATCTTCAGCGCCGGCGTGGAGTACGCGGAATTCGGCCAGTCCTACGAGGCAGTGCCCCTTGTCAAGGAGCCTTTCCGGGGCATTGAATGGGCACGCGGCGTCGTGGACATGGCGGAAGCGCTGCGAGAGGGCCGGCCGCACCGGGCGACGGGCGAGCAGGCGGCGCACATCATCGAGATCATGGAGGGCACCGCCAAGGCGATGGAGACTGAGCGACCGGTCGATATCACGTCGGACTTCACGCTCCCAGCGCCGATGGAGTGGGCCACCTAGCCCCACCCGCGTCAGGCCTTACCCTCCCTGCTCGCTGAAACGGCGGGCCAACCCCTGATAGACCTCACGCACAACGTCGAAGGCCGCCTTGCGGGTGCGGTGGTCGTCGGCCATCAGCCCCTTCCGATTGTAGCCGCGCTGGTACTTGTTCTGTCGCAGGGGCGTCCGGAAGTCGTACAGGACCCAGGGAGACGTGCCGACCACGGACGGGGACTGGAGAATCCCGGCGAACTGGCGGCGGTAGAATTCGCTCTGAAACTCCTCGGTGCGGATCTCGTCCGCGGCGCCGTGGAGGCCGGCAACGCAGTCCGCCCCGAACTCGGAGATGATGATAGGCTTGCCGGATGCCGCCAGACTGGCGAGCAACTCCGGCACCTGCTCCACTTTCCCCCAGTACCAGCCCAGGTACTCGTTCACCGCTGCCACGTCCACCTGGGACAACGAGGGGATCTGTGGCCGACGGCAGTAGGGCGGCGGAGACCAGGCGGCTCGGGTCCATCTCGCGGGCAGTCGCCACCAACTCCGACAGGAAGGCCAGGCGTTCGTCGGTCGGCGGCGTCTCGTTGGCCACCGACCATATGATGACGCTGGCCCGGTTCCGGTCACGGCTGATCAGCTCGCGCAACTGGTTGCGGGCGCTCGCCAGCACCGCCGCGTTCGCGAAGTCGATGTGCCAGTAGACGGGTATCTCCTCCCAGAGCAGGAGCCCCATCTTGTCGGCGAGGCGGGCGGCGTTCTCGTGGTGGGGATAGTGGGCCAGCCGCAGGAAGTTGCAGCCCAGGTCGCGGGCCGCCTCCAGCATCCCGCGCGTATCGTCCTCCGTTGCGGCGCGGCCGTGGCCCGGGAACTCCTCGTGGGCGCAGATGCCGCGGAGGAAGACCGGCCGCCCGTTGAGGAGCAGCTTGTCGCCTTCGACCCGCACCTCGCGAAAGCCGACGCTATCCTCCAGACGGTCGCCGCTCTCCAGCGCCACCTCGACCTCATAGAGATGCGGCGCCTCCGGCGACCAGAGCTTCGGCTCGGCCCCGAACTCCAGCGATGCAGCGCCGTTCTCATCCACGGTGGCCCTTTCCTTGATTCCGAGAGCAGGCACGCTGACGATCACCTGCTCGCCGGCGGAAGCCGATGTCTCGACGTCCAGCCGCAAACGACGGAGACCATCGCCGGGCAGGAGGCGCCAGAACGTCCGCTTGACGTGAGAGGGCGGGACCTCGACCAGGCTCACGGAGCGGGTGATGCCGCCGTAGTTGAACCAGTCGCACCAGAGGGCAGGCAGGCGGTCAGCCTCACGGCGGTTATCGACGACTATCGCCAGGACGTTCTGCGGCTGCAGATAGGGCGTAACGTCGACGCAGAAGGGGGTGAAGCCGCCCTCATGCCTGCCCAGGAGGTTGCCGTTGAGCCAGAGGGTCGACTCGTAGTTGGCAGCGCCGACGCGGAGGAAGTAGCAAGGGCCGGAGGGCGGCCCGGCGAACTCCTTGACGTAGAGCGCACAGCCCTCGTAGTGCATCAGCTCCGGTCGCTCCTCATTCCAGCAGCCCGGCACCCTCGCCGTCTGCCAGGCGCCGGCGGGGAAATCGGCGTGAACCCGGCGCAGGGCCTCGTCCTCCGGCAGACCCAGGAGACCGAAGTAGCGGGCATCGAAGGCGGCGCGCCGTCTGTTGGCATCGTAGGGGTCGATGTGGAACTTCCAGAGGCCGTCGAGGCTGATCTGAGGCCTGCCGCCGACGTCGATGAGCGAGTCCGCCGTCAGCAGCGGCTCCGCAAACGCCTTCTTGTAGTCAGGATCGAACGGCGAGAGGGTCTGGGGACTCATGACGACTCCTTTTCGACGCTGGGACAAGGGCGAGCTGTGATTTTCGTGCCGCCTTGAGTATAGCGGGTCGACGCCGCTTGGTCTTCCTCTCGTCCGAACGAGCGAACCTTCCGGCTGGAAGATCACATGCTGCGCCAACGGTGCCACTGATTAGTCTGAGCCGAGAAACTGGAAGGCATATACCGGTAACGTGTTTCGCGTGCGTGAGTCTATCCAGCGACGGTGTCAATCATTCTTACTATTCGAAGAGGAATGATATTGACAGTTACATTCAGGAGTGTATAGTCACCATATTGCTGGCCTGACTCTGGAATCTTAGGCCGGGACACTCCGCGCAGCCTTGGTCGGCCGCGGCAGTGGCTTGTTCGGTTTCCCGGCCGAGGAGACACTTCCCGGGTCAGGTACTGGACGCTTCGGCATCGGAAGCCGCGTGAACTGATGGCTCGGCTCTTTGCTAGTGTCAGAGAAACATGAAATGGACACGGAGTGGATTTGGGACAGACTCGATCCCATCGAGAAGCGCATAGCTGAGCTTCTTCTGGAAGGGAATAGCAACAAGGTCATCGCCACCGAGGTCTCCCTCTCCCGATCCCGTGTGCAGGAGCGCGTCAAAAGGATCACAATTAAGGCGGGGGCAGCCAGCACCAGGGAAGCCCTCGTGCTCCTGGCGCAGGAAAGGGAGACATCGTCTCTTCTCAGCATCCTCGACCAAGCGACCGATGCCGTGGCAATCTTGCAGGATCGGGCTCTGCAAGTTCGCCAACAAGGCTCTGGCAAAGCTGCTGGGGTACACCGCCGAGGAGATGGAGGGTATACCCTTCGTGGAGTTCGTGGCTCCCGGGGCCAGGGATGAACAGGTAACGCGATATGAACAGCGGCTGAAAGGTGAGCCGTTTCCCGGCCGCTACACGACCCGCGCCCTCTGCAAAACAGGAGAGTCAAAGGAGTTAGAGGTGACCAGTGGCGGCATGGTCCGCTTCAAGGGCAGGCCCGCCATGATGGCGATCATTGTTGACAGCCAACGAGGAGGCTCGCAGTGAGAAGTGGAGACTCCCCGTCTCACCGGCGGCGCGGGCAGCAGTCAAGGAAATGCTACACGGCAGGAGCGCACCATGGAAAGCGGCTGGAAGTGGGATAGGCTTGACCCTTTCGAGCGGCGCGTAGCTGAGCTGCTGCTAGAAGGGAAGAGCAACGCGGCAATCTGCGCGGAGGTCTTCCACTCCAGAGCACGCGTGCAGGATTGCATCAAGAAGATCCTGATCAAGACGGAAACGGACAGCACCAGGGGCGCTATCGTTCTGCTGGCTGAGGAAAGGGAGAGCTTGTCTCTGCTTCACGTGCTGGAGCAAGCGACCGATGGCGTGGCGATCGTCCAGGATCGAGTCCTTAAGTTCGCCAACAAGGCTCTGGCAGAGGCGTGCGGGTATGACGCCGACGAGATGGTGGGGATGCCCTTAGCAGAGCTGCTAGCTCCAGGAGTCAGGGAGAGAGCGCTTGGCCACCACGAACTAAGGCTGAAAGGTGAACCGTTTCCTCGCAGCTACACGACCAGAGTCCTGTGCAAGGGAGGGCAAGAGAAGGAGCTAATGGTAGCCAACGCAGGGCTTATCCGGTACAGGGGCAGGCCTGCCATCATGACGGTTGCGTTCGACCCGAAAAAGGCGGGAGAAGAAGCGGGAAATCCCCCTCCCACCGGCGGCGCGGGCAGCAGTCAAGGAAATGCCACGCGATAGGAGCGCAAAATGGAAAGCGGCTGGGGATGGGATAGGCTTGACCCCTTAGAGCGGCGAGTGGCTGAACTGCTGCTAGAAGGGAAGAGCAACGCGGCAATCTGTGCAGAGGTCTTCCATTCCAGAGCACACGTGCAGGACTGCATCAAGAGGATCCTGATCAAGACGAAAACAAACAGCACTAGGAGCGCCATCGTTCTGCTGGCTGAGGAAAGGGAGACCCTGTCTCTGCTTCACGTGCTGGAGCAAGCGACCGATGGCGTGGCGATCGTTCAGGATCGAGTCCTAAAGTTCGTCAACAAGGCTTTTGCAGAGGGATGCGGGTATGACGTCAACGAGATGGTGGGTATGCCCATGGTGGAACTCTTAGCTCCCGAATCGAGGGACATTGTGGCCAAGCAGTATGAACTGAGGATGCAGAATGAACCACTTCCTCGCAGATATGAGGCCAGCATCCTGCGCAAGGGAGGACAGAAGAGGGACGCTACGATAACCAGCGCCGGGCTGGTGCGGTACAGGGGCCGGCCCGCGATCATGGCGGTTGTGGTAGCGCGAGAATGAGCGGGAAGAGGCGGAGACCGGGCACCCCGCAGACCGCTCAGAGTGCGACTGCTTACGTCCAACATTTGTCTGAGACATTTGTCTCGTCTTTCGACTTGAAACGCCCTGGGACCCCAAAAGACGATTGACCACCTCGGCAGCGACCCCTACGCTCAAGTCGGGTCTAGCGCCTCCGCTGGGAACAACGGAATAGCGCTCCCAGAGGAGGCAGCGTGGCAGGGATGCCCCTTGCCTCCTACCACAGTTGGGCTACGGCACGGTGGCGGCTCGCAGCCAGCATGAGAACATGCAAAGTCAGACCCTGGTCCAGCGGCACCGTGCCGTAGTTTCCGCTGCGTTGGCGCGACGGCCTCGTACAAATCACCGCTTCCTTTTTTGCCTCGCGGGGGAGACTAGACAAGAAGCCAGACGGCCCCCAAACACGTGTCCAACCCCAGCAGATCATGACGACTGCCTAGGTGCCATACATCCGTGGACACACGGATTCTGACATCGGTCGACAAAGAGCAAGTTCAGCCCCCTCTTGCTGGAGGGAGAGGATAGGCTTATCTCCGCGCCTGCTCGGCGCTGGTGCCAAGAAGCCCCGCCACGGGAAACCCCGCCGCAGTCCTGATGTCCGGACAACCGTCCGGTTAGCTTGATATAGGAGGCTCAAGATGAAACGGATACGATGGCTGGCAGCGTTTGCACTAGCAGCTTTGGCGGCGCTATTCCTGTTTGGCTCGCCGCATGCCCCTGTGAGCGCACAGGAAATCGAGCATCGACGATGCCCACAACACGCTGACGGTTAACCGACGCCGATCAGGGCGATTCCGTGATCGTACGTGGCACCTTGACGAATGTCAGTGCCAACAACTATCCCAGCGCGCTTACGGCTGTCTTGTTCAGAGAGGTCGGAGGCGATATCGCAGCGGAGCGATATGGACCTCTCCTGGTGGGCGGGCGCCCCCGGCTGGCAAGCGGCCGGGCCGGCTTTCGCCACCAACTACCCCGGCTATCAGATGGAGATGGAAGTCGGCGGCGCCGGCTTCCCATTGCCGCCCGGATTATGCCGGAGCGGGGACGTGGATCAAGGCTGTCGCGAACAGGGACTTCGACACAGTCGAGATCAAGGTGATCACCTACGTCGATGCGACCGGCAACCAGCGGTACGACCTGAACGAGGCGATCATCTCCGAACTGGCCGGGGTCATCGACCAGGACATCCAGATCGATCTGCTTGCGGCTTCAGCCTCGACGCGGTCTCCGTAGATGATGATTGGGCAGACTGCGACGTCGGCGATCCGGCTTCCGACGTCCCCGTCGAAGAGGTCGCTTCCGGCAAGTTCTGCCAGATCAACGCTTTCGCCACGATCCAGGAGGCGATAGACGCGGTTACGCCGGGCGGCACGGTGGACGTCTACCCGGGCACCTATGACCAGGACGAGGCGAACGATCGCGATCCAGATCACAGGGGGAGCAGGCAGCAACGACTTCAACATCTTCGTCGGCAAGCCGCTGACTATCGAGGGAGTCGACGCCTCGGGCGACCCGATCACGGACTACGACGACGTTGCCGCCTACGTCATCCCAAAGCGCGATACAGGCGGCGGTCACACCGATACCATCTTCGTCCAGGCGGATGATGTCACCATCACCGGCCTCGACGTTACCGGCTGGACCGGCGCCAACTACGAGAACCAGAAGACGCTGGAGTCGATCGGCGACAACCTGACCGTGAAGTACAACCAGTTGCACGGCGTGGACGGCGCCGCCGCGCTCTACATGTACGATGCACGCTTCGACCCGGACACCGACACCTCGCACGTCCAGTCATACCTAATCGAGGCCAACCTACTCGATGGCGGTGGACTCTGGGGTCAACGGCATCCGCATCTCCAGTGGCCCCGGATGGAGCGGGCCCGTCAGCGGCCGTGTCATCGCTGACAACACGTTCGACAACGACTGCGACGGCATCGAGTTCGTCGGGCCCGGCGGCTGATCCCTGGGACGTCTACCCCGTCGGCGCCGCCACGATCACGGGCAACAGCTTCAGCAACTCCGACCGCCGGCACGTTGTCGCCTGGGGTTCGTATGAGGGAGGCCCGGGCTACGGTGACATCGACTGGCAGGGCATCGTCGAGAACAACACCTTCGACAAGGCGGCGATCACCTGGACGCCGGGCGGCGACGCCCAGCCGTGGACCCTCGACCCCTTCGTCGACGTCCGCGGCATCTACAGCGCAATCCAGAGGTACGCGATCAACCGCGCCGCGCAGGACGGCGACACGATACAGGTGCTGCCCGGGCCTCTACCCGGAGACGCTCAACATCGAGGGCCGCAGTGACCTCAGCATCGTGGGCGACGACCGCGACACGGTAATCGTGAAGCCCACGTCGACCCTCTCGTGGGCCATCCCCGGATACCCGCAGTACGACTCACGCCAGGCAGCGGTGCGCGTCGTCAGTTCGACCGGCATCGACCTCTCGAACATGACCTTCGACTTCGACACCGTGAAGGGCAACAACGTCGCCGGCCTCTTCTACTGGGATAGCACCGGCGTCATCAGCGGCAACGCGCTCAAGAACATGACGGCGTCTGACGCTGCCGGCTTCTACGGAGAGCTGACAAGCTACGTGCGCGCTCCCAGCTACAGCGACGGCGCCCGCGCCGAGGTGGAGTTCAGCGGCAACGTCTTCACCGAGACGGGCCGGTTGGGAATCGTGACGCACGACTTCGTGCACGCCACGATCCAGGGCAACACCTTCACCAAGACGATCAACGACTTCGGCTACGCCATGGAGATAGGCTCGCGCTCGACGGCGACGATAACCGGCAACACTATCTCCGGCTACGACACGCCTGCCGCCTCCGATGGCAGCTCGGCGGCCGGCATCTACATCGAGAACTCGTTCACCGGCGGGCTGCCGCACATCGTCAAGCCGGTCACGGTCAGCGACAACGAGGTGACCGGCAACCAGTACGGCGTGTGGATCGGCAACGAGTACACGGGCTACGCCGGCGACATCGACGTCAACGTCACCCTCCAAGGGAACACGATAAGCGACAACACGGACGGCGGCGTGTACATCGTCGACGAGGGCCGGTCCGCCGGATCGTCAGTCACGGTCAACGCCAGCGGGAACGACGTGACGAACAACGGCGACGTCGGCTACTGGTTCAACGCCTACGGCGATGGCGAACTGCACGCCAACGTCAGCGGGGAGACGATCAGCGGCCAGGGCGACGGTGTGCGGATTGACAACACGTCAGGGGGCAACAACCTCTTTGACCTGCACATCGGGCCCGACAACGAGATCTTCGATAACGACAACGGCATCGCGGGCTTCTCGGTGTCCGGCATCGTTATCAGCGGAAACAGTATCCACAACAACGTCAACCGCTCCGGAAGCGCGGGCGTAGGCATCATGTTCTGGGGTGATAGCGACAACGAGCAGATCCTCAACAACGTGGTGTACGACAACGACCGGCAGGGCATCTTCTTGGGACACGACACGGAGATCAGCACCGGCAGCACGATCTCCGGCAACACAGTCTACAACAACGGCCGGAACACATACCCGAACCCGCCCGATGCCTCTGCCTACGGCATCCAGCTCTGGAATGCGGACGACAACGTCATCGCCAACAACGAAGTCTACGGCCACGACGATTGGTTCCCCTACCCACCTCCGTCGACCTTCGACTTCGCCCAGGGGATCTACCTGTTCGACTCCAACGACAACATCCTTACCGGCAACAACCTGCACGACAACAACTACGGCGTCGGGGTTTGGGGCCCGGGCAGGGGAGATGGCAGCAACCTCATCAACAACAACACCATTGCAGGCAACACCGGGTACGGCGTGAGGAGCTTCGATAGTGCCTTCGAGGTCGACGCCACGAACAACTGGTGGGGGCACGTAACGGGTCCGTACCATGCCGACCAAGAACCCGGCAGGGCTGGGCGACGATGTGAGCGACTACGTGCTCTTCGACCCCTGGCTCACGCACGGGGACCAGGATATGGACGGTGTCCCTGACGCCGTTGACAACTGTCCCGCAGTCTACAACCCCGACCAGCTCAACAGCGACGGCGGGCGCCGGCCCAACGGGTCGCAGATACCCGGCGAGTGGGCCAGCAACCCCGCCCAGGACAAGCTGGGAGACGCCTGCGACCCCGACAACGACAACGACGCGTTGCCGGACACCAGCGAGAGCGAGTCGTCCTGTCCTTTCCGCCTGAATGGGGACAGCGACGGCGACAGGGTGGTGGACGGGTGCGAGGTGGCGAACGGCTACGACCCCTGCTCCGCCGCCAGCAAGCCGCCGTGGGAAGGCGGCTCCGACAGCGACGGGGACGGCTTCGCTGATTGGGTAGAGCGGAGCGGCTACAACACCTGCGCCTTCGCCGGCGACACAAGGCCCGGCTATACCACCTGCGCCAACCCCACCGACAGCGACAGCGATGGCTGCGCGGACTGGATAGAGATCGTCGACGTCAACGGCGACAGGCAGTCGCGAACATCCTGGATGTGCAGTGGGTAGCGAAGAGGGCGTTCAACGCTATCCCACCCTCTGACTCTGACGTCGTATTGGACATGGACAAGAACGGTCGCGTCAACATTCTGGACGCGATGCTGGCGGCGAAGAACTCGACGCTGGTGAGGCCGCACTCCCCTTGCGCGTCAGAGGGATAGAAGCAAGTGAGGTCTGGTCATCTGACCAGACCAAGGGAAGAGCAAAGGGGGCAGTCACTTGGTGGCTGCCCCCTTCATCTTAATCAAGACGCCGAAGGAGGAACTCAGCGCCTGTCTCCGTCTCTTGCCTCGCGGCTAGTCGGCAGTGCGACGAGGCACAGGATGTTTGGCCAAACGCACGTACGGCGGCAGGGGTCCCCCCAAGAGGGGGCGGGCATAGCCGACGAAGGCAGGGGTTACGTCGTTGCCGGATGGTGACAGGAAATCGTCAGGCAGACGCTTCTCCACGTTTGCCACCTTGGCCAGCTCCACCAGGCCGGTCGTGCACTGGTAGGGCTCCTCGGCGATGCGCTCCAAGGTAACCATGCGATTGGTCACGCCGGCTACGGCATGACGGACGGCCATCTCGCCCACCAGCGCCGCCTCTTGCACATCCACAGGCGATGCCGCCGCCATGAACGAGCGCTGGATAGTGCCGGCCTTGTCGAAGCGCGCCTTTAGTCCGAGGCGCTTCTTGATGAGACCGCAGAGGGTCTCGGCGACACCGCCGCGCTGCGGGTGTCCGAAGGCGTCGACGTCCGCTGCCGGCCCGGACTCTTCGATGACGTTGCCGCCCTCGTCCCGCAGCGTCTCGCAGAGAGCGACGACTGCATGGCCCAGACGGTCGTAGACACGCTGAACGTCTTCCAGAAAGCGGTCGAGATTGAGAGGACGCTCCGGCACGTAGATGAGGTGGGGGGCATCGTCTGGGGCCTCGCGGGCCAGCGCCGCGGCGGCCGTCAGCCAGCCGGCGTTGCGGCCCATGATCTCGATGATCTTGACGCTGTCCACGTTGCCGATCGCCTCGGTGTCACGACCGGCGTCGCGCACAGCTAGGGCCGTGAAGCGGGCCGCGCTCCCGTAGCCCGGGCAGTGATCGGTATACGGCAGGTCGTTGTCGACCGTCTTGGGGATCCCCATGACGGTGAGATCGTACTTCTCCTCGGCCGCGAGCTGTCCCAGCCTGTGGGCGGTATCCATGGAGTCGTTCCCGCCGATGTAGAAGAAGAAGCGGACGTTGTGAGCGCGAAAGACATCTATTATTCGTTCGAAGTCCGCCGGCGTGAGCTTGTAGCGACACGATCCCAGGATTGCCGACGGCGTGCTCGATAGCCCCGCTATGATCTCCGGACGCTCCTGGCCCAAGTCGATCATGTTTTCGCGGATGATGCCCAGGATGCCCTCGAGCGAGCCGTAGATCCCCTCGATCTGGGGTGCCTTTGTGCCTCCAGCACCGCTCCCGCCAAGCTGGCGTTGATGACCGCTGTCGGCCCGCCCGACTGCCCTATGACCATTCTCCCTTTCCGGCCCGCCATTCTATGCTTTCCTCTCAGTCATGGTCCCCCGTTGCTGCTCACCCGCATACCGCCCCTAGATA
Source organism: uncultured Chloroflexia bacterium (assembly GCA_963763495.1). GTDB lineage: Bacteria > Chloroflexota > Dehalococcoidia > DSTF01 > JALHUB01 > DAOUEO01. Next base: position 76,343 of record CAVXOY010000017.1, read on the forward strand.
CGAAATCTTTGCCGGCGCTGTGCGCTACTGTACCGTTCTAAACGCCGGCGTAGGCGCAGAAGCCGCCATCGACGGGGACGGTAACACCGGTGACAAACGCCGACGCCGGACTGACAAGCCACAGCAGAGTGCCCACCAGCTCGTCCGGCGTGCCCATGCGGCCCATCGGCGTGTGCTCGACAGCGGCCCTGCCCCGCGGACTTAGGTCTCCCGTCTTCGCATCGATCAGCAGGTAGCGATTCAGCTCCGTGAGAAAGAAGCCGGGCGCGATAGCGTTCACTCGGATGCGAGGGCTGTACTCCTGCGCCATGTGGGTAGCCAGCCACTGCGTGAAGTTCACGATGCCCGCCTTGGCGGCAGCGTAAGCGGACACTCGGCTAAGAGGACGGAAGGACGTCAGGGAGGCAATGTTGATGATGCAACCTTCCCCCCGCTTCGCCATGTCCCGCCCGAACACCTGACAGGCCCGCATCGTGCCGGTCAAATTGACGTCCAAGACCCCTTCCAGCGCCTTCGTGTCAAGGTCGAAGAAAGCGTGCTCCGAGTCAGTCGCGGCACGGGGATCGCTGCCGCCGGCGGCATTGACCAGGACATCCACTCTGCCAAACTCAGCAGCAACGGCTTCCCCAGCTTGTTCCAGGGAATGTACGGCTCGACACGTCGCAACTCACGCCGATGGCCTCGCCGCCGGCCGACCGGATGTCCGCCGCCACTCTCTCACACATTTCACCACGACGACTCAATACGGCAACCTTCATACCGGCGCCGGCCAGCCCGCGGGCTATGGCGCTCCCCAGACCACCAGACCCACCGGTGATCACAGCGATTCGACCGCTAACATCAAAGAGTTCGCGGACGTTCAGGTTGTCGGCGTTCATCACTGTTCCTTTCGATTTCTAGTCTAGAGTCGGTAGGCTCTCTTTGCCAGGCGATAGGCAGTGTCTTCGATCATCTCCGTCGCTTCTCCTCTCTCCACGATCCCCCGCTCGACAAGGCCGGCGATCCACTCTGCATCGATGTAGCGGGCGAGGGCATGACGGGACGGGATTGAGGTGAAGACACGCGCGTCGTCGTTGAAGCCGGCCGTGTTGTAGAGGCCGGCCGTTTCGGTAACCTGTTCGCGGTAGCGCCGCATCCCGTTGGGGCTATCGTGGAACCACCAGGGCGGTCCCAACTTCAGCGCCGGGTAATGACCGGCAAGCGGCGCCAGCTCGCGAGCATAGGTGCTCTCGTCAAGCGTGAAGACGATGAGCGTCAGACGGGAGTCGTTGCCGTACTTGCTCAGCAAAGGACGAAGATTCTCGGTGAACTCGCAGCGGATGGGGATGTCGGCCCCCTTGTCCATGCCGAATCGCTCAAAGATGAGCGGGTTGTGATTGCGGTAGGCGCCGACGTGGAGCTGCATCACCAGCCCGTCCTCGACGCTCATTCGCGCCATCTCCATCAGCATATGAGCCGTGAAGCGCGTGGCGTCCTCGGATGTCGCCGCGCCCCGCAGCGCCCGCTGGAAGAGCGCCTCCGCCTCGGCCTCCGACAACTCCTCCGTGTAGGCGGTCAGAGTCGCCTGGTCGGTCGCGACGGCGCCCATCTGCTTGAAGAAGGCGCGACGGTCTTCGATGGCGGTGATGAAGGCCCGATAGCCACCGATGTCGACACCCGCGATGCGGCCCAGCGACTCGATGTTCCGCCGCCAGTCAGGCGCAGAGAGGTCGACAACGCCGTCGGGCCGGAAGGTGGGCAGGATGCGTCCCTTCCAGCCGGAAGCGCGTATGGCCTGATGCTGATCAAGGGGATCGGTGGCGGAATCGGTGGTGCAGAGAACCTCGATGTTGAAGCGCTCATACAACCGGCGGGGCTGGAACTCAGGAGCGGCGAGGCAGGCGGCGATGCGATCGTAGATGTCCTGTGCGGACTCGCTCGCCAGCTTCTCCTCGATGCCGAAGACGGAACGTAGCTCATGCTGGAGCCACCACGCGCTCGGCGTGCCGCGAAAGAGGTGGAAGTTGTCGGCGAAGAGCTGCCATATCTTCCGCGGGTCGCGCTCGACTTCGCCGCCGTCGACGCGGGGGATGCCGAGCCGCTCCAACGGAATCCCCTGCGAGTAGAGCATGCGGAAAAGGTAATGGTCGGGGATCAGCAACAGCTCGGTGGGATTGCCAAAGCGAAAGTCGGGATCGGCGAATATCCTGGGGTCGACGTGGGTGTGCGGGCAGACCAGCGGCAGGCCGGCGACCCTGTCATACAACTGCTGCGCGATCTCATTCATGGGGAATCGAGAGGCCGCCTAGCGGGCAATGCGGACGCGTTTCTCAGTCTTGGCCCGATTCTAGGCTCCTTGTCGTCGCAGCGTCAACCGGCGCGGGTCTCTAGCTTTCTTTCCTATTCCAGTAGGTGCAGGTTCTCGCTCTTCATCCCTCTGCCTGATGTTGTCCCACGGATCGATGCCCCTACTCCCTTAGGTCGCGATGGCCCGGCATGTCCTGAGGTTCGCAGGCGTCCATATCATCCAGATGGTATAGGCACCCTCGGAAACGATTTCGGGGGTTTCGGACTCGACACAGCATGGGTTGCCTGATTCTGCGACATCCGGCGCCGTGGCACACTACTAAGGGAAAGATACTGTTTGAGGAGGCTCGCTACGGAACGGATTGAGCGTCACGACCATAAGGGCACTGAGAGAGAAGCGAGGCAGGAGATGGATCTCTTAGCTCAGGCTATCGTAGATACGGCGCGGGAGCCTCTTCTGGTCCTCGACGGGAAGCTACGCATAAAGGCAGTCAACCGCTCTTTCTACGAGGTATTTCAGATCTCGCCGGAGGAGGCGGCGGATCGCCCGATCTACGAACTGGGCAACCGCCAGTGGGACATCCCTGAGCTGCGGGAGCTGCTAGAGCATATCCTTCCCAACGGCGGCCAGGTCCAGGACTTCAAGGTTGAGCACGAATTCCCAACGGTCGGGCGCAGGACTACGCTCATCAATGCCCGCCGGTTCCGTCACCCGGACGACGGCACGCACCTGATTCTCATCGCCATCGAGGATATCACTGAGCGCGCGCAGGCGGAGGAAGAACTAGGCAAACGCCGCGACGAGCTTGAAAAGATGGTCGCGGAGCGCACCGCCGAGCTCAAGAGAGCGAACGACCAACTACGTCATGACAACGCGGTGCGCAAGCAGATGGAGGAGAGTCTGGAGCGACGGGTGGCCGAACTCGATGCCTTCACCTACAGCGTCTCCCATGACCTGAAGGAACCCCTGCGCACCATCGAAGCGTTGAGCCAGTTCGTGCTGGAAGACTACGCCGACCGGCTTGACGAGCAGGGGCGAGACTATCTGATCAGGCAGGCTAACGCGAGCATACGCATGAAGAACCTGATCGACGATCTGCTGACGCTGTCACGGGTCTCACGGCAGCGTGTTCCCCCGATTCGAGTCGATGTCGGTCGGCTGGTTAGGGTGGTGGTGGAAGAGATGCAGTCTAAGATCGATGCCGAGAACGCGACTGTGGTGGTGGAAGAGATGCCGTCAGAGGTCCTCGGCCACCCGACCCTGCTGATGCAGGTATTCGCCAACCTGATAGGAAACGCCATCAAGTTCAACGAAAGCGCAGAACCCCACGTCAGGATCGGTGTTAGGACCACAGAAGGACGCATGGTCACCTTCTACGTTCAGGACAACGGTATCGGCATCGACCCGCAGTATCATGAGCGCATCTTCGGCGTTTTTCAGCGCCTGCACCGGCGAGAGGAGTACGAGGGGACGGGCGCTGGACTGGCGATTGTGAGGCGGGCAATGGAGACCCTCGGCGGCAGGATATGGGTGGAGTCAGAGCCCGGCGCCGGAACGACGTTCCTGTTCACGCTTCCGCTGTGGACAAAAGCGGCCGCTTCCCGCGCAGCAAAAGCAGCATAGGGATGGGTGAAGGTGCTAGAAGATCAGCCTGTCAAACCAGCGGAGATTCTCCTCGTGGACGACAACCCGGATGATGTGGAGATCTCGCTTAGGGCGCTCCGCAAGATGCGGGTAGCCAACAAGGTGCACGTCGTGCGGGACGGGCAAGAGGCCCTGGATTTCCTCTTCCGTGAGCGGGAGTACAGCAATGGAGCCCGGGCACCTCGGCCGGATCTAATCCTTCTCGACCTGAATCTGCCCAAGGTCAGCGGCTTGGAGGTGCTCGAGAAGATCAAGGCAAACGATGAGCTCTCAACGATTCCGATAGTCGTGCTCACTATCTCGCAGCGACAGGAAGACGTGCAGAAGAGCTATGATCTGGGCGCCAACACCTACATAACGAAACTCGTGGACTTCGCCAAGTTCTCGTACGCCATAGACGTTCTTGGCGAGTACTGGAGCGCTATCGCCACGCTGCCGCCAAAGGCAACGTAGAAGGCGCGGTGGTGGATGAAAAGAACACCATAGCGGGACGCAACAAGACAGTTTCCAGCGGACCAGACGAAGTCAAGCGCTGGCCGCATCAGGAGGGAGGAGAAGCCATGCAAGCAACCGATACCTGGCCTGTTCCCGGCAGAGAGAACAAGGCGCTTCCTCGTGCGCTGCTCATCGAGGACAACCCGGTCGACGCAGACATTGTGAAACGAACGCTTGGGGATGCCGGGGTCGCCGCCGTGAAGACAGCCCGAACTGCTGAGGATGGTCTGCGCATGTTCAGGCAAGCGAAGTGGGAGTTGGTGCTGCTTGACTACCGGCTCCCCGGCTCCAGCGGGCTCGATGCCCTAGCCCTGTTGCGGCAGATCGACCCCGATGTGCCGACGATAGTGCTCACAGGCGTCGGCGACGACCAGGTTGCCGCCGACGCCATCAGGCTGGGCGCCGACGAATACCTCTCCAAGGACACCATTCGCACGGTGTTGCCCACCGCGGTCAGGACGTTCCTGGAGGTGAAACGGGCCGATGCGCGCCAGCCACGCTCTCCTCAAGGAGACCGAGCGGCAGGAGGAACTGAAAAGGGTGATCGAGGCGGGAAAACGGCTTCTCCAGAGTCTGCCTGCCGATTCTGCAGGCTTTGGCAAGGCGCACTCGGCAAGTGAGCGTCGCCGGTTGGCAACGGCGTTTGCCCGGTTGTACCGCGCCGTCATCACCTATAGCGGTGGCCTGCCCAGTGTCGAGCTGACAGAGCTGTGTCGGGCAGCAGGAGCCAAACGCCTGAGCGCGCGGCAGATCGCGGAGCTTCATGCCCAGGCAGCCGACCAGGTCATCCGCGAAGAGCCACGCCCCCCAGCCGACCTCGCATCTCGGCTGAACGAGGGGCTGCTTCTGGCAGTCCTGTGGCTGAATGAAACAGCTTTGAGCTCATGGTCGGCACCAGGCTGCCTACGCAGAGAGAATCTGCGACTGCAGTTAAAGCATACAAAGAATGTCGGTCATGAAAGCCAACCCGGTGCCACAGCCCGAGCCGGAGATCGATGCGATCATGGATAAGACGCTCGAAACGTTCGGAATCAAGAAGCGGCAGAAGATAGTACAGGATGGCTCGCGCAAACTCGTCAACCGTCACGGCGCCTCCTCGACTCATACGCTCCCTACAGATGCCGCTCTGAGGGACACGTGAAGGGGCACGAGAACGTGCCGACAGACGATGGTCAACTGCACCTACGATACTTGGCTGGACAGTAGAGAGGAGCGCCTTCGACGGTTCTCGCTTTGAGAACACATGGACTCCTGAGTTCAAGCACCAGGCTAGGGTCAAGGTGGCTGCAGCGCGGCGTAGGGGTCGCGCCCGGTGCCGATAACGGACGACCAGACCATCGCTGTCCCGCCGCCACAGGAGGGGATGCCCGCTCCGTCTGCTCCCACCTCGACCCCGGCTCCCACCGCTACCCCGCTGCCAATCGATACGCCGGCACCGCCTCCCGGCTTCTTCGATTACGATGGCGTCCTGATCCACTACGAGACGTTTGGCGACGGGTACCCGATCGTTCTGGTGCACGGCTTCATGGGGGCATGCAGGGCGACTGGGTGGACACCGGCCTGGTTGATGCCCTCACCGGCGCCAGGCCCCAACTTTGTGCTCCAGGCAGTCAAACTGCTAGAATGCAGGGGGATCCTCAGGGATTCCGCCGAGTCCATCCACGTTTTCTGGAAATTGGAGAGTTGACACATGCTCAGAACCTCTAGGCGGCGTTTTCTCACTACCATGGCGGCGACTACTGCCGGAATCCTCGCCACACGCTGCGGCGGTGGCGACGAGAAGGAGAGCGGGACACCCGTAAGCTCGGCGACGCAGGGCCCGATCAAGAAAGGCGGAATCTATTACCGCGCAAGCACGACCCCCGCGCTGAGCATCGATCCGTTCACAGAAGTGACGATGGGCCTCGCCTATATCGCCTACCTCTATGGCTTCCTCCTGCATGAGTTCCAGCAGCTCAAGGGCGCGCCTATCCTCGTCTTCGATCATGCCGAGTCCCTGGAGAACCCCGACGATCTGACCTACATCTTCAAGCTGCGCTCCGGCATCAAGTTCCAGAACCTGCCCCCAGTCAACGGCCGCGCGATCAGCGCTGAGGACGTGAAATACGGCTTCCAGAAGCTCATCGCGGGAGACGCGACCCCGTTCTGGACCAGCGGCATAACAGACATCTCCGTGTCCGACCCCAGCACCCTCAAGGTGAGCCTCGCCAACGTGTACGCCTATGCGATGGCCGAGTTCAGCGGCAGCCGCACGGCCATTGTGCCCCACGAGGCCGTGGAGCAATTCGGCGACCTGAAGCACAATGCCATCGGTTCAGGGCCGTTCCTGGCGCGCAGCGCATACAATGGGAACAGCATCGACATGGAGCGGAACCCCGACTACTACGTCCCGGACATCCCCTATCTCGACGGCATCTCCTGGCGTACCTTCGCCGACGACGCCAGCATCCAGGCCGCATTCAAGGCCCAGCAGGTCGATGTCTACGCTCCCCCCAGCAAGATTCAGGCTGACAGCGTGGCCGCAGCCAGCAACCACGTCACCATCATCAAGGATCCCAACCTCGCCATCTACATGATCAACCTCAACGAGATCAAGGCGTCGGTACTTCAGGACGTGCGCGTCCGCGAGGCACTGGACATCTCCCTCGACCGCGACGCCATCATCGAGAAGCTGGCCTTCGGCGATGGCAATTACACCGGCCCCGTATCGTGGGGACTGGAGTTCTGGTCGCTTCCTCAAGACGAGCTGCGCGAGCGCTACCAGCGAGACGTCGCCAAGGCGCGCCAGCTTCTGGAGGCAGCGGGGGCGAGCGATCTCACCCTGGAGTTGAAGTGCCAAAACCTGTACTCCGACCTCGCCGCGATGATCAAGGCGCAGGCAGCGGAGGCGGGCATCACCATCAACATCGTGTCGCAGGAACTGGGAACCTGGGTATCCGACCTGGTCAGCCAGAACTTCGAGCTTATGGTCGGCGTCGGCCTGCCCTACACCGACGAGAACCTGCCCCTGCAGTTCAACCACACACTGAACTGGACCCGTAAAGCCAACCCCGTCCACTTGCCGGAGCCGGAGAACGATGCGATCCTCGATAAGATACTCGTGACGCCGGACATCAATGAGCGGCAGAAGCTGGTACTGGACATTACGCGCACGATCATTGACCGGCACGGCCCCTTCCTCTACCTCTACGCGCCCTACAGTTATGTCGCCCGCTGGGACTATATGAAGGGGTTTGAGGGCGTCCCACCGACGATGACTAACTTCGCCTACGATATCTGGAAGGACAAGTAAGGGGCAGCGTTTCAGAGGACGGTATCATCTCGCTGGAGATTTGCGGCGACTCCACTAAGACCCTGCGACGGCGCCGCTTCGAAGACGGGCTATCCCAGAGGACTGGGCAGTGACTGAGAGAGATCGACAGACGTCGCCGTTCCCCCTATACGCCCATTACCCTCATTTGGAGGCGTCGCTGCCGCGAGTGGCGCTTTCACCCGGCCCCAGCCCAGTGAGGGAACTGACCGGAGTCGGCCACAAGAGCTTCTGGATAAAGAACGACGGACTCTACGGCACCCTATACGGCGGCAACAAGCCGCGTAAACTGGAACTTGTCCTGCCCGACGCCCAGCTACAGGGCAAGTCCACGATCATCACCTTCGGCGCGCTGGGCACCCATCACGGGCTCGCCACCGCTCTCTACGCGCGACAACTCGGTCTGCGCACTGTCCTGTTGCTGGTAGACCAGCCGGTAGACAACACGGTTCGGCGGGAGCTCTGCTGGTTCCAGCAAGCAGGTGCTATTCTGCATCACACTGCCACCGCTCGCCGTACGCAGGTCTGGGCACGTCTGCTCATGCTACGTTATGTCGACTGGCGGCGCGGCAAGCTACCCTATCTTCTACCGCCGGGAGGGTCGAGCCCTCTAGGCACGGTAGGGTTCGTCAACGCGGCGTTCGAACTGGCTGACCAGGTGGCAGCAGGAGAACTGCCGGAGCCGGAGACGGTGGTCGTAACACTCGGATCTGCTGGCACGGTGGCCGGGTTAGCTCTGGGCTTGCGCCTAGCAGGGCTACGCAGCCGGCTCATAGCGGTGCGGATCGGCGCGCACGGAACGCCGGAGATGGTCGCCCACCTGGCCAACGCCACCGCCGGAGTCATGCGGCAGAGGGGAGCTGACCTACCCGCCGGCGATATCGACCCAGCCTCGATCAAGGTGCTGACCGACTGGGTCGGCAAGGGTTACGGCCATTCGACACCGGAGGCAGAGCGAGCAATAGCACTGCTTGCGGAGAAGGCGGACCTGACCCTGGAGTACACTTACACCGCGAAGACCGTGGCAGCCCTTCTGGCGCTGCTGGAGAACGGTCACCTAGACACAGGCCCGACGCTCTACTGGCACACCTACAACGCCCTGCCGGTGCCGCTGGCCGAACCGGGGCCGGAGGACTATCGCCGGCTGCCGCGATCCCTTCACCGCTTCTTCAATACGGAAGCCTAGGGTCACTCTCCTCTTTCTTCCGTGACTCCGATTGCCCCTAGCTTCCCGCGGCGGAGGGGTCGGCTGCTGCGCCGTCGTCGACGACGCGACCGTCAAGCATGTGCACGATGCGCTGGGCGCGGGAAGCCACGGCCGGGTCGTGGGTGACCAGGAGAACGGTGAGGCCGCGGCTCTCTTGTAGCTCCTGGAGCAGGTCGAGCGCCAGCTTCCCTGAGGCGGAATCCAGCCGCCCAGTCGGCTCATCAGCGAGGAGGATCGACGGGGCGTTGGCCAGGGCACGCGCTATCGCCACCCGCTGGCGCTCTCCCCCAGACAGCTCAGCCGGCTGGTTCTTCTCCCTGTTGCCAAGGCCCACCTGAGCCAGCAGCTCGCGGGCCCGCTTGCCGCGCTCGCCGGCGGAAACGCCCATCTCGAACATGGGCACCTGGACGTTCTCGCTGGCGCCCAGGGTAGGCAAGAGGTTGTCCAACTGGAAGACGAGGCCGATCTCGCGGGCGCGGTAGCGGCTCAGGTTGTTCTCCTCGGCCAGGTCGCGTCCGTTTATCCTGACCGTGCCCCCATCCGGACGTTCCAGGGCGGCAATCAGATGAAGGAGCGTCGATTTGCCACACCCCGACGGCCCGACGATGGCGACGAACTCCCCGGCATTGACCGTCAGATCGACGCCGTCGAGGGCACGGACGAGCCCTCCCTGGAACGTCTTGACCAGGCCGCGAATGTCGATGATGGGGAGAGGATCACTCATAGCGCAGGGCCTCCATAGGTGTAAGCCGGACGGCGCGGATCGCCGGGTAGATGGCGCCGAGCAGGGCAACAATGATGGCCACGACGAGAGCCCGCACGAACACGTCCAGCGTGTACTGCGGTTCCAGCAGACTCCTCACGGTAGGTATGAATAGGATCGCCCTTATGGCAAGCACGCCAAGCGCCGTGCCTACGGCAGATGCGATGATGCAAAGAAGGAGCGACTCGCCGATAATCATGCGCAACACTCTGCTCCCGCCCCAGCCGACCGCCCGCAGGATGCCGATCTCCCGCGTACGCTCTAGTACGGACATCACCATCGTGTTCATGACGCCGATGGCGCCGATCCCAACGGCCAAGACGGATATGGCGATGTTGGCGGCATCGAGTATCTGGATGCCCTGGTCGACCTTGCTGTAATCACCGACATTCACGAGACTCGCCAAGCCGGGGAAGTACTCCTCGATGCTCTTCGCCACCCGGGCCACGTCGGCGCCACGCTCGACGGTGACAAAAACGCCCGTCACGACGCCGGACTTGCCGGCAATGTCCTGCACGGTTGCCAGGGGGGCGTAAGCGCCTCCGTCCTCATAGAGCCTTCCCGTCTGGTAGATGCCCACCACGCGGAAGGAGCGATCTTCAATGGTGATGCTGGCGCCAACCTGGACACCAACGTCGTCGGCAGCGCGCTTGCCGAGGATCACTTCGTCGGTGGCGCCCTGGCTCCACAGTGTACCTTCAACGAGCGGCGGCGGAGCCCCAGCCAAGCCCTCTGCCGTGCGCCCGATCAGGAAGAAGTAAGGATTGGAGCCAACACGGGCTATGTGAAAGAGCATTCCGTCGGCGCGGGCGACGCCGGGGTGCTTGGCGAGCGCGGCGACATCTTCCTCAGAGACGATGCTGAATGAGAGATCGGCAGATCCTTTCTGAGCGACCATGAAGTCGGCATTGCCCAGGCGGATGACCTGACCGGCAGACTGCTTGAAGCTGGTCGTGACAACACCGAGAGCCACGACAGTCGTAATGCCGATGCTGATCCCCAATACCGTCAGGCCCGTGCGGATACGCTGGCGGACAAGGTTCTTCAGAATGAGAGCAACGAAGGTCATTTTGCGCTCCTCCCTGTGTCGCGGGATTGCCGAGATGCGGCCCTTTCTCTCGAACCGGATGAACTATCATCCCAAGGTGGGCAGTAGGCCAAAGGCAGCAAGCCTTCCGGCAGATCGGCCGTCTCTTTGCTGCGGCTGCATACCGACTCAGTGTGACCAGAGAGTCAGACTAACCAGTCCAAGAATGCCCCATCGCGCCTGCCCCAGTCAATCTCGTCTTCCTCCTGGAACCCCTTGCTTTGCTGGAAGAAGCGACAGCGCTCGCTGAACGCAGGTCAGTCTCGTTGACGCCTCGGCGAGAGTGAGCGTAGACTCTGCTCGACAGGAGGGGTCTCATGAAGAAGCGTCTCGCCATTGCTGCCATCGGCATCGCCGTCATCGCTCTCGCCGGAGCTATCACTCTGATACTCATGTCCGGGCGTGGTGACGGTGGCGACGAGAACGGCGGCACATCTGACTCAACCCACGACACAGACAGCGCGGTCACCGTGAAGCTGTCTCCGGATGAAGAGGCGACTTTCCAGTTCCAGGATGAGACCCATCATGCACGCCTGCTGGAGATCGCGGGTTCCTCCGCCCGCATCGAGCTCTCATCGTCTCCCACCATCGTCACGCTCACCACCGGTCATCCCCAGCAGGTCGACCTGACGGACGACAGCACGCCCGACGCGACCGTGGACCTGCAAAGCGTCGAGTCATCGGCAGGCGCATCACTCGTGGTCGCCCCGCTGACGCTGCGCAAGTGGGACGAGACGGGGTTCCAGACAAACGGCGGACTCGCTCCCTACGACATCGACCAGTACTACGAAAGCGACCCCGCACTTGTTGCGGCTCCCAACGGTGACCTCTGGCTCTTCTACATCGCTCAAGATACGCGGATCCACTGGGAACGCTACCAGCCGGACGGCCAGATCATCAAAGACCCTCAACTGGCCTCGGGGTGGCTACCAGCCGGGATCGACACGGAATCAATGGACATGGAGTTGTTGCCCAGCGGTCCCGCCGTCACCTACGCGAGCCGGGGACTGTGGCTTATCTCCTACAATAGCGACATGAGCCAGGTCCAATCGGGCCTCTTCATCGGACGCTACTTGGACCACCCGTCCGCGGCTGTGCACGAAGACAAGATGTGGATCGCCGCCCAGGGTCAGCCGGAGACGCTGGCGCTGGACGAGACCGGCGGCAGAAAGAAGATCGTTATCACCGAGATCGGGGCGGGAACGCCGGTCAGCTACCTGCGCCAGCGCTCGGTGACCGACCCCGGCGAAGACCGCGATCTCCGCCCCGATATCGTCTACGACGCCCAGTCCGGCAAGCTTGTCGTCACCTATGAGCGGGAGAACCACGGCAGCACGAACGCAGAGCTGCGCCTTGCCGTCATCGACCCGTCCGATTTGACCGTGGAGAGAGATGTGACCGTCGTTCCGGAGATACCGTTCGGCGACACCGTTCAGCGCAACGCCGTCACCATCTTCGACGGCAAGGCCCTGGTCTTCTGGACTACCGGCGGCGATCCCGACCTCCATCTGGCCACAGTAGACATCACCACCGGAACGTCAACTGTGCTCTGGGAGGGACTGTCTCGTCGGAGTGCTCCTGATGTGACGGCGCGCTTCGATGTCGATCTGGTAGCGCTATCGTCAGGCCCCGCTCTTGCCTATCTGGACCCCATGACGGAGGGCGGCTCCGCCTTCCGTTTCCGGTTCTGGCGGTTCTCAGAGAGCGGCTGGGAGGGTGAGCCGGTGACGCTGGAGGGCGGCCCACCCGTCCTTGCCGACGTGCTCATCGACCTCAACGCCTTCAAGCAGAACCCACGCAAGGCGATCTGCGGCAGCCAAACGATCCTCGAAGGGGCGGTGTTCAACCGCGGCAGCCGGGTCGCCCGCAATGTCCAGGTCGAAGCCTTCGTCGATGGAGTCAGCGTCGGCTCAATCACTCTGGACCAGGTCAAGGCGGGCGAGCAGAAGCCCTTCGCGATCGGTTGGACGCCGAGCCCCGACCTGACGGCGGAGTCAGTGACGGTAGAATACGTCATCACGACCGAAGCCGAGGAGTACACCCAGGACAACAACCGGGCCTCTTTCACCGCCACCGTGCGCCAGAACGGCGTCATCTTCGGCCGCGTCGTCAACTCGTCATCCGACGTGAACCAGGAGAGCAACTGGTATCCCGGCCTGGAGGGCGTACGGATAACGGTCGGCGACACGGTGGTGCTGACCGACATCTCCGGCACCTTCACGATCGACGGCCTCCCATTCGGCAGCTACACGATTCAGGCGGAGAAGGAGGGCTTCAACCCGCTCTCCACCGACTTCGAGGTGACGCGGACGCGCCCCATGGCCCACGTCGGCATGCTCATGGATAACCACGGCGTTCTCCGCATCAAGGTCGTTGACCAGGACGGCGCCCCCGTTTCCGGCGTCGACGTCTACCTCATCGCCAACCGCCAGATCAACACAGACCGGCAGCAGCGGCGAACTGGGCTACGACATCTCCGCCGGCACTTACCACTTCTCTTTCATCAAGCGCGGCTACTGGAGCATCCCCGACAAGGCTCTTGAGGTCGTCCTCGGCCAGGACCGCACCGAGACGGTCGTAATGCAGGAGGCTACGACGGCTTTCCTCAGCGGCCAGGTCGTGGACAAGTACGGCGTGGGCGTCGCCGGCGCCTCGGTGACGATCAAAGCCCCGGACGGCACGGTCGCCGGCCAGTTCACGACTGACGGCAACGGCTTCTTCCCGGAGACGGAGCTCGCCGCCAAGCCGGCCAAGACCTACAAGATCACCGCCTCTTCCGGCGGACCTCACCGTGGAGCAGGGAGAACAGCTCTACGGCGGCGATCACCGCTCAGCCGTCGTCGCCCTCGTCCCCGACCGGGGCGACCTCCGCCTCCGCTCGGCAACCGAAGGCTACACCTCCTGGATGATCGAAGCCTCCTTCCCCGGGTTCATGAGCCTCCCCTCCGCAGCGATGTACGTTTGGTACGGCAACTACGCCATCAGCGTCGCGACGCTCTACTGGAGCGGAACCAAGGAACTGGCGGGCGTCGACGTCACTGTGTGGGGCGGCACCTATGAGACCCACGCTACCCAATCGGAGATCGACCTCACGGAGATGAACCAGGACTACGGCGAACTCTTCGAGACGACGGCGATAGAGGGCTTCGGCGGCCTGATCAAGGAACTGGCGACAGAGCACTCCTCCGACCTGCTCGACATATTCGGCTCAACGAAAGACCTAATCACAGGCGATGCGGCGGAGGATGCCGTCACAACCGGCCAGGGGCGTGAGCTCCTCACCTGGAAAGAAGCGCTGGACGACTTCAACGTCAACCCGGAGTTTGACTCATCCGACCCCTTAGGTTCGATGTGGAGCGTAGTAGAGGCAGTGCCGACGAGCTTCGCGATACCGATCGTCATCGGCGGCAGCAGCGTCCAGGATACGGCCGTACGTGTCGACCAAGTGGACGTCGTCCGGCTGGCAACCGGCGAGGTGCTATGGTCGACCGGCCTCTCAGAGTGGTACTCCCACCAGGGACCGGGCGAAATAGCGAACGAAAACGGCAAACACTATGCGTTCACCAAGCCTGACGTCGAGTACGATGACGTCGTCATCTACGTCTGGCTCACCGTGCAGAAGCTCTCCTACGGCAGCCTGGGCGGTACCTGCTTCGACCAGCGCGAGCAACAGGTCGTCGTTTTCCATCCCGGGCCGCGCCGTATGGAAGGGCTCATCGCCCCCGGCGACATGTATCGCAACCCCTAGGCCCGATGCCGGTCGCGCCAAACAGACCACCAACGCAGAGGAGACAGCGAGATGAACAGCCGCGAGCGCGTTCTGGCCATGATCGAGGGCCGAGAGGCAGACCATCTGCCGCTGATGCCGATCACGATGATGTTCGCGGCTGACCGGCTGGGCGTGAAGTACCGTCACTACGTGTGCGACTACCACACGCTGGTCGAGGCGCAGATAAAGACAGCGGGCGAGTTCGGGATCGATCACGTGTCGGCGATCTCCGACCCGACGAGAGAGGCGCATGACTGCGGGGCGGCGATCCAGTGGTTCGATGACCAGCCGCCGGCGCTTGTCGAGGAACGAGCCCTGCTGACGGACAAGGCGGTGCTACACGCTCTCAAGCCGCCCGACCCGGCGGAGGGGCGAATGCTCGACCGCGTGCAAGCGATCGCTCTCTTCAAGGAGCGCGTCGGCGGTGAGAAGCTGATTGAGGGCTGGGTCGAGGGCCCCTGCGCACTGGGCGCCGATCTGCGGGGCATCAACCGGCTGATGCTCGACTTCTTCGACGACCCGCCGTTCGTGCGTGACCTCTTCGAGTTCTCGGTCGAGACGGCGTTGCGCTTCGGCCGTGCCCAGATCGAGGCGGGCGCCGACATCATCGGCGTCGGCGACGCGGCGGCATCGCTGGTGGGGCCGGCGGTGTACGAGGAGTTCGTCTGGCCCTACGAGAAGCAGCTCGTCGACGGCCTGCACGCGCTGGGAGGGCGGGTCCGCCTCCACATCTGCGGCAACACCCGCCGCATCCTCGACGGGATGGGGCGTCTGGGCGCCGAGATCGTCGACCTGGACTGGATGGCCCCGCTGTCGGAGGGGCGGGAGAAGATGGGCGAAGCGTCAGGTCCTGCTGGGCAACATCGACCCTGTCAGCGTCCTCCGCAACGGCTCGCCCGACTCCATAACGGCCGCGGTCGCGGAGTGCCACCGGCAGGCGGGGCCACGCTACATCGTCGGCGCGGGCTGCGAGGTGGTGCGCGACACGCCGCTGGACTAACCTCAGGGCCATGGCCGAGTACGCGCACTCGCACCAGCCATAGCCCGGCTGGCGCCGTATCCGCCTTCAGTAGTATCATTCCCCTATTCCAGCCCCATGGAGGCGCTTGCCCGTGACTCGAGGAGCGTTCACCGGAGCCAAGGTAGTCGAATATGCCACGATGGTCTCCGGCCCCTACTGCGCCAAGCTCTTCGCCGACATGGGCGCCGACGTCATCAAGGTCGAAGAGCCTCCGGCCGGCGACCCGGCGCGGCAGCGCGGCCCCTTCCCCGGCGACCAGCCTCATCCCGAACGGAGCGGCCTCTTCCTCTACCTGAACACCAGCAAGCGCGGCGTTACCCTCGACCTCGACCGTCCCAGCGGCTGCGAGGCGTTCCGCCGCCTCCTCTGCCTGGGCGGACGTACTCATCGACAACCACAGCCCTGACAGGCTCGAATCTCTCGGGCTCGGCTGGGACGAACTGCGCAAACTCAACCCTGGTCTCATCTATGCCTCTATCACGCCCCATGGCCGTACCGGCCCCCGCTCCCAGCAGAAGGGGGGCGAGCTCACTTCGTTCCACGCCGGCGGCCTGGGCAGTCTGCTTCCGACCCGATCGGAGGACACAAGCCGGTCACCTATCAAGGCCGGCGGCTATCCCACCGGCTACAGCACCGGCCTCACCGCCGCCGTCGCTGTGGCTGGCGCGCTGTACGGGCGCAAGACGAATGGCGCCGGAAGGCTGATCGACGTGTCGGAGCAAGAGGCCATCCTCGCGCTGGTGAGGACAAACGTGGCCGGGACAATATATCATCGCAGCCCTTGGAGTCGCGTCCCCGAGCGCCCGCCCGCCTTGGGACGGTTGCAGTGTAGCGATGGCTACGTTGTCGCCCTGCTCATCGAAGACCGCCACTGGCACGCCTTCGTCGACCTCATGGGCAACCCGGAGTGGGCCTCGGGTCCGGAATGGGGCTCACTATTCTATCGTGCCGGCCACCTCATGGAGATAGCAGACAAGATCGGCGAATGGGCTGCTCAGCAGAAGAAGGAGGACGTACACCACAGAGGGGCGGCCAAGGGCTTCGCGATAGGCTCCGTCTACAACGCCGAGGAGGTCATGAACTACCGGCAGTACCTTGCCCGCGACTACTTTGTCGAGGTCGATCATCCTCAGGCGGGCAGGTTTCGATATGCCGGCTGGCCCTACAAGATGCCGGCGTCGCCACCGCTGGTGCAGCGACCGGCGCCCCTGCTCGGTCAGCACAACAAAGAGGTACTTGAAGACCTGCTTGGCTACTCCGCCGATGAGTTCATAAGCCTCTGCCGGACGGGAGCAGTGTGGAAGGTCGGCGGGCAATGACACAACCACCTGAGGCAAACCTTCCCCCTCTGCATGGGGTGCGCGTCCTCGACTTCACCTGGGTCTGGGCCGGACCCTACGCGACGATGCTGCTCGCCATGCTCGGCGCTGAGGTCATCAGGATCGAGAGCGAAGGGCGCCTGGATATCATGCGTCGAATCATCATCTGGCCGCTGTTCGCTCCAACACCCCAGGTGATCCCCACCAACCAGGGCATGGCCTTCAACTCCATCAACATGAACAAGCTGGGCGTCACGATAGACCTTGAGCGCGCAGAGGGGATCGACCTCGTGAAGCGGCTCGTGGGCGTGAGTGACGTCGTGGTGGAGAACATGAGGGCGGGCACAATGGGGCGCATCGGGCTCGGCTACGAAGAGCTACGCCAAGTCAACCCAAAGATCATAATGCTGGGTTCCAGCGCCCGCGGGGCAACCGGCCCCGAGAGCCACTACGCGGGTTACGCCACCGTTCACCACGCCGTCGGGGGCGCCGCCGAGATAACCGGCTACCCCGACGGCCCTCCCAGCACAACCTTCGGCGACGTCGACCTGATGAATGCCACCGCATCGGCGTTCGCCGTCATCGCCGCCCTTAACCACCGCGACGCGACCGGCGAAGGACAGTTCATCGACTACTCGCAGTGCGAGGGCGTGACCTCTCTTATTGGTGAGGTATTGCTCGACTATGAGATGAACGGGCGCAGCCCCGGTCGTCAGGGCAACGCCGACGAACTCATGGCGCCTCACAACGTCTATCGCTGCTGGGGAGTCGACCGCTGGGTTGCCATCGCCGTGGAGACCGACGAGGAGTTTGCCACCCTCGCCCGCGTCATCGGACAACCGGAGCTTGCCGCCGATCCCCGATTCGCCGATGCCGCCTCCCGAAAGAAGAACGAGGTCGAGCTTGACAAGATCATCACCGAGTGGACGCGGGCTCGTGACCGCGACTTTATAGCAAACACGCTTGCCCGGGAGGGGATCGCCGCGGCTCCGTCACGCGACGCCGAAGACCTGTTCCACGACCCCCACCTGCGCGCTCGCGACGCCTTCGTCGAGATCGACCATCCCGAGCTAGGGCCTCGTGAGTTCGTCGGCCCGCCCTGGAAGATGTCGGACTGCGAGATGGAGGCACAGTGCGCTCCTCTTGCTCGGCGAGCATAATGACCGCGTATTTCGGGAGCTGCTGGGCATGGGCGACGAGGAGCTGGCGAAGCTCAGGCGCGAGGGAGTGGTCTCACAACCGCCGCAGGCCTGAGATTCACTTGACCTTGCCGGCCAACTCTGGGGGCAACCGTCGGATCGCTTCCCGGAGGGTAACGCCGGACATTCGCGGCTTGTTCTCGACCACGAAACGGAAGACCTCCTCCGGCTCCCGCCACGCGATATCCCGCAGCACCCAGCCGATCGCCTTGCGGATGAAGAACTCCTTCTCCTCCATCATCTCCCGGGCGAACGAGTAGAAGAGGGCTTTGTCGCCCTTGCCGCGGCGGAAGAGGAGAAGCTGCGACAGAAGAGAGGCCCGGCGCACCCAGAAGTTGTCGTCGCGGCTCCACCTATGGAGATACTCAAAGGCGCGCTGGTCTTTCTCAAGCACAGCGCCCACCAGGTGGACTGATATCTCGTCTACCTGGTCCCAGTTGACCGACTCGCGCAGCATCTTCTCCAGCAGCGGCATGTCGGCGTAATCGAGGAGAGTGCCGTACTCATCGAGGAGGAAGATGGCAAGAGCCCGCTCTTCGTGGAAGTTGCCGGCCCACAACACCCGGCAGAGCTCCAACACGGCCTCTTTGGCAGTATCCTTGTTCGCCCGGCGAAAGCTCTTGGCGATGGACCTGAGTCGAGGAACCGTGACACCGTAGAAATCGAATGGGCTCTTGAGGTAGCGCTTCTCCTGCACCGCTCTTTCCGGGTCGGCCAACTCCTTGAACTGCCGCCGGAACTCGGAGACCTGTTCCTCGATGATCTGAGCCTTCTCTGACACTGCCCTCTCCTCTAGACTGCATCCGCCTGCCATTCTGGAGCGCCGACGGCCGGTCGAGATTGAGGTTAGCGGCTGCCGGGCGGGAGCGCAACAACTGTAGGGTTTCAGGAGATGTGAGACGAAAGGGAGGTGAATGACGTCGGGCCTGGGCTGTAGGTACGATATGACATGTGTCACCTCCCAGCTACGATGCTACCCTTAATGACCGCCAGCCTCTCAGGAGAAGGGAAACGGCCGACTGTTGCACATTCATACCGAGCTATGGTAGTTTCCAGAAAACTTGAAGTAAGTAGATTCAGTTAGGAGAATCTGCCTAGAGAGTTCTTGATCCCCCGCATTTTCTCTCGGGGTCTATTGCGCATTTTGGCCAGTTTGTGATAACAAGAACTTGATGAGTTTGGTGGCGGGAAGAACAAGAAGGAAACTTTCATCGTTTGAGAGCGGCAGCAAGCGTTTGGGTTGCCGCAGTGTTTGCATAAGCCATGATCGTGGAGGGCAGCTATGACGACACTGAGCAGAAGGAATTTTATTAAGCTTTCTACCGTGGGTGGCGGTGGCATCCTCCTGGCAAGCGGGCTAGGTTTTGCCGAAGGAGCCGACTACCCCCTCCACAAGAAGGTTGGGGAGGGATACACGATCTGTCCCTACTGCTCCTGCGGTTGCGGCCTGATTATTGCCACTGATGAGGAGGGGCACGTCACGAACTCGGAGGGCGACCCCGACCACATCATGAACCGCGGCGCCCTCGACCCCAAGTCCATCGCCGTGCAGCAGCTCTCCACCAGCCCTCTGCGCTTGCACAAGGTGATGTATCGCGCGCCGGGCTCGGCAGAGTGGGAGGAGAAGGAATGGGATTGGGCTGTCAGCGAGATCGCCAAGCGCGTCAAGAAGACGCGCGATGAGACGTGGGTGTCAACCGTCAAGGTTGAAGACAAGGACGTGGCGGTAAACCGGACAGAGGGGCTCGCCTGCCTGGGCGGAGCCGCCAACAATAACGAGGATTGCTACCTCTATTCCAAGTTCGCGCGCGGCCTGGGGGTGGTCTATCTAGAACATCAGGCCCGCATATGACACTCGGCCACGGTGGCCGGTCTCGGCCCCTCATTTGGTCGCGGTGCCATGACAAACGACTGGCTCGACGCCAAGAACTCGGATTGCATCTTCGTCCTCGGCGCCAATCCGGCGGAGAACCATCCCGCCTCGATGCTCTGGATAAACGACGGCGCGCGACAAGCGGGGAGCGAAGCTGGTCGTCGTCGACCCGCGCTTGACCCGCACCGCCGCCAACGCCGATATCTACGCCCCCATCCGCTCCGGCACGGATATCGTTCTCCTGGGAGCGCTCGATCAACTACATGATCCAGAACAAGCTGTACCACGAGGAGTACGTCAAGTACTACACCAACGCCCTCACCCTCATCAACCCCGACTATAAGGGCCCGGGCGACCTGGACGGCCTCTTCTCCGGCTACAACGCCGAGAAGAGAACCTACGACACGGCGACCTGGCAGTACCAGACGGAGAAGAAGACGTTCACGGTAAAGGAGAAGGACCCGGCCACCGGCGTCGAGCGGGAGGTGCAGAAAGAGGTCAGCGTGACCAAGGTGGCGAGCAGCCTGGATGATCCCCAGTGCGTCTTCGCCATCCTGAGCAAGCACTACTCGCGCTACACGCCGGAGATGGTGGAGCGCATCTGCGGCATGTCCCAGGACAAGTTCCTGGAGGTCGCCCAGACCTACTGCGCCACGGGCGCGCCCGACAAGTCCGGCACCATCCTCTACGCCATGGGCCAGACCCAGCACACGGTGGGCTCGCAGAACGTCCGCGGCTCAGCGATGATCCAGCTCCTGCTGGGCAACATCGGCGTGCCGGGCGGCGGCGTCAACGCCCTGCGCGGCGAGTCCAACGTCCAGGGCTCGACCGACATGGGCCTTCTCTTCCACCTACTGCCCGCCTACATCGGGTCGCCGACGGACAAGGATGTTGATCTGGACACTTACCTCAAGGTCTTCAACAAGACCAGCTACTGGACAACGGCCCCAAGTTCTTCAAGAGCATGCTGAAGGCCTGGTGCGGCAGCGCCGCGACCAAGGAGAACAGCTACGCCTACGACTATCTGCCGAGGAGGAGCGGCAACTACTCCTGGATCTCGCTCTTCGAGGCGATGTACGCCGGCAAGATCAAGGGCATGATCTGCATGGGCCAGAACCCGGCCGTCGCGGGCCCCAATGTCCGCCTGGAACGAAAGGCGCTGGAGAAGCTGGAGTGGCTGGTCGTCATGGACCTGTTTGAGACGGAGACGGCCTGCTTCTGGCGAGGCCCTGAGGCCAACCCCAGCGATATCCAGACCGAGGTGTTCGTGCTGCCGGCGGCCGATGCCATCGAGAAGGCAGGCTGTATCGCCACCAGCGGGAGGCGCTTGCAGTGGCGGCCCCAAGTGGCCAAGGCGCCCGGCGATGCCAAGGACGATATCTGGATCATGGACAGGCTGATCAAGGCGATAAAGAGCGAGTACCAGGGCTCGCAGGAGGCCAAGGACCGGCCGATCCTCGACCTGGCCTGGGACTACGGCGACCCACCGGACGTCGAGCGAGTGGCCATGGAGATCAACGGCTATGCCCTCGAGGACGTGAAGGACTCGACGGGCAAGGTGCTGTTGGAGAAGGGCAAGCCTATGTCCGCCTTCGCTACCATCGCTAGCGCGGCCGACCCGGGCACCATCGCCTGCGGCTGCTGGATCTTCGGCGGCTACTTCGCCGACGCCGACGATGGCAACGGCAACAAGATGCCGGCCGTCAAGCGACGGGGCCAGAAAGACCCCGGCGACATGGGCTTCTACCCCTTCTGGGGATTCACCTGGCCCGCCAACCGGCGCATCCTCTACAACCGCGCCTCGGCGCAAGCCGGACGGCACGCCCTGGTCCGAGGACAAGAAGGTGATCTGGTGGGACGCCACCGCCGACTCGGGGACGAAGGACGCCAGCGGCAATCCCATCTCGGCAAGTGGGTAGGGCTATGACGTGCCCGACTTCGCGCCCACGAAGAAGCCCGACGCCAAAGCCGACCCGACAAGACCGGCCTTGCCACCCAAGCGGGCACGGACCCCTTCATCATGAGGCCGGACGGCAAGGGCGGGCTCTTCGCGCCCTCGGGGACGGCGGCTGCCGACGGGCCCCTGCCGGAGCACTACGAGCCGCTGGAATCGCCCGTCACCAACCCGCTGTCCGGCACCCAGAACGACCCCGCGATCAAGATCTGGAACACGGACGCGCGACCAGGAGATCGGCGACGCCGTGGGTACGGCGGACAAGTTCCCCATCGTCTGCACGACCTACCGCGTCTGCGAGCACTGGCAGGCGGGAGCGATGTCGCGCAACCTGCCCTGGCTGGCCGAGACCCAGCCCGACATGTTCGTGGAGATGAGCAAGGAGCTGGCCGAGGAGAAGGGGATCAAGAACGGCGACCAGGTGCTCGTGTCATCGGCGCGGGGCCAGGTCCAGATGGTGGCCCTGGTGACCGCCCGCTGGAAGCCCATGACGATAGACGGCAAGACGGTACACGAGATCGGGATGCCGTGGCACTACGGCTGGCAGGGCGTGGCGACGGGCGCCATCGCCAACGAGCTGACGCCCCACGTGGGCGACGCCAACACGATGATCCCCGAGTACAAGGCGTTCCTGGTAGACGTGAGGAAGGCATAGAGGGAATCGACCGCGGCGGCTTCTGCCGAAAAGTTGGAGGGTACATATGGCGAAGTACGGCTTACTAATCGATGAGACAATTTGCACCGGCTGTCGCGGCTGTCAGGTCGCCTGCAAACAGTGGAACGACCTGCCGGCAGTTGAGACCAAGAACACCGGCAGCTACACCAACCCGCCCTCGCTCAACGCGGACACCTGGCTGATAATCGACTTCAAGGAGGTGGAGGTCGACGGGGAACTCAAGTGGAGCTTCCTCAACCGTCGCTGCATGCACTGCGAGCACCCCGCCTGCGTCTC
This sequence comes from uncultured Chloroflexia bacterium, assembly GCA_963763495.1. Lineage (GTDB taxonomy): Bacteria > Chloroflexota > Dehalococcoidia > DSTF01 > JALHUB01 > DAOUEO01. The sequence goes on from CAVXOY010000017.1 coordinate 99,223, forward strand.
CGCCTGCCCCGTGGGCGCCCTGAAGAAGCACGACGATGGCCCGGTGCTCTGGAACGAGGACAAGTGCATCGGCTGCCGCTACTGCATGGTGGCCTGCCCCTTCGACGTGCCCACCTTCACCTGGGACGAAGGCTTGTTGGAGGGGGCACGAAGATCCGCAAGTGCACCCTCTGCATCGACCGGATCAGCAACGGTCTGGAGCCGGCCTGCGTCAAGACCTGCCCTTCCGGCGCCCTCCGCTTCGGAGAGCGCGATGAGATGGTCGCCTTCGCCCAGGAGAGGCTGGCGAAGTACCCGGAGAAGTACTACAAGGACCAGGGCATTTACGGTCTCAATGAGGTAGGCGGCACGACGGTGCTCTACATCTCTCACATACCGTTCCAAGAGATGGGCCTGCCCAAGGTCGGCGACAAGGCTGCGGGCGACGTCAGCGAGACGATCATGAAGAGCACGCCGTTCGTCGCCGTCGGCTGGGCGGCCATCCTGGCCGGCATCTGGTGGGTCGTTGGACGCCGCAACCAGATGATGAGCAAGAGCGGTTCGAGCTAAGTAAGGCGGGAAGGAGAAGTCGCGATGAGCAGCAGGGAGACAAGCCTGAGCCGTAACAATCATAACACCCGGGCATCTCGTCCTCCTGGGACTGATGGGCCTCGGGTTCGCGGTGGCGATAGGCCGCTACATCAGCGGCATCGGCGCCATCAGCAACCTGAGCGACTCTTACCCCTGGGGGCTCTGGATCAGCTTCGACCTTGCTGTGCGGAGTGGCCCTGGCGGCAGGCGCCTTCGTCACCGCCTCCGCCGTGTACATCCTGGGCAACGAGGATATTCGCCCCGTCCTCCGTCCCGCTATTCTCACCGGCTTCCTCGGCTACCTGATGGTGGTCTTCGCTCTCATGGTGGACCTCGGTCACCCGGAGCGCATCTGGTATCTGATGATCTTCTGGAACCTCCACTCCGTCATGTTTGAGGTAGGATGGTGCGTGATGCTCTACACGACGGTGCTGGCGCTTGAGTTCAGCCCGCTGGTCTTCGAGCGGCTGCGGATGTCGCCCATGCTACGTCTGATCCACGCGATCACCATACCGCTGGTCATCCTGGGCACCGTTCTCTCCACCCTCCACCAGTCCTCGCTGGGCTCGCTGTTCGCATTCTGCCCGACAAGCTGAACGGACTCTGGTTCACACCCCTCCTGCCGGCGTTCTTCTTCCTCTCGGCGGTGGCGGTTGGCCCGGCGATGGTGATCTTCGAGTCCACTATCAGCTCGAAGGTGTTCAAGCGGGGGCTGGAGGTGGAGCTTCTGGGCAAGCTGGCGCTGGCGATCCCCGTCGCCCTGGGCGCCTACCTGATACTGAAGATCGGCGACCTGGCCTACGCCGGGGAGTTGGACCTGATGTTTAAGGGCAATATGGAGACCGCCCTCTTCTGGGTGGAGCTAGGGGGTGGGGTAATCCTGCCCACGATCCTCTTCCTGCTTCCGGCCGTTCGGCGCAGCTCCACGGGGCTGTTCTGGGGCGCCCTCCTGGTTATCACCGGCGTGGTTCTGAACCGCTTCGACACCAGCCTGATCGGGGTGGCGCGACCGGAAGGCGCCTCCTACGTGCCCCACATCTTGGAGTTCGTCGTTACCATCTCAGTCGTTGCCGCCGGCGTTTTCGCCTACAGCATGGTAGCACGCTTCCTGCCCTCTGTTCACCGAGCACGTCACGGAATGACGATGCACCGGAAGGAAGCGCCAGCGGTATCGGCGGGGGGCTAGGAGGGGACGCCCGGCGCGGGCGGAGCCCGGCAATGGTTGGCTACGACAAGATTCTGGAGGCACTGGAAGCGGAGGCGGTGCGCCGGCCGGAGATGGCCGATACCATCGACCTCTACCGCAAGCTGATCGAGTGCCAGGCCGATGTTCACGCTCCCCAGAACGGCAGCGGCCTCAGCGCCGAGGAAGCTGCCAGCCGACTGGAGCAGGGACAACCGCTGCTGTCGCCGGATACGGTGGAGATCGACTCTGCGACCTTCGCTGAACTGTGCAGTCGCATAGGGTTTGCCCTCGCTCAGCAGCAGCGGGAGCTGGTCAAACCGCTGGCTTTGATCCACGCCTGGCTACGGGAGCGGCGTGAGGAGATCGAACGCTGGCGGTGGAGTATCTGCGGGAGGGCCGCGTCAGCAAGGGCGAAGAGGCAGGACTGGAGGGCCCCCTCCTCTCCTTCATCTTCACCCATTCCCTCCGTCCCCTGCTGCGGGCCCAGGCGGCGGCTCTTTCTGGTCATGTCAACGACAGCCAGTGGTATCGCGGCCGCTGCCCCATCTGCGGCGGGGAGCCTGACATCGCCGCCCTGGAGCGCGGCTCGGGACAGCGGCGGCTCCTCTGCTCCCGCTGCGACAGCGAGTGGGCCTACCTGCGGATCGCCTGCCCCTTCTGCGGCAACGAGGACCCGTCGCAGCTCGCCTACTACCCCAGCGACGACAAGGTGTACCGGCTCAGCGTGTGCGAGCGCTGCCATCGCTATCTGAAGACGGTCGACCTGCGGGAAACGGCGGGAGAAAAGCTCTTGCCCGCAGAGCGCATCCTCACCGTCGGCATGGACGTGGCCGCTGAGAAGGCAGGCTACCGGGGAACGTGATGGTGAGCCATCTAGCGCCGAGTTCGCGGTTCGCGCCTACCGCGTCGATGATGGGGAAGACTGCCGCAAGAAGGTGATCGGCGAGGCTGTCTGCAACCTCATCGTGAACGGGCAGGAATGGGTTACCTTCTTCTGTACGCCCAGCGACCTCGAGTACTTGGCGATCGGCTTCCTCTTCGACGCCGGCGTTATTGAAAGCGCCGACGAGGTAGAGGACGTACGCGTCACCAGCGGACGGCAGAGCCTCGAGGCGCTCGTCGAAGTAACGCTGCGCCGCAAGGATGTCGATCTCCCCTCTCGCTCGACGCTGACCAGCGGCTGCGGCGGCGGACTCACCTTTTACGACGTCGCCGCCAAGCGCTCGCCGCTCGCCTCCGACCTCAGAATCACACCCACGCAGGTCTACGACGCGATGCATCAACTGCTGACGGCGAACGCGGCGCTGCACCACGACGTGGGCGGCTTCCACAGCGCCGCCCTGAGTGACGGGCAGGAACTGCTGTTCGTCGCCCATGACGTCGGACGCCACAACACGGTCGACAAGATCGCCGGCGCCGCCCTCTCGCGCGGCATCGCCCTGCGAGACCACCTTCTCGTCACCACCGGCCGCGTCTCGACCGAGATGCTGGCAAAAGCGGCGCGGATGGGCGTGCCGATCGTTATCTCGCGCAACTCTCCCACAGCGATGGCCGTGAACTTGGCGCGGGAGTGGCAGATCACAATCGCCGGCTACGTTCGCGGCCACCGGATGCACGTCTACTCGGCCGAGGAGCGCATCGCCCTCCCGCTGCCCCAAGCCTCCGGAGTAGGCAGCGAACACCCCTAGCAAGCCTTGAGGAACGGCGATTGAACGTCACGGGCATCATCCTGGCCGGCGGCAAGAGCAGCCGCTTAGGCCGCGATAAGGCGTCGGAATCGGTGAACGGGAAGCCGCTGCTCCAATGGGTGACGGACCGGCTGGAGCAGGTCGCGGCCGAGATCGTCGTCGTGAAGGCGGCCGGACAGCAACTCCCACCCCTCGCCACGCGCCTGCCTCTGACGGTGGCAGAGGACATCTTGCCGGAGCACGGCCCTTTGGCGGGCATCCACAGCGGCCTGCAGAGCGCCTCCCACGACCTGTCCGTCGCCGTTGGCTGCGACATGCCGCTGCTGTGCGTCCCCCTGCTGCACGAGCTTTGCCGTCTGGCCGAGGGCTACGACGTGGTGATGCCGACACGCAAAGGCCGACCCCAGCCGTTGCACGCGGTCTACCGGAGAAAGCTGCGTCGAGGCGATCGAGAAGGAGCTGCGGGCGGGCCACCTGAAGGTGATCAGCTTCCTCGACGCCGTCCGCGTGCGCTACGTCGGCGAGGATGAATGGGCACCCTTCGACAGCGAGGGGCTATCGTTCTTCAACGTGAACTCGGATGACGATCTTCGCCAAGCGGCGCTGCTCCTGAAGTAGCCAGAGGGTCGGGCTTCCGTTGACAGCGGCGCTACAATAACAGCAGTCCCCCGCCGATCCTGATCTCAGGAGACGTGACTTGGCATCGCACCTGAAGCACGGCATCCTGTTCCTTATCCTGGCCCTCGCGGTCGCGCTGACGGGGCAGCCGGTCGCCGCCGACGGCATCCGCTATCGCGACGAGGTCTTCCCCACCGTCACGGTCGCTCACGACATCGCCTACGGTCAGGCAATCGACGAGTACGGGCTGCCGGAGACGCTTTACCTCGACCTCTACCAGCCCAGCGGCGACACGGAGCCGCTGCGCCCCGCCTTCGTCTGGATCCACGGCGGCGGCTTCACCGGCGGCGACAAGGTGGGCGGCCTCGATGTCGAGATCGCCACCCGCTTCGCCAAACGCGGTTACGTCACCACCTCGATCAACTACCGGCTGCGTGAGGGCGAATACTTCGAGCCCGGCGACCCCGACCTGCTGCTGGCCATCTTGGACGCCCAGCACGACGCCCAGGCCTCCGTCCGCTGGCTGCGCGCCAACGCCGCCACCTACGACATCGATCCCGACCGCATCGCTGTGGGCGGGACCTCCGCTGGCGCGATCACCTCCCTATTCGTCACCTACAACTCCGCTGACCCCGGCGACAGCGGCAATCCGGGCTACCCGTCCGACACCAGCGCCTGCGTCGACGTTTCCGGCGCGACGGCCGTCGTGCTGATGGATGCGGGAGAGCCGCCGGTGCTGGTGGTGCACGGGGTAGAGGACACGCGCGTCCTGTACAGCAGCGCTCTGGCCATTGTCGCCCGCGCCGCCGAGGTGGGGATACCGGCGGAGTTCCACTCCCTGGAGGGAATCGGCCACGGCGTGTGGACGCTGTACAAGGAGGACATCATCCTCTGGACCGCGAACTTCCTCTACGTCCACGTCATCGACCCGCCGCCCGTCGGGGGGATAGCGGAGCATCCGCAAATCGAGCCCGATGCGGCTACCGGCGGGAGCGGAGCATCGACGGCCGTCGCCATCGGAGGCATCTTAGCCGTCAGCGCACTGCTGCTGGCGGCGGGAGGGCTGCTCGCGTTCCAGCGACGCAGAGCTTGACAAAGCCCGTATAATACGTTCGTAATCCACAAGTCCGGCGCGACGCCGATCTGCACTCATCTGGAGGCGGGGAGATGAGACATAAGCTTCTGCTTCTGGCAATCACGAGTGGATGCTTTCTGCTGATGCCGAGGGGAACGGAGGCCGGGCCCATTGGTGCCTTCACCCAGGTCAGCGCGGGCTTGGTGCACACCTGCGGGGTGAGGACGGACGGCACCGTGGCCTGCTGGGGACAACGACTACGGGCAGGCGACGCCGCCCGCCGGCACCTTCAGCCAGGTCAGCGCGGGCGACGACCACACCTGCGGGGTGAAGACGGACGGCACCCTCGCCTGCTGGGGGGAACGACGTACGGGCAGGCGACGCCGCCTGCCGGCACCTTCACCCAGGTCAGCGCGGGCGGTTGCGCACACCTGCGGGGTGAGGACCGACGGCACCGTGGCCTGCTGGGGGTGGAACGACTGACGGGGCAGGCGACGCCGCCCGCCGGCACCTTCACCCAGGTCAGCGCGGGCGTCGTTCACACCTGCGGGGTGAAGACGGACGGCACCGTCGCCTGCTGGGGGGACAACGACTACGGGCAGGCGACACCGCCCGCCGGCACCTTCACCCAGGTCAGCGCGGGCGGCTGTCACACCTGCGGGGTGAAGACGGACGGCACCCTGGCCTGCTGGGGGGACAACGACTACGGGCAGGCGACGCCGCCCGCCGGCACCTTCACCCAGGTCAGCGCGGGCGACCATCACACCTGCGGGGTGAGGACGGACGGCACCGCTGGCCTGCTGGGGGTACAACGACTACGGCCAGGCGACGCCGCCCGCCGGCACCTTCACCCAGGTCAGCGCGGGCGACTACCACACCTGCGGGGTGAAGACGGACGGCACCGTGGCCTGCTGGGGGGACAACACGCTACGGCCAGGCCACGCCCCCCGGCGGCACCTTCACCGCCAGGTCAGCGCGGGCGGCTATCACACCTGCGGGGTGCGGACCGATGGCACCCTCGCCTGCTGGGGACAACGACTATGGGCAGGCGACGCCCCCCGCCGGCACCTTCAGCCAGGTCAGCGCCGGCGATGACGCACAACTGCGGGGTGAAGACGGACGGGACCCTCGCCTGCTGGGGGGACAACGACCTACGGGCAGGCGACGCCGCCCGCCGGCACCTTCAGCCAGGTCAGCGCGGGCGGCTACTCACACCTGCGCGGTGAGGACGGACGGCACCCTCGCCTGCTGGGGGTGGAACGACTACGGGCAGGCAACGCCCCCCGCCGGCACCTTCACCCAGGTCAGCGCGGGCCTGTATCACACCTGCGGGGTGAGGACGGACGGCACCCTGGCCTGCTGGGGGAGGAACGACTACGGGCAAGGCGACAGCCCCCCGACGGCACTTTCAGCCAAATTAGCGGGGGCGGTTACTTTACCTGCGGGGTGCGGACGGACGGCACCCTGGCCTGCTGGGGGGACGATACCTACGGGCAGGCGACGCCGCCCACCGGCACTTTCACCCATGTCAGCGCGGGCTATGGTCACACCTGCGGGGTGCGGACGGACGGCACCCTAGCCTGCTGGGGGTGGAACGACGCGGGGCAGGCATCGCCACCCGAAGGAATATTCACCCAGGTCAGCGCGGGCTACGCTCACACCTGTGCGGTCAAAACGAACGGTCTCGTCCTCTGCTGGGGGTTGAACGATAACGGGCAGGCCGCCGCCCCCGTCGGCGGGATAGCGGAGCACGCGCAGCTTGAGCCAGCCGCAGCATCCGACGCGCACGGCTCATCGGAGTCCAACGCCCTCGCTCTTGCGGGAATCGCAGCCGTTGGCGCGCTGTTGCTGGCGGCGGGCGCCTGGGGCATGAGGAGGAGGCGGGCAGGCTAGCGGGCCGTAAAGCATGAGCCGCTACACAAGGCTTCCCCGGAAAGGCGCGGCTGAGCCCTCCTCTAGACGGAGATGGAAGGCTGCGTTCGCTATCATCTTCGCCGTTGTCATCCTGTTCGCTGCGGCTGTGGTCGGGGCGGTTCTCCTCCTGCGTAGCGACGGCGGACCGTCCTCACCCAAAGCCGCCATCGTCGACCAGCTAAGCCTCAACGAGCCCAACCCGGGGTTCGTCCAGAGCGTCACCGCCACGCTCCAGGAAATGGGCTACACCGTCGACTACTTCTCCGGCGAGTATGCCACCGTCGACCTCTTCCGCATCCTGCCGGAGCGCGGCTACGACCTGCTCATCCTCCGCGTGCACTCGGCGCGGGTCAAGGAGTCGCGCGAGGGGGCGCTCACCGAGGAGGTGGCGCTGTTCAGCGGCGAGGCCTACGACGAGAGCAAGTACCAGCAGGAGCAGTGGTCGTACCGCCTCGACGTGGCCCGCTATCACAACGCCCAGGGAGAGGAGACGCTCGTCTTCGGCATCGGGCCCGACTTCATCCGCGACAGCATGAAGGGCCGCTTCAAGGGTACGACGGTGATAATGATGGGCTGCGACGGTCTCAGCTCGGACACGGCAGCGGCGGCGTTCGTCGACAAGGGGGCGAGCGCCGTCGCTAGTTGGAGCGGGCCGGTCTCCGCCGCCCACACGGACGCGGCGACGGAGTCGCTGGTGCGGCGGCTGGTGGTGGACGGCCTCGACGCGCAGCAGGCGGTGGTCCAGACAGCCGGCGAACTTGGGCCCGACCCGTCCTACGGCAGCACGCTGCTGGTCTATCCATAGGACTGTCATCCCTCGCCGCGAGCGCTCAAGCGCCCGACCCTCTATAATGCCATCAGAATGAGAACCGCCATCCTCCTACGCTGCCGCCCTGCTCCTCTCAGTCGCCATCGTCGCCTGCAGCGACTCCGGGTCGCCGAGCCACAGGCAGCGTCGAGCTTGTCGATTCGCTGCCCCACGAGGGGAACGCCTGGGCCGAGGGACTGCTGGTAAGCGAGGGCATTCTCTGGGAGAGCACGGGGCTCAAGGGAGAGTCGGAGGTGCGCGGCCTCGACAAAGCGACCGGCGCGTGCTGTGGGCCGTCCCCAACCCGCAGGGCTTCTTCGGCGAGGGGCTGGTGCGCGCCTTCGGCAAGACGTACCTGCTCAGCTACCAGGAGGGCCAAGCCTACCTCTTCGACCGCGACGCCGCGCAGCCCTACGAGCCGTTTGCCCGCTACGAGGGCGAAGGCTGGGGCCTGACGGCGACGGACGAGTACCTCATCAACTCGAACGGCAGCGCCACCCTGTACTACCGCGACCCGGAGACGTTCGAGATCGTGCGCGAGGTGCCCATCCAGTACGAGGGGGCAGCCGGTGGAGCGTCTCAACGAGCTGGAGTTCGACGGGACGTACGTCTGGGCGAACCAGTGGCAGACCCGCTACGTTTACCGCATCAAGGAGAGCGACCCGTCGCAGGTCACGCGCTTCGAGCTGCCGCCGGATGTCTGCCCGGGCGGCACGCCGAACGGCATCGCCTGGGACGAGGAAGAGGATCGTCTTCTACCTCACCGGCCAGAGGTGCCCCGATATCTGGAAGGTGCGATTCCGCTAGCCGCGGGCGGCGTCAGGCCGGTCAGATCCCAGAGTCCTCTGTAGGTAACGCGGTAGCTCCGATGTCGCACCACCGGCGCCGAATCCGCTCACGCGTCGGGCTTCAAGCAACACCATTTCCGCGTATCCTACCCGCAGAGGCCCGACGGAGCAATAAACCCCTCCTAGGCGTCGGGAGGCTTGAACTCGCGCGGCAGAGTGATCGTGAAGGTCGCGCCCTGGCCGGGGCGGCTCTTCACGCTGATCTCCCCGCCGTGCTGCTCAACCGTTCGGCGCACGACGGTGAGGCCGAGGCCGATCCCTCTCAGCTTGGTGGTGAACATGGGCTCGAATATCCTGTCGAGGCTTTCTGGTGCAATGCCCTCACCGTCGTCAGCGAAGACGATCTCCACGCGATCGCCGGACTGATGAGTCCTGACGTTGAGCTTGCCTCCTCGCGGCATAGCCTGAACGGCGTTGGTGATCACGTTGAGGAAGGCTCGCCCCAGGCGCTCCTCGTCGCAGACAACCGGTGGCAGATCGACGCCGAGCCTACGCATGACGCGGACGTTGGCGGGTATTTGCGCCCGCTCCAGAGCCAGGGTGACGACGGCGTTGATGCTGCACGCTGCCGGAAGGAGCGGCGGCGCCTGTGGCAAACTCCAGGATATCCTCGATCACCGTCTTGGCGCTGGTAACCTCTCGCCCGATAATGGCGACGTGCTTCTGGGCCTTGGGATCCGTTATCTGCGCCTGATTTCCCAGGAAGTACACGGAGTTGCTGATTACGCCGAGAGGGTTGCGCAGCTCGTGGTCAGGGTGGCCGCCATCTGTTCGAGGGCGCGCACCATACGTCGCAGCTCGGCGGCCCGCACCTGTTCAGCACGCAACTGCTGCGCCTTATCCTCCGCTTCCCTTCGCTCGGTGATATCCTCCACGGTGCCGACCCGAGCGCTCACTTGGCCCTCCAGAGGCGAAAGCGGGATCGTGCGCGCGCGTAGCCACCGTGTCGCTCCTTGCGGAGTGACAATGCGGAACTCGGCAATGAACTCCTTCCCTTCGGCGATTGCCTTTGTCCTTTCCACGAGAAGCGCTTCGTTGTCATCAGGATGGACGGACTTCACCCACCCGAATCCCCGGAGTTCCTGGCTGGGCAACCCGTAGATCGCCAGCAAGCGCTCATTGGAGTAGACCAGCCCATCCTACTGTCCACCAGCATGATGCCGATGGGCGCGGCGGTGGCCAGGGTTCGGAATCGCTCCTCGCTCTCCCGCAGCGCCTCCTCCGCCTGCTTGCGTTCGGTGTTATCACGTTGAACACTCTCGGAAGCGCGGCCTCGACTGCTTGAGCGTCTCCTCCGCCTGCTTGCGCTCGGTGATACGGTGCCGACTAACGCCAGCGGCCGACCGTCGTCGCCGCGGACGAGGGCGCGGCTCTCGCTGAACCAGCGGTACTGGCCGTCCTTGCGCCGCCAGCGGAACCCTTTCCGTAGAGCTATGCGAGATCGAGCCCTACGGCCAAGTAACTCATCGAGTTGTCGCCTGTACTGAGACCAGTCCTCAGGGTGAACCCGGCGACGGACACCCCGGATCCCCAGGCCGGCGAACTCTTCGGGGGTGAAGCCGGACAGGGGAAGCACCGATGGGCTGACATATTCGAAGGTGTTGGACATCCAGCGTCAGATCTGTACACCATGATCGGACGAGACCTCCAGCACCCGGCGGAAGCGTTGCTCGCTCTCCCGCAGCGCCTCCTCGGCCAGCTTGCGCTCAGTGATGTCACGGGCACTGCCCACTCTGGCGATGGGCTTCCCTTCTCGAGTCGCGGATCAGCACGCCGTAGTCGCTAAGCCAGTAGTACTCGCCGGTCTTCTTCTTCCAGCGGTATTCGATCGTGGCGCCCGCTTCGTCGTCCAGGGTGTTGTCTAGGAATCTCCTTATGAAGCCCCGGAGCCGTTCCCTGTCCTCAGGATGGAATCTCTCGAGGACTCCTGCGAACCCCATGGCGGCAAACTCCTCGGTCGTAAACCCGGACATGGAGAGAACCGATGGGCTGACGTAGTCGTAGGCACGGTCTGGAAGGTTGAGCTTGTAGATGAAGTCGCGCGACACGTCGAGGACGTCGCGGAAGCGTTTCTCGCTCTGCCGCAGCGCCTCCTCGCCCGCTTGCGCTCGGTGATGTCGTTGGCAATCGCCAACAAGCGAAGCCGTCACCCCCAACCTCGAATCCCTACCGAATGACATATCGATATCGCGCTTTCCTCCGGACTTGGTGGAGCATCCCCACTGTCAATCGCACCAATTCGGAACCTCCCTGCTCCGTAATCGTCTCCAGCACCCTCTGTCGATCAGACGGGTCAGCCCATAATCCAAGTTCAAGCGCTGTATGTCCTACGACCTCTTCTGCGGCTATACCCCAGTGACCGCAGCGAAACTGTCATTGGCATCGACTGATCTGTGCGTCGCGCATTCTGATGATACCGATGCCCAGAGGGGCTGGCATGCGAAGACCCTTGGAGAACCGCTCTTCTGATTGCCGCAGCGCCTCCTCCGCCCGCTTGCGCTCAGTGACATCACTGACCATTCCCAGGATGCAGGGCTCACCACCGATGTCCACCATCACAAATGAGGTAAGCGTGTCACGTATCTCACCCGATCTCCGGCGAACTTTGCTTTCGAAGTCACGAACCACTCCTTCTTGGGAAAGCGTCTGTAGCATCAGATCACGATCGCTCGGCTCCGGCCACAGATCGAGTTCTCCGGGGGTTCGGCCTATGACCTCTTCGCGGCTGTGTCCGACTAACTCCAGGAAGCTCTCATTGACATCGATGAATTGCCTATCGCTAATCCTGGAAATAGCAGATGCCAATGGGGGCGGTGTGAAACACCTTGGAGAACCGCTGCTCTGACCGGCGCAAGGCCTCTTCCGCCTGCCTCTGCTCCGTCACGTCCCAGCTCATCGTCAGCAGGCAGGGCTCGCCATCAAGCTCGATCATCACCGCTGACACGTGCGCCCAGAGAGTGCCGCCCGTCTTTCCCCGAACCTCGACTTCAAGATCGCTGATCGCGGCCCCTGCCTGCAGCGCCTGGACCATCTTTTCGCGATCGGTGCTGTCAGTCCATATGCCATGCTCCGCCGCGCTGCGGCCGACGACCTCCTCTCGGCTGCGGCCCAGCGCCTCGAGCAGGGTGTCATTCACGTCAATGATCCGTCCGTCGCGCATGCTGCTGATGGCGATGCCCAGGGCACTAGAGTGGAAGACCTTGGAGAACCGCTCCTCGCTCTCCCGCAGCGCCTCTTCCGCCTGCTTACGCTCGGTGATGTCGATGTGCTGGATCACCGCGTTCGTGACTCTTCCAGCGGCGTCCCGTATCGGGAAAATAGCGACGTCGAGAATGACGGACGCCGTCCGCTGGAAGGTCAGCCCCTCCAACCGCGAAGTATCATACTCGAGTTCAAACCGGACAGCCCTTCCTTCCCTGAAGACGGCCTCTACCAGAGGGAGAAGCCCTTGTCCCTCCACAATGCTATCTTGGAGCACGTTATACTTGCCGACGACTTCATCCTCCGTGATGTTCAGCAGGTCACAGCAGGCTTGATTCAGTCTGATAAGCGTGCCGTTCTCGTCGGAAATGCGAGGGGCAGACGGGCTCTGACCAGATCATCCATATATCCGAAGATGCCCCGATTGCTCGGCAGCGCCTCCTAGCACGTATGCCTAGCGCCCTTGCCGTATCACTGCAAACGCCGGGGACGGTGAGCGAAGATGTCGGACGATCCGCTCCTTGACTGGCCAGTTCTCGCGATCACGACCGGTTCCGCAACGCCTCTTCCGCTTGCTTGCGGCCGGGTAACATCACGGCTGACGGTAGAGGACAAGAGGGCCATACCCGGGAATCCGATAGGGCGCGAAGACGATGTCCCCGTAGCGCCAACTCCCATCCTTCATCCCCCATCGGACATCGACCTGCCTGCTTGGCTTGCCCTGGAGCGCCTGCTCAAACCCCTCCTGCATGGCGGGCAGGTCTTCTCGGTGAATTTGATCCCATTTGTTGATGGCGGACAGCTCATCGCGGGAGAAGCCGAGGCTTCTTTCGGCCGCCGGGTTGGTGTAGAGAGCATGCCCTTGCGCATTCCACACCGTGACCGCGTCGGTGAGGTTCTCAGCCAAGAGCCGGTACATCTCCTCGCTCTGCCGGAGCGCCTCCTCTGCCTGCTGAGCGGCGGTCACATCAAGCCAGGTACAGAGGTAACCGTCGAAGCGGCCTGTTTCATCACGCAGAGCATCGCAGTACACCTGGACCACCTTGTCCAGGCCGGGAGGTGTGGCACGATCCTCGACGTGCTCGTGGGCCTGCATCTCCTGATAAAGCGGACAGCTCTTGGGAACTCTGTCCGTACCGTAGAAGAGACTCCAGGCCTTCCTGCCGATGATCTCGTCCCCGGGCTTGCCCAGGAGAGCGCTGAGGCCGCTATTCGCCCTCAATATCTTGTGGTGGCGGTCCTGCAGCGAGACGCCGTGGGTCATCGCATCCAGGCTCGGCGACCAGTAGCGGTCGACGAGAGAAGCAGCCGGCATCACCGCGACCTTTGGGACTTCTTGCTTCGTGCCCATCTTTCCACCTCCAGACGATTGAATGACGGGAACGGCCGTGACAGCATGCGGGGTTGGAGGATAGAGGCCTCAGTAGCGTTGGAGGAGAGGAATCATCATGGGAAACCGCCAAAGTGGGTATTGCCACGCAAGTGCGACCGCGAATAATAGCCGTAAACTAAACAGGCTATCGGAGGCGACAAGGATTTCCCGACATCCCGTGGGATAGCGTAGTTAACTGGTGGGGGATTGTCAAATGTGCACCACAACCTCTCCTAGTCCGAGTGGCCGGGCTACGGTCTTCTGCGGCGCAACCACGCACTCGCCGCAGTCATCGGGGGCTATCAACACTACACTGATGGTGGAGATAGAGCTTGACCTGGAAAAGGGAACGGTAGAGGCAGTCTACCTTGACCCGCGGCTTCAGAAATTGCAGGGCATCGTGGTATCGAAGCTGGAGGCAGCGCCCTCAGAGGACAGCCCACATCCGGAGGTAGAGATCGCAGAGGCGTGCCACTACTACTCTCCCTACCACAAGTTCCTTGCCCAAGCGCTCGGCATGTCGTCGGCATTTCTCGACGTGCTAACTCAGCCTGCCAGCGAGCCGGAGCAGCTACACCTACTCAGAGCTTCCTGACAGTCTGACAGCGGCCACCTCCCGAACGGCCGGCTGGACATTCCCGCTCTGCCGCCTCTGCGAAACGATCAAGAAAGCCTGATCTCGCTATCTTGGGCGAAATATGCGCAATAATACGCACGTCAAGCAGTGTGGGGACAGCTAGAGTTAAAAAGCAGGACCTGGGGTCCGGGCTGAGTAACACCAGCCGAATACGGGACAAGTAGTGATCATGCCCGAAAGCTAGTGCGTCAACCTGAAGGTCCTGCTGGCCAGAGAATAGCCGACAGTCATAGAGGCTGTCAAGCAACAGGAGCGCGTCGGGGATAAAACGGAATGGACAGTGTGTTCTGCAGCGGCTCAGCCCGCCTCCCGCAGGCCTATGCGAATACGCCTGCTGTCTTGACAGTAGAGATCGAAGTCGACCCTAAGACCCGCTCCGTCCTTGCGCTCTTCATCAACCCTGAACTCGGTGGATTGAAGCGCCTGCTCGATTCGGCGATGGTCGGCAGGTCAATCGATGACATCCCCTCGCTGAGCGCAGACGCTCTCAAAGAGCGTTACTTCTCTCCTCTTCGGAATGCAGCTCGTGCCGCCCTCCTCCACGCCTGGGAGGCGTTTCAGCAGTATGAGGGGAAGCAAGAGCCGGCGCTTCTCAAAGAGGCCGGCTGAGCCCACTTTTCGCCCGCCGTTTACACCAAGTGGTGCCGGATGGCAAGGGCCGCCGCCGCCGATCTGCTATTGACGCTAAGGCGCGAGAGAATGTCCCCGACGTGTCTCTCCACCGTGCGAGTGCTGAGGCGGAGCTCGCCGGCGATTTCGCGATTGTGCTTCCCTTGAGCGAGCATTGCCAGCACCTGCAACTCCCGGTGCGTCAGGCCCACCATATGAGGCGTCACGCCCCCGGGCAAGCGGCGGGAAGCGCCCGGGCGCGCTTGGACACCAATGTCATCGGCGAGCGTCTGAGCTAGCTGGGGGATATCGAGGGGCTTCACGAAAACGTGACGGGCGCCGCTCGCGAGAGCCCTGCGGACGAACCCGTCGTCGGCGTAGGCAGTGATGACGTATATGTTGTCGCAGGCGCCGGTCTTCCTTATCTCCTCGACGACTGCGAGCCCTTCCTCGCTCGGGCATTCGCTGGTCGACCAGCGCCGCGTCGTACTTCTCGCGGCGCACAGCAGCCAGCGCCGCCCGGCCATCCTCCACCGTCGTCACGGCGTAGCCCTGAGCAGCAAAGATGTCACCCAGGGTTTCGCACGTGCCAGGATCGTCGTCGGCTATCAGGACCTTTAGGCTCTCTCCTTGCCTTCATGATAGCGCGGACTCCTCACTCCCAAGGAGTAGGAGACTTCGTCCGTGCACTGACCCTGACAGATACATTATACGCGCCTCGTCAAGAGGGTGGAGAGCCAATCGATGAGCGCCGGGACAAACAGGAGCTGAATCCTCCCCGTGGCGCCGGCATTTGCGGCGCTGGGTGGAGCGTCGAGTGACTCTCATGGCAAACTAGCTGAGTAGGCGTTAGCGTCGCCGACCGGAAAGGCGGAGCATTGTTCCGGCACACCCACTCGTTCGCGCCCGTCCGGAGATCGATATTGTGGCTGCTCTTGGTGGCAGCCGTCCTCCTCGCCGCCTGCGGAGGCGCGAGCGAGAAGGGATCAGCGCCGGCCACGCCAACGGCCACGGCGCAGCAGCCGACCGCCTCGCCGACCCCTGCCGCTACTGCCACGCCGGAGCCGCTCGTCCGCCTCCTCTTCACCGGCGACATCATTCCCGCCCGCTGCGTATACACCCGCCATCAGGCCTACGGCGACTTCCGCCACGCATTCCTGGAGTTGGGCCCGTTCCTGAGCGGAGCCGACATCACCGTGGGCAGCCTAGACTCCCCTCTCTCCGACGCGGGGAGGCCCCTAGGTTGCGTCCACACCTACAACCTGCTGGCGCCACCCCAGAGCGTGGAGGGACTTGCCTTCGCCGGGTTCGACGTGCTCACCGTCGCCACCAACCATGCCAAGGACTGCGGCAGCGCCGGCGGGGCATGCGACGAGGCCTTGCTGGACACCGTCGCCAATCTCCGGGCAGCGGGAATCGCACCCGTGGGAGCGGGAAACAATCTCCAGGAGGCGCGCAGTCCGGCCATCGTCACCGTGCGGGGGACGCGTTTCGCCTTCCTTGGCTACGATGACATCGCCTCCTACTACCCTGCCGGCGAGAGCAGCCCCGGCACAGCGCCTTTGGACGCCGCATCCCTCCGCGACGACATAGCCCGCGCCCGACAGGTGGCGGACGTGGTCGTGGTCCTCCCCCACTGGGGCGTCGAGTACACGACGACACCCACGGAGCGGCAGCGGGAATTAGCGCGGATAGCCATCGAGGCGGGGGCCACGCTGGTCATCGGCAACCATCCTCATTGGGTGCAGGCAACGGAGAGGATCGGCGGCGGATTCGTCGCCTATGCCCTCGGCAACTTCGTCTTCGATCAGGACTGGTCAAGGGAGACTCAGCAAGGAGTGATGCTGGAGGCAGTCTTCCAAGGCCCCACGCTCGTCAACGTGAACCTCATCCCCATCCACATCCAGGACATGCACCAGCCGGTGCTGGCTCCACCAGCGGAAGCGGAGGAGATCCTGCGGCGGATCCAGGAGGCGTCGGAGGAGTTGCCGTAGCAAGGCACTCCGATCTTAGCGAGCGCATCCCCACCGGCCGTCAGGTACTAGACCCGCATCCGGCTATCACATTAGGATGAGGTAGCCAGCGACATTACCAGGAGGCGACTCATGACAGCAAGAGATGAGTTCACACCGACCAAGGCCGACAAGTTCACCTTCGGGCTATGGACCGTCGGCAACCAGGGTCGCGACCCCTTTGGCTCGGAGGTGCGCGGCCCGATCACGCCGGAGCGCATCGTCCAGAAACTCAGCGAGTTGGGCGCTTACGGCGTCAACCTGCACGACAACGACCTCATCCCCATCGACGCCACGCCGGCGCAGCGCGACCGGATCGTGCGCGATTTCAAGCGCGCCCTCGCCGAGCACGACATGAAGGTGCCGATGGCCACAACGAACCTTTTCTCCCACCCCGTGTTCAAGGACGGCGCCTTCACGTCCAACGATCCTCAGGTGCGCGCCTTTGCTCTCCAGAAGGTCATGCGCGCCATCGACTTGGCGGTGGAGCTGGACGCCGGCATCTTCGTCTTCTGGGGTGGCCGCGAAGGCGCCGAGGTTGACGCTTCGAAGGACCCCCAGGAGGCTATCCGGCGCTTCCGCGAGGCGATCAACTATCTCAGCGAGTACGTCGTCGACCAGGGATACAAGCTGGTGTTCGCCCTGGAAGCCAAACCCAACGAGCCCCGCGGCGACATCTTCTTCCCCACTACCGGCCACCTGCTCCACTTCATCGAGACTCTGGACAGGCCGGAGATGGTGGGCGTGAACCCGGAGGTGGCCCACGAGCACATGGCCGGCCTCAACTTCCATCACGGCGTCGCCCAGGCGCTGGAGGCAGGCAAGCTCTTCCACATCGACCTCAACGACCAGAAGCCCGGCCGCTACGACCAGGACCTGCGCTTCGCCTCCGAGAGCATCAAGGGGATGTTCTTCCTGGTGAAGCTGCTGGAGGAAGGCGGCTACCAGGGGCCGCGCCACTTCGACGCCCACGCCTACCGCACGGAGGACGAGGACGGGGTGTGGGACTTCGCCCTCGGCTGCATGCGAACGTACAACATCCTGAAGGCCAAGGTGAAGCGCTTCCAGGAGGACAAGGAGATTCAGGGTCTGCTGGCCGAGATACGGCAGGACAGCGGCCCCGCGAAAGAGCTACTGGGCTCCTATTCGTCCGAGCGGGCGGCGCGGCTCAAGGCCCTGACCTTCGACATCGAGGCGATGGCGCGGCCCGGCCTGCGCTACGAGAAGCTCGACCAGTTGGTCATTGAGCTTCTGCTGGGGGCGCGCTAGCCGCCAGGTCGTGCAGGGCCGCGAAGCTGCTCTCTCAGCTTCGGGTAGAGATCGCGGTAGCGGCCATACAGCTCCTCGTACAGACGCATGACCGACGTTTGCGGCTCGACGCGACCGGCAGTGCGGACAGTCGCCCGGCAGGCCTCCGGCACATCACGCCAAAGACCAACGCCGACGCCGGCGAGCAAAGCCGCTCCGTAGGCCGGGCCTTCCTCCGTCTCCACTCCCAGGACGGGCATTCCGAAGACATCGGCGACGATCTGCCGCCACAGCGGGCTGCGGGCGCCGCCGCCGATGAGACGCACCTCCTCGATGGGGAGGCGGAGCCCTCGTATCAGCTCCAGACAGTCGCGCAGGCTGAAGGCCACACCCTCCATCACCGCCCGCGCCATGTCGCCGGGGCCGTGGTTATCGACGAGGCCGACGAAGGCGCCCCGCGCTAGAGGGTCGGCATGGGGCGTCCGCTCGCCGCTCAGGTAGGGTAGGAAGAGGAGCCCATTTGACCCCGGCGGAGAGTTACCGGCGAGATCGGAGAGTTGCTTCTCCTTCTTGCCCAGGGTCGACGCCAGCCAGGCAAACGATCCGCCGGCCGCCAGCGTGACGCCCATGACATGCCAGAGACCAGGCACGGCGTGGCAAAACGCGTGCAACCGCGCCTGTCGCTCGATGGCGGGGCTCGCGACAGAGGTGAAGACGACACCCGACGTACCGAGGCTGACCATGACCAGCCCCGCCGAAACGGCGCCCACACCTACCGCCCCCGCCGCCTGATCGCCGGCGCCGGCGACGACAGGGATGCCCTTGGGCAGGCCCAAGTCGGCGGCGACATCAGCAGTCACCCGTCCGCTGACCGCCGGCGACTCCAAAGCGGTGGGCAGGATCGCCTCGTCCAACTCCAGGATGCGCATGATCTCGGCAGACCAGCGGCGGGCGCGCACGTCGAAGAGCAGGGTACCGGAGGCGTCGGCAACGTCGATAGCGAGCTCGCCCGTCAGCCTGAGACGCAGATAGTCCTTGGGCAGGATCAGATGGCGCAGGCGGCGGAAGGTGGCGGGCTCGTGGTGGCGGAGCCAGAGGACCTTCGGCGCGGTGAAGCCGGTCAGGGCGCGGTTGCCGGTCAGAGCGATAAGACGCCGCAGACCAACGCGCTCCTCGATCTCGGCCACCTCGGCGGCGGTGCGCTGGTCGTTCCAGAGGATGGCCGGTCGCAGCACCTTACGTCGACTGTCGAGGAAAACGGAGCCGTGCATCTGGCCCGTAAGGCCGATGCCCTTGACATCCTTCAGCAACCCCTGCGCCTTCAGCTCGCCGACGGCAGTACGGCAGGCCTGCCACCAGGCTTCGGGCTCCTGCTCCGTCCAGCCGGTCTGCGGCCGCATCGTTGGATGGGGTGCCGAGGCCTGGCCCCGAACGACGCCCTCAGTGTCCACCAACAGTGCGCGCACACTGGTCGTGCCCACGTCTATGCCGAGCAAGGTCGATGCCATGAAACCCTCCATCCCTGGGTAACCCACTGCCTGCGTTCGCCCGTCGCTGTCGCGACCTTGGCGCCCATTATAAGGAATGACGTACCGCGGCGCACTGATACTAGCCAGCCTTGCGGGAAACCCCAGACTAGCATTAGTCTTGCAGCATAACCCTCTAGCCAAGGAGAACTCCCCCATGAATCAGAACCAGGAACACGCCCCCTACCGCAACGCCGCCCTGCCCATCGAGGAGCGGGTCGCCGACCTGCTGGCCCGCATGTCTGTCGAAGAGAAGATCGCCCAGCTCGGCGGCGTCTGGTCGACTAGGCTCCTCAAGAATGAGAGCTTCTCGGAGGAGAAGGCGAAGGATCTGCTCAGCAACGGCGCCGGCCACCTGACCCGTATCGGCGGCGCGACCACGTTGAACCCGCAAGAGAGCGCCCAACTGGCGAACACTATCCAGAAGTTCCTGGTGGAGAACACACGGCTGGGCATTCCCGCCATCATCCACGAGGAGAGTTGCGCCGGCTATACCGCCCGTGGGGCCACCTGCTTCCCGCAGGCGATCGGCCTCGCCGCCACCTGGGAGCCGGAACTCGTCGAGGCGATGACCGAGCGTCATCAGGACACAGATACGCGCCGTCGGCGCCCACCAGTCGCTGGCGCCCGTCCTCGACGTGGCCCGCGACCCGCGCTGGGGCCGCACCGAGGAGACGTTCGGCGAGGACCCCTACCTGATCTCGCGGATAGGCGTCGCCTACGTGCGGGGTCTCCAGGGGGAGGACAAGCGAACCGGCATCGTCGCCACGGGAAAGCACTTCATCGGCTACAGCGCCTCTGAGGGAGGGATGAACTGGGCGCCCGCCCATATCCCGCAGCGAGAGCTCCTCGAGGTCTTCGTGACTCCATTCGAAGCCGTCATCCGCGAGGCGAAGATCGGCTCGATCATGAACGCCTACCACGAGATCGACGGCATCCCCTGCGGAGCATCGCCGGAGCTCTTCGAGGGACTGCTGCGCCGCGAGCTCGGCTTCGACGGCGTGGTGGTGACCGACTACTTCACGATACCCTGCCTCAAGGCATACCACCGCCTGGCCGAGACGGAGGCGGAGACGGCGCGCCTGGCCCTGGAAGCGGGCATGGATGTCGAGTTGCCCGCGCTCAGCTACTACGGCGAGCCGCTCCGTCAGGCGATCGCCGACGGCAGTGTCGACATGGCCCTCATAGACCGGTCGGTGGCACGGGTGCTGCGCATGAAGTTCGAGATGGGGCTCTTCGACAATCCTTATGTCAACCCAGAAACAGCGCCCAGCGTCTTCGACACGCCGGAGCAGCGGCAACTGGCGCGGCGCATCGCCCAGAAGTCGATCGTGCTCCTCAAGAACGATGGCGATCTCCTCCCTCTCCCGCGATCCCTGAAGAAGATCGCCGTGATCGGCCCCAGCGCCGACAATACGCGGCTGCTGCTGGGGGACTATCACTACGCCGCCCACATCGAGATAATGCTCGCCCGGCGCGGCGCCGATGACCTGTCGCCACGCGACGAGGATGCCTTGATCGAAGCGGTGGAGCACTCCGTGCCCATGGTCAGCGTGCTCGAGGGCATCCGCAACCACCTGCCCTCAGCCGAGGTGTTGACCGCACAGGGCTGCGACATCATCGGAGATTCGACGGCGGGCTTCGCCGAGGCCGTGGAGGCGGCAAAGCGGGCTGAGGTGGCAATCGTCGTGGTCGGCGACAAGTCCGGGCTCACCCGGGACTGCACCAGCGGCGAATCGATTGACCGCGCCGACCTCGGTCTGCCCGGCGTCCAGCAGGCTCTCGTCGAGGCGGTCGTCGCCACGGGCACACCCACCGTCGTCGTCCACGTCAGCGGCCGCCCCGCCGCGCTACCCTGGATCGCGGAGCACGTGCCGGCCATCCTGGAGGCATGGATACCCGGAGAAGAGGGCGGTAACGCTGTGGCCGACGTGCTCTTCGGCGATGTCTCGCCGGGGGGCAAGCTACCGATTTCACTGCCGCGCTCGGTGGGCCAGGTGCCGGTCTACTACGGGCACAAGCCCTCAGGCGGGCGCACCAATTGGTGGGGAGATTACGCCGACCTCTCGGCTAAGCCCCTCTTTCCCTTTGGGCACGGGCTCAGCTACACCAGCTTCGAGTACGCGAACCTCGAGTTGAGCGCCGCCCAGGTAGCACCGTCAGGAGCGCATCGACATCGGCGTCGACGTGAAGAACAGCGGCTCTTGCGCCGGAGAGGAGGTCGTGCAGCTCTACGTGCACGACGCCGTCGCCAGCGTCACCCGGCCGGTCAAGCAACTCGTCGGGTTCAAGCGGATCGCGCTGTCGCCCGGCGAGACACGACGGCTGACCTTCCACCTCGACATGAGCCAGCTCGCCTTCTACGACCGGCGGATGGAGTACGTGGTGGAGCCGGGGAACGTCGAAGTCATGGTGGGAAGCTCCTCCGAGGACATCCGGCTGATCGGCAGCTTCGAGATCAGCGGTGAGACTCGACAGCTTCGGCGCTCCGACGTCGTCGCTACGGCGGTGGATTTGGGCTAGGCCAGGCAGGAACGTCCGAGCCAAACCGTTGGTGGAGACGGTCAGGACACCGAGAGGAAGAATCTTGGTCCTCGAAGGCTGACCCCGATTGACATTGTTCTTTGCTTGTCGCAGAATCCCCCTAAAGGGCCGAGCCGTCTAGCGCTTGCCCGGACAGCCATTCATAATGTAGAAGCGCCTCGCCACTTGTAGGGAGGAACCCTTGCGGCTGTCGACCCGGACACTGATCAGGCTTTGCCAAGCGCTCGGCATCGCCCTGCTCGCTGTCGGGTCGGCGCTCGCCGTCTTCGCTAGCTCAGCCCTTGCGCAGCAGGAGAAGGAGAACTGCCCCGATGGCTTCTTCTGGGAGCGCATGTCCGGACAGTGCTGCGTCCAGGACAGGGCGACACTGCCCCGGCTCGGCAAGATAGGCTACACGGGGAACAGCCTGTGCATCGAAGGATACGAAGGGATCTACGAACGGCGGCCGACGACGAATGGAGAAGGCCCTCCCGGCTGCCCCGGATATACCTCGTTCGTCTACCTGGTCGAATGCGTCACCCCCGAGGAGTGGGACAAACGTTCGCAGGAGCTGGCAGAGGAGCGAGACAGGAAGAATGAGCCGGTCGGCGGCGCTGCGGGAGCGCTCTATGGGGGAGGCGGAAAGCCCACCAAAGGGCAGCTTGCCGGCGCAGGAGCGGCTGCAGCAGCGCTGCTTGGAGCGGGCGCCGCCGCCGTCGGGATCAGCCGAGGGGGCGTGCCGGCCGAGCGTCGACGGCTTGAGAGGCGGCTCCGCGACGCCGACCGCTCTTACCGCCGCCTTCTTCAGAAAGAGGACGTTGCCTACAGGGAGTGGCAGTCCCTGAGGAAGCTTGCGGAATGGTATTTGGAGCGGGCGCTCATCCATCTAATAGGCCCCAGCCTGTTCGCGGGCGGATCGATCGTCGGGGGGGCGGCCGCCGCCGCCGCCGAGTTGTCTTTCATTGGCAAGGTGTTGACGGGTGGTCTGGCGGCAACGGTAGGTGTGTCAACAGAGGTCGTACCTCCCGGTGACGCCCTGCGCCAGGCCCAAGCCGCCTGGGAGAAGTACAATGAACTCTCTCCCAAGGTGGAGAAGGCGCACGCCCAGTGGAAGCAGGCGAGGCGGGACGCCAGAGATATGGGGCGGCATGCCGACCGTTTGCGGCGCGATCTCGAAGGGGAGCCAGCCTGGACGGTGAGCACGCCGTTCCAGATGTAGTCTTCAGACACCATCCCGGCCTTGCGTTTTCGACGTGCGGGCCGGGGGCGACTGAACGAGCGAGAAAGCGAAGAGAAATGGAAGCATACCCAACCATGCAAGAGATCGCCGGATGGCTTGGACAGGTGAGGGTTCCGGCCGTGAGTGTAGGCGCGATCGGCGAGACACGCATCGATTTGACGGTCGGCGGCACACTTGAGATGACCGTCGAGGCGGTGGGGAACGCGCTCACCGTGAGCAGCGACTGTGAGTTGCCGGGGGAGATACAGGGTGCACTCGACATGACTCGACTAGAGGAGGTTGCCGGTAGCGCTGCCAGGTCGTCGGCCCTCCCGATGAACGCCGCGGCGAGAGAGGCCGGCGCCGGGCAGCAGGTCGCCTTCGCGGTTCCTCTTTTCCTGGACGGCCTCACGCGCAACGAGCTGGCTTCGGCGGTCTGGGGAGTGTGGAACGTCCACGATCGGCTGGTGCGGCAGATCATGGGGTACAAGCAGATCGAAGCCATATCGGCAGAGATGAAGGCCCTGCAGGAGGAAGAGGCGGAGCCCGTTGAGGCCGCCGGGCCGCCGGAGACGACCAGCACCCGTCGAACGCGTTGCCGCGCACCCGCTGTCGAGCCATCGCAGCCACAGGCCGAAACGGCGGTCGTTGCCGAGCCATCGGATGGAAGCTCAGATGTTATCTGCAGCAACTGCGGGCAGCTGATGCCATCCGACGCGCGCTTCTGCAGGTCATGTGGCGCCAATCTGAAGGGCGAGTAAGAGTGGACAGCTTCTATCGTGGCGTGGCGATAGCCGGCGCGATCGTGGTGGTCGCCAGCGTACTCTTGACAATCGTACGGCTGCAGGGAGAGCGACCCTTCTCGTCGCTCAACGCCCTGCTTGCCGGCGTGGCTGCAGCCGTCAGCCTGGCAGTGTACATTCTTATGCTCGACATCGCTCTCAAGGACGCCGCGGTCGTGGGCTTACTCATCGGCGGCGGAGTACTCGGTGCGCTTGTGGGCCTCAAGATCCCGCTCTACAGCCGCGACGGCATTGTCTTCTCCAAGGCCGCCGGCTGGCATCTGGCGCCGCCGGGCCTCGCGGTAGCCGCTTTTCAGATCAGCAGGGGTCCGCGGCTCGATGGATGGGGTCGTCCTCAGCATGGCCGCACTCTATGCCACGACAGCGCTGGCGATTGCCGCTTCCGTCTGTCTTCTCCTCCGTCGCGTGGTCGCAGCGCCCGCGGCCAAAGTCGCCGAGCAGTCGACCGCAGCGCCACCGGAAACTGCGCCGGAGACTCGCTGTCCTAACTGTGGTACTATCGCAATTGCGGACTACAAGTTCTGTCGCAACTGCGGCAAACCGCTAGTCGATACAAGTCAGCAGTAGCACCGATCAGACGGAAAGGGGAATCCACCATGGCGGTTACCTGCAACTCCTGCGGGGCCGGGGCGCCCGACGATGCCATCTTCTGCGAAGAATGCGGCATGAAACTGGAGAGCCCAGCAGCCGACGCCGTACCCACCGTCGCTTGTCCGAATTGCGGGGCGGCTAACCCGCCCGACGCCGCCTTCTGTGAAGAGTGCGGCGGCCAGATACCACCCGGCGCCGCCAAAGGCGGACGAAAACCGGGTTTCCTGGGAAAGGCCGCCATGGCCGGAGCCGGTGGCGTCGTTGCCGGTGGAGCCGGTCTAGGCATCGCGTCAGTGCTCGGCGGTGGCGGCGCGGCTGAGGCAGCGGGCGGAGCAGCAGGAGCAGCCGAGGCTGCCGCGGGAGCCGCCGAAGCAGCGGCCGGGGCGGCTGAGGCAGCAGGCGGAGCGGCAGGTGCAGCCGAGGCTGCTGCGGGGGCCACTGAAGCTGCGACCGGAGCGGCTGACGCAGCAGGCGGAGCAGCAGGTGCAGCCGGCACTCCTCCTTGGGGCACATCGCCGCCGTCCGGGCTGGAGGGAGGCGCGATCAAACCGCCGCTGACAAACCCTCCGGGCGGAGCGCCTACCGGCGGAACGCCGCCCTGGGGAACATCACCGACGGGAACACCTCCAGGCGGAGCGCCCACCGGCGGAACGCCGCCCTGGGGAACGTCGCCGACTGGAACACCACCGGGTGGAGCACCCACCGGCGGAACGCCGCCCTGGGGAACATCACCAACGGGAACACCTCCGGGTGGACCACCGCACGGGCGTAGGAACACCGCCGGGCGGAGACACCGACAGGCGTCGGAACGCCTCCGGGTGGAACACCGACAGGCATCGGAACACCGCCGGGCGGAACACCGACAGGCGTGGGAACGCCGCCGGGCGGAACGCCGACAGGCGTCGGAACGCCTCCGGGCGGAACGCCGACAGGCGTCGGAACACCGCCGGGCGGGACACCGACAGGTGTGGGAACACCCCCGGGCGGAACACCGACAGGCGTCGGAACGCCCCCGGGTGGAACGCCACCGACGTGCGCACCACCGGCCCCTTCCACAGAACTCCCCATGGTGGAACTCATGGTGGCGCTACAGGCGCCGCTACCGGAGCAGCCGGCGCTGCTACTGGAGCGGCGGCGGGTGGAGTAGCAGGAGGAATCGGCTTGATCGGAGCGATCATCAAGGTGATATTGATAAGCCTGATAGGGCTGGTCGGCCTGGGCCTGGGCGCAGCAATCGTCGGCGGAGTCCTGATCTTCACCGGCAGCCCCAGTCCCTGCTCGGACAGAGTCGTCGAAGTGTCGTCGGCGGCCAGCCAGCAACTGCGGGCAGAGTGGGACGCCTTCGAGGACCAGGCAGCCGGCGGCAGCGCTCAGATCACCTTCACCGAAACCGGCGTTACCTCACGGGGCGTCGAATACATCGATGAGAAGGACATCCCGCTGGAAGACCTGCAGGTGCGCTTCTGCCCCGACGGCCTGGGCGAAGCGACGGGCACGATCAAGACGCCGGGGCCGGACATCAAAGTCCTGCTGCGGGGCACGCTCGATCTCTCCGGCGACAAGCCCCGGATTGACGTGCAGACGATAAAGGCGGGCAACTTCCCCGGATTCGGCACAACCTGGATACTCGACAACGTGATAAAGAAGAGCGACGCCGACATCTTGGACATCAAGGTGCCGCTCACCAAACTGGAGATCAGCGACGGCTCGGCCACCCTGACCGGCGGCCAGCCCTAATCGTGCTCTTTGGGGTATGACTCTGAACTAGGGAGGACTCTACAGCATGTTTTGCGCCCGCTGCGGCACCCAAATACCAGATGACAGTGAGTTCTGCGAGAACTGCGGCGCCCCGGTCGCCGGCATAGAGAGGGAGAAGCGAAGAAGGGCAACGGAAACCGGACAAGCCTACGCGGCGCCCGTCGCACCGCCACCGGCGCCCGCAGCCGCCAGGCCCGCGCCCCGACCGGCCGGCGTTCCCCTGGCGACGTCGCCGCAGCCCATGATCGGCATCATAGCCATCGCCGGCGCCGGTCTCGCCGCCATCGGCTGCTTCCTCGCTTGGGTTGACGCCTTTGGAGCCACGATAAACGCGTTCGATTTCGGCTACGTGACGAACTCAAACGGCGGCGACGGCATGGACGGGCTGCTGATCCTCGCCGTTGCGGCCGCGGCAGCCGTGCTGGGCGGCCTCTCCTTCAAGGGGCGGTACAACCTCGCCAACTTGGCGCTGATATTGCTGGGTGTGGCGATAGCAGGCATTGCCGGCTACAACCTGTGGAAGATAGTCGACGCTGCCGACTCGATGGACTACATCGGGATAGGGCTGTACATGACCATCGCCGGCGGGATTGTGACCGCAGTGGCAGGCTTGCTCGGGCCGCGAATAAACCCGTCCTAGCTGAAAGCGCGACCCCGCTAAGACGCATCTTCCCTCGATAGCCCGTCCGCCGCAGATCAGGCGAACGCTAGGCATCGGGGTCGCCTGTATCCTCCAAACCGGCGCTCGTCAGCGGCTAGGGATGGGGCTTGTTCGACTCCAACCGGATGTCCGGCAGCCATTCCAGCCACCTCGGCAGGTACCAGTTCCACCGCCCCAGTAGCGTCATCACCGCCGGCACGAGCACGGTCCTCACAATCGTCGCGTCGATGATTACAGCCACCGACAGCCCGAAGCCCATCTGCTGAAGCTGGCCCATCCGTCCCATGGCGAAGGAAGCGAAGACGGTCACCATAATCAGAGCAGCGCCGGTGATGATCCGGCCCGTGTGGCGAACGCCGAAGTAGACGGCCTCCTTGTTGTCGCCCGTCTCATCGAAGCGCTCCTTGATCCGGCTCAGAAGGAAGACGTGATAGTCCATCGAGAGACCGAAGAGGGTCGCAAAGAGAAGGATGGGAACCCAGAACTCGATTGTCTCCACCTGCTGGAAACCAAGCAGCTCGTTCAGGAAGCCGTGCTGGAAGACGAGGACCAGCAGCCCGTAGGTGGCGCCGACGGAGAACAGGTTCATGATGATGGCGCTTACGGGAATGACGATGGAGCGGAAAAGAAGCAGAAAGAGAAGGAAGCTGAGACCGAGCACTAACCCGAACACGATCGGTGTGTAGTCCGAGGCCATGTTCAGTACGTCGAGTATGAGAGCGCTCTCCCCGGAGACGAGAACCCGCGCATCGCTGCCGCTGAAGAGACTGGGAACATACTCATTCCTAACCCGTTTCACGGCGTCCATCGCTGCCTTCGCCGCAAAGTCGCCGTTCACCGGCACCGACACCAGCGCTAAGTCGCCCGCTTGGTTGACCTCTACACTCGGCGGGCCAAACGCCTTGTCCGTCTGCAATCGGGAGACCAGGCGATTGATGCTCTGCTGCATCGCCGGCGACGTCACGTCCGGTGCGTCAATGACAATCTCCAGAGGCGCGATCAGACCGGCTGAGAATTCTTGATCAAGGGTCTGGTAGGCACGGTAGACATCCGTGTCGTGGGGCACCATGCCGATGCCGGAGAAGCCGGTGCGCATGGTGAAAAAGGGGACCGCCGCCGCGACAAGAAGAGCGACGACCCAAACCACACTCACCAGCGGATGAGCCATCACCAGGCCGGCGATGCGCGCCCAGAAAGGACTCTCGGAGGCTGTGGGCCAGGGGCGGCGCCCCGGCAGCCGCAAGGAGAGCGCGCTAACGCGGTCGCCGAGAAGGCCGAGCACCGCGGGCAACAGGGTAAGACCCGCAGCCACCGCGCAGACGACGACCAGGCTCGCTCCCATCGATATGCTGCGGAACGTCTTCTCCGGCAGGATCATAAGCCCCAGCAGCGAGACGATAACCGTCCCTCCCGAAAAGAGCACCGCCTTGCTCGCGGTCGCGCCCGCCGTTGCGATAGCGTCGGTCTTCTCCCGACCCAGGCGGCGTTCCTCGCGGAAGCGTTCAACGACAAGGAGCGAGTAGTCGATGCCGACGGCCAGCCCGACCATCGTGATCATGTTCTCGACTATCGTGTCTATGGCAAACAAGCGCCCAAGGAGCGCCGTAATCCCGAGCGCCAGGGCTATCGCGAACACGGCGAGGACAAGCGGCAGCCCAGCGGCGACAACGGCCCCGAAGACGAGGATTAGGACAAGCATGGCAATGGGCAGGCCGATGCTCTCCGCCTTCCGGAGATCGCTTTCCGCTACTCCCATCCACTCGTTGTTCAGGCTACCCTCGCCGGCCGTCAACACGGTGAAGCCATCGCGCCCGTTATAGCCTTTCAGAAGCTTGATCAGGGGAACAGCGCTGGTAGCGGACTCCGTAGCGGGGGCATTCATGCTGACCGGCAGGATCGTGAGATAGCGGTCGGCTGAGACAAGCGCCGCATACCTTGCCTCATAGAAGCTCGTCACGGAGGCCACGGCGGGGCTGCCGTCCTTGCTCTTCAGGTCACGAATATCGCTGAGAAGCCCGCCGACGAAGGACTCGAAGGCCGGGTCATCGACCGTCTTGTCCGGAGACTGGACCATCACGATCTCGGACGCGAGTTTAGGGCCTCGAAGACGGTCTTCAATCAAGTGGCTGCCCTTGACCGACTCCGGCGTGAAGTAGAACGCAAAGTTCGAGTTGACAACGTCGCCCAGATCACGGGCAAAGAAGCCGCCGAAAAGAAGGAGCAGCAACCAGGCGCCAACGACAAACCAGGGCCTGCGGGCGCAGACCCTGGCGAGCGGTCCCGTGAACGATAACAAGGGCATCAGACCTCTTCCCTGCCTCACCTCAGGAGCGAATTCTCGCTACACCCCCGTGATGATCCTTGCTCCTATTCGATGATACGGGCTGACGGCTCAAGGGCGCAAGGTTCACAGTTTGGAGAACGGCCGGAACAGGCGCATCGTTCAGATGGCTACAAAGAAGGCGGCCAGCGCATATCCGCGCTGACCGCCTTCACATTCTGTTTCTTTCGGCGCCACGCCGGGAGACTCAGGCGCGGCACCCCGAGTCAGATTAGCTACCGCTCACGCCGGTTGGAATCTGCGAGTCTCTCGCGGCCTCCTTCGCCTCTTCGGCCACAGCCCGTACCGGCGCCGCCACGGCGATCTGCAACAGCTCCACCAGGTCGAGCGTCTGCGGCGGCTCCTCCAGTCCAAAGCCGCCCAAGGCGTCCTTGAACATCTGGAGACAGAAGGGGCAGGCCGTGATGACCATGTCGGCCCCGGTCGCGATGGCGTCCTTGGCGCGCAGCCGGTTGACCCGCTGCTCGGGCTCTTCCTCGATCCACATCCGGCCACCGCCGGCGCCGCAGCACAGGCTGCTGCCGCGACAGCCTTCCATCTCCACCACCTTGACGCCGGGGATCGCCGCCAGGATCTTCCTGGGGGCCTCGTAGATGCTGTGGTAGCGGCCGAGGTAGCAGGGGTCCTGGTAGGCTACTGTCTTGTTGATCGCGTTGTTGAACTTCAGCTTGCCTTCCTCAATCAGTTGGAGGATGAACTCGGTGTGATGAACGACCTCGAACTCTCCCCCGAACTGCGGGTATTCGTACTTGAGGGTGTGATAGCAGTGGGGGCAGGCAGTGATTATCTTCTTTACGTTGTGGCGCTTCAGGGTCTCGATGTTCGCCTGCGCCTGGCACTGGAACAGATACTCATCACCGATTCTACGGGCAAAGTGGCCGCAGCAGGACTCCTCATGGCCGAGGAAGCTTATCTCCACGTCAGCAGCCTTCAGTATCTTCGCCAGGGCAACGGGTATGCCCATCGCGCTCTCCTGGACTCCTTCCGTGCAACCCACCCAGAACAGGAGGCCGGAATCGCCGTTGTTGGAGATGTTCTTTACATCCAGGCCCGAGGCCCAGTCCGTGCGGGAGGCCGAGGCGCCCTTCCAGGGGTGGCCGCGGTCTTGGCAGGAGCGGAGAGCGGCCATGACCGTGCCCTCGATGCTGCCCTGCTCAAGCACCAGGTTGCGGCGCATAGCGATGATCTTGCTGATCGGCTCGATGTATACGGGGCAGACTTCCTCACAGGCGCCACAGGTAGTGCAGGCCCACAGCTCCTCTTCCGTCACCACGCCGCCGATCATGGCCGGCGCAGCGTCGTCGGCGTTCTCTTCGCCGTTCCGCTTGCCGCGCAGCAGAGCCGGCCCTCGCTCCAAGAGGTGAGCCTTGAGGTTCTGGATGAGCTTCTTAGGCGAGAGCGCCTTGTTTGTCCGGGCGGCCGGGCACACCTCCTGACACCTGCCACAGCGGGTGCAGGCGTCGAGGTCGAGGAGGTCCTTCCAGGTCAAATCGTCGATCTTGGCCGCGCCCAGCGTGCCGATATTCTCCGCCTCAAGGTCGATGGGCTGGAGAACGCCCTTCGGGCCCTGAGTCCGCAGGAGCATGTTGACAGGGGCAGTAGCGATGTGGGCCAGCCTCGTGAAGCCGAGGAACACATAGGCGATGGCGCCCATCGAGATTACCACGTGACCCCACCAGACCGTCTGGTGCAGAGTCTGATTGACTTCCTGACCAAGGGGGTTGAACGCCAGAGCGAAGACAAAGCCGCCCGGCGACCAGGCCGACCAGTTGGGGTGGGCATCGAACTCACCTGTACCGGCGATCCGCAGCCCCTCCAGGAGGAAGCCGGTGACTATGATCGCGGCCAGGAGCGTCAGGGTCACGCCGTCGTCCAGCACGTTATTCAACTTGGCCGGCTTCATCACATATCTTCGATAGGCGGCCATGCCGAGCCCGACGAGGGCCAGTATTCCCCCTGTGTCCAGCATGAGGGAGACGCCCAGGTAGATGTTCCCCTCCATGAAGTGATAGATGTGCTCGCTCGCGAAGTCGAGGGCGGGCCCCATCAATAGGAGAAGGAAGCCACCGAAGATGAGGGCGTGCATGATTCCCGCATACGGGGAACGGACGACGCGCCTGTGCCAAAGACGATCAGCCAGGGTCTTGACGAAAAGGTTCCAGACCCGGCTGGGGAGGTTGTTTAGTCTCTCATCCTTGCTGCCCAGACGCCACAGCCGCAGGCGGCGGTAGAGCCCGAAGACGGCGAGAAGGATGACTATCGGCCCGATTATGTAGACAAGCTCGCCAAACTGAATGTTCCAGAAAATCTCACGCGAGGGCATTGGACTCTCCTTTACGATGTGCGGTTGACCCTCTTTTCTTGCACTCTAGTTGTCCTCCATGAGTGTCTTTCTACTCCTGCCTATCAGAGGGTTAGCTCTTCGCCGACGCCGACTCGACCGCGGTCGCGCTTACGGTTGCCGCATCGAGCTGAGCGTAGACCGGGTTTTCCTTCCCGCGGTACCACCACCGCATGTACTGCGACAGCGGCTCCCACGACCAGGTGGCGGGCACGCAGGTGATGTTGTGCTCGTCCAGGAACGCCAGCAGGAAGTCCAGGTCCTCTTTCTTGCAGGCCAGACGGTCGGTCCTGTCGATAACCAGGACATCGAAGTCGAGGTTAGCAAGCAGAGAAACCAGACCCGGCCGGTTCAGGCAGTCACCTGTCCAACCGATGTCCTCGTGGACGCCGACGAGGTGCCAGCCGTGGCAGTCGGCGCAGGAAGCTAGACGGCCCTTCTGACCCTCCGGCCTGGTCCACTTCTTGCCCATCTCATCGAAGTCCTGCCGGACGTAGCCAACCGCCCTCGCCCTCGCCGGCCAACCGGCTGGAGCGTTACCGCCACCGCTCTTCTCGACCTTTAGGGAGGTCTCTGTTGGGTTGTCTGTTAGCATTGCCATTTTTCTCGCCCCCGTTCTTTGGTTTTGTTCCTTGTTCCTTGTCGTCACCAATAAGGTATCGGATAGGCTAAGGTCTCGTCGTCCGCCGTCGAAGCTAATACTGCTAGGCATTTCGGCCTCTTGTACCCGCGCCAAACGGGGAATAGGCGGACGGGCAGGCCAGCAACATTGACCCCGGCCTTCGGCCAGATTGCGCACTGGACGTAGAGGTCGCTAGGTAATTCGCGCAGTCAGACCGCGCGCATTTGGCGGATAACACTCGGGAGTTCAGCCCCTAGCGGCCGGGCCCGTTTGTTAGTAATCTATTAGCGGAGGATTGCGAAGACAGCGGCGCACCGGCGGCGCAGGAAGAGGACGAGATGGAAAAGATCCGCATCCTTATCGCCGACGACCACACCCTTGTCCGCGAGGGTACGCGGCAACGTCTGGAGCGCGAAGAGGACTTCGAGGTAGTGGGCGAAGCGGGCGACGGAGAGGAAGCGGTTCGCCTGGCCAACCAATTGAAGCCGGACGTGGCTATCATGGACGTTGCGATGCCGAACCTCAACGGTATCGAGGCCACGAAGCAGATCAAGGAGAGCCGGCCCGCCACCGCCATACTCGTCCTCAGCGCCTATGACAACGACCAGTACATCTACGCCGCCCTGGAGGCGGGAGCGAACGGCTACCTTCTGAAGAACGCCCGCGGTCAGCAACTCGTCGACGCCATCCGCGACGTGAAGGCCGGCGAGGTAGTTCTGGACCCCCACGTCGCTCGCAAGGTGGTGCAATGGTTCTCGTCCCTCAGCCGTGGCGAGCGCGTCGAGGGTCTGCCCGACTACGTCAGCGACCGCGAACTCGAAGTCCTCAAGCTGGCGGCTAAGGGCATGAGCAACAAAGAGATCGCAGCCGAGCTCTCCCTCAGCGTGCGCACCGTCCAGTCGCACCTGGGGAACATCTTCGACAAGCTGGGCGTGAGCTCCCGCACCGAGGCCGTGCTGCGGGCAATAAAGGAGGGATGGATATCCCTGGAGAACGTCTCTTTAGGCGAGTGATCCTGGCGGGGCAGACGCTGGTTGGCCAGACCCTGGTAAGGGCAGAAGCTCCTCCTGAACCGGCTCCCTGGAACACGCGGTTGCTGCGGCTTCTGAAGGAGCCTCACTTCTGGATCATCGTCACCATCATTACCTGTGGGACGATCCTTTATCACGCCGACTCCCTCCCTCTTGTGAATTCGGTTGAGTCCGGCCTCAGAATCGACTTTGCCCGACGCTCCGTACACCGGATACTCTCCATCCTGCCCATAGCCTACGCTGCCTTTGTTTTCGGGATGCCGGGAGGCCTCACAGCCACCTTCGTAATCTCCGCCCTCCTGCTCCCCCGCATCTTCCTAGTATCGTCCGAGGCCCAAGAGGCGGCCATTGAGGTGGCGGCGTTTGCCTTCATCGGCGCCTTCGTTAGCTGGCTGATCGATCTCCAGAACCGCGAGAAGGCGCGGCACAGGCAGACAATCGCTTCGCTGGAATGGACCCAGCGGGAGTTGCGCTCCCATATCGATGCAGTTGAGAACGAGGAGCGGCGGCTCTCCGCGATCAACGCCGTGCTGAGCGTCGTCGCCGAGTCACTGGAACTGCGGGAGATCTCTGAGCCTCGCCATGAACAAGATCAGGGACGTACTGGGGGTTGAGAAATCCTTGCTCTTCCTCCTCGACGAGGAGGCGGGGGAGCTTACCCTGGAAGCTCATCACGGGGTTTCAGAGGAGTTTGCGGCTGAGGTGAAAACGCTGAAGGTGGGGGAGGGCCTCAACGGACGGGTGGCCCAAAGCGGCGAACCACTGTTGATGACCGACCGATCCGCCAGCCGGGCATTGTCGAGCAGCGCCGGGGTGGGGGAAAACATCCAGGCACAGCTCATCGTGCCCCTGAAATCGAAGGGCAAGGTGGTCGGCACCCTCGCGGCCGCCACAAGCAGCCCTCGAGAGTTTGCGCCGGAAGAGATAGGACTGGCAAGCGCTATCGGCAACGCCATCGGCGTCGCTATCGAGAACGCCCAGTTGCACGAGAAGGAGCGCGCCACCTTGGAGCAACTGCGTCAGTCGGAGGAGAGCTATCGCGGCCTGTTTGAGAACGCAACCGGCGCGATCGAGGTCCACGATCTCAACGGCAGGATCACCGCCGCCAACAGGGCATTCCAAAAGCTCACGGGCTACAGCGGCGAGGAATTGACAAAACTGGACGCCACCAGGTTCTTGGCCCCCAAGGACGTCAAGAGGGTCGAGGAGATACTAAGAGCGCAGCTTCGAGGAGACGCGGTGGAGAGCCTCGTCGAATTCCCGCTGACGAGGCGCGATGGCACGGAGGCAATCGTGGAGCTGATGCCCAGCCTGATCATCCGTAATGGGCGGCCGGTAGGAGTTCAGTCGATCGTGCGAGACGTAACAGAGCAGAGGCGGATGCAGGAGAACCTCCGCTTCTACGTCTCACAGGTCCTGAAGGCCCAAGAGAGCGAGCGCCTGCGCATCGCCCGCGAACTCCACGACGACACCGCCCAGGCCCTCACCGGCATCTCCCGCCGCCTCGACATGCTCGCCTCTGAAGACGCCGACATGCCCCAGGAGATTGCGCAACGCCTGGACGAACTGCGCGAGCAGACGGACACTGTCCTGAACGGCGTCCGGCGTTTCAGTCAGGACCTGCGGCCGCCCGTCCTCGACGACCTGGGCCTGCTGCCGGCCCTGAAATGGCTGGTAATCGCCCTGGAGGAACAGGACGGCATAGCCGCCAACATCCGAATGACGGGCGAGCCACGCCGGCTCCCTCGCGACACCGAGCTGGCCCTATTCCGCGTCGCTCAGGAAGCGCTGAACAACGTCAGGAAGCATTCCCACGCCTCAGCCGTCGAGCTCATGGTGGACTTTCGGGACGGCAATATCAAGATGGTCGTGGCCGACAACGGCAGTGGCTTCGACCTACACAAGAGCGAGAGCGACCTGACTGCCGGCAAGCTCGGCCTGATCGGCATGCAAGAGCGGGCCCGCCTCCTCAGCGGCACTCTCGACATCCAGTCAAAGCCGGGTGAAGGAACCAGCGTCGTCGTGACCGTGCCCGGATAGGCAAGGCCGGTCGTTCCACTACCCCGTCAACCCCGATCGCAGACCCTGTTCTACGACCCCAGCGAGTCACCCGGCGTCAAGAA
Organism: uncultured Chloroflexia bacterium; assembly: GCA_963763495.1. Lineage (GTDB taxonomy): Bacteria > Chloroflexota > Dehalococcoidia > DSTF01 > JALHUB01 > DAOUEO01. The sequence continues at coordinate 134,548 of CAVXOY010000017.1, forward strand.
CCAGTTCTTCAGATCGTACGCCACCTCCGATCCCGCGGCATGGGAGCGGACGACAAGGTGGAAGGGTCGAGGCTCGAGGAACTTGGGGAGCACCCAGAAGCCACGCGAGCGGAAGATACGGTACTCGTCCGTGTGGCGCAGGGCAACGGTGGCCAGCATGTCAAGGTCCTGCTCGCGCAAATAGGTCTTGACGTGATCCACCAGGTGCCGGCCGGCAGCCCGCCCTTCGCCGCTGGCCTCCACGACCAGGTCGACGATAAGGCCCACTGAGAATCGCTCAAGCTGCGTCACGCGAACGACGACGTAGCCCCTTATCTTTCCCTCTGACCGGGCCGCGAAGGTCGTGTACTCGCGCCCGGGTACGTTTACGAAGCGCCAGTTGAGGTACGCGGGATCCCGCACCACCATGATGGGAAACCGCTGGTGGACACGGTGCCAGAAGAGGGCGAAGGGCTCATCGAAAGACTTCTCCTCCCCGATCTCAAGGCCCGGCAGGTCTTCCTTCTGTGCCTTGGGCGGTGGTGTCCGCCAGACGCTCCGGGCAATCGAAACCGGCCTCCCGGAACCGAATGTATCCGCCGCCTTTGTGGCCAGACGCTCCGGGTTCAGCGGCCTGATCAGAAGGGGAAGCGCTCCCACGTCTTTGAACTCACCGTGCTTCAAGAAAGAGGAAAGGGACGCCTGTTCAGGGGACCCGTAGGCAAAAGCAATATCCTCGTTTGCCACAAGGCCAGCAACTTCCCGCAACAACTCTCCCGCGAGAGAGCGCCCCTGATAGTCAGGCTCGATCACCGGGTCCAGCGACAGACCAGCGGTGGCCACCTTGCCGGAGAGCATAACGCTGATCGGGATCGTTGTCGCCTGCCCGACGAGCCGGCCCTCATCCCGCACCAGCAAGCTGATGGCAGTGCCGGCAGGGTTTCCCTCAAACTGCCACTCCAGGAAACCCGGCGTTGCGACCTCGCCCCCGCCGAGCGCCCTGCTCATTAGTTGCAGGGAATCACTAGCGTTCGCAGGCGAGTACCTTTCCGATTTCCAGCCCTCATCCTTCGTCATGCCAAACCCCCTGTGAGAAGAACCGCAATCCTGAGCTCGCTGCCAGCTATGGCATCGGAGTGATCGCCCCTGATCAAAGTCTCGCCTCTACAACCGCCCGGCCCTTCACCGTCAACTCGATGACAGCGCCGCGCCGCGTCTGCCGCCAGCGCGTCCGCTCCGCATCGCCGGAGAACTTCACGCTCTTCACCACCGCCGGGTCGAGCAGACTGCACCTCCAGCCGCTGGCCGGACGCCCGCAGGTCGAGGCGCAGGCTATTGCCCGTTCGTTGAGCGCGCGCTTCAACCACTCCCACCGGCGCCGGCACTCGCAGCGCGGCCTTGCCGGTGACCCACACATCAAGCCTTATCTTGTCCCACTTCCGTTGCCCTACATAGTCCATCTCCGGCCCGTACGGCAGTATCGAATCCTGGCGCACGAAGATGGGAATACGGTCGAGCGGCGACGTCAGGTCGAGATGACGCGGCCCTTCAAGAACAGCGTTGCTCCAGAAGTCATACCAACGTCCCTCCGGCAGATAGGGCCGAGAGCGCCCCTCGTAGTTGAGCACCGGCACCACCAACAGCGACGGGCCGAGCATGTACTGGTGCTGCACCGCCGGTGTCGCCGGGTCGTCGGGGAACTCCAGGTACATCGGCCGGACCACCGGCGCCAGAGTGCGGCTCGCCTCGTGGGCGCAGGCCCAGAGATAAGGCAGCAGGCGATAGCGCAGCCGGGCGAACTCGCGCACGATGCGCAAGGCGTCGTCGCCGTAGTACCAGGGCTCGCGTTCCCGTATGCCGTGGAAGCGGCTGTGCGAGGAGAGCAGCCCCCACTGCGCCCAGCGGATGTAAAGCGTGGGGTCCGGGCGCTGGAGGCGATCCAGGTTGACAAAGCCGCCGATGTCGTGCGACCAGAACGGGATGCCGGACATGCTGAGGCAGAGACCTCCGCGTAGGGCGCCGGCCATCCCGCTGAAGCTGCACTGCGTATCGCCGACCCAGTGAACGGGATAGCGCTGTGAGCCCGCGTAGCCGGAGCGGGCCCAGACCAGGCCCTCACCCCGCTCCTCGCGGATGACCTCGAAGACGGCGCGGTTGTAGAGCAGCGGATGGAGGTTGTGAATCTGAGCGCCGGTGCGGCCGTCGGAGAAACGGGCCTCGACGGGCACACCCTCCCCGTAATCGGCCTTGAAAACGCTCACTCCCATCCGGAGATAGGGGCGGTGCTTGTCCTGCCAGAAGCGCACCGCCTCGGGGTTGGTGAAATCGAAGACCACGTTCTCGACCTCGGGCGGGTTCTCCTGCGACGGGATCGGCTTGCCATCGGGCCCCAAGGCGAGATAGCCCTTCGCCAGCGCCTCGCGGTACATGGGCACGTCGATGTGGACGTACGGGTTCTCCCAAAGAGAGAGCTTGACGCCGCGCTCGGCCAGCCAGCGGACGAAGCCCTCCGGGTCAGGAAACGCCTCATGATCCCATTCGAAGTCACAGCCGTCGCGGTGGTGATCCTTGCGGGCAACCAGCCAGCGAGGATCGATATGGGCCACGTCCATGGGGAAGCCCAACTCGCGTGCCTTCTCCACCACCTCCTCTACGACTGCCCGATTCATGTACATGGCGCGCGACATCCATACCCCGAACGACCACAGCGGTGGCACGGGGGCATGTCCCGTCAGACCGGCGTAGCGGGCCAGTATCTGCTTGGGGCTCGGCCCATATATGAAGAAGTAGTCCATGTAAGGATCGTCCACCCGAAACGAGCCGCTGATCGTCGACGGGAATCCCATCTCGTAGACGATCTTGCTGGAGTGGTGGACGAACACGCCATAGCCGCGGCTGCTCTGGAAGAAGGGGATGTTGTGATAGGTCACGCTGGTCGTGTTGGCCCCCATCGCATCGCGGTTCCAGGAGATAACCCGCTGGCCCCGCTTATCGAGAGGGCCGTACTGCTGGCCCAGGCCGAAGAGATGCTCGTCCTCTTCCAGTTCGAAGCTCTCATGGAAGGCCACGCGACCCTCGGCGTCCCGCGAGTAACCCAGGGGAAGGGCGACTAGATCGAAGAACGATAGGTCTCCGATCTGCTGGACGAAGAGCTTGCGACCCCGCCGGTCGAAGACGCCGAAGTGGAACGGCTTCCGCACCACCTTCAACTGAAGCGCGGCGGTCGTCAGCACGACCTTGTCTCCCACTGTCTCCACAGTCACATCCGCCGACCGGCTCGCCCCTTCCACCAGCATCGGCGAGGTCAGCGGCGGCTCCTCCCCTGGACGGTAGAGGCGCACCCGCAGCACCTCCGGCGTCACGAAGCGGAGGTCGAGGGTCATCTCCTCATCTTCGTTGGTGAGGACGGAGAAGCGGGCGCCGCCTTCGATGCGGCGGTAGCGCTGGACGCGGGTGACGTAGTAGTACTCGCGATCGGGGTCCGCAAACAGGGGGACTGCATCGCCGGCCACCTCAGTAATGCGGTTGGTAGCTTTGACCACGGGATTCTCCCCTAGCTATCAGCGATGGTTGGCGGCTTTGCTAGGGAGCATAGCAGGGAGCAACGATTTGCGCCAGCCGAATACGGACTCTCGCTCAATTGGAGAACCGGCACTCATTCAGCTAGTCGCGGGCCCAGCCCTTAGCCCGTTCCAGGGCGCGCTTCCAGCCGTCGTAGAGCGCCTCGCGCTCCCCTTCCGGCATCCGGGGCTCGAAGGTGCGATCGGCGCGCCAGAGTCGGGCCAGCTCGTCCGTGCCCGACCAGACGCCGACGCCGAGGCCAGCCAGGAAAGCCGCCCCCAGGGCAGTCGTCTCCAGGACAGCCGCGCGCACCACCGGCCGGCCGAGGATGTCGGCCTGGATCTGCATCAGCAGGTCGTTGCGGGCGGCGCCGCCATCGACACGAAGCTCCGGCATCGCGACGCCGGACTCCCGCTCCATCGCCTCCACCACGTCCCGCGTCTGGAAGGCGATGGCCTCCAGCGTCGCCCGCGCGATGTGGGCCCGCGTCGTCCCACGGGTGATGCCGATGATAGTACCCCGAGCGTACTGGTCCCAGTGAGGCGCCCCCAGACCCACGAAGGCGGGAACGACATAGACGCCGTCGCTGGAGTCGACGCCGGCGGCAAGCGTCTCGCTATCCGCCGCGTTCTCTATGATGCCGAGACCGTCGCGGAGCCACTGAACGGCCGCACCGGTGGCGAAGATGCTTCCTTCAAGGGCGTAGCTGACCTGCTCTCCCATCTGGTAGGCCACAGTGGCCAGCAGGTTCTGAGAGGCCACGGGCTGCCCGCCGGTGTGAAGGAGAACGAAGGAGCCCGTGCCATAGGTGTTCTTGGCCATGCCGGGAAGGAAGCAACTCTGGCCGAAGAGGGCCGCCTGCTGATCGCCGGCCATGCCCGCGATCGGCGCCTCCACCCCCAACAGCGGCCTCGCCGCCGTTCCAACGACACCGCTCGATGGACAGACACGGGGCAGCATCGACTCCGGAATATCGAACTCGCGCAGAAGATCGGGATCCCATCGTCCCTCGCGCAGGTTGTAGAGCATGGTGCGCGATGCGTTCGATGCGTCCGTGACGTGGACAGCGCCGCCGCTGAGTTTGTACGCCAGCCAGCTATCGACAGTCCCAAACGCCAGCTCGCCGCGCTCCGCCCGCTCGCGTGCCCCCGAGACGTTGTCTAGTATCCAGCGCAGCTTGGTGGCGGAGAAATAGGCGTCGATGACCAGGCCGGTCTTCTCGCGGATCCAGGATTCCAGGCCTCGCCCTCGCATCTCGTCGCACATGGCAGCGGTGCGACGGCACTGCCAGACGATAGCATTGCCTAGAGGCCGCCCGCTGGCCCGCTCCCAAACAATGGTGGTCTCACGCTGATTCGTGATCCCGATAGCAGCGATTTGGGATGGATCGACACCCGCCTTCTTCAGCGCGTCGCGGGCGGCCGCCAGTTGGGAGTCCCATATCTGCCCTGGATCGTGCTCCACCCAACCGGCGCGGGGATAGATTTGAGGAAACGCATGAGCGGCCTCAGCCACCGGCGCGCCGGCGGTGTCGAAGAGGACGGCGCGCGAGCTCGAAGTGCCCTGGTCAAGGGAAAGGATGAAACGCGACATCACTCCCTCGCAAGAAGCGGGGTTTGACCATCGCAGATTGTAGTCGCTTCCGTTCTTACGATCACGGCGATGAGCAGTCTTAGGGTGGCAGCAGACCTGCTTTGTGCTATGATCTGCGCCTAGCACGCTCTGCACCCTCCGCTTCGGGGGTGGCGCGGCGCAAAGAGATCGTCCAGCAGAGACTAGGAGGTCAGCCAATGAAGGCAGCAGTTCTGTACGAGCAGAAGAAGCCCCCGGTGGTGGACGACATCACGTTGGAGGACCCAAAGCAAGGCGAGGTCATGGTCAAGATGGCAGCGGCCGGCGTGTGCCGCAGCGACCTCACCTTCATCGACGGGCTCTGGCCCGCCCTCGTGCCGATGGTCATGGGCCACGAGGGGGCCGGTGTGGTGGAGAAGGTAGGCCCGGGAGTATCCCTTGTCCAGCCCGGCGACCACGTTATCCTTTCGTTTGTCTCCTCCTGCGGAACCTGCCGCAACTGTGTACGGGGCAAGCCCTATCTCTGCAGCGCCGGCTCGTCGTCAACAATGAAGGACGGCACAACCCGCTTCAAGAAGGGCGACCAGGTGCTCTACCATCAGACCGCCGTCTCCGCGTTCTCCGAGTACATCGTGACCCATGAGACGTCGATGGTGAAGATCCGGGATGACATGCCCCTGGACAAAGCCGCCCTCATCGGCTGCGGCGTCATGACGGGAGTGGGCGCTGCCATCAACACGGCCAAGGTCAAGGTAGGTAGCTGCGTGGCCGTCTTCGGTTGCGGCGGCGTCGGCCTGAACGTCATCCAGGGCGCCGTCCTCTCCGGCGCTGCGAAGATCATCGCCGTGGACACCTTGAACAACAAGCTGGAGATGGCCAAGAAGCTCGGCGCTACCCACACCATCAACGCCGCCGAGGAAGACCCGGTGATGAAGATCATCGAGATCAGCGGCGCGATGGGTGCCGACTACTCATTCGAGGTTGTCGGCCTCCCCGAACTCGTCACCCAGGCGTTCGACGCCACCGACCCCGGCGGGGAAGCGATTATGGTGGGTATGCAGCCTATCGGCGCACCCATCACTATCAACAGCATCCCCCTGTTTATGGGCAAGACGCTGAAGGGCGCCTTCTACGGCTCCACCCGTTTCCGGATCGACATGCCGATGCTGGTAGACCTGTACATGGGCGGCAAGCTCAAGCTGGACGAGCTGATCACGCGCGTCTACCCCCTGGAGAAGATCAACGACGCCTTCGACGCGCTGAGGAAGGGCGAGGTCGCGCGCAGCATCATCAAGTTCTAGTCTCACCATCAACAACGGCATCCGAGGCGCCACACTCACCTGGGCAATGTGGCGCCTCCTCTTGCCTCCAGCCTCACCATTCAGCCAAGACGCACCTTTGTAGTATCATTCTCTCCGGTAGCAGGACTGCTCTCAGACCCATGCAACGCATTCACAGACAAGGGTAATCGCTCTTTGGATCACCACCGGTCTTACCACTATTCCCCGACCCCAACTAGAGGAGACATGCATGCCTGGCGTTCTTGATGGGATACGCGTAGTTGACTTCACTCAGGGCACAGCGGGGCCCTACGCCGGGATGCTCCTGGCCGAGCAGGGCGCCGACGTCATCAAGGTCGAGCCCCCTAGCGGCGACCGCGCCCGCGGCACCCCTGCCTTCCACGTCCTCAACCGCAGCAAACGGGGGATCGTCCTCGACCTCAGCATCGAAGAGGACCGGGAGAAGGCGCTGGCGCTGGCCTCCGCCGCCGACGTAGTGCTGGTAGATGGTCTACCGGACGAAGCCCGGCGACTGGGCATCGACTACGACCGCGTATCCCAACGGAACCCGCAGGTCGTCTACTGCTCCATCCCCCTCTACGGATCAGAAGGCCCCTGGGCGAGCTTGCCCCCCGACGACACCCTGGCCGCCGCTGTTACCGGCGTCCTCGGCTCGCAATGGTCCTACAGCGAATCACCCGTCTATCTCGTCATTCCCATCGTCTCGTACGCCACCGGTATCCTGGCGGCGGGAGCCGTGGCCGCCACCCTCTTCGACCGCGCCCGCACCGGTCAAGGAGACCATGTCAAGGTATCGGGTCTAGGCGGCGCCTTTGCCCTTGAGAGCAGCAGCTACATCATCCCTCTGGGCGCGCTGGAGGTAATGCGCCTCGCCGGCGGCCGCGGCGACCCCAAGGGCCCCTTCCCCACCTACCGTGTGTATCAGGCAGCGGACGGCGAATGGTTCATGTTAGGCGCCCTCACTCCTGTCTTCTGGACGAAGCTGGCCCTCGCCCTAGGGCTCGAGGAATACCTGGCTGACCCGCGTTTCGAAGGAGCCCCCATCGCCATACCTGTCCCGGAAGACCGGCTGGAGTTGGCAGGCCGCCTCACCGAGATATTTGCCACCGAACCCCGGCAGCACTGGTTAGATCTCCTGAAGGCGGCAGATGTCCCCGCCGGGCCGGTAGCTCACGCGCGACGACTACCTAAACGACCCGCAGATCCTTCACAACGGCATGCGGATCGAGATAGACGACCCCGAGGTGGGACGGACAGTCCAAATGGGCACCCCCCTGGTGATCGAGGGCAGCGCCATCAAAGGGCCCGCCCCGCTGCTGGGACAGCACAATGAGGAGGTCCTATCGCATCTTGACCACCCCCCGGCCACGACCGCGCGGGCAGAGGGAGGAAGCATCCCATCCGGGCGTGCGCCCTTGGACGGCATCACCGTCCTTGACCTGGGCACGATCTACGCCGGGCCCTATAACGGCACGCTGCTGTCCGACCTCGGCGCCAACGTGATCAAGGTCGAGCCCTTGGACGGTGACCCCTGGCGGGGGTTCGCTATCGGCTTTCTCGGCGTGAACCGGGGCAAGCGAGGGATCGCCATCAACCTCAAGAGCGACGAGGGGCGGGAGCTGTTCTACGATCTGGTGCGCAAGGCGGACGTGGTCATCGACAACTTCCGCGCCGGCGTCCTGGAGCGCCTCAAGTTGGACTACGGTACCCTTAGCAAGATAAACCCCCGCATCATAACCTGTTCCCTGACTCCCTTCGGCACCTCCGGCCCCCAGGCTGGCTGGCCGGGCTTCGACCCCATCCTCCTGGCCCGCTCCGGCCTCATGCGGGCGCAGGGCGGCAAGGGAGAGGAGCCTGTTTACTATCAGATAGCCGTCTCTGACTTCACCGCCGCCCTCATGGCAGCATACGGCACCGCCGCGGCCATCTACGCGCGGGAGCGCACCGGGCGCGGGCAGCCGGTCGACTCTTCGCTCGCCAACAACGCCATGGCTGCCCAAGTAGGGGAATTCGTCCGTTATGAAGGGCGGCCCCCCGACCCACCCGGCGCGCCAAACCTCCTCGGCCGCTCTGCCCTCTATCGCGTCTATCAGTGCTCCGACGGCTGGCTCTTCCTCGCCGTCCGCACGCCGGAGCAGGCAGAGGCGCTCGTCAAGGAAAGCGGAGGCGCCCTCGCCTCTCTCGCCGGCCTCGACGCTGTCGAATTGCTGCAGGCGCCGTTGGAAGGCGAGATCGCTTCTGCCCTGGAGCAGTTCTTCGCCGGACAGAAAAGGCAGGAAGCGATCCAGGCCCTGCTCGAAAAAGGAATACCCTGCGCCCCCTGCCTGACATTCCAGGACGTGCTGGATGACGAACACCTGAAGGCTAACGACCTCTGGTGGGATATGGAGCACCCCATAAACGGGCCCATCCGCCAGGTGGGGCGCATCGTCAAGTGGGAGCGCCACCAGATGCGTCTGGAAAGACCGGCCCCGACCCTGGCCCAGCACAGCCGGGAGGTCTTACTAGAGTTCGGCATAGAGCCTTCGCGAGTCGAGGAACTCATCGAGAAGGGGATCGTCCTCGCCCCTTAGACCGGCCTAACCCGCCGGTCTGACGACTCCTCGCCGCATAGAATCGCACCGGTAGCGGTCGGCCACCGTCTCGATCAGCAGGTATCAGTGAGGAGCAGCTATGAAGACAACTCGACTCTGTGAACTCCTCGGCATCGAGTACCCGATCATCCAGGGAGCCATGAACTGGGTCGCCAACGGTGAGCTGGCCGCAGCCGTGTCGGAGGCGGGCGGCCTCGGCATTATCACCGCCAGCGCCGGCTGGGACGGAGAGAGCGATCGGATGGATAACCTCCGGCGCCAGATCGGCGCGGCGAAAGAGCGCACGAAAAAGCCCTTCGGCGTGAACATCACAGTGAGCGACCCCCAAGCGCAAGACACCATCAAGCTCATAATCGAGGAGCGTATCCCCGTCGTCACAACCTCCGCCGGAAACCCGGCTACGCTCACATCCACCTTGAAAGAGAAGGGGATCAAAGTATTGCACGTCGTCGCCTCCTGCCGTCACGCCCTTGGCGCCGAGAGGGCGGGGGTCGACGCCGTCATCGCTGAGGGCTTCGAGGCGGGTGGCCACAACGGGGTGGATGAGCTGACCACCTTCGTGCTCGTCCCCCAGGTCGCCGACGCAGTCAAGATACCGGTCGTGGCCGCCGGCGGCATCGCCGACGCCCGCGGTCTCGTGGCGGCGCTGGCCCTCGGCGCGGAAGGCATACAGATGGGCACCCGCTTTGTCGCCACCATCGAATGCTGCGCCCACCCTACCTTCAAGCAAGCAGTGCTCGAAGCCCTCGACACGAGCACCGTCATAACCGGACGCAAGATCGGCCCGACGCGCGCCATCAAGAACGCCTTCACCGACAAGATGATGGAGATGGAGGCAGCCGGCGCCAGCGCGGACCAGCTCCTGGAGTACATCGGCCTGGGGCGGTCCCCCGCCGGGCAGTTGAAGGGCGACCTAGCGCAAGGAGAGCTGTACTGCGGCTCAATCGCCGGCAGCATCACCGAGATACTGAGCGCCGGCGAGGTGGTACGGCGCATCGTCGCCGAAGCGGACGCGATTATCGCCCGCCTTCGCTAGAGCCCCGGCGCCCACCGACGAAGCGCAGAGCCCTTAGGTTATAATGGTTACAAGAGAGATGACGAACCGAGGGGCAACCCAGGAAAGGATATCCCGATGTTAAGTGAGAAGATGCAGGAGAAGCTCAACAGCCAGCTTAACGCCGAACTCTACTCCGCCTATCTGTACCTGTCGATGTCGGCCTACTTCGAGTCACTCAACCTGCCGGGCTTCGCCAACTGGATGCGCGTGCAGGCCCAGGAAGAACAGATGCACGCTGAGAAGTTCTTCGATCACATCAACGAGCGCGACGGCCGGGTCAGCCTGCGGCCGATAGACGGCCCACCCACCGAGTGGACCTCACCGCTGGCCGTATTCGAAGAGGTGTACCGGCACGAGCAGAAGGTCACAGGACTAATCAACAGCATCGTCACCGCCTCACTGAAAGAGTCCGATCACGCCACCAATTCCTTCCTCCAGTGGTTTGTCACGGAACAGGTGGAGGAGGAGTCCTCGGCGCAGAAGGTCTTGCAGAGCCTAAAGCTGGTCGGGAAAGACGGTGCGGGACTGCTGATGCTCGACAGGGAACTCGCTCAACGCATCTTCACGCCGCCCGCTGCGACAGCCGGGGCGTAGAGCTTCCCCGCGCCCTTGGCTCAAGGCCAGAGCCGCCGGATCATCCGGGGAAAACGGCGTCCGGCTACTGGGGCTGACAGGCAGCGTTCCCCTCGAACAATGCGACGTGGTAGACCCGCCCGTCGGGAGCAATCGCGGCTCCCGTCCCCATACGGGAGAACTGGCAACCCATGACTATGCCGTAGTGAGCGGGGCTGCTCTTCCATAGCTCAAGGCTCATCGACACTGCTTTGGCAGGCGGCGCATTATTCCAGGCTATGATCTCCCCACCCCAGGCCACCGGGACACCCTGCTTGTACAGCAAGCAGCGGAAGTCACAGCCGTCGGGCGGCTGATGGCCAAAGTAGTTCTTCTGGGCCATGTCCTCTGCCCGCATGCGGGCGACCGCCGACAAGCCGGGATCGAACGGCAGGGGAGGAAGCCCCTTCTCCATCCGCATCTTGTTGAGGCCTACCCCAAGGTTCGCCTCCATCACCTGCTGAGGCGTACAGGCTACAGCCGCCAGGGCAAGGACTGCGAGTACCACGAGCAGATAGCCCGGCCATTCGTCTGGCCACATGAGGCAAGACCTGGCTCGCTGTGCTATCCGACCGAAGACTACCGCCATATCTACCCTCTAGTTGCACTTGCGTATGACTTCGCATTTCCTACCACCCCAATTGCCGGGGATCCGAGCATCCCGGCTCCGCATCCCCCTTCGGAGATACGTCCACTGGTTCGAGAGACTCGCAAAAAACGTTTCCAGTAGATCAATCGGCCTAATCGCCGATATCCGAAGGCGGATTCTGGTGAACCAACGTCTTTCTGATCAGCCCGATAGCGACTACTTGGATTGACGCGCCCTCTCTGTGCCTTTCAGGCAGAACTCTATCTCCCGATCGCAGTAGATATTGGGGATTCTCATGCTATTGATCGCGCCGCCTGTGTCCGAACATTAGGCAAAGCAAACTCAGTCAACACACTCGCGCATTGGTGCGTGAGCAGGGCAGACAACGAAGGCCCAGACAAGATGTTTGGCTTCAAGTCGGCACGAGCGCGGGCCCTGCTGGCAACCTCAGTGTTGCTGGCGCTCCTCTGCGTCGTGGCCGCGCTGGCAGCTTGGCGCACTCAGAGCGACCGCGAGACCCGCAGCTCGCTGGAGCACCGAGCCATCGCCGTCGCGGCTATTGAGCGCGCCCGCGCTGAATTCTTCCTGACCTCTACCATAGCTTCGGTAGCAGTATTCACAGATGACCCCGCACCCTTCGATGACCTGTACCAGGAACAACGGGATTCAGCTTCCGAAGCCCTGGCCCAGGCGCGCGCCGAGCTGGCCGCCATATCTGAGACAGCGGACGTCGCCGTTCTTGAGGAGGCCATCGAACACGCCGACCAGTTCAGGGAAGAGGCTACAGCAAGCATGGAATCCATGCTGCTCGTCGATGGTGACTCCCGGGTGGCAGTAGCTCAACAACACCAGTCGACGCTGCAGCCCATAGCCACTACCGTCACCAGCGACTTGGATCAGATAGCCGCAACCCAGAAGGCCAAATTGACGGCCGAACGCGCAGCAGCAGACCGCGCCGGCGACGTGACCCTTTGGATCCTGGTGGGGTTCAGCACCATCGCCTTCCTGGCCGGAGCAGGGGCTCTGTTCGTACTCGTCGTATCAGTGTTGCGCCCGCTGGCTTCTCTGCAGGCCAGCGTCAGGGCCATCGCGTCAGGAAACCTGGACACGAGGGCGGAAGAGTCGGGGCCGAAGGAGATCCGTTCCCTGGCCCATGACTTCAACCTGATGGTAGCGGAGCGCAAGCGAGCGGAGGAGGCTCTCAAGCTCCAGGCAGCTACCGACAGCCTGACCGGCCTCCATAACCACCGCTCCCTCCATGAGGCGCTCGACAAGGAAGTGGAGCGCAGCCGCCGCCATGATCACTCGCTCGCCGTTCTGATGATGGACATCGACGGGTTCAAGCTCTTCAATGACACATACGGCCACCAGGAGGGAGACCGCGTGCTGCGCCAGATGGCAAAGATGCTGAAGCGCGAGATACGCTCCAATGACATCGCCGGCCGCTACGGCGGCGACGAGTTCATGCTCATTCTTCCCGAGACAAGCCGCGATGAGGCCGTTGCCGTGCGCCAATCGTATCCTGGAGGCGGCGGCTCAGGAACGCGTCCAGCCCCGTGAAGGAGAGAACCTCCCCTTGGCCGTCAGCATGGGCCTAGCGATCTTCCCCGACCACAGCCGGCACAAAGAGGAGCTTATCGCCTACGCCGACGCCTCACTGCTAGAGGCTAAGCAGGCCACCGGCGGCAACCTGGTTATCGCGAACAACGAGCCGGACGATCCCCTCGCCAGCAAGCACACAGCGTTCGGCGTCCTTGACGCCCTCGTGCGGGCAGTCGACCGAAAAGACCGCTATACCCGGCAGCACTCTCAACAGAACGCCGAGTTTGCCGTCGACCTCGGAAAGGCTGTGGGACTGTCGGAGGGCACGCTCAACGCGCTCCGCATCGGAGGACTCCTCCACGATGTCGGGAAGATCGGCGTTCCTGATGACATACTCCAGAAGCCGGGCGCGCTCACCGACGAGGAGTTCACCATCATGCGTGAGCATGTGGTCCTAAGCAATCTCATCGTCCACGGCGTCCCCAACCTGCAAGAGGTATCGGACGCCGTCTACGCCCACCACGAACGCTGGGACGGCAAAGGCTATCCGCGAGGCTTAGGGGGAGAGGAGATACCCTTGTCCGGACGCATCATGGCGCTCGTCGACGCCTACTCGGCGATGATCCTCGACCGCCCCTACCGTAAAGCCCTCACCCTCGAAGAAGCGGTGGCCGAGTTGCGGCGCAACGCGGGAACCCAGTTCGACCCCGACCTCGTCGAGCCCTTCGTCAAACTGCTGGAGTCGCAGCAGGCCACAACCGCCGCCTAACCAGCGGCCTGCGGCCTCTACTCACCCATCTTTATCTGCGGCAGCCACTCCAGCCAGCGGGGCAGGTACCAGTTCCACTCGCCCAGGAGCTTCATGCTTGCCGGCAAGAGGATCGACCGGATTACGGTCGCATCGATGAGAATGGCCGTGGCAAGCCCAAAACCGAACTGCTTGATGCCGATATAGCGCGTGAAGGCAAAGATAACCGCCACCGCCACCATGACGACCGCCGCGCTCGTGATGGTCCCGGCCGTCGCCTTGATGCCTATGGACACGGACTCGTCGCTGCTTGCCCCGCGCTCATGCGCCTCCTTGATCCGGCTGAGGACGAACATGTGATAGTCCATCGAGAGCCCAAACAAGACGGTAAAGAGGGCAAGCGGCAGCCACGACTCGATGATGCCCGTCGCCTCAAAGCCCAGGACACCCTCGAGCAGCCAGCCCTTCTGAAATACGAGCACTAGCAACCCATAGGCCGCGCCCACTGACAGCAGGTTCAAGATGATCGCCTTAATCGCGATTACGATCGAGCGGAACGTCAAAAGCAGAATGAGGAAGGCGAGGCCGAGCACGAACGCGAAGACGAACGGCGTTCGGAAGACTATGTTGCTACGGAAGTCGATGTTCGCGGCGGTATCGCCGCTCACATAAGCCTTGACCGCGCTATCGCCGATCGCCGCCGGAACAATATCCTTGCGCAGATGATCCACAGCGTCGATGGCCTTCTGCTCGCCGATGTCCGCGTTGAGAGGGATGTTTAGCACCTCGGTGTCGCCGGCGTCGTTGATCTTCGTCTGGATGGGCGCACCATAGGGAGCGTCAGGATGGTCGCGGGACTCAGTCTCGGCCTGCACGCTGGCCATTATCTGATTCACGCGAGACTGGACATCCGAGGCGTACACATTCTTGTTCCGCCCGGCATCGACGATAATCGACGCCGGCGAAAAGAGCCCGAGGGTGAACTTGTCCTCTAGCGTGACCAGCGCCTTCTTTGCTTGCACAGCGTCGGGCAGCCCCTTCGCCCCGTTGAAGCCCAGGTTGAGCGTCGTGAGCGGCCAGGCGACGGCAAGCAGAGCAACGAGCGTGACAGTGGCCAGCACAGCCGGGCGCGCCAGCACACGATCGGTTATGAACCCCCAAACACCACCCCCTTCACCACCGCCACGCAGGAACGGCAGGCTGAAGCGGTCGATCTGGCCGGATAGCATGGCCAGGAGCGCCGGCAGCAGCGTGACCGAGATGACGACGGCCAGAATCACCACGACGATGGAGGCTAGGCCGATGCTCGTGAACGTCGGGTCGCCGACAAGGAACATGCCACCCACCGCGAGAACCACAGTGCAGCCGGCAAACACGACCGCCTTGCCTGAGGTGCCCGCGGCGATCCTTAACGCCTCTTCCTTTGATTTGCCAATCCGCCGTTCGTTGCGAAAGCGGCTCACGACGAAGAGGGCATAGTCAATCCCCGTCGCCAACCCCATCAGCAGAAGCATCTCTGAGGCAACCATGCTCACCGGCCGTATCTGACTGAAAACGTTGAGCATGCCCGTGGCGGTCGAGACTGCGGCCACAGCCAGAGCCAGCGGGATAAGGGCCGCCAGCGGCGCCCGAAAGACCAGGAGGAGGATGACCAGCGTTACGCACAGGTTCAGTACCAGAGCAAGGGCGAGGTCTTCCTCGATTGTGGTATTCACCTGCTCGTTGATCGACGCGCCTCCGCCGCTGTCGATGGTAAAGCCGTCTGACGATGCCTCGGCGGCCTTCACCGCGTCAAGAACGGGCTGAATGTGCTCCTGGGCATCGAAGGGGTTTTCCTGCAAGCTGACCAGCGCGAACGTAACGTCGCCGCCGCTGCCGCTCGGCGCCACAAAGGGAGACGCATCCCGCGGCGCGCCGATGTCGTAGTGCGTCATGGTTCCGGAGACAATCCGCTTGCTGGAGACGACTCTTGTCCCCCCCAACACCTGGCTCTCCGTCCAGCGCAGGGTCGTCAACTGGGTCATCAGACCCTCGACAGTCTCCTTGTACACCGGGTCATCCACGGTACGCGAGGGCGATGAGAACACAACGATCTCCTGCGCCGGAGCCTGCACCTCGCCAAACCGTTCCCGGTACAACTGCTGGGCGGTGCCGGACTCGCCTGGTACTTCCTGACTCACATCTGTATTGGCGGGGACCATCGAGCAAGCGACGAAGGCGGCGGCAATGACGGCAACCCAGCCCAGCGCCACTGCCCGGCGATGCCGCGCGCTCCACAGTGCCATCCGCGACGCCCAAGACGAATGCGGCGGCGCTGCAGCCGTCCAGTCTCCTCCCGAAGCCTTTTTCTTATCCATCCGCCAGCGAGGTCCCTTTCCGAAATCCCTAGGGGAACAACGTAACCAGCTCGCCGTTCTGCACCTGGCAGGCGGCGAGCCCAAGATCGATTGCCCGTTCCGTCAAATCAGTGGCGCGCTCATCCGGTCGCCGTACTCATCAAACGCCAAGTGGCCCGACATGCCATCCATCCGGTCTGTCTCTCGCACCGCGTCGCGCAGCCGCAGGCGGTCGATCACGAGAGAGCCATCGTCCTGCTCCTCGGCAACCTCTGCTATCGCATCGAGCAAGATCACCGCCGCGTCCGCATACTGGGGTATGAAGGCCGATGCCTTAGGCTCACTACCGTGCACCTTCTTGAACTCGGCGCGGAAATCATCGGTCAGCGAGAGCGGACAGCCGACGAAGTACACGCCCTCCGCCGCGTCGGCGCCGACCGGCTCCACAAAGGTGGCCACCGACGCCACTGCGTCACCAGCCCCAAACGGCCCCCTGTAACCCGCATCGCGCATCTGCCGGAACAGCAGCACCGCCTCGGGGTTGAACCCGCCGAAGCCGACGAACCCCGGGTCTGCCTTCGCGACCTCCGCCGCAAGCACGCTGAAATCAACGTCGCCGCGCCGGATGCTCTTTCGTGTGACTACAACCCCGTAGCCCTCCATCGCCCGCTGCGCCGCATCGATCAGGTCCTGTCCATACGACTCGCCGTCATCGATGAGGTATGCCGTGGGGAGCATCAGCGTTCCGCCGACGAAATCTCCACCCACCATGCCCTGCAACTCGCTCCTGTAGGACGTGCGGAAGAAGAACCGGCCTTCCGGCTGCGTAGTTGTGAGGTCAGACTCCGTCGCCGAACCGGAGATCGCGACGACGCCAGCTTGGGCATACAGAGGAATAGCAGCTTTGGCGCCGGCGCTACAATCGGGGCCGATCACGCCCGCGAGGCCGGGCACGGCCAGCAGCCGCTCGGCCGCCTGAACCGTGATCTTGTCCTCCGTGCAGCCGTCGTCCTCGGCCCGGATTTCAATATCGTGCCCTTTCATCTGCTCGCCGTGTGCCGCCTTCCAGCGCATCACGCCCGTGATCGCCGCGTCCCTGTCCTCGGTGCCGCCAGGAGCCTCCGTGCCCGTGAGCGGCGCCGATATGCCGATGATGATGGGCTTACCGGCTGGGATGACGATCCGTGAGGCGTCAGACTGCGACGGCGCTTCCGCGAGCGCCGGTTCGCCTTGAGAGTCAGCGCAGCCAGCCTCAGCTAGAGCAACCCCAATCAGGAGAAGTACAAGAAGAAAAAGGGAACCGATGCGGGTGATTGTCATGTTCAGAGACTACCATACGCCTGACTAAATTCACAACGGAACGACGGCTGCCTCTTCACCAACGGAGAGGACGCCGTCACTCCAACGATTCCGATCATTTGGGGTCACGGGTAGCATGACAGATCGGCCGGGGAAAGGTATCATGTGCTCCAAACACCGCTGTACATTCTTGGTTTCTCCAACGAGGTAAGGGATGCCCTCACTGCGCCTTGTCCCCTATGGCCCGGCCGCCGTCGCGGCGCTGCGTGAGGCGATCGCCGCCGCAAAGGGCGACGACCCGCTCCAGCCGGTGACCGTGGCCGTTCCCTCGAACTACGCGGGGCTGTCGCTGCGGCGCACCCTGGGCGCGACCGGCCGGGGACTCGTCAACGTCCGCTTCATTGTGCTTCCGCGCATTGCGGAGCTACTCGGCTCGCCTGCCCTTGCTGCGGAAGGCAAGCGACCGCTTACCGGCCCCGTGCGCGCCGAAGCCGTGCGCACCGTCGTCGCCGCCGACCCCGGCATCTTCGGCGAGGTCTCCGACCACGTGGCGACGGAGAGAAGCCTAGAGTCCACTTTCCGTGACCTGCGCCGGGCGCCGGAGGGCGCTTTGGCGTCAGTAGAGCGCCAGGGAGAGAGGGCGGCCCACGTCGTCCGCCTCTTCCGCGATTTCCGCCGACCGGACGCAGGAATACTACGACGAGGAGGACCTGGCTCTCGCCGCTGCTGATGCCGCTCGTGCCGATGCTCTCGCCCTCCGCGACATCGGGCACGTCATCGTCTACCTGCCGCGCCGCCTCTCGCCGGCCGAGCAGACGTTGCTGGAGGCGCTCGCCGGAGCCGGCCGCCTCGCCGTCATCATCGGCCTGACCGGCGACCCCGCTGCCGACACTCTGCCGCGGCGGATCGCGGCTCAACTCGAAGCTGCGCTGGGGCCGCCGGAAGAGACAGCAGCCACAGACGACGCACCCAAGGCGCACATAGTGACGGCGACGGACGCGGAGGAGGAGGTGCGCACCGTCCTCCGGCTCATCATGGGGCGTCTGGCGGCGGGCACGCCGCTGCATCGCATCGCCGTCCTCTACCGGGCCTCTCAGCCCTATGCCCTGCTGGCCCAGGAGCAGTTCCGAGCGGCCGGCATCCCCTGCAACGGCCCCGGCATACGCACCCTGGCCCAGACCCTTACCGGCCGGGCTCTGCTGGGGCTGCTCCGCCTGCGGGAGACGGACTTCCGCCGCGACATTCTGATGGACTGGCTGAGCAGCGCCCCCATCCTCGAAGACAGCGGTCAGCCGGCGCCGGCCCAACGCTGGGAGCTGCTCTCTCGATCAGCGGGTGTCGTACGCGGGGCATCGCAATGGCAGGAGCGCCTGACTGCCCACCGCCGTTCCCTGGAGAAAGAGCGCCGTGACCTGGAAGAGGACGAGGAGGCACGAGAAGGACAGATACGCCATCTCGACGCCGAGATCGACCACGTTGAGCGGCTGCGGCGCTTCATCGATGAGCTGGCGCGCCGCCTCGACCCGGGCGAAGCGAAGAGCTGGCCGGAGTTCGCCGCCTGGGCCCGCGGCCTGCTGGAGCGCTATCTGGGCGGTGAAGGCCACCAGCGGGACTGGCCGGAGACGGAGATAGAGTCCCATCGAGCGGTGACCGAGGCGCTGGAGTCTCTGTCTGCTCTCAAGCGACTCTGCGCCCGCAGATCGACGAAGCCATCTTCCGCCGCGCCCTGGAGCGAGAACTGGAAGCGACGGCAGGGAGAATCGGCCGCTTCGGCGAGGGAGTCTTCATCGGCCGCATCGCCGACGCCGTGGGGACGAGCTTCGACATCGTCTATGTGCTGGGCATGACGGAAGGGCTCATGCCGCCGCGAGGGAGGGACGACCCTCTGCTGCCCGATGGCGAGCGCCTCGCCGCCGGCGAGGAGATGCCGCTGCGGATGAGCCGCCTGGACGAGGAGCGACGAGACTATCTCGCCGCCCTGGCTTCGGCGCCCGAGCGCGTCCTCCTCTACCCGCGAGCCGACCTGCGGGGTCAACGGGGGAAGCTCCCCTCACGCTGGCTCCTGGAGGAAGCGTCGCGACTAGAAGAGAAAACGCTCTACAGCAGCGATTTCGACCCGCCGCCTTCGCGAGAGTGGCTGACACTTCGTCCCGTCATTCCAGGCAGCGCTTGCGGGCAGCGGCGAGCCGGCCTCGGAACAGGAGTACGACCTGCGGAGCCTGCTGCGCTTCGGCGGCACCAGCCTCCCGCATAGCCAACCACTACCTGGTGAAAGAGACACCGGCTCTCAAGCACGGCATCGCCGCCGACTTGGGCCGCCAGAGCGCGCGCCTCACTCGTTGGGACGGCTCAGTCCGGGGCCTAGAGATACCAGCGCCATCCCAGGAGCGTCCGGCATCGCCGACGGCGCTCCAGAACTGGGCGGCCTGCCCCTTCCGCTACTTCCTCGGCAACATCCTCCGCGTCGCCGAGACGGAAAAACCGGAGGAGACCCTGACCCTCAGCGCATTAGACCGCGGCACCCTGCTCCATGAGGCGCTGGAGACGTTCATCCGAGAGGCACCGCCACGCGCAGCGCCGAACGAGCCGTGGAGCGACGAAGAACGGGCACGGCTTATCGAGATCGGCGAGCGGCTGTGCGACGAAGCGGAGGCGGCGGGCATCACGGGCAAGCGGCTGCTCTGGCGGCTGGAACGCGAACGCATTCGCCGCGACCTCGCCGGCTTCCTCGACGCGGACGAGGAGATGCGCCGCGAGAAGGGCTGCTTCCCCATCAACGTCGAGATGGGCTTCGGCATGGGCACCGCCGGCTCCGGTCCGCCCGCCCTCATCACGCTGGCGGACGGCCGGACAATCGCTCTGAGGGGGAAGATGGACCGCCTCGACCGGACACCGGACGGCTCACGTCTCTTAGTCCTCGACTACAAGAGCGGCTCCGCGGGCTACTACTTCGGGCTGGACAAAGACCCGCTCAAGCGCGGGAAGCTTCTCCAGTTACCGATCTACGCCCTCGCCGCGCGGCAGTCCTACGATGATGCGTCACTGAGGTCGAGGCGTACTACTGGTTCATCAGCGAAGACCAGGACTACGCGCGCCGGGGGTACATTGTGGACGAGAGTATTCTCGTCGAGTTCCACCAAGCGATAGACGTCATCGTCAGCGGCATAGCATCCGGGCTATTCCCCGCCCGGCCGGGGAAGGCTCGACAGGACACGTACGAGAACTGCAGCCTCTGTCCCTACGACCGTATCTGCCCCAGACTCCGTGCCCGCCTTTGGGAGCGCAAACGAAGCGCCCCCGAACTCAAGCGATACCTGGAGATGGCGGAAAGCGATGAGTGAGATAGACGCCTACCGACCCGCCGACCAGCCGGCGCGCGATCGCATCCACGAGGAACTGGACGCGACCCTCTTCGTCGAGGCAGGGGCCGGCACCGGCAAGACGACAGAGCTGGTGGCGCGCATCCTGCGTCTCGTAGCCACCGGCCGCGCCCAGATGCCCCAGATCGCCGCCATTACCTTCACTGAGGCCGCCGCTGCCGAGCTGCGCGATCGCATCCGCGAGGAGATGGAGAAGGCGGCCCGCGACGACACCCTGCCGCCGGACGAGCGTCAGCGCTGCCAAACCGCCGTGGATGAGGTGGACGCCGCCGCTATCGAGACGCTGCACGGCTTCGCCCAGCGCATCCTCTCGACTCATCCTCTGGAGGCAGGCCTACCGCCGCTCATCGAGGTGCAGGATGAGATACGGGCCTCTATCTCCTTCGAGGAGCGCTGGAATGAGTTCGCCGACCGGCTTCTCGACGACCCGGCGCTGGAGGAGATACTCCTTCGCGCCCACGTCCTCGGCCTGGAAATGAAGCACCTACACGAAGTGGCGCACGAGTTCCACAATCACTGGGACCGCTTGGAGAATGCCGCGATAGAGCTCGCGCCCTTGCCACCCGTCGACACCTCAGAGCTCCTCGACGCCCTCGCTCAGCCCTGCGCTCTCAAGGGACACTGCGTCGACCACGACGACTATCTGTACCTCCATCTGGAGCGGATGGACACCTACCGCCGCCGCCTGGCCGCAGCCGGAAGCGATCTCGATTCTCTCCGTATCATGGCGGAGAGAAAGAAGATAGTCTACAAGTACGGCAGCAAAGCCAACTGGTCAGGCATAACTCCCGGTGAGATCCGCGACGCTCTTCAGACCGCGTCCGACATCCGTGACCGGCTGCTTGAGGAGGCGCGGGCCGCCGTCCTGCCGCCGCTGCTCGCCGCCCTGCGGAGCTTCATCCTTGACTGCGCGGAGGAGCGGCGACGCCAAGGCAAGCTGGAGTTCCACGACCTCCTGGTGCAGGCGCGCGATCTTCTGCGCCGCGACGCTTCAGTGCGACAGGCGCTGCGAGCGCAATTCTCCCATCTCCTAATCGACGAGTTCCAGGACACCGACCCTCTCCAGATCGACATCGCGGCGCTGCTGGCGGGCAGCGAGCCGGATAGCCCGCCGGCCACCTGGCAGGAAGCGGCCATCGAAGAGGGGCGTCTCTTCTTCGTCGGCGACCCCAAGCAGTCGATCTACCGCTTCCGCCGCGCCGACATCGCGCTCTACCAGGCAGTGCAGCAGCGGTTCGCCGACCGCACCGTGCGGCTCACCCAGAACTTCCGCTCCTTGCGGCCCGTCATCGACTGGGTAAACGCCGTCTTCGCGCCCTTGATGGGCGAAGGGGGCGGCGAAGGCCAAGTGCCTTATGTCGAGTTGGACGCCCGCTGGGAGACGCCGCCGGACGCGGGCGTTACCGTCCGCATCCTGGGAGAGCCCTCTCCCGAGAACATCGAACCGATACGAGCGCGGGAGGCCGCCGAACTGGCGCAGCTCATCCAA
>CAVXOY010000018.1:0-277059 GCA_963763495.1 uncultured Chloroflexia bacterium
AGACGAGCATCAACATGACTGCGACGGGGCGGCTGGTGGGCCGCTCGCCCTATTCCGGGCTGGCCCGATGTAAGCGGCATTCCCCAATCAGCACACGCGCCTCCTGAAGGGAGATAGGAAGTGGACAAGAGGCATTTGAAATACCACCATCTTGGAATACCGACAGATCAGCCAATAGAGGGTGAAGTCTATCTGAAGAAGTACAAGCTGTATCATTACGGATACGAAAAAAGCGAATATGGCATCGAATGGATGCGGTACGAAAGGGATTGCCCGTTACCAGAGATTGTTGAAGACTCTGCCCCATGTGGCCTTTGAGGTGGATGACATCTACGAAGCCATAAAGGGGAAGACGGTCATCATTGAACCCAATAGTCCCTCAGAAGGCACCATAGTGGCATTCATCGAAGACAACGGCGCGCCTATAGAACTGATACAGCTTAAGAAAGGCAACCACACCGGTATCTAATGCGGTGTATGGTGGTCGAGCGCCGGTGCTCCGGGCCGGGTCGCCCGCAGCTCAGGTGTCCATCGGCAAGTTGTGGCGCTGCATTCCGAGTCTCTCGGGAGGTGACAGATGAGGCTGAAGGACAAAGTAGCGATAGTCACTGGAGCAGGTTCAATAGGGCCCGGTATGGGGAACGGGAAAGCCGCGGCGATCCTCTTCGCCAGAGAAGGAGCCAAAGTGGCCTGCGTTGACCGGAATCTCGACGCTGCGGAAGAAACGGTAGGCATAATCAAGAGTGCAGGTGGTGAGGCCACAGCGATACAGGCAGATGTCACCAAGGAATCGGACGCCAAGAGACTGGTGGAGGAGACGGTCTCCCGGTACGGTAAGCTGGACATACTGTTCAACAACGTCGGCGGCGCTCGCGGGGGCGCCAGCCTCTCGGTGACAGTCGAAGACTGGGATGCCACCTTCGATCTGAATCTCAAGAGCGTGCTGCTCGTCTGCAAGTACGCTGTTCCTGAGATGATAAAGAATGGCGGCGGAGCGATAGTCAACAATGCGTCTATGGCTGCCTATCAGTCACACGCCTTGTATGCCTATTCCGCCTCCAAAGCCGGAGTCATCGCGTTGACCAGATGCCTTGCAGTTGGGTTCGCCAGACACAACATCAGAGTGAACTGCGTGGCCCCCGGCTTCATGGACACTCCCATGGTCGCGCCGATAATGGACGAGAGACGCATTCGCCTCGTGGAAGAGAGGGTGCCCCTCAAGCGACATGGGACAGCCGAAGAGACCGCCTCCGCTGTGCTCTTTCTGGCGTCTCCTGAGGCTTCATACATAACCGGACAGACCATCCCCGTTGATGGTGGACTCGCGGCACAGTAGGTTTGGAAGAGGACAACGTGCACCACTCGGTCAGCGCAGGCTCTGACTGGACTGGAGGAAGCGCATGGGTTTTCGCAAGCTTATAGACGACCGGCACTCCATTAGGACGTTTGAGGCCCGCCCGGTGGAGCGCGAGAAGGTGGAACGCATACTGCATGCTGCCAGCCGTGCCCCGTCGGCCGTCAATCTGCAATCGTACAAGATCGCGCTGGTGACGGGTAAGGAGCGGATCGAGAAGCTGGCGGCGACCAAGCCGCAGCAGACGTGGATTGCGACTGCGCCGGTTATCCTGGTATTCCTCGGGGATCCCGAACCGTCGACGGGCAAGATCAGCAGCGAAGGACAGAGCCTCTACACGGTGCAGGATCCCACGATCGCCTGCGCCTACGCACAGTTGGCGGCGGCGGATGAGGGGTTGGGCGCCTGCTGGTTAGGAGTGGGGAGCATCTGGCGCGAGGTCCGCGATGCTCTCGGACTGCCGGAGACTCTTCGGCCGGTGTCGATGCTTGCCATCGGCTATGCGGGAGGCCCACCTCTGTCCATAACGACCCGCAGGCCAAGGGAAGAGATGGTCATCGACTTCGACGACTGAGCTTCGCCTGGATCGCGTTGCGGCCAGGAGCCCCCGGTCGGCGCGGGAACTCGTCAACGCGCTGTTGCTTCGCTCCCGCCCGCTGAGCCATAATGGACGCCGCTCACGCGAGCGGAAGGGGGCAGTCATGACCGAGGACACCTCGCCGCTGGAGTACAAGCTCCTCGCCCGCAATGACGTCCCCGACTCGCCCAACCCCATCCATCGCGACGACTATGCCCGCTCCCTGGGCTACCCCGGAGGGCTCGTCGCCGGTGTCACACTCTACACCTACGTCTGCGATGCTGCCGTCCGCCTCCTGGGCGGCGACTGGCTGGAGCGCGGCTACGGCGAAGTGCGCTTCCGCGCCCCCGTCTTCGACGGCGAGGAGCTGACGGTGCGCGCCGAGCCCCAGGACGACGGCGACTGGCGAGTGCGCCTGCTCTGCAACGGCCTGCGCACCGAGGCCGTCGTCGGCCCCTACCGCGAGACCATCCGCAGCGACGACCTCCAGCGCGGCGGCGCCGTCGAGCCGCAGCCGCTGGTCAAGGACGTGTCGCTCGCCGGCACGCTGCTGACCAGCCCCGATGAGCGCCGCCAGAGCAGAGAGGAACTGGAGCGGTTCATCGCCGCCGCCGGCCTCGACGGGACCAGCGTGGCGCGGGAGATGCTGTCGCGCGGCCTCGTCGCACCCCACGAAATTGCCGGCGCCCCGTTCACCCTCTTGTGGCGGCACCGGCCCTACGCCGTCGTCATCCACACCGGCAGCACCACCGAGTGGATAGGCCCGGCGCGGCTGGGGAAGACCCTGTACACCTGGGGAATCGTTCAGGAGGCGTTCGAAAAGCGCGGCCGGTTCTACGTTACCCAGCGCACCCTCACCGTCGACGAGGACGGCAACCCGGTCGCGCGCATGCTCCACAGCGGCGCCTACGAGCCCACCCCCTGAGGCTGGGTCTCTGTGCCTCGCAGGCTAGGGAGGGCTGTCTTTAGGGCCTTCGCTGCGGCGCAGCTTCTCCAGCGCCTGCGCCACGTTCGGCAGCACGCGAACGCCTGCCTCTCGTCGGTGGCGGCCCGCACGAGTCCTGCGATTTCTAGCAGCATGTATCGGGCATGGGCGTTGGTCACCGCCGTCCGGAAACCCATCGCATCCTGTGCCTGGTTTACCGATAGCTTGACGATGCGCATCCCGAACGGGTCGTTCTGCGCGATCTCCTCCGCAAGCGCCATCGTCTCCGCTTCGAGCCTACTCCCGGGACACGACACGGTTGATGAAGCCCAACTCGAAGGCCTCGTCGGCCCGCAGGAACCTGTTGCGGAAGAGCAACTCCTTCGTCTTGCGGATGCCGAGGTCCCAGGGTACCGAGAA
The DNA here is from genome assembly GCA_963763495.1 of uncultured Chloroflexia bacterium. GTDB lineage: Bacteria > Chloroflexota > Dehalococcoidia > DSTF01 > JALHUB01 > DAOUEO01. The sequence goes on from CAVXOY010000018.1 coordinate 3,277, forward strand.
GTACTGGAAATGAGAGGCGAGGAATAGGCCGTCGTCGGCAGCGACGATCAGGTCCATCGCCGAAGCGATGATCCAGGCGCCGAAGATGCAGTACCCCTGCACTTGCGCAATCGTGGGCTTGGGGACGTCCCGCAGGCGCAGCGACAGATCAAGGTAGAGGTCCGAGGACCACTTGAACTGCTCCGGCACGCCGCGAAGAAGGTTCTCCTTCCAGCCTTCGCGCTCCTCAGGCGTCCCCAGGTCATGCCCGGCAGAGAAGTGGTCGCCGGCGCCGGCGAGGATGATGACGCGGATATCGTCGTCGGCAGCGGCGGTGGCGAAGGCGTCGTCCAGCTCTTCGAGGAGAACCCTGGAGAGGGCGTTGCGGTATCGCGGCCGGTTCATCGTGACCTTTGCGACTGAGTCAGTCTTCTCGTAGAGAATGTGCTGATAGGCCATCTCTTCCTCCCCTCGGGGTATGCGAATTGATTGGGGCAGCCTGCTGGCCACTTAGTATACTGGGTCATTCGGTGCCCTTCAACGCGCCTGCCAAGAAGACCCGTACCGGTGTGGAGTCGGTCGCCTAAGAAAGGATAATTGTACACTTGCTGCAAGGCATGCGGTAGAATACAGGACGGCGTGCTGCGAATCAAGCAGACTCTACAAGAGTGGGTGGTCCTGATGGGGGCCACGCCCACTCTTGGCCTGGGAGCCGTGAGGGAGAGTCGTATGAAAAGGGAGATTTCTCTGGACTACCTTGACAGACGACTCACTAGAGCTTCCAGAATACTGGGAGACTGCGCCGGACTAGTAAGAGATTTGGATTTGAATCGACGAGAGAACATTCGCAGAACCGGAGAAGCGATTGGCAAGATCGCGGAGATTCAGATGGAAATCTACCAACTGCGGCCGGATCTCATTCCTGACTATATGAGAAAGACGCCGCCTAGCCAGGTTGAGATTTGAACGCATAAAGGAAGAGAACCGGAGGGGATGGCGGCGAAAAGAGGCTACCCTTGAGTACCTCGACGCTCGGCTTCACCGATCAGTCAAATTGCTTAGCAGTTGCACAGGTCTAATAAGAGATCTTGAATTGAATCCAAAGAGAAATGTCAGGAGAATAGCCGAGGCTATGGTGGAGGTATTCGAGATTCAGAATGAGATATACAAGCTACGGCCGGACCTCATGCCGGATTACCTGAAAAAGCCACCTGACTCAGCTATGGCCGATGAGATTCGGAGGCAGAGTATACGAATTGCGCCCTGATCTCAGGCCGGATCAGTTGAATAAGCCACCAGACACAGAATAGCAGACGCGTAAATAGACGCGCCGCGTCCGGCTAGTCTCGTCGTCGGGAAGTGGCGCGTAGCCTACGTCGCCATCTTCCGATACATCGTCACCACGGCGGCTCCGCCCAGGCCTATGTTGTGCTGAAGCGCAACCTTGGCGCCTTTCACCTGGCGCTTCTCCGCCATCCCGCGAAGCTGCCAGTTGAGCTCGCTGCACTGGGCGAGACCGGTGGCTCCCAGCGGATGACCCTTCGAGATGAGTCCGCCTGACGGATTCACCACCCAGCGTCCCCCGTAAGTCACGGCGCCCGAGTCGATGAGCTCGCCGCCCTTGCCCTCGGGGCAAAGACCCAGCGCCTCATAGGTGATGAGCTCGTTGCAGGAGAAGCAGTCGTGGAGTTCAATCACGTCCACGTTCTCCGGGCCGAGCCCCGACTGCTCGTAGACCTTAAGCGCCGCTGTTCGCGACATGTCATATCCCACCATCTTCATGCAGCTCTTGCCGTAGAAGGTGCTGGGCATATCAGTGGCCATCGCCTGGCCGATGATCTCAACCGCCTGCGACTCCAGCTTGTGCTTGCGGACGAATGCCTCGCTGGCGACAATCGCCGCGCCGGAGCCATCAGAGGTGGGACAGCACTGGAACTTGGTCAGCGGCTCATAGATCATAGGGGCGTCCAAGATGTCCTGAAGAGAGTACTCCGTCTGGAACTGCGAGTAGGGGTTGTTCACGGAGTGCTTGTGATTCTTGTGGCCGATCTTCGCGAACTGAAGGGCGGTTGTCCCGTATTTATCCATGTGGTCGCGCCCGGCGTTTCCGAACATCTGCGGCGCAGGAGGCGCGGGCGCAGCCCCGCGCAACTCGATCATCACCTGTCCGTGCTTGTCCAGCGGGTTTATCCGGTCCGTGTACTTGACTCCGAGGGATCCCTTCTCCATCTTCTCGAAGCCAAGGGCAAGGACGCAGTCGGCGATTCCGCCCTCGACGAGTTGCTTCGCCAAGTACAGCGCCGTCGAGCCCGTGGAGCAGTTGTTGTTGACATTGTAGACAGGGATCCCGGTCAGGCCCAGCTCATATACAGCCCGCTGGCCGCAAGTCGAGTCGCCGTAGCAATAGCCAACGCAGGCCTGCTCGACCTCTTCGTACGCTATACCGGCATCAGCAAGCGCCTTCTGTCCGGCCTCCCTCGCCATGTCTGGATAGTCCCACTCCCTCGATCCCGGCTTCTCAAACTTGGTCATTCCGACACCGACAACGAATACCTTCCGGCCCATGTGTTCTCTTCCTTTCTCTCCCAGTTCGCCCACGCTCGCGCCCAATCGCCGAATCTGAGGCGTAGGTCCGAGCGTGCTCAACGGGGACGGACTGTCCGGTCTTGCCCGCGTCACATCTGACGATCGAATTGTATGGGGCATCGGGCGAATGGGGCAAGACCTTGACACTGGTGCTAGAATACGCTACTCAAGGTCTACTACACCCTGTTACGACGGTGGGGGGTGCGAAGCCGAGCCAGGATACAACGACAGGGGGTCGGAGGTTTCAGATGATGTTCTTCAAACGGCTATTTGGCCGCAAAGAGGAGCCGGCGCCCGAACCTATGCACGGCCTGCCGACGGCGCAGACGCAGGCAGAACAACAGGCCACACGCCAGCGCATGGAGGCGGAAATGGCCGCCGACCGAGAACGACGGGGCGCGACCGACATCCGCCCCGGCAGCGAACCGCCGGCGGAAGAAGGTGCCGAACAGGGCACCACGGAAGATGCCTGAGCCCGATTGGGCCCGGCCAAAAGTGGGTTCGGCCAAGTCAAGGACGTGAGAAGACCTCACCCGGGCTTGGAGCATTCACTCGCTGAGCCAACCTTTCCAGTACGGAAGGCCACAGGGCACCGGCCGCTCTGTGGTACCTTCGACCCTCCGCGTGATAGGCAGATGCTCCTGACCTCGTTGCCCAAAGAAGAGCGCACACCATGTTGCATTAGTGTGCGGGGAAGCCAAGAATCGCAAAGGGGGCCGAACTGACGTATCATGCCCACGAGACAGGGCGCGTATTTCGCGGAGGCAGCTCGGAGCCCGCATTTCGACGCATCCCCGACAAAGAGCACGGAGGCAATTCGATGGGCGATGTGAAACCCAAGGTCGTGCTGATCACCGGAGCGTCATCAGGAATTGGGCAGGCATGTGCCCGGCACCTGGCCCAGCAAAGGTACCAGGTATTCGGGACGAGTCGCCGGCCTCAGCCAGGAGCAGAAGAACCGTTCGAGATGATCCCGATGGACGTGACCGACGACGATTCGGTCCGCCAAGGGGTGGCGACGGTCCTGACGCGGTCCGGGCGGCTGGATGTGGTGGTGAACAACGCTGGCTTTGGCTTCGCCGGGGCCGTGGAAGACACTTCGATTGACGAGGCCCGGAAGCTATTCGAGACGAACTTCTTCGGTGTGCTGCGCGTCTGCCGGGCGGTGTTGCCGCATCTGCGCGAGCAGCGCGCCGGTACCATCGTTAACATCAGTTCCTTAGGTGGGCTAATGGCCCAACCCTTCGTGGGCATGTACTCCGCGACCAAGTTTGCGGTGGAGGGGATGAGCGAGGCCCTGCGCATGGAGGTGCGTCCGTTCGGCATCCGCGTAGTGCTGATCGAACCGGGCGACACGCGGACCGCTTTCACGGCGAACCGGCGGCGGACGCAGGCCAGTGAGGCAGCTTCGGCTTATGCCGACAACATGCGGCGCGCCTTGGCCGTGGTCGAACACGACGAGCAAACAGGGATCTCACCTGAGGCCGTCGCCCGGCTGCTTGAGCACATCCTGCGCAGTCGGTCCCCACGGCTGCGTTACCCGGTGGCGAGCGCCTCCCAGCGGTTCGCGGCGGTTGGCAGGAAGCTGATGCCTAGCGGCCTCTTTGAGCGGGTGCTCACGCGGTACTACCGGGTGCACTAAGCGGACGATCTATCTGCCGCGAGACCAGAAACGCTCGGCACCTCGTGCGACCCCAGTTAGGCTGGACGCCGACGATAGGGGTTGTAAGACGCCGCGCCCCGGCGAGGCCATGCCTCCATGCGCAGGCAAGGGCCGATCCTGGTGCTTAACCCGTCGGAGGAAGTGAGGAGCTCGCCGCTCCGGTTGTAGAGGCGGTACTGGATGTTCGCGTCGAGTTCGGCGGGCAGGTCGAGCAGCAACTCGCCGTCGCTGGAGTCGATTCTGACCCCATCAGGGAAGGGCGAGATGCCGTCTGATTCGGCGGCCGGAGAGCCACAAGAGTCGTATAGCTGGAAGCAGATCAAGAAACAGCCATCTTCGCCCAAGCCGATCTTCAGGATGACCTCGCCGCTTGGCGCATCCATGAAGGAGATCGATGTGCCCAGGCCTCGATGTCCTAGCCTCGTGAGTACCTCCCGCGCCTCGCGCTGAGCTTCAGACTCCCGAGCGGACGGACGGCGGTCTTCGATGCTTGCTTCCGCCGCGACCGAGTTGGGTCCCGCCATCTGATAGTGGGCGGTCTACGGTGACGTCCATCATTCGCCCTTTCAGTTCGACGCCCTTCAAGGCTTGCATGGCGATAGCTGCGGCTCTGTGATCGAGTTCCACAAGGGCGAAGCCGCGGGCGTGGCCTGCGCTATCACAGGCGACCCGAATGGAGCTCGATCTCCCCGAAGGCCGAGAAGACGGTCTGTAAGTCACTTGCAGTGGTCTTAGGGGATAGATTTCCCACAAGCAGCGTGGTCACTGGTATCCCTCCTCTGCGGGGCGTGTTGCACCACTGGGACGTCGATGCTCCCGCCTCCGACGCCCCTTACCGAGGGCTCTGGGCTAGGGCCGGCGGGTCGAGTCTAGTAGCCGCTGCGAACCGGCGATCGCTGGGAGAAGCACTCCCGGCAGTACACCGGTCGGTCTCCCCGAGGTTCGAACGGGACCTCGGTGCTCTTGCCGCACTGGGCACAGATAACGGAGTGCATCTGGCGAGGGGACGAGCTGTAACCGCCGCCGTAACTGCCTTCGCCCCGCTCTGACTTGCGGGCTGCCCGGCAGGACGAACAGCGCTTGGGCTCATTGGTGAAGCCACGGCTGGCGTGATACTCCTGGTCTTCAACCGAGAAGGTGAATGACGCGCCGCAATCGACGCAGGTTAGGGTTCGGTCAGTGTATGCCACTCGACGACCTCCTTAAAGGGGTCTGCTATTCCTCGTCGCCGAGTGCAAAACAATATTGGGGCTGCGTTGCAGATCGAAGACAGGGGGAACGTCTTACCGCAATAGTATAGCACACTTGGCCCCCGTTGTCACGCAGGGGTGCCAAGCCCGCCAACTTGCGACTCCTTCTATATCAATCATCGGTCGCTCTTTGCGAACCGCGAGGAGGGATGCTAGGCTCTTGCCCGCTTGAGATCCGACGACCGGATTGTCTGCTGGCGTGTTGGGCCTCCAAGTCTACCGCTCGAACTTGAAGTGCTATAATTCTCTGACTGGCGATCACTTGTGCGAATCGTCTCGACTTCGGCAGTAAGGAATAGAGCCGTCGACTCGAAATACGGCGCGGCGACGTAGCAAGGAGGCAGCCATGGAAATCACACGAAAGGCCATTGCCGAGTTCATCGGCACTTTCTGGCTGGTCCTGGTCGGTGCAGGTAGCGCGGTCCTCGCCGCCAGCTTACCCGATGTGGGTATCGGGCTGCTCGGCGTCGCGATTGCCTTCGGCGTCGCTCTCATGACGATAGCCTACGTGATCGGCGGCATCTCCGGCTGCCACATCAACCCAGCGGTGACTCTGGGGCTGTGGGTGGGCGGACGCATGAAGGGCAAGGATGTCGCCCCTACATCGTCGCGCAGGTTCTGGGGGCCATTGTCGGCGCGCTGGTCTTGTATGCGATCGCCAGCGGCAAGGCAGGGTTCGACGTGGACCAAGGATTTGCCGCCAACGGCTTCGGTGATCACTCTCCTCAAGGCTACAACCTGGGGGCCGCCTTTCTCATGGAGGTCGTTCTCACGTTCGTGTTCGTGGTTGTCATTTTCGCAGCGACGAGTTCCGGCACCCCAGCCGGGTTCGCCCCGCTCGCCATCGGTTTGACGCTGACTGCCATCCACTTGGTCGCTATCCCGGTTGACAATGCGTCGGTGAACCCCGCCCGTAGCACCGGTCCGGCGCTGTTCGTGGGTGGCTGGGCGCTCGAGCAGTTGTGGCTGTTCTGGGTCGCGCCCATCTTAGGCGCTATCGTCGGTGGCTTGTTCCACCGCGCCAGGGAGCTTACCGAAGGCCCTGCTTGAGCTTCGGACCGCCCGCGATGGTTGCCCCGCGAGGGCAAACGCACTGACGGGTCCTCCCGGGCTGGGAGGAGTTCTTGCCGTTGTTTCAACGATGACCCTGCAGTGCCCGATCCCTCATCTCCACCGACAACACGAGCGGCCTCCACACCAACTGCCCATGTTCAAGAACTCGCAGTCTGGGCAGGCATCGAGTAAAATGGATACAGCGAGTAAGGAGGAGACATGAGAACCAAACAAGAGTACATCGACGGACTCGGTAAGATGCGGCGGAACATCTACTTCAACGGTGAGCTCATCGACCGCACCGACGAGCGGCAGATGAACTGCCTGAATACCATCGGGACTACCTTCGACGAAGCAGCCAAGCCCGAGAACGAAGAGCTGTGCACGGCCATCTCCCATCTCACGGGACAGCGGATCAGCCGCTTCACCCACATTCACCAGAACACCGACGACCTGCACAGGAAGCAGGACATGACCCGCATGCTCTGCCAGAAGATCGGCGGTTGTATCCAGCGCTGCATGGGCATCGACGCCACCAACGCGATCTACAACGTCTCCTACGAAGCCGACAAAGCGAACAACGGCGCCACTGAGTACCACGAGAACTTCAAGAAGTGGCTGGCCCGCTTCCAGACGGAGGACCTCGTGGGCTGCTGCGCCCAAACCGACGTGAAGGGCGACCGCCTATTGCGGCCCGCCGACCAGCCCGACCCCGATGCCTATGTCCACATCAAGGAACGCCGGCCGGATGGCATCGTCGTCAGCGGCTGCAAGCTCCACATCTCCGAAGCCTCGGTAGCCGACGAGATACTGGTGGTCCCCACGAGGGCCCTGCGTGAAGAGGATAAGGACTACGCTGTCGCCTTCGCGGTCCCCGGTGACTGGGACGGCCTGAAGCAGGTGATCACGATCCACAACCTCCGAGAGAGGGAGTACTACAAGCGCGGCTTCATGCCGGGCTCCACCGACTCCTACATGATCTTCGACAACTGCTTCGTGCCTTGGGAACGGGTCTTCCTCGCCGGCGAATGGCAGCACGGGGGGGTGCTGGCCCTCCTCTTCGCCTTGTTCCACCGCCACTCCTATTCGGGCTGCAAGCCGGCGATTGGCGATTTGATCATCGGCGGGGCTGCTCTCGCCGCCGAGGTGAACAACATCCACAAAGCGCCGCACGTGCGGGAGAAGCTTGCGGAGATCATCATGACCACCGAGCTAGGGTACGCCGCGGGCTACACCGCCTCGGACCTCGGCAAGCCGGAGGTCTACATGCCCGGCGTTGGCTTCGTGCCTTACGGCCCCGGCTCCTACATCCCCAACTCGATCTACTGCAACGTCGGTCGCTGTCTCACCGGCGAGGCGGTCTACCGGGAAGCGGAGATCCTTTGCGACATCTCCGGTGGCGTGACGGCGACCTTCCCGCACGAGAGGGACTTTGCGAACCCGGAGGTCGGGGGTCTGCTTCGCAAGTACACCAAGCGGAATCCGAAGGTCGACGTCGAGGACCAGGCGCAGTTCTGGCGCTACCTGGGCGATGTGCTCTGCTCGGCAGCGGGCGGAATCCATAACATCGGCTCCTACCATGGTGGTGGCTCGCCGATCATGGAGCAGATCGCTATCACCACCCAGTACGACATCGAGTCGCGGAAGAAGCTGGTGAAGTTCATCGCCGGGATGAGCGGTGGAGACCGCGACGCGCTGGTCAAGACGACCACCCGGCACCGCGCCAAGGAGGCAGTTCCCGCCAAATAGTATTCGGGGTCCAGAGGGCGATGTGCTCCTCGCCCGTGAGGATCCGTGCTGGCGGCTCATGGGAATGTCAGATGGCGCTCTGCGAGGACGAATCCTGCGGTTTCAACAAAAGCCGGCGGCACAGGCCGCCGGCTTTTTTCTATCAGGACAACCTGGCCTGACAGGCTAGGCCAGCATCTTGGGAACGTTTCTCAGGATGGTCTCGGCCTCCGTGACGATCTGCTGCACCATATCGTTGACTTTAGGCATGTCCTTGATGCGCTGGGCCACTTCGCCGGCGGCCATCATCGCCTTTTCCTTGTCGCCTTCGAAGGTAGCTTTGATTGATTCCATCTCGTATCTGATTAGGGACATGTCTATCGTGGTGTAGTCATCAGGGGTGCCGAGGAAGACGCCCGGCGATTTCTCGAGGGTGTTCCTGGCATGTTCAACGCTGCGGGGCGTCTTCAGCCAGCGGGCAGGGCCGACAAAGCCGCGCGCCACGAGTGTTCCCCTGTCGCCGGCCTCCACAACTCCTTCCTTCCAGATCTGGTGGAAGTCGCTCTCCTGCGTGGCCAGGAAGCGCGTGCCCATCTGGGCGCCGTCCGCGCCCAAGACCAGCGCAGCCGCGAGGGTCTTGCCGTCGGCGAACCCGCCGGCGCCGCAAACCAGCGTCTTCTCATCGGACACCGTTTCCACGACGGCCGGAAGCAGGATCATGGAGTGGACCGGCTCCCAGGAAGTGTGGAAACCTCCTTCATGGCCGGAGGCTACGATGACGTCTACACCCGCCTTCTTGCAGCGCAGAGCTGCCTTGACGGACGGGACAACGTGCATCCAGGTGAACCCTGCTCCCTTGATCTTCTCATCCCAGCCCAGGGGGTCGCCGGCCGACGTGAAGATCACCTTGAAGTGCTTCTTGATGTCCGGGTTCTCCTCACGCACCCTTATGGCTGTGTCGATGATGGCGTGCGCGCCTTTGAGCATTTCCGCCGAGACCATGACGTTGATGCCGTAGACGCCGCCCTTGTCCTTGACCAGGTTGTAGGTCCGCTTCAGGCACTTTTCCAGGACGGTGGGCATGTCGTCCTCGTAGTCTGCACCGGCAGTGCTTACCCAGGCTTTGTAGACCCAGGGCTGGGTCTCCCTATCAAGGATGCCGCTGGTGGAAAGCAGCCCCAGGACGCCGGCGTTGGCCGAGGCAACTCCCAGGTTGTTGTTGCTGAAAGGTCCCATCCCTGCCTGGATGATGGGATACTTGATCCCGATCAGGTCACACAGTCTCGATTTGATCATTGGAAGCTCCTTTGTCTGATGACGAATCCTGCGGTCTTGCCCGCGTGGCATCTGACAGCCGGATTGTACGGACTCTCACCGAGTGGGGCAAGAGGGGTAAGCTATCGGCGCCAGCGGACGAGGCGCGCCGGTTGACTTGGCGGGACAGGCAAATCGAGGTAGACTACCTTGACCACGCCAGGAAAGGAGGACGCGCATGAGGTTCGTCGTCTTGGGGGGCGCCGGCGACATGGGCAACGAAGCGGTTCGCACGCTGGCGAGTCATTCAGGGACTGAGGAGGTGATGATAGCCGACTTCAATCTGAAGGCGGCAGAGGCGCTGGCCGGGGAACTGGGCGGCCCGGTGCGGGCGCGCAGCGTGGACGTCCTTGACCACGGGGCGCTCGTGGAGGCGATTCGCGGCTATGACGTAGCTCTCGGCTTCGTCGGGCCGTTCGTCCATTTCGAGCGTCCTCTGGTGCAGGCGGCGATCGACGCCGGGGTCCACTACGTGAGCATAGCGGATGATTTCGAGGCAGCGCGTGACGCGCTGGCGCTCGACGAAGCGGCGAAGCGGGCGGGAGTCACTATCATCACCGGCCTCGGCAACTGTCCCGGGCTCACCAATCTGCTGGCCAAGAAAGGGACACAGTCGCTGGAACGCGCGAAACGAGTAAACATCTCCTGGTTCGGCGGCGCCGACGATGCGGGAGGCTACGCCAACTATCGCCACGCCGTCCATATTTTCTGCGGAAAGGTGCCTTCCTTTCAGGGCGGCCGTGAGGTGCCGGTCAAAGCGGGAAGCGGTAGGGAGGTTGTCGAGTTCCCTGCGCCGTGCGGCCGGCTGCCGGTCTACCACACCGGACACGCTGAACCGGTGACGATACCCGGAAACATGCCCGGACTCGAGGAGGTGACGCTGAAAGGTGGTATCTGGCCCAACTGGCTTGCGAAGGCAGGAATCCTGCTGGTCAGGGCGGGAATGATACGCGGCGAGCGCAGTCAGAGGTTCTGGGCGGACCTCTTCTATCGGGTCTTGCCCCGACTGCCGCGGGGAAAGTGCGGGGTCTCGGGGTTCCGGGTGGACGTGTGGGGGGAAAGGGGTGGCGAGGAGGTTCACGCCTGGTATGCGGTAGTGGACCGCATGAACCGAATCACGAGTATTCCGGCGGCGCTGGGCGCGGTGATGGTGGCCCAAGGCGAAATCGGCGAGCGGGGAGTCTTCTCGCCGGAGGCGGTAATCGACCCCGACGCCATGTTTTCACGCCTGGAGCCGTACGGCGTTCAGGTGGAGAGTCACGAGCCCTAGCCCGTGGCCGCCTGGCCAGGCTTGATTCTTGTCGAGTCCAGTGCTGGAGTTTGCGGAGGTTCCAGAGCAGCGGATTCTGACCCGGAAGACTGCAGCTCTAGGCCCCAGATTTGAATGACGCCTTCGCCGGCTTTGCGAAGAGCGGACTGTCTCGACTGTCGGTGGGAAGGCAGGAGAGCACATTGCGCTCATCCCGGAACAGGTCACAGCGTTGCTCCATCATCTCCCGAAGCGCGACCCGCGCACGGTGGAGTCGCATCTTCGTCGCCGACAGGGAGCATCCCAGCACCTCAGAGATTTGTCCGTTCGTTAGAACTTCGACATCGTGAAGGATGAGCGGCGTTCGCAGGGCCTCGGGCAGAGATAGGACGAACTGCTGCACGCAGCCGCTCATTTCCTTATGACGTGCGGCCTCTTCCGCGCTACAGGGCCCACTCCCCGCTACCGTCGTTGCCCCCGCCTCCTCAGTCTCCTCGCTAAGTGAGGCCACTGAACGTCCACGAGAGCGGGGACTTCGCAAATAGTCCAGAGTGACGTTACGAGCGACACGCAACAGCCAGAGCCTCTCAGGCGCCTCGCCGCGGAAGCTGTCGCGCGCCTCAAAGGCTTTCAAGAAGGCATCCTGCGTGAGTTCGTCGGCCAGCGAGGGGTCTTGAACCATGTGAAAAACGAAGCGGCGTACGTCCGAGTAGTGCGCCTCATAGACGGTGCCAAAATCGGCGGCCTTCATTTGTTCACCTCCAAGCGGGCATTATACCGCACATTCGTCCGATGTATCCCTTTCGGCGGCGTTCTCGTCTGTATGTAGTGAAAGGAGGACTGCAATGAGTGAGAAGGACGAGAAGGCCGGAGCGGGTGAAGGGGCAGCAGCAGAGGAGTCGCAGTGCTGTCCGGACATGGCCCAGATGATGGCAGGGAGGATTCCGGACTGCTGCGCAGCCCAAATGCGCAGAATGACGTCACACGGCGTGCCCGAGGACTGCGGTGCGAAGATGCGGGAGATGATGGCGCGATTCTTCACAGCGGCAGAGAAGGCCGAGAGCAGCACAAAGGAGGCATGAGATGGAGACACTATGGTGCCTTAACCAGAGGAAGAGAATAGAAGGTGGTGAACCGGATGAAGTGTGGCAGATTCGGCACGAGGTGCGGAAGAAGCTCAAGCTCTATCGGGATACGCTCACGTTCGTTGTTGTCGTCGGCGCTCTGGCGCTGGCTGACTGGCTGACAGGCGGCGACTGGTGGGTGCAGTGGCTGGCAGCCATCTGGGGCGGCCTCCTGGTCCTCGCTTTGGTGCGGGTGTATGTCCGACCCGTGCTCTGGGGACGCGACGTGGAGGACCGCACTGTTGAGCGCGAGCTGCAAAGGCGAGGCTATCCGCCACAAGATGGTCAGTAAGTGTGGGAACTTCTGGCATCGCGGGGATGCGCGTTCCTCCCTTAGCCAGATCTGCTGTAAGGGGCACCGCGACGGACGAGAACGTTATGCGTCGCCGACACGGTCGAAAGATCCTCCGGTCGCGAATGCGACGAAGGAGCGCCGGATGAGCGCTCCTTCCCCATTTCAGATTCAGCAAAGCCGTCTGGTGGGCCGTGAGGGATTATTACCCGCCTCTGGCAGGCAGAACCCTCGACTCCTGGATTAAAAGTCAGAACCTCCACCCCGGACCCTTCAGGTCCGACCGCAGATTCAAATTCCGCCGTTTTGACCGTCTGGACCGGCTGAGTATTCGTCGAGTCCGGTGCTCGGGTTCAAGAGGCCTCTGGAGTACCGGACTCGATGCCGCAATTCCACATCCTGCACGCGGTTATCTCAGCGGTGAACCCTCGGGACGATTGGACTCAAACGCTTGATCTCCCGGCGGGACCGTCGCCGCCGCAAGCCAGTATCACCACCCGATTGCTCTGCTGTTGCTAACTATGACGCCGTCTTGTTGTAGATAACCGGCATCTGCCCCTTCCACCTGTTCCACACGTCGTCGTCAGTAATCAACTCCGCCATGAAGTGGCCGACATTTATCCTGCTGGTCACCCCCGCGTTGAAGAGCGCGCTTCGGATTGGCGAAGGGAACACCTCGTAATCAGTAACGTCGCTGCTATCGACCAGAGAGTCCGGCCGAACTACCACCCATTCGATCGCCCTGTCGTCTTTGCCGACCTTTGTGCGCAGGAAGTCTGCCGCGTTCTCGTTGTCAATGTGTGGGGGCAGCAGCAGGCGAATGAGTCGGATCGCGCAGCTCTGGGCAAACGAGACCCTTTCGGGGATATCGCGGTTGCTGTTGCCGGCGGTATTCATCAGCACGAACCTCACCGGTGCTCCTGACCTGTTGGCCTTGATGGCATCGCACAACCGGCGGGTGGCATCAGTCACAAGCCTGCGCGGACGGCCGTAGATCCCTCTGAAACTCAGGTTGTGCCCCAGGCACGAAGCGACGGCGTCACATCCGCCGACGTATCGGGCCATCTCGGCGTCCCCCAGATCAAGGACAGCCGCGTGGATGACCGACAGGTTTTCGTTGGTCCGGATATCTTCGGGCAGCCTGTCCGGGGAGCGCACAGTCACCCTGACGCTCACGCCGCGATTCAACAGCTCGTTCACAAGCAGCCGCCCGGTCGCCCCGGTTGCCCCGACTACGAGCGTTGTCATACTTTATCCGCTCTCATTGCGGTACCATCTTCCTGTCGATGAGTTGAGACTTTGGTGGGCCGTGAGGGATTCGAACCCTCGACTCCCGGATTAAAAGTCCGGAGCTCTACCGCTGAGCTAACGGCCCGCCTCTGCAAATATAGAAGACGCCTAGAAACCTGTCAAACCCTGGGCAAAGAGAAGCCCCATCCTGCAGGATAGGGCATCGCAGCGCGACGGCTGATCGCTGAGGCTACGTCACCTTCAGCGGCACCCCCTGCTGACACAGCGGACACTCCGACGGCTCGTACGACGGCACCACCAACTCCAGACAGGCGAAGAACGGCAGCCCAAAGTCCACCTTGCCGCCCGTGCGGTCCACCAGCACCGCTACGCCGATAGGGACGCCTCCCGCTTCCCGCACCGCGTCGATCACCTGCCGGATGCTCCCGCCCGTCGTCAGCACGTCGTCCACCACCAGCACCCGCTCGCCGGGGTTCACTACAAAGCCGCGCTGGAATCGCCGTCCGCCTTCGACGCTCTCAGCGAAGATGCCGCGCACCCCCAACTGCCGTCCCACCTCGAAGCTCAGGATCACGCCGCCCGTCGTCGGGCCGGCCACCAGCTCGACGTCCGCCGCTCGCGGAAGTGGTCGGCGATCATGCCGCACAGGCGCTCCGTGTAGGCTGGGTACTGCAGCACCTGAAACTTCTCGACATAAGCGCCGGAGTGACGCCCCGACGTGAGCTGAAAGTGGCCCTCCTGAAACGCGCCCGATCGCCGGAACAGCTCCAGGGCCTCATCGCTCATTGCACCGGCTCCAGCGCGCCTACCGGCGTTGGCGTCATTTCTTCGACGCTGGTCGGCGCCGGCTCGCTGCCCGCCGGCTTTATGTGGGGACTGGATACCAGGCCGAAGGAAGAGAACGGCCAGTACGTTAGCCACGCCTGACCGATGATGTTCTCCTCGGCCAGCATCCCCCAGACGTGGGAGTCGAAGCTGTTGTTGCGATTGTCGCCGAGGACGAAGTAGTGGTCCGGGGGCACCTTCTCCGGCCCGTACGAATAGTGGGCGCGGACCGTGATGTACGGCTCCTTGAGATACCTGCCGTCGATGAACACCAGCCCGTCTCGTATCTCGATCGTCTCCCCCGGCTCGACCGATGATGCGCTTGATGAAGTCCCGCGACGGGTCATCCGGGAAGCGGAAGACTATTACGTCGCCCCGGTGCGGTTCTCGGAACACGTAGTGATAGGGGTCATCCCCTGAATCATAGAACGGCAGGAAGTCGAGGAAGCCCAGGTTGACCTTGAAGTAGGTCGCCTTGCTCACCAGCAGGTACTGCCCGTCATGAAGGGAACCCTCCATGCTCGCTCCCTGGACGCGGAAGTTCTGCACCGCCGCCCGCACGGCGATGAAGATAAGCAGGGCGAGGATGAGCGTCTCCACCGCGTCGCGGGCGAACCGGCCCAGGCGCAGCCGCATCGATGGCCCCGTCTCGACGGGGGCCTCAACCGCGACGTCATCCGGCATGGCCCAGGGCGAGAAGCCGATGGGCGAGCTCGTATCCGATGACCAGAAGAACTCTATGTTAGGCTCTGTCTCCTCTGTCGGAGACGGCGAAGTGATCTCGGGGGTAGCCTCAGGCGCAGCCTCAGAGATAATCTCCGGGGGCTCGGCGTTTCCCGATCTGTCTGGGGTAGCGGATCTCTCCTCTTCGGGTCCAGATTCCATAATGTCGCAGAGATTATAGCATGTGAGGTCTTCCACTAACTATTGACGGACTGTTAAGGAAATACTAAAGGATGATGTCGCTGGATTGGTCGCCTGACCACTCGCGCTGGAAACGAATGGCTGGTCTTGCGCGCTCTGATAGAATGGCTCTGACCACGACGAAGCGACTTTCATGGGGGTGAGATTGCCGGACGGGATAGCGGAAGAGGAAACGCTGCTGGCCCGCAGCCGAGAGGGCGACCTGGCCGCCTTCAACGCCCTCGTCGAAGCGTATCAGGGGCGCGTCTACAATCTGTGCCTGCGCATGCTCGCCTCGCCCGAAGCGGCGGAAGACGCCGCCCAGGAAGCCTTCCTCTCCGCCTATCGCAACATCGACCGCTTTCGCGGCACGGCCTTTCGGTCGTGGCTGCTCCGGATCGCCGTCAACGCCTGCACCGACGAGCTACGCCGCCGTCATCGCCGACCCCAGGTGTCGCTGGAGGCCGGCCCGGCCGCAATCGACGGCCCTCTGGAGCCGCCCGACACATCCGATTCCCCCGAAGAGTGGGCGCTTCGCAGCGAAGTGAGCCGTCACCTCCAGAGCGGTCTCATGAGACTGCCGCTGGACCAGAGGGCGGTCGTGGTTCTCTGCGACGTGCAGGGGATGAGCTACGAGGAGATCGCGGCGACGCTCGTGCTCTCTGTGGGCACCGTCAAGTCGCGCATCAGCCGGGGACGGGCGCGCCTGCGCCGTCTCCTGCTGGAAAACGCGGAACTTTTGCCCCAGCGGTTTCGTCATAATATTGGTAGTGAGGATAGCGAGGAGGGCGCAGACCCACCCTCCTCCGAGGCGTGACAATGTTTGACTGGCTCAGAGTTCACCGGCACCCCGTCAAGGAGGCGGATCTATCCGCCTACCTCGACGGCGAACTCCCGCCCGAGCGAAAGCGGCAACTGGAAGAGCACCTTCGTTCTTGCGACGGCTGCAGCCGCCGGCTCGACGCTCTGCGTACCCTAGCGGCGGCCCTGCGCGAGATGCCGGAGTCCCCGCTGCCTCGCTCCTTCACCCTCACGCCGGAACAAGCGCGCGGCGTCCAGAAGGCGAAGCCGTCTTCTACCGCTGCCCGCCTGTACCCGGCATTCCGGACGGCGGCCGCGGCGGCTATCGTCCTTCTCTTCGCCTCCGTCGGCGCCGACATCTTCCTCCAGTCCGGTGGTCGAGCCGACCGAACCACAGGCCGTCATGCTCGGGGCTGCTCGCGAGTCGGCGGCGACTTCCGGCGAGGGCAACGTTGCAGCCGACCAAGCGGCGGAGGAGAAGGGCGTCGCCGAGGACTATGAAGCCGCTCCCGTCCCCTCGACAGCGCAGTCGACCCCGCTCATGGCCCCGTTGCCGCAGCCGCTGGTGACCCCTCTGCCGGGGGAAAGCGGCACGCCTCTCCCTGGTCTGGCGGCCGGCGCCCCGGAGACGCCTCCGGCTGTGGCCATTCCCACACCGCCGCTGGCTGAAGAGGCTGCTGCTGTTGAGCAGGAGGAAGACGAGGATTTCGACTGGCTGCGGGCTGCGGAAGGAGTTCTTGGTGGACTGGCGCTGGGCTTTGTCGCCGTTGCCTTTTTCGCGAGGCGGCGGTCGCGGCGGACCTGATAATGTAACTGAGCGCTGGCGGGCTGAATCCGTCCAGCCAAAGAAGGAGATGACTATCATGCGTAAACAGATTGCAGTTCTCTCGATAGCGGGCCTGCTCGTGCTGGGCCTTCTGAGCGCCGCCTGCGAAGGGGACAAGGTGACCGTCGCCAACCAGCAGGCCGAGTCGCTGGGAATCACCGTCAGCGGCGAAGGCAAGGTCTCCGGCGCGCCCGACGTGGCCGTCCTCACCCTCGGGGTCTCCGCCCTCGCGCCCTCGGTCAAAGACGCGCGCGACCAGGCGGCCACGGCCATGAAGGGCGTCACCGACTCCATCAAGGGCAACGGCGTGGACGAGAAAGACATCCAGAGCAGCCAGTACAGCATCTACCCCGAGTACGACTACCGCAACGACACGCAGGAGCTGCGCGGCTATCGGGTGACCAACATCGCCACCGTCAAGATCCGTGACATCGACAACACCAGCAAGATAATCGACGATGCTGCTGCCGCCGGCGGCGACCTCACCCAGGTGCAGGGCATCAACTTCACCATCGACGACCCCGACGAGCTTCGCGACGAGGCCCGCGAGGAGGCGGTGAAGGACGCGAAGGCGAAGGCGGAGCGCCTGGCCGAACTGGCCGGTGTGAAGCTTGGGCAACCCCATCTCCATCCGTGAGTACACCAGCTCGCCGCCGGTCGCCTACCGGGACGTCGGCATGGGGGGCGATATGGAGGCCGCGCCCTCCACTCCCATCGAGCCGGGCGAGTTGGAGGTGATACTGAGCGTCGACGTCATCTACGCCATCGAGTAGCGGGGCGTTGTCGCAAGTCATGCCCTAGGTGGGGCTAGGCGACGACTTTCCTGGATAGTTGAACACAACTGGCGACCCCCACTGGGGGTCGCCGACACAAAGATTGACAAGCGGGCAGGCAGTGGTATAATCGCCTCCACTGACAGCTCGCTGCTGATTATTACCCGCTCATTGACGTTCTCGCCAACAGGGAGGTTGTGCGATGCGGTTGGTGCTGTCCTCGATTTGCGCTTCTCATGCTCGTGGCTGGCGCCTCGATTGCCGGTAACGGGCCAGCGGCGGCCGCCCAGCCCACGGTGATTGCCACCGTCCAGATAGGGTTTGGCGGGCACTACCCCCGGTGGATCGCCGCCAACCCTTCCACAAACCGCATCTACGTGACCAACGATAGAAGCCACAATGTTTCGGTGATTGACGGCGCGAGCAACGCCATCGTGGCCACGGTCCCGGTTGGCAACCCGAATGGCGTTGCCGCTAATCCCACCACGAACCGCATCTACGTGGCTGGCGGTGGCGGTGTATCAGTCATGGACGGCGTTTCGAACACCGTCACGGCGACTGTGCCCGTAGGCTCCGGTCCCCAGGGCGTTGCGGTCAACCCCATTACCAACCGCATCTACGTAGCGAACTGGGAAAGCGACAACGTGTCGGTGATTGACGGGATCAGCAACGCCGTCGTGGCCACTGTGTCCGTGGGCAACTCCCCCGACGGCGTTGCCGGTAATCCCACGACCAACCGCATCTATGTGACAAACGAGAACGGCAACAATGTATCGGTGATCGACGGCGCAACCAACGCCGTCGTGGCCACCGTGGCCGTAGGCACCTCTCCCGAGGGCATCGCCGCTAATCCTACGACGAACCGCGTCTACGTGGCGAACTGGACGAGCAACAACGTGTCAGTGATCGATGGGACCAGTAACACCGTCGTGACCAGCGTGCCTAGTGCCTACAATGTCTACGGCGTTGCCGTAAACCACGTCACCAATCGCATCTACGTGAGCAACGCAGTGAGCAGCGTCTTGGTGATCGACGGCTCCACCAACGCTGTCGTGGCCACCATTCCCCTGGCGAGCCAGTTGCAGGGCGTTGTGGCCAACCCTTCAACCAACCGCATCTACGTAGTTCAACCCGACATCAGCGACGTCTCGGTGATCGACGGGGTCACGAACAACCTAGTGGCTACGGTGTCCGTTGGCAACGACTGTATGGGGAGTTGCCGCCAACCCCGCCACCGACCGCATCTACGTGGCCAACTGGTGGAGCGCCGACGTGTCGGTGATCGACGGGGCGACCGACAGCGTAGTAGCCACCGTGCCTGTGGATCGGTTCGCCTCGGGTATTGGCGCTAACCCTACAACGAACCGCATCTACGTGGCAGGGCTTAGCGTGTCGGTGATCGACGGGTCCACCAACAACGTGGTTGCCACCGTGCCCGGAGGCGGCCGAGAAGTAGCCGTCAACCCGGCAACGAACCTGATCTACGTGACGAACTCGGTTGGTGTATCGGTGATCGACGGCGCAACCAACGCCGTCGTGACCACCGTGGCCCTAGGCGACTCTCCCAGGGCGTTGCCGTCAACCCCAGCACCAACCGCATCTACGTGGCCAACGAGAACGGCAACAATGTATCGGTGATCGACGGGGCAACCAACAATGTGGTGGCCACGGTCCCGGTAGGCTACTATCCGAGCAGCGTTGCTGCCAACCCCACCACCAACCGCATCTACGTAGCCCACGATATGCACAATAGCGTATCGGTGATCGACGGCCATACGAACGCCCTCGTGACCACCGTGGCCCTAGTAGACTCTCCCCAGGGCGTTGCCGTCAACCCAGCAACGAACCGCATCTACGTGGCCAACTACGACAACAATAGCGTGTCGGTCATCGACGGAGTTAGCAACGCTGTAGTGGCCACCACCCCTGTCGGCAACGGGCCTAGAGGTGTTGCCGTTGTCGCCGCAACCAACCGCGCCTACGTGGCCAACTCTGTGGGCGACACGGTGTCGGTGATTCCCTATCCCCCACCGCCAGTGGGCGGAGTCGCCGAGTATCCACAGCTTGAACCTCAATCCATCCTCACTGAGCAGACGCGCGCAGCCACCAAATCCTTTGCCATCGTTGCCGTGGCCGGTGGAGTCCTCCTACTTGTGGCTAGCGCGTGGTATGCCAGGAAACACTGGTTAGCCTAACTCTCACGACTTGTCAGACGCACCGGGACCCCGTACAATCCGGTCGTCAGATGTCACGCGGGCAAGACCGCAGGATTCGTCCTCGCAGAGCGCCATCTGCCTGCCGTCCGGGACCCTTCCCTCAGATTCGGCGAACAGCGCCGCTTAGGGTTGACTCTTGGCATCAGAGCGGGATACGATTAGAATCTCAGGGCGCCGCGGTGTTCGCGCAGCGCCGAGGATCATCAGGAAAAGATGGAAAGCGACGAAGACGGCGATCAACGCCGTCACAGCCAAGAAACCGAGGGAGGCGCTCCGCTTCAGATGAGCCGCTGACGCGTGTTTTCGTGTCGCCGCGGCTCTCCTCTGCGGCGGACCACCTCCCGAACAGCCATAGCTTGGGGAGGTGGTTTTTTATGCCTTTCCTCAGCCAGCTCTTGGGTCGTCCCGTCCTCGACCTTGAGGGGACCCGTGTCGCGATCCTCCGCGACCTGCTTGTCCCGATGGACGTCCCCTATCCGCCTGTACTCACTGTCGCCGTCGCCACCCGCGGGCGTCTGCACGCCGTCCCCTGGAGCCGCGTCGCCTCCGTGACGCCGCGCGGCACCGCTCTCGGCCACCGCATCGACCTTGACGCCCTTCCCGAGCCGGGGGAAGACCTTATCTGGCTCGGCCGCGATCTGCTGGACAAGCAGATCGTCGATACTCACGGCGTCAAGCTCGTCCGCGTGAACGACATCTCGCTC
Organism: uncultured Chloroflexia bacterium; assembly: GCA_963763495.1. Lineage (GTDB taxonomy): Bacteria > Chloroflexota > Dehalococcoidia > DSTF01 > JALHUB01 > DAOUEO01. Next base: position 23,814 of record CAVXOY010000018.1, read on the forward strand.
ACCCCCATCAACGGTGACCTCCGCCTGGCGGGCGTTGACAGCTCCATCGCCGGTCTCTTTCGCCGTCTGGGACTGGAGTGGGTGACCCGCGCCGCCCGCTGCTACCGACCCCGCCTCATCGACTGGCAGGAGGTCGACGTCGGCCCCGCCGTCGACGAGGTGCGTCTCAAGGTGCCCTTCGACCGCCTGCGCGCCATGCGCCCCGCTGACATCGGCGCCATCATAAGCCAGATGTCCCCCGGCGAGGCTGCCGACGTTCTGGAGGTGCTCGACGACAAGACAGCCGCCGACGCCCTGGCCGAGCTCTCCGACGAGCACCAGGCCGCCGTCCTCACCGCTATGGATCTGGATGAGGCCGCCGACGTTCTCGACCAGATGCCGCCCGACGAGGCCGCCGACGTGCTGGGCGACGTCCAGGAGGTGCGCGCCGGTGAGTTGATGAGACTGATGGCGCCCCATGCCGCCAAAGAGGTGCGATCGCTTCTCGCCTATGAAGAGGACGAGGCGGGTGGACTGATGAACAGCCGTCTCGTCGCCGTCCTGGAGACAGACACTGCCGACGAGGTAATCACCGTCCTCCGGCGCATCGCTCCCCCGGAGGACGAGAGCTACTACCTCTACGTCGTCGACAGCGCCAACCGCCTTCGCGGCGTCATCTCCCTCCGCGACCTCATCATCGCCCAGCCGGACGCGCCCGTCGCCAGCTTCATGCAGCGCGACATCGCCTCCGTGCGTCTGGACGACTCCAAGGAAGAGGTGGCGCGCAAGCTCATCCGCTACGACCTTCTCGCCATTCCCGTGACGGACGAGGACGGCGACCTCAAGGGCGTCGTGACCGTCAACGACGTTCTCGATCTTGTGACCCCGCGCTCTTGGCAGAACCGGCCGCGTCGAATGACAGGATGAACGATGGCAGAAGAAGTCGAGCGCGATGCCTCTGTGAAGGGCGGCGCCGGGCTCCGCCTCGGCATCCTAACTCGGCTTAGCCTCTTCCTGGCCGTCATGGGCCCCGGCCTGATCACCGGCATCGTCGACGACGACCCGACAGGGATCGCCGGCTACTCCATCGCCGGCGCCCGCTTCGGCTACAGCTTCCTGTGGGCCATCGTCCTCTGCGTCTTCGCCCTCGCCATCATCGCCGAGATGGCCGCCCGCCTCGGCGCCATCACCGGCAGGGGCCTCGCCGACATGATCCGCGAACGCTTTGGCGTGCGCATAACCACCCTGGCGATGCTTGTTCTTCTCGTGGCGAACGCGACCACTACGGTTGCTGAGTTCGCCGGTGTCGCCGGCGCCTCTGAGATATTCGGTGTCTCAAAGTACCTTACTGTTCCCCTTGCGGCGGCGCTGGTTCTCGGTGTCGTCATCCTCGGCTCCTATCATCACGTGGAGAAAGTGCTGCTGTTGGGCTCGCTCGTCTTCGTCGCCTACATCATCACCGGCTTCCTGGCGAAGCCCGATTGGGGGCAAGTGGCCACCCATTCCGTCGTTCCCAGCTTCCATTTCTCCTTGCCCTATCTCACCGTGCTCATCGGCGTCATCGGCACTACCATCACGCCCTGGCAGCAGTTCTATCTCCAGTCCGGCGTCGTCGACAAGGGCTTGGGAGAGCGCGAGTACCGGCTTGTCCGCTGGGATGTCTATGCCGGCGCCTTCGCCTGCACGCTCGTCGCCTTCTTCATTATTGTTACGACGGCGGCGACGCTTCATGCCAACGGCGAGCCGGCGGAGACCGTGACCGACGTCGGCCGGGCCCTCCATCCCCTGGCCGGCGACTTCGCGGCCAATCTCTTCGCCATCGGCCTGCTCAACGCCTCCCTGCTGGCCGCCGCCGTCTTGCCCCTCAGCACCGCCTACGCCGTGTGCGGCGCCTTCGGCTGGGAGCGCAGCGTCAGCCGGCGTCTCCGCGAGGCCCCCGCCTTCTTCGGCCTCTTCGCCGGACTGATCGTCGTCGGCGCGGCGGCGGTTCTGATTCCCGGCCTGCCCCTACTGACCCTCCTCTTTATCCCCAACGTCGTCGGCGGCATCCTCCTGCCCGTCATCCTTGTCCTGATGCTGAAGCTTGTCAACGACCGCCGCATCATGGGTCGCTGGGTCAACTCCTCCCGTCAGAATGCCGTGGCCTGGGTTACGACGATAGTCATGGTCGCGCTGGCCGCCGTCTACGCCTTGATCGCCCTCCTCCAGCTAGCGGGCATCGTCAACGCCTGACATCGAAGGGTGCCGGCAACGGATCAGATGCGCCGATGAAGCACGTTGCCCGAACATGTGATATGCTCAACGGTTGGCTTGTCTTGAGGGCCGTGATAGGACTGACTCCACCGCGAGCTTGTTGGGGTGCTGTCCGGCGGCATCCTCCTAGAAACACCGCCTGACCTGATATGTCGGAACACTTGGAACTAATCGCTCTTAGGCTTCTCCGCCAGCCTCGCCGCTGGCCTTGCCTCCGGACTGGGGGCGCTGCCCGCCATCTTCATGACGCGGGCCTCGGACAAGTTGATGGACGGCCTGCTCGGGTTCGCCGCCGGGGTCATGCTTGCTGTCACCCTGTTCGGCTTGCTCATCCCCGCCATCGACGAAGGCGGCATATGGGTAACGATGTTCGGGCTGGTGGTGGGTGTAGCCGTCCTGGTCTTCATGGACAACTTCGCGCCTCACCCTCACTTCATCCTGGGAGCGAACGACGTCCCCAACAGCTCTCCCGCCCGCTTGCGCCGGATCCGGCTGCTGCTCTTGGCGATAACCATCCATAACCTCCCCGAAGGTTTCGCCGTCGGCGTTGCCTTTGGCACCGAAAACATCGATGCCGGGCTCATCCTTGCCCTCGGCATCGGGCTTCAGAACCTGCCCGAGGGGCTGGCCGTCGCATTGCCGATGGTTAGAGAGGGTTACAGTTCACGACGAGGCATAGGCTATGCGACCCTCAGCGGCCTGGTGGAGCCGCTAGCAGGACTCATCGGCGTTTCCCTGGTCGTCCTCCTCACCCCTCTGCTTCCCTTCGCGCTCGCCTTCGCTGCCGGCGCCATGCTCTACGTGCTCGTCGACGAGATCATCCCCGAAAGCCATCGGCGCGGCCACGACAACGCTGCCACCATGGGCACGCTCGCGGGCTTTGGGCTCATGCTGGTCTTGGAGCGTCTGTTTTCCTGAACAACAGAGAAAATGCCTTGACACTCCTCTCGCCCCCTGAGTAAGATATTTGGTGGGCGGCGCCTCCTGAGCGCCGCCTAATCCATAGATAGAGGGCGATGCCGAAGTACATATTCGTCACAGGCGGGGTAGTCAGCTCCGTCGGCAAAGGGATAGCAACGGCGGCTATCGGCCGCATCCTCAAGAGCCGCAACATCTCTGTCTCCATCCAGAAACTCGACCCCTACCTCAACGTTGACCCCGGCACCATGTCGCCTTACCAGCACGGCGAAGTATTCGTCACCAGCGACGGTGCGGAGACTGACCTCGACCTGGGACACTACGAGCGCTTCATCGATGAGGACCTCACCGGCCTCAGTTCCGTGACCACCGGTCAGATATACCAGGCCGTCATCCAGAAAGAGCGGCGGGGCGATTTCCTGGGTGGTACCATCCAGGCGATCCCCCACATCACCGGCGAGATCAAGAACCGCATCCGTGACGTGGCCCGGGCCAGCGGCAGCGATGTCATCATCGTCGAGGTCGGCGGCACCGTAGGCGACATCGAAGGCCAGCCCTTCCTGGAGGCGATCCGTCAGATGCGCAACGAGGAGGGAAGGGAGAACCTGCTCGCCATCCACGTAACCCTCCTCCCCTACATCGGCTCCACCGGCGAGATCAAGACCAAGCCCACTCAGCACAGCGTCCGCGAGTTGCGCAGCGTCGGTATCCAGCCCGACGTCATCGTCTGTCGCAGCGACTACGCGATGACGTCAGGAGACCAAGGACAAGATCGCCCTCTTCTGCGACGTCGAGAAGCGGGCTGTCGTCCCTCTCCGTACCATGTCCAGCATCTATCAGGTGCCCCTCGTCCTCGAAGAGGCCGGTCTGGGCGATCTGATCATCGAGCGCCTCGGCCTTCCCGCCGGCTCCCGCGACCTGCGCGGCTGGCGTGAGTTGGTGGACCGCCTTCTCCATCCAAGCGGCAGGGTGGTTGTGGCCATCGCCGGCAAATACGTGGAACTGCCCGACGCCTACCTCTCCGTCAAAGAGTCCCTCATCCATGCCGGCATCCATCATGACGTAGCGGTGGACATCGAATGGGTTCACTCCCAGATACTGGAGGAGCCGGACGGCGAGGCGATCCTCCAGCGTGTCCACGGTATCATCGTGCCGGGTGGCTTCGGCGAGCGCGGCATCGAAGGCAAGATTAGGGCTGCTCGCTTTGCCCGCGAGCAAGAGGTACCGTACCTGGGCCTGTGCCTGGGGATGCAGGTAATGGTCGTTGAAGCGGCCCGCTTGGCCTTTGGTGACGACACCGCCAACTCCACCGAGTTTGCACCCGATACCCCCTATCCCGTCATAAGCCTCCTCGAAGAACAGCGCGGCGTCTGCGAGATGGGCGGCACGATGCGCCTGGGCAGCTACCCCTGCCGTCTTGTCCCGGGCACCCGCGCCCATCAGGCCTACGGTGTGGAGGAGGTCAGGGAGCGTCACCGTCACCGCTACGAGTTCAACAAGGCCTTCGAAGAGCCCCTGGCCGGGGTCGGTCTGATCGCCAGCGGCCTCTCTCCTGATGGCTCGCTGGTCGAGATCTGTGAGATGCAGGACCATCCCTTCATGGTCGGCACTCAGTTCCACCCCGAGTTTCGCTCTCGCCCCGACCGCCCCCATCCCCTCTTCCGGGACTTCATAGCGGCGGCCAAGGCAAGAGCTCTCGGGGAAGCGTCTTCGCCCGCCTATTCGCGGTCGGAAAGCGATATCGCTGCTCCCGCCGCCCACGGTGATACTCACGGCCAGTGAACGCCGTGTTTCCTTTGCCCGGTTCTTCAGCCGTCGGCCGTGTTCTCATCCAATGGGGCAACAGTCTACAATTGTTGAGAGGGCCCTATTTCCTAACCGCTGGTTGACCAGCGAGTGCCGGAGAGACACATGAGACTCTTTCTTGATACCGCGAACATCGATGAGATCCGTGAGGTGGCCCGAATGGGTGTCCTCTCGGGCGTCACAACGAATCCAACCCTAATGGCCAAGGAGAAGGGTGTCGAGTATAGGGAGAGAGTGGTGGAGATCTGCGAGGTGGTGAAGGGGCCGGTCTCCGCCGAGTGCATCGCCCGCGATGTCCCCGGCCTCATCGCCGAAGCGAAAGAAGTCGCTGCCTGGCACCCCAACGTCGTCGTCAAGATTCCTATCGATGCGGTCGGTCTTGAGGCTACGTCCAAACTGTCTCGGGAAGGCGTCAAAGTGAACATGACGCTCGTCTTTTCCGCCAACCAGGCTCTTCTGGCGGCTCTTGCCGGCGCTGCCTACGTGAGCCCCTTCGTCGGCCGCCTCGACGATGCCGGCCACGATGGCATGGAGGTCGTCCGCGACGCTGTGGAGATTATCGATCGCTACCATCTGCCTTCTCAGGTCATTGCCGCCAGCCTGCGGCACCCCCGCCACGTCATCGCCGCCGCCAAATGCGGTGCTCCCGTTGCCACCTTGCCTTATAAAGTGTTCATGGCTATGCTTAAGCATCCCTTGACCGATGTCGGTATCGAGCGCTTCCTCGCCGACGCGCAGACATACTCCAGAACAACGACGCGAAAACAAAGTTGAGCTTCCGTCGAGGGGGTATTTGTGGTAAACATGGCAGGTGATATAATATGAAGCTGTAGCCACGAGCTGGCAGTGCTTCATCTCCCGCATTTTACAGAAACCCCGTGAGTCTATACCATGATCAGCCGAGGACTGTGACTATGAGTCCACCGACCGGGCTAAACATCGCTGAGCTAGAAACGAAGACGCGCGAAGACCTAATGGACATCGCGAAGGAGCTTGGTATCTCCGGATACAGCTCTCTGAAAAAGCAGGACCTGATCTTCCGTCTGCTCCAGGCCCAAACAGAGCGGGAAGGTAACATCTTCAGCGGTGGCGTCCTCGATCTCGTCGACGACGGCTACGGCTTCCTGCGCAGCGAGAGCCTCCTCCCCGGCATCAACGACGTCTACGTTTCCCAGTCTCAGATCCGTCGCTTCGCCCTCCGCACCGGCGACTACGTCACCGGCCAGGTGCGGCCCCCCAAGGACAGCGAAAGATATTACGGGCTGCTTCGCGTGGAAGCGATCAACGGTCTCGACCCCGAGGTCGCGAAGGGTCGTCCCTACTTCGAGAGTCTGACCGCCATCTTCCCCGACCGCCTGCTCAACTTGGAGACAACCCCCGAGCAGCTTTCGGCGCGGGTCATTAACCTGATCGCTCCTATTGGTCGTGGCCAGCGCGGTCTGATCGTCTCTCCGCCTAAGGCAGGCAAGACGTTTCTTCTCAAGGCAATTGCCCACGGCGTCACCACCAACTACACCGATGTTCACCTCATGGTGCTCCTTATCGGCGAGCGTCCCGAGGAAGTCACCGACATGAAACGCTCCATCGTGCACGGCGAGGTGATAAGCTCCACCTTTGACGAGCCGGTGGAAGACCACGTCCGCGTCGCCGAGGTCGGCCTCGACCGCGCCAAGCGTCTCGTCGAGTGCGGCAAGGACGTTGTCATCCTTCTCGACAGCATCACCCGTCTCACCCGCGCCTACAACTTGGCGATGCCTACCAGCGGTCGCACCCTCTCCGGCGGCATCGATCCCATCGCCCTGCACCCACCCAAGCGTTTCTTCGGCGCTGCCCGCAACACCGAGGAAAGCGGTAGCCTCACCATCATCGGCACCTGCCTGATCGATACCGGTAGCCGCATGGATGAGGTTATCTACGAGGAGTTCAAGGGTACGGGCAACATGGAAGTCCACCTTGACCGGCGCCTCTCCGAGCGGCGGATATGGCCCGCCATCGACATCCACCGTAGCGGCACCCGTCGCGAAGAGCTGCTTTTGGATGAGGAGACCCTGCGTCAGGTCTGGCTGGTCCGCCGCATGACGGCCATGATCAGCGCCAACGCCCCCAATCCCACCGAGGCGACGGAGCGCCTGCTGGAGAGGCTCGCCCGGACCAGCAACAACGCTGAGTTCCTGGCCACCCTCAAGCAAGAGATCTAAAAGAATTCTCTCGCCTGTGCGCCCCGATCGGACTGCCTCCGATTGAATCTGGAGATCTGCCTTTCTGCCGGCCTTCAGATTCAACCAAGGGGTTGACTTATTGGAAAACCAACGGGTAAAATAGCGCGAGTTGGGCTTCCAGCCCCCTTGACAAGATGGTGTAAAATACCTCGTAGTTTGCGAACAGCAAACCGGAGGAGTCGTCGAAGTAGGAGGCAAGGAGCATTAGAGGCACGCTCAGCCCACGTTCGCCGAAGCCGCCGAGACGGCTAGGGACGTGCAACGGAAACGGCCTGGGTCACCAGCCCCCAATCCCCGCAGGATCTTGCCGTAAGCATCGGCATTCTGCCCATATACTTATCCTCGCGGTTATTTCTGTATCTATTGTTTGCGCCGCGTCCTTTGCTGGCCATCTCCACATCGCTTCTCACGACAACTCCTCGTCTGTAAACGGTCTCTCCTTCTCCGGCGTAGCCGCCGCTGTCGTCCCCAGCGAAGAATCGGTGCTCCGCTCACCGTTGTTGCCGCTTACCACCGTTTCTACGCAACAAGAGGAAGCCGCCCCGCTTCCTGCTCCCACGCCCACGCCGACGCCGGAGGTCTCGCTGTTTGCCGCCTCTGTCTTGCCTGAGGTAGTGACGCCGGAGCCGGTGAAGCCTGCGTTCTTCGTCTACACCGTCCAAGAAGGAGACACGGTGGGTAGCGTGGCCGCTCGCTTCGGCATCTCCGTCCACCTCAATCCTCTGGAACAACCTTGACCTGGAGAACGCGGACGCCCTGTCCGTCGGCCAGCAGCTCCGCGTCCCCAACAGCGATGGCATCATCTACGAAGTCCGCCTTGGGGACACCCTGAGCGATGTGGCCGGCTACTTCGGCGTTGAGGTCGATGACATACTGGACTTCCCAGCCAACAACCTCGAGAGCGTCGACGACATCGTCGAGAACCAGACGGTGTTCATCCCCAACGGGTCGATGCCGGCGCCCGCTGAGCCCGTACCCGTGGTGACGGAAGTCGATGATCCTACTCCTGACAGCGAGCCGGCAGACTCGCCACCGCCGTCGAGTGGGCCCTCCTCCGCTGCCGGTTTCGTCTGGCCGGCCAGCGGCCCCATCTCCAGCTACTTCAGCGGCGGCCACCCGCTCGGCATTGACATCGACCAGTTCAACAGCCCGGGCGCGCCCATATATGCCGCCGCGTCTGGCACCGTCACCTTCGCCGGTGGCACCACCTGCTGCTCCTACGGCCTGTACATCGTCATCAACCATGGGAACGGCCTGGAGACCCTATACGCCCACCTCGGCTCCTTCATCGTCTCTCAGGGCCAGTACGTTGAGCAGGGACAGGTTATCGGCTACGTCGGCCTGACCGGCTACACGACCGGCTACCACCTCCACTTCGAGGTGCACCTGAACGGCCAGGTCGTCGACCCCTTGGGCTATCTGCCCTAGGCAGTCCTAACCCCCGAACGGATCTCTTTCGTCCGCCGTACGCTATGCCTTTGACTGGTAGTCTGGGGTTATGTCTTTGTGTCTAGCGCTTGTAGTCGAGGAGGGAGACCTGCGTCTCGCTGGGCAGCGATGAGTGGGTGATCGTGAGGCGGGGTTGGGGATCGACGAGAGTAACGCTCATCTCCTTGAGAAAACCTTCTACGCTCTCCAGCTTCGCCGTCGCCGTCGGCGTCGCGTAGTTCATAGGGATGACAAGCTTCGGCTCCAGCAGGTTGACCGTCTCGGCGGCCGCGGCGGCGTCCAGCGTTCCCCCGCCCCCTACGGGGATCAGCAGCACGTCCACACCGCTCATCTCCTCAACCTGCTCCGACGTTGGGACGTGGTCCAACCTCCCCAGGTGGCAGATGCGGAGGTTCTCCGTCTCGATGACGTAGGCGGCGTTCTTCGCCTCTTCGCTCCCCCTGTTGTGGCGGGTGGATATGCCGGTGATGAGCACGCCCGCTCGTTCATACTCCCCCGGCCCCCAGACCACCAGCGGCGACCCGCTGACCCCCGCCAGATAGCTATGGTCAGGATGGTCGCAGCTTACGGTGACGATATCCGCCGCCGGTTTCCCGATGGCGTAGCCGCTGCTCTTGGGGCAAGGGTCGGTGACGATTGCCGCCTCCCGGCTGCGGAGGCGAAAGCAGGAGTGTCCTAGCCAAGTAAGCTCCATCACCGGCAGTATAGCATGCGACCCCGCCTTCAGTCAGCTACTTGCTGAGGCTCCAGGCCGATGATCAGCAGCGTAATGATCATTGCGCTCATCCTTTTAGCGCCCAGACGTTTCCTGAGGTATAATTGGGGCGTCTGCAATTGCCGCAGAGGTTGTGACAACCCATGCTTTACCGCGTTTAGGACAGTATGGCTATGTTGACGGAAAGAACATCCCAGATACTCGTCCACATCATCGGTGAATACGTGGATACCGCCCTGCCGGTCGGGTCCGAGACCATAGTCCGCAAGTACAGCTTGCCGTTCTCAGCAGCCACCGTCCGCAACGAGATGGTGCGCTTGGAGGAAGAAGGCTACATCACCCATCCCCATACCTCAGCCGGCCGCATCCCCTCCGACAAAGGCTATCGCTACTACGTCGAGAGCCTGATGGAAGAGGATGACCTGCCGCCGGACGAGAAGCAGTCCATCCGCCAGCGCTTCCACCGCGTCGAGCGTGCGGCTGACAGGCGGCCGGACTCTCTAGAGGAGTGGGTGCGCTTAGCGGCGATCGTCCTTGCCGAAAGCGTACACAACGCTGTCGTTGCCACTGTCCCCCGCGCGCCCCAGTGCCGCCTCCAGCACGTGGAGATGGTCTCTCTCGACCAGAAGCGGGCCCTCCTGATAGTCGTCTTCCTGGGGGCCCAGGTCAGGCGGCGGGTCATAACCTTCTCCGACCCCATCGACCAGGAGCAGCTTGTCGCCCTTGCCGGCCGTTTGAGCGACGCCTACGGTGGCTTCAACCTGGCCCAAGTGAAAGCCGACGAGACGGCATCTCTATCGTCTCTGGAGCGGCGGCTGGCTGAGTTCGTGGCCGAGATCATGGCAATCGAGGAGCAGTCGCTGTTTGAGGAAGCCTATCTCGGCGGCATGCTTCATATGTTCAACCAGCCCGAGTTCTCGCAGATGGATATCGCTATGGAGATGATGGCCGCACTTGAAGAAGGGAATCTCCCCAAGGCGATCCCCTTCGAGAGCCTCCCCGGCGAGGGTGTGGGCGTAGTCATCGGCGGCGAGAACCACGGCGACACAATGCGCCGCTGCAGCGTCGTCCTCACCCGCTACGGCATCCCCAGCACCGCCACCGGCGCCCTTGCCGTCGTCGGTCCCACCCGCATGCGCTACTGGCGCGTGATCCCGACCCTTCGCTACCTCTCCTCCCTGATGGGGGAGCGGGTGGCCCAGTTGTGCTAGTTGGAATTAGGAGGAGAAGCTAGAGGAAAGGATGTCCGAACAAGAACAAGAGGGAGAGCGGCCGTCGATCCTGGACCACCGCAGCTCCGCCGGAGGAAAGAAAAGCGCCGAATCGGCGAAACCCGCCGCTGAAGCCAAAGACATCGAGGCTCTGAAGGCCGGCCTCGAAGAAGAGAAGAAGAAGGCCGAGGCCTACCTCGCCAACTGGCAGCGGGCCGCCGCCGACTTCCAGAACTACAAGCGCCGCACCGAGCAGGAACGGGAAGAGTTGGGACGGCTGGCCAACGCCGCCCTCGTCATCAACATCCTGCCCACCCTCGATGACCTGGAGCGCGCCCTCACCAGCGTCGATAGCCATCTCGCCGGCCTCACCTGGATCGACGGCATATGGCTGATCTACCGCAAGCTCCAGGCCGTCCTCGAGGCGAGCGGTGTCAAGCAGATCAATACCGAGGGCCAGGAGTTCGACCCCCGTTTCCACGAAGCCGTCATGACCGGTGAGGGCGAGGAGAACAAGATAATCTCCGAAGTCCAGAAGGGCTACATGCTCGGCGACCGCGTCATCCGACCCGCCGCCGTCGTCGTCGGCCGCGGCCAAGAGAAGAGAATCCGAATCTGGAGGCGGTTAGCTGGGCGCTATGGGTTACGGACAGTATGGACAGCGAGACGGACATACGGGATTGAGCAATGAGCCCGTTTCTGAGGAAGTAGAGAGCGGCCAAATTCGCTTCCGGCTGGCCTACCTGAAGACACCGCAAAATGAGGCGCATTTTGTGATTCACGCAGATCCGCGCTTCCGGACCTACTCCAGCGATCTCCAGCCTGAAGGGGTGCTTGAGAGACTGGGCTTCCAACCGTTTCCCACGTGCAACGTGTTGGGTGGGGGATGCCACTGACCTGTATTTCGCTGAGGCCCGTTCAGACGCAAGGCAGCGCGGAGACATGCTTCGCGAATCAGCCCACTCACGATGCGTACAAGCGTTTCATTGAGTACTTTCCGGGCTTAGTCAAGACGATGATGGATGTCGACTTCAAGCTCCGAATGGCGGGCTTTGACATCTTTCCTTGGGAGGGTGTGGGTATGAAGCCCTGGGACATCACTAGTGGCGTCAAGGAGATCTTTGTACCACCCGCCCATGAGCACGAGGCCTACGTCAAGATCCGTGACATCATCAAGAAGGCACACGCTACGTTACTCGCTTGCTGACCCCTATGTGGACAGCGACCTATTTCGACTGCTTTCGAACGTTGATCCAAAGGTTCAGGTGCGCATTCTTACGCGTAATACTGCCGAATGACTTTACTCTAGAACTGCAAAAGTTCCGCGGTGAAGGTCATAACGTCGAGGCACGAGGCGACTCTACCTTACTGCACGATCGGTTTATTCTCGCTGATGCGGAGTGCTATCATCTTGGCCCCTCGATCAAAGACGCGGGCGTCAAGGGCTTCGCGATCAGCCTGATGGAAGATCGGACGGTTGTAGAGGCCATACGCAAAGTCGTACAACAGGCCTGGGAGGGGGCGAATCCTCTCTAGGCTATTGACACTAACCAGAGGGGGTCGCCCCGCCACAGGGGCTCCGGGGATGCGCCCCCAAGAGCAGGGATACATCCCTGGGTGGGCAGGGTGGGAAAATCCATCGTCGTCTAGCAGATAGACGGCAAGCGATCTCTAGCTGAGAAACAAGCTATCATCTAATCAAACATATCGCCTTAAGCGGAGGAGACTACCATGGCGAAAGTAATAGGAATCGACCTCGGAACCACCAATAGCTGCGTCGCCGTCATCGAGGGCGGCGAGCCCACCGTCATCCCCAACACCGAAGGCGGGCGCACCACCCCCTCCGTCGTCGCCGTCAGCAAGTCGGGCGAGCGCCTCGTCGGCACCGTTGCCAAGCGCCAGGCCATCACCAACCCCGATAACACCGTCTACTCCATCAAGCGCCTCATGGGCCGCCGCTTCGACGACCCCGAGGTCGAGCGCGACAAGACCCTCCTCTCCTACAAAATCGCAAGCTCCCCCAACGGCGACGCCCACGTGACGATGGGTGGCCGCGACTACTCCCCCGCCGAGATCTCCGCCATGATCCTCCAGAAGCTGAAGTCGGACGCCGAGGCCTATCTGGGCGAGCCCGTCACCGAGGCGGTCATCACCGTCCCCGCCTACTTCAACGACAGCCAGCGCTCGGCGACCAAGGACGCCGGCAAGATCGCCGGCCTCGAAGTCCTGCGCATCATCAACGAGCCCACGGCTGCCTCCCTCGCCTACGGCCTCGACAAGAAGGCGGAGGAGACGATAGCCGTCTACGACCTGGGTGGCGGCACCTTCGACATCTCTATCCTCGAGTTGGGTGAAGGCACCTTCCAGGTGAAGTCCACCAGCGGCAACACCCACCTCGGCGGCGACGACTTCGACCAGCGCGTCATCGACTGGCTCTGCGACGAGTTCAAGCGTGACCAGGGCATCGACCTCAAGCAGGACCGCATGGCCCTCCAGCGCCTCAAGGAAGCGGCGGAGAAGGGCAAGTGCGAGCTGTCCTCCGTCATGCAGACTGAGATCAACCTGCCCTTCATCACCGCCGACGCCGCCGGCCCCAAGCACATGAACATCACCCTCTCCCGCGCCAAGCTGGAGCAACTGGTGCACGAACTCGTCGAGAGCACCCTCGGCCCCTGCAACCAGGCCCTCTCCGACGCCGGTGTCACCGCCGCTCAGGTCGACGAGGTGGTGCTCGTCGGCGGTCAGACGCGCATGCCCCTTGTCCAGGAGACCGTCCGCCAGTTCTTCGGCAAGGAGGCCCACAAGGGCGTCAACCCCGATGAGGTCGTTGCCGTCGGCGCCGCCATCCAGGCCGGCGTCCTCAAGGGCGAGGTCCACGACGTCCTCCTCCTCGACGTCACCCCCCTCACGCTCGGCATCGAGACGCTGGGCGGCGTCATGACCCCGCTCATCCAGCGGAACACGACGATCCCCAGCAGCAAGAGCCAGACCTTCAGCACGGCCGCCGACAACCAGCCCAGCGTCGAGATCCACGTCCTTCAGGGCGAGCGCGCCATGGCCGGCGACAACAAATCGCTGGGTCGCTTCATGCTCGACGGCATCCTGCCCTCGGCGCGCGGCATCCCTCAGATCGACGTCACCTTCGATATCGACGCCAACGGCATCCTCAACGTCTCCGCCCGCGACAAGGCGACCGGCAAGGAGCAGAAGATCACCATCACCGCCGGCTCCGGCCTCAGCAAGGACGAAGTCGAGCGCTACCAGAAAGAGGCCGAGCTCCACGCCGAAGAGGACCGCCGCCGCCGCGACGAGATCGAGACGCGCAACATGGCCGACAGCATGGCCTACACCGCCGAGAAGATCCTCCGCGACCAGGCCGACAAAGTCCCCGCCGACCTCAGGAGCGAGGTCGAGGGCAAGGTCGCGGCCCTGCGCAGCGCCCTCCAGTCCGGCGGCATCGACCAGATACGCAGCGCGATGAATGAGCTATCGGAGTCGATGCAGAAGATCGGCGCTGCCGCCTACGGCCAAGGCGGGCCGGAGATGGCGCCCGGCGCTGAGGGTCCTGAGGGCGGCGAGCCGTCCGCGCCACCGGAAGAAGGCACCGTCGAAGGCGAGTTCCGCGAGGTATAACAATTGTCCGCGGTGCGGGCATCGGGCCTGCCGTGGATGCCCAGCGTGGATCGTGACCGAGCGCAGCTAGATGGGCGCTCCCTCCAGCCTCAGCAGCTTCTCCTTCACGTCCAGCCCGCCGCCGTACCCGTGGAGCCCGCCGTCGCTGCCGATGACACGATGACAGGGCACGACAATGGGGATAGGATTCTGGCCCAAGGCAGCGCCCACGGCCCGCGACGCTCTCGGCTTGCCGATGCGCCGCGCGATCTCGCCGTAGCTCACCACCTGCCCGGCCGGTACCTCTGCCGTCGTTTCTAGCACCAGCCGCTGGAATCGAGTCTGTCCGGTAAGATCCACGACCATGTCGAAGCGCTTTCGCCGCCCGGCGAAATACTCCCGCAGTTGCGATGTAGCGCCTTTGACATCCTCACCTGCCCTCAGCGGTCGAAAGCCCCGTCTCTGCAAGCGTCCCACGAAGTCCTGTTCCGTGCTGGGGAACGAGATGGCGCAGAGTCCCCTTTCCGAGACGGCCATGAAAAGCCGTCCCACGGGTGAACGACTCCACACACCGTAGCTGGCTACAGGTTTGGCCGCCAGACTAAGCGCCTCTTCGAGCCTCGCGCGCGCCGCACTAACGACCTTGTCCAGTGCCACCTCTTTGGCGGCCGCGTCCAGGGCCACCAGCAGCCGCGCATGCTTTGACCACAGGATGTGGCAGGCAGGGCAAGAAGCGATGTGTTCCCGCCATTCTTCCGGGGAGGAGTCCCCCGCCAGCAGGGCCACTAAATCCTTTTCCGTTAGGCACTCTCTGGTCATGATGTCACCTCCGCGAAGTGCGCCCTAATCCGGCGCAACCCCTGGTAGACGTTCGCCCTGGCCGAATCCATCGAGCAGCCCAACACCAGCGCTATCTCGTCATAGCCCATTCCCTGGAACTTGCGCAGCAGCACGGCCTCGCGCTGACGCCGGGGCAGCGAGTCCACAAACGATCTGACGGCGAGGGCCAGCTCGTGGGCGCCCTCCTCCGGACTGTCCCCGTACACCAGCGCCTCATCCAGCGGTAACGGTTGGCGAGCGCGCCGGCGCCGGGCGTCATGGCACACGTTCGAGGCTATCCGATACAGCCACGCTCTCCGGTTGGCCGTCTCAGGGAGTCGAGGATAGGCGCGAAAAGCGCGCAGAAAAGTCTCCTGGAAAGCGTCCTGGGCGGCCTGGGAGTCGCGGAGGCTGCGCACTGCGTAACTCATTATCTCCCGTTGATAGCGGTCTATCAGGCTTTCAAAAGTCGGGGCTGCCAAGTTCCCTCCTGCTGGTAGACGGCGTTCGCCTCCATCCCGTCGGCTTTCTCTGCCGCGCCCATTGTAGCAGTTGCTTTCGCGCCTTCAGAAGAGTCCTGGGTCTCCTCGTCCGGCACTGACATATCGCCTCCTCTTCTGGCGCGTTATCCCTCACCACTTAGTAAGACTCTGTGGCGGCCCGTTTTGTGAAATGGATCAGCCGAGAAAGAGGGATGGTTAATCAGAGGAGCTAGGGCGCCGAGAGAGTGTTCCTCAGCGCCTTCAACCCCGACACTGTATCGTTTCCCTGACGGACTTGCCGCAGATTCAGTAACCGCCGGGCGTGAGGCGAACGGAAAACGGTCTCCCGTTTCTATCTGGGCCTATGTGGTGCCGCGGCTACGCTGCCTTGCGGTCGATTCGGGGTTTGCGGGGGCTTGGACGCCTGAACGGCCGCTGCCGCTTTGTGGCGTACATCGCGGCGTCCGAGAACTTGATGAGGTCGGCGATGGTCCTGCCGTCTTCAGGGTACATGGCGAGTCCTATGCTGGCCCCAACTGATATTGTCGCTCCTGTTTCCGGGTCGCTGACGGTGGTCTTTGCCAACGCGTCCATCACTTGGTTGCGGTAGTACTCAGCGGCATTCCTGTCGGCGCTCGGCAGGATTGCCACGAACTCATCTCCCCCGTATCGTCCCACTACCGCGTCGTCTCTTGATAGGGCGTCGGCCACGGCCACAAGCAGGGCGTCGCCCACCTGGTGGCCGTAGGTGTCGTTTGTGACCTTCAGGCCGTTGACATCGATCATGGCCACGGCCCATACAGCAGCCTGTTCTCCATCGGAGATCAGACTGCGCATCTCGTCCACAATGCCCCCATGATTGAGGACCCCGGTTAGCGGATCGCGGCGTGCCTGCTCCCGTAGGGCCTCCGCTGCCGCCTTGCGCTCGGTGATGTCGGTGAAAAGCCCACGATGCACCTACGGCCGTCTAAGGCCATCAGAATGGCGTTGACGTCAGCGTAGAATAGGCTGCCGTCTCTGCGCTGGCATGGAATGTCAGCTGCCAACGGCTTTTCACCCCGCGCTTGGGCCTCGAACTCGGCCAGCACGTAACTCAGGACTCCTCTGGGTGAATGTCCGCCATGCCCAGCCGCAAGAACTCCTCTTCAGTGTATCCGAACATCCTGCACATCGCGGGGTTGGCATGGCGGAATTGCTTCGTTTGCAGGTCGGCCACGAGCATTCCGTCTGGGGCGCCTGCGAACAGCGCCTTGTACCTTGCCTCGCTTCCCGTAGCGTCTGCTCCACCTGTCTGCGCTCGATGACCCGTCCCAATCGCTCGGCGATGGCATTGACAAGGCTCCTTTCTTCCGTCAGGAAGGGGCCCTCATCGCTTTCCGGCTTCTCCTCCAGGTAGCAGACCTCCACGGCGCCAATCCGCTCGCCGTTGACGATGATGTCGCTGGTTTGCCTCCAGGCCGTTTCTCTGAAACTCCCCGACAGATACTCTTGACCGCCTAGGACGATTCGTGCGCAGGTAATCTCCGGATACTGCCAAGCGGGGGGGATGAGGTTGGCCGTCCCTTGGAGTATCTCTTCCAGCGAAATGTCCGGCCTCTGAACCAGATTCGAGATTCCATAAAGGCAATTCAGCTCCTTGGCCCGCTCTTTCAGATCGTGTTCGCTCTCGCGCAACGCCTCCTCCGCCTGCTTCTGGGCAGTGATGTCTCGAATCGCCCCGATCATGGTGGCAGGTTGTTCATTTGAGTAGCGAACGAACACGCTGTTGTCGCTGAACCAGCGGTATTCTCCGTCCTTGCGTTTCGAGCGGTATACGGATATCGCGCTCCTTTGGCCTTCGTCCCAATCCTTCGTCAGGTTTTTTATCTCCCCTGTCAGCCGTTTGCCATCTTCGGGATGGATTCTTTCAGCAACTCCTCCAAGGCCCATGGCAACGACCTCTTCGGGGGTAAATCCGGTTAGCTCAAGCACGGATGGGCTGACATAGTCGTAGGTGCCGGTTTGAAGGTTGCTCTTGTATATGAAGTCGCGGGATACGTCGAGGACGTAGCGGAAGTGCTGCTCTGATTCCTGAAGCTGCGCCGATCTCTCAACCAGCGCGTCCGTCATCTCGTTGAAGTCGTGGGCCAGCGATGCCACTTCCTCTGGGCCGGCCACCTTTGCCCTTGCTTCCAGATTCCCTGACGCGACGGCCCTGGCACTTACCGAAGCGAGGCGAGGGGCCGCACGATCGACACGACAAGCACTATGAGCGTAGCGGCGCCTCCCAGGATGGCAAAGGCGCTAAGCCCGATGCAGTTGAGAGTGGTCTCTGAGCTCGCTCGCGCCGCGCCCTCCGCCACCAGCGCCGCCTGCTGCTCACTGAGACGCACTAGTCTCCCATCATCGCCTCGATCTTGTGCCACATCTGCGGGTAGTATTGCAGGCCCAGTTCCACCCTGGTGGGCCGGTCGGCGGTGGCGGCGAAGCGAGGACTGTCCACCTCTTGCCGCACTTGGTCCATCTGCTCGGCAAAGCTGTCGAGGGCGGCGATCTGGTCGGTCTCGCCGATGGCGCCAGCGTGGAGCGAGCCTTCGCCAGGCTCTTGTCTCCACTCCTGTGCTTGGCGGTAGGAGTCGATGAACGGGGCAGCGTCTTCCGCGAATACTGCGGCGTCATAGGGTCGGCGCCGCGGAAGAATTGCGCCCGGCATCTTCCAGGCGGGCGATCACGGTGCTCTTTGCTCGAGCCCCTCGTGGTCCCGGTCCTTCTGGCGTGCCAGGTCGCGAGCGCTGCCAAGCTGACCAGGAGCACCAGCAGCACCAGGATCGCTACCTTGGCTCGCCCTTGCGCTGATCTCAGACCAAACATCGCTCCCGGCTTCCGTGACCTCGCTCGGTTCCTTTTCGATCATGGCGAGTCGCCGCGTTGCCCGCCTTCGCAGTCGCGGAGCTAGAAGGCGTGCGTACAGCAGCCCCTTTCGTAGGCATTATCGGACAACCTCAGCCAGCGGCCATCTATCACCGGGCAGACTCGCGCAGCACCTCAGGATTCGTCCCGGCACAACGTTCCCCGCGTTACTCACAATTCGGCCAGTCCGACCCCGCGCTGCCTCCATCCGTGCTATCATCTCCCTGACGCGACAGATAGCAAAGGATTGCCCTGACAGCACGGCATGAAGCGAGAGCTACCCTGGCCCAACAAGCTCCTCTACGCCTCCGGCTCCCTCGGCGGCAACGTCATCTCCCGCAGCAAAGACCTCTGGCTCATCTACTTCTTCGCCCCGCCGTCCGACGCCGACATCCCGACCCTTGTCCCCCGTCTCACCATCGGCATCCTCATGTTCGTCGCCCGCATGATCGAAGCCCTCGACGACCCCCTCATCGGCTACTGGAGCGACCGCACCAGCTCCCGTTGGGGACGCCGCATCCCCTTCGTCGTCACCGCTACGCCGTTCTATGCCTTCTTCTTCTTCCTTCTCTGGACGCCGCCCGACAACCACGAGTCGATTCGCAACGCCGCCTACTTCTTCGTTATGCTGGAGAGCTTCCATCTCTTCAGCACCCTCTCCGGCGGCCCCTTCGAGTCCCTCCTGCCCGAGATCGCTGCCACCAGCAAAGACCGAGTCGGCATCGTCGTCTGGCAGGTGGCTTTTGGCGCTGTCGGGGCAGGCATCGGCATGGTGGCCAGCGGCCTCATCATCGACAGCCTGGGCTACTGGCAGATGGGCCTCATAATGGGGGTCACCGGCCTCCTCTCCCGCTACGTCGCCCTTGGCGGCGCCTGGCGCCACGTCCGCGTCGAGCAGCCGCCGGCAAAGATCGACCTCGTGCGCGCCTTCCGCACGACCCTTACCAATGACCAGTTCCTCTTCTTTCTTCCTACCTTCGTCCTCTTCAACGCCGGCATATCGATGATGACCGGCATGCTCCCCTTCTTCGCCGACGCCGTCCTCAACGTCGAACAAGAGGGCAGGACCGTGGCCGCTCTCACCGCCACCAGCATCGGCTTCCTCGCCCTCGCCCTTTTCCCCATGTATCGCCTCGCTGTGCGCCGGAGCAAGGCTTGGGCCTACCGCTGGGCCATGCTCATCGCCGGCTTCTACCTGCCCTGGCTCTTCTTCATGGGCTTCCTGCCCGGCATTGGCAGAGTCCTCCAGTCCTTCTTCTTCGTCGCCTTCATCGGCATCCCTATGACCGCTATGAACGCCTTTCCCAACGCCATCATGGCCGACATCATCGACTACGACGAGCTGGAGACGGGCGAGCGCCGCGAGGCGATGTACTACGGCACCCAGGCCACCCTGGAGAAGATGGCCTCCGCCCTCTATCCTCCCATCCTCGCCCTCCTGCTCATCGCCGGCAGCACCGCCGATAACCCATTGGGCATCCGGCTCGTCGGCCCTGTGGCCGGGCTGCTCTGTCTGGCGGCCTACCTCTGCTTCCGCGGCTACCGCCTGCCCGATCAGGTAACCGCCGAAACGGTGACAAAACGCGGCCGTCCAGCGTGAAAAGAGCCGCCCCAATCTGGTATGATTAGGTGATCGGCTGTATCTGGATATCGGCTTGCTTTAGCGGATGGGAATGCAATCACTATCGGTATGACTACTAAGACTGACTACTACGACCTTCTCGGCGTCTCTCGCGACGCCAGCCCCGAAGAGATAAAGAAAGCCTTCCGCCGTCTGGCGATGAAGCACCACCCCGACCGCAACCGCGATCCCGGCGCTGAGGATCGCTTCAAGGAGATCAACGAGGCTTACGAGGTGCTCTCCGATCCCCAGAAGCGCTCGGTCTATGATCGCTATGGCCATGCCGGTATGGACAGCTCCTTCGCCCGCGGCTTCGACGGCTTCGATCTCGGCGGCTTCGGCGACATCTTCGACGCCTTCTTCGGCGGCACGGCCGCCCGCCAGAGTCGCCGGCCGCAGCGCGGCCCCGACCTGCGCCTCGATCTCGCCCTCACGTTCGAGGAGGCGGTCTTCGGCTGCGAGAAGGAGATCGAGATACCCCGCCACGAGCCCTGTTCCGTCTGCAAGGGGCTGCGCGCCGAGCCCGGCACCGAGCCTGAGAAGTGCCCCGCCTGCGGCGGCAGCGGCGAGGTGCGTCGCGCCCAGCGCAGCATCTTCGGCCAGTTCATCAACGTCGCCACCTGCGACCGCTGTCGTGGCGAGGGCCGCGTGATCGCCCATCCCTGCCGTCACTGCCGGGGCAGCGGCCGCGAGAAGAAGGTACGCAAGCTCCAGATCAAGATACCCGCCGGCGTCGACAGCGGCTCCCAGATGCGCCTAACCGGCGAAGGGGAAATGGGCGGCTATGGCGGCGCCCGTGGCAACCTCTACGTCGCCTTCTCCGTCCGTGAACACCCGCTCTTCCAGAGGGATGGCGATGTCATCATCTACACCCTCGACGTCAATTTCGCCGAGGCGGCTCTGGGCGAAGAGGTGCGCATCCCCACTCTGGACGGCGACCGCCCGCTGAAGATACCCGCCGGTACGCAGAATGACCACCTCTTCGTGCTCAAGAAGCAGGGCGTCCCCCACATCCGCGGCGGTGGTCGCGGCGACATGATCGTCAGAGTGCGCGTTGTCACTCCCACCCGCCTGAACGAGGAGCAGAAGCGCCTCCTGGCTCAGTTGAAGGAGTCTCTGGGCGAGGACGGCGCCGGCAAGGACGGCAAGCGGATCATCGACAAGATCAAGAAGGGTCTCGGCTGATAGAATAGCCGCTGGGGCTCAGTACCTTCCCGTAACCCCTCGATTCTCGCGAGGACTGATTCATTGGACTGGCTGGAAATAGCTGTACCCGCGGCCCCCGGCGACGTGGAAGCCGTCGCCGACGTCCTGCGCCGCTACGCGCCGACCGGCGTCGCTATCGAAGAGCCCCTCCTCTCCCACGGCGACAGCGTCTCGATTGACACCGACCGCCCCGCCCTCGTCAAGGTCTACCTGCGCCAAGGCGATCATCTCCCCTCCCAAAGACGTGCCCTGCGCCGCGACCTCTCCCATCTCACCCTCTCGGTCCCTCTTCCCCCGCTGCGTGGCCGCTGGGTCCGCGAGGAGGACTGGGCCGAGTCCTGGAAGCAGCACTTCCACGTCGAGCGGATAGGGAAACGGCTCGTCGTCCGCCCCCGCTGGCGGGAGTACCATCCTCAGCCCGGCGACGTTGTCATCAACATCGACCCCGGCATGGCCTTCGGCACCGGCCAGCACGCGACCACCCACATGTGCCTCCTTGCCCTGGAGAAATACGTCTTCGCCGGCTGTCATCTGCTCGACCTCGGTACCGGCTCCGGCATACTCGCCATCGCCGCCGCCGAACTGGGTGCCGGGCATGTCCTCGCCCTCGATATCGATGCCTTGGCCACGTCCGTCGCTCACCACAACGTCGAGGCCAACGCCGTCAACGACCGCGTGCGGGTGACCCTGGGTAGCCTGGCCGAATACTGGCCTCTCGCGACCCCTTACCAGGCCGCCTTCGATATTGTTGTGGCGAACATCAACGCCTCCACCATAATCGAGATGGCGCGCCCCCTGGTGGAGACCCTCAAGAAGGGCGGTGTCGGCATTGCCGGTGGTATCATCGAGGAACGGTTCCAGAGTTGCCGCGATGCCCTGGAAGAGGCCGGCGCTGCTATCATCGACGTGATGACCGGCGGCGAGTGGCGGACGATCGTATTCGAGGCGTGACAGATGAACAGGTTCTTCGTCTCCCCTGAGACCCTCACGGCGGCGGAAGTCGAGCTGGACGGCCCTCTCTCCCGTCGCCTCCGCTCCGTCCTCCGCATGCGCAAGGGAGACATCGTCGTCCTCCTCGACGGCCGCGGCTACGAATACGAGGCGGTGCTGGAAGACGTGGATGGGGCGTCTGTTCGCGCCCGCGTCCGGGAGCGCCGGCCCAGCCTGCCCGAGCCGCCCGTCGACGTCGTGCTCTATCAGTCGGTGATCAAGGGCGACCGCTTCGACTGGGTGCTTGAGAAGGGGACAGAGCTGGGGGTGACGCGGTTCGTGCCCCTCATCGTTGAGCGCAGCGTCGTCCGTCCTCATTCCGGCGCCTCGGCCCGCGGCGAGCGCTGGCAGCGCATCGTCACCGAGGCGGCGGAGCAGTGCGGCCGCTCTCGGCTCCCTGTGGTCGCGCCCGTCACCGAGTTCGACGATGCCCTCGCCTCTGCGGCCGGCCTCTGCCTGCTTCCCTGGGAGGAGGAGCGCTCCCTCGGCCTGCGCACGGTGCTGCGACAGGAGATGGAGTCCCTGAAAGCGACGGAGCGACCGATTGTGAGCCTCTTCATCGGCCCCGAGGGTGGCTTCACGGAGAAAGAAGTGGAGAGCGCTCGTTCGCGGGGAGTGCGGGTCGTCTCGTTGGGGCGGCGCATCCTGCGCTCTGAGACGGCGGGGATCGCTGCCGTCGCTGCCGTCCTCTACGAGCTGGGCGAGTTAGGCGGCTAATGCCCGGCCTCTCCGGCTAGGGCCCCTTTTCCTCCAGCGTCCAGGGGATCGGGTCGATCTCTACCCCGCGCACGATGACCTCCCAGTGAAGGTGCGGCCCCGTGACCATGCCGGTGCTGCCCGCATTTCCTACTAGGTCGCCCTTGTTCACCATCTGTCCCGCCTGCACCGCGATCGCCGAGAGGTGATGGTAGCCGCTGAACACGCCCGCCCCGTGGTCGATGATCACGCTGTTCCCCCGTATCGGCGCCGGCCCGGCGTAGGCTACGCGGCCGCTGTTCGACGCCACCACCGGCACGCCCTCTTCCGCTGCCAGGTCGACGCCGCCGTGATGGCTGCTTACCGGCCCCCCGTTATAGCTTCGCCCAATCCCGTACGGGCTGACGATGATGGCATCGACAGGGTAGATGAAGACGCCTGCCCAGAGCTTCTGCGCTGTGAACAGGGCAAAGGTATGGCTCGTATGTTTGCCTCTTCCTGGGCCAGCTCCGGCGTCAGGAGGGCTGTGCTCTCCGGCGGTAGGTCGATGTTCTCCACCGGATAGTCCATCGCCACCACGCCGATCTGGGTCTGCAGCTCTCCCAGCAGTGTCCCGTTTGCCTGGTACAACTGAATGACTACCGGATAGTCGCCCGCCGGTTGGTCGACGCCTGCCGCCAGTATCCCCCAGAAGAACTCGCCGTCGGCCACCAGGGGGTAGCGCCGCTCGTTGAAGACCGCCATCGCGCTGGGGGCCATGTATCCCCAGAGGCGTACCATGCTGGCCTCTCCTTGCCCGATCACATCCGGCGACAACTGCACCTGAGGCGCGGCCACCGGCGTCTCCACCGGCGGCGCGCCGGCTGGCGTTTCGATGGGAGGGATGGGTGAAGGCTCCAAAGTAGATGGGGAAGGGGTCGCTGTGCCGACCGGTTCAACCGATGCTGTCGCTCGGAGAGTCGGTCTCGCGGTAGGGGATGAAGCTGCCGGCCGCGTCGCGGTCGCTATCTGGATCGCCTCCTCGCTGTCCGATCCCGAAGAGCAACCTGCCGCCAGCGCTATCGTTAGTCCTAGTACCGCCGTGAAAAGCCATCTCTGCCGAGTCATTGCTGGTTCCATCCCTCTAGTATCTTCCGCTTCCCCATGTTACCCGATGCGTGAGCCCCAGGCCAACGTCAGTAGCTGTCCAGCCATCCGTCAAGATGCCCTTCGTTGTGATGCTTCTGTCGGCATGCCATGCCGCGTTCGGATTGGAGAAAGGCGTGGTTTCCGCGCTCTGCTCCCTCCCGCGCCCTCGCCCCGGTGCCCCGCCCCCGCGAAGGGACCCGCCCGCCCGCCCAGAGGGGGATCCCCCCTCTCGGACTCCCCCTTCTGCCCGGCGAGTGGATGGGGTGGTGTCTACTCAGCGTCGGGATGAGGCAGCCGCTCCGCCACCGGCAGCATCGATGGGAACGGCGCGTGAGGCTCCGTTTGGTACCAGTAGGCGGTGCTGGAGTAGTCGTTGCTCAGCTTGTTGGCGTGCCCGTGCTCGATGGTCACCCTGATCGACTTCTCGAACATAACCGGGTCCTCGATGTGGAAGCGGTAGAGCGAGTTCTTCCCCTTCCACAGCCAGTCCGGCGTGCCGCTGTAGACCGTGACGCCGTAGTAAGGCGTGCAGAACTCCTGCTGCGGGCAGAAGGCTGTGTTGAAATAGTCCTCCGTGCCTGTCCCGTGCAGCGTCGGCGGCCAGACGTCGCCGTCGATGAAGATCATGTCGTCGCCCTCGCCGTACCAGTCGTTCATCTGACGCGAGAAGCAGTCGACGTTCAGATTGCAGCCGACGTAGTGTCCCTTGCCTTCCGCCTCCAGGATAACGTAGTTGCCCTTCCCGTCGAGGTTGGGCGTCGTCCACATCTTCCTGCGCAGCTCTCCGAAATCGCCGGCCGCCGGGTTGTCATCGAACCGTCCCTCTCCCCAGCCCTGCGTCGGATTCTCCCGCCGCCACTGGGCGTGGAAGCGGCCCAATCCCTCTTCCAGCCGGTCGTGCTCCTCGTAGTCAACGTAGTAGAAGAAGATCATCCCCGTCTCTGCCTCGTTCGTCACCTCGATGCGGGCGCCGCTGGCGAAGGGCATGGGGAAGAAGCAGTTGAAGCCGCGGCCGTCCTGTGGCCCCATGCTGAGCGGCTGACGACCAGAAGTTCTTGACGATGCCGTGCCCGATGCCGAAGAAATCCCCGATCGGCGCCTCCACGCAGGGCGTTGCCGACCCGTCCCAATACATTCGCAGCAACGTTGTGCGCGCGCTCAGCGGATTGTTGGGGGCGGCCATGGTGCACCAGATGTGACGGATGATCCCGGCGCCCTCGATGTCGCAGATGCGGGCAGTCTCGCTGCCCCTCAGAATAATCATATCGGCGTTGCCGCCGCTCTTGTCCCAACTCGAGGCGCGGCGCCGCCTGCCGCTCCGAAGCCTCGCCAGTTCTGCCAACGACATGCCGATCATGATCTGGCCTCCTCCATAGAAGGTGTCTAGGGTTTGGGCGTCGTCTTCTTCAGGGAGTCTAGCAGAGCGCTATGGGTGGGGGAATGCGGGTTCAGGGAAAGCGAGAAGATGGGGAGGACCGGCCTAGACTAGGCTGCCGCTTCCTTCTGCTGTGACTCGAGCACCCCGATGAACGTTTCCACAAGCTGGGGATCGAACTGGGTGCCGGCGTTCTTGCGCAGCTCTGCCACCGCTATCCGATGGCTCTGCCCCTTTCGGAATGGCCGGTCTGACGTTATGGCGGAGTAGGCGTCCACAACCGCCATGATCCGGCCCAGCAGCGGTATCGCCTCACCCTTGAGCCCGCGGGGATATCCGTTACCGTCCCATCGCTCGTGGTGGTTGACCACCGCGTCCGCTACGTCCTCGGCGTGGGGAACACCCTGGATAATGAGGCCGCTCAGGACGACGTGCTGCTCCACGACGTGGCGCTCCTCCGTCGTGAGAGGTCCCGGTTTCTTGAGAATGCCGTCTGGTATCCCGATCTTGCCGATGTCGTGCAGGAGCCCCGCGATGCGCAAGGCGCTCTGCGTGTTCTCGGAGAGCCCCAGCGCTTGCCCCAGCATCATCGCGTACTCTGCGTTCTCCTCGCTGTGTGACTTCGTGTAGCGGTCTTTCTTGTCGACCACCTGCACCAGTCCGTCGAGCACCCCCAGCGTGGTGGCCTGATAGATGGAGAGCTGGCCCGGTCTTCGGTTGGCCAGCGTTACCTTGTCGCCGCCTGCCCGCTTCGACTCGAAAAGGGAGGCGTCGGCATAGGCGAGCAGCTCCTCCTTGTTGGTGCTGTCTTGCGGGTATACGGCGACGCCCATGCTTATCCGCAGGGGCAGCCGTTGCCCCCTCTCCATGCGAAGCCCTTGCCCGGAGAGCCTCTTGCGTATTCGTTCAGCGGTAGCTTCTCCGCGCCGCCGGTTCATTCCCGGCGCTACGACCATGAACTTGTCTCCACCGAATCTGCTGGCAATCTCCCCATTTCGGGTCGTGCCCTGGATGATCTCGGCGACAAGCCTGAGCACCTTGTCCCCCGCCGCGTGTCCGTAGGTGGCGTTGAAGAGCTTGAAATTGTCGATGTCCGCCAGGATCACCGCTATTGGCTGGTGCTGCTCTCTTGCTCGTTCTATCTCTTGTGTCAGGATTTCCTGTATGTAGCGATGATTGTACAGGCCGGTCAGACTGTCCGTGTTGGCAAGTCGGGAAAGTCGCTCGTAGCTCTCTTGCAGCGCGAGGCTCATCTGGTTGAAGCTTCGCTTCAGCGTCCGGATCTCCTCCACGCCCTTTTCCGCCATCGTCTCCCCGTAGTTCCCTTCGCTGATGCTCTGGGCTCGGAGGGCCAGTCGTTTGATGGGAGAAGACACACTCCTGGCGGCGAAGAAGACCGCTGCCATAACGCACAGCCCGCCTGCCAGCATGATCGCGATGATCTTGATTGCAATAGTCTGAACGCGTCCCATGATGTCATCCGTCGACATCAGCACTGACATCTGTACCGAGCCGGTTGTGCCCGTTGCCAGTTCGGTGGTTAACACCCCGTAGTCTGCCTCTACTTTCGCCTCTTCCAGATCGCTCGCCGCGGCAGATGGATCTTCCTCAACGTAGATATCAGCCAGCGACGAGCGGACGGAGACGTCGTTTACGGTGAGGGTCAGCCCGGCATCGACTTCGCGGGCCAGGCTATCCAGAAAACTCTGGTCCAGAAGTTTGCCCGTGACGATGAACTTAGTGGGCGCCCCTGTCCCGTCTTGCAGAGGGGCGATGCCGAGGAGCCAGAGGGATTCCCCCGACCCCGTGATCGTGGAGAGTGCCTTCGCCTTGCCGGCCAGCTTCAGGTCGAGGGCTCCCAGACTGGGAAGAGGCCCAACCCCGATCAGCGGCACGGCACTGGCAGACATCAGTTGGATAGAGTCGATGTCGTTGGCTGTCATCGCCGGCGCGAAGTAACGGTCAACCGGCAACGTTTCCGGCTGGCCGACCGGGGCGTGTGTCTCGACTACGTCAGCAAGGGATCTGGTTATCCCTCGTTGGTCCCGCTCTTGCTGTTCCAGCAGCAGCCTAATTGCGGCGCTCGTGCTCTCTAGACGGTCCTCTACATTGGCCCGCGCGTTGGCATGCGCCAGCTTCAGCCCCACGATCGTGCCGCCTACCATGAGTGTCACGAAGATGGCCACCAGCGGCACAAAGAGCTGCTTGTTAAGCGTCCACTTCATGGGAAAGTGACCCTTTTCACAAGTACCTGCTCTGTGTTTCTATAATCGGAAACACAATTAGGCTTCAGCAGTACTTGCCCGAATGACGTTTCCCTGGGTGTCGCCGTCCCTCTCGGATGACCCTCGTCGGGCGCATCCTGATTCAGGGCGAAGCCCGTCTTTGACCTTTCCCTGCCTTTCCCTTATCGTGAGAGGGCTGCTCCAAGAAAGGAGAGTCAGGTGTCTGCTCTTGCCGTCATCGATGCTCATGTTCATACCTATCCCACCTCTCAGATCGGCCGCCAGGCGACCGGCGGCTTGGCCTTCAGCGGTTGCGACGGCACCATCCAGGAACTCCTTGGGCTGATGGCCGTCGGCGGCATTGACAAGGCGGTGATGGTGAACATGACCCCCGTCGCCGATATGCGGGAGGCAGCCCTCGCCGCCGGCCAGGGGCCCTACGAAGAAGTGGCTCGCCAGATGATCGAGCGGATGAAGCGGCGCAACGCTTGGACCTGCCAGGTCGCCCGTGACCATCCCTCCCTCATTCCCTTCATTAGCCTCGACCCTTCGATGGGCGCCGACGACGCCGTCGCTGAGATAAGGCAGCGAGTGCAGGAAGGCGCCCGTGGCATCAAGCTCCATCCCTCCAGCCAGCGCTTCAACCCCGACGACCGCAACCTCTGGCCCGCCTACGCCGAAGCGGAAGCCACGGGCCTGCCCATCATCTCCCATGGCGGCATCTTCCCCATGGACCCCGAGTCCTCCGACTATTCGCGTCCCCGCGCCTTCGCCCGCGTGCTGGCGGCATTCCCTCGCCTCACTCTGGTCGTGGCCCATCTCGGCCAGGGATACTTTGAGGAGTCTGTGGCGATGGCGTCCAAGTACCCCAACCTCTTCTTCGATTGCTCCGGCGCTGTCAGTGGCGCCGTCGAGCCGCCCGCGCTTTCGGACGAAGAGGCCGTTGACATAATAAGACGGATCGGCGTCGAGCGCGTTCTCTTCGGCTCCGACTGGCCCTGGTTCCACCCCCTGCGCGACCGCGAACGCATCGAGGCGTTGTCCTTCTCCAACTCCGAGCGTGGCCTGATCCTGGGCGGGAACGCACAGCACATAATGGGTGTCTGACGCGCTTCTCGTCGGAGTGGGCCGGCTCTACAGCCTGCCCTTCGCTTTGGCGTCCCAATAGCGGAGTCGCGCTTCGCACTCTCCCACCGGACACCTGAAAGCCACGGTTTCTGCTAGTATGGTCTTAGAGAGACGAACATCCTTCTACTAGAGAGGACGGTATGGTGGACTATTCCACGCTGATTGAGGAGAGACATTCTATCCGCGTCTACCAGAGTAAAGAGGTGGACGACGAAAAGCTCAACAAGGTCCTTCACGCTGCCAATAGGGCGCCCTCCGCCGGCAACCTTCAGGGCTATCAGATAGTGGCGGTGCGCTCACCTGAAGTGCGGCGGGCCCTCGCCCGCGCTGCCCTCGACCAGGAGTCCGTCGCCCAGGCGGCGGTCATCCTCGTCTTTCTCGCCGATCCCGCCCGCTCCGGCGAGAAGTACGGCCATCGCGGTGAGACCCTCTACTGCATCCAGGACGCCACCATCGCCTGCGCCTACGCCCAGCTTGCCGCCGCCGACCTTGGCCTCGGCTCCGTATGGGTCGGCGCCTTCCGGAAGGACGATGTCCGAGCGGCCATCGGCTCTCCTCCCGATCAGCTTCCCGTCGCCCTATTGCCCCTGGGCTACCCGGGCGAAGAGCCACCGATCACACCTCGGCGCTCCCTGTCCGACCTTGTCCGGCATATCTGAGCTTGATGGGAGGTTTCAAATGGCAGAGATCACCGGTGGCGAGGCAGTAGTCAGGACCCTTATCGCCCACGGCGTCGACGTTGTCTTCGGTCTCATCGGTGTCCATGCCCTCCCCATCTACGATGCCCTCTCCAAGCACCCGGAGCTCCGCCACATATCCGTCCGCCATGAGCAATCCGCTGCCTACCTCGCCGACGGCTACTCCCGCGCGAGCGGCCGCCCCGGCGTTTGCATCACCACCACCGGCCCCGGCGCCGCCAACACCGCCGCTGCTATGGGCACTGCCTACAGCGACTCTGTCCCCATCCTCAATATCACGACCCAGATACCCAGCGACCTGGTGGACAAGGGGAAAGGCTCCCTCCATGAAGCGAAGGACCAACTCGGCCTCTTTCGTGCCCTCACCAAATGGAACGCCCGCGTCGATCGCATTCAGGACATCCCGTCCGTCATTCACGACGCGTTCCTGGCGATGGCCGAAGGCCGTCCCCGTCCCACCCACGTGGAGATATGCGCCGATACCCTCGCCGCCACTGCCGATGAGCAAAGCATCCCCTGGGCAAGCGGCGAAATCCCGGTGCCCGGCCCTGCCGCTGCTGCCGACAAGGTGGACTGAGGCAGCCCGTATGCTCGCGGCGGCTCAGTGCGCCCGTCATATGGGCGGGTGGTGGTGTAATCCGCTCCGGCGCTGCGGAAGAGCTGGCGCGACTCGCCGAGACCCTGCAGGCGCCGGTCGTGACCACCGTCCAGGGGAACGGCGCTATCCCCTACGATCACCCTCTTGCCCTGGGGTACCGTCCTGCTCAGGCCGCCGTGTCCGCCCTTCTTGCGAAATCCGACCTGCTCCTTGCCGTGGGCACTCGCTTTCCCGCCACTCAGACCTCTGACCTGGACGCTCACGTTGCCCAAGCGTTTGATCCATGTCGACATCGATGAGGGAGAGATCGGCAAGAACTACCCCGCCGCCCTTGGCCTCGTCGGCGATGCCAGGGCCGTTCTGAGGCAGCTTCTGGATTCAGTGCCGCCGCTGTCCCGTGCCTCCTGCTGGGCCGGGAATGTCTCCGATATCCGGGCCAAGATCGCGGCGGAGATGAAGTCGAACGCCCCCGCAGAGATGGGACTTCTTGAGGTGATCCGCGGTGCTATTGACCGCGACGCCGTCGTCGTCTGCGACCAGACCAAGCCCGCCTATTGGGCATCCGGCGCCTTCCCCGTCTTCGCTCCCCGCACCTTCCTCTACCCGGGCTATGGCACCCTCGGCTTCGGCTTCCCCGCCGCCCTCGGCGCCAAGATCGCTGTCCCCGACCGTCAGGTCATCTGCCTCTGCGGCGATGGCGGCTTCCAGTATGCCCTCCCCGAGCTGGCGACCGCCGCCCAGTTCGGCATCAATGTGACGGTGCTGCTCTTCAACGACAGCGCCTACGGCATCCTCAAGGACATGCAGGACGGCGCCTACGGGGGACGTCACTATGCCGTCGACCTGGTCAACCCCGACTTCCCGCGCCTAGTCGAGTCCTACGGCCTAAGTTGCCTGTCCCTTGATGGACAGGAGGGGTTAGAGGGTGCGCTCAAAGACGCCCTGGCTGCCGACCGCACGACCGTCGTCGAAATCGACACGAGCGTCGCGCGTCCCCCTCAGGGTGTTCACTAGGACTGCGTTGACAAGACTGATGCGATGGTCACCGGAGAGGCGGGCTCCGTGTCCACCATGACGTTGATGCAGGCGGGCCGGCCGCTGGCGAATGCCCGCTCCAGCGCTGCTGCCACCTCCGTCGGCTTCTCTACCAACTCGCCGTACACTCCGAAGCCCTCCGCCGCTCGCTCGTAGTGCACGACTCCCAGCTCTGTCCCCACCACCCGGTCCTGGCCCCAGCGGAGTTGCTGCTCGTGCTTCACCATCCCCCAGGCCTGGTCGTTGTTCACCACCACCACTATCGGTAGCTTGTGGCGCACCGCCGTCTCGAACTCGGCGAAGTTCAGGCCCAGCGAGCCGTCGCCGGTGATGACGAGTACCCGCTTGCCCGGATGGGCGAGCTGCGCCGCCAGCCCGAAGGGGATGCCCGTTCCCAGGCAGCCGAGGTAGCCGTAGCAGATCATATGCCCCGGCTTCGCCATCGTCGCCGCCATCTGCATCCAGACGTACGTCTCACCCCCGTCGACGACGAGGATGTCGTCGTCCCCCAGGAAACTGTTCACCTCCGACGCCAGCCGGAAGGGGTGCATCGGCACCGCATCCGATTCCAGCGCCTCTTTGTACAGGAACCGGCTGCCCTGCTTCGCGTTCTGCAGCGTCGTCAGCCACTCGGGGCGGTCGGGAAACTGCCGGCCCGCCGCTGCCCGGCTGAGCGCCCGCAGCGCCTCCCGGCAATCGGCCACGATTCCCAAATCAACATCCCGGTTGCGCCCGATCTCCTCGCCCTCAATATCCACCTGGATCACCTTCGCCTCCGGCGCTATCCAGCGGCCTCCGCCCATGAACATGCCCATCCGCGCTCCCAGGAGCACCACCAGATCGGGCTGACCGTCCGGAATCATCCCCAGGATCGCCATCGTTCCCAGGCCGCCTGCTCCGAGGGGATGCCCGTCCTCCGGCACCGACCCTCGCGTCATGCCGTTTGCCAGCACCGGCGTCTGCGTCTGTTCAGCAAACTCCCGCAACTCCGCCGTCGCGCCGGCGAACCAGACGCCGCGCCCGGCGACGATAAGAGGACGTTTCGCCGCCGCCAGCAGCGTGAGCATCTCCTCCACCGCCTCCGGCGAAGGAGCGGGCGCCGCCTGCGGCCGGTACGTTTCCGGCAACCTTACTGCCGCCTCATCCACCTTGGCGAACAGCACGTCCATCGGTATCTCCAGAAAGACCGGCCCCGGCCTGCCCGTCGTTGCCTGACGGAAGGCCATCGCTGTGAACTCCCCTATCCGCTCCGGCGTCAGCACCGTCCGCGCCCACTTGGTGATCGGCTTGAAGAGCGACAGCCCGTCGAAGTCCTGGAGGGATAGCATCTCGTCTTCCTTGACAGCGTGGCGGCCGCCCACCACCACCATCGGCACCGCGTCCATCTGCGCGTCCAGCACTGCTGTCACCACGTTAGCCACCCCCGGCCCGGCCGTCACGATCGCCACCCCCGCCTGGCCGGTCGCCCTTGCCCAACCTTCCGCCATGTGGCCGGCCGCCGCCTCGTGCCGGGCGTCATAGACCTTGATGTTGTGGTCGAGGCAGGCCTGGAAGATGGGGTCGATGTGTCCCCCGTGCAGCCCGAAGACTTGCCTGACCCCTTCTCGCTCCAGCATCCTGACGAAAACCTCGCCGCCGTGTATCTGGGCCATCTTCCCGTCCTTTCTCTCCGAAAGCCGTGATCTGGCTGTAGCTCTGGGATGGAAATCGCTGGGGCTAATATAGCACCGTCGCTGCGATGGTGGGAGACTGCTTCCGAGCCTTCGTCGAGCGGTCCCGGCTATCTGCGTCCTTGACGTAATCCCCCCCAACTGATAGACAATATGGAGGGCACTATCCACGATACCTTAGGTTGGGGCGGGGTATGAGTTCAACCGGGTTGGCCGACGTTGAGGCCCACTGGGGCCGCAAGATCGTCGGGATCACTGTCGCGATTGTCGTGGCCGCCATCGGCGCGTTTTTTGCCTACCGTGCCTTCTTCAGCGGTGGCGACAGCAAGCAGGAGCCTTACCAGCCGCAGACCGTCGGCAAGATGACCCTGCGCTCCATGATCACGACCTCGGGCGTAGCCATATCCCAGGATGAGGCCGTTCTCAGCTTCTCCCTTCCCGGCCAGATCACTGACATCAAAGTCGAACTCGGCGACGAAGTGAAGTTCGACCAGCCTCTCATGAGCGTAAAGGCCGAAGAACTGGAAAACGCCCTTGCCGTCGCCCAGTCCAACCTCGCCGTCGCCCGTCTCCATCTCCGGAAGCTCCAGGAAGGTGCCACCTCCGCTGAGCTTGTCGCTGCCGAGGACGCCGTGACCGGCGCCGGGGCTGCGCTCACCAAGGCCGAGAACGACCTGCATGACGCCCTCGATCCGCCGGAAGAGGCCGACCTGACCGCCGCCGAGCAGGCCGTGACGACCGCCGAGGCCGCTCTCTCCTCCGCCGAAAGCAAGCTCAACATCCTTCAGAACGGGGCGTCTGACGCTGACGTGGCTGCCGCTGAGGCAAACCTCATCCAGGCTGAGACCAGCTACTCGCAGGCCGAAAGGAACCTGGAGTCGGCCGAGGAGGACGAAGACAACGCTGCCAGCGGCTTCGAACTGGCGGCCGAGGACGTACTGCGATATCGATGGCCACCTGGAGGACATCTGCGCCGATGTGCTGGCCAACAACTACGAGGACCCCCTGACCACCGATCAGGTGGACGCTCTCTCGGAGAGTGTCGCGCCCGAGCCCACGCCCACCCGAACCCCCGGCCCCTCCCCCACCCGAACACCGACGCCGACTCCTATGCCACCCACCGCTACACCTACGCCGTGCGGCGATCCTTGCCCGACCTTGACGCCGACACCCACGCGTACGCCTCGAAATACTCCCGAGCCGATTACCGATATTGAGAACGCCACGGGCAACCTCATCTATGCCAGCAACACCTACCGTAACAGCATAACCGCTGTCGAGAATGCCGAGGACGATGTCACGATGACCGAAGCCCTCTATGTGGCGGCGGACCTCGCCCTCCAGGAACTCCAGGACGGCGCCTCAGCCGAGGAGATCACCGCCGCCGAAGATGCGGTCGAGTCCGCCCGCGCTCAGCTTACCGCCAGCCAGGCTGCCCTTCAGAGAGTAATCGACGGAGCGTCCGACACGACGGTCGCGAACCTCTACGCCGCCACCGACAAAGCGCGCGCCACCCTCGCCTCCGCCGTCAGCGCCCGCGACGAATTGCGCGCGGGAGCCACAAACACCGAGACGGCGCTACAGGAACAGGAGGTTACTCAGGCCGAGCTGGCCGTCGAAAGGGCCCGTGACGCTCTTGACGAGGCCACCCTCCGTTCACCGTTCGATGGTGTTGTCTCTTCCTTACCGGTCAAGGTAGGCCAGTTTGTCAGCTCTGCCACGCCTGCCGCTACCATACTCACCCCAGGCGCCCTCCTGTTCGAGCTCAATATCGGTGAGACGGAACTGCCTAACATCAAGGTTGGCCAGGTGGGCGGCCTCATATTCGATGCTATACAGGGGAAAGTCTATCCCATCCGTGTGGTCGCCATCGGCCTGTCCCCCGAGATCCAGCAGGGTGTCATCATCTACAAGGTTCGCACCCAGATCATAAGTGGCCTCGATGACCCCGCAGGACCGCGGCCGGCGCCCGGAATGAACGGCTCTGCCTCTATCATCGCCGATCAGA
Organism: uncultured Chloroflexia bacterium; assembly: GCA_963763495.1. Taxonomy (GTDB): domain Bacteria; phylum Chloroflexota; class Dehalococcoidia; order DSTF01; family JALHUB01; genus DAOUEO01. The sequence continues at coordinate 58,544 of CAVXOY010000018.1, forward strand.
AAGCAGACGTGGTTGCTATCCCCAGCGCCTTGATCCGGCGCCGGGGCAACGAAAAGGTCGTGGAAGTCGTTGTCGACGGCCAGATCGAACTGCGCCCGGTGGAGACCGGCCTCAGCGATGGTGAGAACATTGAGATCACCAGCGGGCTCAACGTCGGCGACGTGATCGCTGTGCGTGGAGTGGGACTGGCAAGCACGAGCACGACCAAGAGGCATGAAGAGCTGCCGGAAGGGATCCGCTAGAGGTGGTTGAGAGGCGGCGGTGATCAAGCTTGTCGGCATCAACAAAGTGTACAAAGCGGGTGACGTGCCGATCTATGCTTTGCGAGACGTCAGCCTCGAACTACCTGATGGTGAGTTCATAGCCATCATCGGCCCTTCCGGTTCCGGCAAATCGACCCTCATGAACATCATCGGCTGCCTTGATGTCCCCACGTCAGGTAAGTACAGCCTTGACGGGGTGGCGGTTGACACCCTCGGTGATAACGCCCTCGCCACGATCAGGAACCGTAGGATCGGCTTCGTCTTCCAGAGCTTCAACCTTCTGCCCCGGCTCACCGCAATCGAGCAGGTCGAGGTGCCCCTCACCTACCGCGGTGCCAGTAACCGCCGCAAACTGGCCCGCCAGGCCCTGATAGACGTCGGCCTCGGCGACCGTCTTCACCATCGACCTACTCAGCTTTCCGGCGGTCAGCAGCAGCGGGTTGCCATCGCCCGCGCCATCGTGAGTAGACCTTCCATCATTCTCGCTGACGAGCCCACCGGCGCCCTCGACAGCTCCACCAGTACCGAGATCATGCGCATCTTCGAGGCCCTAAACCATGAGATGGGCATGACCATTATCTTCGTGACCCATGAAAGAGAGGTTGCCGGCTGCACCCGCCGGATTATCCAACTCCGTGACGGGCAGGTAGTCAGCGACGCCGCCACTCCCGCCGCAGCGGAACTCTCCGCCTCCGCCTACCTCCAGGAGTCCCTTGTTGAGGAGCCTTCGGCTTGAACCCTTTCGACACCATCCCGATAGCCCTTCGCGCCCTCGCCGCCAACAAGCTGCGTTCCTCGCTCACCATGCTCGGCATCATCATCGGCGTGGGCGCCGTCATCGCCCTCATGGCTGCCGGCCAAGGTGCTCAGAAGGGCATCACCGACCGCATAAGAGGATTGGGCAGCAATCTCCTCTTCATCCGCCCCGGTCAGCCTGAGGACAACAAGAACAACGACCCGACCGGCGGGCAGGTCTTCACCCTGGTTAGCACCGACGCCGATGCGATCAACAACCCCGACCGCTTCCCCTATGTGGAGAGCGTCGCCGCTCAGGTGTTCTTCGAAGCCCCCATCACTTCCGGCGGGCAGAGCATGCAAGTCAACTTTACCGGCGTCACCCCGGACTACCAGTTCACCCGCGACCACTACGTTGCCTCGGGGCGCTTCATAACCGACGACGACGTAACCCGGAAGGGCCTAGTCGCCGTCCTCGGTCCTAATGTCGCCGAGAATCTCTTCGGCGACGTCGATCCTATAGGTCGGACGGCGCGGTTGACTGTGGGGGCTTTCAGAATCTACTTCAGCTTCAACTTTCTCATCGTAGGTGTCATGGAGCGCAAGGGCGCCACCGCCACCGGCGATGAGGACGATCTCGTGATCATCCCCCTGCCCACGATGCAGGCGCGCATACCCTACATCCGCAATCCCAAGGGGCTCAGCAACGTCCACCAGATAACGGTAAAGATCTCCAGCTCCGACAAGTTCGGTCAGGCCAAGGAGGAGATAGCCGCCCTCCTGCGCGACCGCCACGGCGTCACCAAAGACGACTTCACCATTCGCTCTCAGGAAGACCTTGTCGCAACCGTCTCCGAGGTGTCACAGACGCTTACCATCCTCCTCGGCAGCATCGCCGGCATATCGCTCGTCGTTGGCGGCATCGGCATCATGAACATCATGCTCGTCTCTGTCACCGAGAGGACGCGCGAGATCGGCATCCGCAAGGCCCTCGGCGCCAAACGCCGCGACATTCTCGCTCAGTTCATGGTCGAGGCCATCACGGTCACCATGCTGGGAGGACTAACGGGCATACTCGTGGGGGTGCTGGCAGCCCGTTTGGCCGATGGACAGCATGTCTTCGGGCGGGACCTCCAGACAGCCGTCACGCCCCTTTCGATCATGATTGCCTTCAGCGTCTCGGCTGTCATCGGCCTCTTCTTCGGCATATACCCCGCCTACAACGCTTCCCGCCTCAACCCCATCGAGGCCCTCCGCCACGAATAGCGCTCCCGACAGTGCGGGTGGCCGTTTCTGCCGCCTATCCGCCGCTCTGCCTATGGCCCGGCCCCAAGATCCCCTGGAAGAAGGCGACGACCTCCTTTGTCATCGCCTCCTCCTGTCCCCACCAGAAATGGTCAGCGCCCGGGACGATGACTTTCCGGTGTTCCCCCTTAAGAGAGGGGACAATATCCTCCAGCCGCTCGGCGGGAGCGATGACGTCATCCGCCCCAAACACGAAGAGCGCCGGACAACGCAGCTCCCATCCCGAGAGATCCTGCATGGCCAAGGGCGGCGAGACCGCGGCTACCCCCCGCACGCGCTCGTCGACCGCCGTCAGAGCCACCAGCGCCCCGAAGGAATAACCGGCAAGTCCCATCCTGCCGCCGTCGACGTCAGGTGCCCCCTCCAGGTAATCGAGCGCGGCCTGAACGTCGCCGCGCTCCTCGATGCCGCCCCCATACGAGCCTTGGCTGGCGCCGCTGCCCCGAAAGTTGAACCGCAGCGCCCCGATTCCCGCCGACGCCAGCCCCTCGCAGATCGCGACCACCACCGAGTTGTGCATGTCGCCGCCGTACAGCGGATGGGGATGGCATACTGCCACCGCCGGAAAAGGAGAACCGGCCTCGGGTCGGTGAAAGACCCCCTCCAGCGTCAGCCCGCCGGCGGAGAAGGTGACATACTGTTCCACTGACGCACTCCAAAGAGAAAGTTGGCCCGCGTGCCCGCTCGTGAGGGAGATCTGCTCCCGCCGGGGTTAGGAGGGCGGCTGCTAGACAACCTTTCTCATCAGGCAGGGCGGGTGCCGGCCATCGAAATGGACGTAGCCGGAATGACACGCTGTGAGATTGGAGAACGATTCCTCCGCAAAGGCATATCTTAGTCAGGCCCTGATCAAGGCCCGTTGATATGCGCGATGTTCTTGGCGTCAAACTTACGGAGTAGTTCCCGGAAGCTCTCTCTCTCCTTGAGCGACAGCACTCCGAATAGTTCGGCGTGGATCTCACACCAGGCGCGCTGGGTGTTCCGCCGTACCTCGTGGCCCTTCGCGGTGGGCGCGACCAGCACCTTGCGCCGGTCCTTGGGGTCGTTCGTGCGTTCCAGCAGTCCCCGTTCGCACATCCGGTCGACAAGGGTGGTTACGCTTGGGCTCTCCTGCAGCAAGAACCGCGCCAGCGCCTTGATGGTGATGGGCTCCGGGTTGTTGGCAAATCGCGTCAGCGCGATTGCCTGGGGGATCGTCACGTTCCACTTCGCCAGGGCTCGCTCGCTCTCTTTGCGGAGGATGACGGAGGCGATATACAGCAGACTCCATTCCTCGCGGTTGGCCTCTTCCAAGCCTTGTGCTAACTCGCATTCCTCGCGGCTGGCTGCCGCCGAGCTATACATTGTCATGGCTCGTCTCCTTGATGGGAACGACTGTCACTACCACCCGTTCCCCTGCGCGGGTAAATAGTAGCACACTAACTAAGAGAATGCTACTTGACAAGCGAGTAGGAGTCGGGTACGAATTAAGAGATCGTGTCTATTCATTTAAGGCTAGTCAGCTTTCTGCTGATGGACTCCAGGTCGTCCGTCGCTACCCGTGGCATCAGGGTTTGACGACGACCCCACTAATTGGTCTGTTGAGAGGGATAGTGACCCTTTTTCAGAGAGCAAGTGAGAACATGGAGGTATGACCAATGGCAGGCAAGACACCGTTTCCTAAAGTAGTGGATGTCGACAAGGTCAAGGGGCTAAGTGAGTGGCACGCGCTCTACCAGGCGTACAATGCCGTTTTCAAGGTCCAAGAGCTCGCCCTTATCGCCCAGGGCATATCGCTGCCCCAGCTCCAGCTCCTATCCCTGCTGGCCTATGAGCAGCGCCCCCTCGCCATCAGCGAGCTCGCCACCTGGATGGTTAAGGAGCCCAACAGCCTCACCGGCCTCGTCGACCGCGCCGAAGCCAAAGGCTGGGTCCACACCCACGGCGACCCCAAGGACCGGCGCAAGCGGCTCGTAGAGTTCACGACGGCCGGCGTCAAGAAGTTCGAAGAGGCCTTCAACCTCTCCAACGCCGTTGCCGCCAAGCTCTTCGGCAAGCTCAATGCCAGCGAACTGAACCAACTGAAGAACGCCAGCACGAAGCTCCGCGACGCTGCCCGCACTGACCTGGCGAAGCGGCCCACCTTCCGCGGCTTCTAGGCACGTTCCTTTCGCCGCCGAGGCGAACGCTGGGCACAGCGATCTCTCGCTTCCTGACCCTGGTCGAGTAGATACGCTGCTTGCCCGTCCGGCTCATCGCGAAGCAAGACGACGCTGCCGTCGACAGATGCGAGTCTGAGCGGCAGCGTCGTCTACTCTTGTCCCGCGGTCCTCTACGGCGTCGCCGTAGGGTACGGTCTGAGCACGGCTCGACCGGTTAGCGACAATTGCCTCCGTCGCTGACCGAGAATCTCACACGGACAGCGCCCGCTTCGGCGGGATCAGGCTCCCCTGTCACCCTGCCACTTGACGCTACGGCCCCTGATCGCTAAATATATAGTGTTAGCACTCTCCCCGAACGAGTGCTAAAATATCGCCTGTAGCAAGAACAAAATCCATCACAAGGAGTGACGAATGGCTAAACAACTCCTCTTCGACCAAGAGGCCCGGCAAGCGCTCAAGGACGGGATCGACGCCCTCGCCGACGCCGTGAAGATCACGCTCGGCCCCAAGGGGCGCAACGTCGTCCTCGACAAGAAGTTCGGCGCCCCCACCATCACCAATGACGGCGTCACCATCGCCAAAGACATCGAGCTCGACGAGCCCTTCGAGAACATCGGCGCCCAGCTCGCCAAAGAGGTCGCCTCCAAGACCAACGACATCGCCGGCGACGGCACCACCACCGCGACCGTCCTCGCCCAGGCCATCGTCCAGGAGGGCCTTAAGAACGTGACCGCCGGCGCCAACCCCATGGCCCTCAAGCGCGGTCTCGAAGCCGCCGCCGCAGACCATCGTCGACACCCTGAAGAAGAAGTCCACGCCGGTCACCACCCGCGAGCAGATGGGCACAGGTGGCGGCCATCTCCGCCAACAACGACGAGGCCATCGGTAGCCTTATCGGCGAGGTCATGGAGAAGGTCGGCAAGGACGGCGTCATCACCGTCGAGGAGTCCAAGGGCATCGCCACCGAGGTCGAGTACGTAGAAGGCATGGCCTTCGACCGCGGCTACATCAGCCCCTACTTCGTCACCAACCCCGAGAAGATGGAGGCGGAGATAGAGGACGCCTACATCCTCATCACCGACAAGAAGATCTCCGCCATCGCCGACATCCTGCCCGTCCTGGAGAGGTTCCTCCAGGTCAGCAAGAACCTCCTCATCATCTGCGAGGACTGCGACGGCGAAGCCCTGGCTACCCTCGCCGTCAACAAGCTGCGCGGCACTATCAATGTCGTCGCCGTCAAGGCCCCCGGCTTCGGCGACCGCCGCAAGGAGAACCTCGGCGACGTCGCCGCCCTGACCGGCGCCGAAGTCATCAGCGAGGAGTTGGGCCGCAAGCTCGACTCCACCACCATCGACGACCTGGGCCGTGCCCGCCGCATCGTCATCGGCAAGGAAGAGACCACCATCATCGAGGGCAAGGGCACGCCGGAGGCCGTCCAGGCCCGCGTCGCTCAGATAAAGGCCGCCCTCGAGGCCACCACCTCCGACTGGGACCGCGAGAAGCTCCAGGAGCGCCTGGGCAAGCTCGCCGGCAGCGTCGCCGTCATCAAAGTCGGCGCCGCCACCGAGGTCGAGCTGAAAGAGAAGAAGCACCGCGTCGAGGACGCCCTCTCCGCCACCCGCGCGGCTGTCGAAGAGGGAATCGTCTCCGGCGGCGGCGTCGCCTACATCAACGCCCTGCCCGCCCTCGACAAATTGAAGGTCGAAGGCGATGAGAAGACCGGCGTCAACATCCTCCGCCGCGCCCTCGAAGAGCCCCTCCGCCGCATCGCCATCAACGCCGGCAAGGACGGCTCCGTCATGGTGCAGACCGTCAAAGAGCTGCCCAAGGGCCACGGCTACGACGCCCAGCATGACGTCTACGGCGACATGCAGAAGAAGGGCATCATCGACCCCCTGAAGGTCACCCGTGCCGCCCTGGAGAACGCCATCAGCATCGCCGGCATGGTTCTCACCACCAACTGCCTGGTGACCGACATCCCCGAGAGGGGCCAAGGGATGGCGGGGATGCCACCGCAGCCGCCCATGTACTAGCGGCGCAGCAAGCGCGAAATCGTAGGGCCGGGACGCAAGTTCCGGCCCTACTTCATCTAGGCTGGGGTGCTGTTTGTCCTCCTGCGCTCTCGTCCCACTTGCTCCTATCACCCCGCATCGCTAGATTCTAAGCATGACGGCTGACAACGACACCCCCCGCTTCTTCGGCGGTATCGACCTCGGCGGCACCAAGATCCTCTCCCTCGTCGTCGACGCCGCCGGCTCGAAACTGGCGGAGGACGTCCGCCTCACCCTGACCGCCGAGGGCCCCGACGCCGTCGTCGCCCGCATGGTCGCCTCCCTGCGCGAGAGCCTCAAGAAAGCGGGCCTCCGCGACCGGCAGTTGGCGGCAATCGGCATCTGCTCTCCCGGCCCCATCGACTGTGATCGTGGCATCGTCACCCAGGCGCCCAACCTCCCCGGCTGGCACGATGTTCCCCTTACCGCCCTCTTCCAGCAGGCCTTCGGCGTCCCTTGCATCCTCGAGAACGACTGCAACGCGGCCGCCGTCGCCGAGCACCGCTTCGGCGCCGGTCGCGGTACCCGCCACATGCTCTACATGACCGTCAGCAGCGGCATCGGCGGCGGCATTATCATCGACGGCGCGTTGTATCGAGGCGTATCGGGAGGAGCGGGAGAAGTCGGCCACATCCCCCTAAACGAAGACGGCCCTCTCTGCGGCTGCGGCCGTCACGGCTGCGTCGAGGCCTACAGCTCCGGGCTTGCCATCGCCCGCATCGCGAGGGAGTACGCCGCCGCGAACCCCGACTCCCGTCTCGCTCGCCTCGCCGTCGAGAACGCGTCTTTCACCGCCAAGGACGTCTACGACGCCGCCCGCGACGGCGACGAGCCCGCGCGCGAGATCATCACCACGGCGGGCCGCCGGCTGGGTTCGGACGTTGCCACCCTCATCGACATCTTCAATCCGGAGATGATCGTCATCGGCGGCAGCCTGATCAAGATGGGGGAGATGTACCTGGGGCCGATGCGCGAGGCGGCGAAGAGCCAGGCCTTCCCCCTCCTCTGGAACGACGTTCGCATCGTCGAAGTCGCTCTCGGCGACTCAGCCCCCGCCCTCGGCGCTGCCGCCGTCGCCGCCGACGCCTTCAAATAGCGCCTCACGCTCTGTCTCGGTAGGGTCAAGCGTCTCTGCCCGACCCCCAGTCCTCCGGCAACCTTGCAGCGCTGCGGCGGCTGGCGGCGCTGTAGTCCCTGCCGTCAGCTTGCGGGGCGGATGCTGATGACCTCGTCGAGCTTGTTCGCCTCGTCGGCGACCGTGAGGCACACTACCTTGTACTCGCCCGCCTGCTCGACGCGGAAGGGGAAGGAGAGGTCGCCCGCGACCGGCGTCGCTTCCGGGCTGCCCTCCGGGTTGGCGGGTATCGTCGCCTTCCCGATGACCTGCACGACCGTGCTCCCCTGCTTGAGGCGGCACTCCACCTCCACCGGCACCGGATAGGTCTGGCTGTACGCCAGCTCCACCCGTAGCTCCTCGCCCGCCGTCCTCGTGCCCGTGATCCGCAGGCCGGCCAGCGGGTCGGTGAGCTCGTCGCTGCTGCCGAACCCGATGCCGCAGCCCGTCGATAGCAGGGCCGCCGGGCCCAGCACCAGGAACAGCAGGATAGTGGGGACTCTTCTCAAGGGACAGCCTCGAATGATGGTCGAGGCCATCATAGCATAGAGCCCCGAACGAGCCCACCGCCTCTCGATTGCGACCCCTCCTGCCGCTGGCTATAATGGTCGTGTGAAGGCCCTCGACCTGCACCCGTGGGATGTCTCCACAGCGGAAGCTGTGGAGATTCAGCGTAAGCTTGCTCCCCGCGTAGTGCGGGAGGGTGTCCCGGCGGATGTCCGTCGCGTCGCCGGCGTCGACATCTCGGTGGGACGGGGTTCCGCCGATGGCCGCGGCGCCGTCGTCGTTCTCCGCTATCCGGAGATGGAGGTGGAGGAGCAGGTGGTAGTGGAGGCCCGCGTGGGCTTCCCCTACGTGCCCGGCCTCCTCTCCTTCCGCGAGATACCCGTTCTGCTGGAGGCCTTCCGTCAGGTGAAGGAGAAGCCCGACCTGGTGCTCGTCGACGGCCAGGGGCTCGCGCACCCTCGCCGCTTTGGCATCGCCTGCCATCTCGGCCTGCTGCTCGACGTGCCGGCGGTCGGCTGCGCCAAGTCGCGGCTCTGCGGTGAGCACGGCCCGCCGGCGATGGAAGCGGGAAGCAGCGTCCCGCTCACGGACGGCGACGAGGTGATCGGCGCTGTTCTGCGCACCCGCGACGGCGTGTCGCCCGTCTACGTCTCGATAGGCCATCGCATCGCCCTGGACGAGGCGGTCGCCTGGGTGCTGCGCTGCTGCCGGGGATATCGGATACCGGAGCCGACCCGCCTGGCCCACATGGCGGCCGGCGGCGCCTTGGCTATTAGCTCTTGAGGGGTGAAATGCAGGAGATCATAGAGAAGATCGCAGACTTGGAGAGCCGGATAGCGAAGATCATGGTGCGTCTTTGACGTAGCTGCTGTTGAGAAAGAGGCGCGGCAGCTAGAGGAAGAGTCGGCGCGCCCCGGCTTCTGGGATGACGGCACCTCAGCTCAGGCGGTGATGAAGCGGCTGGCGGACGCCCAGGAGGTCATCTCCACCTGGCGCGACCTGGAGCGGGCGGCGGGTGACCTGCGCGGTTTCGCCGAGCTGGCGCAGTCGGAAGGCGATGGAGATGACGGCCTCGCTTCGGAGACTCACCGACGAGGTCGACGCCCTGGCGGCGCGGCTGGACAGACTGGAGTTCGACCTCTCCTTCTCCGGCCCCTATGACAAGCGAAGCGCCATCGTCGCCATCCACGCCGGCGCCGGCGGCACCGAGTCGCAGGACTGGGCGGAGATGCTGTTCCGCATGTACCTCCGCTGGGCGGAGCGGCGTCGCTACAGCACCGATGTCCTCGACGTCGCGCCCGGCGACGAGGCAGGGATAAAGAGCGCGACTCTGGAGATAGGTGGCCGCTACGCCTACGGCCGCCTCCGCAGCGAGCGCGGCGTCCACCGGTTGGTGCGTCTCTCCCCCTTCGACGCCGATCACGCCCGCCACACATCCTTCGCCCTCGTCGAGGTGATGCCCGAGTCCGAAGGAGCGGCGGAGATATCCATCAACCCCGAAGACCTCCGCATCGATGTCTTCCGGGCCAGCGGTCACGGCGGCCAGAACGTCCAGAAGAACGCCACCGCTGTCCGCATCACCCACATCCCGACCGGCATCGTCGCCACCTGCCAGAACGAGCGCTCCCAGCACCGCAACCGGGATTCCGCCATGAAGGTCCTGGAGGCGCGGCTCCTGGAGCAGGAGCTCGACAAGCAGGCCGAGGAGCAGGCCCGGATCAAGGGCGAGCACGTCGCCGCCGGCTGGGGGAACCAGATCCGCAGCTACGTGCTGCACCCCTACAAGATGGTGAAGGATCACCGCACCAGTCACGAGACGAGCGATCCCAACGCCGTGCTCGACGGCGACCTGGACGGGTTTATGGAGGCGTATCTCAAAGCGACGATAGGGGGTACATCGTGAAGCTCATGGTTCGGGCAATAGCCCTGGCCTTCGCTGCCTGGATGTTGCTCGGCGGCGCTGTGACCGCCCAGGGCAGCATAACCGTCGATTTCGCGAACGCCCGCAACGAGTTCCCCGACGGCGTCGTCTTTGACATCTCCGTCCACAGCGATGTCGAGATCACCAGCGTCCGCTTCCGCTACACGATCCCGCCGGAGGGCGCGAACGTCTACGGCGAGCCGGAGTGCAACAGCGGCGAGCAGGTCCGTTGCACCTTCAACCTCAAGAGCAGCCCCAAGCTCTTTCTCGCCCCCGGCACCACCGTCATTCATCACTGGCAGATCGAGGACGCGGACGGCAACGAGCTGGAGACAGAGCCCGTCACGTTCATCTATGAGGATACCCGCTTTGACTGGGAGAGTATCAGCGAAGGTAATCTGGTCCTCTGGTACTACTCCGCCGACGAGTCCGAGGTGACCCCTGTCCTTCAGACCGCCGTTGAGGGGCTGCAACGCATGGAAGATCTCCTCGGCGCCACCGTCGATTTCCCGGTGAAGGTCTTCCGCTATGCCTCCGCCGAAGAGATGCGGGAGGCGTCGTTCTACTCCAAGGACGCTCCCGCCGGCATCATCACCCTCGGCGAGGTCCCCTTCTCCGATACGGCTCTCGTGTCGGCAGACTACGAACCCCTCGACGTCTTGCGCCACGAGCTGGCGCACATAGTGGTAAGAAAGGCGGTCGAAGGGCCCTTCAGCAACATTCCCGCCTGGCTGGACGAGGGCACCGCCGTCTACGCCCAGGTGCGTCCTCTCGCCGGTGAGGAGGAGGCCCTGGAGGAGGCCATCCGCAACGACGATGTCCTGTCGGTGCGGGGCATGACCTCTGCCAGTCTGGCCCGTAGCGCCTCCAACGTCAGCCTCTTCTACGCTCAGGCGTGGAGCGTAGTGTCGTTCCTCGTCGAGACGGGAGGGGAGGAGCAAGTACGCTCAGCTATTCGCCGCCCTCAAAGAGGGCACCACCGTCGACAAAGCCCTGCAGTCGATCTACGGCTTCGACCAGAACGGCCTGGACAACGCCTGGCGGGAGAGCGTAGGCCTTTCCCCGCGTGAGTCTGCGGGCTCCGGCGGGAAGAGCACTGCCGTGCCCCAGATCACCCCCTTCAGCCTGGATGGCCAGCAGGGCGGCGAGTCGCGAGAAACGCCGTCGGCAGCGGATGGAGAGGGAGATGAGGGATTCCCGGTTGTCACCGTGGTGGCAGTGGCTGTTGCCGCCGTCGTAGTCGGTGGCTTTGCGGTGGGAGGGTTCGCCCTGGCGCGTCGCCGCCGCAAGCCGTCGTCCTAGCGGTCGGTCTTCGCTGTGCCCTCGCCCGACGCCGTGTCGCTCTTCAGCGCCAGCTTCGTGGCCCCGAAGTAGGCCGGGCGGTAGCCGAAAACGGAGGCGTTGCTCTTCTCCGCGTCGCTCACGTAGAAGAACTGGTATCCCTCGTCGCTGAACGCCTGAAAAGCGTTGTATTTCAGTAGCCAGACGTAGCGTATGTCGTTCTCCTCGTCCACCGCCACTCCTCTATCCGAAAGCATGCTTATCGCCTTGTAGTCGTGGTCGAGGATGCCGATATCCAGCCTGTCCTTGTTCCGCATGACGAACTGCGGGTAGATGAACCCGGTGAAGACGACCGAGTGCGGAGGTAGGGAGATGCTTGCCAGCTCGTCGGCGAAATTGCGCTGGTTCTTCAGCGTGTCGATGTCGGACAGCATCATCCCGCTGCCGATCTCGGCGCTGGTAAAGCTCTCCCGGTTGATCTCGTCCCCGGGAGTCGTGACATCGACGAAGCCGGCGAACAGTATCATCGCCGACACTCCGACCAGCACCGTTCTCTGGAAGTAGCGCGCCATCAAGAAGAACCCGAAGGGGAAGACGGGGATGAGATATGCCACCTCGTGAGGCAGGCGGGTGAAGGACGTGAAGAAAAGAAGGATCATTGCCACCCATAGCGCCAGGTGCGACTCTCTTGTCAGGTCGCGGGGCAGCTTGAGAAGCCTTGGCACAGACAGTATCAGGCCAATGATGACTGACAGGGTGCCCACAATCCCCAACGTATCTTTGCCCAGCAGCTTCAGGACAGAGAGAAAGCCCACTTTCGCGTCGTAGAAGTTGAACATCCGCAGCCCGTAGACCGCGAGCACAGGCGAGTAGGCGATCAGCGAGGTCGCCCCTAGAGCGCCCAAGAACGGTATCGCCGACCGGAGCTGGCGCTCTCGCCACAGCCAGATCAGGAAAGCGGGCGCCGCCCAGCAGGAAGTGAGGCGAAACCCGATGGCCAGCCCCAAACAGACGCCGCCCAAGACGAGGCGTCCGCGCATCAGAGCTAAGTAGCAGCCCAGGATGAACGTCAGGGCCCACATGTAGTCCATCGTGCTTACGCTGTTTATCCAGAGCAGCGGCGCGAAGGCGAAGGCTACCGTCAGCACACCCTTGTTGGGCAGCTTCAGCTCTGCCAGTATCCGAGCGAAGAGATAGACGCCGACGAGCGAGACCAAGACAGTGGAGAGGTTCGTCCAGACCCAGCCGGCGCGCACCAGGGGCACAGTGACGAACTCGTGCAGCGGGAAGCCGGGCAGCCGGGAAGGGTAGTACTCGCCGTCGGAGAGGAGATGCTCGGCCGTGAGGGCCACGCGCCAGGCGTCGGGGTCGGTCCCGTAGCCCAGGTTCAGCCAGGGGATACGCGACACCACGTACACGACGGCAAGCGCCGCGAACGCCAGCGGCTGCGTGAAATCGAACTCCAGCGCCCGGTCGATGATGGCTCCCTATCGTTCCCTGCTGGCGGAATGCGGTTCCGCCTGTGGCTTCAGAGGATTCCAAGGCCAGACCTTTCTAGTTTCCGGACGTTGACGTCAGGGCAGGATAATCCCGCTCTCTCGTCGTTCCGGCGCTCGTTGCTCCGCCGCTCGCTGCTCTATCGGCGATGACTCCCATGTGCCCTCGACCGGCTGGAGCGGCTTCCCCTGTGCAAACCGTACGATCTGCGCAATCAACGTGCTCTCATCCAGCGCCCCCACGAGAAACACTCTCTCGTCGAGGATGATGAACGGCACCGCCCGCACCCGGTAGCGCTCGGCCAGGCGGGGGAACTCGCCGATCTCCACCACGTCGGCGCTTATGCGAGGACTCTCCAGCGCCATCTTGTGGACCAGGCGGGCGACGCTGGGGCAATGAGGACAAGTGGGCGTAACGAAGACCTGAATCGCGATGTCCTTCCTTAGCTTGCGCAACTGGCGAACCGTTTCTGTCGCCAGCTCTACCTTGCCGCGGGAGACATCGACGATGTCATCGATGAACGCCGGGAACTCGTGTCCGGCGGGAAACCCGTAGAACCGGATCGGCCTGTTGACAGGGCCTCGGAGCACCGTCCCCGGCACCTTGTCCACCTTGAGGCTGGCTGCGTCCGCGGTCGCCTCTGAGAACTCATATGTGTTGAGCCTTATCTTGGGTGAGAGCGCTGCCAACTCCTTGAGCGTCTGCTGTGTCTCCTCGCAGTAGGGGCACTCCTCCCGGCCGGGGACGATGATGGGGAGCTTCCGCTGCGTGAAGTGGTCGATCTTGACGGTGCCCACCAGTTCCCGGGCAAAGCGGGCGCGCAGGTACTCTTGGTCATGCAAAGAAATCACTGGAATCTCTCGCTATGCGCTGCACCTGTCCCCTAGGGCTCCTCTGTTTGGCGCGCTCGCAACTGACGCCACACCCCCACGATGCGCTCCAGGACGGTGAGGTTGGTCAGCACGGCTAGTATCCAGAGGACGATGCGCATCTGGTCTATGATAAGCCCTATGCCGAGGACGATCACCCGTTCCGGCCGGGTAAAGAGGCCGTCCCGCATCTGCAGTCCTGCCGCTTCCGCCCGTGCCCGCACGTAGCTCACCAGAAGCGACCCCACTACCGCCGCGAAGGCCAAGACCGTCTCCTCGCGATGGCCGTGGCTGCTGAAATAGAAGAGGACGCCGCCCAGCACCGCCGCCTCAGAAAGACGGTCGGCCACCGAGTCGAATACTCCCCCGAAAACCGTCGCTTTTCCGGTGGCCCTCGCCAGGAGGCCGTCCATCATGTCCAGGGCGGCTGCCGCCGCCATCACGATACCGCCTGCCAGGAACTCGCCCCTCGCGATTAGGACGGAGGCTCCCAGCGCTCCCAATAGTCCCAGAGCAGTGATCATGTTCGGGGTGAGGCCGGTCTTCGCCAGGGCTCGGCCGACAGGCTCGGTTACCTGACGGGGTAGGGAATGAGGGATGATGTTGAACATGAATGCAGTCCTTGCTGGCTATGGCGGATTCGTGGCTCCTACCTTGCGTTCGTACTGAAGTCGTTCGTAGTAGGTGAGCACCCGCTGCGAGACGCGCTCCCAACTGTATTCCTGAGCCCGCTGCTGCGCTCGTTCTCCCATCTCGCGGCGCTGGTCAGGGTCGGCCAGCAGCTCGATAATGGCCTCAGCTAGGGCATCTACCTCCTTGGGCCGCACCAGGAGCCCCTCCACGCCGTGGGTGATGACGCTGGCATACCCCTCGATGTTGCTGGCCACCATCGGCCTTCCTGCCGCCATCGCTTCCAAGAGAACGATCCCCTGGCTCTCGTTGCCCGTTGCCGGGGCGCAGACAACGTCGGCTGTGTGCTGATAGCGCGCCAAGTCATCGTAAGAGACGTGACCGATGAACTCCACGTCCGCCAGCCCCTTCTCGGCAACCCAGTTCCGATAGCCACGCGCCGCCCGGGTCGATGGGCCGACGATGAGGAGACGGGTCTCCGGCATCTTCGCTTTCACCGTTGCGAACGCTTCCAGGAGGTACTTGACGCCCTTTCGCTTCTCCAGCCGCCCCACGAACAGGACGTTCGGCCTGCCGTCGCTGTATTGAGGGATAGGGTCGCGCTCGCAGGCGAAATGCTCCACGTCCACGCCGTTGGGAATGATGTTGTAGTAGCCGGGGAAGTAGCGGCTGACGTGGTGCATCGCCGGCACGGAGACGGCGATCTTGCCGTCCAGGCGGCGGAACCAGCGCTTCAGGGCGCGGTGGCCGTAGAGATACCAGCGATTGCCTCCCCCCTCCTTCGCCGCGTGGAACGTGGCGACGTTGACGGCGTCGGACAGGCGCACGAAGTGAAACGGGAGGAACGGCGCAAAAGGCTCGTGCACGTGGACGACGTCAAATTGCCCCTCCTGAAGAAAACGCTTCACCTTTGGCGCCATGCGGAGGGACAAGGCGACGCGCGCTACCGAGCCGCTCGCTGGTACGCCGACAGGCCGGCCGATGGGGATGACGTTCTCCTCCGGCTTGTGAAGCGAGGGGCGGGATGATGGCGCGGCTATCTGCACCTCGTGACCCAGCCGGGTGAAGTTATCCCTCAGGTGGGAGATGTGACTGTTCACGCCTCCCGGCACGGCGAAATCGTAGGGCGATACGAGGGCTATCTTCATCGTCCGAACCGTTTGAAGAAACTGAGTATTGTCGGTCCCCAGCCGCTCTTCTTGGGCGTGACCGAGAAGCCGCGCCACTGCTGGAGCAGAAACCGCCGGTAGCCGATCTCCGACAGAGTCGGGTATCTCCCATTGTGGGCGCTGGTAGTTCCCATCAGGATACTGTGCCGCAAGTCCTCGGCGCTCTCTCCTTCGAAGACTGTGTAGGCGCTGCCGACTGCGGGCAGGAAGTGGGCGTCGCTACCGCCGACCTCCGGCAGGTGGTACATCTCCCGGTTTAGATGGCACGCCTTCTTCATTCCCACGCCTGCACCGAGTCCCTTCCCGGACAACTGGACGGCGTCGAAGTACACGCCGCTCCCCCGCTCCCGCATGACCCTCTCGATTGCTTTATCGCCGATGCTCCGGGTGAGCCAGTTCATCGGATGGGGGATTATGCAGAGTCCTCCCTGCCGGTGCACCGCCTCCAGGGTCGGGATCAGCGGCTTCAGGCTGGGCACCGGCTTCTCGATGAAAAGGGCGAGGAGATGGCCCTGGAGCGTCGTCACCTCCATCCCGGCTATGACATCGACCCGGTGATGTCCCCGTGCCCACTCTTCGCGCGCCTCCAGTCCCCCTGTCAAGTCATCGTGGTCGGTGACGGCGATGACGGAGAGGTCGGTCTTCTCGTCTGCGTACTCCAGGAGTTCGGCGACGGTTGCCATGCCGTCACCGCAGGCGGAATGAATATGCAGGTCTGCTTTGCCCACTACTGAGTCTTCCCGTCGTCTATGGTCTCGGCTGTCATTGTACCATCGGTGGCGTAAGGTTGAAGGGCTGACCGAGGCTGCTAGTGCGCTTCGGCTGTCACCCGCTCCCAGAGGCGTGACACCTCCTGCGCGAGAGCCGAGTGCTCCGGCCGCTTCAGGTCGGGGTCGCCCTCCAGCAGGCGGGTCGCTTCGGTGCGCGCGAGCTCGATAAGCGGCACGTCTGAGAGTTGCGCCACCTTCAGGTCGGGGAGACCGCTCTGACGGGTACCGAAGAACTCGCCGGGGCCGCGCAGGCGCAGGTCAGCCTCGGCGAGGGCGAAGCCGTCCTGGTTATTCTCCACGAGTTGGAGCCGCTCTCTCGCCTCTGCCGAAGCACTATCGGAAAGGAGGAGACAGTAACTCTGGACGTCGCTGCGGCCGACGCGACCCCGGAGCTGGTGAAGCTGGGCCAGCCCGAAGCGTTCCGCTCCCTCTACCATCATGACCGTCGCGTTCGGTATATCCACGCCCACCTCTACCACCGCCGTTGAAACCAGTATGTCCAGCCGCCCATCGCGGAAGTCACGCATCACCCGTTCCTTCTCCTGGCTGCCCAGGCGACCGTGCAGGAGCCCCAGACGCAGATCAGGGAACACCTCGCTGCTCAGTCGCTTGAACTCCTGGGTGGCGGCCCGTGTCACCAGCACCTCCGACTCCTCGATCAGCGGGCAAATGATGAAGGCCTGCCGCTCCTGCCGGACCTGTTCTCGCAGGAACTCGTAGGCCCCCTCGCGTTCCTCCGGCGCTACCCAGCGCGTCTCGATGGGTTTTCGCCCCAGCGGCATCTCGTCGATGACGGAGATGTCCAGATCGCCGTAGAGGGTGAGAGCGAGAGTACGCGGTATCGGGGTAGCGGTCATCACCAACAGATGGGGGTTGCGTCCTTTGCCGCGCAGGGCCGCCCTCTGCATCACCCCGAAGCGGTGCTGCTCGTCTACGACCGCGGCTCCCAGGCGAGAGAAGTCCACGTTTTCCTGAATGATGGCGTGGGTTCCCACCAAGATGTCCACCTCGCCCGCAGCGACTGCCTCCCGGACGTTCTGCTTCTCCGGTGTCGACATGCTTCCTGTGAGGAGGGCGAGGCGCAGGGGTTGTGGCAGGTAGGGTACGGTAAGAGCGACGATGGGTCCCGGCTGCACCTGACCGGACAGGATGCGGCTGAGCGTTTGATAGTGCTGCTCGGCGAGGATCTCGGTGGGGGCCATCATAACGCTCTGATAGCCGGCGCTCTTGGCTGCGATCAGGCAGGCTGCTGCTACCACCGTCTTGCCGCTGCCCACGTCGCCCTGGAGGAGACGGCTCATGGGACGCTCCCGGGCGACATCCTCCAATACCTGGTGCATGGCCTTTGTCTGGGCTGCTGTCAGCGTGAAAGGAAGTGACTCGACATAACCGTCGCGGACTTCAGGAGGCAAGGGTAGTGGTTCGGCGAGACCGCGTTCCTGCCATTCCCGCTTGCGGATGAGCACCCCCGTTTGGATCAGCAGCAGCTCGTCGAAGGCCAGACGTCGCCGGGCCGCTCTCAGATCGTCCCAGCTATCGGGGTAGTGCATCTGCCGGATCGCCGTGGTGACCGGCAGGAACCGGTTTCGGGCCAGCAGGTCAGGCGGCAGGAGTTCCGGAACAACGTCGGCATAGCCGTCGAGCGCCTCTTTCGCCAGCCGGCGGGCCGTCCGTGCCGCCAGGCCGGATGTCGAATGATAGACGGGCACCAGCCGACCCGTATGGATCAAGTCCTCCGATTCCAGAGGCTCGTATTCCGGGTTCTCCAGCGTCTTCTGCCCCTTGAACAGCGTCACCTTTCCGGCCAGCACGATCTGCGTGTTCGTCCGAAGCTGGCGGGCGAGGTAGGGCTGGTTGAACCAGACGATGCGCATCACCCCCGTGTCATCTCCCACCAGCGCCTCGGTGCCCTTCAGACGCCGCCCGATATTCGCCTCCGCGGCGCTCCATACCGTCCCGATGACCGTCTGCTCCTCGCCGACCACGAGCTCCGCGATGGGCCGGATGTGGGCGAAATCGTTATGACGGCGGGGGAAGAAGTAGAGCAGATCGCGCACGGTCTCGACGCCCAGGTGAGCGAACTTGGCGGCCAGGGCGCTGCTCACTCCCCGGAGCGCTGTGATCGGCGCTGCCAAGTCTGCCTGACTTTTCGGCTGGTCGGCGGGAGGCCGTCGGGGTTTGGCCGGCGCTCTAGTCGCGGAGGACGCCCGCGCCGCCGCCGTTTTCGCGCTGGGGGCTTGCTTGGCTGGAGCCTGGACCGGCTGATTGATAAGGGTCAGGGTCTCCGCGAGCCAGCGCCGCCGCTGGTCAGGGGTCAGGGATGCGTAGCCATGCGAGGGCAAAGCCATGATCGAGCGCATGACGGGGGAGTTTGAGGCAAGGCTACCGCGCTCGACGAGCCGCTTGAGGTAGCGGTCGATGCCTCCCATGACCGCCTTGTCCGTGTAGCCCTTGCGTCGTTCCAGTTCCAGGATATTGCGCAGTTGGGCTTCCGGCGGGTTCAATCTCCTCTTTACCCCCTCGACGACTACCATGCCCATCAGCCCTGGGCCGCCATGGGCCCCCAGCGCCGGCCCCAGGCGGGCGATGTGGATCGGCACGTCGGGGAGCCGTTCGCGGACCCAGTCTGCGAGCATATCGGCGTCGGCCGGTGTCGTAGTATACATGACCCCAACCTCGGCAATGTCAGGATAGGCCATCGCTAGCTCGAACATCCGCTTCAGCCCTCCGGCCCGCGTCCGGGCCCGACCGAGGGCGTGGATCTCGCCGCGAATGCCGAGTATCGGTTTGATGTCGAGGAGGTTTCCGAGCAGCGCCTCCAATCGGCTGATGCGTCCCCCCCGGCGCGCGTACTCCAGCGTGTCCAATAGGACGAACGTGTGCACCCTGTCCGCTACCGAGCGCGCGGCCGCTACCACCTCTTCCAAAGGGGCTCCTGCTTTGGCCGCCTTGGCCGCGGCAATGACCACCAGGCCGAGTCCTAGAGAGGAGGTGGCGGAATCGACGACCTCTACCCGGCAGGGAGCGCTTAATGCGTCCCTGGCGATGGTCGCTGCCGCAACCGTTCCCGAAAAGTTGGCGCCGAGGTGGACGGAGACGATGGCGTCGGTCTCTGTCGATAGTCTCTCGTAGACCTCCAAGAATGCGCCGACGGGGGCCTGTGACGTGCTGGGGGCGATAGAGCTCTTCGTCAGCTTCTCGAAGAACTGCTCTGTGGTCAGGTCAACGCCGTCGCGGAAGGACTCCTGCCCGAACAAGACGATCTGGGGCACTACCGTGATCTGCAGCTCTTCGACTGTCTGAGGTGAGAGATCCGCCGTGCTGTCCGTAACCACGCGCACGGTCATCGGCGACGGTCTCCCCAGCAAAGTCCGCTATTCGAGGGAGATGATGTAGTTGTAGTGCGGTTGTCCGCCATAAACGACCTCAGTGTCGAGGGATGGGTAGTCCTTCTTGATCGCAGCCGCCAGCGTCAACGTCTCATCTTTGTCCGTGTCGGCCCCGTAGTAGATCGTGACGAGGCTGGTCTGGGGGTGACGGCCTGGCCCAGGCAGGAAAGGGCGGCATTGTAGGACGAGGCTTCGGCGATGACCAGCTTCCCGTCCAGGAGGGCGATTGACTGCCCCTTGCGCACCGATAGCCCGTCAACTACGACGGAGCGGATTGCCTTCGTCACCTCAATCGTCCGCACTTGGTGACGTGCCTCACCCATGATGGCAGCGTTCTCGCGCAGCCCTTTCTCCAGGTTCAATGCGAGGAGCGCCGCTATCCCCTGCGGTATCGACTGCGTCGGCACCACCTGCGCGTCCTTCTTGCTGTGCTGCACCGCCTGCTCTGCCGTAAGGACGACGTTCTTGTTGTTGGGAAGCACGATGACCTCATCCTGGGGACAGGAGTCGATAGCTGTCAGGACCTGCTGCGTGCTGGGGTTCATTGTCCTTCCCCCGTGCACGATCGCTGTCACTCCTAGGCTGCGAAAGATGTCCTCCAGCCCTCTTCCCGACGCTACCGCCACCGTGCCGACGGGCGCGAGGTTGGGTTCGTATCCGATCTGGACCTTGTGCGAGAACTCCTCCGCCTGCGCCTGGATGTTGTCGACTTTGAGCCGCGTCAACTCTCCCAGCGACGTTCCGTAACTAATGGCGGCGCCTGGATTAGAGGTGTGTACGTGTACCCGCAGCGTCTTCTCGTCTCCTACCACCAGGACGGAATCGCCGAGTGCCACCATACGCTCCAGCACGACTTCCGCATCCAGCCCCTCTCCCGCCACCAGGAACTCGGTGCAGTATCCGAATTCGCTCTCGCCGCCTTCGTGCAGCGTCGCCGTTGCGTTCAACCAGCTATGTTGGGGGTCCTGGATGGCCAGGGGTGCCAGAGGGGCCATGTCTCCCCGGAGGTAGCGCAGCGCTCCTTCCAGCATGATGTACAGCCCCTGGCCGCCGGCGTCGACTACTCCCGCGTCGCGTAGTACGGGTAGGAGAGTCGGCGTCTTCGCCACTGCCTTCTTGGCGGCGTCGACTGCCGACGTCAGAACGCTGCGAAGGCCACCCTCCAACTTCTGGGCCCGTTTTCGGGCGGCGACCCCTACCTCACGCATGACCGTGAGGATCGTGCCTTCCACGGGGTTGCGTACAGCCCGATGGGCGCTGCTTGCCGCCTCCTCAAGAGCTGTGGCGAAGTCCAAGCCACCGAAGCGGTCTTTGCCGTCCAGACTGTCGGCGAAGCCTCGTAGCATCTGGGAGAGGATAACCCCCGAGTTGCCGCGCGCTCCCATTAGCGCTCCCCTAGCCATCGCCTTGGCGATGATGTCGGCGGAATCGCTGCCGGCCTGGTAGGCCTCGTCCATCGTGGCCTGCATCGTCAGGTACATATTGGTGCCGGTATCGCCGTCGGGGACAGGGAAGACGTTGATGGAGTTGATCGCCTCCGCGTTGCGCTCCAGCCAAGTCGTGGCGGCAGCGAACATCCCCCGCAGGTCGTCGCCGGAGTAAGTGAGGACCTGCGGGCCGGCGGACTCTCGGCGGGCGGAGTCATCCACGGCTAGGCCCTCGGATTCAGCGTTGGTCATCAGGCAGCTTGCCTCCAGCCTTCCCTCGTGCTAAGATGGCAATCGAATTCTAGCAACACCGTTGCGCCCCGTAAAGGATAACCTGATGTCTGGGAAGTGTGATATCTGCGGCAAGAGCACCGTGTTTGGTCGTAATATCCGGCACCGTCACGCCGGACGCTGGGAGCGTAAGGCTCCCCGGACCAACAGGGTGTTTCGCCCCAACGTCCATAAGCAGACTGTCCACGTCGAGGGTAGATCCCTGAGACTGAACGTCTGCACCCGCTGCCTGCGCACCCAATCGCGGGTGTCCGCATAGCCAAGCGATCCCCTGCGTCTTTTTCTGCTGTCTGCCCCGAGCTAGTTCCTTGGTTCCGTTCGTGTTGCGCTCTCCCGCAGCCGCGCCATGTTGTCGGCGACGCTCCCCTTCTTGTTGAATATGGCCGTGCCCGCCACCAGAACTCGCACCCCTGCCTCTACGCAGCGGGGTGCCGTCTCCGGCGTTATACCACCGTCGATCTCTATCTCCACTGCCAGCCCCCGCTCGTCGAGAAGGCGGCGCAGACGGCGCACCTTCGGCAGCACATCCTCGATAAACTCCTGCCCGCCGAAGCCGGGGTCGACGCTCATGATCAGCGCCAGATCAACCTCTGCCAGCACTTCCTCGATGGCGGCAAGCGGAGTCGCCGGGTTCAGAGCGACGCCCGCCCGCAGGCCGTGCCCTTTGATCTGCTCGATTACGCGGTGCAGATGAGGACTGACTTCGGGGTGTATGACGAGGATGTCGGCGCCGGCCGCCGCAAACGCATCGATGTGGCGTTCCGGCTCCTCGATCATGAGGTGCACGTCCAGGGGCAAGCGGGTGACCCCGCGTACGGCTTTCACGACGAGCGGGCCGACGGTGATGTTAGGCACGAAATGCCCGTCCATGACATCGACGTGGATGTAGTCGGCGCCGGCTGCCTCGGCCTCTCTGACCTGCTCACCCAAACGGGCGAAATCGGCCGCTAGGATCGATGGCGCGAGCTTGATGATGCTACTCACGACTTCCCCCTCCTTTTGGGAGGTTGGAGCCGTCGCCGTGCCTCCCGGAGGGCTTTAGTAACCTGCTCCGGCGCTGTGCCACCGGGGACATTCCGAGACCTGAGGGAACTCTCCAGGTCGATCTGTAGCACCTCCTCGCTGAACAGAGGCGAGAAGCGCTGGTACTCCTTCAGCGTCAATTCTGAAAGCTCCTTGCCTTGCTTCTGGGCGTAGCTGACAAGCTTCCCCACTATCTGATGCGCCTGGCGGAAGGGCAACCCCTTGCGCACCAGGAAATCGGCGACGTCGGTGGCGAGAGCGAAGTTCGCTGCCGCTGCCGCCCGCATCCGCTCCTCGTTTATCTGGATGGTAGGCAGCATCTCCGCCAGGATGACGAGTGCCGAGAACAGTGCCTGGTGCGTATCGAACAGCGCCTCCTTGTCCTCCTGCAGATCGCGGTTGTAGGAGAGGGGCAAGGCCCTTGAGGGTGGTGAGGAATCCCAACAGGTTCCCGTATGTCCGGCCGGTGCGGCCTCGCGCCAACTCGGCCACATCCGGGTTCTTCTTCTGGGGCATGATGCTCGAGCCGGTTGCGAAGGCGTCGTCCAGCTCGATGAAGCCGAACTCGGCGCTCGACCAGAGGACTATCTCTTCTGCCAGCCGCGATAGGTGCATCATGCAGACAGCAGAACAGAAGAGGAACTCCACCACAAAGTCGCGGTCGGAGACGGCATCGATGCTGTTCCGGCTGATATGGGCGAAGCCCAGTTCTTTGGCCACTGCTTCCCGATCGATAGGATAAGGCACACCGGCCAGCGCCCCGCTGCCCAAGGGCAACACGTCGCTGCGATCGTAGCACTGGGCCGAAACGCTGGCGATCGCGCTCCAGCATCTCGAAGTAGGCCAGCAGGTGATGGGCTAGGAGCACCGGCTGGGCCCGTTGCAGGTGAGTGTAGCCGGGGAGAACAGCGTCGCGGTGTTGCTCTGCCACGTCCAGCAGAGCGGACTGGAGAAGGTTGATCGCTGTGATCGTCTCAACGATGCGCTCCTTCAGGAAGAGGCGCAGGTCCGTAGCCGCCTGGTCGTTGCGGGAGCGGGCCGTGTGTAGCCGGCCGGCGGCTTCCCCGATCTTCTCCTCCAGGCGCGCCTCGATGTTGGTGTGTATGTCCTCCAGGCTGTCGTCGAGCGCAAAACCGCCGTTCTCAATCTCCTTCTCGATCTCGCGCAGCCCTCGCACTATCTCGTCGGCGTCGGCGCGAGGGATGATCCCCTGCTTGCCCAGCATGCGGGCGTGCGCTATGGACGCTTGAATATCCTCATGGTACAGTGCGGAATCCACATCGAGAGAGGACGTATACATGTCCACCAGGGGATGAGTCTTCTTGGCGAAGCGTCCGCTCCAGGGTTTGCCCCGCTCTTGACGCTGTTTCTTCGGGCTTCCTTCCTGGTCTTTGGCCACTGTCAGCCACTCCTTTGGCAACTAGCAATGCGAAGATCGGGCGCTCCTCGCCTGGCCCTCATTTTCGCCCAGTGGAAGGGTTTTGCCAATAGCCTGCTCATTTCGCGGCGAAAATAGGCAGCGTTACGAGATCGCTGATCTCGTCCACCACGAAGTCCGGCCGCGCTGAATCGCCCTGGCTCTTCCTCTCTGAGCGGCCCATATCCTTTTCCGGGTCCTTCTCGGCCACCTTGTTTCTCTTCAGGACGGCGGTCATTCCCAGGGCCTTGGCGCCGGCTACGTCCGCTCGCAGCGAATCGCCCACCATCACCGCTTCCCCCGGCTCGATGCCCAGCGCATCAAGCGCATGCTGAAAGATGCGGGGATGGGGCTTGAGATACCCCACCTCACAGGAGATGGACATTACCTCGAAGAAATCGAGCAGGCCGTGATATCGGAGCTCTTCCCGGAACGGCTCATCTCCCAAGCCGCGGTTAGTGACGGCGCCGACGCGGTACCCGTGCTCCCGAAACCACCGTAGGGTCTCGACGACGCCGGGATGGAGTTCACGGCCCAGGAAGACGCCGCCCAGGTTCCAGGTGTGCCAGAGCTTCACCGCCTGCTCATCGTCGATGCTCAGGCCCTTTTCTGCCGCCACCCGCTTGGCGATCTGGGGGTAGTCTGGGCTGACCAGATCGTCCCAATATGCCTCATCGGTGGCCTTCTCGATGGCAAAGCGGATGTCGCGGCCCAGGAAGAACAGTTCACCGGCGGGAGTCACTCCCCAGGAGCGCAGCAGATCGGAGATGCGGTGTACCGTCTCGCCGCGGATGACTCTATGCGGCATTGGGGAAGTGCCATAGCGTCTCCCTAGAAAGAACCGCCTTGATAGCCATCCAGTTGGGTCTCCCCGAACGATGGAATGGACAGATGGAGCCTTCCGCCGGCGCTGTGATCTAGGGCGGGCTCCCTGCTTCGGCAAAGCCCGCTTGGCTCCCTCGCATGGAGGCGGACTGATACTCTAACCAGCCTTGGGCGCTGGTGGAGTGTCCGCTTGGCTATTCCCCGGGCTGGCGATGCGCAGAGGCTCGCCCGGCTCGGTGAGGAGTTGCGCCTTGGCCTGAACCCGTACCGGCAGGCCCCAGATGTTGATGAAGCCGACCGCGTGACTCTGATCGAAGAGGTCGCCCTTGTCGTAGGTGGCGAGGGAGAAGTCATACAGACTCTTCGGCGATCGGCGCCCCACCGGAATCGCCTGTCCCTTGTGCAAGCGCATGCGCACCATGCCCGTGACGTGCCGCTGGCTGCTCTGCACGAACGCTGCCAGGTCCTGGTGATAGGACGTGAACCAGAGGCCGTTGTAGATTAGGTCGGCGTATTCCTGAGAGACCCGCGCTTTCATTCGAAGCTGCATCTTGGATAGAGTGAGGTGCTCCAGCGCCTCGTGCGCCTTCAACAGCGTTACGGCGGCCGGCGCCTCATAAATCTCCCGTGACTTGATGCCTACGAGACGGTCCTCTACCAGGTCGATCCGGCCCACGCCGTTTTCGCCGGCCAGGTGGTTGAGGCGGCGCACCAGAGTTATCCCGTCCAACTCCTCGCCGTCCAGCGACACCGGTATCCCCCGCTCGAAACCGATCTCCACGTAGGACGGCTCCTCCGGCGCGTCCTTCACGGAGCACGTCAATTGGTAGATGTCCTCCGGCGGCTCCTGCCAGGGGTCTTCGAGGACGCCGCACTCGATGCTGCGACCCCATAGGTTCTCGTCGGTGGAGTAGGGGCTCTTCTTCGTGACGGGCACAGGGATGTGATGCCGCTCGGCATAGGCGATCTCTTCCTCCCGCGTCATGCCCCACTCGCGCACCGGGGCGATGATTTCGAGATCGGGAGCGAGCGCCTGCACGCCGACTTCGAGCCGTACCTGGTCGTTACCCTTACCTGTGGAGCCGTGGGCGACGGCCGTTGCCCCTTCCTCACGGGCGACGTCTACCATGATCTTCGAGATGAGAGGGCGGCCCAGGGCAGTGGCGAGAGGGTAGTGGCCTTGGTAGACCGCCCCGGCGGCCAGAGCCGGGAAGGCGAAGTAGCGGATGAACAGCTCCTTGCCGTCGCGCCAGAGTGCTTTCGCTGCGCCGGCAGCGGCGGCCCTTTCCTGTAGAGCGTCGAATTCCTTCTCCGTCCCCATGTCAATGTGAAGGGCGATGACGTCATAGCCCTTCTCCTCATGGAGCCACTTGATGGCGACGCAGGTGTCGAGGCCGCCTGAGTAGGCGAGCACGATCTTCTTGGACATAAGGGTTACCTCCAGGTGTAAATTGACATAACGCCAGAGTCATGCGGAGAAGGTGGCGAAAACCTTGTCCAGCTTCGCCAGCCCTTCGTCTAGTTCTTCCTCAGATATGATCAGGGCCGGAGAGAGGCGCAGGGTGTTGGGACGCACGTTGTTCACGACGAGGCCCTCTTTCAGACAGGCGAGCGTCACCTCCTCCGCCATCTCCTGATTGAACTCCACCGCCCAGAACAGCCCCTTGCCGCGCACCGCCTTCACGAAGTCGAAGCGGTCCTCGAACTGGAGCAGCCTTCTCCCCAGGCGGTCTCCCTTTGCAGCCACCTGCGCCGGCAGATCGTTGTCGACGATGTACTTGACGACGGTGTGGGCCACGCGGGTCGCCAGGGGATTGCCGCCGTAGGTAGTGCCGTGGTCGCCGGGCACGAAGACCGCGCAGTGCTCTTTCGACAGCACCGCCCCGATCGGGAAGCCGCTGCCCAGGCCCTTCGCCAGGGTGATGATGTCCGGCTCGATGCCATAGTGCTGATAGGCGAACAGCGCCCCTGTGCGCCCGATCCCTGTCTGCACCTCGTCCAGTATCAGGAGCAGGTTCTGTTTGTCGCACCAGGCCCTGACCTGTCGCAGGTAGTCGTCGTCGGGGACGACGATTCCTCCCTCACCCTGGATCGGCTCCAAGAGGACGGCGCAGGTCGCCTCTGTGGTGGCCCTCCTGATCGCCTCCGCATCGTTGAAGGGCACGTGCACGAAGCCTATGGGGAGTGGCGTGAAGGGCGCCTTGTAGCGCTCCGTGCCGGAGGCAGTGACGGTCGCCAGCGTGCGGCCGTGAAATGCGTTCTCGGCGCAGATGACCTCGTAGGCGCCGTCCCGATGCTCTTTCGCCCACTTGCGGGCCAGCTTGATCGCGGCCTCGTTCGCCTCCGCGCCGCTGTTGCAGAAGAACGCCCGGTCGAGACAGGAGTTCTCGACCAGTAGGCGGGCCAGCTCGATCTGCGGCGTCGTATAGACGATGTTGGAGTAGTGCATAAGCGTCCCCGCCTGCTCAGTCAGGGCGGCCACCACCTCCGGGTGACAGTGGCCCAGACTGACGACGACGTGTCCGCCGAAGAAGTCCAGGTACTCCTGACCTGCGTCGTCCCAGAGACGGCTGCCCTGGCCGCGCACGAAGGTCACGGGCAGCCGCTTGTAGGTCGTTATCATGTACTTGCTTTCGAGTTCTTGCCAGTCAGTCATATCTTGTCCTCGTTGCCTAGCCGACCTTGGTTCCCGCTATCTCGCCCTTGAGGGCCGCCTGCAGGGAGTGTGCCTGCCGTCCGTCTACGATAAGCGCCGTCGTGTCGGAGGCGGCGGCCCGCAGACAGGCCTCGACCTTCGGCAGCATGCCGCCCGCTATCGTCCCCGCCTCCGTCATCGCCTTCGCGCCGCCGCTGACAGCCGTTCCACGAGTTGACCCTGCGCGTCCAAGATGCCCGGCACGTCGGTCAGAAAGACGAGGGAGTCGGCCGCCAGGGCCAGCGCGATCTCCCCCGCCACCGTGTCGGCGTTGATGTTCAGTAGCTGCGAGGGCAGCGATTC
The DNA here is from genome assembly GCA_963763495.1 of uncultured Chloroflexia bacterium. Lineage (GTDB taxonomy): Bacteria > Chloroflexota > Dehalococcoidia > DSTF01 > JALHUB01 > DAOUEO01. The sequence goes on from CAVXOY010000018.1 coordinate 86,167, forward strand.
GCTATTGACGTTGATCCCGATCGGCGCCACCACCGGCATGTAGCCATCCTTCAGCAGCGACCGCAATAGATCAGCGTTGATCCCTTCGACGTCGCCCACGAAGCCCAGCTCCGGCCGCCGTCGTGCCTGGATCAGGCCGCCGTCGGCGCCGCTCAGCCCCACGGCGCGGCCTCCTTGGGCGTTGATGCCTGCGACCAGTTCCTTGTTTACCAGACCCGCCAGGACGGCCACTGCGACCGGCAGGGCCTTTTCGTCGGTTACCCGTAGCCCGCCGACGAACTTCGATCTCTAGGTTGTGGATCTCCAACCAGCGGCTGATCAGGCTTCCGCCGCCGTGCACGACCACCAACTGGTAGCCCTCCCGCTGGAGAGATACCAGGTCATCCAGGGCTGCGTCGCGGCTATCCCAGGTGCTGCCGCCCACCTTGACGACGGCGATTCCGTCTTTCTTCACTGATTCAGCCTCTCTTGCCTGTTTAGGTGGTGTATTCGGCGTTGATCTTGACGTACTCTTCCGTCAGATCGCAGCCCCAGGCGACCGCCGCTGCTCTGCCCATCCCCAGGTCGACCTGGATGCGAACCTCGGGTTGGTTCGTGGCGGCGCTCATTGCGCTCTTGTCGAAGGGAACGGGAAGCCCTCGCTCGAACAGGCATGTCCCTTGCCAGGAAAGGCTCAGGGTGTCCTCACTGACCGTGATCCCGCTGCGCGCGACGGCGGCGATCACCCGTCCCCAGTTCGGGTCGTTCCCGTAGACAGCCGATTTCACCAGCGGCGAGGCGACGACGGTCCGGGCGGCGGCGCGCGCGTCATGCTCTGTGCGGGCCCCTACGACCTCCACCTCGATGAGCTTCGTCGCCCCTTCGGCGTCGCGGGCCAACCCCTTGGCCAGCTCTACACACACCGTCTCGACGGCTTTCCCGAATAGAGGCGCTCCCTCAGATCTCTCGTCGATCATCGCCCCGCCGGCGGCGCCGTTGGCCAGGATCAGCAGGGTGTCGCTGGGGCTCGTATCGCCGTCCACCGATATCATGTTGAACGAGACGGCGGCGGCCTCTTGCAGCGTCTTCTGCAGGAAGGCGCTCTCTACCGGCGCGTCTGTCGTCACGAAGGCCAGCATCGTCGCCAGATTGGGGTGAATCATCCCCGCGCCCTTGGCGCAGCCACCGACTCGATACTCTTGCTCTCCGAGCTTGAAGGCGACCGCTGCCTGCTTGGGCACGGTGTCCGTCGTCATGATCGCCCGCGCGAAGCTATCGCCGCCGGCTCGATCAAGCGTAATCGCCGGTAGGGCGGCGCGGACCTTGTCCATGGGCATAGCCTGGCCGGTGACGCCTGTGCTTGCGATAACCACGTCGCTGTCTTGAAGGCCGAGCTTGCTTGCGGCTAGACGTGCCATCTCCTCCGCGTCCTGCCGCCCCTGATCGCCGACGTAGGCGTTCGCGCAGCCGCTGTTGGCAATGACTGCTTGCGCCGTTCCGTCCTCAAGGTGCTTCTGCGAAAGCAGGACGGGCGCCGCCTTGAGGGTGCTTGCCGTGAAGAGAGCGGCAGCGTTGCAGGGATGCTCAGAGTACAACAATGTCAGGTCGGGCTTTTCGTCCGGCCGCGCCTTTATGCCGGCGTAGACCGCACCCGCAAGAAAGCCCTGAGGGCTGGTCACGCCTTCCTTCAAGATGGTCATGGTTGGCTTACTCATCTCGCTTGGGGTCTCTTACCTATCGGTAGGCGAGCTGCCGGTGTGACCACCGGCGATTATGGGTAGAGGCCCAACTCTTCCAGGCCTGTCGTTTCGGGGAAGCCCAACATCAGATTCATGTTCTGGATCGCCTGACCGGCGGCGCCCTTCACCAGATTGTCCAGGCAACTCACGACGATCAGACGGCCCGTCCGTGGGTCGACCGTCGGGTAGACGGTGCAGAAGTTGCTCCCCCGCACGTGCTTCGTCTGGGGTGGCGCATCCACCACGCGCACGAACGGCTCATCCTTGTAGAACTCGCGGTAGGCCTCTTTCACGTCCTTCTCAGCCGTCGACTCCTGCGACAGCGACGCGTATGCGGTCGTAAGGATGCCGCGCACCATCGGCAGCAGATGAGGGACGAACGTGACCCGACAGGGCGCGCCCGCCACGAGCGACAGCTCCTGCACGATCTCCGGCATGTGGCGGTGACCGGCCAGCGCGTACGCCGATATGCCTTCGCCCGCCTCCGCCAGCATCGTCGTCAGCCCCGGCGAGCGTCCGGCGCCCGATGTGCCCGACTTGCTGTCGACGACGACGTTTCTCTCGATAAGCCCCGCTTTGACGGCGGGAGCCAGCGCCAGGATCGCGCTCGTTGGGTAGCAGCCGGGATTGGCGAGCAGCCGGCAACCGGCGATCTCCTCCCGGTGCAGCTCCGGCAGCCCGTAGACGGCCTCTTTAAGGAGTTCCGGCCGCGGGTGCTGCGTCTTATACCAACTCTCGTACTCCGCCGCGTCCTTGAGCCGGAAGTCGGCGCTGAGATCGATAACCGGCAGCCCCCGCTCGATGTAGGGCAGCAGCAGCTTTGCCGCCACGGCGTGGGGCAGCCCGGCGAAGATCACCTCAACCTCGTCCAGTTCCTCCTTGATCGTCAGGTCGAACGGCCGGAGGTGGGGGAAGTAGTCGCCCAGGCGCTGGCCGACCCCCTCGATGCTCGCGACCGAGGTCACGCGCACCCGCGGGTGACGGTAAAGAATGCGCGCCAACTCCGCTCCCGCGTAGCCGGTCGCGCCCATAATGCCTACCGAGATCAAGGGGCATGCCTCCCTACATTATTGAGGTTCAAGTATACTTTACGCTTCGATCCTGGGGCAAGGAACGCTAGGCGTTTAGAGGTTCGGACGCGCTCTACGCGGACGGATAGAACAGCGCCGCAGACGGGCACCCGCGTCGGAGTGCGCAGACGGGGCAGCGCGGCCGCCGTGCGAAGCAGGTCCGCCGCCCGTGCTGGATGAGGTACATGTGGAAGGGGTAGACCTCCTCCGGCACCAGTAGAGGCTCCAGCAGCGCCTGCGTCTGCTCCGCCGACGCTTTCTCCGGCACGAGCCCCAGCCGTAGCGCCACCCGGTGCACGTGCGTGTCGACGGGCAGCGCCGGCCGGCCGAGCGAGAACAGCAGGACGACCGCCGCCGTCTTCGGCCCCACGCCCGGCAACGACTCCAGCCACGCTCTCGCTTCCGGCAGCGGCATATCTCCCAAGAACCGCAGGTCGAACGAGCCGCGCCGGTCTGCTATCTCCGCCAGCAGCGATTTGATCCGCACCGCCTTCGTAGGCGCCAGACCTCCCGGACGTATCGCCTCCTCGATGCGCGGGGTCTCAGCGCCGAGGGCCGATTGCCAGTCGGGGAAGGCCTCCTTCAGGCGGTCGAAGGCGCGTCCCGAGTTCGTGTCGGACGTGTTCTGGGATAGCACCCCCAATATCAGCTCGTCCAGGGGGTCGCGTCGCGGCCGCCGCGGCAGCTCGCCGTACGCCGACGTCAGCAACTCGATGATCTCTTTCGGCTCCAAGTCTCTGCCCCTATTGCCTGATCTGTGGCGACTTTTCGAGATTCTAGCATAGTGCTCTGCTGCCTGCCTGTCCTGTGCTCGTTGAGAACAAGGAGGGGGAGTGCAGAGGGGGTTCCCCTCTCTGCCGGGGTTCAAGGGGTGTCCCCTTGATTCCTTCTAACTTCGTTAGGGTGGGTGGGTGGGAGCAAGAGCGCCTATGTTGCGGCGATCGCGCCCCACGTCACCCATCGCGCACAACTTCCCCTAACGATGCCCGACCCCGGGTCGCGGGCCACGAAACGCCCTCTGTCGGTCGGGGGAGATGCGCCGACCGTCCTGTCGCTTGCCACGATCCCATTGTATAATCCTTGCTGAGCCTGCCGATGTTAGCTATAGAGGCTCGCAGCCGTAGAGTGTCGCAAGGAGGGATGATGACGAGAGAAGAGGTCCGCCTGACCCGTCTCGCCTCCTGCGCCGGCTGAGCGGGCAAGGCGGGTATTTCTACCCTGGCGCAGGTCCTGCGCCCCCTGGCCGATGCGTTCAAGCCGGGCGATTACCCCAACCTGCTGGTGGGCCTCGCCGGGCTAGATGATGCTGCCGTCTACCGCCTCAACGACGAGACAGCGATAGTCCAGACCGTCGACTTCTTCCCGCCGGTGGTGGATGACCCCTACACCTACGGCGCCATCGCCGCCGCCAACGCCATGAGCGACGTCTTCGCCATGGGCGGCGAGGTTGTGCTCGCCCTGAACGTCGTCGCTTTCCCTCAAGACCTCTCGCCCGACATACTCTCCGAGATACTGCGCGGCGGCGCGGCCAAGGTCGCGGAGGCCGGCGGTGTCATCGCCGGTGGCCACACCATCTACGACAAGGAGCCCAAGTACGGCCTCTGCGTCATGGGTATTGTCCATCCTGATCACATCATCGGCACGGCCGGCGCCAAGCCGGGCGATGCGCTCTATTTGACGAAGCCTTTGGGAACGGCCATCATCCTGACCGCCGCGGAGCTCGACATGGCTGACCCAGCGCACGTGCAGGCTGCCATCGACAGTATGCTCGCCTTGAACCGTCACCCCTCACACGTCGCGCGACAGGTGGGCGTCCACGCTATGACCGATGTGACGGGCTTCGGTCTCCTGGGGCACGGCGTCGAGATGGCCGAGGCTGGTGGGGTGGCCCTGCAGTTCGAAGCCGGTCGCCTGCCCCTTCTGCCCGGCGCCCTTGCGTACGCAGACGCTGGCGTCGGCACCGGCGGCGGCGCCCGTAACCGCGAGGGCGTGGGGAGCGCCGCTGTTATCGACAAGAGCATCGACGAGCCCATGATCCAGGTCCTGTTCGACCCCCAGACCTCGGGTGGTCTTCTCATGGCAGTACCCGAAGAGAAGGCGGCGGAGTTGGAGAAGCGCATGGCCGCCGACGGCTGTGACTGCTGGCGTATCGGCGAGGTTATCGAAGGATCCGGTGTGAAGGTGAAACCATGATATCGAAGGGATTCACTGCGCGCTGTCTGTTGGCTGTTCCTCCTCGGGGCGCTGTGTCTGTTGCCTCTGGCCTGCGGTGACGGCGACAAGAAGGAGCCGACGAGCGGCCCGCTGCCCCCGGCTGCCGACGTCTTGGCCGGTGCCGTCGAGCGCGCCGCCACGATGAAGACATTCCACTTCCGTCTGGAGCATGAGAACGGCGCCTCGCCTATCCCGCTCGGCTTGGGCTTGGAGACGGCCGAGGGAAACGTGATCGTCCCCGACCGCCTATGGGCCAAGCTGGAGGCCAAGGCCGGCACCCAGCCGGTACGCGTCGAGGTGATCGGCATCGGCGACGAGGGCTGGATTACGAATCCCTTCAACCGTCAGTGGCAGCCGTTGCCGTCCGGTACCACAATCAAAGACGTCTTCGATCCCACGCAGGGTATTAACGCCGTGGCGAACTCCCTGGAAAACGCCGAGGTCACGGCCGAAGAGAGTGTGGGCGGCGTCGTTACCTACCGCGTGGAGGGCACCATCGACTCGGCGAAGCTGGAAGCGGCGGCGCCGATCGCCGAGCCCGGCCTCACGGTGACGGTCAAGGTCTGGATCGGCAAAGACGACCCCCTGATCCGGCGCATCCGCCTGGAGGGGCCGATAGCCCCCGGCGAGCCGGAGAACATTGTCCGCAAACTCGACATGTCCAAGTTTGATGAGCCGGTCACCATTGAGCCTCCTGCCTGATGACCCAACCGACTGATCCCCCCGCCACAGCCGGACGCGCGGCCGTCTCCGGGAGGAGGTTCGGTTCGACGAACTGGCTTCTGTTCGCGGTGGGCTTCGCCGTCTTCCTCGGCGCCCTCGACCAGACCGTCGTCGTCACCCTGCTCAAGCCGATAATGGACGGCGTCGGCGTACCCCTCGACCAGTTCTACCGCGCCGCCTGGATCGTCAACGGCTACATCCTGGGCTACGTGGTGGCGATGCCCCTCATGGGCCGCGTCGCCGACGTGTACGGCCACGGCCGCATCTTCCTGGTGGCGCTGGGCATATTCATCGCCGGCTCTCTATGGGTGTCGGCCTGCCACGATCTGAACATGCTGGTGGCCGCTCGGGCCGTGCAGGCCCTCGGCGGCGGCGCCCTGGTGCCCGTCGCCATGGCCATCGTCGCCGAAAATGTGCAGCCGTCGCGGCGGGCGCTGGCGCTCGGCTTCTTGGGCGCCGCCGCCGAGGGCGGAGGACTCCTCGGCCCGCTTTGGGGCGGCAGTCTGGTCCAACTGATCGGTTGGCGCGGCCATTTCTGGATAAACGTCCCTCTTTGTCTGCCTGTGATCTACATCGTCCTCAGGGCGTATCGCGACAAAGAAAGAAGCCGGGCCTCGGTCGACTATTTGGGCGGCCTTCTCCTCGCCGGCGCCCTCACGGCCCTCGCCATAGCGCTCACCGACGACCCTGTAGCCGCCCGCTCTGTCGAGGTGAACGTTGCCCTGTACCTGCTTGCCGCCGCTTTCGCCGCCGCCTTCATCTGGCGCGAGTACGTGGCGAAGACGCCCATGCTCATGCTCTCATTGTTCCGGTCGCGGCCCTTCGCCGCCGGCAACCTGACCCACCTGTTGATGGGCGGTGGCCTTATAGTCGCCATGGTGTCGATCCCCGTCTTCTCTATTGCTATTCAGAACCAGTCCTACTTCCGGGGTGGCCTCAACCTGATGCGCCTGACCGTGATGCTGCCGGTCGGCGCCATCCTGGGGGGATACTTGGCCGGCTGGATGGGTTACCACCGGACCACGGCCCTGGGCATGGCCGTTAGTGCGCTCGGCTTCTTCTTCATGCGTTTCTGGGGCGCCGATATCGGCGATCCCCAGTACACCCTGAACCTGATGCTCACCGGCCTGGGCTTTGGGCTCATCATCGCCCCTGTGAGCGCCGCCGTCATCAACAGCGTCGCCGAAGAGCAGCGGGCCACCGCCTCCGCCATCCTGACGGTGATGCGTCTCGTCGGCATGCTAATTGGGGTGGCGTTGCTGACCTCGAAGGGGTTGGGGCAGTTCTACCAGCAGGCCGGCAACGTCGCCCTGGACGACCCTCGCTACGAGGAGTTGGTCAAGGGCTTGGAGGTTAGTACCTTCAGTGACGTCTTCACCGTCACCGCTATCGTCTGCCTGGTCGCGGCGATCCCTGCCTTGATGATCGGGCGCGGCGTCGTCCGGCGCTTCAAGTGGACGGAGATCTGGCGCGGCCCCCACTAGGCCTGCGAGTCACTGTGGACGGTCGGCTCTGCGGCTCGCTTCCAGCAGCGCAACCCCGTACGTGCTGCCCCGGCATATTCAGATGGCTAGGACCGGAGTCACGTTGTCCCCATCCGCTGATCGGCGGACTCAGCCGTGCTCCAACATTGGCAACCAATTCGGGCCGCCCGTCGGGTCGCGACGAGCGCGAATCCGCTGGCCATGCTAGGATTTCGCCGTACTGGCATGCAGCGCCATTCATCGTTGCGCTGCGGCAATGATACGCTGTGCTCAGGGGATGCTCGAGGGTGGGACATCGCGGACCACTTGCCCGGAGACGCGCGGCTGCCGTCTCGCATATCACCTCCGCAGCTCGTCGCTCGCACGGTCAACTGCACGAATCTCTGTCAGAGGCGAATATCCATCGAGGCGCATTACCGGCAGGTGAAACGCGATCAGGCTCCTGAAGTGCCGCTCCGAGACGATGTCCGACAGGTAGGGCCGCGTCTCGCTCAGATCATGGTGTAGACGAGTGCCGGTGCGCTCTTGATGTGGAGCGCCGACGGAACGCGTTGCGCACGAGTCCTTCGATCCAGCGGTTGACCTCCTCCCAGGCATCGGACAGTTGATCGGCGGCATGGCGCAACTGTCGGCAGTGGCCGAGGTGGCTCCGATCCGTTGGCAGTTCGCGCTGCGTGGCGTGATCGGCGTGACGCTCATGTCGCGGTCGGGGCGGGTACAGCGTGCGTGCACGGCAAGCGGACTGACGAGCCGAGAGACGCGAAGGGCCAGATCCAGGCCGAATAGCCATCATGAAAGCTCGCATTTCGCGTACGGCTTGTCGGGATGAAATCAACCGCTGGCCCAATGCTATTAAAACGCATGGCTCGTAGAAAGGTTAACGCGGAGCGCAAACAGACGCCGTCCCGACCCCACGCGCGCGGGGACGGAAAGGCTGAGGGATTCATCCCTCAGAACGGCGACATCCCGGGATTTGCCACGCCCTACATCGCCCGCAGGATGGCGATCCGCTCCTGTATCGGCGGGTGCGTCGAGAAGAGGTTGTTGAGGAAGCTCTTATGCTCCATCAGCGGACTGGCGATGTACAGGTGCGCCGTCGCCTTGTTGGCCGCCTCTAGGGGGTCGGTGTCGGTGGATATCTTCTCCAGCGCCCGCGCCAGCCCTTCCGGGTAGCGCGTCAGCTCCGCGGCTGAGGCGTCGGCCAGGTACTCCCGCTGCCGCGACAAGGCGAACTTGATGAGCTGCGCCGCGATCGGGGTCAGGATAATCGCTATGATGGCGATGGCGTAGATGATCAGCATCGCCGCGCCGCCGTTCTTTCCCCGATTGCTCGACCGGCCTCCCGCTCCCCAGAGCGTGAGGCGCAGCATGAGGTCCGCCAGCAGCGCGATGACCCCCACCAACACCACCACGACCGTCATCAGCCGGATATCGTAGTTGCCGATGTGCGACAGCTCATGGGCGATGACCCCCTCCAGCTCCAGGTGGTCGAGCTTCTGGAGGAGGCCGCGGGTGACGCAGACGACGGCGTGGTCGGGGTCGCGGCCGGTGGCGAAGGCGTTCGGCGAGCCGTCCTCGATGACGTACACCTTCGGCATGGGCAGCCCTGCCCCGATGCACAGGTTCTCTACCGTCCGGTACAGCTCCGGCTCCTGCTCTCTGGTCACCTCATGGGCCTGCGAGATCGCCAGAGTGACGCTGGCCGAACTGTAGTAGCTGAACAGGGCGAAGAGGATCACCGGGATGATGATGATCGGCGCGACGGGGTAGGGCAGGCCGAGGACGATGCCGATGGCGACGACAAAGCCGCCGATGAGTATGACGAACGTCAACAGCAGCAACCAGGTGTTGCGCCGGTTATCGCCGATGCGGTCGTAGATAAGAACGGGCTGCTCGGCCATCGCGGTCTACGGGTTCTGGAAGCTTACCTTCGGCGCCTCGCGGTCTGCCTCTTCCGCCTCGAAGAACTCGAAGGCCTGGAAGCCGAACATGTTGGCGATGAAGACGTTGGGCACCACCTGGATCTTGGTGTTGAAGTCGCTCACGTTGCGGTTGTAGAACTGGCGGGCGTAGGCGATCTTCTCCTCGATGTCCGATAGCTCCTTTTGCAGCGCCATGAAGTTGTCGCTCGCCCGCAGTTGGGGGTAGTTCTCCGCCACCGCGAACAGCGAGCGCAGGGCGGAAGTCAACTGGTTGTTCGCTGCCGCCGACTGGGCCGGCCCTTCCGCCTTCTCCAGCATCGCGCGGGCGTTCGTCACGTTCTCGAACGTCTGCCGCTCGTGCGACGCGTAGCCCCGGACCGTCTCCACCAGGTTGGGGACGAGATCGGCGCGGCGCTTGAGTTGCACGTCGATCCCCGACCAGGCCTCCTTCGTCCGCACCCGCGACTGGACGAGCCCGTTGTAGATGCCGAGCAGCACGAAAGCCGCTATCAGGACTAGCGCGACGACGACGATGACGATGATTAGCCCTGCTCCCACGGCGCTACCTCCTTCTCTACTGAGCGATTATCAGCTTCAATCTGTTCGCCCAATTCTAGCAGAGAGAATCGCCTGCAACAATGAGGGATTCACCTGAAAGAAAGGGAAGGGGGCCGGACGTTCGTCCGGCCCCCTGACTATCGTCGATGATTGGCGCGACGGCCTAGTAGTCCTCGCGCTCCCAGGCCGCGGCGTAGCCCATGCCGAGACCCTGGCAGAGAGTGGTGAGCGCCCAGCGGCCGCCGCTTGCCTTGAGCTGGCGACCGGAGGTCATGATCAAGCGCGGGCCGGTGCCGCCCAGCGGGTGACCGATGGCGATGGCGCCGCCCCACTGGTTGATCTTCTCGACCACCTTGTCGGAGAACTTCATGTCGTTGATCATGTAGTTGACCACGCAGGCGAACGCCTCGTTGATCTCGATCACGTCGAAGTCCTCGATCTTCATGCCCGCACGCTTCAGCAGCTTCTCCGTCGCCCAGCGCGGCCCGACGCCCATGACGTCCGGGTCGACGCCGATGGTCGCCGAGTAGCGGTAGGTCAGCATCGGCTTCCAGCCCCGCTCCTTGGCGATCTCCTTCGTAGTTACCAGGCAGAGGGTAGCGCCGTCGTTCTGGGGGCAGGAGTTACCGGCGGTGACCACGCCGTCCTCCTTGAGGACAGGGCGGAGCTGGCTCAGGGCCTCCAGGTTGGTCTCACGGCGAGGGCCCTGGTCCTTGCTGAGCGTCTCGCTGCTGCCGTCCTTGTAGTTGATCGTGACCGGCAGGATCTCGTCGTCGAACCGGCCGGCGTCCTGGGCCGCGACGGCGAGCTGCTGGCTCCGCAGAGACCACTCGTCTGCTTCCTGGCGGGTCACTCCAAAGCGCGCATGCAGGTTCTCAGCAGTCCAGAGCATGTTGAATATCTGCGGGTTCTTGACAGCGAACCAGGGGGTGAGAAGCTCCGCGTCTTTCCAGTCCGGTGGATAGGCCAGGTCCGACTTCTGCGGCGCGAGCAGAGCAGCCATGCCGCCGCCCTTCTGCCCGGCCATCTCCTCGGCAGTGGTAACGCCCGGCCGGCCCATAGTCTCAACGCCGGCGGCGAGAACGATATCGGCGGAACCGGCCATCACGGCCTGGCACGATTCGACTGTGGTGTGCAAGCCGCTCGCGCACTGAGTGTTGACATCCGTTCCCCAGATATTGTCGCCGAAACCGGCCTCGAACATGTACTGCCGGCACTTGCTCATCGGGGTTACCAGGCCGGCCGAGCCGACGTGGAACTCGTCGATGTCCTTGGGGTCGAGGTTGTTGCGCTTCAGCATGTGCTTGATCAGGGGCACCATCAGCTCGCTGTGAGTAATCGCCTTGAACATGCCCCTTCTACCGGCGCGACCGATAGGTGTCCTTACACCGTCAACAATTACTGCCTCTCTCATTGGTCTGGCTCCTTTTCTGAATAGTTTGAACAGGCCCTTAAGGTGATCCTCAGCCTACTTATCTTTCAATTATTGGTCAATACTTTGTACTCTCGTTCACTTTTCCGATTCTGACGACAGGAATCCTGACTCCTGGAAACAGCGAAAAGAAGCATGGTGGGAGCCATCAAGTACTGAGAGCAGCTAGCCGCCGGCGGCGACCACGGTGTTGTAGACCACCATCGCCACCGTCATCGGCCCGACGCCTCCCGGCACCGGCGTTATCGCCTGCCGCCTTCTCCGCCACCGCGTCGTAGTCCACGTCGCCGACCAGCCGGTAGCCGCTCTTCCGCGAGGCGTCCTCAATCGTGTTGTTCCCCACGTCGATGACGACTGTGCCTTCGCTCACCATGTCCGCCGTGATCGCCCGCGGGACCCCCATCGCCGCGACCAGGATGTCGGCCTGGCGCGTGATCTCTGCCAGGTTGGTCGTGCGCGTGTGGCAGACGGTCACCGTCGCGTTCGCCCCCGGCGCCTTCTGCATGAGGATCGCCGCCAGTGGCTTGCCGACGATGTTCGAGCGGCCGCAGATGACCACGTGCTTGCCCGCCGGGTCGTAGCCGCTGTCGATGAGCATCCGCTGGACGCCGGCCGGGGTGCAGGGCTTGAAGGTGGGCTCGCCGCGCAGGAGGCGGCCCGCGTTGACGGGATGAATACCGTCAACGTCCTTCTCCGGCGTCATGGCGCTGATGATATCGTTCTCGCTGATGTGCTTGGGCAGCGGCAACTGCACCAGGATGCCGTGCCAGGCGGGGTCGTTGTTCAACTGGCGGACCAGAGCCAGCACCTCGTCCTGGGTAGAGGTGCCGGGGATCTGGAACGTGTGCGAGTTGAGTCCGATATCCTGGCAGGCCTGGTTCTTGGACCGGACGTAGGAGATGGAGGCAGGATTATCGCCGACGAGGACGAAGGCGAGGCTGGGATTGACTCCCTTTCCCTTCAGCACTTCGACCCTCTCGCGTAGCTCGTTACGAACTGCCTGAGCGATGGCGCGCCCGTCGATGATCTTGGCTGTCACTTCTGTATCCTTTCCTGGTAGAGGTATCAACCGCAGTATATCAGGATCTAAAGGAAGTAAGATACGTTTCGCGGCTGTTCGCGCGCGGGGGCGTGTGCTAGAATTACCGCACTTATGACCTCCCTCGCCGTCGGCATCGACATGATCGAGATTGGACGCGTGCGCGACGTCCTCCAGCGCCACCACGAGCGTTTTCGGGCGCGCGTCTTCACCCCCGCCGAGCTCGCCGTCTCCCGCGACCGGCCCCATGCGCTTGCCGCCCGCTTCGCCGCCAAAGAGGCGACGATGAAGGCGTTGGGTACCGGCGCCAAGGGGGTTGCCTGGCGCGAGATCGAGGTTCTCCCCGACCAGCGCGGGAAACCGCTGCTCTTCCTCTACGGACGGGCGCGGAAACGGGCGTCGGATATGGGCTTGGCCGCCCTCGAGGTGAGCCTCACCCACTCGCGCGACTACGCGATGGCCACGGTAGTCGGCCTTCGAGAAGGGACAGCGGAGGATCCCCATGCCGCCCGCCGCCGGCTGCTGCGCCGGCTTCAGGAAGGAGGCCTCCTATGAAACTCGTGACCGCGGAACAGATGCGCTTCCTCGACCGCCAAGCCGTCAGGGCGGGTGTCGCCACGGCTGCTCTGATGGAGAGCGCCGGCCTGGGCGTCGCCCAGCACGTGCGCACGCTGCTGGGCAGCGTCAAGGGACGGCGCATCCTCGTCTTGGCCGGGCCCGGCAACAACGGCGGCGACGGTCTCGTCGCTGCCCGCCATCTCTACGATTGGGACGCCGAGACGCGCGTCTATCTTCTGGCGAAGCGCCGCGGCGACGATGAGAACTACAAGGAGCTGGTCAAGCGCGAGCTCGACATGGCCGACGCCGAGGACGACCCCGGTTTCGCCGCCCTCGACCGCTTCCTGTCCGACGCTGAGCTTGTCATCGATGCCCTGCTGGGCACAGGACGGGCGCGGCCCATCGAAGCCAACCTGGCGGAGATAGTCGACCGCGTGCGCCGTGTCCGCCAGCGCCGCCAGCCGCCGCGTCTCGTCGCCGTCGACGTGCCCACCGGCGTCGACTCCGATTCCGGCGCCGTCGACCCTCATTGCGTCCCCGCCGACCTCACCGTCACCTTCGCCTTCTCCAAGATCGGCCTCCACACCTTCCCCGGCTCCCAGTACGCCGGCCGGGTCGAGGTCGTGGACATCGGCATACCCGATGCCGTCGACTCGGGGGCAAAGGTGGAGCTGATCACCGCCGATTGGGTATCGACGATGCTGCCCCAGCGGCCGCTGGACTCGAACAAAGGGACGTATGGGCGCGTGCTTGTCGTCGGCGGCTCCGAGAACTACGTGGGAGCTGTTCACCTGGCCGCGGCGGCGACGCTGCGGGCCGGCGCCGGCCTGTGCGCGGTTGCCTGTCCCCGGAGCATCCAAGGGGTGATTGCGGCCGGCCTTCCCGAAGTGACGTATCTCCCCCTGCCCGAGAAGGAAGGCGGGATATCAGAGAGGGCGGTGACGGATGTCTTGGGGCAGTTGGGCAGCTTCGATGTCCTCCTCGTAGGCTGCGGCCTGGGGCGTCGAAGCTCGACGGAGGCGTTCCTGCGCTCGCTGCTCTTCGGGCTGAAAGAGGACTCCAAGCTGACGGTCGTCGTCGACGCCGATGGTCTGAACGCCCTCGGCGGCGCGCCGGGCTGGCCCTCGCGGGTGAACGTCCCCCTCGTGCTCACGCCTCACCCGGGCGAGATGCGACGGTTGACCGGACGCGGCATCCCCGAGATCCAGAGCGACCGTCTGGGTTCGGCGCAGCGATGTGCGCAGGAATGGAACCAGACCGTCGTGCTGAAGGGGGCGCACACAGTCGTCGCCGCGCCCGATGGCCGGGCCGCCCTCAGCCCCTTCGCCAATCCTGCCCTCGCCACCGCCGGCACCGGCGACGTCCTCGCCGGCGTCATCGCCGGCCTCCTGGCGCAGGGCCTCGACCGGTATGCCGCGGCGGCCTGCGGCGTCTACCTCCACGGCGCTGCCGGCGAGCGCGTGCGGGAAGCCATCGGCGACACCGGCGCTCTGGCGGGCGACCTCCTGCCGGAGCTGCCCCAGGTCATCAAGGCCCTGCGGTGAGGCCGCAACGTCGCTGGCGGCTCAAAGAGAGCCCGCTGACGGGGGCGCTGAGCGCTACGCCCTATCCCCCGCTGATCCAGCGCCTCCTCGAGAACCGCGGCGTCGCCACCCCGGCTGCGGCCCGCGCCTTCCTCGACGGCGGCCCCGAGATCGACCCCTCCGCGCTGCCCGACATCGACAAGGCGGTCGCGGTCCTGGTGAAGGCCGTGCAGGCGGGCGACACGATCGCCGTCTTCGGCGACTTCGATGTCGACGGCATAACCGCCGCCGCCATCCTCAGCGAGGGCCTCACGTCGCTGGGCGCGGGCGTCCTCACCCACATTCCCGACCGCTTCCGCGAGGGGTACGGCCTCAACAAACCGGCGATAGACCGGCTGCGCGAGCGCGGCGCCGGAATTCTCCTCGCCGTCGACTGCGGCATCAGCTCCCTCGACGAGGTGGCCCACGCCCGCTCGCTGGGCATGGAGGTCGTCGTCGTCGACCACCACCTGCCGCTGACGGAGCTGCCGGCGGCCCAAGCGATCGTCAACCCCAAGCTGGCCTCGCCGCCGATACCCGCCGCCGATCTCGCCTCAGCCGGGCTGGCCTATCTGCTGGTCCAGGCGCTCCACGATTCCCTGCGGCGGCCCTTCCCCCGCGAGCGCTATCTCGACCTCGCGGCGCTGGGGACGGTCGTCGACATGGCGCCTCTCCTCGGCCCCAACCGCGAGCTGGTGCGCCGTGGCCTCGCCGCCCTCGCTCAGACGGAGCGGCCCGGCCTCCAGGCGCTGATGACCGTCGCGCGCGTGGACGTGGCCGCTGCGGGCACTGAGGCGCTCTCCTTCGCGCTGGGGCCCCGTCTCAACGCCGCCGGGCGCATCGCCCATGGCCGTCTCAGCTATGAGCTGCTGACCTGCCGCGACCCGGAAGCGGCCCTATCGCTGGCGCGAGACCTCGATGCCCTGAACAGGGAGCGGCAGCGCCAGACCCTGACGGCCCTCGATTTGGCCCGCAGCCTGCTGGCGGAGGATGACGGCGCTTTGCCTCTCATCATGGTCGGGCACGGCGATATCCCCGCCGGTGTCGCCGGTCTCGTCGCCTCGCGGCTGGCCGAGGAGCTGTACCGCCCCGCCGTCGTCTACAGCGAGGACGGTGGCGTTAGCCGCGCCAGCGCCCGCAGCATCCCCGAGTTCGACATCGCGGCGGCCTTGCGCGAGTGCTGCGACCTCTTCGTGCGCTTCGGTGGCCACCATCAGGCGGCGGGCTTCACGGCGGAAAACGACCGCCTGCCCGCGATCAAGGAGCGGCTTGTCGCCTGCGCGGCCGAGCGGCTGGCGGGCGCGGAGCTGACGCCGGTCATCGACATCGACGCGGAGATGCCCCTGCGCAGCGTCGGCAGCGAGGAGATACGCTGGCTGGCCCGCCTCGCGCCCCACGGCATGGGCAACCCCGAGCCGATGTTCCTCAGCCGCGGCGTGCAAGTCCTCGATTGCCGGACGTTGGGCAGCGACGGCCAGCACCTGTGGCTCAAGCTGACGCGACGGCGCCGTCGTCTGGCCGGCTATCGCCTTCGGGCTGGGAGAGGTGGAGGTGGGGGAGACGGCCGACCTTGTCTACTCGGTGGGCGTGGACCCTCGGGAGAACGGCTCGCTGCAGCTTGTCGTCCGCGACCTCGCGCCGTCACTAAGGGAATCCTTGAAGACATGGAGGCGGCTACGCTGCAACAGAGTTCGACCAGTCGACATGATCTCTCGAACCCGGGTAACGGCCAAACCCGCTGTTCCGCATCTTGGTGGCTCTCAGGGCAGCGGGGTAGGCAAAGTTAAACTCGTCAGGATATAGGGACACGGAGAATCTGCGATGAACGGGAACCTTCTGCAGCCAGGGAAGCTGTAGAGCCTCCGCCATAGCCTCACCGATGGAACTTGCCAGAACAAGACGACCCTTCTTTCTTGTGTTTTCCGCCTTTAAGCGCAATGCGTCGTAGATTGCGCCCAAGAACAGGTCGCACAACTGCGTGAACTCACAGATCTCCCACTATCAGATGTCACCTCACGCGGGTTCGAAGAGACAAATTCTGCAGCCGCCACGCGGATGTGCGGATAGCGTTTGGTTCTGGTCACCCTGCGCTCGTTGCACTCGTGCTGGAGTCGAGCGGGGAGGGAGACCGCCACAGCGCGATCGATTTCGTTGTCGCTGTCGTCGAAAACCACACGTAGGCGCATCATGGGCTCTCTATAAAAGGACCATCTAATGCCTGCGAGGAACGCACTCAACAGAGACTGGCTCAGATGGTCTTGCCAGCCGGGGTCGCCGGGGTATGGGAAGTGCCGAAAGGAAGAGTCCTCAGCTATGAAGGCTTTGAATGAACACCCCCAGATAGAGTGGGTAAAGTAGTGATAGAACCATTGCTGAGCTACCCGGAATACCTTATCCGCGCGACTCCCCTCTTTTACATCGCGGTATTTCACCTCGTCGTAGTATCCAAACTCTGCCCTTGCGGCCTGTAAGCCACCCATGAGTTCGCCAATCCAGCCATCAGGGACGAAGAGGAGACCATGTCCCAGGAAAGGGGCTCTCTTCTTCTCTGGCTTGACTTCGTCATGAACCGCCAGTACTCCTGCAGAAGGGTGTCGTATTTCCTTAAGTAGAATCTGCTTAGTTGCACCTCCGGAGTTAGTATTATTCTCTGAAGAATAGCATGAAGCAGGGGGTTTTGCAAGAACCTTAGTTCGAATTATTGCTTGTTATGAGACAGGCTGACTGGTTCAGTGGTGGAGACGGGCCAGCAGGTCGCGGGCGGCGGCCACCACCGCCTCCGGGTCCTCCATCGGGATGTGGTGGCTTGCGTGCGCCAGCGGCCGGTCCTCGGCGTTCGGCAGATAGGCCGCCAGGTCGGCCGACGTCGTCGAGCCCAGCCCCTCCTTCGATAGACCCCGCATCACGATCGCCGGCACGTCGGCGTGCGCTATCTCCGGCCAGAGGTCGTAGTACAGCGTCTGACGGTACACCTCGACCTCCGTCTCCGGCGTGCACTTCAGCGTCACCTGCCCGTCCTCCGTCTCCCGTACGCCCTCCGCTACGAAGAGGTCGAATACCGACGGCTGCCAGCGCACGTAGGGGATCTTCGACTGCAAGGACTCCCGCATCGCCTCCCGCGACGGCCAGGTGCGGCGACGCCTTCCGGAGCCGTAGAAATCGCTCGATTCCGCGACCTCGGGATGGGCGTAGAACGGCCGCGGCAGGATCACCGGGTCGGCCAGCACGATCCCCCGCACGAGCGACGGATAGCGCGCGGCGCAGATGGCCGACGTCGCCCCGCCGACGGAGTGCCCGAGGAGGACGCTGGGCCCCAGGCCGCTGAGCGCGCCGCCGACGTAATCGGCGAGGACGCCCCAGTTGTAGTCGGGGGCGGGCTCGCTGTCGCCGTGGCCCGGCAGGTCGAGGCCGAGCACGTGCGCCTGCTCCCGCAGAGCGAGCGCGACCGGCTGCCAGATGGCGGCGAGATAGCCGTTGGCGTGGACGCAGAGGATCGTCGTATCGCCGTCGCCGCCCCAATCGCGCAGGTGCAGTCGCAGCCCCTTGACCTCGACGAAGAGGTCGCGCGCGTCTGGTGGTGCCATGTGGCTTCCCTTCCGATTCCGTTAGTCCCAACGTGGGTCGGGCATCTTGACCCGCCTGCCTAGGCGGGCAGAGACGCCCGCCGCTACGGATAGCGTACTCTAGTCGTGAACCTCGATCCGCATCCCCGGCGCGCCGAACAGCCAGAAGTACTGCGCGTCGTGGAGCTGCAGCCCGACGCAGCCGTGGCTCGTCGCCACCGACCCGTAGACCTCCTCCGGACGCCAGTAGTTCATGTGAATGCCGTCGCCCTTGCGGTCGAAGTACTGGACGAAGAGCACGCGCTCCACGTCGTACTGCGCCTGGCCGGGCGCGTACCCCGCCTGCGTGGCGGTCATCTTCTCCAGGACGATGCGCCCGTCCGGCTCGATATACTGGGTGCCCTTGGGCGTCGGGAACTCCGGGCTGCCCGTCGTCGCCAGGGCGATATGGATCGCCTGATCGCCGACCATCGCCGCTATCGTCTGCGTCGACAGGTTGACGTCGATCCACTTCTCCTTGCCGCCGGTGTCGAGCAGGGGCGACGTCTCGTCCGCTCCCAGCCGGAAGACGAAGGCGCTGTACACGTAGCTGCCGTTGTCGAGCTGCAGCCACTCGCTCGCCCAGGCCGGCGTCGTCGATACCCACGTCTGCGAGCCGACAAGCCAGTTCTCGCCCGGCACCACCGCGACGACGTTCACCGTCTGGCCGTCCTGCACCACGCCTGTCACCGGCCCGGCGGTCGACGGGTCGCCGCGCGTCCGCAGCTCACCGCCCACGACGATGCTCATGCCCGGTGTCAGCGGCGGCTTGGTCGACGGCGTAGGTGGCGGCGCCTCGGTGGGAGTCGGTGGCGGCACGGCGGTAGCGGTCGGCGGAGGAGTAGGCGTCGGGTCCTTGCCCAGAATCTCGTCGCACCCCGCCGTCAAGATCAGGCTCAACGACACTACTAGAAGAAAGATGGCCGCGCCGACGTTTCTATGATTCATATCCTTGTCTTCCCGAGGCTGCGGGTTTCAACCCGCAGGACTGTCCACCTTCTTGGGGAGGGGTGCTCTCCTAAGACAAAGCGTAGCTTGGGCGGGCGGGTGGGAACGAACAACGCAGCTCTTCCAGCCGTCTGTTGGGCTGTCGACGTTCTCTGTCATGCCCATCCTAGTCCCTCACTCCCGTCGCCCGCCGGCGCGTTTCGCTACTCTCCCATGATCTGCGCGATGACCTGCCGTCGCCGCGGCCGCACGTCGAAATCGATGTGTACTATCTGCTGCCACGTGCCCAGCGTCAGCGTCTTCTCCACAAACGGCACCGACAGCGACGGCCCCATGAGGGCGGCGCGCACGTGGCTGTGGCCGTTGCCGTCGCCCCAGCGCTCGTTGTGGCGATACTCGCGGCCGGGCGGCACGATCTCGTCGAATAGCTGGTTGAGGTCAGCCAGCGCGCCCGGTTCGTACTCTATCGTCGTCAGGGCGCTCGTCGACCCCGGACAGAACAGCGTGACGACCCCCGACTCGACGCCCGACTCGGCGACCGCCCGGGCGACGGCGCCGGTGATGTCGCTGGCGTCGCCGTTTCCTTGTGTTTGCAGTGAGAGTGTGGTTGTGACGACCATGGCTTAAACCTCTCTGGGTATGATCATGTCAATCCTAACCCCAGGCGGTCTCCACCGCTACTGGTCTCGCGAGGGTTCCCCTGTCTGTGAGTCTTCTATGGGTTTCCGCGCGTGCGCCGGCTGCGGTCTCTGCGGACAATGATATAGGACACTATCCCTCCAACCGCGACCAACGGCAGGAACCACCAGAGGTAGACGACGAACCACACGATGCCGGTGGCTAGAGCGCGCAGTGTGGTGAGTGATGCTTCCCACGCCTTGCTGGCTGCTCCCAGCGGGTCCGGCTCATCTCCACCCTCTTCGGCCGGTGGCTCGGCTTGGAGGTGCACGCTGATGGTCACCAGTTCCGAGAGAGTGTCGATGGCGTTTGCCCGTCCCTGGAGCGTCTCGATCTCCGTGCGGACCTGCGTAAGGCGGTCTTGCACTTTGAGCACCTCATCTATGTTTTGGGCCTGGTCGAGGAGCTCTATGTATCGGGTCTCAAGAGCCTGGTAGCTGCGCAATCGGGCCTGGAGGTCGGTGTACTCCTCGGTGACATCCTGGGCTTTTGAGCTCTCCTTCTCCACTTTTGTCGCTAGGCCACGGAGCTGTCCCATAACGTCTCCATATTGCGAGACGGGCACTCGAATAGTCAGGCTGGCGGCCGGCCGGTCGTCGGAGGATGCGGAGTTGGATTCGAGCACGAAGCCGCCTGCTGTCTGAGCGATGGTGGTCACTTCGGCATAGGTCTGAGCCACGTCTGCTACCTGGAGTTCCAGAGAAGCGCTCTGGATGATCTTGCGGTCAAGCGATGCTTGAGCCAGCCCTGAGCCGGGCGCAGCGGCATTGTCTTCTTGTGCTGCTTGCGGCTTTCCGATTTCGGGTTGGGCTGCCTCCGGGTTGGCCTCCTCACCGCTCCCACAGGCTGCCAAGACGAGTGCGATACTGAGGAAGAGCGCGGCCACCGCGCCAAGTCCCGCTTTGCGGATCACGGTCTTGTACCTCCTTGCTGCTCGATCTCTCGCTTCCTGCCGCACGGCGCGATGCCCAGTGCGCTTTACCACGTCGACCTTCAATGGTATCGACACCGGTAGCGTCAGCGATTATACCGCAAATTCGGAAACGGGCGCATGGCCTCCAGCTTCTCCTGGCGGCGTGGGCAGCGGTCGCGCTA
Organism: uncultured Chloroflexia bacterium; assembly: GCA_963763495.1. GTDB lineage: Bacteria > Chloroflexota > Dehalococcoidia > DSTF01 > JALHUB01 > DAOUEO01. The sequence continues at coordinate 106,770 of CAVXOY010000018.1, forward strand.
GAAAGCGTGATCTTTCCCACCCGCCCGCCCGCAGGCGCGTGCATCCGAAGAGGCTGCTTGCCCTGAGTCCTGTCTCCTGAAAGAATGAGTTGACACGTCCAACTCGCGACGAGATCGCGAGAGCAAGGAGATGCATCGCTTGGCAGAGGAACCGGAGACACGACGGGAGACCGAAGAGGGCGAATGGGCCTGGATGACGCGGCCCATCGTCTCCCTGTCCTATCCCCACTTCCGGCTCTTCTGGATCAGCAACCTCATCGTCGCCATCGGGCTGATGATCCAGTTCACGGCGCGCGGCTGGCTCATCGTCGAGCTCACCGATTCGGCGCTGCTCCTGGGCGTCGTCGAGGGCTTCTGGGCGCTCGCCTTCGGTCTCGGCTCGATACCGATGGGCGTGATCGCCGACCGCTTCAACCGGCGCAACCTCCTCATAGCGGGGAACGCCGTCGCCCTCGCGATGGCCCTCGCGATCGGCCTGCTCGTGGCGGTTGACCTCATCGCTATCTGGTACCTGATGGTCGTATCGGCGATCGACGGCGTTCTCTTCGCCATGCGCTTCCCCTCCGGCCAGGCGATGACGGCGAAGCTCGTGCCGCAGGAGCACGTGATGAACGCGATCTCTCTGAACTCGGCCAGCCACAGCCTGCCCAGCGTCGCCGGGCCGGCGATCGGCGGCGTCCTCGTCGGCGGGCTGGGCATCGCCGTCGCCTACTTCACCACCTCCGGCGCTCTGCTGGCTGCCCTGCTCATGATGCTGGGAGTCGCCGCCTCCTTCGGCCACGTCGAGCGCGGTGCTGCCAAGGGCGTCCTCGGCGACCTGCGCGAGGGCTACGATTACCTGCTGGCCCATCGCGACCTCCTGAGGCTGACCGCCGCGATGCTCGTCCCCTTCGTCCTCGGCCAGTCCTACATCCTGCTGCTGCCCCTGTTCGTGGAGAAGGAACTGCACGGCAGCCCGGAGATGTTCGGTGCGCTGAGCGCCTGTCTCGGCGCCGGCAGCGTCGTCGGTGCGGCCGTCGTCGCCACCTTCGGCAAGCCGCGGCAGATCGGGGTGCTGATGTTCGTCAGCGTGCTGGTGCTCGGCCTGGCCTCCATCGCCTACGCCTTCTCGCCGTGGCCGGCCTTCACCGGCGCCGTCCTCTTCGGCGTGGGAGCGGCCCAGAACACCCTCTTCGCGTCCTACGAGACCGCGCTGATCCTCCGCCTGCCCGACGAGATCAGGGGCCGCGTGATCGGGCTGATGTTCACCCTCATCGCGATCTTCCCTGTCGGCGCGATAGTGTCGGGCGCCGTCGCCGATGTCATCGGGCTGCGGCCGCTCGCCGTGGCGGAGGGCGTGATGATCATCCCGATGGCGTTAGTGGCCTGGCGGGTGGCGCTGCGCCATCCCATCGTGACGCCGGAGCAAGCCTGACGGCGCTTCGTCCGACGCTCCCCTTGCTCGCGGTGGTATAATGCGCCGCGGACTCGCAATCTCATGGCTCGTATGTCCTTCTTCGAACGCTGGCTGGTCAACAGCCCCTTTCGCGCCTGGCTTCAGCGCCGTGAGGTCGACGCCTTCGCGCAATGGACCGGTCTCGCCCCCGGCGCCGCCGTTCTCGACATGGGCTGTGGGCCCGGCGCCGCCAGCGCGCTCATCGGGGAGCGGATGCAGCCGGGCCTCCTCGCCGCCTTCGACTTCGACCCGGCGATGGTCAAGCTTGCCCGCCGTCGACTGCAGCGTCGAGGCGCCGACACAAACGTCCGGCTGCTGGTCGCCGACGCGACTCACATGCCGTTTCCCGACGCCTCCTTCGACGCCGTGTTTGAGTCCGGCGTTGTGCATCATATCCCGGATTGGCAGGCTGCCCTGCGAGAGGTCGCGCGCGTGCTCAGGGACGGCGGGCGGTTCTGGTTCGCTGAGCCGTCGCGGGGGCGGCTTAGCCGCGGCCTCTACCGGATGCTGCCGCACGCCGTGGAGTCGATGTTCGACGCCGATGAGTGGCGCACCACGCTGGCGGACGCCGGATTGCATATCGAAGGGGATATGCAGAAGCTGCCGCTGTGGGACATCTGCGGCGTCGCGACCAAAACCGACGCTGGCTAGCAGCCGCTGGATGGATCCTCAAAAGTAACCGCGTCCAACGACAGGCCTTGCTCGTGGTGGTATAATGCCGGCGTGAGTCACTGTCGGAAGCAGCTCTCTCCGACAGACTGGCAGGACACGGGGAGAGGATCGGGAATTGAGTTACTTCTGGCTCGCTGTTGTCGGCGGTGATGTTCGTCTTCCTGGTCCGCAGCGCCTGGAGGAACAGAAAGCCGGACAATGCGGTCTGGTCGAGCCAGCAGTCCAACGCGCAGACGGACTAGTCGCACCTCTTCCTGTATCGGCGTGGGCTACTGCTCCAGCTAGCCATCTACGCTCGCGACCCAGACTGATGCTCTGGACACTTGGGGCTTCGATGTTCTGGGTGACTGCTTGGAGTCGTTCGCGTTGGTGAGGGCCGTGCATATGCACGGCCTCAGCTTGAAGACCCAGAGGGAGAGGCTGCGGACAAGACGGGCGAGAGTTCGTGGTGGGTACGTCTCCGGCTTCGTGTCGTCGGCTTCTCTGCCGGTTTCCTGCCGCTGGCGCTATTCGTGTCCAGATGGGCAGCGGGTGGTATTCGCGCTCAGTATGCGTGGTGCGGCGCGTGGCCACTGAGTCCATGTGGTTCTGTCCTTGGGCTGGGAGGGCAGCGCGCTGGAGAAGAAGAGCTAGCGGCCGACAGCGCGCGTGTGTGTCCGCAGCGCCTGCTCGGCTCGCAACGTCGGCACCTTGTGACGGGCGAAGGCGCGGTCGAACAGTATCTCCGTCCCGACGGCAGGGTGGAAGATAGCCGTTCGCTTCTCAGGAGATTGGGGGTTGTTTAAGGTGGAGGCCGGTGGCGCGGGCATACGCCCACAGCGCCCGCTCCGGGCTGGCGAACGTCGGCACCCCGTGGCGGGCGAAGGCGCGGTCGAACAGTATCTCCCCGCCGCCGACGGCCGAATGGAGGATCGCCGTGCCCGTCCGCTTCGAGATGTCGTGCGATCGTCGCCGCGTACGCCTCCATGCTCGCCCCCACCGGTGACCCGCCGATCACCAGCAGCGCGTCGACGTTCGGGTCGCTCGCCGTTGCCTCCGTTGCCCGGTGGTACAGCTCGACCGTCCCCGTAATCACCATGCCCATGTCCACAGGGTTGCGCACGCTCGTGCCCGCGCCGGGGATGATCCCCCGCAGCACCTCCTGCGTCCCCAGGGACAGTTGGGCCAAGGTGAGGCCGTTCTCCTCGCAGGCGTCGGAAGCGGAGACGGCAGGACCGCCCGGCCCGGCCAGAATCGCCACCCGCGGCCCTGAGCCGGCGGGGACGTAGTAGCAGGTGACCAGCACGTCCAGCAGCTCGTCCATGTCGCGCACGATGATGGCGCCCACCTGCCGCAGCATCGCCGACCATATCTGAGTTCTCACCGGAGAGAGCGCCCGTGTGCGAGCTGGCGGCGCGGGCCCCCGACTTCGTCCGCCCCGACTTCCAGACGACGAGCCGCTTGTTGCGGCTCGACGCGGGCCAGAGCGCGGCGCAGGCGCTGCCCGTGCCTCGCTCCCTCCAGATAGGCGGCGACTATCTCCGTCTCCGGGTCGTCCGCCAGATACTCGAAGAAGTCCGCCGCGTCCAGGTCGGCCTGGTTGCCGACGCTGACGACCTTGCTGAAGGCGAGGCCGCGGCTGGTCGCCCACACCGACGATGAAGCTGCACAGCGAGCCGCTCTGGGAGATGAACGAGATAGGCCCGACGGTCGAGGGCATGCCCGGCAGCATCGCCAGCCCGGTCTTGGGAACGTACAGGCTCATGCAGTTCGGCCCCTGGATCCGCGTTATCCCCTTGCGGGCCGCGGCCAGCAGCTCCGCCTCCCGCTGACGGCCCTCCTCCGTGCCCAGCTCCGAGAAGCCGGCGGTGAACATCACGGCCGCCTTCACGCCCCGCTCGGCGCACTCGGTGATGACACCGATAGCCGACTCCGTCGGCACGACGAGTATGGCGAGATCGGGCGTCTCCGGCAGCGCGGTAATCGATGGGTAGCAGCGGAGGCCCGCTATCTCCTCGGCGTTGGGGTTGATGGGGTAGATGCGGCCGTGAAATCCTGGGTTCAGGAGCCCCTGGAGGAAGATCTGCCCCGTCTTCAGCCCACGGGGCACGCCGACCACAGCCACGGACTGAGGCTCGAAAAGGGCTTGGGCGGGAAAGTCGTCATTGTCGGGCATAAGCAATAATACTCGGCGGACAAGGCCACCGCCGTTTATTGTCGCATGCGGCAGGGACAAAGGGGAAGACCGCCTTGGCTGGGGCGTCTCAATTGGTGCTATACTCAAAGCGAGAAGCCTTAGCGTCGGAGGAGGCGGTCATCAGCAGAATATGCGGTACACGAGGATAGAAGAGATACCCCCTTTGCGCGATCCCGTCCTGCTGGTTGCCTTCGCCGGCTGGAACGACGCTGCCAGCGCGGCGACGGCGGCGGGCAAGGCGCTGATCGAAAAGCTGGCTGCGCGCTACTTCGCCGCCATCGACGGTGAGGAGTTCTACGACTTCACCAGCACCCGCCCGATAGTCGATGTGAAGGGCGATGCCCAGGTCTCGCTGGAGTGGCCCAGCAACTCCTTCTACTACCACGCCGACCCGGCTCTCGAGAGAGACGTCATCGTCTTCATGGGCGCAGAGCCCCAGTTGAAATGGCGGACGTTCACCGGCGAATTCCTCGATCTGGCGCGTGAGTGCGGCGTCGGCCTCGTCGTGACCCTGGGCGCGATGCTGACCGACGCGCCCCACTCGCGGGCCGTGCCCATCAGCGGCTTCGCGACCGACGAGACGCTCGTCGAGAGGCTGCGGGCTCTTCAGATCAACCCGATCAGCTACCAGGGCCCGACCGGCATCCTCGGCGTGATCCACAACATCTGTCTGCGCCGGGAGATGCCGTCGCTCAGCCTGTGGGCGAGCGTTTCTCACTACCTCGGCATTGCGGAGAATCCCAAAGCCGCGGCGGCGCTCGTGCACGTGCTCGACGATCTTCTGGGACTCCACCTCGACCTGGAAGACCTCGACCAGACGGCGAGGCGTTTCGAGTCCCAGGTAGACGCGATAGTCTCCCGCAGCATCGAGGCGGCAGCCTACGTCAAGGAGCTGGAGCGGCGGGCCGACGCTGCCCTTCAGTCGCAAACGCGGGCAGGTGGGGAGAGGGCGGAGTTGCCGCCGAGCGAGGCGCTCATCAAGGACCTGGAGGAGTTCCTCAAGCGGAGACGGGCGCAGGGAAGCAACGGCGACGACTCATAACCGCGCGCTGCCCTCGCGAGGAGGCCTGGCGGAGAGACACTGGACGAGCTTGCTGCCATCGCCTATGCCTCGGAGAATGCGGGAGTGACGCAGGTCCACCCCACTGGCGCTTCGCTGCCTGTCCTGGGTTATCATTCCAGAAAACGTTTCTACTCGCTCTAGATTGACAAAGGGGACAGACATGGTTGATCTATCCAGGTTCTCGCTTGAGGGGAAGGTAGCGATCGTCACCGGCGGCGGCCGCGGCATCGGCAAGGGCATCGCCGAGGGCTTCGCAAAGGCCGGCGCCAAGGTCGTGATCACCAGCCGCAAGATCAACGATCTCGAGGCCACGGCCGAGGAGATCCGCGCCGCCGGCGGGGAGTGCTGGCCGCTGCAGTCTCACCTGGGTCATATGGAGGACATCCAGAAGGTGGTCGACGCCGTGATGGAGCGTTACGGGCGGATCGACATACTGGTGAACAACGCCGGCGCCAGCCCCGCGATGGGGAGCGTCCTGGAGACCGACGAGCGGCTCTGGGAAACGATCATGAATCTGAACATGAAGGGAATGTACTTCCTGAGCCAAGCGGTGGCGCGGGTGATGAAGGAGCAGGGCGGCGGCAAGATCATCAACATCGCCTCCGTCGACGCCTTCAAGCCGGAGCGCGGCGTGAGCATCTACAGCATCTCGAAGGCGGGCGTTCGCATGATCACGAAGTCGTTTGCCGCAGAGCTTGCTCATTTCAACATTCAGGTCAACACCATCGCCCCGGGCGCCGTCACGAGCAAGATGATGGACTCGCATTGGTTCCACCTGTCGCCTGAGGAAGCAAAGAAGGCGAAGGAGACACTGGCAACGTATATGCCGATGGGCAGGATCGGCGAGCCGGATGATATAGCGGGGGCGGCGATCTACCTGGCATCCGACGCCTCGAGCTACACGACGGGCGCCGAGATCGTAATCGACGGTGGAGCGCTGTTGAGCACGCCTCTGGCGGCGGAGTAAGACCGCCGGAGACTGAGGCAGGAGACGGAGATGGCGGACGAATCGTGGAACCATCGTTTCGTTGACACGAACGGCATCCGCATGCACTACGTGGAGCAGGGAGAAGGGTACCCCGTGCTCTTCCTGCACGGCTTTCCCGAACTCTGGTACTCGTGGCGCTATCAGATACCTGCCCTCGCTGCCGCGGGGTTCCACGCCATCGCACCCGACCTGCGGGGTTACGGCGAGACCGACGCACCGGAGGGCGTGGAGTCGTACACCATCCATCACCTCGTGGGAGACCTCACCGGCCTCCTCGACGCTCTTGGCTACGAGAAGACGGTTATCGTAGGCCACGACTGGGGCGGCGTGATCCTCTGGCAGTGGGCCCTGTTGGCGCCGGAGCGGCTGGAGCGCGTCATATCGCTGAACACTCCGTTCACCGGCCGTGGCTCCCGCAGGCCGACCGAGCTGTTCAGCAGCGTTCCCGATGGCCGCTTCAACTATATCCTCTACTTTCAGGAGCCGGGGAAGGCGGAATCGGAGATAGAGCCGAACTTGGACACCTGGTTCGAGACGGTGCTCCGCCGGATCGCTGTCGACCAGAGCTTCATCACTCCCGAGGTGCTCAAGACCTTCTGCGATGCCTTCCGGAAGAGCGGCCTGACCGGGCCGATCAACTACTACCGCAACTTCGACCGCAACTGGGAGTTGACAGCTTATCTCGCTGGGCGTAAGGTCAACCTACCGGCGCTCATGGTCTGCGCTGACGGCGACCCAATCCTCAGCCCCGATCAGGCGAAGGGGATGGAGCGGTTCGTCCCGAATCTGAGGACAGAGCTTATCGACGACTGTGGCCACTGGACGCAGCAAGAGCGTCCCGATGAGGTGAACCGGCTGATAATCGATTTCCTTGCCGACTTGCGCACCTGACTGCGGCCGCTGGCCGTTACTGTAACAAAGCTCCCCGCCGAGACGTTGCATGTTCTAGCCGGCATAGCCTAAGCGGCTGGCCGGAGCTTCGCGCCGCTTGGCCGTTCGCGGCAGGCTATTAGTGGGGAGGAGTCGTCCTGTGGCCCGCTTCCGCCTGTTACTTGGCCTCGTCGTCCTGATCGGTATTTGCGCCGTCCTGGTTCGCGAGGCCAGGGCTGGTTTCGTTACCCCTCCCACGACCCTCCAGGCTGCCCCTCCTCAAGCGCAGTCCTACTTTGGCCACGGTGTCGCTTCCGGCGACGTGAACGACGACGGCTACGACGATGTCATCGTCGGGGCGCCCCTACACCGATGTCAGCGGCCACGCTGATTCAGGTGAGGTGAGCGTGTTTCTTGGGTCCGTCCCTCTCCAGCGTTTCTCTCCTCCATCACCCAGCACTGGAGGATGACGCCCGATTCGGCTGGTCCGTCGCGGCCGGCGATGTGAACGCTGACGGTCTCGCCGATGTCATCGTCGGCGCTCCCTACTCCGATGTGGGGGCGTAGCGTCGGCTGCCGGAGAGGTCTGTCGTCTTTCTGGGTCCTTCCCTCTCCAGCGTGTCCGTCGTCGAAAACCCGCTGCCGGAGAACGGCGCTCACTTCGGCGTCACTGTGGCGACCGGTGATGTCAACGCCGATGGCCGGGCCGACCTGCTCGTCGGCGCCCCAGACGCTCCCGTCGACGGGAAACGCGGGCGGGCAGGGCGTTCGTCTTCCTGGGACCGTCGTTTTCGACCTCGTTCTCTCTCCAAGACCCGGAGCCGGAAGACAGCGCCGACTTCGGACGCTCCCTGGCGGCCGGCGATCGTGGACAATGATGGAGATGATGATGTGATTGTGGGCGCGCCCGACTCGGATATGGGGGACCAGAGGCAGTTCTGGGATGCAGGGCAGGCCTTTGTCTTTACGGCGCCCTCATTTACCACTCTGACTCAACTCCAAGACCCTGAGCCGGAGAGCGGCGCCTTCTTCGGGCGGGCGGTAGCCGCCGGAGACTTCGACGATGATGGCTACGATGACTCTGCTGGTCGGTGCCTATCGGCTCCACCGTGGCCCCATCCCACCGCTGGGCAGGTATTCGTCTTCGCGGGCCCCGTCGCTGACCGACGTCACGGTCTGGAGGAGCCTGTGTCCGTGAGCTCGACGACTACTTCGGGTTCGCGCTCACGACGGGCGACATCAATGGCGGACGGCTATGACGACGCTGTGATCGGCGTCGCACGACGCCGACTCCGATCATCTCGCTGCCACGAGCGGGGGCGAGGCGTACGTTTTCCTCGGTCCCTCCTTTCGGGGCAATCGTTTCTCTCGAAGACCCTGTTCCTGAGAAGTTCGCGTTCTTCGCGCGGGCGGTAGCCGTCGGTGACGTCAACAACGATGGGAGAGACGACTTCGTCGCCGGGGCGCCCTGGTCGAACGTAGGCGCGGCGGCCGATGCCGGCGAGACGTTCGTGTTCCTGGCGGAGCCGGATACGGACGGCGACGGCGTCACCGATGCCTCTGACAACTGTCCTCTCGGTCTATCAACCCCGACCAGACTCAACACCGACGGTGGGGGTAGGCCTAACGGATCGCAGATACCCGGCGAGTGGGCCCGTAATCCGGCGCGGGACAGCCTCGGCGACGCCTGCGACCCCGACGATGACAACGATGGTCTGCCTGACAGCAGCGAGAGCGAGACAGCGTGTCCCTTCCGGCTGACCGGAGACAGCGACGGCGATCGCTCGCTTGATGGATACGAGGTGAACGCAGGCAAAGACCCCTGCAGTGCCGCGAGCAAGCCCGTTTGCACGGGTTCCCCGGACAGCGATGGCTGATGGGTTCAGGACTGTGTGGAGAACAGCGGCTACAACACCTGCGCCTTCGCAGGGGACGCGTTCCCCGGCTACACGACCTGCGCCGATCCAACAGACAGCGACGACGATAGCTGCGCGGACTGGATAGAGATCGTGGACGTGAACGGCGACCGCGTCGCGAACATACTGGACGTGCTGTGGGTGGCGAAGCGGGCGTTCGGCCTCATCCCGGCGTCTGAGTCCGACGGAGTGCTGGACATCGACAAGAACGGCTCGTGAACATCCTGGACGTGGTGGCGGCGGCGAAGAACTCGTCGCTGGTGAGGGCGCACAGCCCCTGTCCCTAGGTGACCCCGTCAAGACCTCGAGGAAGCGGGGTACCGCTTCCTCTTCAAGAGATCGTACGACCAGATCGGCCTTGGCGAGGGTCTCGGGCGCCCGCTCTGCCGCCAGCCCTAGGCACCGCATGCCCGCCCGCTTCGCTGCTTCCACACCGCCGGGGGCATCCTCTACCACCACGCACTCGCTCGGCTTCACGCCCAACCTCTGCGCCGCCAATAGGTAGCCCTGAGGGTCGGGCTTGCCGCGGCTTGCATCTTCCTCAGCGATGATCACATCGAACGCGTCGTCTATCTCTAGACTGCGGAGTATGGTCTCCACGTTTTCCCGGGGAGCCGAGGAGACCACAGCCATTCTCTTCCTCGCCCGGCGCAATCTCTCTAGCAGCGCGGAGACTCCCGGCATGGGCGTGATCCTTCCCCCGATCTTCGCTCGGAACATCTCCTCCTTGCGCCGCGAAAGCTCCGCCACCTTCTGAGGCGGGAGGTCGCCCAAGATGTCTCTCAGTATGGCGTCGTTTCTCAGACCGAATGTGCGGCGAAACTCCTCCTCGCTGATCTCTTTGCCCTCGCCCGCGAAAAGCTCTCGCCAGGCCTCGAAATGAAGGAGGCCGGTGTCAACCAGCACTCCATCCAGTCCCAGAGGACAGCCTCTAATCATAGTCTTCTGTTCCCGTATGGTTGATCCGTCTGATAGCGGTGGCAGGGGGAATGTACCATATGACGGCTCAGCTGGCGATGCTCTATCTCGCGGTGATCATTGCGAAAAGGTCTTGTTGACTTTTAACGAAGGGCTTGACTAATCTAACCTGTGAGCGTTTGCACAAGCGCTTGCGGTTGTCTGCTGCCAGACGCGCGGGGCAGCTCACCAGGGGATTGCCGGACAGTATTCGTCTGCAAACTTGGTGGCCGGCTGCGGCGCTATCATGGCAGATTATCTGGCGGCCCTGCCAACAGCGAAACAACACAAGAAGGAGAGATGCCAGAATGACCAGTTCCAACAACGAGACATACTGGCCGAAGAACCGCTACCTCGAGGTCTATAACAGGTCGATTGAGGACACCGAGGGCTTCTGGGCCGACGAGGCGCGCAAGCTTGAGTGGTTCAAGACGTGGGATAAGGTGCTGGAATGGGATGTGCCTTTCTCCAAATGGTACGTGGGGGGAGAGCTCAACGCCTCCTACCTCTGCGTCGACCGCCACGCCAAGGGCCCGCGGCGCAACAAGGTGGCCTACTACTGGGAGGGTGAGCCCGGCGACTCCCGCGCCATCACCTACGCGGACCTCTACCGCGAAGTCAACAAGGCCGCTTCCATGCTCAAGAAGCTGGGCGTCGGCAAGGGCGACAAGGTTGGGATCTACCTTCCCATGATCCCCGAGCTCCCGTTCATCATGCTTGCCTGCGCCCGCATCGGCGCAACCTTCACCGCCGTCTTCTCCGGCTTCACTGCCCAGGCCCTCGCTGACAGGTTGAACGACCTCGAGGCGAAGGTCCTAGTCACCGCCGACGGAGGCTGGCGCCGAGGATCGGCGTTCCCCCTGAAGAAGGTTGCCGACGAGGCGATGGGGCTAGCCCCGACCGTCAAGAAGCAGTTGGTGGTGAAGCGGACGGGCATCGACGTCGAGATGGCTGATGGCCGAGACTTCTGGTACCACGAGCTGATCAAGGACGCCGAGAACTACGTGGAGCCCGTTCCCCTCGAGTCCAGCCACCCGCTCTACATCCTCTACACCTCCGGCACCACCGGCAAGCCTAAGGGTGTCGTCCACAGCACCGGCGGCTACATGGTATACGGCAACTCCACCTTCAAGTGGGTGTTCAACGTAGATGAGGACGACGTTTACTGGTGCACCGCTGACATCGGCTGGGTCACCGGCCACACCTACATCTGCTTTGCCCCTCTCTGCGCCGGCACTACCAGCGTAATGTACGAAGGCGCTCCCAACTTCCCCGACCTGGGACGTTGGTGGGATATCATCCAGAAGTATCAGGTGAACGTACTCTACACCTCACCCACGGCCATCCGCATGTTCAGGCAGGCCGGGGAGGAGTTCATAGAGAAGGCCGACCTGAGCAGCCTGAAGCTGCTGGGCTCCGTCGGCGAGCCGATCAACCCCGAGACCTGGATGTGGTACTACAACCACATCGGCGGGGGCCGCTGCTCCATCGTCGACACCTGGTGGCAGACCGAGACCGGGGGGATCCTCATCTCCCAGGCGCCGGCTATCCAGATGCCGCCGCTCAAGCCCGGGTCCGCCAGCTTCCCTCTGCCGGGCATCTTGCCCCAAGTAGTGAACGAGAACGGCGAGCCGGTTGCGGCGGGCGAGCGAGGCCTCCTGATCCTCAAGAAGCCGTGGCCCGGGATGCTGATGACCCTCTACAAGGACGACGAGAGATTCAAGGATGCATACTGGGCCCGCTTCCCCGGCAACTACCTCACCGGTGACTACTCGATCCAGGATGAGGACGGCTACTTCTGGCTGCTCGGTCGCTCCGACGAGGTCATCAAGGTCGCCGGTCACCGTCTCGGCACCCTCGAACTCGAGAACGCGACCGTGTCCTACCCGGCCGTCGCTGAGGCCGCTGCTGTCGCCAAGCCGGACGAGGTGAAGGGCGAGTCGATAACGATCTTCGCCATCCTGAGGGAGGGCTTTGAGAAGACGGACGACATGGAGGCCAAGATCAAGAAGCATATCCGGGACACGATGGGACCGATTGCCACGCCGGACCGCATCGTCCTGGTGAAGAAGCTGCCCAAGACCCGCAGCGGCAAGATCATGCGCCGTTTGCTCAAGGCCGTGGCCATGGAAGTGCCCATCGGAGACGCTACAACGCTCGAGGACGGTGCGTCGATGGAGGAAGTCAAGGCGGCATTCGAGGAGTTGAAGACAGAGGTCTAGGCGGACACCGCCAGGACGAATCGGTTCCGGGGTGAGGCCTTAGGTTGGCGCAAAGCGGTCTTCGGGAAGTTGACGGGGCGGAAGTCACCTGCCTCGTCGACAACGTGGTCGACCCGCTCCTTATGAGCACTGAGGTCGTACGGCGCTTCCGAGGGCAGGTGCCACCCGAAGTAGCCCCGCTCATGGGACCGGGCGAAATCAGAATGACAGTGAGGGCGGAGCACGGATTCTCCGCCCTCATTTCTTCTGTTTGCGGCGGCCGGACCCATAGCCTCCTCCTCGATGCCGGGACAAGCGTCGGCGGTCTCGCCCACAACATGCACGTCCTGGGGATCGATGCCGGCGCAATCGAAGCCGTCGTTCTCAGTCACGGTCACACCGACCACACCGCCGGTCTCAACGGCTTGATCGACCCGCTGCGTGGCCGCCGCTTACCCCTCGTTTTCCATCCCGACGCCTTGCTGGAGCACCAGATCGTCGTCCCTGGACAGAATCCCGTCGACCTGGAGTCCCTCGACAGACAGGCGTTGGCGGAAGCCGGGTTCGAGCTTTGTGAGAGCCGGCAACCTACGTTCCTACTAGAAGACACGGTCCTGGTAACCGGCGAAGTGGCTCGGACGACGGATTTCGAGAAGGGGTTTGCGTGCACCGCACCCGGCGGGGAGACGACTGGGTGTCTGACCCCCTCATCTTTGACGACCAGGCGGTCGTGCTCAACGTGCGCGGCAAGGGCCTAGTCGTCGTCACCGGCTGCGGGCACTCCGGGATCGTCAACATCCTCCGCTACGCCCAGAAGATAACCGGCGTCAAACAGGTGTATGCTGTCATCGGCGGCTTCCATCTCAATGGCCCTCTGTTCGAGCCCATAATCCCCTCAACGGTCGATGCCATGCGGGAGCTCGACCCTCAAGTAATCGTTCCCACTCACTGCACCGGCTGGAAGGCTGTCCACGCCTTTGCTGCCGCCATGCCTCAAGCCTTTGTCCAGAACAGCGTGGGTACCAGATACGTGTTCTGAGACAGCGGGTCGGCAGCAGAGCCGCGCCCGCCCACTGCTTGACATATCTTCCCTGCGATAGACCCATTCCCTCCTGTCGGCGTCCTTTGTATCTGCCGATAAGACTACAGATGCATCTACCAGGAGGCCGACGATGGCCCGATACGGGCTAAGACCTCTGCCCTGGCTAGGGGCAGTCGCCCTTGTAGCGGTGGCGCTCTGCTGCTCTCTGTCCCCGCGTTTTGACGTACTCGTCGACGCGGCCGACGCCTCAGTCAGCGTCGATCCCGACACCGCATCGGTGGTGGTCGGCGACACCGTCGACGTCGCGATCAGGATCGACGATGTCAGCGACCTCTATAGCGCGTCCTTCCACCTTACCTTTGACCCGGCTGTGCTGGAGGTCGTCGATTCCGATCTCAGCCGTGCCGGTGTCCAGGTCTATCCGGGCACCTTCCCTGGCCCTTCGGAGGGCCCCGGCGACATCGTGACTAATACCGCTGACAATTCTGCCGGGACCGTTGACTACGACTTCACCCTACTGGATCCCGCTCCGCCGGCAGACGGCTCGGGCGTGCTGGCTACCATTCGCTTTCGGGGCAAGGCGGTCGGCGACAGCGACCTGACACTGGCCAGTGTGACTCTGTGGGACCCCCTCAACGAGCCCATGACCGTCGAGAGCAGCGACGGCACCCTGGAAGTGGCGGCAGGACCAACGAACACGCCGACTCCGGACAACCCTACGGCGACGCCGACGACCGCCGGCGCCACACCGACGGCGACTCGTACCCCTCAGGCCACCTCTACGCCCAGGCCGACATCGACGCCAAAGCCCACGTCGACGCCGAAGCCAACATCCACGCCCAAGCCGACAGCTACACCGCAGCCTGCGCCGCCCCAGCAGGAGGTAGACGCGACGCCATCGGGTGGGGTAGCGGCCAGCGGCGCCCAACCGACGCCAACCAGCGCCCAGAACCTCCCGTCTGCTGGAGCGGGCTCCCTCCCGTCCCAGTTGTGGCGCTGGTTCTACCTCAGCGGGGCTGTCATCCTCGGCCTGGCTACCTGGGCCTTCACATTCCGCTTCTACGTGCGCCAGAAAGAGCACGAGCGTTTCTGGCACCGCTAGAACGCCTTTCCCATCCGCGATTATCCATGGCGGGCCGCACATGTCGCGCTCAAGTGGTCGCGTCGTCGAATATGAATCGTGATCTCGCCCTGAGTATCTATCACAAAAAACATCGAAAACGTGTCAAGCTTGACAATTCGTTCGGGTGTTGGTACATTTGAAGTCGGCGGCAAGCTCCGCCTGTTGCCGGGAACCTTATGGAAAACACACGTCAGACCCTTCTGGGGATACTGCGAAAGCGCAAGCAAGCGACGGTAGATGACCTTACGAGGGAGCTGGGTCTAGCCCCCGCTACCGTGCGCCGCCATCTCGACATCCTGATGCGCGACAACTACGTGACCGCGGTGGCCAAGCGGCGCGACATCGGCAGGCCTCATTACGTCTTCTCTCTCACCGATCACGGCGAGGACCTCTTTCCCCGCAGCTATGTTCAGCTCGCCAACCGCATCATCGATGAACTCGTGAGCCTCAACCCTGAGGAGACGAAGGGCAAGGGTGGTGTGGCCCTCGCCGATATCATATTCGGGAGAATGGCGGAGCACGTGGCCCAAACCTATGCCAGCCGCGTTTCGGGTAAGACTCTCAAGGAGCGCATCAGTGAGGTGGTCTCGCTGCTCGCCAACGAGGGCATGTTCTTCGAGCTGCGCAAGGCCAAGGGTGGCTACTTGCTGCTGGGGCAGGGTTGCCCTTGTCCCCGGATCGCCGATGCCCACAGCGAAGTATGTGCCCATGACCAGCGGTTGCTTGCCCGCCTGCTCGACGCCGACGTGCAGCCGACCGGCATCTCTGAAGAGGACGTGAGGAGCCGCTGCGCCTACCTGGTGAAGGAAAAGACCTCCGCCGGGTCTTGACGCCGGCCCCGTTAAGGCGATTCTTCCGACCCACCCCAATCGGCTCACTGTCTCCGCGCTGAGTACTCCTTCTTCTCCGTTCCGGTCAAGAAACGCAACCTCTGTTGAGCTTCGGGTGGAGTCTGAATACGATCACCGTCTATCCTGCTATAATGAGCGGGGGTCATGAAAATGAGAAAACTGCTCTTGGGCTTCCTGTCTTCCCACGGCGGGAGCAACATGCAGGCGATCATCGATGCCTGCAAAGACGGCCGTCTCCACGCCGAACCTGCCGTCGTTATCAGCAACAACTCCGATTCGACCGCTCTCGAGCGCGCCCGCGGTGAGGGCATCCCCAGCTATCATCTCAGCGGGAAAACGCATCCAGACCCCGCGCAACTGGATATGGCCATCCTCCACACACTACAGGAGCACAAGGTCGACCTCGTCATCCTCGCCGGCTACATGAAGTTGATCGGGCCTCAAACCCTGGAGCGCTATCGGGGGCGGATCCTTAACATTCATCCTGCGCTACTGCCGAAATTTGGGGGGAAGGGGCTGTACGGCAGGGCTGTGCACGAGGCGGTGTTAGCCGCCGGTGAGCGCGTCACAGGAGTCACGATACACCTCGCCGACGAGAGGTACGACCGGGGGCCGATCATCGCCCAGTGCGAAGTGCCGGTCGCCGAAGACGACACCCCCGACTCGTTGAGCGCGCGCGTCCTGGAGCGCGAGCACGAGTTCTTCGTGGAGACGCTGCAGAAGATCGTGCAGGGTCAGATAGACCTGGAGGCGCTGCGCCCGTAGCCGTTTCCGGCGACGGCACATTGGCACCCTGGGGTGGCCACCTCCAATAGCCTGCGCAGCGCGCTTTCCTCGCCGTGTCCGACCCTCGACCGGAGCCTCGAAGGGATTCGCGCTCGCTGGGTTTGAACGGTTTCTTGACAACGGTGTTATACTGACGTTGTCTCGGTAGCTCCGGCCGAGCGGCCCAAAGGTGGCAGGCCCTCGGCCCATTCAGTCAACGAAGGCTTGCCTTGACTCACACAGGTGTGGTGTCCCGTCCGCTTCCCGCAGGTGGGCAAGGCTATGCTGGGAGGTAATCTGACGATGAGACGCTGGCGTTTTCTAGGTTTGCTCCTCTTCTCCCTTCTAGTCGCTGCTTTCCTTATTGCCGTTGAACTTGGAAGAAGCGTCCCACGACGAGGTTCAGGCCCAGCCTGACCCCCTCGAGGTAGCGTTAGACGCCAACCCCACGAACGGCTCTGGACCCTGCGACCCTGCCCACATCGATGCCGAACGCGAACTCGCCCTCAGCCAGACCTACGACGTGGCTGTCTGCATCAGCAACCTGACAACCTCAGTCGGCGCTGTCGCGTTCAGCGTGTTCTACGACGACACCCTCAACACTGCCCCAGAGGTAAGCTGCGCTCAGCGGCGACTGTCTGGACGACAACCCCGACGCCAACGCCGGCACCACAAAGTGGGGCGATGGCCTGGGTGGGGGCTGGGACTGCAACATCTTCGACCTTGCTCAGCCCATGGGCGACAAGAACCCTGGGCCGGGCGGTGACGCCTGGATGAGTTGCTGGACGCTCACTGGGCCCCTACACTCTGGGAGACAACGAGACCTGGGGCGTACTGGCGCATGGTCAGATTCACCGCTCAACGCCACAGGGAGTGGAAGAGCTTGACCCTGGGAAACGTCAACTATAGGCGATCCCGACGGCGCGGAGCTTGGGAGTTGTAACCCCGTGCTCGGCATGGAAATACCCTGTTTGGGCGCTACTCTCTTCAAGGATATTACCCGCACTCCCATGCCGTCGCCGACGCCGACAGTCCACGCGCGACTCCTACCGTCACGAACACACCGACGATTACACCCACACCGACGGATACACCGACACCAACCAACACGCCCACGATCACGCCTACGCCTTCCGGCGCTGACTACGACGGCGACGGTGTCATCGATGTTCTGGACAACTGCCCGACTTACCCTAACCCGAGCCAGGCCAACAGCGATGCTCTGCCCATCGACAACGGACCCCTGATCGCTGGTCTCGACTACACTATTCCCAACCAGGATGGACTGGGCGACGCCTGTGACATTGACGACGACAATGACCAGTGGCCTGATATCTTCGAGGCCATCGGCTGCGGCAGCGGTCCCACCGACCGCGGTGGTGACGCCTCCTACGATGACAACCAGGACGGGAACGCCGTGCCGCCGATGGGGACAGACCTGGTCGATGACGGCCCGAGCTGGGATACCGACGGGGACACGGCGCTCGACGGCCTCGAATGCTTGTTGGGCAGCGACCCCCGCAACGTCGCGAGCCGGCCGCCGCGGAATCCCGTGGGTGATGCGGACAATGATGGTTTGTCGGCCGCTATCGAGGACGCGCTCGGCTGTAGTGACGCAAACCCGGACTCCGACGGCGATGGTATCCCCGACGGCGTCGAGGTCAGGGGCTGGGGTACGTCGTGCCTGAGCAACGACACAGATGCCGACGGCTGCCAAGACTGGATCGAGATCGTCGACATCAACGGCGATGGGAATGCCAACATCTTTGATGCGTGGTGGGTAGCCAGGATGGCCTTCGGCGTTGTCGCTCCGAATCAGGCCTTGGATATCAACAAGGACGGCGTGCTGAACGTTCTGGATGCGTATCTCGCCACCGTCAACTCATCGATCATACGGTCGGGCTCCTCCTGTCCGTAGGCCGCATATTCTTGTCATAAGTCGACCTGGAATTGCCTGGAGGTGAGCCCCACAAGGGGCGTCTCTCCAGGCAATTCTCATAACTGGCGCGTGGCGCCGACGCTCTCGGAATGCAACGCCTCGGCAAGAGGAAGCCAAGGTCGGCCGTTCTGCCTCACGGGGACTTGGTGGCGTAGACGGCGATGCTCTTGGGGAAGACCTTGTTCCCCGCCTCGTCCAGCACGTGATAGAAGAGGGAATAGGGCTCGCTGTTCGAGCGGTCCCGCCAGCGTTTGAGAGCATCAACCCCCCACTCGCGGAGCAGCGGGCAAGCGTCGACGAGGTAGAGGAGTGTCCAGTACCCGGCCTCCACCGAGTTGCGAAGGCGCTTTGCGTAGACCCGCAACCCCGCTGCCTCCACCGTTCGCTCTATGCCCTTTCGAGTGAAGATGCGCCGGTGGCCCCAGGGGTCGGTGCGGTACAGTTCGGACATCTGACGGGCGATTAGTCTCAGGGAGCGTGTCCGGCACGCTCACCACCAGATGTCCCCCCGGCTTGAGCACCCGCGCCAGCTCTCGCAGCGCCAGTCCGGGGTCTGCGACGTGTTCCAGTGTCTCTGTGCAAGTCACGAAATCAAAGGTATCGGCGGCGAACGGGATCCTGCCGCCGTCCCCCTCGATCAGCTCCACCTGCTGCCGGAATTCGTCGAGAAGCCGCTGCGCCGATCGCAGATCGGGGCGCATGAGTTCGACGCCCGTGACGAAGCAGCCGCGGCGAGCGATCCGGAGCATAAGCCGGCCCACGCCGCAGCCGACATCGAGCACGCGCGCTCCCGGCCTCACCCCTAGGAGGTCGAGGTCAACGACCTCCAGGCGACGCAACACTCCCACCGGCACCCAGCGGCGGCGGCGCGTCTCTCTGCTTTCTTGGCTATTCGTATTAGTTGAAGGCATCGTCGGAGGGTCAGCCGCGTAACTCTAGCAGGGGCGGGATTTGTCGTCAACCTTCTGCGATCGTTCCCCAGGCCGAGAGAAGCAGGCCGTTTATGTGTTTAGGCGAGTATGCCGCCTCGCCTTTTGCCGTCGAGTGTGGTAGAGTACTGCGCGAATGGTCTACACCAAACGTCGCCGCGATGATGCCCCTTTGGCCACCCTGGCGGCTGTGGCGATAGTCGCATCCCTCCTCGCCTTCCACTGGTTTACGCCCTTTTCCTCAAAGTCTCTGCCGGTCTGCGACGGCGACTGCCGCTCTCGCTCCGCCCTCTCCGGCGGCTCCGACAGTGAACTAGCCTCCACGATGACCCAGGACGGCGAGAACGCGGCACCCGAAATCACCGCTAAGTCGGCCGTGGTCGTTGACGATGCCTGTGGCGATGTCATCTTCGCGAAGGAACCCCACCTTCGGCTGTCTCCTGCCAGCCTGACCAAGATCATGACCGCCATCGTCGCCCTGGAGACTGCTGATCTGGATGACCTCGTTGACGTGAACGTGGACGGCTTCTACTACGGCGACAGCACGGTCATGGGCCTGGAGACCGGGATGCAGTTGTCACTTCGGGACCTCCTGTACGGCCTCCTGCTTCCCTCCGGCAACGACGCCGCTGTCGCCATAGCGAGGCACGTCGCCGGCGATCTTCCGGCCTTCGTTGCCAGAATGAACGCAAAGGTGCGGGCACTGGGACTGGAGGACACCCACTTCACAAACCCGCACGGACTCGATGCCCCCGGACACTACTCTTCTGCCTATGACATGGCCATGCTCGGTCGCTACGCGATGACAAATCCCGATCTCGCGGAGATCGTGGGGACGAAGGTCTACGATCCGGGCTGGGACGGCCCCCAGCTTTGGAACGGCAATCTCCTGCTGTGGACCTACCCGGGAAGCGATGGGGTGAAGATCGGCTGGACCGAGAACGCCCGCCAGACGATTGTCGCATCGGCGCAGCGCGATGGACGGCGCCTGGTTGTCGCCTTGCTTGGCAGTGAAGACCGCTACACGGATGCTTCAGTGCTTGCTTGACTGGGCCTTCGAGAACTCTGGGGCGGGCAGCTCCCGCGGGGACTGCGCTGCGGGAGGATCCTGAGGGTGAGGCTCGGTCAGTAGACGACCTGCTCCTCAACCAGCCTGGCTATTTCCTCTTTGGGCATACCCAAGAGCGACCCCAACACATATTCGTTGTCCTGACCGATCAACGGGCCATGTCGCTTTATGTCGGCGGGCGTCTTGGGGAACCGCCATGTCGGGCCGACCACCTTCTTCTTCCCCATCGCCGGGTGCTCGACCTCCACCAGCGTCCCTCGTGCTTGGAGCTGGGCGTCCTCCACCAGTGAGGGGCCACTGTAGACGGGCATCGCAGCCACGCCTACATCCTGGAGAGAGCGCACGATTTCGTTCTGGGTACGGATTGAGGTCCACTCACCGATGATCTTGTCCAGCTCATCCTGGTTCTGCCAGCGGCTGTAGCTATCCGCGAACCCCTTCTCCTCCGTCAAGCGGCTGTCGGCTAGGACGCGGCAGAGCGATCGCCACTCCTCCTCTGAGCCCACGGCGATGCTCACCCATTCGTTCTCCTCCTGGCAGCGGTAGCAGCCGTGAGGGGCCATGATCTTGTCGCGATTACCCATCCGGCCTTGCACGCGCCCGTTCATCGTGTAGTCCATGAACGCATCCCCCATGAGCGCGCTCACCGCTTCGGCCGAAGAGAGGTCGATAAACTGACCTCTCCCTGTTCGCTGGCGGTGATAAAGGGCGGCCAACGCTGCGAAGGCGCTGGTACTACCGACTCGCAGATCTATCACTCCCATCAGGGGGGCTGGGTGACCATCGGGGCGACCGGTGACATAGGCGAGTCCTCCCATTGCGGCAAACGTGGGCGCATAGCCGGTGTACAGGCGTTCGGGCCCCGTTCCTCCCACCGCTGAGGAAGACAGCATGATGATGTCCGGCTTTATCGCCTTCAGCGTCTCGTATCCTAACCCCAGTCTGTCCATGACGCCGGGGCGCATGTTCTCCATCACCACGTCACTGATCTTTGCGATACCCTTTGCTATCTCCACCGCTTTGGGCTGGCTAAGGTTCAGTGTCACGCTCAGCTTATTGAGATTCAGTGTGTTGAAGATGAATGACTGGTCAGGACTCGACAGAGGTCCGGAGACGAGAGAGCGTAGGCGTGAGTGATCGAGTCGGCGGTGGCTCTCTACCTTGATCACCTCGGCGCCGAGCAGGGCCAGGATAAGGCTCGCCTGCGGCCCGGCCCAGGCCCAGGTGAAGTCGAGAACCCTGATCCCCGCAAGGGGTGACTTCTTATCCACCTACAAACCCCTCTTTGGCTACACGACCCCCGCTCCGGCCATTCGCGCCAGTTCCTGACGAGAATAGCCCAGGCGGCGACAGAGTATCTCCTCGTTGTGCTCTCCCAGCAGCGGGGCGGCTCGTCTTGCCTGCCATGGCGTCTCTGAGAGCTTGTAGGAGACCGTCGGGTAGCTCAACTTTCCTGCCTGCGGATGATCTATCTCCGCGAAGAACCCGCGCTGTTGCGGCTGCTGCCAGTTGAACACATCGGCCGGTGAGTGCACTGGCCCCAGGGGCACGTTGTTCTTCTGGGCCAGGTGGTAAAGCTCCTCTTTGGTGAATTGGCTGGCCCACTCCTCTACACGGGGCTGGATATCGTCGATGTGTCCGGCCCGGCCCATCTCGGTGGCATAATCCTCGGCTTGGGTCCACTCTGGAGTGCCCATAGCCTTGACCAGCCCTTCCCACTGATGGTCCTGAGGCATCACCAGCATCGCGTATCCGTCTTTGCAGGTCAGCAGACCGCCTACCGGCCTCCCGACCCTAGATGGCGCGCCGGGACCATCGGCAAAACGGGATACGTCCACCCGCTCCAGGCTGACCAGCGTCTCCTGCTTGGAGATGTCGATGTACTGACCCTCTCCGATGGCGAAGCGGCCGAACAGTGCCCCAAGGACGGCGATGGCGGAATTCAGCCCGCTATCGTACTCGCCGACGTACCCTCCCGGCGGCATTGGCGCCTTCCCCGGATCGAAGTACTGCGCCATGAAGAACTGGGTCGAATGTCCGCTGCAGTGATGCAGGTTGAGAGTATGGCAATTGTAGTCGCGGTAGGGCCCCGTCTGTCCGAAGGGGGTGATGGAGACCATTATGAGCTGCGGATTGAGAGCGCTGAGGCTCTCGTAGTCAAGCCCTAGCTCCGCCATCTCTCCCGGCGGCCGGTCCTCAATGAGGACATCCACCTCCTTAACCAGGCGCTGGAAGATCTCCTTCCCCGTTGCTGTCGAGGCGTTCAAAGTGACGCCCAGCTTGTTGGTGTTGAGGTAGAGGAAGAGGCCGCTCTTCTCCGGGTGGGGGATATCGTTAGGGAAAGGCCCTCGGCGACGGGCCCGGTCGCCTGCTGATGGTTCCTCTATCTTGATCACCTCGGCCCCCAGATCGGCGAGGAGCTTGCCGCAGTAGGGGCCGGCCACCATATCGCAGTATTCCAGGACCCTGATCCCCGTCAGTGCCCCCTCTGTTGTCTCTTGTCTTGTCATACGCTTCTCAGCATCGCCTAAGGTATCAGACCGTCACCCTGGAGATTTGCGGGACTTGACTCATTCTAATGTAGCATAGGGCTTATTCCGCAAGAGGCCCCAGTCTGCGCTGACGTTTCTCCGCCGCAGTGAGGTTCGGACTGATGCCAGTTGCGGGGATCGATTGACTTTTTCCGGCCCTTCTTCTAGGTTTGAAGGCACAGCGCTGAGGCAAAGCCGCCTCAGGTTGACGAAGGGCTTCTAGAGAGATGCAATGATGCCGGGAGCAAGCGTTCATCCCCTCGATTTCCTATTTCACCCCCGCTCCGTCGCCATTGTGGGCATCTCCGGCAAGAAACGGGACTGGAACGCCGGCAAGATGTTCCTGAACATCTACCGTCATTCCGGCTTTACGGGCCCCATCTATCCTGTGAGCCGCAGCGCCGAGGAGATCAAGGGTCTCAAGTGCTATCCTTCCCTCGTCGACATCCCCGGCCCGGTCGACTATGTGATCTCCAGCATACCGGCAACCGGCGTCTTGCAGTTGATGGATGACGCCGCCGCGAAGGGCGTGCGTTGCATCCATTTCTTCACCGCCGGCTTCCGCGAGACCGGTGAGGAAGACGGAGAAGAGTTGGAGCGCCGAGTCTTGGAGAAGGCCCGCAGCGCCGGCATCCGCCTTATCGGCCCCAACTGCATGGGCCTCTACTGTCCCTCTTCCGGCCTCTCTTTTGGGTACGGCTTCCCCCATGAGCCGGGCCCGGTGGCCTTCATCTCTCAGAGCGGCCTCAATGCCGAAGACCTGGTGAATCAGGGGAATCTCTGTGGCGTTCGCTTCAGCAAGGCTATCAGCTTCGGCAACGCCGCCGACCTCAATGAGAGCGACTTCTTCGAATACTGCACCGCCGACCCGGAGACGGAGATAATCACCTCCTACATCGAGGGGGTGAAGGATGGCGGACGCTTTCTTCGTGCCCTCAGAGCTGCCTCCGCCGCAAAGCCGGTTATCATCCTCAAGGGCGGTCTAACCAGCGCCGGCAGCCGCGCCGCCCGCTCCCACACCGGCAGCCTGGCCGGCTCGCCCCAGATTTGGGATGCCCTCTGCCGTCAGACCGGCGTCGTCAGTGTCGAGAGCCTGGAAGAGCTCGTCGACATGGCCATCACCTTCCGATTCCTCAAGAGACCTGCCGGCCGTGGTCTGGCTGTCATCGTTATCGGTGGCGGCGCCAGCGTGCTCGCCGCCGATAGCGCCGAGAAGATAGGGCTAAGGTTGCCGGCGCTCTCCGATGGGGCTCAGGCGGAGTTGCGTCAGTTCACGCCGATCGCGGGCACCAGCGTCCGCAATCCCCTCGATACCGTGGCTATGGAAACGCCGGACGGGATAGGTCAAGACGGTGGAGATTGTCGGCAAGTCCCCCGGCATCGACGCCATACTCATCCTCACCCGCTTTGACTGGGGTGTCTCCCGCGTCGACGACGTGGAGCCAATTGTGCAGGGGACGATGGCCATGCTCGCGAAATCAGTGCAGCAGAGCCCGGTGCCCGTTGCCCTGGCCGTTCGAGAGCCCGACAACGCGAAGGCTATGGCTGCCCTCGAGGTATTCTATCGAGCTGGCTGCTAAGGCCGAGGTTGCAGCCTATCCCAACTACAAGCGGGCGCTCAACGCCATCGCCAAGTTCATTGCCTGGCAGGAAGCGCGCGCAGATAGCTGACCGGCCGGCGGGCCGCTGCCCCGACGTCCTGAGGGCGATCAAGCAGAAGGGGAAAGCTGGCTGGCGGAGGTGGCGTCCTCGTGGGCGGGTTGAATGGGGTCGTTGCGGTATTGTTCCAGGCGGACGGCCCTCACGAACTGCTGCACCAAATAGGGATCGAACTGCTCCCCCGCCCTCGTATTGAGCTCTTCCAGTGCGGTCTTAGGGCTCCTAGCGTGGCGATAGGGCGAATTCAAGATCATCGCCGCAAATGCGTCGGCTATCGCCATGATGCGGGCGTGCAAGGGAATGGCATCCCCCTGCTTCCCCTTCAGGTATCCGGCGCCGTCCCAGCGCTCGTGATGGAATAGGACGACTTCGAGGACCAAGTCATGCAGCCAGTGGGGGCAGCTCCGCAGGATGTCCCAGTCCCGCAGGAGTTCGTAGCCTATCGACACGTGCGACCGGAGGGCGATCAGTTCGGCGTTGTTCAGCGGCCCTTCCTTCCGCAGGAGATCGGGTGGGAGGGCGATCTTCCCCAGGTCATAGACGTGCCCGGCTATCCACAGCCCGCCCACCAAGTCCGGCGGCAGTTGGAGTCGGCGTGCCAGAGTAAGAGCGTGCTGGGCTGCTAGCTGCGAGTGCACCCCGGAGTAGTTGTCTCTGATATCGAGGTCATGCTCCCACTGCTCGAAGACGGTTTCGATCTGAGCGCGGGTACGGCGGGGCCATATCTCCGCTAGGGCCTCGACTACGCTCGATCCATCCGGTGGGTGTTGATCTGACAGCTCTCGTTCCGTTGAGTCGTAAACCTTGCCAAACATATCAGGTTGCAGGGGAAGATTGGATAGAGGTCTCGCCTGGCCCCCAGAAACCAGACGCTTTCTCTGTAAATAACGGCAGAATCGGCGCTTCACTTTACTCCCTTACCATCAAACACGCATTTGTTTTCGCTTCAGCGATAGCGCATACGATGATCTTCCTCCTCGTCGAGCATGGCACCACCCTTAATACAGAGCCTGCGGATGGTGTACAATCTCACTTGCGAGGAGGGATAGCATGAATGAAAAGGCTCCCGGGAGCTCCGGCGAGATGGGACAAGCCGAGGCTGATGCCCATCAGATCAATCTCGGTGACCTAGAGTGTCCGCGCTGCAAGAAGAGGTTCACCGCAAGCTACTGGAGCGGCGGGCAACTGGTGCAGGCTCGCTGCCTTAGCTGTGACCTCAAGTGGCCGCGGCCGGACGTGGTATAGTCATTCGGTGGCCGACATGGTCACGCCGGCCCGGGGTTATCCGACCTCGACCGCGGCCGAGTGGCCCCGGCTCCGAATGGCGCCACCCTTCGCGCGCACCCTTGCCGTCCAGCGACCGTTGCTCTTAGCGCGGGCGCCCTTTAGAATCACGCCATGTCGCTCAAGAAGAGAGGAAAGATATGGAGCAGATGACGATACCGGCCCTGCTGGAAGAGACCGTTCGCCGTCGTGAGCGAAAGCTGGCCTTCCAGATGAAGATAGGCAGAGAGTACAAGGGCTGACCTACGGTGAGACCTACCAGCAGGCGCGGGCTTTCGCCTCTGGACTCATTGCCCTCGGTCTCAAGCCGGGTGACCGCGTAGGGATCATCTGTGAGAACAGCCTGGAGTGGATAGTCTCCTATCTGGGGCAGTGCCTCGCCGGCGGCGTCGGCGTCCCCATCTACTATGACCTGAAGGCCCCGGAGATCGAAGAAGCTTTGCGCAGGGCCGGGGTCAGATTCGCCGTAGTGTCGGCGAAGGTCCTCCCCAAGATACCGGAACGGCTCCCTGAACTGGAGACGGTCTTCGTCGTCGGCGAGGATGGGACGGTGGACCGCAAGTCCTCCTTCGCCGACCTCATTCACCGCCGCCCGCGCGCTCGCGTCATTCCCTTCGCGGCGGTGGCTGCACCAGGCAACACCGGAAAGCGACGCCGCGCTCGCTGCCACCGTCGTCCGGCCCGACGACCTGGCCTCCATCGTCTTCACCTCCGGCACCACCGGCGGTGCCAAAGGGGTCATGCTCACCCATCGCAACTTCGTCTCCGACGTCCTCGCTGTCCCCAAAATGATGCCGATTGGCGCGAAGGACAGAGTGCTGCTGGTGCTGCCGATGCATCACTGCTACCCGTTCACGGTTGAGTTCCTCCTCCCTATGATGGTGGGAGCGACCGTCATTCTCGAGAACGACCTCGTCCGCGTCCGCGATCGCATGGCGGAGACGCACCCCACCCTCTTTGGCGGCGTACCTGCGATGTACGACCTCATGTTCCGCGCCATCCGCGCTCAGGCCGAGACGCAGGGGCGGGGCCGTACCTTCGACCGCGCCCTGAACCTCGTCGCCTCTATCAAGGAGCGGACAGGCGTTAACCTTGGCCATCTCGTATTCCGGGAGGTCCACACCCGGTTGGGCGGCAACTTGCGCTTCCTGGCCAGCGGTGGTGCTGCTCTTAACCCGGACACTGCCCGCAACTTCCACCTTCTCGGACTGCTTATCATCCAAGGATGGGGCCTTACCGAGACGGCGCCCATCGTTACGGGGCAGCGCTTCTATGCCAGCCGGTTCCGGTTCACCAACTACTACGAGCGGCAACTGGGCACAGTCGGGAAGCCTCTTCCCGGCATCGAGGTGGGCCTGATCGATGTGCCGGAGAAGGAGATATACGTTCGTCTTCACGATGAGGGCGAACTCACCGTCCACGGCGACAACGTCACGCCCGGCTACTGGAAGGCTGAGGAGGAAACACGGGCGGTGAAGATCGGCGACTGGTTCCGCACCGGCGACGTCGGCCGCATAGACCGCCAGGGCAACGTCTACATCACCGGCCGCAGCAAGTACGTCATCGTCCTCGATTCCGGTGAGAAAGTCCACCCCGACGAGGTCGAGGCAAGGCGTTACAGACGAGCCCGGTCATCGAGGATATCGCTGTCGTGGCCCGCAAGGTGCGCGGCCGGACCCAGGTCTCTTGTGTCGTCTACCCCAACTTCGCTGCTGCCAGCGAGCGGATTGCCGCCGACGGCCAGACGGTCGAGGAAGGGAACGTGCGGGCCCTCGTTGAGGCTGAGATCGACAACCTTGAGCAGGCCCTGGCGCCCTACAAGCGGACGGTCGAGTGTCTGCTGGCCGACACGCCCCTTCCTAAGACGGCCATCCGCAAGGTCGCCCGTGAGCAGCTTTCTGATAGCTACTCCTTCGACGTCAAACGCTGGCAGGAGAACGCCTCGAACCTGCTGCCATAAGGGCCTGGACCGTCCCCTTCGATCTCTTTTCAGTTCCCGGCGGAAGCGCTCTCGGACGGGTGGCGAAGATCTTTGAAAAAAAACCGTAACCGGTAATGTAAACGCTTGACAAGTTTCGTGGGGTGTTTCATGATGAAAGGTGCCCCGAGCGGTTGAGCGATGGGCTCCCGGCGGACAAATCTGAGAGATATATAGGTCGGAGGCGAAAGCCCGAGACCAATAAGAAACTCAGAGGAGGGTGAGGCCGGGAGAACAAAGCGAGGTCACTCGGGGCATTGCTTTGCCCCGAATCAACTCGTCTTCAGCGTGGCGATGAACGGCAGGTTGCGGTAGATCTGCCCGTAGTCCAGTCCGTAGCCGATCACGTACTCGTCCGGTATCTCAAACCCCACGTAGTCGATAGGCACGTCCACCAGGCGCCGCGCCCGCTTGTCGAGGAGCGCGCAGACCTTCAGGCTGGCCGGGTGGCGCGCCTGTAGGTAGTCCAGCAGGTAGTTCAGCGTCATCCCCGTATCCACGATGTCCTCGACCACCAAGATGTCGCGCCCCTCGATGTTCTCATCCAGGTCTTTCAGTATGCGGACGGACCCGCTCCCCGCGTTGTCATACGTCGAGATCGCCATGAAGTCGACTGCCGCCGGCAGCGATATCTGGCGCACCAGGTCCGCCATGAAGAAGACAACCCCCTTGAGGACGCCCACCAGCAGCGGCGTCTTCCCCCGGTAATCCTTCGATATCTCGGCCCCCAACTCGCTCACCCGCCGCCTGAGCTGAGGAGCGCTGACCAGCACCCGCTGGATCCCCTCGATGCTCTTGGAGGACGGCGGCCCGAAGCCGTACTTGACCAGCAGCCGCAGGTAGTCCCGCTTCCGCAGGAGCTTGATCTTCACCTCCGGGTAGAGTTCCCGCAGCAGGCGCACCTTGCGGTTCTTGTCCGTCATCAGGTCCTGCTTGAGAGTGGTCAGTTCGATGTAGGTGTCGATGTCGGGGAAATAGAAATCGGGGGTGAAGGCCTCCGCCACCCTGTCGTCCTCCATGCGCAGGGTAAAGGTGCGCGGCTCGTACTGCCAGGTGATCCCGTAGAAATCGAGGATCTTGGCGAACTCCTCCTCGCTCTCGTGAGCGAAGCGGACGGGCGTCTGCCTCCGCCCCCGTCTCGGCGACGGCGGGCTCGCGTTCTCCGGGGTCTCGCGGAGGGGCGGCTGCCTTCTGCTTCTTTTCTGCCATGACTCAATTCTACCCTACTCCCGCTGCTTCGAACGCTCAAGCCGTGCTGTCGCTCAGGCGTAACGCGTGGCCGGTGCTCTGGTTGATTTCTGGCTCCATGCCTGCTAGTCTAGGGAAGCAATCCAGATAGAAAAAAGAGGTGGGCGGCCATCGCTCTGGCACGATTCCGCAGAACTGGGGAGCTCCTATACCTTCTCACTGCCAGGGAGCTGAAGCTCAGATACCAAGACACTGTCCTGGGATTCGTTTGGTCGGTGCTTAAGCCCCTGTTGCTGGGGGTCGTTCTCTATTTCGCCCTCAAGCAAGTTGTCAGGATTCGGGTAGAGGACTATCAGCTTGTCCTGATATCCGCCCTCTTCCCCTGGGCCTGGTTTCAGACCTCTGTGCTCTTGGCGGCGCCTGTCATCAGCAACAACGGCAACCTGATCAAGAAAGTCCATTTCCCTCGCTATGTCCTCCCCTTTGCCGTCGTCACCAACAACATGGTCCACTTCTTGCTTGCTCTGCCGGTCATCACCGTGTTCGTTCTCGTCTCCGGCTACCGGCCGTCGGCGGCCTGGCTGGTGGGGATTCCCATGCTGGCGCTGATCGAGCTTGTGCTCCTTATGGGGGTTGTCCTCCTCATCTCCTCTTTGAACGTATACTTGAGAGACCTGGAGCATCTTGTCGAGGTCTTTCTCAACCTGATGTTCTATGTCACTCCCATCATCTATCCGCTTGACCAAGTGCCGCAGCGCTATAAGAACCTGCTTCTCTTGAACCCTCTCGCCTCGCTCATCGAGGCCTGGCGGGATCTGTTCATGAGCAACAAACTCCCCGGGATCGAGGCCTTGTGGCCCTGCCTTGTCTTCACTGCAATAGCGGTGGCGATCGGTAGCACCGTTTTCGGACGCTTGGAGAGAGGCTTCGCCGATGCACTCTGACGAGCTCGACGTTATCACCCTAGAGCACGTATCCAAGCGTTACTATCTTCGCTCGCAGCGGCCTCAGGAGCTGAAGACAGCCGTCCTCCATCTGCCCTCGTTTCTCCGCAGCGACCACAAGCGCCGGCCCTTTTGGGCGCTCGACGACATATCGCTCAACATCAGAAGGGGTGAAAGCATCGGCGTGATCGGGCCGAACGGCTCCGGGAAGAGCACCCTACTCCGGATCGTCGCCGACCTTGCCCGTCCTACCACCGGCACTGTCCAAGTCAACGGGCGCATCTCTGCCCTCCTGGAACTGGGGGCGGGGTTTCACCCCCAGATAACCGGTCGGGAGAATGCCGTCCTCAACGCCGTCCTTCTCGGTCTCACTCGCAAGGAGGCGGATGAGCGTTTGCCTGAAATCATCGCCTTCTCTGAGCTGGGCGATTTCATTGACCAGCCCATGCGCACCTATTCCTCCGGCATGTACATCCGCCTCGGGTTCGCCGTCGCCGTCCACGTGAAGGCCGATGTCCTGCTGGTAGACGAGGTACTAGCGGTTGGCGACACGGAGTTCCAGCAAAAGTGCTTCTCCCATATCGAGAAGCTGCGCGCCGAAGGTGTTACCATAGTCCTCGTCTCCCACGACCTGGGCAGCGTTACCCGCTTCTGCGATCGCGCTGTCCTCCTGCAACACGGTCGTATCCAGATCGACGGCGAATCACAGCCGGTAGTTCACGAATACCTGTCCCGGATCACGGCCCTCATCGGCCAGCCCGTTTCATCCTGAAGGATTGGAGGCTAGCACTTTAATGGTGAGTTTGGAGATAGGCGGCACTCGCAAACACCGCGGGACGCTGAAGGTAGGCAAGAGCGCCGGCCCTGGCGTCGCTATCCTTGCCGACCTCAGTTGGGGGCTCCCTTTCAAAGATGACACGGTGGAAGAGGTCTACCTTGATCACTCCCTCGAGGACGCCGGCGATTTCGTCGCGGCGATGAAGGAAGTCTGGCGGGTTTCTCGCGCCGGAGCGCTTGTCCATGTCTGGCTTGCCCATGCCACCTCCTCCTGGGCGAGTACGAGAAACCCCTGGCAGGTGCGACCCTTCACCATCGAGTCCTTTGAGTTCTTTGACCCGGAGAAGAACCCGAACCACCCGCCCGAAGCCGCCTTCGAGATCGAACGGGCGAAGCTCTCCCTGACCACGCTCAGAGAAGGCCAGAGGCCGCGGCTCACAGGAGGAGTCATCTCCTCCGTCGTCGAATCCCTCGCCAATCGCAACCGGGGTACCCAATACCGCTGGGAGAGATGGCTCGGCTCCCTGATCGGGTTTGAGGAGTTCTTTGTTCTCCTCACCGTCGTGAAGGCCGCGCCCTGGGCTGATTCCTAGTGCGGCGCTGGCCGTCCCGCATCGCCTCCAGGTAGATGTCCTAACTATGCCGCAGATTGCTGTCGACCTGGACTATGATCTGGAAGAGGACAAAGGTCTCCTCCACCAGTCCTTGCCCCACGTCTTCTTCCTCGACCGGGTCCAGGCTGTCACCCGGGAGATTGTAGTTCAAGGCCTGCCGGGGCGCGTCCTCGACCTCGGCGCCGGTCTGGCGTTTCAGGCCGTCGCCTTCTCCAAACGGGGATGGGAGTCCTGGGGCCTGGAACCCTCTCCCGCTATGCTCTACCATGCCCGCCGCAACGCGAGGGGATCGCGCGCCGACGTAGCCTTAGTCCAGGGAGTCGCCGAGAGTCTCCCTTTCCCGGATGACAGCTTCGACCGCCTCCTCTGTCAAGGCTCTTTCGATCATTTCGCCGACCCCTCGGCCTCCGTCTCCGAGATCGCCCGTGTTCTCAAACCCCAGGGACGTGCTATTATCGCCATCGCCAATTATGACAGTCTGTCCTGTCGCCTGGGCAAGGCCATTGCTCATGTCGCACATACTTGCGGTCGTTCTTTCCCGCCGGAGCCCTATCGCTACTGGGTTCCGCCGCGGACCCATACCTTTCGAGGAGACTACCAGTCCGTCCGGAAGCTGGGCGGGAGCTGCCTGGAGATGGAGCGCTGCTTTGGGATATCCCTTTTCTGGCTGTTCCCCTACTGGGCGGGCCTCCTTGAGCGGCTTCCCCAGTCTCTGGCCGACACGCTCCTCCGCCTGGTCGACCGTGTCGCCTACCGTCTCCCTGTTCTGGCAGACATGATCATCACGACCTGGAGACCGCGAAAACCATGAGCGATGACTACCAACCTGACGACGCCCCGGAGCAGGGACAAGAGAAGCCGGGAGGGATGTTCGAGAACGTCCGAGCCGACTACGATGCCTATGTCTATGCTAGCTGGACCTGGGTTCCCGACTACCGGCGGCGTTCTGAGTTTTCCCGGCGTATGGAGCGGTGGGACGCTGTTATCTTCCGGGGACTGTGGCCTTCCGTCGCCCTTTTCCGCCTCAACGTGTGGGCCCGCCGGCGCGGCATACCCATCCTCTCCTACCTCGCCGATGCTCTGAACCGGCTCCTCTTCGGCGTCATCATTGGCAAGAAGGTCGAGATCGGCCCCGGCTTCTGCATAGCCCACGGGAGCGTGGTGATCGATGGAGAGGTCAAGATCGGCAAGAACTGCACCATCAATCCCTACGTGACGATCGGACTAAGCACCTCCAGCAAGATCGGTCTCAGTCTTCAAGGCCCCACCATGGGCGACAACGTCTATATCGGCACCGGCGCCCGCGTGCTGGGGCCGATCCGGATCGGCGATAACGCTAAGATCGGCGCCAACGCCGTCGTCCTGACCGACGTGCCCGACAACCATACGGCGATCGGTGTCCCCGCTCGCATCATCCCCCAGAAACCGCCGCCGAAGAAGGGTAGTGGCGCGCGCGGGCGCAGTCGCCCGGCGGAGTCTGGTGACGGGGATTCCTGATAACTCCATGCCCGAAAAGATACTCTATGTTTGAGAACGTAAAGGAAGACTTCCAGGTCTACGCTAAGTTCACCGGCGTCAAGGACATTAAGGGGATACCGGGTGCCTCCTGGATCAACGAGACGCGCCGTTTCCTGGCCGCACTATGGCTGTTCCCCTTCTCTTCTGTCCTTCTCTACCGGCTCAAGGTCTGGCTCCGCAAACATCACGCCCCCATCCTGCCGCGCCTTTGCGACTGGATAAACATGCTCGTGTGGCGGGTGCAGATAGCTGACGCTGCTGTCATCGGGCCCGGTCTCTGCATCTCCCACGGCGAGATCATGATCTTCGGCGAGGCGACCGTCGGCCGCCACTGCACCCTCAACCCCTTTTCGGGGATGGGCCTCGTCCACAAGCGGCGGGTGTCTCATCCTTGGGAGAGGTTCGGTGGCCCCATTGTCGGCGACAACGTCTTCATAGGTGCCGGGGCGTATATCTTGGGCCCCATAAAGATCGGCGACAATGTTCGTATCGGCGCCCAATCCCTCGTGCTTCACGATATCCCCAGCAACTGCGCGGTAGCGGGCTCTCCTGCGCGCGTCATAGAATCCGAAGACGAGCTAAGCGACCTCGTGGACGAGGAAGAGGCGGAGTGACTCCAGCGCGAGGATTCCGGATGCTGCGACGGATCGGGCAAGCCCTGCGGCCACTCAGAATCGTCTGGATCACCCCTGAACTGGCGCTGGGGCCCAGATTCCAGAAAAACCGGGTAGGGGCGCTTGCCCGGGCCGGCATCGGCAGCGTCGTCGACCTCCGGAGCGAAGCCCGCGACGACGAGGCTGTGCTTTCCCAACACGGTCTTCACTTCTACCATCTCCCCATCGAAGACAGAGCTGCCCCTACCCAGGCGCAACTCAAGAAAGTCACCAAGTGGGTGCTCGGAGAGATTGCCGCCGGGCGCAAAGTGTACGTGCACTGTCAAAGCGGTATCGGACGCAGCCCCTGCCTTGCTACCGCGATCCTCATGGCTATGGGATACTCGCTTTCTGATGCCTACAACGCGGTCAGGCGGCAGAGACCATGGGCCAGCCTGTCGAGCGCCCAGTGGCGGGCCTTGGAGCGATTCGAGCACAGCCTCCGTCCGCCGCCGTCGCCCGACGAAAATGGGCTCCCCGACTAATTACCCCTCTCCTCCCTTCTAGCCTTCATCTACTGACGGGCGACCTTGCTCGACCTTGCGGCCTTGTCGCCGTCCTCGACTACCGTGGTTTAGGGTTCTTGCGGTCTCCCCTTGGGGTTTTTCCTGATTGAGCGTGCACCTCGCGATAAGAGACCATTGTTCAGGCGGCAACCCTGCTTGTTGGCAGATTCTCCTGATTGTGAGGAAGACTCATGGAAATCGCTCGTTATCTCGGGCTTGTCCGGCGGTGGTGGTGGTTGTTGGTCATCGGTACCGTGATTGGCGGGGGAGCAAGTTACGCCATAAGCAAGACCCTGTCTCCCACCTACAGCGCCACGGCCACTCTCCTCGTTAACCAGACACAGGTCCCCGGCACCATCGCCTACAACGATATCCTTACCAGCGAACGCCTGACCCGCACCTACAAGGAACTGGTCGAGACACGGCCTGTCCTGGAAGAGGTCGCCCAAAGGCTGGATATCCCCTATAGCGAGCAGGAACTGGCGGGAATGGTCGGCGTGAGCGTGGTTCCCGACACTCAGCTTCTGCGTCTGTCGGCGGAAAGCTCAGATCCCGCTCTTGCGAGCAGCATCGCCAATACCACAGCGTCGGTGTTCATCGATCAGAACACTGAGAACGACCTGGGCCGCCCCGGTGACGTCAGCATCGTTGAAGCTGCCACCACACCGTCCTCTCCCATCAAGCCGAACGTGAAGCTGAACACGGCCCTTGCTGCTGTCGTCGGCCTTCTTCTCGGCGCCGCTGTGGCCCTTCTGCTCGAGTTCCTCGACGATACAGTCAAGTCCGCAGAAGACCTGGAGGAGAACGGCCTCGCCCCTCTGGGCGGCGTAGCCCGTTTCCACCACCTCAAGGCTCCGCATGAGAGACTGGTCGCCGGCTCTCGCTCCCAGCACCAAATCGCCGAAGGCTACAGGGTTCTGCGCACGAACGTCCAGTTCAGCACGATCGATAGTCCGGGTCAGGCGTTGCTCGTCACCAGCGCGAACCCGGGTGAAGGCAAGAGCACGACCGCTGCCAATCTCGCCCTCGTCATGGCGCAGGCCGGTAAGAAAGTCATCCTTGTCGACTCCGATCTTCGCCGTCCCTCGTTGCACCAGATCTTCGGACTGAGCAATGGACAGGGTCTCACTAATCTCCTAATCACGGCGCATACGGGCACGAATGGATACGCCCAGCAGACTCGCTTTGACAACCTCGCTGTTATCACCAGCGGGCCGTTGCCGCCCAACCCGTCGGAGCTCCTGTCATCGCGACGGCTCGACTCGTTGCTCGACGCCCTCAGGATGCAGGCCGACGTGGTGATCTTCGACAGCCCGCCCACACTGCCGGTGACCGACGCCTGCATCCTCGCCGCCAAGGTCGACGGCACCCTGCTCGTCGTTGATACGGGCAAGACCCGCTCCCAGTCTCTCAGGAGGGCGAAGGAATCCCTGACGATGTCGAAGACCCATCTGCTGGGAGCGGTCCTCAACAAACTCAAGCATCGGGGTGGGGCCCGCTACTATCACTACTACTACTCCTCTGATGGTGGGGAGAACAAGAAACGCCATCGGCAGGAAAAGGAAACGAAAGCCAAGGTGGCCTAGGCGGGAGCGCCCAACAGGAGATCTGAAGGATGGTGGCCATACCCCGGAAGTACATCGCGATCAGCCTTGCCGGCCTGCTACTCCTGGCTGCGGTCGCGGTATTCCTGGTGATCAAAGCCGGTTCAGGCGAGGACGGGAGCGTCCGCTCGTCCGGCACAGCTTCTCCGTCCGGCGACGTCTGCTCTCACGGCCGCGCCGTCAGTGGCGGGCGGCACCGCGACCCCCAGCAGTGCGCCGCTCCTGCGCATCGTCATCCCCCGGATCGGAGTCGATGCCCCGATCACTGTCAAAGGCATAGGCGCAGACGGAGTGATGGAAGCCCCCGATGGGCCCGAGGACGTTGCCTGGTACGGGTTCACCGCGCGCCCCGGTAGCGGCGGTAACGCCGTATTCTCGGCCCACCTCGACTATCACAACTACGGGCCCGCTGTCTTTGCCGGTCTGAACGAACTGGAAAACGGAGACCTTGTCGAGGTGTATCTCGCCGACGGCACCGTCTATCGCTACGAGGTCGTTCTCAGCCTCTCTTACCCCGCGGAGACCGCGCCGTCTGAAGATATCGTTGGGCCCACCAGCAGGGAAGTGATCACCCTGATCACCTGCGCCGGCAGTTTCGACCAAGCCTCCCGACGGTACAGTCACCGGCTGGTCGTGCGGGCGGAACGGATGCGATCAGAGGCGATCTCTGCCCCCGCGAGCCCAATCTGGCCCAAATATCTATCTTCTTACAGACTCCCGCCGTCTTCGGGGACTGATCCCCGTGTTCCGACATATACATATACCGTGGGGGTGCATCTGCTGAGGGATTCCTCGCACCCCCATCCGAAAGGCGGTGATGGAATGTGACCACAAGGTGATGCCGGGGATTTCTGAGCCTTTACGCTCGTATTGACAGGAGGGCCTCGGCTTCAGCAGTCAGAAAACGCAGGCAAGGAGGTAGATCATGAAGTGGTTCAGCTTCAGCCTCAAAGTAGTCGTCCTAGGCGCAGTCACCCTTCTGTTCGGGTCGCTGATGGCCGGAGAGACCTCCGCCCAGTACCCGCCGCCGGTGGGGTCTGCCACGCTCGCTGGGTCCAGTACCACGGCAAGCGTAGGGGGAACAACCGAATTGACCCTCACGGTGGTCGATAGTACTGGCAGTCCCATCGCTGACAAGGCGTGTACGCTGTACATCTTCAGCCAGCCTGGTGCCGACGCAAGCGTCACCCAGGACAGCGATGGCACGGATGCTGATGGTGTGATCTCTGGAACCCTCTACGCTGGAACCACTCGGGGGATCGTGGAGGTCAGGGCCAACTGCGGAAACGTCTTCGCGGGTATCAGCGTCATGGTAGGCAGTGCCGCTGCGCCGCCTCAGGCGCCGCTGGAACCTGGCCAGATCGGGCTGCCGGCGACCGGTGTCGGCCCGGCAATGGATGGTGAGTCCTATGGACTGGGCCTCATCGTCGCGCTGCTCGCTGGCGGGTTGCTAACTCTGGCAACCGGTTCTGCACTGTTTCGGTTTGCGAGGAAGGATGCCTAGCAGCCACTAGGACGAAACCGGCAAGAGTAACAGAACAGTTCGTCTAGCGTCAGTTTGGCCTCACCGCTTTCTGGTGAGGACCGAAGAGGGACCTTAGAAGAATATTGTCGAGACCAAGGAAGCCGGGGCTCAAGCTGGGGCTACTCCTGCTGGCAGTTCTGGCCGCGGCGGTAGCTGGCACCCTGGGTACTCTGCACTACCGTGCCCTGTACGACCGGGTGGCGAATGCCAAGGAGATGCTGCTAACGGCTCAGGAGTCCCTTCAAGAGAAACGGCTGGATGCCACTGCCGGCGAGCTAGAAGACGCCGAGGCTCAGTTTAGGGCGGCTGAGGAGGGCTTCCGCTCTGGTCGGAATGCTCTTCAAGGCGATCCCCTGGTCTGGGTGCTTCGGCACATTCCGGGGCTCGGCCGCCAGGTCGATGTCGCGCAGGATGTTCTGCTTATGGGTACGGAGGCCAGCGGCATGGGGTTGAACGGTGTCGCCGTCGCCCAAGAGTACAGCGCTGTCCGGTCTGAGTCGGGCAGCATCACGGAGAAGGCGATGGTGCTTCTGGACAGGATCGAGCCGCACATGACGGAGCTGCGTAGCCGGCTCGACGCCGTGCTCGCCGACCGAGAACGGATCGGCGACGGCTCTCTTCTGCCGCCGCTGCGCGACGCCCTGG
Organism: uncultured Chloroflexia bacterium; assembly: GCA_963763495.1. Classification (GTDB taxonomy): domain Bacteria; phylum Chloroflexota; class Dehalococcoidia; order DSTF01; family JALHUB01; genus DAOUEO01. Next base: position 144,192 of record CAVXOY010000018.1, read on the forward strand.
CAGAGGTAGATGAACACAGCGGTGAGCTGGAGGAGTTAGTTGACACCTACAACCAGGCGGCCATCCTTCTCCCCGACTTCCTTGGTTTTGACGGTCCCCGCACATACCTTGTCCTTGCTCAGAACAACGCCGAGCTCCTGCCCACGGGTGGGCTCATCTCGGTGTATGGAACGATGACCCTGCGGGAGGGACGGGTGGAAGATATGGCCTTCGCCGACGCCATCGCCTTTGGCGAGAACTGGCAGGAGCAAACTCACGAGTATGTCGAACCACCTGCGCCTCTCAAGCACTACCTCCTCAAAGACTGGAGCTGGAGCCTCGACCTCGCCAACTGGTCGCCGGACTTCCCGACGGCCGCTCGCCAGGCGCAGCTCTTCTTCGAGAAGGGCGGTGGGCACCCTGTCGACGGCGTCATCGCCATCAACGTCAACACCCTCCAGGAACTCCTGGGAGTGACGGGGGCCGTCCCCGTGCCGGAGTATGGCGTGACCGTGGATGAGGGAGAACGCCTTGGAGCTTACAGAGACATTGACTCGCTCACCGTTGGAGCCCGGTGGCGACCGCAAGGCCTTTGTTGCCTTCTTGGCGGAAGAGATGCTGCGGCGGCTGATGCGCCTCTCCTCCCCTCAGTGGACGCCCCTTCTCGATACGATGGGAGAGCTGAGGGACGAGAAGGACGTTCTCTTGTACTCCTTCAACCCCAGCCTGCAGACGGTCGTTCGCGACATGGGGTTGGACGGTGCGCTCCAGGACCCGCCCGGCGACTACCTGATGCTGGTCGAGGCGAGCGTCAACAGCACCAAGCTCAACATCGTGATCAACGAGAACGTCGATCTGAACGTGGCCCTCGATGAGCTGGGCAACGCCCACACCGAAGTGAGCCTGCACTATGAGAACGACCTCGCCTCTTGGGAGAGCGGGCGAGACCCTGAGTTGGTATGGCGCCTCATGCTGGACGGCGTCTACGGCGGCTATCTCCGCCTGTTCACCAAACATGCCAGCCGCCCGCTGAGCGCCCAGATTGATGGCGTGGAATCCGGGCTCAGCGAAATCGGCGAAGAGAGCGGCAAGACCGTCTTCGGGCGTTTCTTCTCCCTTCCCAAAGGGGCGAACAGAGACCTCTTTTTCAGCTACGTCACGCCCGCCATCGTCGACTTCGAAGGCGACTCGGCCGAGTATCGCCTTCTCATACAGAAGCAGCCCGGCACCGGCGCCATTCCCCTGCGGGTCAGGCTGAGCCTTCCCCAGGGCGCCCGGCTCATCTCTCTTGAGCTGGACGGTGAGCCACTGAACGGCACTGGGCTGGATATACAGACAGACCTGTCTCGCGACCGTGAGATAGTGCTCCGGTATTCACCGGCTGGGTAGGAGAGCTGGAGTAGATGATAGATCGCGGCCTAAGGAGCCTCTCGAATCACGGACTGACGGTGTTGCTGGACCGGGACGGAGTCATCAACCGCAACCGCAGCGACTACGTGAAGTCGTGGGAAGAGTTCGAGTTCCTGCCCCGCTCCCTGGCGGCGCTGCGGATGTTAGCTGAACATGATGTAACCGTGATCGTCGTGACTAACCAGTCGGCCGTGGGCCGTGGCCTTCTCGCTCTCGGCGAGCTGGAGCGGATCCACGATCGAATGAAATCTGAGGTGGAGGCCCACGGCGGCCGTATCGACGCTGTCCTCTGCTGTCCCCATGCTCCCGGCGATGGCTGTGCCTGTCGCAAGCCCCGGCCCGGCCTGCTGCTTGAGGCCATGAAGCGGTTCAGCATCGATCCCGACCTCTGCTACGTCGTCGGTGACAGCACCAACGACCTCCTGGCCGCGCGCGCTGTCGGCATCCCCTTCATCATGGTGATGACCGGCTTGGGCCCGCAGTCGCTCATCTCCCCCGACTACGATAACGCCCCAAGCTGGGTAACGAGAGACCTCAGTGCGGCTGTGGACTGGATCCTCAGTCGCGAGGGTTGTCTGAGGAGAGAGGCGGCATGAAGGCGATGATCTTGGCCGCTGGAGAAGGCAGGCGACTGCTCCCCCTCACCAGGACCGTTCCCAAGCCAATGCTTGAGGTAGGCGGGGCTCCCTTCATCGCCTATCTTGTCGACCTTCTGCGATCTCACGATGTCGTAAACATCGCCGTCAACCTCCATCACCGGCCCGAGGTGATACGAGCATATCTGGGAGATGGCTCCCGCTTTGGCGTCAGCATTACCTACTCCCAGGAAGAGCGCTTGCTCGGCTCAGCGGGAGCAGTGAAGAGGCTGGAGCAGTTCTTCGACGAGAGCTTCTTCGTCCTCTACGGCGATGTTCTCACCGATGTCGACCTCTCGGCCCTGGCTTCCTTCCACCGCGAGAAGGGGGCCGGCTTGACTATGGCGATCTACCAGGCCGAAGACCCCACCCGCTGCGGCATTGTCGAGATTGACGAAGACGGGCGGGCGAGGCGCTTCCTTGAGAAGCCCAAGCGGCGGGAGGTGTTCTCCCCCTGGGCGAACGCCGGCGTCTACGTGGCAGAGCCCGATATCCTGCGTTTCATCCCCGGCGACTCGTTCTTCGATTTCGGCGCCGATCTCATCCCTATCCTTCTCCAAGAAGGGACGCCGGTGTACGGCTATGCCAGCCCCAGCTACTTCCTGGACATCGGCTCTCTTGATCGATACCAGCAGGCGGAGCGCGATTTCGCCGCCGGCCTGGTTGAGCTTGGTCAATCCACGTCTTCCGCTGGACATAAGAAAGAGAAAGTAGCGAGCCGGAGATAGCGAGATGCTGTTAGTTAGGGCCCCCGTAAGGATCAGCTTCGCCGGTGGCGGCACCGACCTTGAGGACTACTACCTCCGGCATGGCGGCATGGTCGTTAGCGCCGCGATCGACAAATACTTCTATGTGTTCGTCAGCCCGAAAGACGGTGATGAGGTCCACATCGGCTCCTCCGACTACCGCTGCTTCTACCGCTGGTCCTCCGGGGACGAGCCGGTCTGGGAAGGTGATCTTCGTCTGCCGCGCGCCGTTCTTCACGAGTTCGGTGTGACCCAAGGACTGTCCATCTTCCTCGCCTCCGAGATCCCGCCCGGAACGGGGCTGGGCTCTTCGAGCACCGTTTCTGTGGCCCTCGTCAAGTCCCTTTCTGCCCTCGTCGGTCAGCGGCTCACTTCCGGGGAAATAGCGGAGATTGCCTATCGCATGGAGAGCGAGAAGCTGGGCCGGTTCTGTGGCAAACAGGACCAATACGCCGCTGCCTTCGGCGGTGTCAACGCCATCTACTTCCAGAAGGAAGGTGTGAGGGTAGAGCCCCTCGCCATGGATATCGCCATGCGCGAACAACTCCGCGAACGGCTCCTCCTCTTCTTCCTGGGTTCCTCCCGCGCTGAGGCCGACATCGGCCGCATGCAGCAGCAGGCTACAAGGGAGGGCAAGGTCGAGGTGATTGAGTCCCTGCATCTTCTCAAGAACATGGCCCAGGAGACAAAGGACGCCTTGGAAAGAGGCGAGCTATACCGCCTGGGACAGATCCTCCGTGAATCCTGGGAGCACAAGAAGCGCCTTGCCAGCGATATCACCAACCCTCACATCGATGAAGCGTATGAAAGAGCCATCAACAAAGGCGCCGTCGGCGGCAAAGTGGCAGGTGCCGGCGGTGGCGGTTTCCTGCTCCTCTACTGCGAGCCCGATTGCCGGGGCCAGGTCTGCGCTGAGATGGAATCGCTCGGCCTTTACCGTATGGATTTCCACTTCGACATGGGCGGCGCCAAGGTACTGATGAACTCCGGCCGCCGCAGCAACTATCCCGATGCGTCTTTCGCGAGGATTGGAGTGGGAGGATATGTCTAAACAATCGCGTCTAGTGATCTTGGCTCTCGTGGCCGTCGACCTCGTGATGCTGGCTGCGGCGCTCTCAGCCGGCTTCTTCATCGCGACCTATTTCTCGTTCTGGGTAGCGCCCGACCCGGCTCCGGTGGGGGTCTCCGTTATCTTCGCTGTCCTGGCTCTTCTGCTCGTGACGCTGCTCTTTGCCCTCAACCGTTTGTACGATCTCGATGTCCTCTTCGCCGGCCACCGTGAGTACGCCGCCGTCGTCAGGGCAAGCTCCTATGGCATCGCCATCGTCCTCATCATCGCTTTCCTGACCGAACAAGCGGTTTCACCGGGCGCCCTGGCCCTGTCTTGGCTACTCGCCATACTTCTCGTCGGCGGGCTGCGCTTTCACATTCGACGCCTGGTTTTCAAGCTTCGTGAAGCGGGCCACTTCACCCGGCGCTGGCTCGTCGTGGGTAGCGATGAGCACGCCGCTGCCGTGGCTGTGCAACTCAACTCGCCGACGTCGAAAGGCATTCGCGTGGTCGGTTTCCTTGACGACTACCGCCCCGTAGGCGCTCGTGTGACCGACGGCCTAGAGGTTCTGGGCGATCCCCGTGCAGTGCGAGAGATAGCCCGGGCATACGGTGTCTCGACTCTTGTTGTCGTTCCCCATGCCATCAGTTGGGAGAGCTACCGCGACCTTCTGGAGCTGGCGGCGGAAAGCGACAGCATCAAAATCAAGCTGGCCCCCGGCCTTCAGCACCTTGTTGCCACCGGCGCCCAGATGACGGATAGCAACTTCCTCCCTCTAGTGGGACTGCAGCCCCTCCGCATAACAGGCATCGACGCCGTACTTAAGCGCGTCTTGGACTACGTGGCGTCATTTCTCATTCTGACGGTGATTGGGCCGCTCTGGGCGCTTTGCTCGGTCGCCGCGTGGCTCGACCGCAGCGGGCCGGTGTTGCTACGGTGTCCTGTGCTGGGGCAGCGGCAGGCGCGCTTCTCTCTCTTGGCGATCGCTGCACCTAACAGCCCACCACCGCAAGATTTGCTGGGGCGGTGGGGGTGGCACCTGCGTCATGCTATCGCTGCCAGTCGCCTGGGGAAGCTGCCCAACGTCCTCAACGTGATCGCCGGCCACATGAGTCTGGTCGGCCCCCGCGCCATCAGAGAGTCCGACAGTGCTGGGATGGACCAACACTGGCTGCGCAACCTTCTCCTCGTGCGTCCGGGCGTGACCGGACCTGCCGCCGACGCCGCCAGAGGTAGGGGACTCGAGCAGCAGACAATCAAGGACATAGCCTATGTGCGCAACTACTCCATCTGGCTTGACCTTCGCCTTCTGTTCGCTTCCCTGAAGCGGGTACTCCGCCGCAAGAAGAGCCTGCCGTCGTCCTATCTCGCCATCCATCATCCAAGTACAGAAAGAGAAACTGCAGCCGCACCGGAAGCGGCCAGGAGGGTATCATGAGACCTATCCCTCTCGACAACCATCGAGCCCGGCTGGAAGCCAAACGAGACAACCACTCATCGCCGTTGCTGCCCCGCGCGGAGATCCTGTACCTGCTGGACACGTATTTCCAGGGGATGCGGGAAGCGCTTGATTCAGTACCAGTGGTGGACTTGGCGAGAGCGGCTGAGGAATTGCTGCGTGCCAAGGTTGAGCGGAAGACCGTGTACGTACTCGGCAACGGCGGCAGCGCCGCCACTGCCAGCCACGCAGCCGGTGACTGGACCAAGCCGAACAAGCGGGACGACTCTGGCGGCCTCCGCACGGTCTCTCTTGTGGACAACATTGCTCTTCTTACCGCGTGGGCGAACGATATTTCCTTCGATGAGGTCTTTGCTGCCCAACTTCAGACGCTGCTTCAGCCGGGAGACGTTGTGATCGCCGTCTCTGGGAGCGGCGAGTCACCCAACGTCCTCCGCGCCGTTGAGACGGCCCGCGAAGCCGGAGCCGTGACTATCGGCTTCTCGGGATTCGACGGAGGGAGCTTGGGCCGGATGGTGGACATCAGCGTGGTTGTTCCCTGCGGCAACCAGAAAACGATAGAGGACATCCACCTGGCGCTCGTCCACGCCTTGAGCGTGGTCCTGCGCCAAGCGGCGGCGGCAAGTGCCGACAGCGATGTGGAAGTGAACGAAGCCGTGCGAAGCATGGCCATCTGATAGCGATGCGATGTTTGGAGAAAGGATTCTCCGCCGGCGACGGCTGGCGCAGGCAGACTAAGACAGGATGAGAAGACTCTACGGACTCTTGAGCGTAGTGGGGACGCTGACCCTTGCCGGTAGCTTGCTGGGTTACGTCCGAAACGCCTCCGTTACCTCCGTCTTCGGCCTATCAGGGCAGTCCGACGCCTACTTCGTCGCCATATTCCTTCCCAACACCCTCCAGGTGATCCTCGTCCTTGGAGCGCTGGCGCCGGCCCTTGTCCACGTCTACGTGAACTATGTTGAAGAAGACAAGCGAGAAGACGCCCGCATCACCTTCAGTTCCGTCGTCAATCTGGTAGTCATCGCTGTCGCGGCGCTCGTACTCCTGGGGATGGTGTTCAGCCACCTGCTCGTTAAAGGCATCGCTCCTGGCCTGACGCCGGAGAGCGAGCGGTTGAGCGCCGACCTCATGCGGTTCACTCTGCCTTTGTTGTTGCTGCTCTGCCTGGCGTCCTTGCTCGGCCCCATGCTCAACACCAAGGGCCATTTCTCCACGCCGGCCCTGAACTCATTGGTCATCAACGCCTGTACTGTTGGCTTCGTCATCGTCGGTGGCAAGACGATGGGCATCACGGCGGCGGCCGTCGGCATCCTCGTGGGCGGTGCCGCTCACGTGGCTCTCTTGATACTCTTCCTCCGCAAGAAGGGGATATCCTACTCGCCCGTACTGCGCTTGGGCCATCCCGGCGTGCGCCGCGTTCTGCTGAACTCGGCACCCGTGGCCATCTACATGGCGGTGGCCTACTGCGCCCCTCTCCTGGAACGGTTCCTTGCCTCCTTCCGGGGGGAAGGAGCCGTCTCCATCATGACGATAGCCGTCACGTGTTTGCGCTTCCCTCGATGGTTTTCAACGGCTCACTGGGAGTAGTCCTCTATCCTCAGTTCGTCCGCCAGGCAGCGATCGCCCGCGCCGACTTTGCCAGGGCGCTGATGCAGGCGTCGCGGCTTGTCCTGGTAGCTCTCATTCCCGTGAGCCTGCTGATGATGGCCGCAAGCAGACCCCTGACAAGGCTTGCCTATGGGCCGGGCGACGTCTCCTCGGCGGACGTCCACACCGGAGCAGCCGTGCTCGCTGTCTATGTGATCGCCCTGAGCCTCACCGGCCTCACCCAGATCGTGCAGAAGGCGATCTACGCCGACGGCGACTTCGTTACCCCTCTGAAGGTCGAGCTGCTGACGCTTGGACTCTATGCGGTGGCAGCGGTGGTCTTGAGTCAGGTACTGTCGCTTGTTGGGCTGGCGATGGCGCGGGTCGGCGACCATGTCTTGGTGATGCTCCTGACGTTCTGGATGGTGCGTCGGCTGCCCGAAGTCCCGTCTTTGCGGCCGACTGGGAGTTTTTGCCGTCCGGCCGCTGGCGGCCGCTGTCGTCATGGTCGGGTTCTACGCTGCGGCCTCGCTATCGTTCAATCTTGCGCACCCTTCGCCGTCGTACGTCGCTCTGGCTGGTGAGCAGCTCTTCCTCCTGCTGGCAAGTGGCTGTGTTTACCTTGCTGTCTGCACGGTCCTGCGGGTGGAGGAGGTCCGCCTCCTGTGGCGGCTGAGGCCCTGCATCGAGATTGCGTCCTGTTGCCGCTCAGGATGCGGCTTAGGAGTATTTGAATGCCGGCTCCCCAAGAGACCGAGTTACGGACATACTGGCGACAACTGTGGGCCTCCACTGAGGAGGCGGATTCGCAGGACATCTGGTATGCCATTGATGAGATCAAATTCGGTTATTTGCGACGATTTCTGCCTTCCGGTGGACGGTCGCTGGAGGTCGGCTGTGGATCAGCCCGTCTCTCGCGGTTCCTGGCTGCGCTAGGCTTCGATGCCGTCGCGCTGGACTGCGAGGCGGCGGCTGTCCGCCTGGCCGAGACGGCGCTTTCGGGCCGGCGGTATGGCGGGTGATCTACTGCTCGGCGATGCCTTCGCCCTCCCCTTCGCGGATGAGAGCTTCGACGTGGTCCTCTCAACCGGCTTGCTCGAGCACTTTCCTGATCCGTCACCCATCGTTGGGGAAATGACGCGTGTGCTGCGCCGGGGGGGGGTCTTCTATTCCGACATCGTTCCCAAGAAGTTCTCCCTTCTGCGGGCGTTCGATCGCCTTCGTCTCCTTCCGGCTCCGGCCCCTGGGAACGACCCTTCAGCAAGAAGGAGATAGAAGCCCTGTTGAGCAATGCCGGTCTGCGCCGGCCTACCGTGTTTGCCGCCGGTATTCTTCTTCCACCGTTGCCCGTCGTTAGGCGCTGGCGATTTCTCGCCCGTCTTCAGGAAAAAGGGTCGCTGCTGTTCTACAAGATTGCCCGACGCCTGGACGGCACAAGAGTGGCGGAGATGCTGGGCGTCTACTACTTTACCTGTGCGAAGAAACTCAAGAGACGCACCGGCAGACGCGGCGTCGTTGGGCAGCGCGTGCGCGCCGCCTGAAGCCGGCCGCTCTTGAGGGAGAGGGACATAATGACAGTAGAGGTCGAAAGCGCGCCCGCAAAGGGCTACACGCGTGAGTATTATGAGGCCCGCCCCAATCTGATGCTCTGGACGGAGGTCAGACAACTCATGAGTCTGGTGGCGGTGAAACCGGGAGAAAGGGTCCTGGAGCTCGGCTGTGGTGGCGGTGCCTTTCTTTCCGCCTGCGCCGAACAGCGTCCCTCCTTAGTCGTCGGGCTGGACGTGAATGGCGAGGCAGCGACCGTGGCCCGCCGCCAGGCGCCCGCCGCTCAACTTGCCCTTGCCGATGCCCTCCGTCTGCCGTTTGACGACGGCGCGTTCCATGCTATCGTCGCTCAGCATCTCATCGAGCACTTCGAGCGGCCTGACCCTGTCCTGCAGGAATGGGCGCGTATTCTTGCTCCCGGCGGACGGATCGTCGTCGCCACGCCCAACGTTGAATATCCGGACCCGGCCCTGTTTGACGACTGCGACGCATCATCACATCTACTCTATGGCCGGCCTGAAGGAGATCTTCCAGCGCAACGGCTTCCATGTCGAGCGCTGCCGCACACTGATGCCTTTCTTGGGAAACCGGCGCCTCACCTGGAAACTGGCCTACTCCTTCCCGAGGCTCCTCTTGGTCCTGGGGCTCTTGCCCTACTTCCGAGATCGAGGCCTGACTCTCGTCCTCCTGGCGAGGAAGAGCCGGGAGGTAGGCCGGGTCAAGTCGGGGAATGGAACGACATGAGCGAGAAAACCATCCTCCTCGCCGGAGCCTTTGGGTTCGGCAACGTCGGCGACGATGCCATCGCCCTCGCGACGAGCACCCTCCTCCACGAAACGGCGCCTGACACGCGGGTGATCGCTCTCGGCGGCAGTCCGGCGCGCCTCCGGCAAGCGACGGGGCTCTCGGGCTATCCCCTGGGTTGGCGTTCCCCTATGCGCGCGGCGCAACTCGTCAAACTGGTCCGCTCTTCTGACGCGGTGCTGATTGGCGGCGGCGGTCTACTGCAGGATATGCTGCCTCATTTCTACCGTCCCTACTTCCTGCTGGCACTGACGGCGAAGACTCTCGGCAAGCCGGTCATGTTCTATTCCGTGGGCGCCTACCCTCCCCGTACCCGCATGTTCCGGGAAATGTCTCAGGTAGTCCTGAACCGCGCCGATGCGGTCACAGTGCGAGACGAGTTCTCAGCGCAGAGCATCGCCGCCGCTGGAGTGCGACGCCGGGTCGTTGTGACTGCCGACCCTGCGATTACGCTGAGAGCCCCCGCGGTGGGCCCTCTGATTCGGGAGGGTATGGGACCAGTGATCGCTGTATCTCTTCGGCCCTGGTATCACCTACCCGCTCTCCGGAGCAGGGGCGATCCGGGTCGCTTTGTGGAGACCTTGGCTCACTGCCTGGACAGCGTCGTTGAAGCTACTCACGGCCACATCTTCTTCTTTCCCATGCACGTCGGTGCCGCTGACGACGACCTGAAGATGCAGTGGCAAGTGTTCTCCCGAATGCAGCATGGGGAAGCAGTCGGCTGGATCGCTAGACGCTGCCCTCTTGACGTGCTCGCGGCCATCGGCGGATGCGATCTAATGCTCGGCATGCGCCTCCACGCCAACATCCTTGCCGCAGCGGCCGGGGTACCCAGCATCGCCCTCGCCTATGACCCCAAGGTCAGCCAATTCATGAGGCGGCTCGGTTGCGCTGACCAGGTGCTCTCGCTGGAGAGGCTGCGCCCCGCCGACGTTGCCGAGAAGGCTGTCTCTGTCCTCAATGATAGAGAGCAAGTGGTCCGGCGGATGAGCTCCACCGTGAAGACGATGGCCGCGTCCGCCCGCGAGTGCGCCGCCGCGGCGATAAAACTGGCGAACGGTGTGAATGCCGCCGGAGTTTGGGACGACGACAGCGCAGAAAGAGAATGGCCCGCGTATGTTGCTTAGAGCGGCGTTCTGGATCGGCGATCCATGGATAGGAGCAAGAGATTGAGGATAGCCATCTTGCTCTCGGAACTGATGGTTGAGGGCGGTGGCGACCGCCAGGCCGTCTATCTGGCGAGCGAGCTCCAGGATATGGGGCATGATGTCGTCGTCTATACCCCCGCCTACGACCGGGAGCACTGCTACCCGGATGTCTGCTCGCGATTGAACATCGTCGTCACCGGCAAGCATCCGTTGGCGCGGCTACCCATTCCCTCCGGCCGCCTGCGCGCAGTATCTGAACATGCGGCGGCTGGCGGATAGGCTGGACGGCCTCCTTCGATGTCCTGAACCCGCACCACTGGCCCCCTCACTGGGCGGCCGTTCGGGCGCGCACGACGAACCTGTGCCCCCAGCCGGCGGTCGTCTGGATGTGCAACGATCCACCCTGGCCCCCGGCCCATCCCGCGACAGGCGTCCGCCGGTTGCTGTCGCCGTTGCGCTGGCTCTCGCGTCGCGTCTTCCTCTGGTACGACCGCCGCGCTACCCGGCACGTCTCGCGCATCGTTGTCCTCTCCCACTACGCCAAGGGCCTGGTCGACGCCACCTTCGACTCCGACTGCACAGTCGTCAGGAGCGGCGTCTCTTAGACTCCCTACGCCTCTCTGATGCCGAGGAGGCGGCTGCCATCCGTCGCGAGCACGGGATACCGGCGGAGAGCTTCCTTCTGCTGTCTCTGGGCATCCTCATGCCCCACAGCCGGCTGGAGGACGCGCTGGCGGGCGTAGCCGAGGCCGTTGCCGGGGGACACGACATACACTACCTCGTCGTCGGCTCCCCGGCGCAGTACCCCGAATACGCCGGTAGGTTGCGCTCGCTCGCTCACGACCTGGGGCTGGACGGCCGTGTCAGCTTCGTTGGCGCCGTCCCCGATAGCAGGATCAAACTCTACTATCACGCCTGTGACGCCTTTATCTTTCCTAACGAGAATCAGACCTGGGCCCTCGCCGTCACCGAGGCGATGGCCTGTGGCAAGCCCGTTATCGTCTCCACCGGGGCCGCTGTGCAGGAGATCCTGGAGGACGGCAAGACGGCCTTCCTCGTGCCGCCGCGCCGTCCTGATGCGATAGCCGAGGCGTTGCGCACTGTCATGGACAACCCCGGACTAAGGGACGAGGTAGCAGAGAACGGCCGGCGGCTCGTCACCGAATCGCTTTCCTGGCGCCGCTATGCCGAGTCGATGCTCCGTGTCTTCGAGGAAAGCGTTGGGGTTGTCAAGGCGGGTGACGAGCCGGAGTCGCAGCATTCACTACCGGCGCCGGGCCCCAATTCCGATGTCATTGTTGAGTCAGTCCCACCCACAACGTTTGTGGGCAGGAGGGAGAGATAGTGATGCAAGAAAAAGGACAGAAGAGGCCCTCCGCATCGCGATCATCGGTGCTCGCGGTATCCCTGCCCGCTGGGGTGGCTTCGAGACGGTAGCCTCGGAGCTTGCGCCCCGTCTCGTTGAGCGGGGCCACGAAGTCACCGTCTACTGCCGGCCCCGCTACTCGCTTCCCTCGCGTCCGGCCATCTATCGCGGCGTGAAGCTGCACTATCTGCCCGCCCTCTACACGAAGGCCCTGGAAACCCTCTCCCACGAGTCGCTGAGTGCCATTCACTCCTACCTATCGAAGTTCGACGTTCTCTACGTGCTCGGCTTCCGGGCCAGCTTCCTTTATCTGCTGGCGCGACTCACGGGCAAGCCGGTCATCATGAACACCGATGGCTTCGACTGGTGCCGCCGCAAGTGGGGACGGATCGCCCGCGTCTATCTGCGCCTCGTCGAGGCGATCGGCGCTCGTTGGGCGGCCTCTCACCTTATCTGCGACTCTCGCGCCCTCCAGCCCTATTTTCGCCGCGAGTATGGCCGCGACAGCAAGTTCATCGGCTACGGCGCCAATCTCTTCGAATCGACGAACCCCGGCCTTCTCAGCCAGTATGGCCTCGTTCCCGGGGACTACCTGCTGGTTGTTGCCCGTATCGAACCTGAGAACAACACTGACCTGATCGTCCGCGCCTTCCGTCAGGTCGAGACCGAGAAGAAGCTCGTCGTGGTCGGCGCCGCCAACTACCGCAGCCGCTATTTCGAGGAGTTGAAACGCATGGCTGACCCGCGTGTGCTCTTCCTGGGCGGCATCTACGAGCCCGGCCACATCGAGGAGATATACGCGAACTCATACGCCTACATCCATGGCCATGAGGTGGGCGGCACCAACCCGGCGCTCCTGCACGCGATGGGCTGCGGGTGCTGTGTCGCGGCGCTGGACGTGCCTTTCAACCGTGAGGTCGTAGGAGACTCCGGGCTGCTCTGGCCCAAGTCGGAGCAAGAGCTGAGCCGTCTGCTGACCGACCTGCTCGCCGATCCTGCCCGCGCCGGCTCCCTGTGCCTCGCCGCGAAGGAGCGCGTACGTTCCCGCTATTCCTGGGATGGGGTTGCTGACGACTATGACCGCTTTTTCCGCCGGATATGTGACTCCCGAAACGGCGGGAGGAGTACCGATGACGATGAGGAGTTAGATTGGCTACAAACTCAAGATTCAGAGATGAGCGACGCACCTCCGAGACAGCAGGCAGCGTGATACAGCCTTTGCCTCGGCTCTCGATAGGTCGCCGCATCCAGCTCGTCCTGAAACGGGTGATGGACCTGGCGCTGGCAATTGTCCTGCTCCTCGTCCTTTCGCCGTTCTTCCTGCTCATCGCCCTCGCGGTCAGGCTGACCTCGTCCGGCCCTATCCTCTACCGCTGGCCGGTGGTTGGTCAGGGGGGGCGCTACTTCGTCGGCTACAAGTTCCGCACCATGATCGAGGACGCTGATCGCCGAAAGAGCGAACTGCTGGTGAACAACGAGATGAGAGGCCCTGTCTTCAAGATGGAGAACGACCCCCGGGTGACTCGCGTCGGTCGCTTCCTGCGCCGCTTCTCCCTCGACGAGCTGCCCCAGCTCTGGAGCGTCCTCAAGGGGGAGATGAGCCTGGTCGGGCCGCGGCCGCCGCTCCAGGAGGAGTACGAGCAGTTCAGCGACTGGCAAAAGCAGAAGCTCGCCGTCAAGCCCGGTATCACCTGTCTTTGGCAGGTCTCCGGCCGCAATCGCATCCGCGACTTCGACGAATGGGTGCGTCTGGACCTGAAATACATACAGGAATGGTCGCTCTGGCTCGATATTAAGATCATGTTCAAGACCGCTATCGCGGTGATAAGCGCGCGCGGCGCCTCCTGATTGGTGCGTCCGCAGCGATGATACCGAGGCCGGTGGAGGTTTCGGAGAAGAGATTTAGGGAGGAATAGCCATGAAAGTCCTGGTTACCGGTGGTTGTGGCTTTATCGGTTCGCACACCGTCGATGCGCTCCTCCGGCGCGGCCACGAGGTGCGGGTGATCGATTCCCTGGAGCCGCCTGTGCACAACGGTAAGGTCCCCGACTACCTGCCGCCGGAGGTCGACTTCATCCACGGTAGCGTCACCGACCGCAATGTCTTCCGCCGGGCGCTTGAGGGCGTGGACGCCGTCTTCCATTTCGCAGCCTACCAGGACTACCTGCCCGATTTCTCCCACTTCTTCGCCACCAACAGCGTCGGCACGGCCCTTCTCTACGAGCTCATCGTCAATGACCGCCTGCCCGTCGCCAAGGTCGTCGTTGCCTCCTCCCAGGCCGTCTATGGCGAAGGGAAGCACCTCTGCCCAATCCACGGCGTGCAGTATCCGGGCCAGCGATCGCGGGAGCAGTTGGAGCGCGGCGACTGGGAGGTGAAGTGCCCTGACTGCCTGCAACCCCTACAGCCCCTGTGGACAGACGAGGCCGTGACGGCGGCCCATAACAGCTATGGCCTCTCCAAACGCGACCAGGAAGATATCGCTATCCAATTGGGGAAACGCTACGGCATAGCCAGCGTTGCCCTTCGCTACTCCATCGTTCAAGGGCCGCGCCAGTCCTTCCGCAACGCCTACTCCGGCGCCCTCCGCTCCTTCGCTGTGCGCCTCCTTACCGGTCAGTCGCCCATCGTATTCGAGGACGGAGAGCAGCAGCGCGACTACGTCTCCATTCACGACGTTGTCGACGCCAATATCCTTGTGTTCGAGGACAACCGCGCCGACTACCAGGTGTTCAACGTCGGGGGCGACCGCCGGGTGACCGTCCGCGGACTTGCCCGGTTCTGCTGCGAGGCCACAGAAGTTGATCTCACACCTCAACCGGCGAGCTTCTACCGTCTGGGCGACACGCGCCACATCTTCTCCGATGTCTCTCGGCTGAAAGCACTCGGCTGGGAGCCGCGCGTCGGCCAGCGAGAGATAGTGCGCGAGTATATGGAATGGGCGGGCCAGCAGCCTGATCTCCACGACAGCTTTGCTGCCGCGCAGGCGACGATGCAATCGGTGGGTGTTCTGCGAAAAGCGGCGGCCTGACGTCTGAGCGGTTGGCTTCTCCAGCAGTGAGCGGCTACATGTTGCTGCACCGAGGCTGTAAGCAGAGAACCGAAGTAGAACAGGTTGTTGAAAAAGACGAGACGTAGTCACAACGCGATGAACGCTCCTGGAGGAGGCACACTCGGGCGCGCGTCCTCAAGTCTAGAGCGCCAGAAAAGGACGCCGAGTACCGATACAAACGCCAGTAACCGATGACGCCCTCGTCGTGAAGTAGACTCAGGGTGCCGGACCACACACCGGCCGAGCGTGGTCCGGAGCAGAGGCTATGCGGCGGCCATATTCCGTCGTTATCCGAAGGTGCCGATACCGGCGCCGTGATAGCGTTCCCTTGAAACGTTCCACGTCTGGCAATCTCCGCGCCGCGTGGATGGGGATTCTCAGGCTCGACGACGGGACCAGGTTCTTCGCCGGTGTCATGGCCGAGAACGCCGTCGGCGAGACCCAGGCAAGAACAATGGCGATGGCGGCCGCGGCGGCAAAACGCCGGCGCGTGCTTACCCAACCTTGAACAATCGGGGGAACTCCCTATATTGCACGGGGTATGCTGCACCGAGGCTGCGACTAGGCTATACTAGGGGGCGTTGTAGCGCCGTTCACAGGGGGTTCGTCCATGATCGAAGGCGTAGAGTCGAAGAGCCTGGTGACCCACTCCGATGAGCGCGGCTTCTTCCGCGAGATCGTCCGCGACAGCGAGGGGATAGTGCGCGAGGGCTGGGCCCAGGTCAGCCACTCCCTGATGTTTCCCGGTGTCGCCAAGGCCTGGCACGTCCACCCGACGCAGGTCGACTGGTGGTACGTCGTCGCCGGCGATCTCAAGGTCGCGCTCTACGACCTCCGCGACGGTTCAGCGACCAAGGGCGAGCTCCAGGAGTTCTTCCTCGGCGACCACTACCCGGCGCAGCTTCTCAAGATACCCGCCGGCGTCGCCCACGGCTGCAAAGCGATCAACGGGCCCGCCCACCTCGTCTACCTCACCTCCACCGTCTACGATCGCAAAGAGGAGGGGCGCATCCCCCACGACGACCCGGCCATCGGCTACGACTGGCTGTCGCTGCCCCCCATAACCTAGGAGACTCCTCGCAGCTCGCCGTAGGCCTCGCCGATGATCCGCCACACCACGTCCGGTCGCGCCGGTCGCAGCGCCGACATGCTTCCCGTGGCGTCGTAGCTCCAGGCGGCCACCTGGTCGACGCCGAGCGCTGCCGCTGTTCGCAGCCCCGTCCGCAGCTCTTCCTCTCGCCCCTCAGGTACGGCGAAGGCTTGCACCCATACCTGCGTCTTGAGGCTGTGCCTCCGTGCTACATCCAGCGCTTTCTCCGTGAAGGCCCGCAGGAAGGGCTCCGGCTCGGCGCCCACGATGTACCAGTAGGGGTCGGTGCCGAAGACATCGAGATCGGGGATAGCGGCGGCGGCGTCCCAGTCCGCCACTCCGAATTGCAGGAGGGGATTCGTGTCGGTCTCCTTGCTGCCGGTGAGCTTGGCCAGCCGTTGCGCCAGTTCGGGGAAGCCGGCAGCCACGAAGTCGATGGGGAACAGGCACAGGCAATTCCGCAGCCCCAGTTGCTTGCTCTCCGCCGATAGCTCTGACAGCAGATCGATGAGTGAGGACTCGCGGAAGGCCCGCACCTCTTCGTCCAGCACCTCCGGCATCGCATGCCCCGTCTTCTCCTGGAATCGGGCTTGGCAGATGCTGCAGCGACAGGCCCAAGCGCCGCTTCTATCTCCTCGCATGAAAGGGACGAAGAAGTGCGGCTCATCCCACATCACCCCGTCTCCGCCCGCCTCGGCAGCGGCGTGTACCCAGTCTCGCAGAAACTGACGTGTCGCCGGGTGATTGGGGCAGGCGGCCGGCGCCTGCCTCCCGTCCGACAGCACCTGCAGCGACTCCGGATGGTCTAGGGGGAAGCGGGAGAGTGTCTCGCCGCTGAACACCCCGGCCACGCCCCAGGGGTCGAGCCAGGCGTCCAGTCCCACCGCGTGCGTCGCCTCGACGATCTCTTGCATGGTCTTCCGGTAGAAAAGGAGGTCTGTCTCCGTCAGGCAATGCACGACGTAGGTGCAGTGATGGGCCACCATGTCCTCGAGGTCGGCCTGGACGTGACGCAGGGTGCGGGAGCTGAAGTAGCTGACGCCGGTTTCCACCATTGCTCTCTCGCCTTATCAGGGCCTAGGGGTAGCTCGGCGCGTCCGCCTTGCTGCCGACGTAGAGGTCGTCGTAGTACACGTCGCCGCTCATGTTCCCGGTGGACGGCGCGTCGAAGTCGTAGCGCCCCTCGAAGAAGATCCGCAACTCTTGCACATTCTCCGGCACCTTGCCCCACAACTGCTGGAAATCGTCGGCGATGTTCCGCTCGAAGTACACCCATTCCCCGATCTTCGGCTCCTCCTTGGTCAGGTAGACGAACTTCGCATTGTCGATGCGGAACGGGTCGGTGGCCGTGCCCGCCAGCAGGTAGCGGATCTGGATGTTTCCCTGTCTCCTCCGGCAGGATGGCAATCACCACGAACTGGAGGTACTGGTGCTCCGTTCCTTTCTGCCAGTTCTCCACCCGGTAGAAGCCGGACAGGAACTCGGGGAAGGTTTCCGGCTTAAGGCTTTGCACCGCGCCGTATACCTGGTGTTGGACCGGCGCGGCCGGCGGCCGTAGCGCCAAGTGGGCGCTGTGTGCCGCCCGAATGAGCGACGCTGTCGCTGACGTCGAACGGCGTCCCCCAGCCGCTCGACTCCATCGAGTACCAGGGGTCGGCCCCCTTCTCGAATCCGGGGTTCGTCAGCAGGTTCGGGCTCTCGCTCTTGTCATTCCCGCCTCCGCCGCAGGCGCCGGCCGGCAATGTGACCACCAGCCATAGGAATGCCAGCGCCGCAAGGAAAGCCTTTCTCTTGCTCCTGGATCGCCCCGGTTTGGTGGAAAACCCTCGCCTGCTCACTCTCATTGCCGATCTCCTGGTGTCTCTGGTGTGTTTGCCCGGCGCCGGGCCCGTAGGGAGAGGATCGCTGCCCGGAAAGCAGCGAGAAGCATATCATAGGGAGAGTCTCGATGAAAGGCGTGTTCGCGGCGAGGACTGTACCGCCTGGGCTAGACTGCTCGCTCCATCCCTGAGCCGGCCGCCCATCCCCCTCTTGCCCCGCTGCTCTGGGAAGTCTTCTCCTGCTTGGCCTCCGATAGACCGGCCTCCGCCGCGGCAATCAGCTCCTCGCGAGTTTCCCCGTCCTCCGGATAGCACACGATGGTCACTGTCGCCGTCACCGGCTCCGGCGGGCCGCTCCCTCCGAACACCGTCACCTGTCCTACCTGTGCCAAGAGCTTGCTGGCGAGAGCGACGGCGGTGGCCCGGGTGCTTTCCGGCAGTAGCAGCGCGAACTCGTCGCTACCGTAGCGAGTCGCTATCTCCGGCTCCATTAGAGAAGTGGACAGGATCATCGCCACGGATCGCAGCAGCTTGTCGCCCATCGAGGCCCCATAGCTGTCGTTGAACGCGGTGAAGCCGTCAATGTCGAGAAGAACGATGGACAGCGGCCTGCTGTAGCGGTGGGCCCTGACGATCTCTTGCGATAGGGTGTCTTGGAGGTAGCGCCGGTTGTACAGCCACGTGACCTCATCGATCTCGCTGAACCGCCCCAGAGAGCCCTGGTCGAGGCTCGCCTTGAGGGCGAGCGTGCAGTGCCCGGCCAGGAGCTCCAGTATCTCCACGTCGATGTCGTCGCTGTCATACATGAAGATGACAAGTCCCAGAGGCTCGGCGCCCATCACGAGAGGGACCATCGCCAGCTTCTTCACATCCAGCCGTTTCTGCCCGGCCTCGGAGGCCTGCCTGCCCAGCACGTCCTCAGCGAAGTCACGGACGGAGCTCGTTATCACTACCTCACCGCCCTCGATGACGATACGGCGGTTGCTCCTGAGGTACAGCGGGAACTCAAGCTGGGTCATCTCCGCTTCAAAGGCCAGCGACGCCTGGTTCAGGCGAGCGTCGGTTGTTCCCTCCAGCGGATTCGCGTGGAGGACGTCGCGTCTCCTGTCCAGCAGCAGGGGATAGACGATCTTGGCGCCGCTGATCTCCGGCGCTCTCTCCAGGAAGAGGGTCACTATCTCCTCTGGAGTGCCGGCGCAATGCAGAAGCAGCGCCAGCACGTTCAGATCGTGAAAACGCTTCACTCGAGTTTCGAGGACATCAGGGGGCAAACCGGCGGAAGCGGCGCCGCTGTCGCTGCCCTTCGTTTTCTCGGCGCCTAAGAGCCATCTCCCGATCCCCGATCTTGATGGCCCTCGTCCGTCCTTCTCTTTGCTGACCTCAGTACTCATGCTCTGGACACTCCTAGCTGACGCAGACGCCTATTCACCCATCTTCACCAGCAAGGTGGTGGAATCGTGCGACAGTACGCTGCAACTCCGCTTCAGCGTCTTATGAATGGCGTTCTCCACGTCTGGCGGCAGTATCTCTTCAGTCGCTTCCAGCGAAATCGAAGCCACTCCGCTGACGTAACTGACAAGCGACAGGTTTCGCACTGCTGGTATGGCGCCCAGCGCCTGATATAGGGACACTAGCTTCAGAGTCTTCTGTGAGTCATCGACAGTCACTCGATAAGAGTAAGGTGCAACAGTGTCATCGTCATCGGGCACGAGGGTGACCGGTTTCAGCGCCGCCCGCGGTGGGCCGATGTTCACCGCTCCGAAGTCCTCTTTTTTCTCTGCTGCCCGGGTTGGTTTCTCCCGCTCCCCCGGTTTTTTTCGCCATGACTGCCAGCTCTGTTCCTCAGCTTCTTCTTCGAGCGTTGGCTGCGGTGCGGGAGCGACATCCTCTTCCAGAGCCCGCAATGGTGGCTTTGGCGTCACCGGAGGCGCAGATTCGGACGGCATCTCCCGTAACGGTCGCGGCTCGGGTGGAGGCTCCTCCGTAAAGCCACGCAAGGCGTCCTCGAGGACGCCCAGGCTACGCAATACGGGCGCCATCGGCTTGAGCGTCTCCCGGAGAAGGCGGATGGCCGCCGCTGCTTCCTCGATGCTCTTTTGGACCGACTGGAGCGTCTCTGTCCAGCGGTCGACCGCCGCTACCAACTCGCTGTCGACTCCCGGCGCCTGCTGGTCGACCGCCCTCGTCTTCGGACGTGTCCTCCAGTTCCTGCTCCAGGTCGTCGTCTTCCGCTGGTAGGGGAAGATTCTTCAGGTCAGCCATTGCCCTTGAGCCCAAGCAACGATCATATGCCCGAGGCCACAGATTCCCTAAGGGTCTTCTGGCCCCGGCCCGGTCGGCGAACGGCCGTCAATTAGATTTTCGGCATTTTTCGGGGCGCTCAGCACGTCCAACAGTTGTTTCGAGGCTTTGTCCCGCCGATTGCTGTAGACCCCTAGGGCGCCTTTCTGTAACATTCGCCTAGGTGCCCCGCAATCGTCTTCCCATGGTCGGTTGACCGACGAGAACAGACTCGGCTTGGCTCAGGAGGAGGGTTCTCAAATGAAGGCAGTAGTGTTCGAAGAGCACGGCGGCGTCGATGTCCTGAAGTACACAGACGTGCCCGAGCCGGAGATATCCCCGAATGAGGTGCTGATCAAGATCAAGGCTTCCGGCTGCAACTACAACGACATCTGGGCCCGCCGCGGCCTGCCGGGGGTATCGACAATCATGCCCCATATCTCAGGCAGCGACGCTGCCGGTGAGATCGTCGGTGTCGGCGGCGAGGTCAGCAACGTCAAGGTGGGCGACGAGGTCGTCGTTTTCAGCAGCCTGAGCTGCGGCACTGTGCGAGGCCTGCGCGCGCGGCGATGTCTTCTTCTGCCGTCAGTTCAAGATATGGGGCTTCCAGACCGGCCCCCTCGACGGCGCTCACGCTGAATACGGCAAAGTCCCTGCCGTCAACGTTGTCCCCAAGCCGAAGAACCTGACTTGGGAGCAGGCGGCTTCGATGCCCCTCGTCCTTTTCACCGCCTGGCGCATGCTCGTCAGCAGGGCCCAAATCAGGCCCGGCGACTTCGTCCTCATTTGGGGCGCTGCTGGCGGGCTTGGGGACCATGGCCATCCAGATCTGCAAGCTCTTCAGTGCCAAGGCAATCGCCGTGGCCAACAGCGACGACAAACTGGAGGCGGCCCGCCAGCTCGGCGCCGCCCACGTCATCAACCGCAGCAAGCAGAACGTTGCCGAAGAAGTCAAGCGCATAACCGAGCGCCGCGGCGTCGACATCGTCTTCGAGCACGTGGGCGAGGCTACCTGGCCGACGAGCGTCCAGTGCCTCAAGTGGGGCGGCACAATCGTCACCTGCGGCGCCACCACCGGCTTTGAGGCCAAGACGGACATCCGCTTCCTCTGGAACAAGCAACTCAATCTCCTTGGCTCCCACATGGGCAACAAGGCGGAGTTCCTCGACGCCTGGCGCTTTGTTGAGAGCGGCGAGATCAAGCCTGTCGTCTCCGTTGCCCTCCCCCTGAAGGAGGCGGGTCTTGCCCAACAGGCAATGGAGGATGGCAACGTGATCGGGAAGCTGGTTCTCACCCGCTAGGCTCCGCTTTCCAGGGGTATTGACAAAGTGGTGCCCGGAGGTCTAAAGGAATAGATTAGGAACTGCTCCTCGTCGTGATAGGTGCAGGGAAATGGCAACCATCGGGGGTCGCCCTCCGCTGGGAGCCGGGCAGGGGTATGGCAAGAAGGATCTACAAGCTGGTGGCGGTTCTGTTGGTGACGAGCGCTCTCGTCGGCGGCGCCTACGGAGTGGCTCGTCACGCCGGTGGTGGTGCTGGCTATCAGCCTGAGGTCGCAGTCGCCCAGACCCGCGTTGCCTGCGGTTTCCTGGAGCGCTCGTCGTCGTCGTCACACCCGCGGCGCAACCCCTACCCACGGCCGAGCCATCACTGGAAGCGGCGGTAATAGAGGAATCCTGCCGCTGCGCCGGAGGTAATCGACAACGGGCCCCTAGTCCTCGCGCCGGATGTCTCCGCTCCGCCGCCTTCTCCGCCGCCCCCACCTGCAATCGTTGATCCAGCCGTTCTGGCGGCTGACACGCTTGCCGCCATCAACGCTCAGCGCGCTGCTGCCGGCCTGACCCTCCTTCAACTCGACCCCGGCCTGGCGGTGGTGGCCGGAGAGCGCGTCCGAGGACATGGTGCAGAAGGGCTACTTCAGCCACACCAGCCCCACCGGCGAGACCTTTGTCACCCTCATGGATCGCCACGGCGTCCCCCATTCCGTGTGCGGGGAGAACATAGCCTACAACAACTACCCCGATAATGAGACGGTTGCCGTCGCTGTTAGCACCTGGATGGCCTCACCGGGTCACCGCGACAACATGCTCAATCCCTACTTCACCAGAGTGGGGGTCGGGGTTGCGCGAGATGGCGCCGGCATGAAGTACTACACCGTCGTCTTCGCCGAGTCCTAGGCGCCGCATCCGGACTCGCTGCGCGGGTGTACTACTCCTCACGCGTGAATGATATGTTGAGCCGGTCGCCGTCCATGCTCGCGCCCGTCGCCCGGCGGCCCGCCAGCACCCGCGGCAGCAGAATCTGACGCTTGTAGGCGCCAGCCCGGACCGTCAATTCGTTGCCTCTCTGCGCCAGCGTGATCTCCCGCTTGCTGACGAACGGCATCGCCAGGCTCAGCACGTACTCGCCGTCCTGCGAGCGTACCTCCTGCGCCACTGCCGGATAGAAGATGCGGCTTGGGTCGTCCTTACCGAAGAGGTGACCCCCCAACTCCCGCAGCCGGTCGAGACCGACCACCTCGCTTTCCATCAAGGGCGCCGTCAACATCGGCAGGGGTGAGAACGCCTCCTTTATCCGCCGCCGGTAGCGCTGTTGGGCCGTCCGCCAGGCGGAGAAGTAGCTGGCGCCCGCCTCGGGGGGCAGCAGGCGATTGCAGATCACGGCGTCCGTCACGTACCCGTACAGGCTGAGATAGGTGAAGCTGCGCTGCGCCTCCTTTATCACCATCTTCTCTGGGTTCACCACCAGCCGCACCGTAGTCACCTGCCGGTCCGACAGCAGCTCGTGGAGATGCGCCAGCCGCTTCAGCAAATCCTCCCCCGCGTCGAACACCCTCTTCTCCGGCACCGGCATCCCCGTCAGCCCGCGCACGACCGGCCCGGCGATCTGCGCTAGCCGCCGTTCTACCGGCAGCACCTTGTCCACCCACCAGCGCGCCGACTCCGGAAAGGTGAGGAGGCTCAGCGTCTCGCCCGTGGGAGCGCAGTCCACGATGACGACGTCGTAGTTGCCGCTCTCGTAGTGGTACGTCACCCAGAATAGGTTCGCCAGTTCCTCCATCCCCGGCAGGACGGCGATCTCCTCCGCCTCCAGCTCCTCCATGCCTTGCCAGACGAGGAGAGCCGTAAGCCATTCCTGGACGACACCCCACCACGTCTTGATGCTGAAGTAGACGTCGCTCTCTTGGGCCCAGAGGTTCTCCGCCACCGGGACCGGCTCCGGCCCCAGCGGCATGTCGAAGGAGTCGGCCAGGCTGTGAGCGCTGTCGGTGCTCATGACGACCGTGCGATAGCCCAGCTCCGCCGCTCGTAGGGCGGTGGCAGCGGCGACAGTCGTCTTCCCCACGCCGCCCTTGCCGGTGTAGAGGATGATCCTGGCCACGGGGCGTTACTCTCGTTTCTTCGATGGGCGGGGCAGGCGCCGCGATCGGGGGGGAGGCGCATCGCCGGTCTCTTGCGCGGCGACCTTCACGGTTGCTGTTGGGGGCCGGCGGCCCAACACGGCGGTTCGCAGGTCGAGAAGGAGACTGTACACCACCGGCACCACCACCAGGGTGAGGAGCGTGGAGGTGAACAGCCCTCCTATCACCACCGTCGCCAGCTCAGCCGCGATAATCGTCCCCTGGTGGAATCCCATCGCCAGCGGGACTAGCGCCAGCATCGTCGCCACCGCCGTCATGAGGATCGGCCGCAAACGGGTTCGTCCGCCTTGGACCAGCGCCTCGTGCGGCTCCATCCCCTGCTGCACGAGATGCTTGACCAGGTCTATGAGAACGATTGCGTTGGTGACGACTATCCCCACCAGCATCAGGAGGCCGATCAGGGCGGAGAGGCCGAGAGTATTGTGGGTGACGGAAAGAGCAAAGAAAGCGCCGATGCTCGCCAGAGGCAGCGAGAACAGGATGGCGAACGGCTCCAGTAGCGACCCGAAGAAGATGATCATCACAATATACACAAGAATGACGGCGATGCCGATGCCGATGTACATGGAGCTGAAGCTCTCTTCGATCTGACTCAAGACGCCGCCCACCTCGGCATCGACGCTCTCCGGCAGGTCGAGCTTGTTCACCTCGCTCCGCACCTTCTTTGCCACGTCGCCCGTCTCTTTGGACACGATGTCGCCGTTCACCGTCACCGCGGGCCGCTCGTCGACACGGCTCACCTGAGCCTGCGCGCTCACCGTCTTCACCTCCGCTATCGAAGACAAGGGCACCGCTTGAGGGCCGATGAGAAGCTGTTGCAGCGATCCCACGTCGCCGACCCCCTCCCGCGAGATCGAGAGCTGTACGTTCACCGAGCTACCGCCGTCAATCGACATCTGGGTCACTGTCTGTCCCAACAGCAGGCTGCGGATGTAGGAAGATACCTCCTGCGCGCTCAGGCCGGCGAGGAACGCCTTGTTGGGGTCTACGTCTATAGCGATCTCTGTCCTCTCACTGCCCGCGTCGCTTGTCAGATTCGCCACGCCGTCCACTTTCGCCGCCGCTGCCAGGATCTCTTGACCGGCTTGCGCCAGCGCCTCGGGATCATCGCTCCATGCCGTCACCTGAAGCCGCGAGAGGGTAGACGTCTGCATATCTGAAACAGATATGAGGCTGTTGCTCTTGATACCCTGCACCTCCTCCCGCACGCGGTCCGCCACCTTCGAGAGGCTGGCCCCCTCTTCGACCCGGACGAAGATGCGGGCCGTGCTGAACCCGCGGCCGGATAGCACGGCCCCCAGCGTGTACAGGCTCTGTGTCTGTCCGCCGACGACCGTCTCGTACAGACGGACCCCCTCTGTTCTTGCCACCACCTCCTCAACCTTCGCCGCCTCCGAGAGTATCGTGTCCATGTCCGACCCCGCCGGCGCGATCACCGTCACGTCGAAGACATCCTCAGTCATGTTTGGCAGAAGGCTCACCGGGACCGAACGCAGCATGAACATGCTGATGACGAAGAGGGCTACCGCGATGGCCACGGTAACGAGGCGATGCCTCAGACACCAGCGCAGGACCGGCGCATACCCCTTCTGGAGCCACGTATCGCGGCTGCCGCTGGACTTGACAGCGCCCTTTCCGACGACGAGACGCGCCAAACCGGGGACAATCATCAGCGCTACCGCCAGCGAGGCGAGCAAAGCGAAGGTGACGGTGAGGCCAAAGGGCCGGAACAGCTCCCCCACGAGCCCGCCCATCAGGCCCAGCGGTACGAAGACAGCCACCGTGGTCAAGGTCGACGAGGTGATCGCCGAGGCCACCTCCCGCGGCGCCGAACGCACAGCGCTCTCTAGACTCTCCCCATCCTGATGCACATGCCGGTAGATATTCTCCAGGACGACGATGCTGTCGTCGATCACCCGGCCGATAGCAATCGTCAACCCTCCCAGTGTGAAGATGTTGAGGGTCAAGCCCAGCCAGTACATCAAGAGCAGTGCCACCACCACCGAAAGCGGTATCGACACCGCCGTCACGAGGGTGCTTCGTAGGCTGAGCAAGAAGAGGAACACCACTACCACCGCGAACAGCGCCCCCCATCCCCCCTCTCGGAGCATCCCCCATATCGAGTTCTTGATCTGGGTGGACTGGTCAAATATCGTCTGAAACTGCACCTGGTCTCCCAAATCCCCCTGCAGCCGCTTGATCGTGTCGTTCACCCTGTCCGCGACCTGCACGGTATTCGCTTCCGGGGACTTGCTCACAGCGATAGCCACGCTCGCTTTGCCGTTCGTTCGTGCTGCCCCCGCCGTCTCCGAGCGTCCTAGACTAACCTGCGCCACGTCCTTCAAGAGAACGGGCGTGCCCTCACCGCCGGCCGGGTCGGGTCGCACTCCGACCACCAGGCTCTCCAGCTTATCCAGAGAATCGATGCTGCTCAGAGTCCGCAGGGGCACCGTTTTCTCTTCGGTCGTCACCGAGCCCGAGGGGATAGCCGTATTCGCCGCCTGGATCGCCGATGCTATCGCCCTGCGAGGAGAGCCCGGCCTCGCGCAGCTTCTCCGGGTCCAGCACGACATCGACTTGAGAGACTGCCCCGCCGACGACCTCCACCTGGAGCACGCCGTCGATCTCGCTGAGCGCCGGCACTACCTGCTCCCGGGCTATGCGCTCCAACTCCTCCACCGGCAGATCGCCGGCCAGGCTCATCTCAGTAACAGGGAGCAGTTGGGTGTTGACGAGACTGATTTGCGGTTGGGCCGCTGTCGATGGGAAGGCCGCGTCGCCGAGACGAGCCGTCAGCTCCTGCTCTCGCTTCGCCATGTTCGTCCCGTAACCGAACTCCAGCAGGACAATGGAGAGCCCCTCTGAGGAGACGGATTGCATCCGCTTGAGACCGGAGAGCGTCGATGCTGCCCCTTCCGTCGGTTTCGTGACGCCCTCCACCACGTCCTGCGGCGCCGCGCCGGGATAGGTGGTGACAACAGTCATCACCGGGTAATTGATGTCGGGGAGCAGTTCCAGCTTGATCTGCCGAATTGCCAGCAGACCGCCGATGACTACTGCCGCCACGACTACTGCCATGACGGTAGCTCGGCGCAGCGCGATGTCGATCAACCAGTTGAGAAAAGTCAGCACAGCCTCGTCCTTGAGTAGTATCCGGTCAACGGCTCGGTGGTATCTCTTCGGCTCCTAAGCATAAACCGTCTGCCTGCCCGAGTAAACTCGGACTCCCCACGATGATACTTCAAGGCCGGACGCGAGGCCAGCGAGGGCGGCCTCGTGTCGAGGACAGACGCGAACTGTCTCGGGTTGGACAGTATGGAAGGAGGTGTATGTGAGGCCGGCGTTCTCTAGGGTCCGAATCTGCCGTCCGGCGAGAAAACGGGGAGGTATATCTCCTCAAACTGGCGCTGTCGCTCCCCCGACACCCGCATGAAGATCCCGTCCGCCTCCGCCAGGATGTCGCCCTCAGCAGAGCGTATCTCTGCCCTTACCACCACCCAGCGACGGCGGTCCTTCTCGACGGCGGAACTCACCGTGACCGGCTGATAGAGGGGCACCGGCTCGCGGAAGCGCACGTTCATCTTCGCCGTCACTCCCCATATCTTCTGACCCAGCGTGCACCAGCCCATCGCCTCGTCGAGAAGGGTGACGACGAGGCCGCCGTGCATCTGTCCGGGGAAGCCCTGGTGCTCCTTTTCGGGGGTGAAGGTTGCCGTGACCCGGCCTTCCTCCACCTGGAAATCCAGGTGAAGACCTTGCGGGTTCAGGCTGCCACAGCCGAAGCAATAACGGGCCTGCCGTTCCTTTTCGTCCATCTGGAGCCTCGGCGTTGAAAAAGGATGAAGGAGCGCTTCTAGCTGCTCTCGCTCAGATAGCGGTCGATGCCTGCGGCGGCCCGTTTCGCGGCGGCCAGCGCCGTCACCACCAGGTCGGCGCCGTGCACGCAGTCGCCCGCGGCGAAGACGCCGGGTCGGTTGGTAGCCCCCGTCTCTTCCTCCACCACGATCTGGCCCCAATCGTCAGTCTTCAGGCCGTCGCAGCTCTTGGCCACCTTGCCGTCAATGCCAAAACCGAGCGCGAATACCACCGTGTCCGCGTCCACCATGAACTCGGAGCCGGCGACAGGAACGGGGCGGCGGCGTCCGCTCGCATCGGGCTCCCCCAGCTCCATGCGCTGACACTCGATCTTCTGCACCTGGCGGTTGCTGTCTCCCAGCAGGCGGAGGGGTCGCACGAGATAGTGGAATTTCACGCCTTCTTCGCGGGCATTCTCCCGCTCTGCCGCCCGGCCGGGCATCTCCGCCTCCGTGCGCCGGTAGAGGCAGACTACCTCCTTCGCCCCCAGCCGCACTGCGGTCCGGACGCAGTCCATCGCCGTATCGCCGCCGCCGATGACAGCGACCCGCTTGCCGACCCTCAGAGGCTCGCGCATCTGGGCTGGGAGCTTCTCCGCCGGTACGTTGCCGCGCACCAGGAAGTCCATCGCCCAGTAGACGCCGCTCAATTCCTTGCCGGGCACGGTGTAGCTGCCGTCGATGCCTTCGCCGGGAATGTCGAGCTCCGTCTCCTTCGTCGCCCCGTGTCCGAGGAAAACGGCGTGGAAGCCCCGCTCGAAGAGGTCATCGATGCTGAGGCCCTCTCCGATGATCGTGTTGGGGACGAACTCGACCCCCAGCCGCTTCAGGTAGTCTATCTTCTCAGCGACGATCTTCTTGGCCAGCTTGAAACTGGGGATGCCGTATACCAGCAGGCCGCCTGGTTCTGGCCAGGCGTCGAAAATCGTGCAGGCGTGGCCGTTCTTCGCCAGTGCTTCCGCGACCGCCAGACCGGCGGGGCCGGCGCCCACGATCGCCACCCGCTTGCCGGTGGGCGGCGACAGCTCCGGCATAGGAAGGCCGGAATGCTCGCGCTGGTAGTCCGCAACGAACGCCTCCAGCCTGCCGATAGCCACCGGCTGCCCGTTCTTGCCCGACACGCAACTGCCTTGGCAGAGCCGCTCCTGGGGACAGAGGCGACCGCACATCTCCGGCATGGGACTCGTCTCGCGGAACTTGTTCGCCGCCCCGATCACGTCGCCTTTTTCCAGCAAGGCGAGGGCAGCGGGGATGTCGTTGTGCAGGGGGCACGCCTTGCTGCAGCGGGACGCCGGGCACTGAAGGCAGCGGCTTGCTTCTATCCGCGCCGTCTCCAGGTCGAGGGGAAGATACACCTCGTCCCAGTTGTGTATCCGAGACTCCGGCGCCTGCTTGGGCATGGGTTGGGCGGGTATCTGGAGACGCGCCTTGCGGTCGAGCGGCGTCTCCGTCTTCTGCTCTGTCATTCGGAAGCTCTCCCTGGGGATTTCGGTTCAGGCGGGTGAATCCACCTCTATATCTAGGTTAACCCAGCCCGCGAGTGAATGGCAAGTTGAGGGTGCCGTGTAGGATTCTATCGGCTCGGCGCTATCGCCTCGCTTTTCGCTGTGCCCGGTATCTCCGGCCGCCGTCGCACCAGCAGCCCCCGTCGCGGCGAGAAAAGGAGCGCTAGCCCGAAAAGACAGGTCGCCACCAGCACGATCGACGCCCCCGAGGCCACCGACGCGTAGTAGGACACGTACAGCCCGATCACCGACGAGACGAACCCCAGCAGAGCGCCGAGGAGCATTATCTGGTGCAGCCGTCGCACCAGCAGCCCGGCTGTCGCCGCCGGCGTCACCAGCATCGCTACCACCAGGACGATCCCTACCGCCTTCAGCGCAACCACGGCCGCGACCGCAATCAGCGCCAAGAGCCCGTAGTGTATCGCCGACACGGGGATGCCCGATGCCGCCGCCATCTCCGGGTCGTAGGCGTAGAAAAGCATCTCCTTGTAGAAGGCGGCGACGATGGCGATTATCGCCGAGAGTCATTATCCCGATGAGCAGGAGGTCGCCCCAACCGACTCCGAGCACGTTGCCGAAGACGAAGCTGAACAAGTCCACCGTATAGTTGCTCTGCCGGCTCACGATCACGATGCCCAGGGCGAAGGCGCCGACGAACAGAATGCCGATGGCCGTGTCCAGGCTGATCCGCGCCCGCCGCTCTACGAAGCCGATCGCCAGGGCGGTAGCGACCGCGGCTATCATCGCCCCCAGATAGATGCTCTCGCCCAAGACGAACGCTGCTGCTACGCCGGCGAAAGAGGCGTGCGCCAGCGCGTCGCCGATGAACGCCAGCCCCTTTACCACCACAAACGCTCCGATCACGGCGCTGACGGCGCTCACCATCAGCACCGTCAAGAGCGCCCGCTGCATGAACTCGTACTGAAAGGGCTCGGAAAGCCAGTTCCAGAGATCAATCATGGCCGTGATGCTCCTCGTAGTACGCCTTTCCTACAGGGAGAAGGATGAGATGGCTCTTGAACGCCTCGTTCAGGAGTTCCTCCGTGCACACCTTGGCTGGTTCGTCGTAGGCAACTCGGCGTTTGTTCAGCAGCAGCACCCGGTTGAAGCAGCCGGTGGTGCAGGAGAGATCGTGAGTGGCGACGAGCAGGGTCTTCCCCTCGTCGCGCAGCCCTTCGAAGAGGGTCATCAGCTCATGCTGTATCGCCGCATCGAGACCCGCCATCGGCTCGTCGAGGAGCAGCACCTCCGGCTCCTGGGCCAGCGCCCGCGCGATCAACACCCGTCGCTGTTGTCCGCCTGACAACTCCCCGATCTGGCGGTTAGCCAATCCCGTGAGTTGCAGCCGCTCCAGGCACCTTGCCACCACCTCGCGATCTGCCCCCGTCGGCCGGCGCAGCGGCCCCAGGCGGCCGTAGCGCCCCATCATCACTACATCCTTCACTGTGACCGGGAACTGCCAGTCCACTGACTCGGTCTGGGGCGTGTAGCCGAGCAGCCGTCGGGCGGCGGCGATCTCCCGTCCCAGGATGCGCACGCGGCCCTGCCAGGGGCGGTGCATCCCCAGGATCACCTTCATCAGCGTCGACTTGCCGGAGCCGTTGGGGCCCATCAGCCCCACGATGCTCGACCTCGGCGCCGCAAAGCTCACGTCCTCCAGCGCAGTGTGCCCGTCGTAGCCCGCCCAGACGCTCTCCACCCGGATGGCGGCTTCCTCGTCGCTTGCTGACACCTCTCTCTGGGGTCGAGATAGCTTTGCCATCGTCAGCCCAGCCCTTCCACTAGCTGCTGCACGTCGAAGCGTATCAACTCTACATAAGAATGAACGTTGTCAGTGTAGGCGTGGCTCAACAGCGTTTTCATCTCCACGCCCGCTTCCTTGGCGGCCATCTCTAGCATGCTGGCGTTGTACTCGGGCTCATCGAACACCGTAGGGACCTGCTGAGAGCGGATCTTGTCGGTGAGATTGGCCAGCTCGCGGGCGCTTGGCTCCCGTCCCGGCGACTCAACGACTACACCGACGATCTCCAGCCCGTACCGCTCGGCGAAATAGGGGAATGCGTCGTGGAAGGTGACCAGCTTGCGCCGCTCCGGCGGTATCGACTCTATGGCTGCCGCCGTTTCCTTGTCCAGCGCATCCAGTTCCTCCAGGTAGGTGGCGGCGTTCGCTTGGTAGATAGCGGCGCCCTCCGGGTCCACCTCGACGAGGGCGTCGCGTATCTTCTCCACATAGCGCATCGCGTACTGGACGTTCAGCCACAAGTGCGGGTTGCCGGTCTCGCCCTCATTCGGGTCTCCCGCGAGAACCGGCAGGCCGTCCGCCATCTCGATGATCGATACGCCGCCGGGCACGTTGTTCTCGATCAGACCGGACAGCGTCTTCTCCAACCCTAGGCCGTTTATTATCACCAGGTCGGCCTTCGTCACCTTCGCCACCTGCGAGGGAGCCGGCTCGTATGTATGGGGGTCGGCATTGCCCGGTATCAGCGCTGTGACCTGCACCCTGTCTCCCCCCACGTGCCGGATGAAGTCGGCGAAAAGCTCCAGGCTGGTAACGACCCTCACCTGTCCTCCCGCCGCCTTGTCGCCGCTGCTGCCCCCGCAGGCCACCGCCAGCCCACTGAGCGCCAGTGCCAGCAGCACCAGAGAGGCCAGAGCGAATTGCGCGAGGCGAACCTTCAACATTTCGGCGACCCTCGGTTTGACCATCATTCAGCGGCCGCGGGAGCGCGGCAGGACGGACAGAGCCCGTACATCTCCAGCCAGTGCCCGCGGATCTCGTAGGCGGTGCGGCGGCTCAGCTCATTCGACAGCGCCGCCAGATCGCAGTCGGCGAAATCCTCCACGTCGCCGCAGCCCGTGCAGACCAGGTGATGATGATGAGCGGTGCGGTGGCTCACGCGGTAGCGCAGACTGCCGTCCTCCAGCAGCACCCGGCAGACCAGGTCTAGGTCGACCAGCAGCTTCATGGTGCGGAAGACAGTGGCTCGGCCGACGCCGGGGACCTGTCGCCACACGTCGTCCACGCTGAAGTGGTCGTCGCTCGCCGTTATCGCTTTCAGCGCCGCGCGGCGGCTGGCGGTCACTCTGTGGCCGTTCGCCTTCAGACTCTCGACCAGAAACTCAGTTGTTATCATAGGCCGTTACTGATACCTAGTATCACTAATCATCCTAGGGTCGCCGTTCCCCTTTGTCAAGAGCCGTGCGCCTCCTGATCTCGCTGAAGCACCGCCGACAGCGCGCCACGAGCGGGTCGGTATCGCAACGTCCTCAGCGATGCTATACTGGAATCTGCCCCAGGGTACCTGGCTGGTGATGGGTGTCACGGCTGGAGCGCAGTCGGAGGGTAGGAAACATGTCATGCCAAAGCGATGAGTATGGACCCGGGCCGGCGGACTGGGGGTGTCCCAGGCCTCCCTTCCCGATCTTCCCCGTAGTAGTGCCGTTGATCTTCCCCTTTGGCTTCATGACGATGATGATCATGCGGTCGAGGCGCCGCCGCCGGGCGTTGGAAGCAAGGCTCTCTGAGGTGGAGGGGAAGCTCGCTGATCTCACCGAGATGGTCTCCCAAGCCGAAGGAGAATAGCTGCGGCCTGGGAGAGAACAGGCGGCGTCGGCATTAGGAGCGTGAATGCGGTCTAAGAGGAGAGTCGTTTTCCTGGCCACCATCGGCGCTCTCGGCGCCGTTTGGAGCTACTCCCGCCGTGCCATCCGCCGCTGGGAAGACCTCGAGCTGGCGGATGTGGAGAAACCAGGGCGCGTCATCTCGGTTGGCGACGTCAACATCCACTACGTCGAAGCCGGGAAAGGCCCTGTCCTTCTGCTGATACATGGTCTGGGCGGCTCTACCTTCGGCTTCCGCCACCTGATACCCTTCCTGAGCCCCCGATTCCGCGTGATCGCTCTCGACCTCAAGGGATTCGGCTACTCCGATCGTCCCCTCGACGGCGACTATTCGCTTCTCGCCCAGGCCCGCCTCATCCGCGACTTCCTGGACGCGCTGAAGATCAAGAGCGCGGCTGTCCTCGGCCACTCCCTGGGCGGCGCCGTAGCGATGCGCCTGGCTGTCGCCTTCCCCGAACGGGTAGAGCGTTTGATCCTTGTCTCCAGCGCCAGCGACACTGAAACGCGGCGTGGGGTTCGTGGCGCCCGCCTCCTCCGGCCCTTCCTGCCGGTGGTAGCCGCATTCACCTTGCAGAACCGCTGGTTCCGCGAGAAATCCTTGCGGAGCGGCTGCTACGACCCCGCCTATGTCACGCCTGACGTCATGGAGGGCTATCTGAAACCCAGTCGTGTCCGCGGTCACCTGCGCTCGCTGGGGAACCTGATGGTCGATCGCAGGCACGATCCACCTCTCGACCCTTCCGTTATCCGGCAGCCAACCCTTATCATTTGGGGTGAGGCTGATCGCTGGCTTCCGCCAACGCGGGGTCAGTCCATCCACGAGGCCATACCCGGATCGCGCTTTGTAACCATCGAGCGAGCCGGCCACCTGGTGCTGGAGGAGCAGCCGGAGGAGTCGGCCCGTGCTATCAGCGGCTTCTTGCGGTCGTAGCCTCTTTCGAGTCTCTGTCTTTCTAGCAGGGAGAAGGTAGATGCAGCCGAAAAGACCCAAGAGAAAGCACAGCGCACCCAAGCGGGCACGGACGCCCTGGGGACTCATCATCGGTGTGGGCATCGGCGCTGTGGTGGTCGTCCTGGCCATCGTCCTGGGGAGCGCGGCTCTCAAAGGCAGCAACAACGCCGACATAATCATACCTACCGCCATCGCCGAGCGGACGGCCTCCCAGAAGGGATTCGTCTTGGGCGACGACAGTGCCCCTGTTACTTTGGTGGAGTACTTCCGCTTCGACTGCTCGCTACTGCGCCGACTTCGTCCGCGACACCGCTCCCCAGCATCGAGAAGGACTACATCGACGCCAAGAGCGTGCGCTTCGAAGCCGTCCCCTTGGCCGTGGAAGGAAAGATACTGACGGCGTCCGAGGCGGCGGAGTGCGCGGCTGACCAGAACCGCTATTGGGACTACCATGACGTTCTCTTCGCCAACTTCGACCAGATTAGCCTGGACGCCTACGACACCTCCCGGCTGAAAGAGTACGCAGTGAAGCTCGGCCTGGACACGGAAGCCTTCAACTCCTGCCTCGACTCCCACAAGTACAAGCAGGCGGTGATCGACAAGACGAAAGAGGTGGTTCAGGCCGGATATCCAGAGCACGCCCACGTTCTTCATCGGTCTCACCAAAGACATGAATACGGCTGGCCCTGGCTACACCGGCCAGAAGGCCATCGTCGGCGCCCAGCCTTTTGAAGTGTTCAAGACGGCAATCGAGGAACTGCTGAAGAAGGCGCAATGAGCGAGACAGTGAGGAATGCGGCGGTGGATGAGGATAACGAGCGGCCTTCTTGGGGGTGGCGGTCCTTCTGGTTGCCGGTGCTTGTCGCTGTCCTGTCCCTCGTCGGTATCGGCGTCTCCAGCTATCTGAGCTATACCTACTGGTTCGATAAGTCCGTCGTTTGCGCCGGCCTCAGTAGCTGCAACGCCGTCGCCGAGAGCGACTACTCCCACATGGGGCCTGTCCCCGTCGCTTTCTTTGGTGTGCTGGGGTACGCTGCGATCCTCGCTGTTGCCGCCTTCTGGCTCCGCGTCGGCGACCGCTTTGGTGACTGGCCGCTGCTCGCTATCTGGGGGATGTCTGTCGGCGGTGTCGCCTACTCCATCTATCTCACCTACGTCGAGCTCTTCGTCATCGACGCCGTCTGCATCTGGTGTGTTACCCAGGCCGTCGTCATGCTCTGCATCTTCATCCTATCGACCGCCGGTGTGCTCACGATGGGCCGCCAGGAAGAATACGACGACGAAGAAGCGTAGTCTTCGCGCCTAGAGCGTCCCCCGCAGGCCCAACTCGTCCGCCGCCCCCTTCAGCGCCTCGATCACCTCGCCGATGTGCTCGCTCAGGTCGACGCCCAGCGCTTCCGCTCCCTGCACGATGTCCTCCCGATTCACGGCGCGGGCGAATGCCTTGTCCTTCATCTTCTTGCGCACCGACGATGCTTCTACGTCGAGGATGCTCTTGCTCGGCCGCACCAGCGCCACGGCGATGACGAACCCCGACAGCTCGTCCACCGCGTACAGCGTCTTCTCCATCAGGCTGTCGCGCGAGAGGCCCAGGTGGTCGGCGTGGCTGAGGACGCCCCGGATCACGTCTTCGGAGACGCCGCGCTCGCGCAGGATGGCTGCGCCGTCCTGGGGATGCTTATCGAGAGTGGGGTGGATCTCGTAGTCAAAGTCGTGCAAGAGGGCGACGACGCTCCACTTCTCCTCGTCCTCGCCGTACTTGCGGGCGTAGTGGCGCATCGCCGCCTCGACCGCCAGCGCGTGCTTGCGCAGGCTATCGCTCTTCGTGTACTCGCAGAGCAGCTCCCAGGCCTCGTTCCGGTTCATCGGCGTCTCCTTACGAATCGACTGATAGCAAAGACACTCTCGTTATGCCCCGTTTGGTGCCCTTCGCGCAAGAGCTGCGTGGTCGCTTCCCACCCGCCCGCCCGCCGGGCGTCCGCATCGCAGAGATGGTTTCCCCTCGATCCCCCTGCCCCGTCCTTCAGTTTGGGGTACTGTCGATCGTCCCTATGATCAGGATAGCTTGACGAACGTCTGTTCTCCTGCTACCATGGGCGCAGATGGACACGATCGACAAGCTCTGGCTTCTCGGCAGCAACCCCTCCGTCGTCGCCGACAAAGACGCCTGTAGCAGCGGCTGTGGTGTCCCTCAGACGCGCCCCAGCCGTAACCGACCTCTCCCCGGCATCTACCGCGCCGCCGTGCCCGGACGGGGACGCGTCCCCATCCTGCGCGTCCTCATGACCAACGTCTGCCAGTTCGACTGCCGCTACTGCGCCGTCAACTGCAACCGCGACGTCCAGCGCACATCCTTCCAGCCCGAAGAGCTGGTCAAGCTCTTCCTGGAGATGCACCGACGGGGCAGCGCCGACGGCCTCTTCCTCAGCTCCGGCGTCGCCGGCGACCCCGGCAAGATCGAGGCGCGCATGCTGGAGACCGTCGCCATCTTGCGCGAGAGGGAGAACTTCCGCGGCTACATCCACCTCAAGATCATGCCCGGCTTGCCCCTTAACTACATCGAGTGGGCGGCCGGCCTCGTCGACCGCCTCTCCATCAACCTGGAGGCCCCCACGCCCGAGCATCTCGCCCGCATCGCCCCCAAGAAGGCGGCGGCGACGAATGCCGTGGCTGCTATGGAGACCGTCCGCCGCATCAAAGACAGCCTTCCCCGCCTGCTGCCTGCCGGCCAGTCGACGCAGCTAGTCGTAGGCGCCGCCGGCGAGTCCGACAAGGAGATACTGGAGCGTTGCCGCTGGCTGTACGGCCATTTGAAGATGCGCCGCGTCTACTACAGCGCCTACCAGCCCGTCTGCGGCGAGGAGCTGGCCCCGCCGGCGCCTCCGGCCCGCGAGCACCGCCTCTACCAGTCCGACTGGCTCCTGCGCCTCTACCCGATCCCTCTCGACGAGCTGCTGTTCGACGACTACGACAACCTGCCCTTAGCCGCCGACCCCAAGCTGGTGTGGGCCCTGCGCCATCCCGAGAAGTTCCCCAAAGAGGTCAACCGCGCGACCTATCGCGAGCTGCTGCAGGTGCCCGGCGTCGGCCCCTTGAGCGCCCGCCGCATCGTCGATGCCCGGCGTTCGTACAAGTTCCGCGACCTGCCGGCGCTGCAGGTGATGGGCGTTGTCACCAAGAGGGCGCGCCACTTCCTGCTGCTGGACGGCCGCTACCTCGGCGGGCGCAGCGTCATGGCGTCGCAGATCCTCCACCTGCCCGACGAGTCGGAGGCGTACCAGGCGTCCCTCTGGGACCCGACCGAAGAAGTCGTGGTCAGCGCCTAATCGCCCCGGATCACGTAGAGTCGGGACTCCGCCCGCCCACCTGTGGAGAGCGCCCGACCCGTGCACCCCCACGCCTCTCTCAGCACTTCCTCTTCCTCACCCAGAGCGCCTCTTGCGGCGTCTTGATGCTGTCCCACTTCAGCACCGGCGTGATATTTTCTGATTGCTACTGGAACAGAGATGTGTAAGGAGGAACCATGACAACGAGCAGACAAGAGGAAGCGTCATTGTCGAGCGGCCCGACGGTGGGGACTCAAGGCTTTCGCCGGCTCAATGCCACGATGGCAATCATCCTGGCACTGTCGCTCGGCACACTCCTGCTGCATGTCGTCACGAATGCAGTCGTGCCTTACGGCTATGTCCGCGACGAGTTCTACTACATCACCTGCTCGAAACACCTTGCCTTCGGCTACGTCGATCATCCGCCGGGGCTGCCGCTGATTACGCGCGGGGTAACAACGTTGCTCGGCGATTCGATAAACGCCATCCGGCTGCTGCCGGCGCTGGGGTCGGCGGCGCTGGTCGCGATAGTGGGTATGATGGCCAGAGAGTTCGGCGGGGGCTGGAAGGCCGTGGCGCTGGCTACGCTGGCCGCGGTAATGGCACCGGCATACCTGGCTTTTGGCGTCCTCCAGACCCAGGTTTTCGACCATCTGGCATGGGCTGCCTGCGCCTTCTTCCTGGTACGGCTGATCAAGACGGGAGACCCGCGCTACTGGTTAGGTATCGGCGCGGCGATCGGGATTGGGTTTGAGTTCAAGCACAATGTTGCGTTTCTCGCTGTGGCGGTCGCGGCGGGAACGGTACTGACGTCCAACCGGCGTTACCTCAGGAGCCGGTACTTGTGGGCGGGAGCTCTCATAGCGCTGTTGATCGCGCTGCCCCATATCATCTGGCAGTTCGCGAACGAGTGGCCGACGATCGAATTCGCCAGGAACGCAGCATCCGACAAGAACGCGCAGGGAGCTTTCCTGGACATGGTCATTATGCAGATTTCCGGCATGCTTCCAATGACGGCGCCGGTGTGGCTGGCGGGGCTCTGGTGGTGCCTGTTCTCCAGGGACGGCAAGCAATACCGGATGCTGGCGCTGATATGGATAGTGCCGTTCGTTATCTTCATAGTGCAGGGCGGAAGCCGCGCGGACTACCTGACGCCTGCCTATCCGGCGCTGCTGGCCGGCGGGGCTGTGGCGATAGAGCGCTGGCACCCCTTCGGCCGGACGATGTTGGTGCCGGCTTCGGGAATGGTCGCGATTTCGGCTGTCGGGCTGTTTCTCTTACCTTTCACGACGAACGTGCTGCCTGTTCATCAGGCGGAGTCGTATGTGCGGATGATCGGGATGGACGAGATGGAGATGGAAGAGGGGAAGGTGTCGGTGTTGCCGCAGTGGTTCGCGGACCGCTTCGGGTGGGAGGAGATGACGGCGGCCGTCGCGGACGTCTACTGGGCGCTGCCGGAGGAGGAGCGGGCGCAGGCGGTCATCCTGGCGAACAACTACGGTGAGGCGGATTCGCTCAACTTCTTCGGCGGGGACTACGGGCTGCCGCCGGTGATTAGCGGGCACAACAATCATTACTTGTGGGGAATCGGCGACGCGACCGGTGAGGTGGTCATCGCTTTCGGCGTAAGCCCGAGCTTCGACGAGGCGGACTCGGCCTTTTACGAGTCGGAGCTGCGACAGCGCTTCGAAAGCGTCGAGCGGGTCGCGACGTTTACCTGCGAGCACTGCACGAGTGAGGAGGACGATCTCCCGATATACGTGTTGAGGAAGCCTGTCCGGCCCCTACAGGAGATGTGGGCCGACTTCAAGCATTACGGATAGTGTCGACGCCTTCGGAGCGTTGGCCGCGAGTGCAGGGCCTCCTGGGCAGCGGCTTCGGGCCTTAGCCTGCCCGCCTTCTCCGCGCGCCCCAGGCACCCGCCGCCAGCAGCAGCGTCCCACCCGCCATCACCAGCGCTGTCATCGCCGTCGACAGGTCGGCCTCGCGCTGCCCGGCGCCTTCCCCCGTGTTTGGCGGCTCTACCGTCCCGCCGCCGCTGCACTTGGGGATCGGCGGGCAGTTGCCCACCAGCTTCACCGCCGGCCGGGTGCCGTACAACCGCTGCTGCCCGTCGATTGTCGCCTCGGCCACCACGCCGCCGCCTGCCTGCGCGCACTGCCAGCTCTGCGCCACGCCGTACGTCGTCCGCAGCAGCCAGCGTCTCGCCGGGCGCCAGCGACTGCTTGCCCAACGACGCCAGGTCCCACCTGATCAGGCCCGCATCCGCGTACTGCGCCGCCGGCGATGGCGACGCGGCTCACCAGCACGGCGCCGTCCAGCCGGTCGGTCAGCGTCAGCGCCGTGACGACGGCGGAGCCCTGGTTCGTGACCCGCGTCTCGAACGTCACCGTCTCGCACTCTGCCGGATTCTCCACCAGCGTCTTCGTCACCAGCAGCTCCGTCGGCGGGTCGGCGGCCCCGGGTGTCGCCGTGTACTGCAGCGTCTGAGGCGCCAGCGGCTGTCCGATCGGCGCGCATCTCCAGGTTGAACCGGAACGTGCCCTCGTGCATCAGGACGAGTGCCAGCGCCTCCACCTGCGCCGTCGCACCCGGTGCGACTTGAACCGCCGGCCAAGTGATCGTGTTGCCGGTGACCGGCTGGAACTGGCCGTCGCCCTTCGACCAGACAGTGAAGAACTCCGGCGTCGTCCCTTCGTAGCTGCCGACGGTAGCGCCGCCGAAAGACAGGACGCTGCTTCCGTTGTTCGTGATGCTGATCGTGCAGTCGACAGGCACCCAGACATCGGGGCGGAAAGTCGGGTTGCATCCCGCCGAGAAAGCCAGCGACAGGGAAGGCGTCGGTGTCGGTGTGGACTGACCGTAGTCATTGCTGTCCCCAGCAGGCGATGGTGCCGTCCTTCTTCACCCCGCAGGAATGAAAAGCGCCGACGCTGACCTCGACTGAACGTGCCGGTGGGGGCTGTCGCCTGTCCGTTGTTATTGTTCCCCCAGCACTCGACCGCGCCGTTCGCCTTCAATCCGCACGCGTGATTCACCCCCACGCTGATCTCAGACGAATCTGGCGGTTGGCGTCTTGC
This sequence comes from uncultured Chloroflexia bacterium, assembly GCA_963763495.1. Taxonomy (GTDB): domain Bacteria; phylum Chloroflexota; class Dehalococcoidia; order DSTF01; family JALHUB01; genus DAOUEO01. Next base: position 183,932 of record CAVXOY010000018.1, read on the forward strand.
CCAGGCTGTTGTCGCCCCAGCAGGCCATGCGTGCCGTTCGTCTTCAACCCGCATGTGTGCTGAGAGCCGGCGCTGACCTCGGTGAAGGTGCCAGTGGGGGGCGTCGACTCCCCGGAGTCATTCTTCCCCCAGCAGGCGAGCGTGCCGTCCGTCTTCACCCCGCAGGTGTGCAGCGAGCCCGCGCTGATCTGGGTGAAGGTACCGCTGGGGGGTGTCGCCTGCCCGAAGTCGTTCTTCTCGCGCAGAGGTCGACCGCAGGTGATATCGCAGCTCTCCATGACGGCGCAGGCCACGGTGCCGTCTGTCTTCACGCCGCAGGTGTGCCAGAGTCCCGCACTGACTTCGCTGAAGGTGCCGGCGGGAGCGGCCGTCTGCCCGTAGATGTTCCATCCCCAGCAGACAATCGTCCCGTCTGTCCTCACCCCGCAGGTGTGCAGCCCACCCGCGCTAACCTGCGTGAACGTGCCGGCAGGGGGTGTCGCCTGCCCGTAGTCATTCCTTCCCCAGCAGGCGACGGTGCCGTCTGTTTTCACCGCGCAGGTGTGAAAGCCGCCCGCGCTGACCTGGCCGAAAGCGACCGTGGCGTCTGGCTTGGACTCCCTCTGGAGGGGAGCCGTCGGCCCATCCCGGCCTGGTACCTGCGCTGGCCAGCAGCGTCGTCAGCACCGCCAAGAGAAGCAATCGGATCACCGTTCGAGCCTGCATCGTCCACCTCCTGAGGTCTCGCTACTGGCGCAGTGGGGGCACGGCATGCCCTGCCCGCTCCAGTCGCCTCCCGCTGGGTCGCGCCGTCAAGCACTCCCCAGCACTGACTCCACCTCGTCGAGGTGCTCCCCCTCGTGCTCTGCGCATGACCCCTTGATCATCCCCAGCGCCGTCGACATCCCGCCGCGGAACGGGTCCGGCATCTCCTTGTTGAGCACCTCGTCCGGCGTCGAGTTGATCAGCGCGATCCCCGCCTCGTGGCCCTGCCGGAACTCCGCCAGCAGCTCCGCCATCGACTTGTCCTTGCGCATCTCCACCTGCTGCTTGTTGAACGCGTCGATGTCGAATCCAGCCGCCCCCGCCTCCGCCGCCGCCGGATGCAGGCCGCTGCGCCATCGCGATGAAGAACATCGGCGTCCCGCCCATCGACGCCAGGTGCGCGAAGACCTCCTTCACGCTCCAGCCGTTCTCGCACACCGGGCACACCAGGTCTTTGTCGCCCAGTCGCGCCGCCACCTTCTCCGCCCGCTCCACGCTCGCCATCAACGCCTCAGCCACTTCCTGCTTCGTTGCCATGATGCATCCTCCTTGCTCTGACGAGATACTACCTGCCTAGCTGCGAAGCCACGTTACCAGCTCCGCCGCCACGTCGAACCGTCCCAGCGACGGCATGATGCAGACCCCGCTCACCTTCTCCCGCACCGCCTCGATGAGCTCGCGCGCTATCCTTAGCCCCTCGGCCGTCCCGTTGTCGCCCGCCAGCCGCATCCGCTCCCGCACCTCCTCCGGCACCGGCGCCCCTGCCATCTCGCGATTGATGAACTCGGCGTTGCGCTGACTGAGCAGCGGCATGACTCCTAGTATGATGGGGATTTCCAGCGGGGCCACCGCCTCGACGTACCTTTCGACCAGCGCCGCTTCGAACACCGGCTGCGTGATCACGAAGTCGACCCCCGCCTCCTTCTTCCGCCGCATCAGCTTCACCTCTTCCGCCAGCGGCGCCGACGGTGTCGCTGCCCCACCGATGAAGAACGATGTCGCCTCGCCCAGGCTCTCCCCCGCCGCGTTCACGCCCTCGTTCATCCCCTTGAGGATCCGCATCAGTCCCGTCGGCATCACCTCCCACACGCTGACGGCCCGCGCGTGGCCCGTGTCTCGTGGCGGGTCGCCGCGCAGGCAGAGGACGTTTCGCAGCCCCAGAGCGTGCATGCCGATAAGGTCGCCTTGCAGCGCCAGCCGGTTGCGGTCGCGGGTCACGCAATGAACGATGGTCTCGATCCCCACCTGCTGCTGGATCATAGTCGCCAGCGCGATCGCGCTCATGTGCGGCTGCGCCAGCGGGGTGTCGCCCACGTTGATGGCGTCGGCCCCCGCCTCTTTGAGCAAGGCCGCGCCGGCGAGCGCCTTCTGAGGGTTGGGCCCACGGGGAGGGTTCACCGTCACCGTCACCACAAAACGGCCGGCAGCCAGCTTATCGCGCAGCAGCGGCTCCTTCGGGGAGTCTGCTGGGAAGGGATTGCTCATCGTCTACGCCTTCGTTCCGGGTTCCGCGACGGTGCCGTCAGGAAGGATGACTATATCAGAATACGGGATGGCAGCAAAGGTAGGCGAATCTCCGGCAGCGAGGCGCTTGTCCTAGCGGCGTCGCAGGAGGAGGAGAAGCCCGACGGCAATCACCGTCAGGGCCAGCAGCTTGTCCCAGTGGAGCCACCGCAAGAGATCGAGGTTCCCCAGCAGGAACAGCGTGCCCACAACGACGAGAATGATCCCCACCAGCGCCGTGCGCTCTACCCGCGACGTGTCCACTTTCTTGGCGCCGCTGAGCGTCGCCTGCACCTCGCCGCCCAGTTCTCGCGCCGACTGCGCTATCTCCTCCACGCTCTTTTGCATCGCCTCCCGGGTTGTCCGGCCCAGGGACTCCTCGTTGGGTATGATCAGCCACAGCACGACGTAGGCGACGGTCCCCAGCAGGAAGGCGGTGGCGATGGTCGCGAGGACGAAGATGACCCGCACAATCGTCGGGTCGATGCCGAAGTACTCCCCGAAGCCGCCGCAGACGCCGGCGATCATCCGCTCGCTGGAACTGCGATACAAGCGCTCCATTTGGTTCTTGCCTCGCCTTTATTATAGCAGCCGGCTATCGTCTGGACGGGTCGCTGGAGACCGGCTGTCTCCGAATCCGCGAGACTGTCATGTCAGGCTGCGGTAGGGCAGCGGTCAGAACGGCCGCGGCGTTGACTTGCCCATGAGACGGCGCGCTCCTGCTCGCAGTTTCAGGTAGCCCCGCGTGGCTGGTCCCTGCCGCAAAGAAGTACCTGCCATCGCGCCCCCGTCTATCATGAAGGCCGTGCCGGAGATGAACGAGGCGTCGTCGCTGGCTAAGAAGGCGACCGACGCGGCTACGTCCTCAGCCGTGGCCATCCGGCCCAGCGGCGCCGACGCTCGCAGTGCTGCCTTGCCGACCCACCCGCCGACCGCATCCCATAGCGGCTTGAGGAAGGGGGTATCGACCCAGCCGGGGCATATAGCGTTAGCGCGGATGCCGTCGGGGCCGTAAACCTGGGCCACATGCCTCATCAGCATGATCACCCCCGTCTTCGACACGCTGTATTCGATGCCGGCGGGCATGGGTATGAAGCCGGCCATGCTCGCCGTGGCCAGGATGACCCCGCTCTTCTGCTTCCGCATCGGGTGCAGCGCCGCCTTGACGCAAAGGAATACGCCTGTGAGGTTCACGTCCAGCACCCGCCGCCACGACTCCTCCAGGCATTCGTCGACGGGGCAGAGATCGGGGGTTATGCCGGCGTTGGCCAGCAGGATGTCCAGCCGCCCGAACCTCCGCAGCGTCTCGTCGAAGGCCGCCTCGACCTGCGCATTCTGGGTCACGTCTGCCACCAAAGAGATCGCCTCTCCGCCGGCCTCCCTGATCTCGTTCGCCACCGCGTCGGCTGCGGTGCTGTTGACGTCGACCACAGCGATCTTCGCGCCCTCTGCGGCAAGCCGGCGTGCCGATGCTGCCCCGATGCCTGAGCCGGCGCCCGTGATCAGCGCTATCTGGTTAAGGAGTCTTTCGCTCATCTTCTGCCTCCCAAAGCGGGGTAACGTCCTTCGGACACTGTTGGCCTCCTATTGTACACCGTTGCCGTCAATCAGACAGTCCGGCCGAACAGGGAATCGCCGCGAGGTGTAAGCTGACAATGCAAGAAACCGGCCTCGTTGGCCGGTTCCTTGCGCCCGATCCTTGCGGAAGGGCTATCCAAGGATGAAGGTCACCAGTCGGTTCTTCTGTACCCAGGGGTGTCGCTCCACCAGGGCATCCAGCCCCAGAAGACGGCCTGCGCCCAGCACGCCCAGTATCCCGAACACGACGATGTATACCAAGTGCTCATCCATGAACGGGTTGTTCGCCGGTGGGAACTGCGCCAGGTAGAACATCATCATCATCACTGCTCCCCAGAACAGTCCGCCCCGGGTGAAGATACCAAACGTTATGGTGATCCCAATCAGTATCTGTCCCCATACGACCAGCGGGTTGATCACATCCAAAGCCGCCTGATTCGTCCCCAAGTCCTGGAACCAGCCGCCCAATGGCCCCTGCGTAGCGTTCGTTAGGAAGCCGGCGGAGCTGAAATCGCCGAACAGCTTGTCGAACCCTGACCATATGAAGATCCAGCCCATCGTCAAACGTAACAGCAGAGTTACCGGCATCAGCAGAGTCACTGCCAAGTCTTGGGGCAGGGCATCCAACCATGTTCGAGTGAACACGGTACTTCTTGCCCAGCCAACCGTCCTTATTCTTTCCACCGGATGCGCAATTGTCGCCATTTTCAGTTACCTCCTAATCCTTGGTTCCCCTTTCAGGGACCGGCATGTCAGCTATCTTTAACTCATTTATAGCATGATAAATATGCAAAGTCAAGTTAACTGACTCACACTTCCCGGGGAATTTCTGACTGAGCGAGTGTCGGCGGAAGAGCCCCTGGTTGACATGCGGCATCGACGTGCGGTGTAATCGATACTCCGGCAGAGACATCGGTACAGCTCGCACATAGTATGAGGAGAAGGATTCGAGATGCGCTTGGTTACGTATCGGGAGAATGGTGAGGCCCGCCTGGGTGCGGTGATCGGCGATCAGGTCCTCGACCTGGCGAGAAGGGCGGCGAAGGTCGGCGTCGACGGGCTGCCCGACGGCCTCGACATGATGACGCTCCTGCGTGAGGGAGCGCCCACCCTCGAAAAGGCAAGGCAGATCGTAGATGCTGTCGAAAGAAGCCTCGGTATTGGGGGAGGCGAGTGGCTGAGATCGCGGGGAGTCCTGCAGCCGCTGGAATCGCTGGAACTGCTGGCGCCCATTCCCAACCCCTCAAAGATCATCGCCATCGGCCTGAATTACCGCGACCATGCCCGCGAGCAGGGCACCGCGATACCCGACCGCCCGATCATCTTCGCCAAGTTCCCCACCTCCGTCATCGGCCCCGGCGACGTCATCACCTGGGACCCCGCTCTTACCGAACGGGTGGACTATGAGGCGGAGCTCGGTTTCGTCATCGGCAAGACGGCCCGCAACGTCCGCCCTGAGGACGCCTACGACTACATTGCCGGCTACACCTGTGTCAACGACGTCAGCGCCCGCGACCTCCAGTTCGGCGACAAGCAGTGGGTGCGCGGCAAGAGCCTCGATACCTTCTGCCCCATCGGCCCGGCGCTCGTGACCGTCGACGAAGTGCCCGACCCCCACCAGTTGGCCATCCGCGCTGTCCTCAACGGGCAGGTGATGCAGGACTCCAACACCCGCGAGCTTATCTTCGGTGTGCCGGAGTTGCTCTCCTTCATCAGCCGCGCCTTCACCCTCCTGCCGGGGGATGTCGTCGCCACCGGTACGCCTCATGGCGTAGGGGTCTTCCGCGACCCGCCGGTCTTCATGAAGGACGGCGACGAGATAGTGATAGAGGTCGAGGGAATCGGGCGCCTGGAGAATACCTGCCGGACGGTATAGGGGACTCTAACGCTCGACGATCAGCGACTGCGCCCACGCGGGTATCGGCCGTCCTCGCCGCCGCATCACGCCGAGGATCAGCAGCGTAACGATGGCGAGCATGAGCGTGCCCATCCCTCCGAACAGGATCGCCTTGGCCGCTGCGTCCAAGAGGCTGTGCGTCTCTCCGCTCAGCACGTTCGCCAGCTCGAACGCCGTCCCCAGGGCCGCGAATCCGACTGCCAGCGCCAGCACGAAGCGGACGGCCAGCCCGCTTACGTACGATGTCGCCAGCGTTCCGATCTGCGTCCCCACGGACGCTCCCAGCATCATGAGAAAGGACGCGAAGATGAGGACGTTGCCGCTCATGGTGTGCCGTACCGTCCCGTAGCTGGCGGTGAGGACGATCTGCAGCAGGTCCGTCCCCACGGTTATGTGAGAAGGAACGCCGACGAGATAGATGAGGGCCGGTCCCATTATGAAGCCGCCGCCCACCCCTATGAAGCCTGACAGCACTCCCGCGACAAAGCCGATCAACACCAGCATCCAGAGGGATATCCTTACCCTCGATCGCGGCAGATAGATGACCGGCCAGATGTTCAGGCGCTGCAGCTTGCGCGCCGCTCCCGACGTTACCATATCCCTGAGCGACGTCCCTTCCTTCGACGGAGCCAGCCCGTCCATGTGCCGCTTCGCCTGTCGCGTCTCCCACGCCGTGTAGCCGCTGATGAAGGCCATCAGAACGAGCGACGCCCCGAGCACGCTCTCATCGGCGAGCCCCTGGTCCTTGAGCCAGTTGACCAACCTCACGCCGACCTCCACGCCCCCCAGCGTCCCCAGCGCCATCGTCGCGCCCAGCTTGACGTCGACGTTGCCCATCTGCCGGTGGCGCATGACCGCTACCACCGAGCTGCCGGCGATGTTCGCCAGCCCCGTCCCCACGGCGACGCTTGCCGGGAACCCCATCACGATGAGCGCCGGCGTGATCATGAAGCCGCCGCCCACGCCGATGAAGCCGGCCACCACCCCGACGGCAACGCCGATGAACAGCAGCAGGAATGGGCTGACCTCCAGGCCGGGGACCTCCGAGAAGCTGATCACGTCTCGTCCACCCCCTCTAGGGGGCGCTCACCATCCCCGAAGTGGTCGATCTCGCCCACGTGGTACCCCATCGCCTCCGTCAGCCGCAGCATCAGCAGCCCGATAACCGTGCCCGTCGCCAGCATCAGCCCCAGGTTGTAGAGAATGGCGAGGATCTGCTCGCCCTCCTCCTTGTGCTCGAACAGGCGGGCGTCCTGGCCGCTGGCGTGCATATAGATAGCCAGGCCGATGATCAGCCCGGCGACGACCGCCAGGATCAGCGCCTCGATCGCGGCTCTCCGTCTCCGCTTCATGGAGCGATCATCTCCTCGTGAATCCGTTGCTGAGAATCAATAGGGCGTGTCTACATTGAAACACGCCCCGTCGTTGAGTCCAAGATGCGACGGCCGCTGCCGGCTCACTCTCCCAGGACCTTGACCACCACCCGCTTCCGCCGCTGGCCGTCGAACTCGGCGTAGAACACCTGCTCCCACGGCCCCAGGTCGAGCCTGCCCTGCGTCACCGGCAGCACCACCTGATGGCCCAGCAGCGACCGCTTGAGATGGGCGTCGCCGTTGTCCTCGCCCGTGCGATGGTGGCGGTAGTCGGGCCGCGCCGGCGCCAGCTCTTCGATCCAGTCCCACATGTCCTGCCAGAGGCCGGGCTCGTTATCGTTCACCCATATCGCCGACGTGATGTGCATCGCGCTCACCAGGCAGAGCCCCTCCTGCACGCCCGACTCGCGGACGGCGCCCTCCACCTCCTGCGTGATGTTGATCAGGTCGTGCCGCGTCTTAGTGTTGAACCAGAGGTAGTTGGTGTGCGCCTTCATCTGCCGTCCTCCTGCAGTTGTCCGGCGGCATTCTACCACGTGGCAGAGCCTGGGTCAGCGAGAGGACGCTGATACCAGTCGTGCCTCCGATCGTACTCGCCCGTGCCGGCTCTGTCTGATGGTGATCAGCTCGGCCGCAATCTGTGAGCCACCAGCATCCCGCTGCCAACGAAGACCGATTGCGACTGCGATTCAGCGGCCAAGACATCGGCAGGGACAGGCGGCGAAAACGAAAAGCCTCGACGTGACCGCCGAAGATCGACCGCCGCTCCACCCAGATCGACGAACGCGACACGTGCCGTCGGGCCGTGCGTTTGACGGGTAGCGGTTGCTGGCTCCATGGCCGCCGCGCCCGCCAGATAGGCGAATCGCAAGCAAGGCAGAACACGCATGACCGACCAGAAGAACGATTGCCCCCAAGTCATCCCGCTTCCGGTTCGAAAAGACACGAGCGAAACGAACAAGACGCGCCAAATAGGGGCGATGACGGGCTATGAGATTAGCTGCTAGCTCTGCGCGGCTTCGACAATCGCTGCGACGGCCTCTTCCAGCGCCACCAGCGACGACTCCTTCTCCTGCCGCCGCTTCAGCTCCACGCTCCCCTTCTCCAAGCGTCCGCGGGCTGACCGTCACCCGCAGCGGCATCCCCAGGAGGTCGGCGTCGTTGAACTTCACCCCCGGCGACTCCTCGCGGTCGTCGTACAGCGCCGCGACGCCTGCCGCCTGGAGGTCGGCGTACAGCTTCTCCGCCGCCTCTGCCACCTCCGGCCGGTCGGGGTTGAGCGACAGTAGGTGCACCTGATAGGGCGCGACGCTCGCCGGCCAGATGATCCCCTTCTCGTCGTGGTTCGCCTCGACGACCGTCGCCATAAGCCGCTCCACGCCGATGCCGTAGGTGCCCATGATGGCGGGCTTCGTCGAGCCGTCCGCCGCCAGGTAGGTCGCGCCCAGCTTCTCCGAGTAGAAGGTGCCCAGCTTGAAGATGTGCCCCACCTCGATGCCCCGCTTGATCTCCAGCTCGCGTCCGCAGGCCGGGCAGGGCTCGCCGCCGCGGGCGAGGGCGATGTCGGTGACGACGTCGGCCTTCCAGTCGCGCTCGTAGTTGACGTTGCGCAGGTGGGCGTCCGCCTTGTTCGCGCCGGCGACCAGGTTCGGCGAGCCGGGAGCGGAGTCGTCCGCCACCACGTACACGCCCTTGAGGCCGATGGGCGACGCGAATCCCGCCTCCAGCCCGGCCTCCCGCGCCTCGACGGCGTCCATGAGGTGGAGGTCGGTGGCGCCCAGGGCGTTGCGCAGCTTCGTCTCGTTGACCGCCAGCTCGCCCCGTATGGCGACGAAGACGGCGCGGCCGTCGGCCACGTAGAAGACGGCCTTGAGCGTCTTCCAGGGCGGGATATCCAGGAAGCGGGCCAGGTCATCGATGGTGGTGATGCCCGGCGTGGACGACCTCCTCGACCGCGAGAAGCGCCTCCGCTTCGAGGCGGCGCTTCTGGAACTCCGCCTTCTCCGCGTTCGCCGCGTAGCCGCAGCCCGGGCAGATGAGCGCCTCGTCCTCGCCGCTCTCCGTCAGGCACATGAACTCCTGCGACTCCTTCCCGCCGATGGCGCCCGAATCGGCCTGTATCGTCACCGTCGGGACGCCGCAGCGGTCGAAGATGTTCTTGTAGCACTGCCACATCTTCTGGTAGGAGACGTCGAGGCCCTCCCAGTCGGCGTCGAAGCTGTAGAGGTCGTGCATCGCGAACTCGCGCAGACGGACGAGGCCGCCGCGCGGGCGGGGCTCGTCGCGGAACTTCGTCTGGATCTGATAGGGCATGACGGGGAGGTCGCGGTAGCTCTGGACGGTGGTCTTGTACAGGCCGACGATGATCTCCTCGTGCGTCGGGCCGAGCACGAGGTCGCGCTGCCGCCGGTCGCGCAGGCCGAACAGGATGTCGCCCATCGCCTCGCGCCGCCCCGACTCCTCCCACAGCTCGGCCGGGTGCAGCGACGGCATGTGCAGCTCTTGGCCGCCCGCCGCGTCCGACTCCTCGCGGATGATCTGCTCGACCTTCCGCAGCGCCCGCCAGCCGATCGGCGAGTAGATGTAGACGCCGGCGGCGAGCTGCTGGACGAGGCCTGATTGCAGAAGCAGGCGATGGCTGGGGGTCTCGGCGGTGGCGGGCGCCTGTCGCAGGGTCTTGCCGAAGAGGCGGGTCATACGCATGGGCTTGTCCTCGAAATGGGGTTAGGTTCTGCTAGCGAGGATAGTGCAGCGGGAAACCGTCGGTCAAGCTGAAGGCGGCGACTACTCTGGTAGGGTCGGGCCTCTGCGCCCGACCCGCCTGACGTACAGTCCAACGAGAGTAAGGGCGAGTCCACCCAGAAGCGCTGCGAGGATACTGAGAACGAGCGCTGGCACATCTCTCAGCCCCAGCGCCGGCACCAGTACTCCGCCGCCGATCCCGCCTGCCGCCGCCAGTGGCAGCAGCACCAGCATGCCCCGTCCCTGACGTCGCGCAGCGATCACCAGCCAGGGGATGACACCCAGGAGGGCCCAGAAGAGGATCAGAATGGAGAGTGCCAGCACGTCGAAGTTCATTATCTGCTCATCCCTAAGCTGGAACGGCTATCCCATCTCGGCGATGACCTTGTCCCCCTCCTCGATGAGGGCGGCGAGGAAGTCCTTCTCGTCGACGGTGCGCACCACCTGCCCCTTGCGGAAGATGACGCCCCGCTCCTTGCCGCCGGCTATCCCCACGTCGGCCTGACGCGCCTCGCCGGGGCCGTTCACGACGCAGCCCATCACCGCCACCGTTATCGGCTTGCCCAGCCGTCTGAAAGTGCTCCTCCACCTTGCTCACCAGCGGTATCAGGTCGATCTCGGTGCGGCCGCAGGTCGGGCAGGCGATAATCGTCGGCCCCCGCCGCCGCAGGTTCAGCGCGTTTAGGATGTCCCAGCAGACCGCTATCTCTTCCGTCGGGTCCGCCGCCAGCGACACCCGGATCGTATCGCCGATCCCCTCCGCCAGCAGTATGCCGATCCCGACTGCGCTCCGCACGGCGCCGCTGCGGGGCGTCCCCGCCTCCGTCACCCCCAGATGGAAGGGATAGGGCACCTTGGGCGCCAGCAGCCGGTACGCCTCCACCATCGTCGGCACGTCGAACGCCTTGAGCGAGACCTTGATGAGGTCGAAGCCCATCTCCTCCAGTATGCCGATCTCCCACAGCGCCGCGTCGACCATCCGTTGCGCGGTGGCCGGCGGCGTCTCGCCCTCGTCGAGCGATGGCAGGGGCGGCAGGCTGCCCGCGTTCACCCCTACCCGGATCGGCGTCTCGCGCTCCTTCGCCTCCCGCACGACTGCCCGTATCTTCTCCGGGTCGCGGATGTTGCCCGGGTTGAGGCGCAGGCCGTGGATACCGGCGCGCAGGGCCGCCAGCGCCAGGCGGTGGTCGAAGTGGATGTCTGCTACCAGAGGGACGGGGCTGTGGGCGATAAGTTCCGGCAGGGCGTCGGCGGCCGCCTGGTCGGGCACGGCCACCCGCACGATCTCGCAGCCCAGCTCAGTGAGCGCGTAGACCTGGCGCAGCGTGGCGGCGACGTCGGCCGTCTTGGTGTTGGTCATCGACTGGACGGCGATAGGCGCGTCGCCGCCCACCGTGACGTTGCCGATGTGTACTGGCTTCGATATCCTGCGGGCCATCAGCGGAAGAAGTCGTCGCCGTGGATGATGCGGGCGATGTCAAAATAGCTGATGACGACGACGAAAGTCATGAAGAAGACGAGCCCCACCAGGTGGACGATCGCTTCCTTCTGGGGCGCGATCCGCCGCCCGCGACGTAGTAATCTCCAGCAGGACGAACACTATCCGGCCGCCGTCCAGGAACGGCAGAGGAAGGATGTTGATGACCGCTAGGTTGATGCTCAGGAGGGCGGTCAGGTCCAGCAGCGATTTCCACCCCGCCTCCTTGACCACCTCGCCGGTCGCCTGGGCGATGCCGACGGGGCCGCTCACTTGAGGACTGGCTGCACCCTTGAACCAGGAGATCACCTCGTTGCGCGCGATCTTCAGGGCGTCGAAGGTGGCGCGTGTCCCTAGCCGGAACGCCGTCCAAGGGGCGTACGACTGTGTCTCAGTGAAGGGGTATTGGGAACCTATTGTGATCCCCGTCGGCCCCTGCTCCGCGGGAGGGGCCCAGCGCGCCTTCACCTTGAGGTCGAGGAAATCGCGCCCCCGCTTCACCGTCATCGTTATCTTCTCGCCCAGGTTGAGACGGATATTGTAGCCGGCGTCGGGGACGTTGTTGATGTCGCGGCCGTTGATCTTGTAGATCACGTCGCCGCTTTGTAGCCCCGCCGCCTCCGCTGGTGAGCTCGCTGCCACCGCGGCGATTACCGGCCGCCCCACCGGGACCTCGCGCGGGATCATGAAGCCCACAGAGAAGAGGAGAATAGCCAGAACGAAGTTCATGAATGCCCCCGCCGACAGGACAAACACCCTTTTCAGCGGCGATTTCGAGGCCAAGCTGTCAGGATGAGACGGGTCCTCCTCGCCGATCATGCGCACGAACCCGCCCAAGGGCAGGGCGTTGATGGAGTATTCCGTTCCCCCGCGCTTGAATGCCCAAACTCGAGGCGGGAAGCCGACACCGAACTCCAGCACTCCCACGCCCGATAGCTTGGCCGCCACGAAGTGCCCGATCTCGTGGGCCAGCACCAGGCAGATGATGATGACTAGGAAAGGTAGGACCGAATGTAGGATAACGCTCATGCCTTTGCCCTCACCAAATCTTCGGCCCGTGCCCGTGCCCAGGCGTCGGCCGCCAGTATCCCATCCAAGTCGGGGTCGGGTATGCTGTCGTGTTCGTCCAACGTATCTTTGATCACCTGCGGGATGTCGGTGAAGCGGATGTGCCCGGCGAGAAAGCGTTCCACCGCCACCTCATCGGCCGCCGCGAGTACCGCCGGATATGTCCCGCCGCGGTGCCCCGCCTCCAGCGCCAGCGCCAGACAGGGATAGCGGCGCAAATCCAGCTTCTCGAAGTGGAGGTCGCCGGCCTGCGTCACGTCGAGGCGGGTCGCGGATGGCAACGGTAGCCGCTCCGGGTAGCACAGGGCGTACTGGATCGGCAGCCGCATGTCGGGGAGGCCGAGTTGGGCTTTCAGCGAGCCGTCCCCGAACTCCACAAACGAATGGACAATGCTCTCCCGGTGCATCACGATCTCGATCCTGTCCAGCGGCACGTCAAACAGCCAGCGCGCCTCGATTGCCTCCAGCCCCTTGTTGAGCAGCGTCGCCGAATCGATTGTTATCTTCCGCCCCATCTGCCACGTTGGATGGCGCAGGGCCTGCTCCGGCGTCACCAGCCTTAGCTCATCTTGGCTCTTGTCCCTAAAGGCGCCCCCCGATGCGGTGAGGATAATGCGGCTGACATCCGTCTTCCGCTCTCCCCGCAGGCACTGCCAAACGGCGCTGTGCTCGCTGTCGATGGGCCTTATCTCGCCCTTGCCGCGGGCCGCCGCCTGAGCGACGATCTTTCCCGCCATGACCAGCGCTTCCTTGTTGGCCAGGGCGACAACCTTGCCCGCCGCGAGGGCCGCCAGAGTCGGCAACAGGCCGGCCTTCCCGGCTGTGGCCACCACGACGACATCGACATCGGGATGGGTGGCCATCTCCTCCAGGGACGACGAGGCAGCGCCTCCTAGACTAATAACGCTCTTGGAGGCGTGTTCGTTTCCTTCACAGCAGATGAGCTTGGGAGAGAATTCGCGCGCCTGCTCTTCGAGAAGGGTAACGTTGCGCCCGGCGGCTAGGCCGACGACTCGAAAGCGTCCGCGCAGCCCCCGTACCACGTCGAGGGTCTGGCGCCCTATCGACCCTGTGGAACCGAGTATGGCGAGGCCTGTTACGGAAGTACCCACCTTACGTAGTAGTATACCACGATGGTCGTGAGGAGGACGCTGTCGAGCCGGTCCATGAGCCCCCCGTGGCCGGGGACAAGCTGGCTCGCGTCCTTGATCTCCATGCTCCGCTTCAGCTTCGACTCGACGAGGTCGCCGATCTGGGCCGCCAGCGGCAGCAACAGGGCGAGGGGGATGATCAGCGCGGCTTCCTTGCGCAGCCCCAGGAAGTAGTTGAGCAAGATGACGGCCGCGGCTCCAAATACGAAGCCGCCGATCGCGCCCTCTACCGTCTTCCCCGGGCTTATCGTCGGCGCTAGGTGGTGCCGGCCGATCGCCCTTCCCACGAAGTACGCCGACGTGTCGCAGGCAAACGTCGAGAAGACCGTCAGGTAGACCCAGTCGCGTCCCTCTCCTACGTCACGGAGCAGTATCAGATGGCTGCCCAGCCATCCTAGATAGAGGACGCTGCCCACGGTCCACAGCCAGTCGGGGAGCGCCTCGGAAGTCTCGCTGAAAAGGGTGACCCAGATGAGGGGTATGACGATGACGCCGATCAGGAACCAGTTCATCCACTCGCCGCCGGCGTGGGCTGCCCCCGCCAGAGCGGCGGAGGACGCCGCGGCGATCAGGGCCAGCGGCCGCAGCCAGACGCCCCGCGCTGTCTGGAACTCCAGCGTTGCCACCAGGAGGATGGCTGCCACGACCCCGGCGAACCAGCGGTCGCCGGTCCAGATGAGCAAGACAACAAGAGGAATGCCGACGATCCCGGTAGCGATCCGTAGTTTCAGCATCCGCCGCTGCTCTCCAAAACGCTCTCGAACCTAGCCCGCTGACTAGCTCTTGTCTTTCTTCTTCGCCTTGACTCCGCCGAAGCGTCGCTCCCGCTGGCTGTAAGCCTGGAGAGCCTTCTCCATCTCCTCCGCCCCGAAGTCAGGCCAGTAGATGGGCGTCGAGTAGTACTCCGCGTAGGCCGCCTGCCAGATAAGGAAATTGGAGAGACGCATCTCCCCCGCCGTGCGGATGATCAGGTCCGGGTCGGGCAGGCCCGCCGTGTACAGATACGACCCGAAGCTCTCCTCGGTTATCTTCTCCGGCGGCAAGCCCTCCGCCGCGATCCGTCGCGCCGCCTCCACGATCTCCGCCCGCCCTCCGTAGTCGAAGGCTATCGCGACTGTTATCCGTCGATTCTCCTTGGTCAGTTCCACCGCGTCCACGACCTGCCTTCGCAGTTCCGACGGCAGGCGGTCGAGGTTCCCCAGATGAAGCAGCCGGGCGCCCTTCGCGTGCAGCTCCCGTATCTCTCGCTTGATGACCGTGCCGACGAGCCGCATGAGCGCGCTCACCTCAGCCCGCGGCCGCTGCCAGTTCTCAGTGGAGAAGGCGTAGAGGGTTAGATAGGGCACGCCTCGGTTGCCCAGGTACTCGATGATGCGGCGGATGTTCTCGGTGCCCGCCCGGTGCCCGGCTTGGCGCGATAACCCCCGCTCCTTGGCCCAGCGGCCGTTGCCGTCCATGATGATGGCGACGTGGGTCGGGAGATCATCCGGTCTCTTGCCGTTTTCTTGGGGATGGTTCTGGCGCTGCCGTCATGACGAGGCTGCCGCGCTCCTTTGGGGATAGGGTGGACGGCAGGCTACACCTCCAGCAGCTCCGCTTCCTTCTCTCTCCCCACCTTGTCTATCTCTTCGATGAAGCGGTCCGTGAGCTTCTGCAACTGCTCCTGGGCCCTGTGGTCGTCGTCCTCCGAGATCTTCTTGTCCTTGTCCAAGAGACGGAGCCCGTCGTGGCAGTGGCGGCGGATGTTGCGTACTGCTACCCGACCCTCCTCAACCTTCTTGTGCACCGACTTCACCAGTTCCTTGCGTCTGTCCTCCGTCAACTGCGGAATGGCCAGGCGGATGGTGTGGCCGTCGTTTATCGGGTTCAGCCCCAGGTCCGACTTCTGGATCGCCTTCTCGATCGCGCCCAGAGCCTGCCGGTCCCACGGCTGGATGACGAGCAGCCGGGCCTCTGGGGCGCTGATCGTCGCCAATTGGTTTAGAGGAAGGGTGCTGTCATAGTGGTCTACCTTGAGCTGCTCCACCAGGCTGGGCCTCGCTCGGCCCGTGCGTATCGCGTCCAGCTCCCGCTGCAGTGCTGCGACCGCCTTCTTCATCCGCTGTTCGGCGTCGGCAATGGCTTCATCGATCATCGGTGGCCTACCCCTCCAAAGTTGCTTGCAAGATACCGCGTTTGTTTGTTGCCCAGGAAGGCTGCGATGGCTGAGACTACGCTAGCGCCGTCTCAGTATTGCTGACCAGAGTCCCGATCTTCTCTCCCCGCACTGCCCGCGCGATGCTCTCCGGGGCCATCAGGTCGAAGACGACGATGGGCAGGTTATTCTCCCGACACAGAGAAAAGGCCGCGCTGTCCATCACCTTCAGGCGCCGGCTCAGAGCGTCATCGTAGCTCAGCGTCGCAAAGCGGCGGGCACCGGGATCCTTCGCCGGGTCGGCCTCGTATACCCCGTCCACCTTGTTTTTCACTGCCAGCAGGGCCTGTGCCTCGATCTCGATGGCGCGCAGAGCGGCGGCGGTATCGGTTGTGAAATAGGGGTTGCCCGTGCCCGCTGCGAAGACGACGACGCGGCCCTCCGCCAGATGTGCCAGCGCCTGCCTGCGGGAGTAAGACTCCGCCACTCTCCCGATGTCGAGCGCCGACTGTATGCGCACGCTGAGGCCCATTCGCTCCAGCGAGTCCTGAAGGGCGAGCGAGTTGATGATAGTCGCCAGCATACCGGCGTAGTCGGCGGTAGCGCGTTGCATACCGCCCTCGTCCTGGCTCACCAGCGCGCCCCGCAGGAAATTACCGGCGCCCACCACGATCGCCATCTGCTGACAGGTCGCGTGGGCTGCCGCTATCTTCTCGGATACCAGAGTGAGAGTGGGGATGTCAATACCGAAGCGGCCTCCTCCGGCGAGAGCCTCGCCGCTCAGCTTGAGGAGGACTCTGCTGTAGCCGGACTCGGCCATAGGCGGCCTAGTTCCCTAGTTCGAATCGTGCGAACCGGCGAACCCGGACGTTCTCGCCTGTCTTGGCGATGACGTCGTTTACGATGTCCTGGACCGACCGCGAGGAATCGCGGATATACGGCTGTTTGAGCAAACACGTCTCTTCGACGGGGCCCTCCGTATCGGGCGGAAGCTCCTCCTCCGATACGGCGAGAGGGCCGATCGCCGCGACCTGCATCGCCAGTTCGCGGACGAGGGCGCGGAAAGCATCCGTGCGGGCGACAAAGTCTGTCTCGCAGTTCACCTCGACCATCGCCCCTATCCTGCCACCGGCGTGGATGTAGCACTCTACCAGCCCCTGCTCCGTCGAGCGGTGGGCCTTCTTCTCAGCCATAGTGAGACCCCGCTCGCGCAGGATCAACGCCGCCTTCTCTTGATCGCCGCCGGCTTCCGCCAGGGCTCGCTTGCAGTCCATAACACCGGCGTTTGTCTTCTCTCTTAGCGCCTTAATCTGTGCTGCAGAAATCTCCACTTATGCGGTCCCTTCTACCTCTATGCCTGCTCCGCCGGTGCCTCTTCCGCGCTGACCGCTTCCGTGATCACCGCGTCTGCCGGCGGCTCTGTCGTCGATTCCTCGGAGGTTGGTGCCTCTCCCTCTGGGGCAGCCGCGCTCGCCTCTACGGGCGCCGGCTCCTCAGGGGAGGCGCTGTATGTTCCCCCGGCCAGAATGTCTGCCTCGTCGGGGGAGTACTCCCGCAGCGTCAGCCCCTCCAGAGCGGCGTCGGCTATTCGCGAAGTGATCAGCCTCACCGCCCGGATGGCGTCGTCATTCGACGGGATCGGGTAGTCCACCTCGTCGGGGTTGCCGTTAGTGTCCACCATCGCCACGATCGGGATTCCCAGGCGGCGGGACTCGGCGATGGCGATACGCTCTGCTGTGGTATCGACGATGAAGATGGCGGAGGGAATCTGTGTCATCTCCTTGATGCCGCCGAAGTGCCGGTTCAGCCGCTCGATCTCCTTGTCCAGCTTGAGGCCCTCCTTCTTCGGCAGGCGCTCGTGCTCACCGCGGGCCTTAGTGTCCTCGAGGCGCGCCAAGTGATCGATACGGCCCTGGATCGTAGAGAAGTTGGTGAGGGTGCCGCCCAGCCAGCGATTGGTGACATAAGGCATAAGGCAGCGCTTGGCTTCCGACTCGATGGATTCCTGCGCCTGCCTCTTGGTGCCGGTGAAGAGGATGTTCTTCCCGCTCGCTACCAAGTCGCGCACGAAGTCGCAAGCCCTGGTCAGGTGCTGAACGGTCTGCTGCAAGTCGATGATGTGGATGCCGTTGCGTTCCGTGAATATGTAGGTCCGCATACGGGGGTCCCAGCGTTGGGTCTGGTGGCCAAAGTGGACACCCGCTTCGAGAAGCGACTTCATGCTTACTGGTGCTGCCAATGCTCCTCCTACCTATTGCCCCGTCGAGCGAGGACGCTATGCTAACTGCAAGAGCCCGCCCGCTTTGCCTGCTTCGAGGCGGAAAGGGGCGGGCGAGGGCAATCTACTATAGCATATGCCGCCGCCGACGGGCAATGGCTGTAGGTTTTCAGGAGATGTGAGACAGAAGGGGGACAACGCGAACGCCCAGTGGGAGCAAGTCATTGGGACGAAGCACTCGTTGTCAACGTCCAAACAGGCCCTAATGTGGTCTGGGTGCCGTCATCTATCGCGACATACCACTCGTATTGGGCTCCCGGAGACAAGTCCTGCCACACGGCCGAAGTATTGCTGCTGGACGCTACTCCCACGTTCGTCGCGATGACCTCGAACTCGCCGTCGCTCCCCATGTCGTAGTCCAGGGTGAATTGACTGCTGGCGTCTGTCTCGAATTCGCCGAGGCCGCCGTTGCGGGTCGGCGAGTAGGTGTACGCGTATATCTTGTTTTCGTCCGGTTTGAAAGTGAAATACCTCAACCAGCCGTCGCCGCCGTTCGCCCTTGACTGATAGTCCTGAACGACTTGGTGGACCGGTTCGCCGCAGTCATTCGGGTCGGTTCGTCGCCCTTCCCCCGGGAAGTGCCCGTTGAGGACTAGAAAGACGTTGCAGTTCGGCTTGACCAGTCGTTGCCAGATCGCCTCAGCGGAGTTCCCGCCGTCAAATCCAGAGGTCGGCATCGCCGGCCGGACGCCCGATGTGTACAAGAAGGCATGAGTGCTGATGATGGCGCGCCGGTTGGGGTTCGCCTTGAGTATTCGGTCTGCCCAGTCCAGCGCGTAGTTGGGGATATCCGGTTCGAGGTGGATGATAATGAAGTCGAGCGAGCCGACCGAGAAGAGCTCGTAGTTGTTCATATTGCCGTGGTCGACCGGGTCTAGCGTGGCGTCCTTTCCCATATAGCCGCCGTACCAACTGAAGCCTTCGTAGCGGCTGACCGGGAAATACCGATCAAACATCGCGGCGACTCTGTTTGAGCTCATGTCATGATTGCCCGGAGCGACGTTGCTCTTCACATCGTTGTCGTCGAGGGTAGCCATGTACTTGGCGGCGTCAATCCATTCCTGCTCAACCTGGTCTTTGTGCTCGACGATGTCGCCCAGGTGGCTGACGAACACGGTATTGAGCGCGTCCTTCGTATCTACTACCCACTGGGTTTGCGCCCCGAACGTCGCTGACTGCGATGGATCGGCGACGTAGTACTGAGTGTCTGGAATCACGACGAGAGTGAAGGGAGGCGGGGCCGCTTTGACGCGTCCGTAGAATGTCACTGTCAAAGGGTCACCGTCCGGGTCAGAGACGGTGGCATCGAGCGTGGGAGAGATCGAGGCGTTTGCTGCGCCGTCAGACGGCCCATTCAACGTGGGCTCGGCGGGTGGGCTGTTCGCCGGCTCAGGTGAGCCGTCGCTGCAGGAGCCCGCGACGACGATGAGAAACGCCAGCCCGAGAAGAAATCGTCGCACCTGTCTGCCCTCTTGCGGAACAAGTGTAGCAAGGCAGCAAAAAGGGCGTCAACCGACCGTGCTCAGTAAGTCGGTCGCTCTCCAACCCTATTCTGTCCCCGGTCTGACGGATACCCGAGCGACTGCATGGCGTCGCCTCTGACTTGCTCGTAAGGCATGCCCTGTCTACAGTAGAATCTGTCAACTGTTCTCAGGAGGTCTTCCTTAATTGCCTACGTATGAGTATTGCTGCTCCGGATGCGGCTATCAGTACGAAACCCGCGAGGGTTTTGACGCTCCCGCTCTCCAGAGCTGTCCGCGTTGCGGCGAGGAGGCCCGTCGCATCCTCTATCCGCCGCCCATACTGTTCAAGACCTCAGGGTTCTATGTGACAGACAACCGCAAGGGCTCCAGCTATTCGCCTCCCAGCGAGCAAGTGAAGTCCGTGACCGCCGCTGACGCCTCAAAGAAATCGGAGCCGGACAAACCCGGAGCCAGCAGTCGACAAATCCCCAGAGGCTGCCGCCGCCGGTTAGAGGCGTCCTCTTGAAAGCCGTCATTCAACGCGTCAGCAAAGCCTCCGTATCGGTTGATGGCGAGACCGTCGGCAGCATCGGCCCCGGCCTTGCAGTGCTGCTCGGCGTCGCCCAGGGCGACACGCCTGACGATGCCCGCCGCCTCGCCGAAAAGACAGCCGGTCTCCGCATCTTCAGCGACGCCGAAGGCCGCTTCAATCTCTCCCTCCTCGACACCGGCGGCGAGGCGCTGGTGATCAGCCAGTTCACCCTTCTCGCCGACAGCCGCAAGGGACGCCGTCCCAGCTTCACCAACGCGGCGCCGCCTGAGGAGGCGGAGCCTCTGGTGGCCGGGTTCGAGGCTGTCCTTAGGGATATGGGAGTGCGGGTGGCCGGAGGCCGCTTCGGGGCGCACATGCTCGTGGAGATCCTCAACGACGGCCCCGTCACGATTATCCTCGATAGCGGCGAATTAGAGCGCCCACGAAGAGGATAGACGCCCTCGATCCTTTCCTTGTATACTTGTTATGGATGGCGTTTCTCCATACTCCTGAGGTTGCTGAAGATGTCGCGGTCCCGTCTGCTGCGCTCGTCGATTCCTGCACTACTGATAGTAGGCGCCTTTGTTCTCCCCGCCCTCTTCCTACTCGGGTTGCAGGGATTGGGAGAGTTCACCGTCGGCTGCGCAGGCCGGCGCTTCTCCCGCTGACGCCCGCTGGGACGTGAAGGAAGACCAGGGCGACGTCTTCCGGCTTCACGCTGCCCTCGCGACCGAAGATGCCCGGTTGCATCCCTCACCCACGCCCACGCCGGAGCCTACGCCAACGCCTGAGCCCGCTCCCGAAGAGGTTGCTCTCGCTGAGCTGCCCTATGCCGTCCCGCCGCCCGGCGTCGCCTACGGCCCGGAGGAGCGCTGGATCGCCGTCAGCGTTACGACGCAGCGGGCCTACGCCTTCATCGGCGGCAAGGCGGCGCACGTCGCCCTCGTGACGACCGGCGCGCCCGGCTTCGAGACACCCTTGGGCGATTTCCGCATCAACTACCGCGTGGAAAAAGAGACGATGGACTCGGAGACCGTCGGCATCCCCCGTGACGATCCCGATGGCTACTACTTGGAGGATGTCCATTTCTCCCAGTACTTCTATCCGGAGGTAGCGCTCCACTCCAACTACTGGCGGCCCATCAGCTACTTCGGCAACGTCGCCTCCAGCCACGGCTGCGTGGGAATGCTCTACAACGATGCTAGCTTCTTCTGGGAGTTCGCGACGTACGGGACCCGCGTCGTCGTCTACCAGTGACGGTCCCATTATCCGAGTGCGGTAGGGTCGGGACTCGTGCCTAGACCGCGCCTTCGATGCCCGGCCGCAGGCGGAGACTGATGGCCGAGGCTGGAAAGCCTTTCGCATTCAGCTACGTCGACAAGGGCTGCAATTCCAGGCTGATGTCCAGGGCGGGCGCCGAGTGCGTCAGCGCCCCCACCGATATGTAGTCCACCCCCGTCTCCGCGACGGCTCGTACGGTCTCCAGCGTGATCCCTCCCGATGCCTCGGTCAGGGCGCGTCCGCGTGCCATCTCCACCACCTGCCGCATCTCTTCCAGCCCCATGTTGTCGAGGAGGAGGATGTCGGCGCCCGCCGCCAGCGACTCCTTCGCCTCTTCGACCGACGTCACCTCGACTTCGATGCGCAGCCCTTGGCGCGCCTTCGCTCGCAGTTGGCGGATCGCATCTCCAATGTCGATGCCCTGAGCGCGCATTGCCTGCCAGTGGTTGTCCTTCACCAGGATGCCGTCGGCGAGATTGTAGCGATGGTTCTGCCCGCCCCCCATGCGCACGGCGTATCGCTCCAGAGGACGCAGGCCGGGCGTCGTCTTCCGCGTGTCGAGGATGCGCGTGGGTAGCCCTGCGACTGCGTCCACGAGGCGCGCCGTCGCCGTAGCGATGCCGGATAGCCGTTGCAGGAAGTTGAGCGCCACCCGCTCGCCGTTCAGAATGGACGCTACCCGTCCCTCGACCTCTGCCAGAGTGTCCCCTGCGGTCACCCGCGCCCCATCGGATACCCGCGGCTGGAAGCTGAGTGAGGGGTCAGCGGCACCGAAAACAGCGGCGGCAACAGGCAGACCTGCGACGACCCCCGCCTCCTTAGCGATTATCACCGCGCTTCCCGTCAGATCGGGAGGTACGAGGGCGTCGGTTGTGATGTCATCTCCGGCGCCGTCCTCTATCAGAGCCACCTCGACGATGCGGCGCAGGTATTCGTCATCCAATTGCGTCTGCATATCTCTAGCCATCTTTGCGAAACACGATGTGGCGGCGCCACGACTCGCTTGGCTTCGGGAAGTCCGTGCGATAGTGGGCGCCCCGGCTCTCCTCTCGCATCAGCGCCGCCTCCGTGACCAGCCGGCCCGCCAGCAGCAAGTTGCCTAGTTCGTGAGATGGCCGGTCGGACGGAGACCCCAGCGACGCTTCCCAGGCAGCCAGCGTCGCCCGCGCCCGCGACAGCGACTCCCCGCTGCGAATGATACCGACCTCGTCCCACATCAGACCCTGTAGCCGCGACCTGTCCAGCGGCGGCGCCTCCCGGCTTTGCGGTGTGGGCAGGCTCGCCTCGACGTTCGGCAGGGCGGTCGCTTGGGAGGGCAACGGGTCCGGCCCTTCGCCGTTCACTGTCCGCTCGATGGCCCGCTTGGTGAAGACGACCGTCTCCAGTAGGGAGTTGCTGGCCAGCCGGTTCGCCCCGTGGACACCCGTGCAGGCGACCTCGCCGCAGGCATAGAGACCGCGCAGGTTCGTCTCGCCCCAGGTATTGGTGCGCACGCCGCCCATCATGTAGTGGGCCGCCGGCGACACCGGTATCGGCTCTTTAGTGATGTCCAGGCCGTGGTCGAGGCAGAAGCGGTAGATCTGGGGGAATCGCGAGCTCACCTGCTGCGGCGGCAGGTTGGTCACGTCCAAGAACACGTGATCGCTGCCCTCCATCGTCATCTGCTCCAGGATCGCCCGCGCCACGACGTCACGCGGCGCCAGGTCCCCTTGCGGGTGATAGTCGGCCATGAAGGCTCGCCCCTCGGTGTTGCGCAACATCCCTCCTTCGCCGCGGACGGCCTCCGAGATGAGGAACACCGGCGCGCCCGGCATTCGCAGGGCCGTCGGGTGGAATTGGATAAACTCCATGTCCATGATCTCGGCGCCGGCTCGGTAAGCCAGGGCGACGCCGTCGGCCGTGGCCACATCCGGGTTCGTGCTCACCTTGTAGAGATGGCCGCAGCCGCCTGTCGCTAGGATAAGGGAGCGACAGGCAAACTCGGTGCGCTTGTGGGTGCGGGAGTCCAGCGCCCTAACCCCCCGGACAGAGCCGCCCTCTACCAGCATTTCCTCTGCCAGACAGTATTCCCGGATCGTTATTCGCGACATCTGGGCGAGGCGGCTGAGCGATAGCTCGATGTGGGCGCCGGTGGAGTCGCCGCCGGCATGAAGGACGCGCGCCCGGCTGTGAGCCCCTTCGCGGGCCAGCATCACCTCGCCGTGGGCGCTATCGAAGGGCACGCCGAAGTGCGCCAGGTCGGCGATGCGGCTCGTCGCCTCCTCCGTCAGGATATGGGCTGCCTCCTCGTCTACCAGGCCGGCGCCGGCGGCAACAGTGTCTTTGAAATGAAGCTCCGGCGAGTCGTCTCGGCCCACGGGCGCGGCGATACCACCCTGGGCGTACTTCGTGTTGCACTCGTCGATGGAGCCCTTGGTGAGGATCAGAACGCTGCCGTGGTTGCGCGCGAGGAGGGCGGCGAAAAGTCCCGGCGATGCCGGAGCCGACGATGACATAGTCGTATTGAGGCACGATTCCCTGTCCCCTCAGCGGGCGCCGTCCGGCGCGCAATAGCGGGCTACGTTATCGCCAGCATTCGTTCCAGCGCCAGCTTGGCCCAGCGGGCCGTCTCCGGCTCCACCTGCACCTGGTTCACCACCTCGCCTGCTACTAAGCGCTCCAGCACCCAACAGAGATAGGCGGGGTGAATACGGTACATGCTGGAGCAGGGGCAGACCTCATGGTCGAGGCAGAAGACCGTCTTGTCGGGGTTCTCGCGGGCCAGCCGGCTTACCAGGTTGATCTCCGTACCCACGGCCCAGTGACTCCCGGCTGGAGCCCCAGATACGGTCTTGATTATGTATTCAGTGGAGCCGTAGCAGTCCGCCTCCCGGATCACATCCAGCGCGCACTCTGGGTGGACGACCACCTTCACATCGGGGAATCTCGCCCGCGCCTGCCGCACCTGCTCCACCGTAAAGCGCTGGTGGACGCTGCAGTACCCCTTCCACAGGATGATCCGGCTCCGTTGCAGGTCTTCGAGCGTATTCCCGCCCAGACTGCCGGGCCGCAGCGCGTAGTTCCACACCGGCATCTCGTCGAGAGGAATGCCCATGTCCAGACCCGTGATCCGGCCCAGGTGCTGGTCGGGGAAGAAGAGGACGCGCTTCTTGCGCTCCAGCGCCCAGCGCACGATTGCGGGGGCGTTGCTGGAGGTGCAGACGGCGCCGCCTCGCTCGCCGCAGAACGCTTTCAGCGAGGCGGCCGAGTTTATGTATGTCACCGGCAGCGTGTCATCGGCGAGGCCGGCGTCCGTCAGTTCCTGCCAGCAGGAGAGCACATCCCGTGGCGTCGCCATGTCCGCCATCGAGCAGCCCGCCGCCATGTTGGGGAGGATAACCTTCTGATGAGGGGCGCTGAGGATGTCGGCGCTCTCTGCCATGAAGTGAACGCCGCAGAAGACGATGTACTCGGCATCCGGGTTGCGAGCCGCATATTGTGCCAGCTTGAAGGAGTCCCCGCGCACGTCGGCGAAGCGGATGATCTCCTCCCGCTGGTAGTGGTGCCCCGGTATGATCACCCGCTTGCCCAGCGTCGCCTTCGCTGCCGCGATCCGCTCGCTGAGTTCGGGCACCGTCAGCGAGCCGTATTCGGAAGGGATGTCCCGCTGCCAGAATGGCAACGACCGCTCCTCTTGCAGAGGGACCGTCGCCAGCGGGCGGCTATCTTCACAGAGGTCCACCGAGGGGGAGACAGCTTCCTTCACCATCGATTCGACCTCCCAGGAGGGCAGTACCGCTGCACTCCAAGCCTGGATGTTAGTGTTATGTGTACACTAACTTACCACAGCTTAGTCTGTTTGTCAATAGCAGGAGCGCAGGGAATTGAGGCTGGAAGCCGTGCAAGTCTGGTCGCTGGGCGCTAGATGATCTGCGGCTGCCGGGAAGAGAACGTATAGAGCTTGGCCGGCCGGTGCGCCCCGAAGAGTACCGTCTTCTCCGTCGGCTTGACGATGCCCAGCGCCAGGACGCGCTTTCGGAAGTTGCGCTTGTCCAGCTTCTTTCCCGCAATCGACTCGTACACCGTCTGAAGCTGGCTCATCGTGAAGTAGGGCGGCAGAAGGCTGTAGGCGACGTTTGTGTACTCCAGTTTGTAGCGTAGCCGGCGCAGGGCGTAGTCGAGCACGTCCTTGTTGTTGAAGGCGAGTTCCAGTTTGCCTGCCGGAGATGCAGGCAGTTCATCTATCGAAAACCAGGCCGTCGGCCAGTCCTCTCGCTCCGGCAGGCTGACGCTGTCGTAGTTCACCAGAGCGAAGTAGCCGATTGCCACCGCTCCGGCCGGCGTGGTCTTGTCCAGGTCGCCGAACGTATAGAGCTGCTCCAAGTAGACGTCGCGGACTCCCGTCTCCTCGACCAGTTTGCGCGCCGCCGCCTCGTCCAGTGTCTCGTCCGTGCCCAGGCGTCCGCCCGGTATCGCCCACCACCCCTTGAACGGCTCGCCGCCGCGCCGGATGAGGAGGACCTTCAGGCCCTGCTCGTGCACCGTGAAGATCACGACGAAGACCGCTACAGTAGGCTGGTGGGCGTCCGCACGCTTGTTGGAGGCTGTCTTCCCTGTCACGTCTCTAGCCCTCGGCAATTACCTTGCCCTGGAGTGACCAGGGACTCGTCTTCTCTATGCGCACACTGACCACGTCGCCGATCCGGCAGTCGCCTGTAAAGTGCACCAGCTTATCGGAGCGGGCGCGTCCGCTCCACTTGCCCTTGCGCTGCTCCTCCACCAGCACCTCCTGGACGCTTCCCGCGAGCCCGGCGTTTATCTCGCCGGCGATTCGCGCCTCCAGCGACTCCACCGCCTGCAGACGCGCCGCCTTCACCTCTGCCGGCACGTCGTCTGCCATCGTCCGCGCGGCTATCGTGCCCGGCCGCGGCGAGTAGGCGGCCACATGCACCTTGTCGAATCGCAATTCCTCCAGTAGGTCGTAGCTGTGCTGGAACTGCTCGTCCGTCTCGCCGCAGAAGCCGACGATGATGTCCGTGGTGATCGCCGCCTCGGGGATCCGGCGCCGGATGCGCTCGACGACGGCCCGGTACTCCTCTGTCGTGTAGCCGCGCCGCATTCGCGCCAGCACCTCGTCGTCGCCCGACTGAAGCGGCAGGCTGAAGCACTCGCACACCTTGGGCAGCTCGGCTACCGCATCGATGATCCGGTCCGTCACGTCCGCCGGGTACGACGTGAGGAAGCGAATGCGCTCTAGGCCCTCGATCTCGTGCAGGTCGCGCATGAGGTCGGCGAGGTCAGCCTGTCCGGTAGGCAGGTCAGCGTGCAGGCAGGTCGCGGCCGTATGCCTCCACCGACTGCCCGAGGAGCGTCACCTCCCGGACCCCGCCGGCGACCAGGTGTTCCACCTCGCGGTGGAGCTCGGCCATGGGACGGCTGCGCTCGCGGCCCCGCCTGTAGGGGACGATGCAGTAGGTGCAGAACTTGTTGCAGCCGTGGATAACCGGCACGTAGGCGGTCGGCCCCGCCGGCGCGGGAAACGTTGCTGTCCAGAAGTCAGGCGAGCAGGCGGCGCCGTCATCTCGGTCGATTGCGGTGATGATGTCGGCGAAGGCCTGTGGCGGCGCGAACACGTCGACATAGGGGAACCGCCGCTGGAGCTCCGCCGTGCGTGGCCCGACGAGACAGCCGGTGAGGACGACCTTGAGTCCGTTCCGTCCTGCCTTCAGCCGTTTGAGCTCCCCAAGCTTGCTGACCGCCCGTCTCTCGGCGTGCTCGCGGACGACGCAGGTATTGACAACCACCAGGTCGGCCTCCTCCGGGCTGTCCACCGGCTCGTGCCCCAGGCGGTCGAGCCCCGCGGCCAGCTTCGCCGAGTCGGCCTGGTTCATCTGACAGCCCATCGTCCAGATGTGGTATCGCACCTGAGTCCCCACCTCGAAAAAGAAGCCCCTACCTGAGAGGGGCAAACATCTGTCCTCGGTCAAGATGGCGGAGGGAATGGGATTCGAACCCATGACCCCGGTTTCCCAGGGTAACCGCTTAGCAGGCGGCCGCACTAGACCACTATGCGATCCCTCCGCGAGACCCGATCTTAACACGGGTAGAGGGCGCTTTCAAGGCCGCTGAATCGGTGTGGCGCAGGTCAGAAGTCTCGCCCGATGTGCGGCGGTGGACGTTTATCGGCTAGAGCGCGTCGGGTGTTCCCACCCGCCTGCCTGCCGGCAGCGCCCGCCCGGCGTCCACCGGCAAGAGGAGCGACCCCTATCGCCTTTCCTCGATCTGGACGGTGGGTGCGCCGTCAGCCGGCGGCTCAGGCTGTGACTATGTCCAGCTTGGCTATCTTGTCGTCGTCGGCGAAGGCGCAGGTGATAGTGACCGCCACCTGCTTCTTCAGCAGCTTGGCGACGATGCCGAGCAGCCCGGGAGGCGCCTTGCCGGCCAGCACCACCGTCCCGTCCGCCTCTTCGCGGGGAGCCGGCCAACCGACCCGTCTCCAGGCCGCGCCCGCTCTCCGACGCCATGCGCAGTGCCGCCTCGACGCCGCCCCTCCCCTCGATGGGGCCGATCCCCGGCACCGTCAGCACCACGTTCTCCGCGAGAATTGCCGCCGTTTCCCCAAACTGCTTGGCCCGCACCAGGCTGATGAACTGCTCCGCGACCTCTGTCCGCTTGCTCACAGTTGGCTCCTTCCTCGACTACCTAGATGCCCAAGAGGACGTGTTGCATCGTGACGCCGATCTCGGCCGGGCTCTCACAGATCGTCGCGCCTGCCGCTGCCAGCGCATCCTTCTTCGCCTGCGCCGTCCCCGCGTTCCCGGCGATGATCGCTCCGGCGTGCCCCATGCGACGCCCCGGCGGCGCCGTGCTGCCGGCGATGAACGCGACGACCGGCTTCGTCATCTTCGCCTTGACGAACTCCGCCGCCTCCTGCTCCTGGCTGCCGCCGATCTCGCCGACGAGCACGACCGCTGCCGTATCCGGATCGGCCTCGAACAGCTCCAGCACCTCCCGCAGGCTCATGCCGATGATAGGGTCGCCTCCCGCGCCGACGCAGGTCGACTGGCCGATCCCCAGGCGCGTGAGCTGATCGACTGCCTCGTAGACCAGCGTCCCGCTGCGCGACACGACGCCGACCCTCCCCGGCGAGAAGACGTCTCCCGGCATGATCCCGACCTTGCACTGGCCGGGCGTGATCACCCCGGGGCAGTTCGGCCCGACCATGCGGACGCCGCTGCCCGCGAGCTGGCGCTTCACCATCACCATGTCCTGGGTAGGGATGCCCTCGGTGATGCAGACGATGAGCGGTATTCCGGCGTCCTTCGCTTCGAGCACCGCGTCGGCCGCGCCCGCCGCCGGCACGAAGATGAGGCTGCAGTCGGCGCCTGTCGATTCCACTGCCTGCCGGACGGTGTTGAAGACCGGCACCCCTTCCACCGTCTCGCCGCCGCGCCCGGGCGTGACCCCTGCCACCACCTTCGTCCCGTACTCGATGCAGCGACGGGCCTGGAAGCTGCCTTCGCGGCCCGTGATCCCCTGGACGACGACGCGTGTGCTGGAATCGACGAGAATGCTCAACTCGCTATCCTTCGAATATGTACCGGGGCCAGTCGTCGGGCACCGCAATAGCGCCGCAGCTCTTCTCGAAGAACTCCCGCGGCCCAGCCAGGCCTATGATCGCGTAGATGTACCCCATCTCCCGCATCGACCACAGGCACTTCAGGAGCAGCGCCGCCGCGATGCCGCGATTTCGATACGCCGGGTCCACCCCCGTGGGGCCGAACAGGCCGCGATAGGTGCACTCGTAGGCGGCGAAGCCGACGATCTTCGCCCCGTCCAGGGCGATGAACTCGGAGATGGGCTTGTTGGCGAAGGCGACGCTGGCCTCCTCTGCCCAGATAGCGAGGAACTGACTTGTTATGAACTCCCGCACCCAGGGTCCTTCCCACACCTTGGGCCGGCGGACCACGATCCCCTGCTCCTTCATGCGCTCCAGATGCGGCTCAACCGGCGGGAGCGCCAGCAGCGGCACGAGCATGTCTATCGAGGGACGTGGCTCCAATTCAGTCCTCCTGTCAGTTGGCGGCCGCAACCGCCTTCTTCGCGGCCTCAGCGAGATCGATGGCGCGGATCAGGGGGAAGTCGATGTCTGCCAAGATGCGCTCCCCCTCCGCGACGTTCGTCCCCGCCAGACGCACGACGACCGGCACGTCGATCTTCATCTGCTTGTGCGCCTCCACGATCCCCTGGGCGATGATGTCGACGCGGGCCATCCCCCCGAAGATGTTGATGAGGATCGCCTTCACCTCCGGGTCGGTGGTCAGTATCTGGAACGCGTTGACCACGCGGGCGACGTCGTTCACCGTGCCGATGTCGAGGAAGTTGGCCGGGTCGCCGCCCGACCAGCTTGATCGCGTCCATCGTCGCCATCGCCAGGCCGGCGCCGTTCACCACGCAGCCGATGTTGCCGGTCAGCTTGACATAATTGTTGATGCCCAGCTCCTGCGCCTGCACCTCCAGCGGGTCCTCCTCGTCGCGGTCGCGCAGCTCGGCGATATCGGGGTGACGGAAGAGGGCGTTGTCGTCGAAGCTCATCTTGGCGTCGAGGGCCAGCAAGCGAGCGCCGTCTGGTCACGACCAGAGGGTTGATTTCGGCAAGCGAGCACTCCTTGGCGGCGAACGCCTTGTAGAGCGACGACATCACCTGCGTCGGCCGGTCGCAGCAGGTCGCCCGTCAGGTCGAGGGCGAAGGCGAGCTGTCGCGCCTGATAGGGCATGCAGTCCGGAGGCGGGGTCGATTGCGACCTTGTGGATCAGCTCCGGCGACCTCGCCGCCACCTCCTCGATCTCCATGCCGCCGGCGCTGCTCGCCATCATGACGGGGCGGGCGCTGCCGCTGTCGATGACGACGCCCAGGTACAGCTCCCGCTGCGGCTCGACCTGCTCCTCGACCAGCACCGTCTTCACCCGGCGACCGTCGGGCCCTGTCTGCGGCGTCACCAGCGTCATGCCGATGATCGAGCCGCTGCCTCTTCCGCCTGCTGCGGCGTATCGGCGAGCTTGATGCCGCCGCCCTTGCCGCGTCCTCCGGCGTGCATCTGCGCCTTGACGACGACCGGCACGCCCAGCTCGTCGGCGATGCGTCGCGCCTCGGCCGGGCTGTCCGTGGGGCGGCCCTTGGGCACGGGGACGCCGTACTCAGCGAGGATCTGCTTCGCCTGATACTCGTGGATCTTCACGATGGGTCAACTATACGTCAGGACGTCCTACTAAGAAAACGGTTCAATGGGCGCCCAAGAAACCGTCACTCTCGCAGAAGCTCGGCGTACAAACGGTTGAATTCGTCGCCGAGTTTCTGTTCCTCGCCGGCGAGGGCGACGAACGCGGACGCCAGTTCCTCTTCTGTCTCGGCTTCCAAGAACTCGTCAAATGCAGAGATCTCGAAGTCCCAATACTCGGCGCCCTTGGAATGAAACTCCAAGGCTTCGCTAGGTGGCTCAAGTCCAGCCCACTCGCGCTTGATATCCGTCACGTCATTTCGGACTTGGAGGAGTATTGGTCGTGTGGCCGCTAGGTACGATGGCTCGTCCAGGTTCGGATCGTTTTGGAGCTCCGCGAGTTGCGAGCCCAACCTGTCTAGGGAGTCTCTTGAGCGGGCGACCAGCACGACGACCTGTTTCTCATAGTCGTTGCTCGGTAGACGAGATTCGTCCGCTTCGAACAGCCACGACACATAACCAGCCTGAGCCACTACGACGATGGAGACAAGCACGCCGACGTAAGTACCTACAACTGCGCCGCGTTCCTTCCACCTCAGCTTGGCGAAGAAGACATACAACCCGTACCAGACTGCTAGGGGGATCCAAAGCCATATGGCAGTTGCCCACCAGGTCTGATGCCAGGGACGGGGTGTTTGTCCTCCTGCAAGCCGCCACGCTTCCATGTCAGACTCTGCTAGTGCGATGCGGCCCAGGTTTCTATAGGCTTCAGCGCGGTTCCGGTAGGCGTCGTAGAAGTCGGGCTTGGCGGTCAATGCCTTAGAGAAGAGCTCGATTGCCTCTTCGTAATGGCCGTGGTTCAGAAGCTCGCGGCCTTCACGGTTGAGGCTGGCGGCGTCGGTCGGCCCGGCCGCGCCGAGCTCTTCTCCCATGGGTTGCCTCCCGCATTCCCCGCAAACCCGGGTGGGGCAATTGTATGTCTTGCGCGTGAATTGTCAAGCAAGCCAAGCTGGCGTGCGCGTACCCTCAGGTTGTCGCCTGGCGACGCCTCTGTGCGCCTCGGCGAGTCCGTAGCATTCTACTTGACGAGGTCGCTGGTGACGGCTCTAGCATGGAAAGAGGGACGGCTGAGCGCGAACCGTAACTGGTGGCAATAGTAAAAGCGCACGAGGCGGGGTGTGCGCTCGGGGCTCAGCCGTCCCTGCTCTCCCCATTGCGGGAATTGTAACGGGTGTGCGCCGACTGTCAAGCGCAAACGGGCCTACTTAAGTCTCAATCTAGAATGTCCCCGGAGACGCCCTCTTGTAAGCCTCTGCCACGTCCCCTTCGCCACCAGGTCCACGTACATGCGCGTCACGGTCAACGTAGTCTGCCCAAGGAGTTGCTGGAGAGAAGAAGGCGTCGTTCTCTTGCGGGTTGCACGCCGGGGGAATCTCAGAGCGAGACACTGGCGGAGGGGGAGGGGTTCGCCCGGACGGGCGGCCGTCAGGGCGAACCCCCGTCCCGACAAGCGGGAAACGGTTTTCAAGACCGCCGCCTTAAACCGCTCGGCCACCCCTCTGGCGGCCGTTGGGCACGGGCACGCCGTACTCAGCGAGGATCTGCTTCGCCTGATACTCGTGGATCTTCATCGCCGTGCCTGCCCGCTCTCAGAGCCGGCGGACGGTTGTGACCGGACGATCTCATACCTTAGCCACAGCGTATCAGCTTTCAGCTTCTCAACGTGCGCCAGCTTGAGCCGGATAACACCTTCCGCCGAGGTCAAATCGGGTGCCTGGAATAGGTAGTGCGGCGCATTGCCCCCAATCAGAGTGGGATCAATGAGAATGCTAATCTCATCGACCAGGCCGGCGCGCAAGAGGGCGCCGTTCAGGGTGCCGCCGCAGTCGGCGCGGACCGTCTTGACGCCGTAGCGGGCGTTTAGCTCTTCCAGCGCCGTTCGGAGATCGACGTGATCATCGCCTGTCGTAATGCAATCGACATGCTGCTCCCGCAGATACCGCAGGTACTCCTCTGGCGTCGAGCGAGAGCAAAGGGCGACGGCGGCTCGCCAGTAGGGCTGCTTGCGCAGGTACTGCCAGTTGCGAACGCGGCCGCGGCTGTCGGGGATTACGAGCAAGGGGCGCGTGTCGCGGGACTCTTCCTCGGTCGGCAGCGACGCTTCTTCCTCGTCGGCATCACCCATTGCCGTCAGCACCGTGTTGCTTCCGACGAGTGTGGCGTCTTCGGCAAACCGGGACGCCAGGTCGTAGAACTGGCCCAGGTCGGGTGTGACCCAGTCCATGCGCCCATCGACGCTCAGTGCGTTGTGAAGGATGACACGGGGCAACATAGCAGGCCGCCTCCCTTCTGTGCTGGGGGATGATGACTCGATCTCTTTCCGAAAGAGGACAGAGCCCGTGGAGTGGGTAACCTGGCGGAGGGGGAGGGATTCGAACCCCCGTCCCGACAAGCGGGAAGCGGTTTTCAAGACCGCCGCCTTAAACCACTCGGCCACCCCTCCTGGCGGCCAGTATAGGGCACGGCAAAGCCGCGATCAACGCGAAGCTAAGAGCGGAGCGATATCGGGAGACTGTGCGATGCCGGCTCAGCGGCGCAGGGAACGGACGACCGGCTCAGGGTCCTCGGAGGTCTCCTCAGAAATCTCCTCTGCGGAGGGCCGGGTTGGCCTCTTCGTCAGCTCGTCCCGGAGTATCAGCGTCGACTCCGGCGCCTCGATGATGAACTTGACGTGCCGCCCTTCCCTCGCAACCTCCACCTTCACGTCCTCACCGATCTTGAATCTGATCGCGGAGCCCTCGCGCCCATTCCCGGGCGTGGAGAAGACCTCGATGTTTATGTCGTTGCCTATCGTCAGGCTTTCGCCGGAGCGTCGCCGTAGTACTAACCTGCCCACGTTACACCTTATCCTCCATGATAGTCCGTGGAGGCAGCGGGCAGGCTATATACGGCCGCCACACGTCCCGTTTCCCTGTCCCCACAGACGGCCAATTACATTATAAAAGATAGGAAAAAACGTGGCAATGGGTGATCAAGCTTGAGGCAAGAATTGGTGGAAAAATAATGCTGGTGTTCGTGGTTTACGACCCCTCGATCAGACCCCTTGAGCAGCGAGCGATGGCACTGATTCTCGTCCGCGCAGCTACATAGGAGAGTGACGGTTCCCTGCTGCGACATCTCTCTTACCCGCGCCAGCAGATCCCTCTTCTCCGCCATCTCCGCCTGATACCGCGCCGCGAACTCCGGCCAGTCGATGCGGCCCTTGTGGAACTCGTCGATAAGCGGGCGGCTCGGCCCCAACTCCTTCTCCCACTCGTCGACCGCCTCTTTGCGGATTCCCCGCGGCCACATGCGCATGACGAGGAGGCGGTGGCCGTCATCCGGCGACGCCGCGTCGTAGATCCGCTTCGTCTTTATCATAGGTCACTCCTGCCCCTTCAGCGCCCGCTCGATCTCTTCCCGATGCTCCGGGTACCTCGCCGCGAACGCCTGCACCAGCCCGAAGCAGCCGCTGAGCATCATGTCGCCGTGCGGCGCCGCGAAGTGGGGATTCAGCCGGCTCCCCCGCAGCTTGTCCCGCTGCGGCCCCGTCACCGTCACGAAGGGATCGCGACTCTCCGGCTGGGCGGCGTAGTAGACCCCGTGGCCGTTGCCGGCGAAGACCTCCTCGTGCTGGAGCGTCCCCGCGACCAGCCGCTCGCTCAGGGAATCGAGCCCATCGCGGTCCAGTAGCCCCGTGTGGTGCTCGTAGAGGCTGTAGATATGAGTGCCGCGCAGATGGAAGGCCAGCGTGTGCGAGTTGCCCAGGTTCAGCACCAGTTGCTCTTCCGACGCAGCCACGGCCGGGTCCTGCAGAGCGCCCAGGGCCGCCGCCGGCGCCGTGTCCAGGAAGACCGCCGGCGTCGTCGCCATCCGCCGACGACATCAGGGCGCGGGCGCGCGTCAGGTACTCCGGGATCTCCTCCCGCCGGAAGGCGAAGGCGAGCAGGTCGTTCTCCTTCTCCACCACCCGCTGCAGGTGCTCGAAGCGGAAGAGACGGTCGGAGTAGCCCGGCGGCGCCGCGCCGTGGTCGAGGCAGCCCAGCGCCACGCCGTCGATCCGCGTCTCCGCTCCCAGCGATGTCAGCGCCGCTCGCAGCGCCTCCAAGTCGAGATCGCGCGTCTCGATCCGCTCCACGCCGGTCATGCCCGCGGCCTCGTCCTCGCTCACCAGTTGCACGCCCATCTTCCGCACCGCATCCAGGTCGTCGTCGAACGTGCGGGCGGCGTCCGGCGTCGCAAAGGCGGCGAGCCCCGCCTTGAGATGGCGCTCCAGCTCCCAGCCGCAGGGCCCGCCTCCCATCGTCACGCCCGTGAAGAGGATAGGGCGCTTTTGTCTGGTGGCCTCCCTTATCTGCCGCGCGACCTTCATCGTCGGGCTGGGCACGACCATCTTGACGCTGTTCTCCACCAGCTCCGCCGTGTCGAGCAGCAGGATGTCCTGCGTGCCCGTGCCCGTATCGACCGCTAGTATGCGCATTTGTATGCGGCCTCCCGTCTCATTCTAGCATCTACCTCCGCTTGCTTGAACGGGAGGGCGCGGCGGCGATGGAGCCGGGTCAGGTGTCGCTGCGGCCTTGTCGCCGGCTCTGCCAGCCGCTATCATAGGGATACTCACATGGAAGTGTTCCCCGGAAGGAGTTGCCCGCGATGGCTGTCTATATTCTACTCACCAATCTGACCGACCACGGCCGCAAGACGATCCGGAGCCGACCCGAGCGCATAAGGGAAGTGAACAAGGAGATCGAGGGGATGGGGGGCAAAGGTGCTCGCCCAGTACGCTACCCTGGGCCCCTACGACTTCGTGAACGTTGTCGAGGCGGCCAACAACGAGGTGATGGTACGGATCGTCGTGGAGATAGGCTCCCGCGGCTCCCTCCAGATACTAACGATCCCCGCCATCAAGATGGACGACTTCATCTCGCGCATCGGGCCCTAGGGTCTAGCCTTCCGGCCCGATCCGCTCCAGTCCGCCCATGAACGGCCGCAGCGCCTCCGGCACAACAATCGACCCGTCGCGCTGCTGGTAGTTCTCCATCACGGCGATCAGCGTTCGCGGCAGCCCCAGCCCCGACCCGTTCAGCGTGTGGACGAACTCCGTCTTCGACCCCTTCTCGCGCCGGAAGCGGATGTTCGTGCGGCGGGCCTGGAAGTCGCCGCAGTTCGAGCACGTGCTCACCTCCAGCCACTCGCCGCAGCCCGGCGCCCAGACTTCGATGTCGTACCCCTTGACGGCGCCGAACCCCAGGTCGCCCGTGCACAGCAGCTTCACCCGATGGGGCAGCCCCAGCCCGCGGCACGTGTCCTCCGCGTCCTTGACCATCGCCTCCAGTTCCTCGTCCGAGAGTTCCGGCGCGCAGAACTTGTACATCTCCACCTTGTCGAACTGGTGGCCGCGCTTGATCCCGCGCACGTCGCGGCCGGCGCTCATCTTCTCGCGCCGGAAGCAGGGCGTGTAGGCGACGTAGTGCAGGGGCAGCGTCCCCGGCTCCAGTATCTCGTCCCGGTGCAGGTTCGTTACCGGCACCTCGGCCGTGGGCACCAGCCACAGGTCGTCCTCGACGTCGTGGTACAGGTTATCGCGGAACTTGGGCAACTGGCCCGACCCCCACAGGCAGTCCTCCTTGACCACGAACGGCGTGTAGACCTCCCGGTAGCCCTGCTTCTGGGTGTGCAGGTCGAGCATCCAGGCGATGAGCGCCCGCTGCAGCCGCGCCCCCGCGCCGTTCAGCACGTAGAACCGCGAGCCCGACAGCTTCGCCCCCCGCTCGAAATCGATGATCCCCAGCCGCTCGCCGATCTCCCAGTGCGGCCGCGGCTCGAAATCGAACGCCGGCGGCTCCCCCTCCGAGCGTATGATCACGTTCTCCTCTTCCCCGGCGCCGACCGGCGTGTCGGGGTGAGGGATGTTCGGCATCTCCAGCAGGAGGCGGTTCATCTGCTCCTCCACCTCCTTGATGCGCGGCTCGCCGGCGTCGATCTTCTCCGACACGCTGCGCATCTCGCCGATCAGCCGCTGCCGTTCGCCGTCGTCCTTCGTCGCCCCGATGCGCTTGCCCGCCGCGTTGCGCTCCGCCTTCAGCGCCTCGATCTCCACGAGCAACTGCCGTCGCTCCTCGTCCAGGCGCAGGATATCGTCCAGGCCGGTCTCTGTGTGCCGGTCCGCCATCGCTTTCCTGACGGTGTCGGGGTTCTCGCGGATGAATTGAAGACTTAACATAATACCCTATCCTCTCGCATTGCGGCCGGTCCGTATCGCCTTCAGCGCCAGCAGTCGCACGTCGTCGGGCACGGGCGCCGCGCGGCCGCCGTTCCCCAGCGGGATCGCCTGTCGTCTCTCCAGTTGCTCCTCATCGACCCAGGTCAGGAAGGTGCCGTCGCGGCGCAGGGCCGTCGGGCCTCCCGCCGGCCGGCAGAAGTAGATGAGGTCGATGTGCTGATGGGGCGGCGTTTCCGGGCTGTTCTCCAGCAGTATCGTGTAGGGCGCCGCCAATTGCCGGGGATAGTCAAAGCCCAGATTCTCCTCCGCCACAATAACCTCCGCCTCGACTCCCGTTTCCTCTCCGATCTCACGAAGCAGCGCCTCCACCGGCTCTTCGCCCGCCTCGATATGGCCTCCCGGCGGCACCCACATCTGCAGCAGGGGATGCCAGAGGAGCAGCGTCCTCTCCCCATCGACGACGAAGCCCGTGACGGTGAAGTGCCTCTCCATATCCTGCTCGCTCTCGACGTGATTCTACCAACATGAAGGCAGAGGCGTCGAGCGCCTGCAAAACGCTGGAAGGAGGGAGTGTGGGGAAGTGACTGAGCGTGACTGCCTAGTCCAGCAGGGAGAGAGGGAAATCTCCCATGTCATCCAGCACCAGGTCCGCCTCCGGTAGCGGCGGCAGAGCCGTAGAGGCGGCCCGCATCTGGATCACGTACATCCCCGCCGCCTTCCCTGCCGTCACGCCGGAGCGGCTGTCTTCGACGACGATGCATCGCTCTGGCTCCACGCCCAGCCTCTCTGCCGTGTGGAGAAAGATGTCGGGCGCGGGCTTGCCGTTCTCGACGGCGGTGCTGGAGACAGTGATATCGAAGAAGCCTTGGAGCTTGGTGGACTGTAGAAGAGCGTCGATCCAGTTCGGCCACGAAGAGGAGGCCAGCGCGAAGGGGATGTCGCGCCGTTTCAATTCCGCCAGCGTCTCGCGCACCCCCGGCAGAGGCTCGCGTGGCTGGCTCAACAGTCGCACCATCGCCCGATCGTAGCGGGCCACGCACTCCTCGTAGCTCGCGGGCGGCGAGTGCTGCGCGAAGATCGAGTCCCAGGTGGCCTTGACTGTCGCTCCCATTAGCTCGTTGTGCTCCTCCTCGGACATGTGCATGCCGAAGTCCGCGAGCACCTCGTTCAAGCCTTGCTGGTAGAGCGGCTCGCTGTCGGCGAGCACGCCGTCCATGTCGAAGATGACCGCGTGGAAGCGACCCAATGCTAGTCCTTGCTTCTAAGTTGGGGGAAAAGGATGACTTCGCGGATCGAGCGCTGGCCGGTCAGGAGCATCACCAGCCGGTCGATCCCGATGCCCAGGCCGCCGGTGGGGGGCATCCCGTGCTCGAGCGCGAGAAGGAACTCCTCGTCGATCATCTCCACCTCTTCCTCGCCTGCCGCCCGCCGTCGCGACTGCTCCTGGAAGCGCTGCCGCTGATCGATGGGGTCGTTCAGCTCCGTGTAGGCGTTGCCCAGTTCGAAGCCGCCCGCGAACGGCTCGAATCGCTCCACCAGGTCCGGGTTATCCGGCTTGCGCTTGGCTAGGGGCGATAGCGCTGCCGGGTAGTCCATCAGGAACGTCGGCTCCATGAACTGCGGCTCGACACGCGCTGATAGCAGCTCGTCCACCAGCTTCGCCCAGCCGGCCTCCGGCGCCACCTCGATACCCATCTTCTGGACCGTCATCCGCAGACCCGCCTCGTCGCGCCGGTACTCCTCCAGGTCCAGGTCGGCGTACTGGCGTAGGGCGTCGTGGACGGTGATCCGTCGCCAGGGCGGCGCCAGATCGATCTCGCCGTCGCCGCAGGGGACGCGGGTTGTGCCGATGACCTCCTTCGCGACCGATGACACCAGCTCCTCCACCATCGCCGCCACGTCGTTGTAGTCGGCGTAGGCCTCGTAGCTCTCCATCATCGTGAACTCGGGGTTGTGCCGCGTCGATATCCCCTCGTTGCGGAAGATGCGCCCGATCTCGTACACCTTGTCGAACCCACCGATGATCAGACGCTTGAGATAAAGCTCCGTCGCTATCCGCAGGTAGAGGTTGCGGTCGAGCGCGTTGTGATAGGTGACGAAGGGTTTGGCAGCCGCTCCTCCCGCCTCCGGCAGCAGCACCGGCGTCTCCACCTCCAGGAAGCCGCGCCCGTCCATGAAGCGGCGGATAGCCGAGATGATCTGGATGCGTAGCGCGAAGAGGCGTCGCGCCTCGTCGTTGGCGACGAGGTCCAGATAGCGCTGCCGGTAGCGCGTCTCCGTGTCCACCAGGCCGTGCCACTTCTCGGGCAGAGGTTGGAGGGACTTGGCCAGCAGCGAGTACTCAGCCGCCTCGACTGTCACCTCACCGGCGCGGGTGCGAAAGAGAGCGCCCTGCGCGCCGGCGAAATCGCCGATGTCCAGGTCGGCTAGAGCCTGGTATGACCTTTTCGCCCAGGGTGTCGCTCTTGAGATAGACCTGGATCTTTCCCGACCCGTTCCGCAGGTCGATGAACGTCGCCTTGCCCATGTCCCGCAGAGCGGTCACCCGTCCCGCGACCGTTACCTTGGGCGCGTCGCCGGATTGAGCCTTCTCCCATTCGGCGAAGGCTTGGACCGCCTCATCAGCAGTGTGAGTGCGCCGGTAGCGGGGAGGATAGGGGTCAACGCCGCGGGCCCTAATGCGCGCCAGCTTCTCCTGCCGGAGCTGGAAACTCTCCTCGTTGCGAATCGACATCGTAGGCTCCCAAAGATCAAACGGCGGGCGACCGTGCTCTGCGGCCCCGCCCGTCGCTGTCCGTCAATTCGATTCCTCAGCCGTCAGGCTATGCTTGTAATGGTGAGTCTCAGAGTGCCTGCCGGTGCATCAACCAGCACCGCGTCGCCGACCCCCTTGCCCATGAGGCCGCGGCCTACCGGGGATTCGTTGCTGATGCGCCCCTCCTTGGGCTCGGCCTCAGCGCTGCCGACTATGGTGTAGGTTTCCTTCGTGCCCTTCGGGGTGAGCACTGTGACTTTGGAGCCCAACTGCACCCGCTTGGAGCGATGGGCCTGCTCTTCGTTGATCAGCTCGGCATTGGCGACTATCTTCTCCAGAGTGAGGATGCGCCCCTCCACGAACGCTTGCTCGTTCTTGGCGTCCTCGTACTCGGCGTTGTTCTGGGTGCTGGCCAGCTCCTTGGCCTGATGGATGCGATCAGCTACCTCCTGACGGCGTACCGTCTGTAGGTGATCGAGCTCCTTCTCCAGTTTGGCGAGACCTTCTTTGGTTAGAGGAACCGGTTTGTCCGGCATCGCTCCACTCCTGCCGCTGATTCAAAAAAGAGACTGAGCGCACCAGGCCCTCAGTCAATGATGATCTTAAGTGACCCTCATTATAGACAACCGGCGGGACACTTGTAAACCCCTTGCCGCTTCTCTATGACAGTGTAATCGACATGAATGCGCTTATTCTGAATGGATGGGAACGCTGCCTAACGCAGCCCCGTCCTCGACCTGTGCCCCCTTCGTCTTGGCGGCGAAAAAAGGCGCGTGCTACAATGACCCCGTTGATCCTGACAGCCTGCGGACTGTCAATCTGAGAATTGACCACGAAGGAGATGCAAGCCAGATTGCGGTCAACATTGTCGCTGGCCTTGCTTGTCCTGTTCGCCGCGATGGTGGGAGGGGTGGCGGGAGGGCTCACCGTTCACCTCATGGGAGACGATGAACCCGCGCCCTCATCGGCTGGCCCGCCGGCCGCTGAGCCCTCCATTGTGCTCGCAGAGGATATTGCGGTCGTTGAGGTCGCACGGAGGGCTGCGCCTTCCGTAGTCACTATCAAGAACGAGGTGGAGCCCCGGGAAGATGTGTTCGGTAACCTCCTGGAAGAGACCGCTGTGGGCTCCGGCGTCATTATCGATGAAAACGGTTTCATCGTGACCAATGAGCACGTGGTTCGCGATGCCGGCCGGATCACCGTCCAGCTAAGCGACGGTCAGGAGCGGCCCGCAACCGTCGTCAGCGCCGACGACCCCTTCACCGACCTGGCGGTCATCAAGATAGAGGCGGGTGGCCTCAAGACCCTCCCTTGGGGCGACTCCGATGCCCTCCAGTTGGGCGAGCCGGTCGTGGCCATCGGCAGCGCCCTCAGCCGGTTCGAAGGTTCCGTGACCGTCGGCGTCGTCAGCGGCCTCCACCGGCGCTGGCTCCGCAATGGCGTGCTCATGGAAGACCTTGTGCAGACCGACGCGGCGATCAACCATGGCAACAGCGGCGGCGCCCTCCTCAACTCCCGCGGCGAACTGGTGGGGCTGAACAGCACCGTCGTCCGTAGCACTGAGGCCGGTGAAGTGGTGGAAGGGGTCGCTTTCGCCATATCCAGCAAGGTTGCAGAACCCATAGTCGACACCATAATCGAGGAGGGAAGCTATCCCAGAGCGTTCCTGGGCATATCCCACCAGGACATTGACGAGCAGATGGCGGGGTTCGACTTGGCGGCGGATCACGGCGCCCTGGTTATCCGCGTCTCTCCGGACACCCCTGCCGCCGAGGCCGGCATACAGGAGGGCGACATAATCCTTCGCCTGGGGGACATTGCGCTCGGTAGTGAGATGCCCTTCCTCAATGCCCTGGCCCTTCTCACGCCCGGTGAGACGGCGCCTGTCCTGTTGAACCGGGGTGGTGAGGAGATCACCGTCGACGTAGAGTTCGTCGCTCGCGAAAGGTGACAATGAACGAGCAGGGTCCATTCGACCGGATACTGCGTCAGGAGCCGCCCCCCCGCGACCGGGGAGGTCACTTCATCATCATCGCCATCTTGGCTCTCGGACTGCTTCTTCTCATCCTTGTCCTCCCTCCCATCTCTATCCTCAGCGGCGATGGTGGGAATGGTGGTGGGGGCGACGTCAACATCAGCGCCAAACCCCGCAAGGATATGCCCGCCCCGCCCGAGGGGATGGAGGCCGTCAGCCCCCTCTACGATATCGCCGTCTCCGGCTCCATCGAAGGGCCGACCGTGATCACTCTGAATCCGCCCTCGCCGGTCGGCGATTCCCGCAACCTCTCCTTCTACACCGTGGAGGGAGGCAAGTGGCGACGTGTCAGCAGCGCCAAGCTGGTTCTTGACGGGACCGCTGTTCAGGGGGAGGTCACGGAACTGCCCAAGAACGTCGTTGTCCTTCGGACCATCAGTGCCTTGTACCAGCTATCGGGGTCATTGCCCGCCGGCTCCGAACTCAATTCGGACGCTGCCCAGACCATCTCTGCCCTCAATCCGGTGGACTTCGCGCCGGCCGCCGACGGCTCTCTTGAGGGCGAGGCAGCGGAGTTACCCTCGGACCTGCAACTCGACGTCTATCCCACCATCCGCGCCCAAACGCAGCAGCAGATGGATGCGGTGGATGCCATCATCGGCTCCCCCGATCTCCGCGACGAGCACCTGAACGCCATCCTGTCGATGGTAGAAGCTGGTCAGTACCGGGGCGTGGATATCGACTACGGTTCCGTCGACGCCCTGCACAAAGACGAGTTCTCCGACTTCGTTGAGACTCTGGCCGAGCAGCTCCACCGGCGCGGCCTCAGTCTCACGCTCACCGCGCCTCTACCCGTCCAGGAGGGCACGGATTGGGATAGCGGCGCCTACGATTGGCTGCGGCTTGCTCAGGCCGCCGACGCCATCAAGCTTCTGCCCGAAGAGGACCCCTCTCGCTACTATAAGAGGACAGAACAGGCGCTCCAGTTCCTCACTGAGGATGAGAAGATCGCCCCCGCCAAGCTGGTGCTGATAATCACCCCCTGGGCCCACGAGAAGGGGGGCGAGGGGATCCGCAGGCTCAGCCTGCTCGAGGCGCTGGCCATCGCCAGCACACCCAAACTGGAGGACGGCGGCGAAATAGCGCCCGGCGACAATGTGACCGTTATCGGCGAGAACGTCTACAAAGAGGACGGCGCCTCCGGCATCGGCTGGGACGAGGAAGCGGCCGCCGTGTACTTCAGCTACCCCGGCTTGGGCGGCGCTCGCACCGTCTGGATCGAGAACTCCTTCAGCTTCGTCTTCCGCCTGAACCTGGTGGCGCGCTTTCACCTGGGCGGCGTGGCGATAGATGATGTCTCAAGCGGCCCCGGTGTCAACGACATCTGGCCGGTTCTCCAAGAGTATGCCGCGACTGGGAAGGTTGCGCTCGTAAAACCCAACGGCAGCCTGTTTTCTCCCGTCTGGGAGGCCGACGGCGGCAGCCTCAAGGACAGCGGTGACGGCTCCGTCGTCTGGACCGCTCCCGACGAGCCGGGCGCCTACCGGATCACCCTTATC
Source organism: uncultured Chloroflexia bacterium (assembly GCA_963763495.1). GTDB lineage: Bacteria > Chloroflexota > Dehalococcoidia > DSTF01 > JALHUB01 > DAOUEO01. The sequence continues at coordinate 226,898 of CAVXOY010000018.1, forward strand.
GTGAGCGATGGCCTGGCGCGTCTGGGCCAGCGGCTGAACGTGACGGTCAAGGAATAGTCCGCGGAGTATGCGCGTAATCGCCGGCACAGCGAAGGGGCGCCAACTGAAGGGCCCTCGCGGGCGCGGCCTCCGGCCAACCTCGGACCTCGTGCGCGGCGCCATCTTCGACATGCTGGCGGCGATGGGCGCCGACCTTACGCGGACGCTCGACTTGTACGCCGGGACCGGTGCCCTGGGCATCGAAGCCTTGAGCCGCGGCGCCGAATCGTGTGATTTCGTGGAGAGGGACAGCCGCTCCTGCAAGCTAATCCGCGACAATCTGGTTCACACCGGCCTCGCTGAAAGAGCGGCCGTTCACTGTTTTCCCGTCGATAAGGTATTGACCAGATTGCAGGGGGAGTATAGCCTCATTCTGGCGGATCCGCCCTACGAGGACGAGAAAGCAAACGCTGTATTGCAGGATATAGCCGCCTCTTCCCTCGTAGCGCCGGCTGCCGTTATTGTAGTGGAGCACTCGCAACGCCGTCCCTTGCCGTCGGTCTTGGGGAATTGCGAGATGATAAACAGCCGGCGGCACGGAGATACCTGTATCTCTATCTACCGTCCAGGAGGTAGCTCGTGACTATCGCTGTCTATCCAGGCCGTTTTGACCCAGTGACCAACGGTCATCTGAACATCGTCCGCCGCGCTGCCTCTCTCTTCGACAATGTCGTCGTCGCCGTCTACCACCTGGATCAGGACTATCTGTTCTCCACCGAGGAGCGGGTGGAGCTCTTTCGCGAGGCGGTCAAAGACATACCTGGGGTGACCGTCGACTCCTTCCGTGGCCTCACCGTCAACTTCGCCCGCAGCCGGTCGGCCACCGTCCTCGTGCGAGGGATACGCGCCGTCACCGGCTTCGAAGCCGAGTTTGACATGGCCCTTATGAACAAAGAGATGGCCCCCGAGATCGAGTCGGTGTATCTCATGGCCAGCCGTGAGCACCTCTTCATAAGCGGCGCTCGCATCCGAGAACTGGCCCGTTTCGGCTACGACGTGGCCAAGCTTGTGCCCTCCCACGTCGCCGTGGCCCTGCGACGCAAGCTCGGCACGGATCAGAAGTAATCTGCCCCAAGAAGGAGTAGAGCCATCGACATCCTGCATCTCATAGACCGACTTGAGGAGTTGGTGGGTGAGAGCATGAAGCTCCCCATCGGCGGCCGCGTGGCCATCGACAGACGCCGTCTCCTCGACCTAATTGACCAGATGCGCGTAACCGTGCCCACTGAGCTGCGGGAGGCCCAAGAGGTGCTCCAGCAGAAGGACGAGGTGCTGGCCGGGGCCCGCGAGGAATCACAGCTCCTGCTCGCCCGCGCCCAGCAGGAAGTCGAGGAACGTCTCAGCGAGACAGAGATCGTCAAAACGGCGCAGGCCCGCAGCGAAGAGTTGCTCCATCAGGCTGAGGAACAAGCGGAGGTCATGCTGAGAGATACCGAGGATCGCATCAGGTCCCGGCTCGGCCAGGCGGAGACCGTCGCTGCCCAGCAGATGGATGAGGCTGACCGCTACGCCCTGGAGATGCTCAAGAAGCTGGAGTCCCAGCTATCGGCCTTCCTGGGCAGCGTGCGCGCCGGCGTCGACAGCATGGAGAACCGGACCCAACCCCGGTCCTGATCGCCTTCAAGGATCTCCGGAGAAACTGCGACCCCCGGCTCAACGGGGGTCTCTTCGTGATCGAACGGCGTTGCTTCTCCGACAGGCCGCTTATGGCCCCGCCAGGAACGCCATGATCGCTGCCTTCAACTCCTCCCCGTGCTCGCCTTCCAGCAGGTTCGTGCCGTGTTCCGAGCCCTCGAAGACCTTCTCCTCCTTTGGCTCCGGCGCCTGTTCGAACAGCCTCTCCAGGCTCGTCATCGCCGAGCTGTCCCCCTCGCTGGCGATGAGCAGCTTCCGCTCACCGACCTGTCCCACCACCTCTTCCGCATTCAAGTCCTCAAACCGCGCCGGCGCCGAGACCGTCACCACACCGGCGACATCCTCCCGCGCCGCCACGATCAGCGACGCCGTTCCCCCCATGCTGGCGCCCACCAGGTAGATCGAGCCGTAGCCCCGCTCCCGCATCGCTGCGATGGCGGCTTCAACGTCTAGGTCGATCTTCGACAGTTCCTTCTTGCCCTCCGACTCGCCGTACCCCCGGAAATCGAAGGTGAGAGCGCTGTAGCCCGCCTTCGCCAGTTCCTCCGCGAAGCCGTACCACGACGTCTGGTCGCTTGGCCGCATGTGGCAGAGGATGACGATCTTCTCACCGCTTCCGAAGAGGTGCCCGTGGATCGTCAGGCCATCCGCCGTCTGGAAGCTCACCGCCTGCGATTCGCCGCTCGACGGAGTAGGGTGTGGCTTCTCCTCGTCGTCCCCGCACGCCGCCAAGATCAGCCCCAAGACAGCGACAAGAAGGAAGAGATACCGTCGTGACATTCGCACGTTCTCCTTGCGCCCGCTCGTTCTACCCCACCACCACGTTCACCAGCCGCCCCGCCACATAGATTATCTTCCGCACCTGCTTTCCCTCAAGGTGCGGCTTCACCTTCTCGCTGGCCAGCGCCAGCCCCTTCGCCTCCTCCTCACCGATGTCCACCGACACCTGGATCCGGTCGCGCAGCTTGCCGTTCACCTGTACGACCAGCGTGATCTCCTCTTCCGCCGCCAGTTCCTTCTCCCACGCCGGCCACGACTGATTGTGGATACTGTAGGCGCGTCCAGAACGCTGCCACAGCTCCTCCGCCAGATGCGGCGCCGACGGCGCTAGGAGCAGCATCAGCGTTTCTATCGCCTCCTGCCAGGCGCCCGCATCGACGGGCCCGTCTCCTTCGCCTTTGTCAGGTAGTTGGTGTACTCCATCAGCGCCGCCACCATCGTGTTGAAGCGGAACCGCTCGAGATCCTCTGTCACGCGCCGGATCGTCTTGTGGGTCAGGCGGCGCATCTCCCGCACGGCGTCGGCGTCGCCCTTCTCGACCGTCTTTGCCGGCGTCAGCACGAGATTCCACACTCGGTTCAACCAGCGCGATACCCCCGCGATACCGGAGTCGTCCCATTCGCCGCCCTGATCCCAAGGCCCGATGAACATGAGGTACACCCGCACCGCATCCGCCCCCAGCCGCCCCACGTACTCGTCCGGCGCCACCACGTTGCCCCGCGACTTGCTCATCTTCGCCTTGCCGGAGATGATGATCCCCTGATTGAACAGCCGCTGGAACGGCTCGCCGAACTCGATCACCCCCAGGTCGCGCGCCGCCTTCGCGAAGAAGCGCGAGTACAGCAGGTGCATCACCGCGTGCTCGGCGCCTCCCGTGTACTGGTCGACGGGCAGCCACTTGCGGGCCATCTCCCGCGATATGGGCCGCTCCTCGTTGTGGACGTCGGCGTAGCGGTACATATACCAGCTCGAGCAGACGAACGTATCCATCGTGTCCGTCTCCCGCTTTGCCGGCCGTCCGCAATTGGGGCAGGGCGTGTTGACGAAGCGCTCGTGCCGGGCCAGCGGCGACTCCCCCGTCGGCTTGAACTCAGCGTCCTCCGGCAGCAGCACCGGCAGATCCTTCTCCGAGACGGGCACCGTGCCGCACTCCGGGCAGTAGACGATAGGGATAGGCGCGCCCCAGTAGCGCTGCCGCGACAGCAGCCAGTCGCGCAGGCGGTAGGTGACGGTCGGGCCGCCCCAGCCTTTCTCCGCCAGATGCTTGCTGACGGCCGCCTTCCCCTCTTCGTTGGGTGTCCCGTCGAAGGGGCCGGAGTTGATCATCATGCCCGGCTCGATGTAGGCCTCCGTCAGCGCTTCGCCCTTGTAGTCGGGCGGCGCGATGACGACACGGACCGGTAGGCCGTACTTCTGGGCGAACGCGAAGTCGCGCTCGTCGTGCGCCGGCACCCCCATGACGATCCCCGTGCCGTAGGAAAGCAGCACGTAGTCGGCGACGAGTATCGCCACCTTCTCGCCGTTGAGCAGGTTAGTGCAGTAGGAGCCGGTGAAGACGCCCGTCTTCTCCCGCTCCGTCGACAGCCGTTCGATCTCCGTCGCCCGCCGGCTCTGCTCGACGTACTCCTCCACCGCTGCCCGCTGCTCCGGCGTCGTCAGCTTCTCCACCAGTGGGTGCTCCGGCGCGATTACCATGAAGGTGACGCCGTAGACGGTGTCCGGCCGTGTCGTGAAGACCCGTAGCTCCTTCTCTTCGACGCCGGGGATGTCCAGCCCGAAGGCGATCATCGTCCCCTCGCTGCGCCCGATCCAGTTGCGCTGCATCGTCATGATCCGCTCCGGCCACTCGATGCCGTCGAAGGAAAGCAGCTCGTCGGCGTACTTGGTGATGCGGAAGAACCACTGCTCCAAGTTGCGTCGCGTCACCGCCGTATGGCAGCGCTCGCAGGTGCCGTCCGGCAGCACCTGCTCGTTGGCCAGCACCGTCTGACAGGAAGGGCACCAGTTGGCCGGCGCCAGCCCCCGATAAGCGAGGCCGTTCTTGTAGAACTGGAGGAACCACCACTGCGTCCACCTGTAGTAGTCGGGGTCTGAGGTGACGACCTCCCGCTCCCAGTCGAATATCGCCCCCATCGACTTGAGCTGCCGTCGCATGTTCTCGACGTTGCGGGCCGTCCACTGATGAGGGTGGATCTTCAGGCGGATCGCCGCGTTCTCGGCCGGCAGACCGAAAGAATCGAACCCCATCGGGAAGAGGACGTTGTACCCCCGCATCCGCTTGTAGCGCGCCTGCACGTCCGAAGGCGCCATCGCGTACCAGTGCCCGACGTGCAGGTCGCCCGATGTATAGGGGAACATCGTCAGGGCGTACCATTTGGGCCGTGGGTCGTCGTCGCGCGTCCGGTAGAGTTGGTCCGTCTTCCCAGCGCTCCCGCCACTTCTTCTCGATCTCAGTCGGGTTATACCTGTCGTCCATTCTCTTCTCTTCCCCGGTCTCCGTGCGTCGAGGCTCTCATCGTGTTCCAGGTCTACCAGCAGCGGCGCCCGCCGCCGCAAGCAGGCCATCGATTGCCCGCACCACCGGTCGCGACTCCAGGAGCACGAAGACAATCAGCGCGGTCATGGTGGCCACTAGGTATAGCTCCTGTCCCACCGCCATCCCGACGGCGGCGGCGCTCCAGATCGTCGCCGAGGTTGTTATCCCCTTGACGCCGTAGCCCTCGCGAAAGATGACGCCTGCCCCTAGGAAGCCAATGCCGGTGACGATGCCGGCCGCGATCCGGTCCTCGCTCCCGACCAGCCCCGATATCTCCGTGAACAGGGCGGCGCCCAGCGTCACCAGCGCGATTGTCCGCACCCCCGCGGGCATGCCGCGCAGCTCCCGCTCCAGCCCCATGAGGGCGCCCAGGCCGGCCGCCAGCAGCAACCGAACGACGATCTCCAACTGGTCGCTTGCGTCCATGCGCTCACCTCTCGGCGGCTCAAACACGAAGCCCCCCGTCACAGGGACGGAGGGCTGCTCCGCGGTACCACCCTGATTTCCCGATACGCCGCCCGTCGACGAGCGCGTCGGGACACTCAGAGGCGCGTTAACGGGCGCTACCGGCGCCGGCTAGTTCCCTTCACCGGCGCAGCTCCCAGGCGAGTTCGGCCCCCTTCTTGCCGGCTCGCACCCCCGCCGGCTCTCTGATGCCGGGGCCTACTACTCCTGTTCCCGGCAGTTCACGTGTATAGATTTTGGTGGAGCTGGGGGGATTCGAACCCCCTACCTTCTGCCTGCCAGGCAGACGCTCTCCCGATTGAGCTACAGCCCCACCGGCGTTTCCTATCGTAGCAGCAGGAGCCTACCGCGCAAGGCGCTGCTACCGCGACAAGGGGGAGTGCAGACTTGTCCGCCGCAGGAGGAGGGGGCTTGTCCCCTCTGCCGGGGTTCAAGGGGTGTCCCCTTGATTTACAAAAACACCCCTTGGGCGGGTGGGTGGGACGAACAACGCCCATGTTACGGCGACCACGCCGACGCAACTCGTGCGCACGATGCCCCGAACAGGCACAACTCCTTGACATCCGCCTTCCCTCTGCCCCATCATCGCCTCATATCGCCAGCCCTGTTTCGGAGGTTTGCTGCCATGATGGCTCTCGAAGGGATCCGCGTCCTCGACCTCTCCCGCCTCGCCCCTGGCCCCTTCTGCACGATGCTCCTCGGCGACCTGGGCGCCGACGTCCTCATGGTCGAGGCGCCGACCGAAGCCCTTCCCGGCGGCGCTTCCCTCGACCGGCCGGTTGGTGAGGGCGCCGACCGGGCCCTCGCCTTCAACGCTCTCCGCCGCAACAAGCGCAGCATCATCCTCAACTTCCGCCACGACGAGGCCCGCCGCATCTTCTACCGCCTCGCCGAGACCGCCGATGTGGTCGTCGAGGGCTTCCGCCCCGGCGTTGTCAAGCGCCTGGGCGTCGACTACGAGACCATCAGCGCCATCAACCCCCGCATCGTTTACTGTTCCCTCTCCGGCTATGGCCAGGATGGCCCCTACGCCGGGATGGTCGGCCACGACATCAACTACATCTCCATCGCCGGCGCCCTCGGCATGATCGGCTGGCCCGACCAACCGCCGGCCATCCCCCTCAACGTCATCGCCGACTTCGCTGCCGGTGGCCTCCATGCCGCCTATGGCATCCTCGCCGCCCTTCTCGCCCGCGACAAGACCGGCCGCGGCCAGCACGTCGACATCGCCATGACCGACGGTGTCCTCTACCTCCTCACCCTCGCCGTTACCCAGCACCTGGCGAGCGGCGTCGTGCCCCGTCCCGGTGAGGAGGTGCTCAGCGGCGGCGCCCCCTTCTACAACGTCTATCAGACCAAAGACGGGCGCTGGTTGGGCGTCGGTAGCCTGGAGCCCCACTTCTTCGTCAACCTCTGTCGGGCACTGGGACGGGAGGACCTGATACCGCTGCAGAACGACACGTCCCGCTGGGGCGAGATATTCGACGCCTTCCGCGCCGAGTTCCGCAAGAAGACCCGCGACGAGTGGTTCGCGATACTGAAAGAGACCGACACCGCCGTCACGCCGGTGCTCGATCTCGACGAGGCCCTCAACGACGCCCACAACCGGCATCGAGAAATGGTCGTAGAAATGAACCACCTGACGCTGGGGAAAGTGCGTCAGGTGGGCATTGGGACGAAACTATCAGATACACCGGGGGCCGTGCGCTCGCTGGCGCCACACCCCGGCGAGCATACCGACGAAGTGCTGTCACAGCTAGACTACGACAGCGGACGCATCACTGCACTAAGAGAAGATGGGGTGGTCTGTTAGTTGTGTGGCCACGCTCGCCTCTCTGTGAGGACGTGAGACCACCCCACACCTCATTCCAACACTTATCCCGGCTAGCCGGATGCTCGCCCTTGAACGCCGACCTTGCTGCTAGTTGAAGATGGTCAGGTTGGCGAGGTCTACCATCGCTTCCTTCGGCGCATCCAGCAGGAAGATGCCTGGAGCAAAGAAGCTGTCGCTTCCCACCAATAGCGCCAGGACGATGGCCCAGATGGCGAATCCGGCGGCATTGCACACCAGCACCTGTCCCGCGCTGGCCGAAGTCGACGCCTGGATAGCGAACGTCGTCAACCCAAATAAAAGCGCCAGCGATGCGAGTCCGATTCCGAAGTCCAACGCCGGGATGAACATCAACACCGACAGCGCCAGGGGCGCAGCCGCCATCCCCATCGTTCGGACGAGCTGCTGGATGTCGGCTTGGGCCCTGAACACCTGCGTCAGCAGCACATAGACGATGAGCAGCCAAACAACCCAGAGCGCGACCGAGAAAATGCTGCCCAGGATGAAGGACTGCATCATTACCTTGCCGCTGTCACCGAAATCCTGCATTATCCACCACAGCCAGCCGCCGAGTCCGGCCAAGAAGGTCGCGACCACGGCCACGGCCACTGACGGTATGGTGGCGCTGGCATCCAGCCTCACCTCGTCAAATACGCTGGTATCCAGTTTCACCAGCCGCATCAGCCGCGCGGTCAATGCCTGATAGTTAAACTCTTGTGCGTTCAACTCATCCTCCTTGATTGTGACATTCGCCCCGTTTCCGGGTACCTGCCGGTCTCCCTTTCCTCTAGACGGCTCCAGTTAGGAGATCCGCCTCCTTGCCTTACCGCCTTACAGGCTCTCTTGCCGCGTATTCTATCACTTTTGTTGCGGTTTGTGACCAGGAAAAAGCCTAAATCGCATTATCACACGATCATTTTTTCAAGAAAGCGGACGTTTCTTGGGAATTCCCGCCCGTCGCGGGTACCGATCGGGCGTGGCTGCCGTCTTTCTCACCACCAGGAGCGTCTGCGGATGGGCAGCACCCGGTATCTTCAACCGCTCCTGATGGATGATCTCTCCACCCAGGACCGACAGCGCTACCCTTGCCGCCTCCACCTCGACCCGTGCCCGCGCCCCCTTTGGCGTGGCGAGATGTCCCCCGACCCGCAGCAGTGGTAGCGCTAGCTCCAGCAAGACCGGTAGCGGCGCCACCGCCCGTGCCACTACCATGTCGAACCCTTCGCGATACCCCTCCTGCCGGCCCAGGTCCTCTGCCCGGCTGGTGATCACTGCTACCCCCGCCAGCTCCAACGACTCCACGACATCCCGCAAGAAGTCGCTCTTGCGCGTGCTCGCCTCCAGCAGCGTCAGGGCCGTGTGCGGCAGCAGGATCTTGATGGGCAGCCCGGGGAGCCCGCCGCCGGCGCCGAGATCCAGCATCGACGTCGCTCTTGCGCTATCCAGCAGCTTCGCCTCCAGCAGCGCCGCCGCCAGTGCCAGCGATTCCAGGAAATGCCGCTGCTGCGTCTCCTCGTAGCCGGTTACCGCCGTGACGCCGGCCCGTTTGCCTTCTGACGATAGCAGGACATAGTAGCGCTCGAACAGGTCAAGCTGCTGAGGTGTAAGGCTCAGTCCGAGTTCGCTGGCGCCCCGCGAGAGGATAGTGAGCATAGCGCCTCGTCCCCAAATGAAGTGGGCCGATTATAGCACCCGCTCTCCAAGCGCGGCTAGAGAAGGTGTGCAATTGACACCCCCAGTCCTGTCCCCCTACAATCAGATTCGAGAAAGGATCGTGATGAGCCCTTCAGAGCAGAACCCCACCCTTCGAGAAGCAGCAGCCACATACCTTGCCGGCCTCCCCCCCGAAGAACGGCAGGGGGCCCAGATCGACGTGAACAAGTTCGTCCGCTGGTACGGCGCCGACCGCAACATGGGAGAGATGACCGGCCACGACGTCTCCGGCTATGCCGAAGGTCTGGGCGTCACCCTCACCGATGCCGCTGCCAAGCTCGAGCCCGTGCGCGCCTTCCTCTCCTTCGCCAGGAAGAAAGGCTTTACTACCACCAACATGGCCGTTCACCTTCGTCCTCCCAAGGCCACGAAGGCGTCAAAAGCCCAGCGGCGCGTCGTCAAGGAAGAGACGGTCTCCCTCACCCGTGAAGGGATAATCGTCCTCGAAGCGGAGCTGGAAGACCTGCGGGCTCGCCGTCCCCACATAGCTGGCGAGTTGCAGCGGGCCATGGCCGACAAAGACTTCCGTGAGAACGCCCCGCTCGATGCCGCCCGCGAGGCGCAGGGCCACCTGGAAGCGCGGATCAGAGAGCTGGAAGCCACCCTGCGGCATGCGGTTGTCAGAGAAGCGGCGAAAGAACCGGCCTCGGTCGTTATCTTGGGCAGCACCGTCCTCCTGCGCAATCTCAAGTCCGGCGCCGAGTTGAAATACACGATCGTCAGCCCCCGCGAGGTCAACCCGGGTCAGGGAAGGATCTCCATTGCATCGCCGGTGGGAAGGGCGCTGGTGCGCAAGCAGGAAGGCGAAGAGGTGGAGGTCGAAGCCCCGTCGGGTGCCATCAGATTCCGGATCGAGAAGATCCAGGCATAGTTCCTGTACTGCCTTGACGGGGCCGGAGCGCGTCGCCGTTCCCGACTCTTAACGCACTCTTAACATTGGACGGCTGGGGACCGGTAGCCTTACCCGAGAAATCGTGATACGATTCACATTCATCTTGGGTACCCCGGTTCGGCCAATTGGGCGGCCTCCTTGCCCCCTCCCGGAGAGCCGCCGTGGCGTAGGAGTTGCGTGGGATGGACGCAAGCGCGCGGACAGCAGAACAGACCGTTGAGATGGGATTGGCGGCGACAGATGTGCTGCCTTCCCAACTTCGTTGAGGAAGAGGAGGGTGATATGGCGGAAGCGATGGAGCACGACTACGTACCCGGCCTGGCAGGAGTCCCTGTCACGCGCTCTCGGATAAGCTACATCGATGGCCAAAAGGGCATCCTCAAGCTCCGCGGTTATGCAATCGAGGAACTCGCCCAGAAAAGCACCTACGAGGAGACAGCTTATCTCGTCCTCAAGGGAGAGCTTCCCACCCAGCATGAGCTGGAGCGGTTCGAGGAGGGGCTGGCAACCCATCGACCGGTCGAGCCGGCCATTCTCGATATGATGCGCTCTCATCCCTAGAGCCGCTCACCCCATGGCTGCCCTCCAGATGAGCATCGCCGCAATGGGATTGTTCTATCCCCGCCGGGTGGACGATGAAGAGCTGAACCACGATGCCTGCTGCCGCCTCATCGCCCAGGTGCCGACTCTGGTCGCCGCGTTCCACAGCATTCGGCAGGGAAAGGCTCCGGTTGCGCCTCGCCCTGATCTTAGACATGCCGCCAACTTCCTCTACATGCTGAACGGCGAGGTGCCCGAGCCTCTCGTCGAGAGAACTTTTGACGTCTCTCTGATACTGCACATCGAGCACACCATCAATGCCTCCACCTTCACCGCCATGGTGACCAGTTCCACCCTGGCCGATCCCTATGGCGCTATGGCTGCGGCCGTCGCTTCGCTGGGTGGCCCCCTGCACGGCGGCGCCAACGAGCGGGTGCTCAAGATGCTCAGCGAGATAGGCTCGCCTGAGCATGTCGAAGCCGCCATCGACAGGAAGATCGCCGAAAAAGAGGTCATCTTCGGCATGGGTCATCGTGAGTACAAGACCATGGACCCCCGTGCCCCCATACTGAAGGGAATGATCAAGCCGCTCATGGAGAGGTTTGGCTCTACCCCTCTCTACGATATCGCTGTCGAAGTCGAGAGAGTCGCTGCCCAACGCCTCGGCGAGCGCGGCGTCTGGCCCAACGTCGACTACTACTCCGGCATTCTCTACGACTGCATGGGCATCCCAACCGACCTGTTCACGCCCGTCTTCGCCATTTCTCGTATCGCCGGTTGGATCGCCCATTGGGACGAGCAGATCGCCCACAACCGTCTCTTCCGGCCCACCCAGGTCTACGAAGGGCACGACAGCCGCGAGTACCTGCCCATAGAGCTGCGCGCCTAGACAGAACCCTCGGAGCTTCCAAGTTCGCGGCTGCCAGATCTGTCAGACCGCTGCTCGCTCGAATCTCGCCTTGACCGGCCTTCCCTCAAAGGGATAATCTCAACTCGGAAAGAGCTCTGTCGGTTGGGAGAAGATGCGCAGTCTACGTATTGGCCTCGCCCAGATTAACGTCACCGTCGGCGACCTCAAGGGCAACGTCGCCAAGATACTGAGCAGCGTCGAACAGGCTCGCTCCCTGGGCGTAGACCTCCTCGCCTTCCCCGAGCTCGCCGTCACCGGTTACCCGCCGGAGGACCTCCTCCTCCGGCCCCAGTTCGTCCGCGATAACCTCGACGCCCTCGATACAGTGGTCAAAGGTAGCGCTGGTATCACCCTCGTCGTTGGCTTCGTCGACGCTGAGAACGACATCTACAACGCCGCCGCCGTAATCCATGACGGCCGGCTCGTCGACGTGTACCGCAAGCAGTTCCTCCCCAACTACGGCGTCTTTGATGAAGACCGCTACTTCGAGGCGGGCAGCGCCTGCTCGATCTACGAAGTGGCGGGCGTGGACGTGGGTGTCAACATCTGCGAGGACATCTGGTATCCCGAAGGCCCTGCCCAGGCCCAGGCCTACGCCGGCGCTCAGGTTATCCTCAACATCAGCTCGTCGCCGTTCCAGGCCGGCAAGCGCCTCTTCCGAGAGCGCATGCTCTCCACCCGCGCCGGCGATGGCGGCGTCATGCTCTGCTACCTGAATCTTGTGGGCGGCCAGGACGAGCTCGTATTCGACGGCGGCAGCATGGTCTTCGACCCCGAGGGCAAGGTGCTGGCTCGCGCCCGCTCCTTCGAGGAAGACCTCCTGGTATGCGACCTCGACCTCGACAAAGTGATGCAGTCCCGTCTCCACGGCCCCCGCCGCCGCAAGGAACGCCCCGCTTTCACCGGCAAACAGCCCGCCCGTGTCCGGATATCGTCGCAGCCCTTTGCGGCGGAGAAGCCGCCGTTGTCGCTGTCGCCGGTGGAACCTCTGGATGACTCCGCCGAAGTGTACGCCGCCCTTGTCCTCGGCACGCGCGACTATGTGCGGAAGAACGGTTTCAGCAAGGTCGTGCTTGGCGTCTCCGGCGGCCTCGATTCCGCCATCGTCGCGACCATCGCCGTCGACGCTTTGGGGCCGGAGAACGTCATCGGCGTCTCCATGCCCTCCCGCTACTCCTCCGAGGGAAGCCGCACCGACGCCCAGGCCCTCGCCGCTAACCTCGGCATTCGCCTGCTGACGGTACCCATCGAGAAGGCGTTCTCCGCCTATCTCGACATGCTGTCGGAAGAGTTCGCCGGCACCGAGCCCGGCGTCGCTGAAGAGAACCTCCAGGCGCGTGTCCGCGGCAACATCCTCATGGCCCTCTCCAACAAGTTCGGCTGGCTCGTGCTGCCCACCGGCAACAAGAGCGAGATGGCCACCGGCTACTCCACCCTCTATGGCGACATGGCCGGCGGCTACGCTGTCATCAAAGACATACCCAAGACCCTCGTCTACAAGCTGGCTATCTACCGCAATGCCCGCGACGGCCGGCCCGTCATCCCCGAGGCCTGCATAACCAAGCCTCCCTCAGCCGAACTGAAGCCCGATCAGATAGACCAGGACTCGCTGCCCCCTTATGAGGTTCTCGATCCCATCCTTCAGGCCTACGTGGAGGAAGACAAAAGCCTCGCCGATATCCTGGCTATGGGCTTCGATGAGGAGATGGTGAAGCGTGTCATCCGCATGGTCGACAGCAACGAGTACAAGCGGCGGCAGGCTTCCCCCGGCGTCAAGATCACTCCCCGCGCCTTTGGCCGTGACCGCCGCCTGCCCATCGCCAACCGCTACCGCGAGTGGTAGCCTGTTGATTCAGGATTTCCAGCCGGCCCGTCGATTATGATCTCAGGCGGTACCCAGCCAACCGGTGGGAGAGACGATGACCGACAGCGACACTCCGCGCGCCCTCGCCCTGACCCACGCTCGCATCATCACGCCCGATGAGGAGATCGGCGAAGGTACGGTCGTGCTTGCGGGAGGGCGCATCATCCAGGTCGGCGCCGACCCACCGCCCCCCGAAGTCGACACCATCGACCTCCGTGGCCTCATCGTCGCGCCCGGCTTCATCGATCTGCACGTGCATGGCGGCGGCGGCTTCTCCCTGACCGGCGACGACCCCGAGCAGCCTCGCTCCTATGCCCGTTGGGCCGTCTGCACGGGGGTGACCTCCTTTCTGGTCACCCCCATCGGCCGTGACCGCGACGACCTAATCCGTCAGATCCGGGCCGCCTTGCCCGTCATGTCGGGAGTCTCCGGCGGAGCGCGGCCGCTGGGCTTCCATCTCGAAGGGCCCTTCCTCAACCCCGAACGTCTGGGGGCCTTCCGTGCGGAGTGGCTGTCCGAGCCCACCGTTGAGGAGTTCCGCGCTTACCTGGAGGCGGCGAGCGGATACCTGCGCCTCATCAGCCTAGCGCCCGAGCTTGCCGGCGCCGAAGCCGTCATCGCTGAGGCTGTCACGGCGGGCGTGGTGGTCGGCCTTGCCCACAGCGACGCCACCTACGAAGAGGCCCAGCACGCCTTCTCTCTCGGCGTGCGCCACGTTACCCACTGCTACAACGGCATGCGCCTCTTCCACCACCGCGACCCCGGCTGCCTGGCGGCTGCCCTCAACTCGCCGGACGTGACAGTGGAGCTCATCGCTGATGGTGTCCACGTCCACCCCGGCGCAATCGAGATGGCGCTGCGTGCCAAGGGCGTGGAGAAGGTGGTGCTTGTTACGGACTGCCATCCCTCTCGCTGGTCTGGCCGGCGGCTCGTTCGATCTGGGCGGTGAGAAGGTCCGGGTGGAAAACGGCGTCGCTCGTCGCGCCGATGGCACTCTTGCCGGCAGCGCCTTTACCATGAACAAGATGGTGGAGAATGCCGCTCGCTGGCTGCCTGTCGGTCTTGCCCGGCGCGATTCGTATGGCGACCCTCAATCCGGCGGCGGTGATCGGCGTGGCAGACCGAAAGGGGAAGGTCGCGCCCGGCTTCGACGCCGACCTTGTCGTGCTCGCGCCCGACCTGGAGGTGGAGATGACCTTCGTCGCCGGCGAGTTGGCTTTCCGCCGCTCCCAGTAGCCGCTCTCGCGACGTTAGGGCTTCGCTACGCCTCTTCGCCGTTCAGGCGGTCAACGTACCCCACCACCTCTGCCAGCCGCTTGATCACCAAGTCCGGCCTGCTATCTCCGGGGTCCTCCTGACGGTACTGATGCGTCAGGACTCCCTTCATCCCCAGCGCCTGCGGCCCCAGCACGTCGGCCCAAACGATGTCGCCGACGAAGACGGTCTCCTTCGCCGTCACGCCTAGCTCGTCCAGCGCCGCCTGGAATATCGCCGGGTGGGGCTTGGCAAGCAACAGTTCCGAAGAGATGACCAGCGCATCCAGATAGCGCCACAGCCCGTGCTCCGAGAGCCTGCTCGTCAGCGCCGCCCGCGACTGATACGTGTTCGAGACCGCCGCCAGCCGCAGTCCTCTCTCCTTGAGCGCGCGCAGCGTTCGCGGCGTCTCCGGGTCGATGGTGTAGCGTATTCCGGTAAGGAGGATCGAGTCGCCCATCTCGCGCAGCAGCGCCTCGGGCACATCGAGACCCAGGCCGGCGAAGCCTTGACGGAAGATTTCCTCCGTCGGCAACTGCTCCAGCTTGCCCTTGTTTATCCACTCGTCCGTCTCCCGCAGGAAGACTCCTGCCACGGCGTCGCGCAGGGTCTGAGTGTCGGGCACGCCTTCTCCCAACGCTTCGACTATACGCTGCCTGACCTGGGCATACGCTGCCACCTCCCCGGAGTAGCTCACGTCCCAGAGCGTGTAACCCAGGTCGAACATGACAGCGCGTATCTTCAAGCTTCTCTCCTTGACCTTCTTTGTTCGGACCTGTATTGAACGGCAGGCCCTCTGCGTTCTATCTTTGGGACTCCAGGATACCGGCAGCGCCTTGCCCAGTTCAAGCGGTCCGGACTACCCGGCGTGGAGGACAGGGCTCGAAGGTGCTAAGATAGGTGAGCGCGCTCTAGGCAGCGTGGGGAGACCCTTGAACGTATATCTGCTGGTCCTGTTTCTGGCGGCCGGCATCTCTCTGCCGGTGTCCGCCATCCTGTGGGCGTTCTCCCACCGCCTTCACATACCCGGCGTCTTCCGGGTCAGCCGGGGAGACGGCGAGAGGCCCTGCTGGGGCGGCGTTGCTGTTTTCGTCGCCTTTGCCGTCACCCCCTTCGTCGCCTCTGCCCTCTCCGATGAGGCATCCGAGTTCTTCTCCCCCAAGTCCGGCGACTTCCTGGGCTTCTTGGGCGCTGCCGCCATCATCTTCGCCATCGGCCTCGTCGACGACTGGAGGGCGCTGGGCTGGAAGCCGAAGCTGCTCGGCCAGATCGCCGCTGCTTCCGCCGTCTATTCCGCCGGCTACAGCATCGACCGGCTGGCCTTACCCTGGGGAACCGAAATTGAGATGGTGGGCATCCTGGCGCCCGTCGCTACCGTCGTCTGGATAGTCTTCTTCACGAACGCCATCAACCTCATCGACGGTAGGGACGGCGTCGCTCCCGGTGTCTCCATATTCGCCGCCGTCACCCTCGCCCACATCGCCGCCAGCTCGCATCATCCGGCCGTGGCGGTCCTCCTCGTAGCGTTGGCGGGGGCCGGCCTGGGCTTCATCCCCTTCAACCTGCCGCCGGCGGCCAGCTACCTCGGCGATTCCGGGGCGCTCCTCCTCGGCTTCGTCCTTGGCTCCCTCTCCATACGCGCTGCCACCGGCATAACCGATGCCGTCTTCATCAGCGTGCCGGTCATCGTCCTCGGCTTCCCCATCCTCGATACCGTCCTCGCCGCCGTCCGCCGCACCCTCGACCGGAAGCATCCCTTCGCCCGCGACGCCGATCATGTCCATAACCGGCTGGAGAAAGCGGGCTTCGGGCCGAGAGGTCTCTTGGTGGTCGTCTACACGATAAGCATAGCCTTGTCGGGAGCGGCCATACTCATCCACCACGTCGACATCTTCCTCTCTGGAGTTGGCGGTGCTACTGGCGTTTGCCGGCTTTGTGGCCGTTCTTGCTCGCCAAGCTGGGGTATCTCGTGACTCTGTGG
The DNA here is from genome assembly GCA_963763495.1 of uncultured Chloroflexia bacterium. GTDB lineage: Bacteria > Chloroflexota > Dehalococcoidia > DSTF01 > JALHUB01 > DAOUEO01. The sequence goes on from CAVXOY010000018.1 coordinate 243,338, forward strand.
AACAGCCACGGGATCGTCTGGCTGCGCCGCCGCTTGGCCTTCCTGCCGCCTCCGAAGCCCCTCGACCCCGGCAGCAACCCTCCTGATCAGCGGCTAGGCCCTCTGCCGCCCGAACACCTGCTTCGCCCTGTTCCACGTCAGCAGATAGCCGCAGCGCAGCGCGATCCCTCCCGCCACCGCCAGGTCGAGCAGCCAGCCTCGCCGCAGGTACTTCTTGTAGTAGTGCCACATGCTGCGGTGCCGCTCGATGATGCTCCGCCCGGGCAGCGTGTGACTGCTCCGCCCGATGTGATGCGTCACCGCCACCTCAGGGAAGTACACCACCTTGTAGCCCGCCCGGTGCACCCGCTGGCAGAGGTCGACGTCCTCGATGTACATGAAATAGCCCTCGTCCAGCGGCCCGATCTCCTCGAACAGCGATCGCCGCGCCATCAGACAGGCCCCGGCGACCCAGTCCACCTCCGCGATCGCCGAGTGGTCCCAGTCCGTCAGCAGATAGCGGGCCGAGAAGCGATTGCGCGGAAAGAGGCGGGTGAGCAGCGAGTAGCGATTGAACAGGGCCACCGAAAGGGTCGGGAAGTGGCGACAGGAAAGCTGCAGAGACCCGTCGTCGTCGAGCAGCTTCGGCGCCAGTATGCCGATGTCGGGGTGGTCCCGCAGATACGCCAGCATCGGCCCGAAAACGTCGCCCTCGATCTCGGAGTCGGGGTTTAGGAGGACTATCGCCTCGCCCGTGGCCTCCTTGAGCCCGCGGTTGACTCCCGCCGCGAACCCGGTGTTCTTCCTTAGCGGCAGCAAGTGCGCCTGGGGGAACTCCTTCTTCACCATCTTCGGGCTGCCGTCCTGGGAGGCGTTGTCGACGACGATGACCTCGTGCCAGACGCTGGGCCCGTGCTCCGCCAGCGATTGCAGGCACTTGCGCAGGTGTTCCCGCCCGTTATAGCTCACGATGATGATCGATAAGTCCATTCTTCCCGCCTAGCGCTTGGCCGCCACCTCTTGGTACACCGCAACCGTCTCGCGGGCCGCCCTCTCCCAACTGAACTCCTTTGCCCTCTCGATGCCGCGCCGCTTCAGGGTGGCGGCGAGTCTCTTGTCCCGCAGGATGCGCTCCATCGAGTCGCAAAGCTGCTCCGCGTCGCGCGGGTCGATCAGGAGCGCCGCCTCGCTCGCGAACTCCGGTATCGCCGACACGTTCGACGCGACGACCGGCACGCCGCAGGCCATCGCCTCGATCACCGGCAGCCCGAATCCCTCGTACAGCGACGGGAAGACGAACAGGTCGGCGGCGTTGTAGAGCGCGGGCATCTCCTCCGGCATGACGTAGCCCGTGAACAGCACGTCGTCTTCGAGCCCCAGTTCTCCGACAAGCCCCAGGTCGCCATCGAACTTCCAGGCCCTCTGCCCGGCGACGACCAGCTTCTGCTCCAGCCCCCGCTTTCGCAGCTCCGCGTATGCCTTGAGCAGCGTGGTCCGGTTCTTCCCCGGCTCCAGGCTGCCCACGCTGAGGATGAACCGCTCCGGCAGCCCGTACCGGCTCCGCAACTGCGCCAGAGCCGCCTTGTCCTTGATCGGCTGGAACTCCGGCGCTGCCGCCTCCGCTATCGGATGCACCTTCTCCGGCCGCACGTGCAGTATCCGCACGATGTCGTCCCGCACCGCCTGCGACGGGCAGATGAGCGCGGCGGCGACCCGCGCCGTGGCCCGGCTCACGTTCTGGAAGTAGAGGCGACGCTTCCGCGGGTAGCGGTCGGGCAGGATGAAGAACGTCAGGTCGTGGAAGGTGACGACGCGACGGCTCCCCGCGACGACCAGCGGCGCCGTGTGATGCGGCGAGTGCAGAACGTCGATCTTCCGCCGCCGCAGGTGGATGGGCAGCGCGAATTGCTCCCACAGCAGCCGCGCCGGCCGCGAGCCTAGCGAGACGTGGACGGTGTGAAACGGCGGGTCGTCGCGATTGAGATCGTCGAAGGCGTCGCTCTTGGCGAAGACGACGTACTCGTTCTCCCTGTCCACCGCCGCGAGGGCCCGGATGAGGTTGTAGGTGTAGACGCCCGCTCCTGCCATCTGGCGGGGGATAGACGTAGCGTCGATAGCGAATCTCATGTCTCTCCCAGAGCTCTCTAGGCCGCCCTAGAGCTGCTCCACCTCCAGCGTCCTCCCCATCCGCCCGCGATAGTAATGCCACACGCCGAGCAGCAGCGCCCGCAGCATCCGCCCCTGCCGTCGCAGCGCATACCGCGCGATGTAGGGCACGCGGCCCGCCAGGAAGAAGAGCGTGAACAGCGCGAACCAGAAGCGCGACCTCTGATGCTTCTTGACTAGGTAGAGCCGGTTGCGGGTGGCGTAGTACTGCTTGAACGGCGTCATCCAGCCGCCGCCGCTCGATGCGCTCTCCTTGTGATAGATCACCGCCTCCGGGTTGTAGCGCAGCCGGAAGCCCTTCTCCAGCGCCTGTTGCAGCCAGTCCGTCTCCTCGTAGTACATGAAGAACCGCTCGTCCAGCAGGCCCACCTCGCGCAGCGCCGCCGCCGGGACGAGCGCGCAGCAGAAGCTCGCCGTCTGCAGATCGCGCGGCTGGTTCGTCGCCGGGCCGTCCGGCTTGCCGTGATACGTATTGCGAAAGCGACCCCAGCGCCAGTCGAAGCCGCCGGCGTGGGTGCTGATGATGCTGTGGTCGTAGTAGTAGAGGATCTTCGGCACGACCACCGTCCGCTCGTCCGCCGCTGCCACCAGCTTGGCGAGGAAGTCCGCCGTCACCACCGTGTCGTTGTTCAGGACGAGCGCGTAGTCGAAGCCCTGCTCCAGGCAGTAGCGGAAGCCGGCGTTGTTGCCGCCGGCCGTCCCCCCGTTCTCCGGGCAGCGCAGCACTACCGCGCCCGGGCAGGCGTTCTGGATGATCTCCTCCGAGCCGTCGCGCGACCCGTTGTCGACGACGATCACCTGGAAGTTCGGGTAGTCGACTGCCGGCCAGCGAGCGCGCGAACTCCTCGGCGAAGGCGGCGCTGTTGTAGTTCACAGCGACTACCCCCACCGACGGCGATTCCTTCGCAGGGCGCGGCTCTCCGCCCATTGTCGACGATGCCCTCCGCTAGACTCAAAACGAGACTGCCCCATCTTACCATAGTCTCGTATACCGTAGGGTCGGGCGTCTCTGCCCGACCCGCGTGGATGCATGCCCGCCCGTGTATCCCGACCATCGCCTTTGTCATCTCGACCGCAGGGAGAGATCTCAAACGCTCTCTTGGGGCCAGATTTCTCCCTCTGGTCGAAATGACAGCCTGAGTGCGGCACGCTCCCCGCTAATCGTAGGGCGGGCATCCAACCTGTCCCTGCCCGGTCAAGCGATTGCCTCGCCCGTGTCACTCGCGCAGCCTAGGCCTTTAGGCCTGCCCGTCGTACTGCTCCGGCCCGTAGCCGTCAACGCCCGGCTCGATCATCCGTCCCTCCTGTAGCGCACAGCAGCCGCGTCCCCTCGCTCAACCCCCTCGACGGCATGCCCTAAGGGCTTGGCGTGCTTCGAGATACTCATCCGCCACGGCAGGTATCCAAGGCAGCTTCCCACGGCCTCTCTCTCCCTCTCAACTTGCATCGTCTCCCCTTTGAACACCCACGCCGGCACAAGCAAGTCGTAACGGCTGCGGTCCTATGTCGACCGTCCTTCGATCAGGCCGACGTAGGCCAGCTCGCCTTCGGTGAACTCAAGGACATCAGGGTCGTGACCGTGAGTCAAGGACGTACGCCTCACAGGCATGCAGGCGCTCGACAGCTTCAGCCTGAGAGATGATGGGGTACTTGCCGATGGCATGCGGCTCCTGCCAAGAATAGTTCAAGATCCCACACCTGGCCGTCCGGCCCTACCTCGACCGAAATGTACTGCCATTCACGAGGTCCTGCCCAGGGAATCTTCGCCGCGCTCAAAGATCACCTCGACATATGCCCGTGGATTGCAGCACGTCTGGTGGTCATCGTCAACTCCACCTTGGGAAGGAGGTCATGGTCGCGCAGGAAACTCTCGCGCCACCTTCTCCGCCTCCTGTTTCTGACAGCGCTTCTCCTGTGGGCCTGCTCATCTCTCTGGGATCTTCCGGTTGTAACCGAATGCCCCAGTACTCGGACACGAGACACTTCAGCGTTTTCATCCTCCGCAACGTAAAGCCCTTTGCGTTATCGTCGGGCACGGGATCGGACGTGACGCCGAACTTGCGGGCGATGTCGGCGGCGTCGGCGGAATCTCTCTCGACATAGTCCAGCCGGTAGACCTCGGCCTCTCCCTCTTCTCCTCTGACAGAGGGAAGGCAGTACTCACCGGTTCGTTGAGAGAGCAGCCCCACTCACATCTGGGGTCGTACGTCGGCAGCTTCGCGTAGCTTCTTCGCCCCCGCAGCACGCTGACAACGAGGACGGAGAACACCAGCGCCATAACAGCAATCCGAGGAACACCGCAGCTTGGCAGGAGCATCCAGGAAACACCTTGGCAGGTCCACTGTCATCATCGTGCGGCTACGCCGTTACCCGCGGAGAAGTACTCCGCCAGCGCCTCCTGCCACGGCCGCAGCTCGATCCCGATCCTCGCGCCCGCCTCGTTGCGCAGGACGGAATAGGGGGGCTTCACCGGAAACGGCTGATACTCCGCCATCGTCGTCGGCTTGAGGGCGACGTCCTCGCGACCCGCCAGCCGCAGCACCTCCCGCGCCCACTCGTAGCGCGAGCACTCGCCGCCGTTCGTGAAGTGATAGATGCCGTAGGCGGGCTGCTCCACCAGCGCCGCGATCGCCGCCGCCAGGTCGCGCGCCCACGTCGGCGTGGCGATCTCATCCGTCACCACCGACAGCTCCGATTGCTGAGACGCTGCCGCCAGTATCTTCGCCGGGAAGTTGCCGGACCCCTCGCCGTAGACCCACGCCGTCCGCACGATCCAGCGCTTCGCCCGCAGCGACCGCACCTCCTCCTCCCCCGCCAGCTTCGAGCGGCCGTAGGCGTTGATCGGGTTCGTCTCGTCCGATTCCCGGTAGGGCGTGCCCTTCCGCCCGTCGAACACCTCGTTCGTGCTCACGTACAGCAGGGCGGCGTCCGCTTCTCGACAGGCCAGCGCGACGTTCCGCGTGCCGGCGCCGTTCACCTGATGGGCCAGGTCGGGGTCTTCTTCGCAGCGGCGCGTGTCGGTGAGGGCGGCGGCGTGGATCACCGCCTCCGGCCGCATCTCCTCGACCAGCCGCCGGACAGCGTCGCCGTCCCTGATGTCCAGGTCAGGCAGGTCTGTCCCGTCGACCTCGTGATCGGCTGCCAGGACGCGCATCAGTTCGCGCCCAAGTTGCCCCTGACTCCCTGTGACGAGGATGCGCATAGCGGTCTGCTTGAGGGTGACGTGCTAGCTCTCGCCGGGCGGTTCGGTTCGCGCCGACGCCAGCCGGGCGCCGTACTGCTTCACATAATACTCGCGGAAAGCGCCCGACTTGATCTTCTCCCACCACCAGCGGTTATCGACGTACCAGGCGACAGTCTCCGCCAGCGCGGCGTCGAAATCGTGGCGCGGCGACCAGCCCAGCGCCCGTATCTTCTCCCAGTCCAGCGCGTAGCGCCGGTCGTGCCCCGGCCGGTCCTCGACGAAGCGGATCAGCTCCCGCGGCTTGCCCAGCAGGGAGAGGATGCCCTCGACGACCGCCATGTTCGGCCTCTCGTTGCCCGCGCCGATGTTGTAGACCTCGCCCGGCTCGCCCTTGTGCAGCAGCAGGTCCAGCGCCTCGCAGTTGTCGGTCACGAACAGCCAGTCGCGACGCTGCTGGCCGTCGCCGTAGACGGGCAGGGGCTCGCCCTCCAGCGCGTTGGTGATGAACAGCGGCGCCATCTTCTCCGGGTACTGATTCGGCCCGACGTTGTTCGCCGGCCGGGCGATGACCACCGGCAGCCCGTACGTCTCGATGAAGGCGAGGCACTGCATGTCGGCGCCCGCCTTGCTCGCCGAGTAGGGGCTGCGCGGCCGCAGGGCGTCGCCCTCCTTCGAGCGATTGGGCGCCGGAATGTCGCCGTAGACCTCGTCCGTCGATATGTGGAGTATCCGCTCGATGCGCCCGCCCGCGGCTGCCGCTGCCGATAGGAGGGTGTAGGTGCCGTGGATGTCCGTCCGGATGAAGGCGGCGGGCTCCATCAGCGAGCGGTCGACGTGCGTCTCCGCCGCGAAGTTGACGATGGCGTCCACCTGCCCCGCCAGCTCGGCGACAAGCCTCTCGTCGCAGATGTCGCCCTTCACGAAGCGGTAGCGCTTCCCCAGCGGCGAGTCCTCGATCTCCCGCAGGTTGTCGAGGTTGCCCGCGTACGTCAGCTTGTCGAGGTTGACGACCTCGTAGTCGTCGTGCTGCGTCAGGATGTGGCGGACGAAGTGGCTCCCGATGAATCCGGCGCCGCCCGTGACGAGGATCTTCCGCATATCGTTCCTTCGCAGCCGGGGCTAGGGGATCCGTGCCCGGCTGAAGTCTCCCAGCATGAGGTTGCAGTTGCGCGGCTTCGTGTCGCAGCCCTTGAGCTCGACGTTGCGCCCGATCAGGCTGTCCTGGATCCGCGTGTTCATCTCGGCGATGACCGTGTTCTCCATCACCACGCTGTGCTCGATCTCGCTGTCCTGGATCAGGCAGTCGTGGTAGATCGACGTGAACGGCCCGACGTACGAGTTGACCACCCGCGTCCGCTCGCCGATTATCGCCGGCCCCCGGATGGTGCTGCCCGTGATCTCGCATCCCGCCTGCAGCACGACCCGCCCCTCGATCCGCGATTTCTTATCGACCGTCCCCGCGTTCTCCGGCTCCAGCGTCTCTAGTATCGCGCGGTTCGCCTCCAGCAGGTCGTCCATCTTCCCCGTGTCGATCCAGCAGCCGTCGACGATCTCGCACGCGACCTCCATGTCGTGGTCGACCAGGTACTGGATCGTGTCCGTTATCTCCAGCTCCCCTCGCGCCGACGGCTTGATGTTGTCTATCGCCTCGAACACGCGCCGGTCGAAGATGTAGATGCCGATGACCGCCAGGTTGCTCGGCGGGTTCGCCGGCTTCTCGACGACGCGCTTCAGCCGTCCCTCCTCCAGCTCCGCCACGCCCAGCTCCTGCGGGTTGGGCACCGGATAGAGCAGTATCTCGGCTGCCGGCTGCGGGCTGCTGGCGGCAGAAGTGGATGCACGTAGGGGACGATCCCCTCGCGGATGAAGTTGTCGCCGAGAAAGAGGACGAAGGGATCGTCTCCCAGGAAGCCCCGCGCTATCTTCACCGCGTGCGCGATCCCCAGCGGCGCGTCCTGCTCGATGTAGGTGACCGTCGCCCCGAAGCGGCTGCCGTCGCCCACCGCCGCCTTCACCTGCTCCCCCGTATCGCCGACGACGATCCCGATCTCGCGCACGCCGCACTCGACGAGGCTCTCGATGGCATAGAAGAGGATCGGCTTGTTGGCGATGGGTACGAGCTGCTTGGCGCCGGTGTAGGTGAAGGGTCGCAGGCGGCTTCCCTTGCCGCCGCTCAGGATCAGGCCCTTGAGCTTCATCGGCAGCTCTAGCATTAGGTGCGGTGCTCCCCTGCGCGTGTGAATATGCGGCTAGCGGTTGCGGCTATTGTAATCCGCCCTGTCGGGCGCGGCAACCGGGGAGAACCCTAACAACTGCAGGACGGACTTCTGCTATCTGTCATTCCCGGTAGGGTCGGGGCTCGACCCACCCTCTCGACGCCATGTACGGCGAGATCGGCTCGACGTCTGAGTCGGGGACGTACCCTGCATCCCGCTGCTAGTCCCTCTGCGGGGTGCCACAAATCCCTTAGAGCTTCGGCGCATCCGCGCTACAATCGGAGCCATGCTTCGCGGCAAATGGGTCTGGGTCTGGAACTGGCGACGCTGCCTCAACGGCGACCCCTCTGCCGTCGCCCGGCGACTCAAAGACGCGGACTGCACCGGCGTCCTCGTCAAGAGCGACGACGGCGGCCACCCCTTCGACCAGGGCCCGCCCGTCTGGGAGATCGTCCACGCGCTCCAGCAGGAGGGGCTGCGGGCCGGCTGCTGGGGCTACGTCTACGGCTGCGACGAGCCGACCGTCATCTACGGCGACCTCAAATACACCGTCGCCGAAGAGGCCGCCATGGCCGTCCGCTTCATCAGCGAGCGGCCCCATCCCTCCTATCGTGGCCCCGACCTCTACGCCATCGACGTCGAGGCCGAGTACGAGCGCCAACCCGTCCGACCCCGTAGCCAGCGCCGAACGCTACCTCCAGACCATCCGCGCCGCCGTCGGCCTCGACTATCCCCTCCTCTACGCGCCCCTCGCCCAGCCCGACTATCACCGCCGCCTGCCCTATCGCGTCTTCAACCGCTACTGTCGGGCCGTCCTCCCCCAGGCCTACCACAACGCGATGGAGGTCACGCCGGAGGAGGCCATCGCCCTCTGCTACGACGCCTTCGCCGCCGAGGGGCTGGCGACCCTCCCTCTCGCGCCGGTCGGTGGGGCCTACGGCTCCGTGACGCCGCCGGAGCTGGAGCGCTGGGCCCGCGCCGCCATCGACCGGGGAGCGCGGATGCTCTCCTGGTGGAGCTTCGAGCACATCGAGACCGACTGCCCGCAGCTTTGGGACGCCATAGCGCGCGTCGAACTACCGGAGGAGACAGAGATGGATGAAGAAGCGAGAAAGCAAGCCCAAGCTGCCGCCGTCCGCCAGCGACTCGCCGGCCTGATCCTCAGCGGCGACCCCGCCCTCGCCGAGCAGGCCTACCGCGAGATGCAGTACCTGCGCCTGCTGTCCGGCCTGCCCGTCGCCGCCGCCCAGAGCGAGCTCCGCGTCCCCAAGCCCTCGTCAGGGTCGGGGCATCTGCGAGCCACCTGAACCCCTTAGGTCGAGCCTGCTCACCACCTCCGCCCGTAGACTCAGCCGCCTCCCTCTTGTAAGATACGGGATGGTTTCCCAATCGTGCCGCGTCTCCTGACCGGCGCGTCTTTCCGAATCTGTGCTGAACCGAGGGACAGTGGCATGAGGATCGCTTTTATCGTCTACCAGGGCAACATGTTCTCTGGTGGCCAGGGCATCTACACCTACTACCTGACGCGCGAGCTTGCCCGTCTCGGCCACGACGTGCACGTCATCGCCGGGCCGCCCTATCCCCGTACCGACGACAGCGTCGTCTGTCACAACGTGCGGACCCACAGCTTCTGGAGCCACTTCCACAACAAGCGCGACTTCCTCTTCTACCGCCATCCCCTCTCTCACTTCGAGCCCGTCAACTTCTACGAGCTCGTCTCTACCCGCATCGCCCTTTCGTCGCTGCTTCTCACCTTCAGCATGCGCGCCTACGTCGAGGTCAAGAAGCTGTCCCAGGAGCAGCCCTTCGACATCATCCACGACAACCAGACCCTCAGCTACGGCATCTGGATGATGAAGAACCTCGGCTGCCCGGTCGTCGCCACCCTGCATCACCCGCTCTCCGTCGACCTGCGCAACAGCATCCTCCAGGCGCGCAGCCTCTACGAGCGGGCGCGCCGCATGCTCTGGTACCCCTGGATAATGCAGGAAGTGACCGCCCGCCACCTGGACAGCATAATCACCGTCTCCGACGCCACCACCAATGCCGTCGAGCGCATGTTCCATCTGCCACGGAGCCTGATGACCCGCATCCACAACGGCATCGACACCGAGACCTTCCGCCCCCTCGACGACGTCGAGGAGCTGCCCGACACCATCCTCTTCAACTGCAACTCTGAAGACCGCAACAAGGGCGCCCGCTATCTCTTCGAGGCCCTCAACATCCTGCGCGACCAGGTGCCCTTCCGTCTCGTCATCATCGACAACGATAAGCGAAGCCTCAAGCTGGCCCCCGAATTGGTGCGCAAGTTCGGCCTGAGCACCCAGGTGACCTTCATCGGCCGCGTCTCCACTGAGGAGCTTGTCCGCCACTACAACCGCGCCGCCATCGTCGTGTCGCCCTCGCTCTACGAGGGCTTCGGCCTGCCCGCCGCCGAGGCGATGTCCTGCGCCCGGACGATCATCGCGACGACTGCCCCCGCCTTCCCGGAGGTGATCGACCACGGTGAGACCGGCTGGCTCGTCCCGCCCCGCGATCCGGAGGCCCTCGCCGAGGCGATCCGCATGCTCCTCGGCGCCCCCGAGCTGCGCCGCCGGCTGGGCGAGGCCGGCCGTCAGAGCATCATCGAACGCTTCAACTGGCGCAAGAACGCCCTCGAAGTCGTCGACGTGTACGAAAAGGCGATTGCTCAGCGGAAGGAGTCGCGCCACGCCGGATAACATCGTCAGCGTCGACTTTCACCGTCATCTTCCCATCCGCACCGGCGACCTCGTGCTGGATGTCGGCTGCGGGAACGGCCGCCACACGGCCGAGATCTGCCGCTGGGACTGCCGCGCCATCGGCGTCGACGTCAGCGTCCACGAGCTGAAGATGGCGAAGTACCTGCTCGACCACAAGCCCGCCGGCGCCGAGCCCGTCGGCCGTGGCGACTTCATCGCCGCCGACGCCGAGCACCTGCCCTTCCGCGACGGCGTTTTCGACCGCATAGTCTGCACCGAAGTCCTGGAGCACATCCCCGACGACAGAGCCGGCATCAGGGAGCTGATGCGCGTCCTCCAGCCGGGCGGTCTCATGGCCGTCAGCGTCCCCAACTACCTGCCCGAGATCGTCTTCTGGACCATCTCCTGGGGCTACTGGCACTCGCCGGGCGGCCACATCCGGAAGTACAAGCCCGGCGTCATGGCCCAGATGCTCAGCGAAGGCGGCCTCGAGCTGTACGCCCAGCGACTGCGCCACACCATCCAGACTGCCTACTGGTTCATCCGCTGCACCTTCGGCATCGACAACCCGGACTTCATCGTCACCAGATACCTCCAGAAGTTCGTCCAGTGGCACTACCGGCGGCGTGTCCGCTTGCTCGAGTACCTGGAGGCTTTCGCCAATTTCGTGTTCGGCAAGGACCTGATCCTCTATGGCAAGAAACCGCCCCATTCGGGCGCCTAGGCCGCGCGTTAGAGGAGGCCGCCGGCCCCGACCCCCGACTTACCGCTACCGCGATCCCAGCCGGAATGGAAGCCCCGTGTTCACCCGGCTCCAAACCGTCGACCTCGACGTGCTGGGGCTGAAGCCGGGCGAGCACATCCTTGACGTCGGCTGCGGTGGCGGCCGCCACGTCCTCCAGGCCGTCCGCCGCGACTGCCACGTCGTCGGTGTCGAGCCCGAACTGGACGATATCCGTCTCGCCAGGGCCTATCTCTACTTCCTGAACAAAGAGCACGGCCTGAAGGGACGCATCGATCTCCTCAGAGCTGTGGGCCAGCGCCTGCCCTTCGCCGATGGGTCCTTCGACCGCGCCCTCTGCACTGAGGTCTTCGAGCACATCCCCGACGAGCGCCCGCTCCTCAATGAGCTCGTGCGCCTGCTCCGCCCCGGCGGCACCCTCGCCATCAGCGTTCCCGACTTCCTATCCGAGAGGATCTCCTGGTGGCTATTGGGCCTCCACCGCCTCCGTCTGGAAGACCACCTGCGGATATACCGGCGGCGGCAGCTCGTTGATCTACTAAGAGAAGCGGGAATGACCGTGTATGCCCGCCGCTACCGCCACTCCCTGGAGAGTCTGAAGTGGTTCCTCGTTTGGGTGAGCGCTAAGACGGACGACGGCGGCGCCATCAGGGGCGCTGCGGATACCCTTCGGTGACTTTATGGACGACCGGACCATCGAGTTCTCCCGCGTCCTCGGCGCCCTGGACGACGCCGCCAACTACGTGATCCCCAAGAGCTTCGTTGTCTACGCCAGGAAGCCTCTCTCTTGGAGGGCGGGATGAGGATCGCCTTCATCGTCTATCAGGGCAGCATGTCCTCCGGTGGCCAGGGCATCTTCGTCCACTACATGACCCGCGAGCTGGCCCGCCTCGGCCACGAGGTGCACGTCATCGCCGGCCGTCCCTTCCCCGAAGTCGACGAGAGCGTCCATATCCACAAACTGAAGACCTACCGCATGTGGGACTTCATGATCGATATCAACGAGTATCGCTATCTCACCAACCCGCCGCTCTACTTCCATCCCGTCAACTTCTACGAGATGGTGTCGACTCGCCTCTCTCTCGGCTCGCTTCTCTTCATGTCCAGCATGCGGGCCTACAACAAGCTCCACGAGCTATCGCAGGAGATGCCCTTCGACATCGTCCACGATAACCAGACGCTCAGCTACGGCATCCTGCTGATGAAGAAGAAGGGGTTGCCCGTCGTGGCCAGCGTCCACCACCCGCTGACGATAGACCGGCGCAACCGTCTCGCCCAGGTCAAAGGGCCGCACCAGCAGATGCAGGCCTACCTCTGGTTCCCCTGGATCATGCAGGAGTTCGTCGCCCGCCGCATCGACCGCATACTCACCTGCTCCCGGAACTCCCAGGCCTCCGTCTGCCAGGACATGCATCTCCCGCCGGAGCACGTCACCGTCACCCCCTACGGCGTCGATGTCGACGTCTTCCGCCCCTTGGACGACGTCGAGAAGCGGCCGGGCAACATCTTCTTCGTCGGCGACACCGAAGACCGCAACAAGGGCGCCCGCTATCTGATGGAGGCCCTCCACCGGCTCCGCCATCAACTGCCCTTCCACATCACCTTCATCGACCACCGGCCGCCCGACCACCTGAAGCTCGTGCAGCGGCTCAAGGGCGAGTACCGCCTCTATAACGACATCACGTTCCTCAGCCGTGCCCCGACCGAAGAGCTCGTGCGTCACTACAACCGCGCCCAGATCGTCGCCTGCCCCTCGCTCTACGAGGGCTTCGGCCTTCCCGCCGTCGAGGCGATGGCCTGTGGCCTGCCCGTCGTCGCCACCCGCGCCGGCGCCCTCTCCGAGATCGTCGAAGACGGCGTCACCGGCATCCTCGTGCCGCCCGCCGACTCCAAAGCCCTCAGCGAGGCGCTTCGTCTCCTGCTGGCCGACCCCGATCTCTGCCGTCGCATGGGCGAGGCCGGCCGGCAGCGGGTCATCGAGAACTTCACCTGGCGACAGACGGCCCTCCGGACTGTCGAGGTATATGAAGAGGTATTGGGGAGGTCAGCTCAGCGAAGATGAAGGTCTGTTTCCTATTGCATCAGGGGAAGATGCACTCCGGCGGACAGGGCGTCTACCTGTACAACGTCACCAAAGAGATCGCCAATCTCGGCCATGAGGTGCACGTCATGGCCGGGCCGCCCTACCCGGAGATCGCCCCCGGCATCACCTCCGAGCGCGTCCCCAACTTCAACCTCTTCGACGTTCTCGGCACCATCGACCCCGAGTTCTTCCACAGCCGCCATCCCCGCGAGTTCTTCCGCCCCCTCAACTTCTACGAGCTGGTCACCACCCGCTACGGCATGTTCTCCGGCATGTCGGCCTTCAGCATGCGCGCCTACGACCGCTTCCGCCGCCTCCAGCCCGAGCGCCACTTCGACATCGTCCACGATGTCCAGGCCCTCGGCTACGGCGTCCTCATGATCAAAGCGTCGGGGATGCCCGTCGTCGCCAACGTCCACCATCCCCTGACCGTCGACCGCCGCAACGCCGTCCTTCAGGCGAAGACCCTGCGTGAGAAGGTGCGCTGGATCGTCTTCTACCCCTTCTTCATGCAGCACGTCGTCATGAAGCGGCTCGACAAGATCATCACCGGCTCCTACCGCTCCGCCGAGTCCGTCCAGCAGGCGTTCAACGTGCCCGCCTCCCACATCGAGGTCATCCACGACGGCGTCGACACCGACACCTTCCGCCCGCTCGACAACGTCGAGAAGCAGCCCAACAGCATCCTCTTCGTCGGCAACTCTGAGGACCGCAACAAAGGCGCCCGCTACCTTGTCGAGGCGCTCCACCTCCTCCGCCGCGAGATCGACTTCCACCTGACATTCGTCGACCGGCCGCGCGAGTCGCTGGAGCTGGTGCCCTCTCTGGTCAAGAAGTGGGGATTGCAGAGCCGCGTCACCTTCACCGGCCGCGTCTCCACCGAGGAGTTGGCGCGGCTCTACAACCGCACCGAGATACTGGTATCGCCGTCGATGTATGAGGGGTTCGGCCTGCCTGCCGCCGAGGCCATGGCCTGCGGCGTCCCCGTCGTCGCCACCACCGCCGGCGCCTTCCCCGAGGTGATCGCCGATGGAGAGACCGGCTGGCTCGTGACCCCCGGCGACGCGCGCGCCCTCGCCGACGCCATCAAGCGCCTGATGGCCGATCCTGAGCAGCGGGCCAAGATGGGGGCAGCAGCAAGGCGACGGATGCAAGAGCGCTTCACCTGGCGTGAGACCGCCCGCAAGACCGTCGCCTTATACGAAGAGATACTGTCGCGCCGCCGTTAGTCCTGCGTAGGCGGCTCGAGGGGTGTGGTGATAAGGGCGCGCCCGATCCAGAAGGCCACGTACAGAACCCCTAGGAATCCCATGATCACCGGCATTGCCAGTGCCCAGTAGCTCCTCCGCAGCACTCCCAGCAGGAACACCAGCCCCGCGATGGCGCTGGTGGCGCAGATCGCCAGCCCGTACACCTGAGAACGCTCCTTATAGTTTTGCCATTCCACGCTGAGCCTCCGCTTGAACTATGTGGGGACGGTTCTAGACCGTATTCTTATTCTTGGATGCAGCCGTATTTATATCAGCTATAGCCTTCCCTGTCAAACCCAACCCCTCTCTCCTGCCATTGCCATGGTAGCGCGAAAGCGCGTCCCTCCTGTCATCTCGACCGCAGGGAGAGATCTCGACCCCAACCTCTCACCCACGCGGTCCTATCCCCCGTAGGGTCGGGCGTCTACCTGTCCTCTTCGGAGGGATGCCCGACCCGCCAGTCCACCAGACGCCGCAGGGCTGCGCCTCCCTTCCTTTCGGCGCAAGCCTCGACACCCCGCGCTAGGGAAGATAGAATATGTCCAAGCTCGCGCCCAGGGCCACCGACACCCAGGCCCTCGACCCGAGCCCGGCGGTCTCCCGCCGCCTCCCGATACGCCTGCAGCAAGGAGGGATTGCCAGTGCCAACAGCGCTCATCACCGGCATAACCGGCCAGGACGGCTCCTACCTCGCCGAGCACCTGCTGGCCAACGGCTACAACGTCTACGGCCTCATCCGCGGCCAGAATAACCCCAAACGGCAAGTCGTCGAGGCCACCCTTCCCGACGTCGAGATCGAGATGGGCGACCTCCTCGACGAGACCTCCCTCATCTCCGTCGTCCAGAAGGTCCAGCCCGACGAGGTCTACAACCTCGCCGCCATCAGCTTCGTCCCCCTCTCCTGGAACCAGCCCGAGCTCACCGGCGAGATCACCGGCCTCGGCGTCCTCCGCCTCCTCGAAGCGATCCGCATCGTCACCGCCGCCTCCCCCTCCCGGTCGGCCAGCGGCAAAGGCATCAAGTTCTACCAGGCCTCCAGCAGCGAGATGTTCGGCAAGGTGACCGAGACCCCCCAGAACGAGGAGACGCGCTTCCGCCCCCGCAGTCCCTACGGCGTCGCCAAGGTCTACGGCCACTACATCACCGTCAACTACCGCGAGAGCTACGGCATCTTCGCCTGCAGCGGCATCCTCTTCAACCACGAGTCGCCCCGACGCGGCCCTGAGTTCGTGACCCGCAAGATCACCCAGGGCGCCGTCCGCATCAAGCTCGGCAAGCAGAACGAGCTTCTCCTCGGCAACCTCGACTCCGAGCGCGACTGGGGCTTTGCCGGCGACTACACCCGCGCCATGTACATGATGCTCCAGCACCCGGAGGCCGACGACTACGTGATCGGCAGCGGCGAGTGCCACAAGATCAGCGAGTTCGCCGAGCTTGCCTTCCGCCACCTCGGCCTCGACTGGCGCGACTACGTCCGCAGCGACCCCAAGTTCATCCGTCCCGCCGAGGTCGAGCACCTCTGCGCCGACGCCACCAAGGCCCACCAGAAGCTCGGCTGGCAGCCCACCGTCGACTTCAAGGGCCTCGTGGAGATGATGGTCGAGTCCGACCTGAAAGCGGAATCGGGCTCCTGACCGAGCGCATATCCTCCCTTTGGGTAGGCTAGAAGGTCATAGGGCAACATAGCGTGGAGATAGCGCCCGGGCTCTACCAGTTCAAGATCCCTATGCCCGGGCCTCTCGAATACGTTCTCTCCTACGTCTTCCGCAGCGCCGGCGGCTACACCCTGGTCGACCCCGGCTGGGGTAGCGACGAGGCGTTCGCTGCCCTCCAGCGCCAGCTTGCGGAGATCGGCGCCGGACTATCCGACCTTCGCCGCCTGCTGATCACCCACATCCACCACGATCACTACGGGCTCACCGCCAGAGTCAAAGAGGCGTCGGGGGCCGAGGTCCTTCTCCACGAGCGCGACTGGCAGGCAGTCAAGCCCTACCTGGACGACCCCGACGGCGCCGTGCGGGAGATGCAGGGCTTCCTGGAGACGCACGGCGTCCCTCGCGACGAGATCGACGCTGTGCCGGTGCCCGGACAGTTGCTGCGCGACGTCATCATGCGGGCGCGCCCCGACCGGATCCTTCAGGGCGGCGAGGTAATCGAGGGCGACGGCTTCCGCTGGGAGGTCATCTGGACGCCCGGCCATTCTGACGGCCACGTCTGCCTGTACGAGCGCGACAAGCAACTCCTCCTCAGCGGCGACCACGTCCTGCCCGTCATCACTCCCCACGTCGCCTTCCGCGGCGGGCCCGGCAGCAACCCCCTCGGCGACTTCCTGCGGTCTCTGGAGGCGCTCAAGCCTCTGGCCGTGCGCAAGGTGTTCCCTGCCCACGAATTCGCCTTCGACAACCTCCGGCAGCGGATCGAAGAGATCGAGTTGCACCACAGGGAGCGGCTGGAGGAGATGCTCGCGGCGCTGGCCGAAGGTCCCCTGACCGCCTACGTGGTCGCGCATCACGTGACCTGGGTTACGGGCGACTTCCGCGACTTCGACTTCGCGATGCAGGGTTTCGCTGTGCGCGAGACCGTGGCCCACCTGGAGTACGCCGTATCCGACGGCCGCCTGACCAAGACCCTCCAGGACGGCATCTACCGCTACAGTCTCTCCTGAGGCTGCAACACCCTGATCGCCCGCGCGACGAAGTCCAGCCGTCCCGCCAGCAACATCACGCCGACGATGATGATCGCCGCGCCCACGACGACGTTGAGCCCTATCGCTTCGTCCAGCACCACCGCGCCCAGCGCCAGCCCGATGACCGGCGGTATGTAGGTCACCGTCGATGCCAGCACGCCGACGTTGGCGATCAGCCAGTAGTAGGCGATGTAGGCTATCCCCGTCCCCAGCATGCCCAGCGTCACCCAGGACAGCCAGGCCTTGAGGCTCACGGCGATGTCGGGCGTGCCCCGAGCCGCCGCGAAGGCGACCGGCCACATGATCAGCGCTCCCATCGAGACCTGGAGAGTCGCCACCATCACCGGGTCCTCTTCGGCCAGCTTCGCCCGCGCAAACACCAGCGCGACCGCGTAGGAGAGCGCCGCCCCGACGACGGCCAACTGGCCCAGCACGCTGCTGTCCCCTATGTGGGTTATGTCGGAGCCCGTCACAACGAGGACGCCGCCGAAGCCCAGCGCTACCCCCGCCAGCTCCCGGCCTGCCAGGCGTTCGTGAGAGAGGAGCGCCGCGGTCAGCAGGGCCGTCCACAAGGGCACCGTGGAGTTGAGAACGGCGGCGATGCCGCTATCGATGTGCTGCTCGCCCCAGGAGATCATCAGGAAGGGAAGGGCAGTGGCGAAGACGGCCGTGAACAAAGTCTTGGAAAGGATGGAGCGTCGCTCCACGATCGCCGGCCGGTGCAAGGCGATGATGACCAGCAGCGGTAGCGCTCCCAGCGTGAGGCGGCCGGCCACCAGCGTAAACGGCGACGTCTCCTCGACGATGACCTTGATGAAGAGGAAGGACGCGCCCCAAATGCAGCCCAGCGCCGCCAGAACGAGAACAGCCCGTGTGCTCAACTGCGATTCTCCGTGATGATTCCCTTGGGTGTTTCGAGTATAACATGCGCCCTCCTCTCCTCCCGCGCCTCGCCTGCTATAATGGGCGCGACCGGCGCCATACCCGCGACGCCGGCTTCCCGATAGGGGGTATCGCCGTGAGCCCTCGCGTCACGCTCTCGCCGCGCGA
Source organism: uncultured Chloroflexia bacterium (assembly GCA_963763495.1). GTDB lineage: Bacteria > Chloroflexota > Dehalococcoidia > DSTF01 > JALHUB01 > DAOUEO01. The sequence continues at coordinate 261,414 of CAVXOY010000018.1, forward strand.
CTTCGACGCCGTCATCTTCGACATGGACGGCGTTGTCACCAAGACCGCCGTCGTCCACGAGGCCGCCTGGAAGCAGCTATTCGACGGCTTCCTCCAGCAGCGCGCCGCCCGCGACGGCACGCCCTTCGTGCCCTTCACCAGCGACGACTACCGCCGCTACGTCGACGGCATGCCCCGCTACGACGGCGTCGCCCGCTTCCTCGCCTCCCGCGGCGTCACGCTCCCCTACGGCGACCCCAGCGACCCGCCCGACAGGGAGACCGTCTGCGGCCTCGGCAACCGCAAGGACGAGCACTTCCTGCGCCACATCCGCGAGAAGGGCGTGGAGGCCTACCCTTCGACCGTCGCCCTCATCCGCGACCTCCGCGCCCGCGGCCTGAAGACGGCGATCTTCTCCGCCAGCAAGAACTGCGACGCCATCCTCCGCGCCGCCGACGTCAGCGACCTCTTCGACGCCAAAGTCGACGGCATTGTCGCCGCCGAGCTCGGTCTCCCCGGCAAGCCCGATCCGGCGACCCTTATCGAGGCTGCGCGCCGTGTGGGGGCCGCGCCCGAGCGCGCCGCCGTCGTCGAAGATGCGATTGCCGGCGTCCAGGCGGGCCGCGCCGGTGGCTTCCGCCTCGTCATCGGCGTCAACCGCGCCCTGGCGGCGGGCGCGTTGCTGGCCAGCGGCGCCACCGTCGAAGTCGCCGACCTCAGCGAAGTCGCCGTAGCGGACGCCTAGCGTCGACGTTGACCCCATCGCTCCGTAGTGTTACAGACACATCAGCAAAGCGATTCAGCCTTTAGCTCTTCACAGGGGGATGAAATGGGCAAGCACTTCGAGACCGTCGAGTACGAGACCAGGGGCAAGGTCGGCTACATCACCATGAACCGCCCCGAGAAGCGGAACGCCCTCAACTACCAGTTGCTGGACGACCTCGACGCCGCCTTCGACCACGCCGAGGCCGACGACTCCGTGAACGTGGTCGTGCTGAGGGGCGCCGGCCCCTCCTTCTGCTCCGGCTACGACCTCGGCGGCAGCTACTACATCAACGTCCCCAAGGGCCATGACCACTGGGACCTCAAGAACGCCCTCATGACCCTCCGCAGCATCGAGGCCCGCTACCAGCGCATCTGGAACTTCCCCAAGGCCACCATCGCCCAGGTGCAGGGCCACTGCCTCGCCGCCGGCTGCTACCTGCAACTGGTCTGCGACATCACCGTCGCCGCCGACAACGCCCTGCTGGGGCACCCGGCCCAGCGCTGGGGTGGCGTCAGCAGCATGCCCCTCTGGCAGTTCATACTGGGGCCGAAGCGCGCCCGCTACCTGCTGTACACCGGCCGCAGCATCAGCGGCGCCGACGCCGAGCGCATGGGCCTCGTCAGCCTGGCCGTGCCCCTCGACCAGCTACAGCCGACCGTCGACCAGATGGCGGACGAGATAGCGGAGGTCCCGCCCCACGGCCTTCTTCAGAACAAAGAGGTGCTGAACACCGACCTGGAGATCATGGGGTTGGGCGCGATGTTCCGTTACCACGGCCAGCACAACGCCATGGACCGCATCGTGCGGCCGGCCGTCGGCTTCGGCGAAGGCGTCCAGAACGGAGACGCGCTAGGGGCGGAGCGGTCCCGTTGATCTCTCGGCTACACAGGACAGTCGTCACGCCCTGAGCGGCATGATGGCCGGAGAACGTCTATCTCGCATACGCCGATGAGACTGCCCGCCTGCATCGGCACTCAGTCGCTTCGCTGCAAGAAGGAGGCGGGATCGACATCACCGACCAGGAGATTCTCGTCAAACAGCTGACACGCGTCGCATCATCTTCTGCCGCTGAACACGGACAGCGACAACGCCATGGAACAGGGATGTGTGCGGCCTTGGCAGTGGGGTTCGGCGAAGGCGTCCAGAAGACCGGAGACGCGCTAGAAGCGGAGGACTCATGGCCCGTGGCCGTGCGAGGCAGGTCAGTTTCTCGACCATCTCAATCGCCGGCATCAGAGCCGCGACTATCCGGCGTGGTGTTGGTGGCGGCGCGAGAAGCTAGACGGCCGCCTCTTCGTTGCTCCAGATTTGACAACCGCTGGTGGTCGGTGCTATAATACGCCGCATTGACAGCTCGTTGCTGATTATCCCCGCTGATTGATCCCCCGCCAACAAGGAGGCTGTGCGATGGCACACAAGCTGACCCTCCTTACGGCTCCTCTCGCCGTCCTCCTCATCGTAGCCAGCGCAATCCTCTACTGGAGCAGCAGAGCAAGTGCTGAAGGACCGGCTGGGACCACGATATCTTCCCCTCCGGCAGACTCCTACGCCTGTATTGTCAGCCAGCAGGAGTACGACAATTGCACCAGCGCGGGCGGCACGCATCGTCGACGACCCGGCCTGCCCCACTTGGAGTAAGCTCTCGGGTTGGCAGTGCATCCAGTACGGGGAATTTACATGTGCCGACACTGAAGATTCCCCAACGTGCCAGTTGATGTATGATTACCCGACCGTACGACGGCAAGAATCTAGCCACGGACAAGTGCGATTCAGGCTGGGCATGCCCGCTAGCAGTACACCTATGACGACGACAACTTGTGTAGCCCTGGGAGGTGTTCCGGCGGACAAGCCGTCCTGTTTGACAGGCAGGGAATGTCTCTTCTTCGAAGACGTCCAGCTAGCCTGCCAGGGCCTCGAGGCCGTCGGTGGCATAGCGGAGCACCCCCAAATTGAGCCTAGCGCTCGCAACAGCGCTCACAGCTCGCCGGGGCCTAGCACCCTCCCCGTTGCGGGAGCCGCTGGAGGTGCTGCGCTCCTGCTCGCCGCTGGCAGCTGGCACGCCCGAAGGCGCTGGCGGGCGTAGCTCACACCCCTTTCCGACTCGTCCAGAACTAGCTCTCATCGCCACAGCCGCCGCCCAGACCCAGCGCGCCACGGGGAAAGAACGCCTCCTCTTGACGCCCCTGAAATATGGTATATTGAGAGAAAGGCCGGTGGTTTCCGGCGGCAGCCCCCACCGGCCGAGCGGACAGTAATACGTTTCCGGCGCCTCTAACAGGCGTCCCCCGGAGCGCAGGGACGTGTTCGATACCGTAACCTCGGCCCGCGCCCTCATGGGCATGGCCCTCGGCTTCCACATCATCTTCGCCACCATCGGCATCGGCCTGCCCCCGCTCCTCTTCGCCGCCGAGGGGCTCTACCTGCGCACCGGCAAGGAGTTCTACCGCGTGATGGCCAAGCGATGGGCCGTCGTCACCGCCGTGCTCTTCGCCGTCGGCGCCGTCTCCGGCACCATCCTCTCGTTCTCCTTCGGCCTCCTCTGGCCGCGCTGGATGGACTTCGCCGGCGGCATCATCGGCCTGCCCCTTCTTCCTGGAGGGCTTCGCCTTCTTCATCGAGGCCATCTTCCTCGGCCTCTACCTCTACAGCTGGGACAAGCTCTCGCCGAAGGCGCACTGGCTCTGCACCATCCCCATCGCCGCTCGCCGCGCTCGGCTTCGGCGTTCTTCATCATCAGCGTCAACGCCTGGATGAACCAGCCGACCGGCTTCGACATCGTCAACGGCGTGGCGACGAACGTCGAACCCGACGGCCGCCATGCTGACCAGCCGACGCCTTCCCCTACGAGTTCACCCACGGCGCCCTCGCCGCCTACGTCGCCATCGGCCTGGCCGTCGCCGGCGTCTACGCCTTCGCCATGCTCCGCGGCGACCGCTCCGACTACAACAAGAAGGCGCTGATGCTCGGCCTGGGGCTGGCCGCCGTCTTCGCGCCGCTGCAGGTCGTCACCGGCGACCTGAGCGCCCGCCACCTCGCGCACCGCCAGCCGGAGAAGTTCGCCGCGATGGAGGGCCAGTTCGCGACGGAGAAGGGCGCGCCGCTGCGCATCGGCGGCATACCCTTCCCCGACGACCACGAGACGAAGCTTCGCCATCGAGATCCCCAAGCTGGCCAGCTTCATGGCCTTCGAGGACTTCGACGCCGAGGTGCAGCGGCCTCGACAGCTTCCCCGAGGACGAGATCCCCGAACGTCTACCTGGCCCACTTCCCGTTCCAGATAATGGTCGCGCTCGGCTTCACGTTCGTCGGCGTCGGCGTCTGTTCTGGGGCATGCCTGGTGGAAGAAGACGGATCGACCCGCCGCCTGCTGCTGCTCGCCGCTGGTCGCCGTGGCCGCGCTCGGCTTCGTCGCCATCGAGGCGGGCTGGTTCGTCACCGAGTTCGGACGCCAGCCGTGGGTCATCTACCAGGTCATGAAGACGTCCGGCGGCGCGACGCCGCGCGACGGCATCTGGGTGCTGCTCATGGTCTTCTGGCGTCTACATGGCGCTGACGGCCGGCCTGGCCGGCGTTCTCTTGCTCCAGCGGCGAAGTCGCACGCAGACGCCGCCGTCAATAGGAGGCACGGTTGGCCCTCGAGGAGATAGCGGCGCTGTGTCCTGCTGAGCGGCGTCATCGCCTACGCCATCTTCGGCGGCGCCGACTTCGGCGGCGGCATCTGGTCGGCGCTCGCCGAGCGGGCCGCGCGCCGAGCAGCAGCGGAGCGCCCTCTAGAAGGCGATCGGCCCCGTCTGGGAGACGAACAACGTCTGGCTCGTCTTCATCCTCGTCGTCCTGCATGGCGATGTTCCCGGTGGCGTTGGCCGACCTGTTCACGGCGCTGCTCGTGCCGCATCTCCTTCGGCCTTATCGGCGTCGTCTTCCGCGGCGCCGCCTTCGCCTTCCGCAACTTCGCCCGCGAGACCGGTCAGCCCTAAGCGTCGGCCCACGGTCATCGTCTTCTCGATCGCCAGCGTCATCACGCCGTTCTTCTTCGGCGTGGCCCTGGGCACGACGGCGGCGGCCACATCAAGCTCGACGAAGGGCTGCGTCACGTCGGGCCTCTAGTCGCCCTGGCTGCGTCCCTTCCCGATCCTGTTCGGCCTGACCGCCGTCGCTGTCTGCGCCTACCTGACGATGAACTACATGACGACCCGCTCCGCCGGCGATCTGCGCGAGGACTTCCGGCGGCGCGGCCTGCTGTCGGGCGTCGTCGGCGGTGTTCTGGCGGTGGCGACGCTCGTCGTCGCCCGCTGGGACGCCCCCGACTTCTGGGACCTCTGGCAGCGGTCGGCGCCCGAGGCGATGTCGGCGGTCGCGCTGCTCGCCGGGCTGCCGTCGCTGTTCGTGCTGTGGCGTCGCTGGTACCCGCTGGCGCCCGCTGGTCGCGGGTGGCGCGATGGCGCTGCTCGTCGTCACTTGGGGCGTGATCCAGTACCCGTACTTGATCGTGCCCAGCGAGAACATCTTCGACGTCGCCGCCGACCACGCGATGATCAGGTCGTCGCTCATCGGGCTGCTGGCGGGCGCGGTGATACTCGTACCGTCGCTCCTTCTTCTCTATCTCAACTTCGTCGGCGAGAACGCCGAGGAGTCGTACTAGCCGAAGCCTGAGAGCCGGGCGAGATTGTCCGCCTTGGGCGGCGCCTGCTACAATATCTGATGGGGCTGGTCCCGACGACCAGCCCTTTTCGGCGTTAGGCTCGGACTAATCGCATGAATCTGGCAGGCATCCTTCCTCTTATCGAAGACGCCCTCGACGGCGGGCGGCTGAAAGTCCCTCCCCGTCGCCGCGACGCCCTCTACCGTCGGCCTCCCCGATGGCGCCAAGGCCTGCTTCATCGCCGCCCTCGCCCGTCAGACGGAGACGCCCCTGCTCGTCGTCACCTCGCGCCCGCATCGCGCCCTCGCTCTCGGCGAAGAGCTGGCCGCCTGGCTGGGCAGCGACGAGCCCGTCCGCCTCTTCCCGCCTCGCGATGCCCTCCCCTACGAGCGTTTCGCCCCCGATTGGGCCGCCGTCCGCGACCGCCTGCGCCTTCTCTCTCTTGCTGACGGATGGCGCCGCCGGGCCCCTCATCGTCGTCGCCTCTGTGCAGGCGCTCAGCCAGACCGTCCTCTCGCCCGACGAGATGCGCTCCGCCCGCGAGACGCTTACGGTCGGCGGCGAGCTGCCCCCCGATGCTTTTCTGCGCCGTCTCGCCGCAGCGCGGCTACCGCTTCGAGCCTCTCGTCGATCTCCCCGGCCAGGCCAGCCGTCGCGGCGGCATCATCGACCTCTTCTCGCCCGACGCCGATCTGCCCCTGCGCATCGAGTTGCTGGGCGATCGCGTGGAGAGCATCCGTCTCTTCGACCCCGAGACGCAGCGCACCCTCCGCCTCGTCCAGTCGGCGACCGTCGGTCCGGCGCGGGAGATGCTCCTGCCGCAGCCCGGCGCCCGCGACCTGCTGGCCCAGCTCGACCTCACCGCCTGCCCGCTGGAGGTCGGCCGCCGCTTCCAGGAGGAGCTATCGGCGCTGGCCTCCGGTGAAGGCTCCGCCGACGATGCTTTCTACCTGCCTTTCCTCACCCGCTCGCTGCTTCTCGACTTTCTGCCCGGCGATGCTCTGCTTGTCCTCGACGAGATGTCCGACATAGCCATCGCCCAGGAAGAGCACGATCAGCAGGTAACGGAAGTCCGCGATGAGATGATCGCTCAAGGCGAGTTGCCGCCCGGCATGCCCCTCCCTCATCTCCCCGGGCCCCAGATACGCGACGCTCTGCACGGCCGTTCGCCCCGTCTGGAGCTGTCCCGCTTTGCCAGCGGCGAGGAGGGCGAGGGCTTCCGGCGCCTGCCCTTCGCTCCCACCGAGTCCTACGGCGGCCGTCTCCCCGAGCTCGCCGCCGATATCACGGACGCTCTCCGTCACCGCGAGACGGTGGTGATCGTATCGCAACAAGCGGCCCGCCTCGCCGAGGTGCTGGGCGAGAATGATCTCTTCGTGACGCCGTCCGACGCTGTCGAGACGCCCCCGCCGCCCGGTGGGCTGGCGCTCGTGCACGGCTCGCTGCCCCACGGCTGGCGCCTCCCTCGCCGCGATGGCGCTCTTGCCCTCCTCACCGACGCCGAGATATTCGGCTTCGTCAAGCAGCGGCGGCTCACTCGCCCCCCTTCCGCCGCCCGCCGCGAGGCGTTTCTCTCGGAGGTTGCCGTCGGCGATCTCGTCGTCCACGTCGAGCACGGCATCGGTCGCTTCGCCGGCCTCATCCGCCGCTCCGCCGACGGCCACGAGCGCGAGTACATGGAGGTGCGCTACGCCGAGGGCGACCGTCTCTTCGTCCCCACCGACCAGGTCGACCGCGTGAGCCGCTACGTCGGCCCCAGCGATCAGAGCCCCGTCCCTCACGCCGCTTGGGCAGCCAGGAGTGGCCGCGGGCCAAGGCGCGTGTCCGCCGCGCCGTCGCCGAACTGGCGCGTGAGCTGCTGGAGCTGTACGCCTCCCGCCAGGTGCTTGAGGGGCACGCTTTCCCGCCTGACATGCCCTGGCAGCAGGAGCTTGAGGCGTCCTTCCCCTACGTCGAGACGCCCGACCAGCTCGCGGTGATGTGGGAGGTCAAGTCCGACATGGAGTCGCCGCGACCCGATGGACCGCCTCGTCTGCGGCGACGTTGGCTATGGCAAGACGGAGGTGGCGATCCGCGCCGCCTTCAAAGCGGTCATGGACGGCATGCAGGTCGCCATGCTCGTGCCGACGACCGTGCTCGCCCAGCAGCACTATCAGACCTTCCGCGAGCGGCTGGCCGGCTTCCCGGTCCACGTCGAGATGCTGTCGCGCTTTCGCTCGCCGCCGGAGCAGCGCGAGATCGTCGGCGAGTTGGTGTCGGGCGCGGTCGACATCGTCATCGGCACCCACCGTCTCCTCCAGCGTGACATAACGTTCAAGAATCTGGGGCTCGTCATCATCGACGAGGAGCAGCGTTTCGGCGTCTCCCACAAGGAACGTCTGAAGCAGATGCGGCAGGAAGTCGACGTCCTCACGCTTTCCGCGACGCCTATCCCGCGTACCCTGCACATGTCGCTCGCCGGTATCCGTGACATGTCGACGATGGAGACGCCGCCGGAAGAGCGTCTGCCCATCAAGACCTATGTCATGGAGTACGACGGCCGCCTCGTCCGCGAGGCCGTCCTGCGCGAGTTGGAGCGCGGCGGCCAGGTCTACTTCGTCCACAACCGCGTCCAGAACATCGAAGTGGTGGCCCGCAAGCTCATCGACCTCGTGCCCGAGGCGACGATCGCCGTCGCCCATGGCCAGATGCCGGAGGAACAGCTGGCGGGGGTGATGTTCGACTTCGTGAAGGGCGTCGTCGATGTCCTGGTCTGCACCACGATCATCGAGTCGGGTCTCGACATCGCCAACGTCAACACGATAATCATCAACCAGGCGAACAAGTTGGGGCTGGCCCAGCTCTATCAGTTGCGAGGGCGCGTCGGTCGCGGTGTCAGCCGGGCCTATGCCTACCTCCTCTACGAACGCGGCCGCTCTCTGACCGAGCCGGCCCAGAAGCGCATCCAGGCCATCTTCGAGGCGACGGAATTGGGGGCCGGCTTCCAGATCGCCCTTCGTGACCTGGAGATCAGGGGTGCCGGCAATCTCCTGGGCGCCGAGCAGAGCGGCCAGATCGGCGCTGTCGGCTTCGACCTCTACTCTCGGCTTCTGGCCGATGCGGTCGGGCGGCTGAAGGCTCTTCAGCGCGGCGAACAGCCCCCACCGCCGTCCGAAGCCGCATCGCCGCTGACCATCGACCTGCCCCTTACGGCGCACATCCCCGACAGCTACGTCGGCGATATCAACCTCCGTCTCGCTCTCTATCAGCGCCTCGCTGCGGTGCAACGCGGGGAAGAGATCGAGGCGCTGGCCCAGGAGATGAAGGACCGCTTCGGTCGCCTGCCCCGTGCCGTGCGCACTCTCCTCTACGTCGTGCGCCTGCGGACGCTGGCCCGTGAGGCAGGCCTTCAGTCGATCCAGACGGAGGACGGGGAGATCGTGCTGCGGATGGCGGCGGGAAAGCGTTTGCCTCAGGAGAAGATACGGCGGGAGGTACCGCCGGAGACCTGGGTCGGCCCGACATCCGTGCGTCTCAGCCGGAGCCGTCTCGGCGAGCGCTGGCAGGAGGCTCTCCTGGCGCTGGTGGAGCGGCTGGCGGTGGAGGTGGCTGCAGAGCCTGCGCCGGGCCGCTAGGCGCTACTTGATCGCCTTCTCCGTATAGCCGACGTGCCACCGCCCGGCACTGTCCTTCGCCGAGTACCACACGCGGAAGATGCCCCCGGCGTCGTACAGGAACGTCGATCTGTATATCCTTTCGCCGTCCCAGCCGCTGCCCGGCGAGAGAATGGGATCGGGTTGGGCTGTCCAGTTGAGCCCGTCCATGCTCGTCGCCAGCCGCAGCGTTGACCCTGCTACCGGCGAGTCGACGAAGAGCATCCAATACTCAGATCTATCCTTGACATAAGCGACGTCGAGGTGCCACGGCGCCGCGTCGATGCTCGCCGGCTCCAGAGGCGACCAGTTCACGCCGTCTTCGCTGGTGGCGTGGACCACCTCCGTGCCCGTGGTCAGCCACAACTCGAACTGCCCATCTCGGTACACGACGGCCGGGGAGAGGTAGAGAGGTTCCTTGGCGACGTCCCAAGTGATCAGAGCTTGGGATTCTCCCCAGTCGACGCCGTCTGAGGACCTCAGTAGAACGAGGCGGTTCTCGTTGGTCGTGCCGCAGTACTCGGCGCGTCGCTGCTCCGTGTAGTAGAGATATAGCTCATCGCTGCGGGGGTTGTAGACGATGTCGGGGTCGCTATTGTGATCGCAGGGAGGGAAGGGAACAACAGGGTTTGTGAGGCCGGGTGGAACTTCCCACGATAAGCCGTCGTTAGACGCGACGACATGGGGGTTTTCTCGGCCGGCGCTGTCGTAGTAGTTCGGGGTCATCGCCATCCAGTACTTGTAGCCATGCCAGCCGTCGGGGAAATAGGCAATGTCGGGATGCACTGTCTGCCCCGATCCGTCATAGGTCGGGATGTCTTGGTATGTCGCGGCATTGGTGAGCCCGGCCACTAGCGGCGCGGCGCTGGTGGATGTGACCTTCGGCGCGGCTGTCTGCCCAATCGGGATTGTCGGAGAGGGACTTCCGCTTCCATCCCCGCAAGACGCTGCGATAAGCGTCAACAACGAAACCAACACCACGGCCGCTCTCTTCATAGCCCTCTTCGCTTCACCTCCATGTTGCGCAGTGCGAATATGGTTGCCTGCCTTGCCCAAGAATGGGATTTCGCTGGCCCTCATGTCAAGGGCTCGGAAGCGATTCTCGACCGTTGACATCAATCATCCGGCGCGGGTAGAATGCGCCCTGTCCCCCTTACTACCTGATGAGGAGCGCGGTTGGAGATGTCCTCTTCGGTCAGCATCGCGGCGATTCCCCAGCCGGGGCGCATTCCTCTCCTGGCGGCGATGTATGCCCTCGGCCTGGTGCTCTTCCTTGCCATCGAGCCGACGCGGTTGTGGCTGCTTGTGCTCGTGGCGGGCATGGTGGCCCTGGGCACGGACGGAATCGTGCGGACTCACCCCAAGAGCGTGTTCCGCGATGCTATCGATACGGCGCCGCACCTGATCGTGCCCACGATCGTTGGTCTCGCCGCCGGCCTCTTCTTGGAAGACACGGTGGTAGGATACTGGTCGCTGCTCGCGGCCCTGGTGGCGGGAGTGATCATGGCGGGTGTTGTCTACGCCGAATACCTTTCGGTGGATGCGGCGGGCAGTTCCTATGGAGGCGCCCGTTTTGCCCTTAACGTCTTCACCTATCTCGGCGCCTTCGCCCTTTTTGCCGCGTTCTACAGCTTTGAGACCGCCCTGCTGCCGGCTGCCCTGTGCGTGGGCTTGGTCAGTGCCGTGTTAGGCTCGGAGATCATGCGCGACCCCCATGTCATGCATCTCCCGGTTGCCCAGGCCAGCCTGCGGGTGCTCGGCTTTGTGGTTGTCATAGGGCTCATCGTGGCGGAGGCGCGCTGGGCGCTCTATTTCACCCCCCTCGATGGCTTCCTGGCCGCGGTATTCCTCCTTCTCACCTTCTACGTGGCGAGCGGTCTCGTGCAGCACTATCTGCTGGGCCATCTCACGGGATCGGTCATCACCGAGTTCGCGATGGTTGCCGCCCTCGGGCTGACCATGATCATCCTCGGGCACGCCTTCGCTGAAGCCTAGGTTATCCGCTGGTTCAACGGCCGCTGATTGTCGACATCTGGGCTTCAGTACCCGGCACGATAGTCCGAGGAGATCAATGTGGGTTGTCGTGGCGGTTGCCGTCTGCTAGTATGTTGTCGGTCGGGGTGTAGCGCAGCCCGGTAGCGCACCTGAATGGGGTTCAGGAGGTCGTGGGTTCGAATCCCACCGCCCCGACCAGTTTCCCACAGAAGTTGTTCGCAGGATTTCCTTTTCGCTATCCGATAGCGTCAAACTCTCCCCTTTGTGGATAATCACCTGAATCGCCTACCGCAGTGCTACAGAAAGACGACGATTCAGATCATGAGCCGCAAGAGCCGCAGGAAACTGGGGACTGCGGAACCGTCTTCTGCGCTTGTTCCCCTCTTCGGAGTGTGTCCTCGAAACGCGGCTGAACGCAAAGCGACCTCCCAATGTAGGGCAAGCCCTCAAAGTCAGTGAGGGAGTTCATTATCCGCCTGACTGGCACCTAGGAAGTCTTGTGGGGCAACAGTGCTGGATCCGTATCTGCGCAGGTCAAGCGCTGGCCCTGTGGGGCCACAACACTACATCCGCATCTGCGCGGGGGACGAAGACGGCCGCCCTGTGAGCCCAAGAATCTCATCCGTATCTACGCAACTCAAGCGGCTACCCACTCGTACTCGTGGCGGAGACCACTGAGAACCGGTGAGTGGATGTTCTCCGAGGCCTTGACCCTCTGCCTATCACGCATAGGGTGGGGCGGTGGGGGTCGCGGACTCGCTGTTTGCACCCCTCACTACGCGTGGCGCGGACCCAAGATGTGAGTCCTACAGATACGGATGAGGTTTTTGGGCCCCACAGGGTGGCTGCTTGACTCGCGTAGATACGGATGAGATTCTGGGGTCCCACAAATCAGGGACGGTGACGACTTCTACGGCAAGAACGTCATCCCCGCCGCCATCGCGCGTCGCCGGCAAGGCCGTCGGCGGCGAGATCCTCGTATCGCCGCTGCTCCGCCAACTCGTCGAGAGTAGCGTGAGTGCCGCGATGTTCGGCGAGCATCGCGACGTCAATCTCAAATGATCGCACCTCCGGTTGCCGCTAGTCTCCGTTCATGATTTTCAGTATTGCCTCCTGAGCGAGCAACTGGTCCCTTGTCGCTGTTGAGTTGAGGCGAAGCGCCTCCGACTCACGCATCACCTGCCCGAATTGCCTGTCCGGTTTGCGATCCCCGTTGGTGTCCACGGAATCGAACCACTTACCGAGGCATGGCGAAGGTCGCCGCCGCCGCCATGAGCTGGCGCTGCATGATCTCCGTGTCTTTGTTCGTCTGTTTCGTGTTGAGGGTGTCGCGCATCTGGGCGGAGTTCGTGACCTGCCAGAACACACCAGCATTCGCCCCGAACACGCGGCTCATGTGATTGACGACCAGGCGGTAGCATTCGAGTTTCTCCTCGGCGAGCCGGTTCTGGTTCTTCTTCGTCGGGTCGAACTGGTTGTACCAGTAGCCTGGCGCCCGAATCCGCCGCTCCGTCCCGGTGATGACAACCCACGTGTCGTCACCAACAGTTCGTCGTCATCGCCGACGTCGACGAAGACGTTGAAGAGGCATGCCTTCGTCCACGTGTGGCCGGCCGTGGTGGTGATGTCGCGCGGCTGGTCGGTGGAGTTCGATGAATCTCGTTGGGTGGGTTCACGAGGCTGGACACCACCGTCGAAAGCGTGTCACCCCAGTTCCAGGTGAACTTGAGGTCGTCGCTGCCGGGGTCCGTCGCGTGGGCCGCGAACTGCGTCGCCGTCCCTGCCGTGTGACAAATGCCGGTTCGGAGACCCCGTCGTCCTCGGCACCGCTGCCGTCGGCAAGAATGGTGCCGGGCACGCCCGGCCCCGTGGCTTCCGTCTCGTCGATGGCGACCGTCGGGTTGACGTTGTTGACCATGATCGTCGCCGTGGCTGTTGCCCGTCCCGGTGTCGTCGTCCTTCACTTTGACGGTGATGATGGTGCCATTGTCGCCGTACCGCTGGCTGGCAGAGAACGCATGCCAATCGAGCGTTGGCTGCGCGGTTCCGGGGCGAAGTCGAATGTGGCGTCCGGGAAGCCGTCATAACCCCAGTCGATGGTGACCGTATGAGTGTCGAGGACGCCCGGGTCTTGGAAGACCCCGCGGACGGTTGCGCTTTCCCTCTCATCAATCGCCAGCGAGACGTTGAGGCAGCTCGTCCCCTTCACCGGGTCCCCCGCGCTCGGTCTACGACAATGCAGAGGGTGGGAGCGACGTTGTTGACCGTGACGATCTCGTCCGAGTTCGCCTCGCCGGTATCGTCATCGACGACTCGAACCTTCACGTTTATGTTGTCCGACGGCGTGCCCGTTTCCGGGTGGTCGTCGACAAACACATCGGTAACCGTCGGGCTTCCGTCGGAGCCGGCCTGCCAGCTCTCCTCGAACGTGCCGTTCCCGTCCCAGTCGATGTACACGATGTGCGAATCGAGCAAACCGGGGTCGTCCCACGTGAAGGTGAACTGCTGCTTGTCGCCCTCGTTGCTGTCGACGGGGAAACGGCAATCGAAGTTGCGACGGGAGCCACGTTGTTCACGGTCAGCACCGCATTGGCGTTGGTGGTGCCGGTGTCGTCGTCGCGAACGCGGACGCGAATGGTGTACTGATCGCTCGCCGTGTTCGTTGGACTGTCATCGAGATAGCGATGAGTGAACGTCTGACCCGGCGTTGCGGGAGAGGATGCTGGACAGACGGGTGCAGGCCCCAGGCGATGCGTACCATGAAGGTGTCATCAACGCCCGGGTCGTCCCAGTTGACGGTCAGGGTCACGTCGGCGTTCTCGTTGATGACCGCGCTGTCTAGCGTGAGTGCCAGGTCGAGGCGCGACGTTCTTGACGGTCACGACCGTCGAATCGCTGGACACGTTCGGGGCGGTCATCGTGGCGGTGATTGTGGTCGCGTCCGACGTCGTCTCGGTTGGGTTGTCGTCGGCATAGGTGTGCGAGATGGGCTTGGAGGATTCGTCTATCGCGAACTCGATACGGTATGGCCGAGTTGTCGCCCCAGTCGACCGCGACGTTCACCGCACCGTCGTCGGCGTCGACCGGGTGGTTGAGGGTCACAGCGCCTGAGACGCTCGAACCTTCGTTCACGGATGCAGGGCCGGCGCTGATGCTCACGGTCAGTGGCGAGACTCGTCCTGCTCATCCGGCTCGGCGGCGTCCGGATTTCCCAGTCCTCCTTCACCGAAGAGGGATTGGTCCACGCCTTCGCAGACCCCGCCGACCGAGCACGATGATCAGCGCGGCCAGCAGCGATGCAGCGCTTCCCACAGGGGTCGCTAAAGTCCCACTGGAAGCCGATCTGAAGCGGTTGATCCAGGAGCGTCGCGTCGAACGCTGTTTCGAACTGGTTGCCGCCGAGCAGCGACAGCTCAACGTCGAGCGAGGCGCACTGGAGGCTGAAGACCGTGACTCCCGAGCCCGGGTTGAGCCAGTCGTCGACGGTATCGATGACGTCGGTGAGGTTGTCCACTCCGGAGAACGCCTCGACCTGGGCAACAAGGTCCGCGAGCACCAACTCCAGTTCGTCCTGGAACTCCTCGTCGGAGCAGTAGCCGTCATCCGCGATGGACGCCGGGAACAAGGCAGTGGTGCAAATACTCGCGAACGTAAGCGGTGGCCAGAGATAGCACTTGTTGTCAATCTCGAACCCCGTGCAAAACGGGGGTACTGTTGTCGGCCCCAGCAAACGCCGTCGTCGTCAATCCAGCCGACGCATGTCGCGTAGCCAATCTCCACGCCGGGGAGCGAGAACCCATTGACCAGGTCTTCCAGCGTGAACGACTCGTCGCGGTCGCCGAATCTCGTCCTCGGCGTCGTTGTTTTTGGGTGGCTGCGACAAGGGCTACCCAGTCAGGGAGGATCCCGGCGTCGTAGCCCTCTTCCTGTAGCCGTGAGGGGAGGCCCAGCAATGTCCCGAGTGGGTCATCTCCGAAGTCGGCCACGGTGTCATCGATGAACTGGACGATCTGCGCCAGCTCGTTGATGGTGAGCTCAAGGTCGGCGCGTACCTTCTCGCTGAAGTCGGGGAACGTGCTCCCGTACTGCGGCAACGCCATCTCCGGCGCGGCGAGGACAACGTGGAGCGTGAGGGTCCCGAAGTCTTCGGTACTCGTCAGGAGTGTTAGCGGGCTGACGTCCATGCTGCCTTCGACGAGGGCGTTGAAGTCGAACACCTTTGCCTGGCTCGCGAAGGTCACCGTACCGATCCCGAGGTCGAGCGCCATGCGTCCAACGAGGGTCGGGTCGGTCGTCGGCCCCGCCTCCACACCGCCGTGGATTCGTAAGTACTGATCTGCGGTCGTCAGCCGGAGGGCAACGACGGCATCGTCGAAGCGCATTTCCAGAGGCGCGATTTCGAAAGCGCCCATCGACCCTTCCATGATGATTCCGGTTGGCTTGAGCTCGATGTTGACTCCGGCGACGCATCCCTCGTCTTTCTGGTCGACGCATAACTCGCCCGGCGGTGGGAATGGGAAAATGCCGGTGTTGCCAGATCGCACAGCGGGAGTGGCGTCGACGACGAGGGCACTGCTCCGGCGTATAGGTCAGCCCGGAAGACAATCCCCGCCGGAATGCACAGCGAGGTCA
>CAVXOY010000019.1:0-255936 GCA_963763495.1 uncultured Chloroflexia bacterium
GCGCGAGGCGGGGCTCCTCTCCGCCCAACTCGGATGGCGCAACGCGGCGGCGATCCTGCTCGTATCCATCGTTACCGGCGGCCTTCTCGGCTCCTACGTCTACGCCTTCCCATCCGAGGACAGCGTTGACCTCCGGCGTCTTGCTCTTCGTATCGGTGGCTACTGCACTTGCCACCCTAGCTGCCAAGCTTTATCTTCCCCTCGTCTTGCCTGATCACGACCGGCATTTCCTGGCCTATGCTCTGCCGCTGGCAGCCGTCCCCATCATGCTGGCCGCCTTCTTAGAAACCCGGGTGGCGATCGTCACCGCCGCCGCGCTGGCAGCCCTGGTAACGTTCATCGTCGTCTACCTGCCCGGCGTCTCAGCGACCATGACCTCGGCTCCCTTGGAGAACTCCGCGGGCGGCGGGAGTCTACGGTTTCGGAGGCGTAGCAGGTACCCTAGCCGTTCCACCGCGCAGAGCGGTTGAACCGCTATCTGCTGGCCGGCATGGTCGCTGCCCTGGTCTCGATGGCAATGCTCACGGCCGCCTGGTTTCTGGACCTCAACCGCGAGATGATCGATCTCCCTTGGATGGGCCTAGCGGCGCTGATCGGCGGCTCTGTATCCGGCATGTTGGCGGCAGGGGCTTTCATGACATGAGGGTCTCTTTTCGGCATAACCACCCGCGTCCAGCTCATGGAACTGGCCCAGCTCAACCAGCCTCTGCTGCGCCGCCTCCAGGACGAGGCGCCGGGGGACGTTCCATCATAGCGTGATTCTGGGCAACCTTGCCGAGCGGGCGGCCGACCTCATCGGCGCTGACTCCCTCCCGTCCGTGTCGGCTGCTACTTCCACGACGTTGGCAAGCTGAAGCAGCCCGGCTACTACATTGAAAACCAGTTGGCGGGAAGCAACCCCCACGACAAGCTGGACTTCCGTCGCAGCGCCCAGATCGTTCTGCGCCACGTAGCCGACGGCCTGGAATTGGCGCGAGAACACGGTCTCCCTCCTCAGGTACGGGACTTCATCACCCAGCATCATGGAACAGGCCAAGCAGCGTATTTCTACCGCAAGGCGACAGAAGCCGGAGAGAAGGTCGACCCATCGCTCTTCACCTACCCCGGTCCCAAGCCCCAAAGCCGGAGGTGGCGATAGTCATGCTCGCCGATTCGGTGGAAGCGACGATCCGGGCCGGCGGTGACCGTTCTCCGGAACGAATCGACGCAATGGTGGACGAAGTCATCGCGGAACGTTTGGCTGAGGGGCAGCTCGACGAGTCAGACCTCACGCTGCGCGAGATTAAGATAGCCGCCGAGTCTTTCAGTTCTACACTCCGCGGCGTATATCACCCCCGCCTGGAGTACCCGGCCGCCCCCAGGGCAGCTCTAAGAAGCCCTCCCGCCGGCTGCGCTTTCCCTCCTCCCTCGCCCACTACCCCCTCCAAGAAGCGCCAATAGAAACGGGTGGACCGCTCAACGTCGGTCACTTCCGGCGCTGCTGCCCCGCCGGGAGAATCTCCTAGGACTAACGATCTCACTCATGTATAATTGGGGATGGCCGCTCCTAACAACAGAAAAGGATTTCCCATGCGCTTTGCTGTAGTAGTGTTCCCCGCACCTGGAGTGACGGGGACTGTTATTACGTCCTCGACACCATCCTCGAACAAGACGTCGACTACGTCTGGCACCGCGAGCGCGACCTCTCGAAGTACGATTGCATCATCCTGCCGGGCGGCTTCTCCTACGGCGACTATCTCCGCACAGGCGCCATCGCCCGCTTCTCGCCGGTGATGGGGGCGGTAGTGCGACATGCGGAGGCGGGCCGGCTGGTGTTCGGGAGTTGCAACGGTTTTCAGATCTTGTGTGAGTCCGGCCTCCTACCCGGTGCCCTCATGCGCAACGACAGCCTCCAGTTTCGCTGTCAGCCGGCCGATCTCCGCGTCGAAAATGCAGAAACGCCTTTCAGTAGCGCCTGCCGGCCCGGTCAGGTCATCCGCATCCCCATTTCGCACGGCGAAGGAAGCTACTATGCGGACGCCGACACCCTTGCCCTGCTGGAGGAAAAAGGACGGGTTGTCTTCCGTTACGCGACGCCGGAGGGAGCGATCACGCCCGAGGCCAATCCCAACGGCTCTCTGAACAATATCGCCGGCATCATTAACAAGCGCGGGAATGTGCTGGGGATGATGCCCCACCCGGAGCGGGCCAGCGAGGCGCTGATGGGCGGCGAGGATGGCCTGTTGATCTGGCGATCATCTTCTTTAAGAGCGCGGTAGGCGCGCTCTCTAGCTAAGGCGTTGGAGGAGCTTGTGGCAAGCAGAGTTCTCAAAGGAGGGAGACCATGAGTACCGCTGAGACCACCTATCCCCTGGCTTTTGACGTTGAGTACCCGGAGAGACTTTCCCGCTGGCTGATATTCGTCAAGTGGCTGCTGGCCATACCTCACCTGATAATCCTGTATGCTCTAATGGCCGTCGCGGAAATAATGACGTTCATCGCCTGGTTCGCCATCCTCTTCACCGGACGCTACCCGAAGGGGATGTTCGATTTCGTCGTCGGCATCTACCGCTGGGATAACAATGTGAATGCGTACATCCTTTTCTTGCGCGACGAGTACCCACCGTTCTCCCTATCGGCCGGCCAGTATCCCGTGACCTTCGATATCGAGTACCCGGAGAAGCTATCGCGACTTCTCATATTCGTGAAGTGGCTGCTGATTATCCCAAACATCATCGTCCTGTTGTTCGTCGGCATCGTGTACTTCATAACGCTGATCATTGCCTGGTTCGCGATTCTGTTCACCGGCCGCTACCCTGCGGGCTTGTTCAGGTTCGCAGTGGGATTCAACCGCTGGGGGCGCGCGTCAATGCGTACGTTCTTCTGCTGCGCGACGAGTATCCGCCGTTCAGTCTGGCCCCGTGAGGCCATGAGCGAGGAGGACCGTTAGTATGGAGGCAGGCGCTGCCTACCCCGTAACCCTTGCCGTCGATTATCCGGAGCGCCAGTCGCGCTGGAAGACGCTTCTACGTCTCTTCCGTGGTTGATCCCGCTGGTCGTTTTCGGCGCGATCCTCTCCTACGGACTCTGGGCGATAATCGCAGTCACCTGGATCGCCGTCCTCGTGCGCGGGCGTATCCCCCGCTGGATGTTTGACGCGCAGGTCGCGCTCCACCGGTGGACGATCCGGGCCGTCTCCTACGGCGCGCTGCTCACCGACAGCTATCCCCCCTTCGACGGCGAACATCCCGTCCGGTTCGAAGTCGCGTATCCGGACAAGGTCTCGCGCTGGAAACTGATCATCTGGAAGTCCATCACATCGATCCCCCATTTCTTCGTGCTCCAGTTCCTCTGGCTTGCCGCGCTGTTCTGCATAGTGATCGGCTGGTTTGCGATCCTCTTTGTGGGACGCTTCCCCAAGGGGCTGCACGGGTTTGTCGGCGGCGTTCTTCGCTGGCAAACGCGGGTGAATGCCTACACCATTTCGCTGCGGGACGAATTCCCACCATTCAGCCTCTCGGACGAAGCCGGTCCCGCCGGCCGTGATACCTACATAGTGTCGTCGGTCATCGGCTGCCTCTTGGGAGCGGGTCTTATCGCCCTCACCATCGCTGCGGCAATTCTTGGCCGAGAGACGGTGCGGGTGCCCGTCTCTTACGATGACTTAACGGCCGGGCGCGTTTCCAACTATGAGACCTCAGTCGATTTCTGGGGTGTGGATGTTTCCCTGGTCAACGCCTTGGACCCCGCCGACGACTCCTTCTCGCTCTTGATACCCGAAGAAGACAAGCGGCTCGTCGCCTTCTGGTTCGAGCTAGACAACGATAGCGGCCATACCCGCAAGGTGTGGGACTCAGACTTCGCTCTGAAGGACAGCGACGGCAAATGGCACGACCCACTGCTGGCAGTGGCAGGCGGACGCCTGGTGCCGGTCAAGTTCGGCGATGATACGTTGATAGAAGCGGTCATCCTCTTCGAGATCGGAGAGAATGCCGAACCTGAGGAACTGCGTTACTCTTCTCACTACATAGAAGGCAAGCGAATAATCTACGAATTCGAGTGAACCATGGCTGTTGATGAACGTGTACTTGAGGAACTCGCTCTCTCCCTGGATGAATACCGGCTGATCGTCGCGAAGCTCGACCGTGAGCCGAACGACGTCGAGTTGGGCATGTTCGGCGCCATGTGGAGCGAGCACTGCGGCTACAAGAACAGCAAGCCGCTCCTCCGTCTTCTGCCCAGCACCGGCAGCCGCAGTCCTCACCCAGCGTGGCGGCGAGAACGCCGGCGCTGTCGACATCGGCGGCGGCTACTGCGCCGTCTTCAAGATCGAGTCCCACAACCACCCTTCGGCCATCGAGCCGTACGAGGGCGCCGCGACCGGCGTCGGCGGCATCGTGCGCGACATCTTCGCGATGGGCGCGCGGCCCGATCGCCCTGCTCGACTCCCTCCGCTTCGGCCCCCTGCGCGAGCCCGACGGCGGCGACTCGGATCGCGCCGCGCATAACCGCACTCTTTTCGGCGGCGTCGTGCGCGGCATCGGCGGCTACGGCAACTGCCTCGGCATTCCCACGGTGGGCGGCGAAGTCTCCTTCGCTGACGCCTACGACGGTAACCCGCTGGTCAATGCGATGTGCGTCGGCATTGCGCGCATCGACGACCTTCTCAGCGCGGTCGCGCCGGCGCTCGGCAACCCGATCATCCTGGTCGGCGCCGATACGGGCCGGGACGGCATCGGCGGTGCCAACGTGCTGGCCTCCCGCACCTTCGAGGAGGGCTCCGAGCGAGCTGCGGCCCACGGTCCAGGTCGGCAACCCCTTCCTTGAGAAGCTCCTCATGGAGGCCTGCGTCGAGCTGGCCGAGAAAACCCGACTGGATCGTCGGCCTGCAGGACTGCGGCGCCGCCGGCCTCACCAGCTCCCTCGTCGAGTGCGCCGCCCGCGGCGACTCCGGCATCGAGATTGACGTGGCCGTGTGCCTCGGCGGCGTGAGCGAGGGTATGGACCGCGTTACGAGGTCATGCTCCGCGAGTTCGCAAGAGCGGATGATCGTCATTCGCCAAGAAGGAGCACGAGGAGGACGTCCTCGCGCACTTCCGGCGCTGGGAGATCCACGCTCGACATCATCGGCAAGGTGACGGATGACGGCCTGGTCGCGTGCGTCGACGGCGACAGGCGGAAGTGACGCGTCCCGGCTGAAGGTCTTCACCAGACCCACCGGAGTACCGCCGCGAAGGCAGGAACCGGTTATCTGAAGCCGGCTCCGGCCTTACGATCTGGCTCCTTGCCAGGATCCTGATCGACCCCGCTATCGACGGCTCTGGCTGACGTGACACGGGAACGACGCGGGCTGTGGTGGCGCTGCTCCGGCTGACATCGCCTCCCGAGATCGCTCGAAAGCGCTGGATCTACCGCCAGTATGACCACCAGGTGCTCACGAACACCGTGTCGGTCCCGGCTCCGACGCCGCCGTCATGCGCATCAAGGGAACCAGCCCCGCGCCATCGCCGCTGCCACCGATGGCAACGGCGTCGACGGCTACCTCGACCCCTATGCCGGCGGGCGCCCTCGCTGTGGCGGAGGCCGGCGCGCAACGTCGCCTGAGCGGCGCCGGCCCGTGGCCCTCACCGACTGCATGAACTTCGGCAACCCGGAGCGGCTGGATGTCTACTACCAGATGGAGCAGGCCGTGCGGGGTATGGCCGCGGCCTGCGAGATACTGGGCAGTCGCCGGTCGTCTCCGGCAACGTTCGCCTCTTCAACGAGATCGAACGGCATGCCATGCTACCCGACGCCGGTGATCGTTGGATGCCCTCGGCCTGCATGGAGGACGCCGCCAAGGCGGTGCCCGATGGCCTTCCAGGCGGCCGGGGACGTACGTCTACCTCTCGGGTGCGGCAACCTCAGAGACCGCCGCGTGGCGAGCTGGGCGGCAGCGAGTACCTGCGCCAGATCCACGGTCCGGTGGCCGGCGCCGTCAGCATCGACCTCGACCTCGAGGCAGCTGCAGACGGCGCTCGTTTGGAGGCGATGCCGAGGCGGCGCTGCTCCACTCGGCGCACGACTGCTCCCACGGCGGCCTGGCCGTCGCTTTGGCTGAATGCTGCATCGAGGGTGGCCTGGGGCTCGACGGCTCCGGCCTGAAGTTAAGCGGCCGCCTGGATGCCGCCCTATTCGGCGAGGGGCAGTCACGGATCGTCGTCTCTTGCTCGCCGGAACGCCGGAATGAGGTGGACGCTCTGGCCCGTCGCTTCGACGTTCCCCTCACGTATCTAGGGCGAGTCGGCGGAGAGCGGCTGGTGATCGGCGATGCTGTGAGCGTGCCCATTGCTGACCTGGCTCGCGGCTATCGAGAGGGGCTGCCGCGGGCCATTCAGGGCCGTTAATCTCCTTATCGTTCCTCCCCCTTGCCAAGCATTTGCATTCTTGTCACGGTAGTATCGGAGGTTCTGTGAACGGGGATTGGCGCGCGGGCCAATGCGGTGGGTTTTGCGCTTCGATATGTGGTGATGTTTCGCAATGCAGTTGACTCATTCTCGGTTGACAGTCCTTCCGTCCCCACCTACGATAATTGGGCGGAGCCGAAAATCCTTAAGGAGGAATATCGGCTTCTATGCTTTGGATGTTTGGCTTCACCATTGCGCTGCTGCTCGTCGCTCTTGTGTGGTTCTTCATCGCCCACTACCGCCTCGTTGAGGTGGACCTGTCTCTCTTTGGGTGGATTCGCCTGAGGCTCAGCGGCAAGAAAGTAGTAGATTCCACACCCCCGCGCGCTGCGCCCTGTCTCATCTGAGGGAGAGCGCAGAGGGGGCCAGCCCCCTCTGCCGGGGGTTTGGGGGTGTCTCCCCAATCCAAGCTTAGCTTGGGTGGGCGGGTGGGAAGGCACCACGCATCTCTCCCAGCACCCTGCCAAGCGTATCCCCTGTGTCTCGCTCTCCACAGCGCATCCGTTGACCGCAGCTGCCATCTTGCCTTACCATTATGACATGGCGAACGTATGTACTGGGAAACATCGTCTTTCACAAGACCAGCCGTTTCAAGCTTCGGATTGTGGAAAGATTTTCTTGGCCGCTGAGCCTGTTCTCCATTGACGCCAACCATGCCAACAAACAATATGATGGGAGCGGTGCATCACCTCTCCCCAATACCTGATTTCTGGAGGAGTTTCTGTGAAGGTTGTTTTTCTGCAAGATGTCGAAGGTTCCGGCAAGGTAGGCGAGATCAAGAACGTCGCCGACGGGTTCGCTCGCAATTTCCTTCTGCCCCGAGGGCTGGCCGCGCCCGCCACGGCTGCCGCCATCAAGAAGGGTGAGGCGGCCGCTGCCGCCGAGGCCCGCCGCCAGGCTCAACTCGATGAGCAGGCCCAGACGCTGGCTGACAAACTGGCAGCCGGTGTCACTATCACCGCCAAGGCAGGTCGCAAGGGGCGGCTCTTCGGTTCCGTGACCCAGGCGGACATCGCCCAAGAGATCGCGACCATCCTGGGACAGGAGATCGACCGGCACCAAGTGCTGCTAGCGGAGCCGATCAAGGAGGTCGGGATACATGAAGTCGCCCTCCAACTGACGCGCAATGTCCGGCCTACCGTGCTGGTGGAGGTCGCCTCCGAGGGCGGAGCCGTCGAGGAAGAAGCAGAACCCGAGACAGCGGAAACGGAAGAGCCGGCAGTCGACAAGGAGTAGAACCCGGCTTCTCGCAGCTACCTCGCCGCTCCAGCGATGGATGGGGCAGCCGCAGATGGCGGTAACTGGAGGCCGCCATGGCAACGCCGCAGGAATACGAAACCGCTTTACGGCAAGCTGAAAAGGAACTGGCGCAGGCTCAGACAGCCGACGATATCCGCAAGGTCTGGAGGAAGTACTATTTGACCCTCGGCCACCGCTCGCTGGGCAGGATTCGATAGGGCGACCAGTGACTGTTACATTTCCACCGCCAGCACGCTCAAGCGCGATGGTCAGGTAGAGCTCGACGGCGAGACCCTATTCGATCTTCTTCGATTCACGAAGGATAGCAATGCAGTCCGAGAGGCTCCTTCCCCATGACATAGAAGCGGAAGAGGCGGTCATCGCCTCCATCCTCGTCGACGACGAGGCCATCCACAAGGTGGCACCAATCCTCCGGCCCGACGATTTCTTCCGCGAGAAGAACGCCTGGACATATGAGGTCTGCCTCTCTGGGACCGCAACGAGGCTATCAACGAGGTCACTGTCGGCCACGAGCTGGCCCGCCGCGAGCGCCTGGAGCAGGTAGGAGGGCTTGCTTACCTGAGCCGGCTCCGTTACCGAGCTCCCTACCCCCATCGGTGTCGAGCATTACGCCCGGATCGTCAAACGGGACGCCACCTACCGCCGCCTCATCGAGGTTGCAGGCAAGATCAATCAGATGGCCTACATAGGCGGCGCCGACCTGGAGAGCGCCCTCGCCCGCTCCGAGAACATGATCCTCTCGATTTCCTCCGACCAGCGCCTCCGTGACTCTCGTCCACATCAAGGATGTCCTGGACGGGTTCTGGGAAGGCCCAGGAATGGAGGCTTTCAAGGGTGGGCTGCAGGGGAACATTCGCACCGGTTTCATGGACCTCGATACCCTTTTGGGCGGTCTAAAGCGTTCCGACCTCGTCATACTGGCGGCACGACCAAGCCTTGGCAAGACGAGCCTCGCTCTGAATATCGCACGCAACTCAGCGGTCGGCCAGAACGCCAAGGTCGCGATATTCAGCCTGGAGATGGCCGCCGAGCAACTGGTGCAGCGGCTTCTTTCCAGCGAGTCAGGGGTAGACTCCACTCGCCTGCGCCTGGGGTTGCACACGGAGGCGGAGGAGAGGCGGGTCATGAACGCCCTAAAGGTATCCTGTCCGGCGTCGACATCTATGTCGATGACAGCGCCGTCCAGCGAGTAACGGAGATACGCAGCAAGGCCCTACGTCTGCACCGCGAAAAGGGACTGGATCTGATAATCGTCGACTATCTCCAGCTCATCGCCGGCACCGAGCGGGAGACAACAGGGTTCAAGAGATAAGCTACATCTCGCGCGCGCTAAAGGGGTTGGCGCGTGAGTTGGATGTTCCCGTTCTTGCCGTATCCCAGCTCTCACGCGCGCCTGAGATGCGCTCTCCCCACATACCAATGCTGAGTGACCTTCGGGAGAGCGGCAGCATTGAGCAGGACGCCGACATCGTCCTCTTCGTCTACCGGGACGAGGTCTACGCCACGGAGGAGGAATGGCGGCGGGACCATCCGGAGGAGAGTTATCCGCGCCCGGCGCAGATTATCATCGCCAAGCACCGGAACGGGCCGACAGGGACCCTCCACCTACGCTTCCGGCAGAAGCTCGCCCGCTTTGAGGACCTGCTCCTCCGCGACGAAGAGCAAGAGCCGGCCAGCGCTGTTGGATTGGAGGCCTGATGGGTACCGACAAGGCACGACGAGACTGCGTGACGACATGGCAGAGAAAATAGACGATATCCTGAGAAGGTTATACCCCAACCGTGGTGTATCACCTGGCGCGAGTCAGGCAGGTGCGGCAACATCATCAGAGGCGCCTGCAGAACCGCCGCCGGACGAATCAGAGAACGGCGTCTGCCCCCTGTGTAGAGGGGCGGGCTTCGTGCGCCGGAACGTCCCCCTCGGCCATCCCGATTTCGGCAAGGCCTTCCCCTGCGATTGCGTGATCCACGAGCGCGAAGAGTAGCGCCTGACCCGCCTCCAGCGATACAGCAACCTCGGCCCCCTCACCCGCCTCACGTTCGCCAATCTGACCAGCCGGGTACGCAGCAGCAACCCCCGCGACCAGGAGCGGTTCCAGCGCTGCGTTGAAGACGCGCGGGCCTTCGCGGAGGCTCCCGAAGGGTGGCTCGTCCTCTCCGGCCCCAGCGGCTGCGGCAAGACGCACTTAGCGGCCGCGATCACCAACCGCTGCCTGGAGCTGGGTTCGGCGGCCCTCTTCGTCATCGTGCCCGACCTGCTGGACAGCCTTCGCGCCGGTTATCATCCTGACAGCCAGGAGAGCTACGATCAGACCTTCGACCATGTTCGCAACGCACCGGTGCTCATTCTCGATGACTTCGGCGCCCACAGTTCCACTGCCTGGGCTCAGGAGAAGCTTTTCCAGATCATCAACCATCGCTTCAATGCCCGCTTGCCCACTGTGATCACGACCAATCAGTCGCTCCAGAAGCTGGACGACCGCCTCTACACACGCCTCAGTGACCCCTCTCTCAGCCGAGTCTATGAGCTGGAGTCAACTTCCAGCGCACGGGCGGGACGGCGCCGGCTGGACATGTTCGAGCAGCCACGCTTCCGCGCGATGACGTTCGAGAGCTTCGACACGCAGGGTCTCCACCTGCCGGCGGGAGAACGAAGGAAACTCGCGGATGCCTACCGCTTTGCCCTGGATTTCGCCCAGAAGCCGGAGGGTTGGCTGATGCTGACCGGGCCCCACGGCAGCGGAAAGACCCATCTGGCCGTGGCGATAACCAACTACCGCCGCCAAGCGGGAGAGATCCCCTACCTGGTGGGGGTGACAGAGCTTCTGCACTTCTTGCGCCAGAGTAGAGAGACCGGGAGCCCGCTCGTTCTCCACCAGGAGCTGGAGGAGATACGGGAGATCCCCCTGCTTGTCCTGGACAACCTTGACCTCCGCCGGCGCAATCCCTATTGGGATGAGCTGTACCCGAGATCCTCAGCCATCGCTATGACCGTCGCCTGCCGACAGTCGTCACCACCTCGCGAACGCTGGCCAACCTCTCTCTGGATGAAACGGGAGAACGGCTGGCGTCGCTGCTCGGCGATCCGGCCTTCTGTTCGGAGGTACACCTGCCGGAATCCGTCCCCTCGCGGGAAGGCCCCCCGATTCGCAGGAGCGAGCCTTCGGACGAAGAGCCGCCACGCCGCGCCCGAAAGAGAGCACTCTAAGCAGTCTGCAGCGATTGTCTCGTCCGTCCGCCTTCCGTCACCATTGAAGTGAGCCTTGCCCGTCATAATTGACCCATTTTTTCCAGATTAGCGCTTCTATAGTTGATCTACACTGATCACTCGCCTATACTCTCGCCCGTGGCCTGGTCTTGCCTACTCTTCCTGTAGGTGTATCGCCGCGACCGACTACCAGCCAAGAGGAGGATCCTAAGGTGGCACTTCAGGACAAGACTCTAGCGTGTCGGGATTGTGGGGAGGAGTTCGTTTTCACTGCAGGGGAACAGGGTTTCT
The DNA here is from genome assembly GCA_963763495.1 of uncultured Chloroflexia bacterium. Taxonomy (GTDB): domain Bacteria; phylum Chloroflexota; class Dehalococcoidia; order DSTF01; family JALHUB01; genus DAOUEO01. The sequence goes on from CAVXOY010000019.1 coordinate 11,184, forward strand.
ATCTTGAAAAGGGCCTTTTGAACGACCCTCAACGCTGCCCTACCTGCCGAGCGGCCCGGCGCCGCGAGCGCGCGGATAGTCAGCGACAGATGACCACGGTGGTTTGCGCATCCTGTGGCGCCCAGACCTCCGTTCCCTTCGTTCCCGAGACTGGACCGTCCTGTCTACTGCAACCCCTGCTTCGAGAAGGTGCGGTCGACTGCCAGCGAGGACCGGCGGCCGCTGAGTAGTTACGGAATGGGGACCACGGGACTCCTCTCGGCCCTAACGTGTTCTTGACCACAGCGCCCCGGCGCTTTGAACTAGGAGTGTGCCGAGTCACTCCCCTCTTGGATCGCGTAACCTTGCACCCAGACCTCTCCCCCCTCCCAGACTTCCTTCTTCCAGATCGGCACAGTCTCTTTGATGCGGTCGATGGCGTAGTGACAGGCAGCGAAGGCGTCCTGCCTGTGGGGGGCTGACACGGCAACGATTGAGACAGATCTCTCCCACCTCCAACCGCCCTATGCGGTGACACATCGCCACCTCAGTGATCTGCCAGCGGGAACGCAAATCATCGCCGATCTTCTGCATCTCCTTGACCGCCATAGGGACATAGGCGTCGTACTCAAGGTGGAGCACGCGGCGGCCCTCGCTGCTCCCTCGCACGACACCGTAGAAGGACACTATGGCGCCACTTTCGTCCTTGCGGACGAAGTCCAGCAGAGGCTGAGGCTCCAGTGGATCGCGGGTGACCTCAAACATGGCGCCCTCCGCTGATGGGCGGGATTAGGGCTACTTCATCGCCATCCTGAAGAAGGTATTCCTGCGATCTATACTCCTGGTTGACCGCACAGACGAGACTGGGCAGGAAAGGCGCCAGTTTGGGAAGATCACGGGCAAGTCCCTCCCGCAGGTCGGCGACGCTCGCCCCCTCGGGCAGATCGACCTCGATCTCGCGTTGGCCGATTACCTCCCGCAGGCCGGCGAATAGCTCAACTCGAACTCTCATGGTACCTTCCTAACAGCGATAGATATGATGTAATCTCCTCTCTAATAGTATAAGTTATCTCGGCAGATGACAGACATCAGGCGGTCTTAACTCCTAGAGAGCCGACAGCCGCGAACTGCCGACACAGTTGCTGGGCCTGTGTACTTCCGCTTGACAGGCTTCGCGAAAGTATGGCGATGGTTTCAGCTTTGACGAAGATCGGCCGCGTGGCCATCGACATGCTGTTCCCGCCTCGCTGCGTGGGTTGCGGGAGCTTTGGTACCTTCTTGTGCCAGCATTGCGCCGGAGATTTGCCACCGGCCGTCTCGCCTCGTTGCCCAGTCTGCTGGCAACCCTACAAGGGAACCGGCCTTTGCCCTCGCTGCCGCCGGGAACGGCCGGCCTTCGCAGGGCTACGGTCTCCCTACATTTTCCGAGAGACGGTTCGAGAGCTAGTGCATGGGCTCAAATACAACCACCAATCAGTGCTTGCCCTACCGATTGCTTCCCTCCTCAGCCGATACTTAGTCGAGGTATCTGTTCCGGCAGACGTACTGATACCAGTGCCTCTCTATCCGCGAAGGGAGCGCGTCCGGGGCTACAACCAGTCGGCCCTCTTGGCGCGAGAGTTGGGCCGTCATCACCGGGCTGCCGGTAGAGGAGAAGACGCTCACCCGGGAGCGCAACACGCCCTCTCAGGCGGAGAGCGCCGGCGCCGAGGCGAGGAAGCTCAACGTGAAAGGCGCCTTCCGCTATAAAGGCGAAGGGCTTCAAGGGCAAACGGTATTGCTCGTCGACGATGTCGCTACCACGGGAGCTACCATCGACGCCTGCGCGCGCGTCTTGCGCGACAGCGGCGCCGCCTCCGTTTGGGCAGTGACCTTCGCCCGAGAGGACTGAAATGACCCGGCGAAGCGGCTTTGGGTCGCTGTCAGAAGGTTCTGGCGGCTAGGAGCTGGGAGGGTACTTATGCCCCTGCCAGAGTTGGTGATTTCTTCTATGGCGGCATGGGCGGCAGCCCCGTCGAGGAGATGATGGCTGATGCCCTGGCCGAGGACACCCTCGATGCCCTCGAGAAGATGGTCGCCTCAAACGCTGTCAGCGGGGCGATCCTTGTCACTGATAGGCCGGAGATAGGTCAACGCTGTCCCTCGGACGTGCGAGTAGACGTTGACAATGCCCCGTTCCACTTCGGCCAGCGACTTGCGGGAGTCATCGGCCAATACAATCTCGAGCGACTAATATACCTGGGGGCCGGTGGCGCGCCCCTGATGACCGCGGAAGACTTCTTCTCTCTGGGTCATTACCTGGGCATGGTGTGGAATACGGTACTGACCAACAACCTACACTCCGCCGACCTGGTCGCGTTCGTTCCCGGGGAGGCATTGCTCCACGTCGAGCCTCTGCCCAGCGCCGACAATGCGCTGGCCAGGCTTCTGCGAGACCAAGCGGGACTAGCGACTCAGGAGTTGCCTCGGAGCACCGCAACCCAGCTTAATATCGACTCGCCCGCCGATTTGCTGACCCTTAAGCTTGTCGGGGGAGAGGGCGCTCACTTGCGGGCCTGGCTAGACGCGGCGAGCCTAGATGTCTCCCGCTATCAGGAGTGCCTTCGCTTCTTGACAGATATCGATGCCGAAGTGCTAATCGCGGGTCGCGTGGGAAGTCAGGTATGGCAATACCTGGAGCAGGAGACAGCCTGCCGGACGCGCCTCTTTTCGGAGGAGCGGGGGATGCAGGCCACGGGCCGCGCCGAAATGGGGCAGGTCCGCTCCTTGCTGGCCTATCACCTGCTGGAGGTGGGCTGCGAGCGCTTTTTCCAGGAGGTAGCCGGGATGGCTCAGGCTGCCATCATAGACACGCGCGTGATCATCGCCCACCTTAACACCAATCCCTCGCGGGCCGACCGCTTTCTTTCCGACCTCGGCCGCTATGAGGATATCAGCGACCCGCTTCTCCGTGAATTCACGGAGGCAGCGGTCAAGGCTCCGATCCCTGTCCTCCTAGGCGGGCACTCCTTGGTCGCCGGCGGTCTGATGGCCCTGATCGAGGCAGCTTGGCGGGGACAGCGCCGGGCAGCGGGCAGCCGCACAGCCGGTTGAGCTCAGCTTGACAGATAGTTGCCCTTTGAGATACGCTCACCAAAGTGTCAAGGGGCTCTCCGTCAATCCAACCACCTTCTGCTTTCTCCAGCGCGCGCTTGAGCCGCCGGATCCTGCTGGCATTCGCCGTGCTCATCTTCGCCGTCGGCGCTGCCTATGGTGCCCTCGTTCTAGTCACTCAGGTCGACGATATCCTTTTCCCCGGAAATGGCCTCCGTCTCAGTGGGAAGCTCGGTCTGCCGGGCGTTGACACCGGATCGGGTGACAGTGGCATCGGCAAGGATCGCATCAATTTCCTGGTCATGGGATTGGACCGCCGCCCCCGCGAAGGCCAAGCGCCGAGCCGCAGCGATACGATGTTCGTCCTGACGATCGATCCCCAGACAAAGACCGCCGGCATTCTTGGCATCCCCCGCGATCTGTACGTCGAGATTCCCGACGGAGACGGCAGCTACTACGAAGACCGTGTCAACACGGCCCTCGTTGTGGGAGAGGTCAACGGCTACAAGGGGGGCGGGCAGCAGCTAGCCATCGACACCGTCGAGCGAAACCTGGGTGTCAAGATCCATCACTACATAATCATTGACTTCACGGGGTTCGAGCAGGTTATCGATGCGCTGGGGGGCATCGATATCGATGTCCCTACCTATGTCTCCGACCCTTATTACTCAGAGAGCGAGCTCCCCGGCGACTACAACCCTCAGGAGTTCGAGCCGGGTATCCAGCATATGGACGGCCCGACCGCCCTGGCCTACGCCCGCATCCGACGTGACTCGGATGACCTAGACCGTATTCAGCGCCAGCAGCGCATAATCTTCGCTGTGATGGACAAGGCGCTCAGTCTAGACGTGCTGGGCAATGCCTTGGACCTGTGGGACAAATACAAGGACACCATAGACACGGACATAAACGACTTCCAGATCGCCGGCTTCGCCAGGCTGGCAGCCGATGTCTCTCCGGAAAAGATAAGCGCTCTCTCGCTGGGGCCGGCCACGACGCCCTGGATGACTCCGCAAGGCGCCGCCGTTCTTCTCCCTTCAACGGAAGGGATAGCGAAGATCGTCCAGGCTCTCTTCTCCGATCAACAGCTACTGGATGAGCAGGCGGTGGTCGAGGTCCAGAACGGCACCGGCGAGGCAGGCGTGGCCGACAGTACCGTCAGCCTACTAATCAACCTTGGATTCCCCCAGCAGTCGCTGATCGCCGCCGCTGCCCCGAACGACGAAGTGTTCCCCGAGACAACTATCATAGACTTCAGCGGCCAGCAGAATGACTACACCCTGCAAAAGCTGGCGGAATGGCTGAACGTCCCCACCACAAGCATCCGGCGGGCCACTCCCGACGACGCGAGTCTGCGAACGACTGAGGCCGACATACTCGTCCTCCTCGGCAGCGACATCAACATCGCCAGTCTAGGTTCTTCGGACAGCAACTAGGGGTTCTCTCTTCGCTCTGAGTTTTTCCGTTTCCCGATCTTGTGTTCCCCGTGGCTTCTTGGCCCATGCGTCCTCAGAGCATGTTATGCGACGCCGGGGCTCACCGCCGACAACGAGAATACCCTACGACAGCCACAGGGGTCTTCGGCTGCGCAAAACGGTTGCGGGTGGGAAGAGAGAATTCTACTCTTTGCTCTTGCGAGGGCGACGGGCCGCCTTTGCTTTGGGGGCAGGGGCCGGCTCAGCTTCTTTCTTGGGCCGGCGGACCCGCTTCTTTGGCGGGGCCTCTTCTTCCGGGGTGGCGACAGCAGCGACCAGAGCGGCGTTGTACCTAGTCATGAGCCTCGACTTGCGTCGGGCGGCGTTGTTCGGGTGGATGACGCCTTTCTTCGCCGCCTTGTCAAGGGCAGCAGCAGCCTTGCGAACGGCCAGCTCCGCCTCCTCCACCTGACGGCTCTCTATCAAAGGAAGGGCTTCCCGTATCTGGGTCTTGGTGGCGCTGCGTACTGATCTATTACGCAGACGTGCGCGGTCAGCGCGCCGAGCCCGCTTTTCAGCGGATGGACTGTGTGTCAAGGCCGCTCTCCTTATGTGGACTAAGAGTATATTAGACGAGTGATCCCCTTCATGTCTAGGGCAGCCCCATTCCCCATGCTATAATGGGCCGACTTCAAGTCCTCAACTGAAACGGCGGAATGGAACGAGAAGAGAGTCCTTCTGTCGGCACCGGCTTGGCCGCGGCGGCAATCGTCGTAGCCATCGGCTTCTTGGGCAGCCGTCTACTTGGTTTGCTCCGGACGGTCGTCATCGCCAAGAGCTTCGGGACCAGCCCCGAGTTGAGCGCCTACTGGGTAGCCTTCCGCCTGCCGGACATGATCTTCCAATTGCTGGCGGGAGCTACCCTCGCCAGCGCCTTCATCCCCGTCTTCTCACGTTACTTCACCCGTCGCAGCAGCGAAGAGGCCTGGCGTCTCGCTAGTTCGGTGCTCAACCTGGTTTTCATAGCGACGATCGCCTTCGCCATCGTGGGATTCATCCTCGCACCCTGGTTTATCCCCCTCATCGCGCCCGGGCTGGGCGAGGATACGGGCCGCCAGGCGGAACTCCATTCCCTCGCCACAGACCTCACCCGGATAATGCTGATTTCGCCCATCTTCTTCTCGGTAAGCGGGATGTTCATGGGAATACTGAACGCTCGCCACCACTTTCTTTTCCCCGCTCTCGCGCCCTGGACCTATAACCTGTCCATCATAGTAGCCGCCCTCGTTTCCGATAGGGTGGAGGCGCTGGCGATAGCCGTCGCCGTCGGATCAGCGCTGCACCTGCTGATCCAGATCCCCGGGCTGCAACTGGTGGGCATGATCTACAAGCCGGTGGCGCAATGGCGGGACGAAGGGGTTCGCGAAGTCGGCCGCCTGATGCTGCCGCGGGTACTGGGACTGGCTGCTGTTCAGATCAACTTCTTGGTCACAACGTTCTTCGCCTCACTGGTGAGCGATGAGGCCATCTCCGGCATCAACTACGCCTGGCTTATCATCATGACGCCCGTGGGGCTGTTCGGCATGGCCATCTCCACTGCGGTGTTCCCCACTCTCGCCGAGCAGGCCGCAGTCGAGCGCAGGGACGAACTGCGCCACACTCTATCCCTGAGTCTCCGCCTCATTCTGTTTCTCACGCTGCCGGCCAGCGTCGGGCTCATGATCCTGGGGAAGCCACTCGTGACCTTCCTCTTCGAACACGGCGCCTTCACGGCTGCCTCCACAGATATCACAGTCGCGGCTCTTCTCTTCTACTCGATAGGGCTGTTCGCCCATAGCGGAATCGAGATCCTCAGTCGCGGCTTCTACGCGCTCAGCGACACCCGGACGCCGGTGGCCTTTGCCATCACTTCCATGATAGCCAACTTGATTCTCTGCCTCATATTCGTCGGCCCCTTCGGTGTGCGCGGGCTCGGCCTGGCCCTTTCCCTAAGCGCGATACTGGAGTTCTACCTCCTCTTTCGAGTGCTGCGGAGGAGGACGTTCGGGCTTGACGAGGGGCACATCATCAATTCGGTGACCCGCATGGTAGCAGCGACTGTACTGATGGCGGAAACGGTGGGGCTGTTCATGATCTTCCTCAAAGTGACGGGGCACTCAACCACGGGCAGCCTGGGCGATGCTTTCCTGGCCTTGGTCGGAGGCGGTATCGTAGGTGCCGGCACCTTTCTTCTCGCAGCGTCTCAACTGGGCAGCGAAGAGGTGGCCATCATTCGCAGCCGCCTACCGGCGCTGCGCATCTCCGCCTGGCTCGGCCGCGGAGGGGCGAACGCGAGTTGAGCCTTGCGTAGGCAATTAGGGCACCGTATAATAGAGTCTAGAGGCGTTCCTTCCCATATAACGCATTGGAGACAGATTTGAGCTTCGCGGATAAGGCTTTGATTTGCCGCGACTGTGGCGGCAGTTTTGTTTTCACTGCCGGCGAGCAGGAGTTCTACGCCAGCAAGGGCTTGCAGAACGAACCTGTGCGCTGCCCCTCCTGCCGCTCCGCCCGTAAGACCGCACGCACCAACGAGGCGGAGGACGGCTACGTGCGCTACGGAGCATTCGCCAGCTTCGGCGGTCGCACGCCCCGGCAGATGCACCCCGCTACCTGCGCCGAGTGCGGCATGATGACAGAGGTGCCCTTCGTCCCCCGTGGCGACCGGCCGGTCTACTGTAGCAATTGCTACAACAAGATGCGCGCCCAGCAACCGGAAGAGCCATCCTAACACCGCTCTCAACCGGGCAACACCCCATCTTCCCAAGATAACGGTATCTCCTTGCCGCAGCGTGTTCGATTGACCAGCGCCAGCGGGCACTCTATACTTGACACTTGTCAAAGGCTGTGACGGAGACGAGTAGGCCGGTGGAGCCGGATAGCGAGTCCGGTCCGGTGGAAGCGTCCCGATACGGGATCCCGAAAGCATCGGGAGACACGGTGGCGCCGACCGAAAATCCCTCCTGAGCCGTCGACCGAACGTCCTTCCGGGGAAGGACCAGTAGGCTCGACCGGGAACGCCCGCCGTTATCAGGGGCGGGGGCATAGATATGTGCCTCACAGAGCGCCCGCCTAAGGCGGGAATTGGGGTGGTACCGCGGGCAACCCAAAGCCCGTCCCTGATGGGGCGGGCTTCTTTATTGGAGAGAAGCGTATGTTCAAGCCAGTACCGACAAAGGTCGATTTCCCTGCCCTAGAGCGCGATATCCTGCGCTGGTGGCAAGAGCAAGGGATGGTGGAGAAATACCTCCACCACAACGATTCCTCCCCCAAGAAGTGGTCATTCATCGACGGGCCCATCACGGCCAACAACCCGATGGGAGTGCACCACGCCTGGGGCCGCACCTACAAGGACATCTACCAGCGCCTAAAGACGATGCAGGGATTCCGGCAGCGCTACCAGAACGGCTTCGACTGCCAGGGCCTCTGGATCGAGGTTGAGGTCGAGCGCGAGATGGGCTTCAAATCGAAGCGGGAGATCGAGGAGTTCGGCGTCGACCGCTTCGTTGAGGCGTGCAAGGAAAGGGTGCGCAAGTTCTCCGCCATCCAGACAGAGCAGTCCATTCGCCTCGGTTACTGGATGGACTGGGACAACTCCTACTACACGTTCTCCGATGAAAACAACTACACCATCTGGCACTTTCTAAAGCGCTGCCATGAGGAGGGCTGGCTCTACAAGGGCCACGACGTTATGCCCTGGTGCCCCCGCTGCGCCACCGGCCTGTCCCAGCACGAGATCGTCACTGAGGGCTACAAAGAGCTGACCCATCCCAGCGTCTACCTAAAGTTCCCTCTGAATGACCGCGAGAACGAATATCTGCTCGTGTGGACGACGACCCCCTGGACTCTCTCCTCTAACGTGGCGGCGGCCGTCCACCCCGGTCTGACCTACGTCCGCGCCCGCCAGGGCAACGACATCTACTACCTGGCGAAGAACGCTCTTGGGTCGCTACAGGGCGAATACGAGGTCCTGGGCGAGTTGCCCGGCCGCGAGTTGCTGGGCTGGACATACAAAGGCCCCTACGATGAACTCCCCCGCCAGCAGGGAGTGACGCACAAGGTCATCCCCTGGGAAGAAGTCAGCGAGACCGAAGGCACGGGCATCGTCCACATCGCGCCCGGCTGTGGCAAGGAGGACTTCGCCCTAAGCAAGGAGTTCGACCTCGCCGTCATCGCCCCCCTGGACGAGAACGGCGACTTCTTGGAGGGCTACGGCTGGCTCAGCGGCCGCAACGTCAGCGAGGTCATCCAGCCTGTCTTCGATGACCTGACCGCCAAGGGGATCATGTACCGCGTGGAAGACTACATCCACCGCTACCCGGTCTGCTGGCGCTGCGACAGCGAGCTCGTCTTTCGCCTGGTGGACGAATGGTTCATCTCCATGGACGAGTTGCGGCACCGTATCGCCGACGTGACCAGAAAGATCCGTTGGGTGCCCGAGTTCGGCCTGGCGCGGGAGCTCGACTGGCTCCAGAACATGGAAGACTGGATGATCTCCAAGAAGCGCTACTACGGACTCGCCCTTCCCATCTTCGAGTGCGCCTGCGGCAACATCGAGGTGATCGGCAGCGACGATGAGCTGCGGGAGCGCGCCGTCGAGGGCTGGGCCGAGTTCGAGGGCCACTCCCCTCACCGACCCTGGGTCGACGCCGTGAAGATCTGCTGCTCGAAGTGCGGCGAAAAGGTCTCGCGAATCCTCGACGTCGGCAACCCCTGGCTGGACGCCGGCATCGTTCCCTACTCCACGCTCGACTATCGCAAGAACCGGGCCTACTGGCGGGAATGGTTCCCCGCGGACTGGATATCGGAGAGCTTCCCCGGCCAGTTCCGCAACTGGTTCTACTCCCTGCTGGCGATGAGCACCGTCCTCGAAAACCAGGAGCCCTTCCGAAGCTGTTTTGGCTATGCCCTCCTCCGCGACGAACAGGGCGAGGAGATGCACAAGAGCAAGGGCAACGCCATCTGGTTCGAAGATGCAGCCGAGCGGATGGGCGTCGACGTTATGCGCTGGCTCTTCTGCCGTCACAATCCGACTGCCAACCTCAACTTCGGCTGGCACACCGGCGACGACATCCGGCGGGGATTCATCCTAACCCTCTGGAACACCTACTCCTTCTTCGTAACCTACGCCGACATCGACCACTTCAACCCTAGTACGGCGGCGAAGGTCACGCCCTCGACGGAGCTTGACCGCTGGATCCTGTCCAGCCTGAACAAGCTCATCAGCGATGTCACGGTCTCCCTTGAAGACTTCGATCCACCGATGGCGACGCGACGTATCGAGGAGTTCGTGGAGGACCTCTCGAACTGGTACGTGAGGCGTAGCCGCCGCCGCTTCTGGAAGAGCGAGGACGACGCCGACAAGCGGGCCGCCTACCAGACACTCTACGAGTGCCTCGTCACTCTGACCAAGCTCCTGGCCCCATTCCTGCCCTTCCTGGCGGAGGAGATGTATCAGAACCTGGTGCGCTCCCACGACAGCGGCGCCCCTGAAAGCGTGCATCTCTGCGACTGGCCCAAACCCACGTTGGGGCTGGTAGATGAGAGGCTGGACGGCGACATGCGCCTCGCCATGCGGATGGTCAGCCTGGGGAGGGCCGCCCGCAGCAAAGCGGGAATCAAGGTGCGCCAACCCCTAGCGACGGCCTACCTCAAACCGCGCGCCCACTCCGAGGAGGACGGCCTGCGACGCCTCGAGGGGCAGATGCTGGAAGAGCTGAACGTGAAGCAACTGGCGTTCGTGCGAGACGAGAGCGAGTTCGTGACCTACCAGATACGGGCCAAGGCTGCCCTCCTCGGCCCCAAATACGGCCGCGAGTTGGCAGACATCCAGCGAGAGCTTCAGGACCTAGACCCCAGCGCCGTAGCGCGAGATGTCGCGGCGGGCGAGCCGGTGACGGTCGGCGAGTGGGAACTCATGCCGGACGAGGTGGAGGTGATCGCCACCGACAAGCCGGGCTTCTGCGCCGCCCAAGAGTCCGGCTATTTCGTCGCCGTCCCCACCGCGATAACGCAGGAACTGGCCGACGAAGGGCTGGCGCGCGAGCTGGTCCACCGCCTGCAGACGATGCGCCGCAACGCCGGCTTCGACATCGCCGACCGCATAATCACCTACTACCAAGGTGGCGACGATGTCCGCCGCGTGATGGAGAGCTTCGGTGACTATCTGCGCCAGGAGACGCTATCGCGCGAGCTTGTGGAGGGAGAGCCACCGCCGGATGCCCATCAGGAAGAGCACACCGTTGACGGGCAGCAGATCCGCTTGGCGGTGCAGCGGAAATAGCCCGAATCACGATATGACAAAGAAGCAGGGCCGGGATTCGACTCCGGCCCTGCTCATGTATTCGCCCTATTGCTCTGGGGCCTCTATTCCGTGTAGTAGATCGTCACTGGTATCCAGTCGAGGTCGAACTCTCGTTCCTCGGAGCTGTTGCAGGTTATCTTCACCCTGAAGTTAGCGTTGCTCAGCTCATCTATCGTCCAGTCTCTCCCCCAATCGTCGTCGGCGTCACCCAGGCTGACGGATTGCTCGGTTGTCGACTCTTCATCGTCGCTCTTGGCGGCAGTCCAAGTTGTGCCACCGTCCCAGGAGAGCGCAACATCGATGCTGTTGCTCCCGGCGGTCGCGTCGAGGAGCCAGTCTAGGCGCACCTTGATGCCCACGATATCGGCGGCGGCGGGGATGTCGATGTCGTAGTCGTAGTAGAGGTGACTGTCGCCGGGATCGCCGTCGTTGTCTTCGTTGACAGCGTAATCGTCGTCGCTGGTGTAAGCCTCGTCCGGATCGGTCTCGAAGCCATTGCCGTTGCCATCCGCTGCCACTGCCTGATTCGCGCTGGGGCTCAGGGAGCCGGTGCTCGGCGTCCCTTCGCCGGGCAGGTCATCCGGCCCCACCACTACCGGCGCCGTGACGTCAGTCGGCGTGCGTGTCGTGGCGTCGACCCAAAGCTGGTACTCCTCAAAGTCGTCGGGCGAGCCCTCAACAGCGATGTCGAAGGTGCCGGTGTCTCCCGCGGGCAGCTTCGCCGGGTCGAGGTAGGCGCGACCCACGCGCAACACGTCGCCATCGTTATCGAAGTAGGCAACGCAGGCCTGGACGCCGTAGAAGGTCACGTCGTCGTTGTTCTTCACCTCGCCCGTCAGATGGGTGATGTCGCCGCTGACTACCAGTTCTTGGTTGTCGATGTCAAGATCGGGGACCATCTTGGCGCCGTAGGTCATCGGGTGGACGACCGTCTCCGTGCGGCTGGCGGTCACACCCGCCGGGATGATCGACTCGACGGGCGATGACTGGCTCTTCGGGAGGGTCCGAGTGCAGGGGCTTGTCCACTCCGTCGCCACAAGGTTATTGCTGCTATCGAAGAACTTCACCTCTACGGCGGCACTGACGACATCCACCTTGCTCAGGTTGCTGGCCAGTCCGACGAAGTGGGTCCGGCCGTCGTCGTCCTTGTAGACGGTGGAGAACTGGATGATGCAGCCCCCGGCAACGATCCCAACCAGGGCAAGAAGTGGGACGAGTAAACGTTTCATGGCGGGTGTCTCCTTTCCAACTGTTGCGGTTCCGGTCCAGCGTGCGGTCGCACGCTGTCTACAAGCACTATTATAACGTTCCCCAATGAGAAAAGGTTAACCCCCTTCCCTGAGAAACTCTTAATCAAGGCATCCATGCGGGACCTGTCTTGCGCCCGGCTAGCGCCCGCGCCCGTTGCCGCCGCCATCCTCACCGGAGCGGTGTTCCCGGAAGACCAGCCGCCGCGCGAACCGGAGAACCTTTCGGGTCAGCGGCTCCGTCTGGGCCGGGCTTCGCGGCGTACTCTCCCCGCAGCACCCGCGGGTATTCGACGGCCATCTCGGCGCCCAAGAGGAGGATGTTGGAGGCTAGGAAGGTCCAGAAGAGGAAGAGCATGATCGCGCCCAGGGAGCCGTAGACGACGTCGTAGTTGTTGAAGTGCCGGACATAGAAGGCGAAGACGTTCTTCAGCGTCTCGAACAGGAGGGTGGCCAGCAGCGCCCCCGGCCAGACGTCGCGGAAACGGGTCGGCGCGTCGGGCACGAAGCGGTAGACGCCGAGGAAGGCGAGGAACGACAAGACAGCGGGCAGAGCGATCGAGACCGCCACCCAGACGAACGCCGTGTCCTCGGAGAGCGGCCCCAGGAAGGAGGCGCTCCTCGCCCGCGCCGCCTGCAGTAGACCCGTGGCCCCCAGCGACAGGAGCACGATCAGCCCCAGCCCGATCAGCATGCCGAAGTCGACGAGTTTCTGCTGCACGAAGGGACGGCGGATCTCCACGCGCCACACGACATCCAGCGAGCGGCGGACGGCGGCGAACATGGCCGATGACGACCAGGCGAGAACCGCCAACCCCAAGACCGACAGGGGCGCGCTCACCTTGCTCACGCCGTGCAGAGTGTCGGCGACAAGGCTTTCGCCCGAGCCGCCCGCGCCCTTTTCCACCGGCAGCGCATCCACCAGCTCATTCGTCACCCGCTCCCGCAGGTCCGCGTCGGTCACCACGAAGCCGAAGACGGACACGGCGAAGATGGTGAGGGGGATGACGGAGAAGAGCACGTAGTAGGAGATAGCGGCGGCCATGTGGCTGCACTGGTCGCCGCTGAACCTCTCGATGCTGCGCCGGAACAGCGTGGTGATGAGCTTCATCGTCGCTCCTGGGAGGCTTCCGAATCCTTGGAGTTTGGGGCGATCATAGCTTCCGCCTGGAGCGCTGTCAAAAGGCCTGAGGGCGCGCGGTTCCTTGTGGCCCGCCGGAAGCGGGGTTATAATTCGGCCACACTTGGCTTTCGGAGAGGAACGCAGGATGGCAACAGGCAAAAAGGGCGCCGCCGCGGACGGGCTGCGCTACCGGCGCATCGTGGCGAAGCTGGGGACGAACCTGCTGACGGCGGGCGGCGAACAGCTCGACCTGGCGATGATGTCGTCGCTGGTCGGCCAGGTGGCGCACCTCCACCAGGAAGGGGCGGAGGTCATCCTCGTGACGTCGGGGGCGATTGCCGCCGGGCGCCATCAACTGAACGCCTGCAAGGGGCAGCGCGACGCCCCCTCGCGGCCGGTGCTCGCCGCCGTCGGTCAGAGCCACCTCATGCAGTCCTACGACCAGCTCTTCTCCTGGCACGGCATCGTCATCGCCCAGGCGCTGCTCAGCCGCCGCGACCTCGGCGACCGGGTGGGCTATCTCAACGCCCGCAACACGCTGCTCGACCTGCTGGAGCTGCGGGTGGTGCCCATCGTCAACGAGAACGACGTGGTGGCCGTCGAGGAGATCGAGGGGGCGCGGATAGGCGACAACGACAACCTGTCGGCGCTGGTGGCGAACCTGGTGGACGCCGACCTGCTGGCGCTGCTGACGGACACCGCCGGCCTGCACACGGCCGACCCCCGCCTCGACAAGAAGGCGCGCCTCATCCGGCGGGTGGAGCGCATCGACGAGGAGATCGAGCAACTGGCGGGCGGGCCGTCGCATCCGGGAGAGCGCGGCACCGGCGGCATGACGACGAAGATCGAGGCGGCGAAGCTGGCGACGGCGGGCGGCACGACGGTGGTCATCGCGGCCGGCGAGGAGAAGGACGTGCTGCCGCGGCTGGCCCAGGGCGAGGAGATAGGCACGGTGTTCCCGCCGCAGGTGGACCGGATGGAGAGCCGCAAGCGCTGGATGCTGTCGCGGCTGGCGGTCCGGGGGAGGATCATCGTCGATGCCGGGGCGGCGAAGGCGCTGCGCGAGGGGAACAAGAGCCTCCTGCCGGCGGGCGTGAAGGCGGTGGAGGGCGACTTCGAGCGCGGCGACGGCGGTGGACATCTGCACGGCGGAGGGCCAGCGGGTGGCCTGCGGCATCGTGAACTACGGCTCGCGGGAGGTGGAGGCGATCCGGGGGCTGCGGTCGGAGCGGATCGAGGAGGCGCTGGGGCACGAGTACGGGTCGGAGGTGGTGCACCGCAACAACCTGGTGGTGCTGTAGGGGCTCGTGGAGCCATGATCCGAGAGTGCAGGGCGGCGGACGGCGAGCGGATTCATTTCATCATCAATGAGGCGGCGCAGGCGTACAAGGGCGTCATCCCCGATGACTGTTGGCACGAGCCGTACATGTCGATGGCGGAGCTGCGGCGGGAGATGGGGGAGATGACGTTTTTCGGCTGGGAGGACGGCGACGGGCTGATTGGGGTGATGGGGTACCAGCCGCTGGAGGGTGTCACGCTGGTCCGCCACGCCTACGTGTTGCCGGAGCATCAGAGCAAGGGGATCGGGACCCGGCTGCTGGAGCATCTGCTGGGCATGACGACGGGACGGCTGCTGGTAGGGACCTGGGCCGCGAACGAAGGGGCGATCCGGTTCTACGAGCGGCACGGCTTCCGGCTGCGGGCGGACGGTCAGGAGCTGCTGCGTCGCTACTGGAAGATACCGGCGCGGCAGCGGGAGACGTCGGTGGTGCTGGAGAAGGCGGAGTAGGCGCTAGGTTTTCGGCTGGTAGTAGAGCAGGACGTTGCCCGAGCGGAACGACCTCGTCTTGAGAAGTCGCAAACTCAGCCGGTCGCGCATACCTTCGAACAGCCGCTTGCCGTCGCCGAGAACGACCGGATTGACCATGATGCGCAACTCGTCGAGCAAGCCCAGTTGCAGGAGACTCACCGACAGGTCGGAGCTGCCGAACACGGCGATGTCTTTCCCCGGCTGTCGCTTGAGGTCTTCGACTGTCTCCTTGACGCCGTCCCTGACGAGCCTGGTATTTTGCCAGTCCGCTTTCTCCAGCGTCTTTGAGAAGACGACCTTAGCGGTGGTATTCATCTTCTCGGCGACGATGGGGTCGTTCTCCTTGGCGACGTCGCTCGGCCAGAAGCTTGCCATCATCTCGTAGGTCTTCCGGCCGAAGAGGATGGTGTCTGTCTCGTCGAGCTGATCGATGGTGAACTCATCGAACTCTTCGTCGACGTTGTGCCAATCGAGCTCCTGGTTTGGTCCTTCGAAGAAGCCGTCGAGGGACACCATCATGAATAGATATGTCTTTCTCATGGTCAGCCTCCATTCTCAACCCTCTAAGATAAGCATATCAAAAGACGGCAGGGTTTGGGGCTGTCGCCAATGCGACCCTCTGCGTGGAGCGCATCGATGGGATAAGCGTCGAAGAGATCCGCGGCGTCTGAAGGGCGGCCATTCCGCCCAGCCTTCCGCATCGCTGACGCTTGGGGGTTCAGGCCGGCTTGTTCGCCAGGACTATCTCCGTGCCGGTAAGCAGGGTGATCAGGAGCCAGCTAAGGTCCCTTCGGTAGAACCTTCTAATGTTCTCGAACCCGGCCTCCTCCGCTAGAGGCTCGGCGAGGACGGGCCGGCAGTTGCCATAGAGATTAGGGCCTATCTCATAGAGGAACTCAAACAGGGTCTTTCTCTTCGTCTTCTTGCTCATGTTGACGAGGACGAGCTTGCCGCCAGGCTTCAACACACGCTTGAACTCGAGAAGGATTGGGGGGATCTGGGGGGTGTCTATCAGGTCCAGCATGTAGGAGTTGTAGAGAACGTCGAACTTGCCATCCTCGAACGGTAGGGAGAAAGCGCTGCCTTGAGCAAGGTTTACCTTCGCGAGCAGACCTTCCCTTTTCAGCTTGGCCGCTGCTTGCTTGAGCATTGCTTCCGTTAGGTCGACGCCGTAGACCCTGCCCTGCTGCCCTACGGCGTTCGCGATGCCCACCACGGCCCTCCCCGTTCCGACCGCCACCTCGAGAACCAGGTCTCCTTCCTTTATCGCCGCTGAGCTTGAGGGCCTCTCTGTGATGCCGGGGCTCGTAACCGGTAAAGGGGTCGTAGTACTTGGAGAGGCGGGTGTACAGCTTCGCTATCCCATTTGGGTCTTGGATGCGGGTGCGGATCAAGGTGATCACCTCGGCGTTTCTAGGCGGGTACCGTCTCGGCTCGGAGCATTGAGGCCAGCTTCGGACGAATCTAGGCTACGCTCGCCCCCATATCGTGTCAAGCTGCTTCCGACGGCCGCTAGGACGGCGGCGAGATGACCGCCGGACCGCGCTCTGGTTGACGATGCCGCCTCACCCTAGTAGTTTGGAGAGTAGGGCCGTCACTCTTGACAGGCGTACCGCAGTAGGAAAGGTTGCCGGATGCTGGTGCCTCGCTCTCCCGACCTGGCACGCCGGGTTTTCTCACCAATCGCGGCCGGCTACGACCGCCCGGCGGTCCTGCTGAGCCTGCTGCAATACCGCCGCTGGCATCGATTCCTCCTGGCGAGGTTGGACGCTGCACCCACTGAGGGACACGGCGCACGAGTGCTCGACATGGCTACGGGCACGGGGATGCTTGCGTTCGGGCTGCTCCAGCAACCCGGCACACAGGTGGTCGGCGCCGACATCACGCGGGCCATGCTGCTGCAAGCACAGGCGAAGCTGCCGCAGGACGGACGGCGGCTCAACCTCGTGGAGTGCTCCGCCGAGTCGCCGCCCTTCCGGGACGCCGCCTTCGACGCCGTCGTGTTCGCCTACCTCCTGCGCTACGTAGACGATGTCGCGGAGACGCTGCGGCGCATGGGTCTGCTGGTCAAACAAGGGGGCGTGATGGCGTCACTGGATTTCGCCGTACCCCGCAGCATCTTCTACCCGGCATGGCGGCTCTACACCGGCTTTGTCTTGCCGCTCGCTGCCTTGACGTTCTCCCGTTCGTGGCGGCAGGTTGCCTCGTTTCTGGGCCCGAGCATTCGCGACTTCTATCGCGCCTGGCCTGAGGATGCCCTGTTGGACGCCTGGCGTGACGCGGGGTTTCCCAACGTGCAGGCGGCGCGGCTGTCGTTGGGGGGAGCGCTCGTCATCTGGGGGAGGAAGGAAGGTTGAGGACGCGAAAAGGGGCACAGGCCACCGCGACGGAACACTTGGGCTCGGCATTCTACGCCCTGCACCCCGGCGGCTGGCGCGACTACGTTACCCTGCTTCACCCGCCCTACACGCTCTGGCACTTGAGCTACGTTGTGCTGGGGGCAGCGCTTGCGCCTGCTATCCACTACGACCGGCTGGCCGCCACTTTGATCGCTTTCCTGCTGGCGCTCGGTTTCGCCGCCCACGCACTCGACGAGCTCTCCGGCCGCCCGCTCAAGACGCAGATCCCGAGCCCGGCACTGTGGCTGATCGCTATTGTCGGCCTTGGAGGGGCGGTTGGGCTCGGGGTCGCGGGCAGCATCGCCGTCACGCCGTGGCTGCTGGCGTTCGTCGCGTTCGGGCTATTCATCGCGCCTGCTTATAACCTGGAGTGGTTCGGCGGCATGTTCCACACCGACTACTGGTTCGCGCTCGCCTGGGGGAGCTTCCCTTTTCTGACGGCCTACTGGGTCAACGGAGAGCGCTTCGAGCTGTCGGCGTTGGCAGGGGCCGCCGCCGCTTTCGGGCTCAGCCTGGCGCAGCGGACGCTGAGCTACCGCGTCCGAACGATCAGGCGGCGTGTTCGGGAGATTGAAGGGACGGTTCTCTACCTGGACGGGCGCAGCGAGCGGATCGACCGTGCGTGGGCGCTGGCTGTGGAGGAACGAGCTTTGCTGCTTCTCTCCGGCACAGCGATCGCCGTGAGCGTAGCCGCGCTGCTGACGCGAGTCTAGATCATCGGGATTCGGGATATGGTTCACCTCGTCAGGCTGGCCCATGGGCTGATCTCCACTCTCTTCCTGTCGTGCCTGGGCTACGTCTACTACTGCGGCGTGACGGATACGCGCTCAATCTGGCTCGTCCTGTCGGTCATCGCGCTGGCGGGAGAGGGAGCGGTGGTGGCGCTGAACGGCGGCGATTGTCCGCTGGGGTTCCTGCACCAGCGGGTAGGCGACGAGAAGGCTTCTTCGAGCTGTTTCTCCCCAAGCGGGCGGCGAAGCTGGCTGTGCCGTTTCTGGCGGCGGTGACGGTGGTTGGGTTCGGGTTGCTGGTGGTGTAGGACGGGGCAAGGGCAGGAGAGAAACGAGGGCGGGCAAGATGCCCGCCCCACGATTTCGGAGAGCAGGCCGAACGCCGAGTGGCAGAGGGCGGGTCTGCTAGTGTATGCTAGACAAACACATCCCTGAGAAGGAGTCACCACGATGACTACTACGGCATCTGAGGTACGAGTAAAGGGCGAGGCGGCGAAGGCGACGGCGCGGCAGATGGCAACGCTGTCGACGGAGACGAAGAATAAGGCGCTGCACGCTATCGCCGACGCGCTGCTGGCCCGCGAGAAGGATATCCTGGCGGCGAACCAGGCGGACTACGATGAGGGGAAGAAGGCGGGGCTCAGCGATGAGATGCTGGAGCGGATGACGCTCAACCACGCGCGGGTCGAGGGCATCGCCGCTGACACGCGGAACGTGGCCGGCCTGCCCGACCCCGTCGGCGAGAAGTTCGAGATGACGATCCGGCCGAACGGGCTGGTCATCGGGAAGACGCGGGTGCCGATAGGCGTCATCGGGTCGGTCTTCGAGAGCCGGCCGAACGTGGCGGTGGACATCGCGTCGCTCTGCTTGAAGTCGGGCAACGCGGTGATCCTGCGCGGCGGCGAGGAGTGCGCGCGCTCGAACACCATCCTGGGGCAGATCGTGGCGGAGGCGGCGACGAAGGCGGGCGTGCCGGCGGGGGCGATCCAGCTCATCGAGTCGCTGGACCGGGGGCTGGTGCGGGAGATGCTGAAGATGAACGACGTCATCGACCTGCTGATACCGCGCGGCGGGCCCGGGCTCATCGCGATGGTGCGGGAGAACGCGACGATGCCGGTGGTATCGGCGGCGGCGGGCGTCTGCCACACGTACGTCGACAAGGCGGCGGACCTGGAGATGGCGGCGACTATCGTCCA
Source organism: uncultured Chloroflexia bacterium (assembly GCA_963763495.1). Taxonomy (GTDB): domain Bacteria; phylum Chloroflexota; class Dehalococcoidia; order DSTF01; family JALHUB01; genus DAOUEO01. Next base: position 30,520 of record CAVXOY010000019.1, read on the forward strand.
CAACGCGAAGACGCGGCGGCCGACGATCTGCAACGCGCTGGAGTGCCTGCTGGTGCATCGGGACGTGGCGGAGCGCTTCCTGCCGATGATCGCGGCGAAGTGGTCGGAGAAGGGCGTGGAGATGCGCTGCGACCCGACGGCGCTGAGCATCCTGCGGAAGGGGAACGGGGCCAGCGCCTGGAAGGTGGTACCCGCATCGCCGGAGGACTTCGGCAAGGAGTTCCTGACGTTCATCGCGGCGGTGAAGGTCGTCGACTCGGTGGACGAGGCGATGACGCACATCGCGACGTACGGCTCGGGGCACTCGGAGGCGATCGTCACGGAGGACTGGCCGACGGCGAGCCGCTTCCTGACGGAGGTGGATTCGGCGGCGGTGTATCATAACGTGAGCACGCAGTTCACGGATGGGGCGCAGTTCGGGCTGGGCGCGGAGATCGGGATATCGACGCAGAAGATGCACGCGCGGGGGCCGATGGCGCTGAAGGAACTGACGACGTACAAGTGGATCATTTTGGGTAACGGACAGACCCGTCCCCTGTAGATAGAGTCAAGGAGGAGAGAATGGCAGAGTATTACTTCGAGCGGGAGTGCCGGACGCCGTATTCTGAGAGCTACGTTATCGACGCCGACGAGGACGAGGTGGGACGGATCGACATCCACTATACGGCGAGCGTCGCCTACGCCACGCTGTGCATCCCCGATTCGCTGTCGGAGGACGAGATCCAGGACTTGATCTCGGAGATCGACGAGCGGCTGGTGATGAGCAACGACCCTTATCGCGAGGACTTCATCGTGACGGTGTGGGCCGGGCACGAGGCGGGAGTGTACTCGGAGGAGGAGACTCTGGAGGACGAGGAGGAGGAAGAGGAGTTGGAGGAGTCAGAGGGGAACGGTCACCGGGAATAGGGAACGACCCGCGAGACGGGTAGGACTAACTGAGGATCAAGGCGCCTGTCTGCCTTCCGGCGGGCAGGCGTTTCCATTTGCGCGAATCGGAGGGCTAGGAGAGAAGCTCGCGGGGGCGGCGGGGACGGCCGTCGTCCGGCTCCACGTGGATCGTCACCTCAGCGCCGGGGAGGCGCTCCTGGATGTCCCTCTCGATGCCATCGCAGACGGTGTGGATCTCCTCCACGCTGCGCTTGGGGTCCACTATCAGGTGCAGCTCGACGTAGCGCTGGTGGCCGGAGCGGCGGGTGCGCAGCTTGTGGAAGCCGACGACCTCGTTCTCGTAGCGGAGAAGGGTCTGCTGGATGAACTCCTCCTCTTCGGAGCGGCAGGCGGACGTCCATGATCTGGTGGCTGGCGACCGTGATTATGCGCACGGAGGAGAAGATCAGGAAGGCGCTGAGGAAGAGGGCGACTACAGCGTCGAACTCGTGGCGACCGGTCAGGCCGACGAGGACGAGGGCGGTGATGACGGCGATGGCCTGGGCGATGTTCGTCCAGAGGTGGCGAGAGGCGGCGGTGAGGACGAGGGAGCCGGTCTCTCTGGCGGCGCGGGCGACTTGAATGACAACACCCAGGTTTACCAGCGCGGTGACGACCATGGCCACCAGGCCGAGGCCAACGCTGATCTCAGCCTGGCCGACGATGAGCCGTCGTATAGCCTGGTAGAAGATGAAGAGCCCACCAGCGCCGATTAGGAGCCCCTCGGCACCGGCGGCTATGCCCTCGACTTTGCCGTGGCCGTAGGGGTGCTCTTGGTCGGCGGGCTTGGCGGAGAGGCGGACGCTCCAGAGGTCGAAGATGGAGGCGCCGACGTCTTCGAGGCTGTCCATGGCGTCGGAGAGGACGGCGATGCTGCCGGTCATGAGGCCGACAACGGCCTTGAGGACGAGGACGAAGGCGTTGGAGAGCACGGGGATAACTGCCGCTCGGGAGGTGCGGTCGCTGAGGAGTCCCTGTCCCTGGTCAGCCAGTGCGGCCATGGCTACTGCAGCGTCTCTCCCTGGTCGGCTCCCCCAGCCGGCTGTCCTTCTCTCTCGTCGGCGGAGGCGGCGATCAGCGGCGGTGAATCGGCGCCGGTCGCCAGGGCGACGCCGAGCGGTTGGTCAGCCGGCGGCGCGGTCGCGAGGCGGCGCATCGTGAAGGCGAGAGCAATGAGGCCCACTATAACACCAAACCAGAGTGTCGTGAAGCGGATGATCAGGGTCGCCAGAGCGGCCGTGCTCTTGCTCATGTCCTCGACGATGGCCTGGAGGAGGCCGGTGATACCCCCTTCGGCGACGCCCATGCCGCCGGGGGCGATCAGGACTATCGCGCCGGCAAGGGTGGCGACGGGGAGGATGAAGGCGGCCTGCACGAGCAGCGTCCAACTGCCGTCCTGGCCGAGCCCGACAAGGACGAGGTAGAACGCCAATACTTCGCCCGCCCAGGAGATGACGCTGAGGACGGTGGTGAAGATGAGGCTCCAGGGAGAGAAGAGGATGTAGGTGCTCTCATAGAAGACCTCGGCCTGGGAGGCGAAGCGCGAGACAACGGGCAGGCGCTCCGCGTGGTGGAGGATGGCGCGCATCGTGGGGCGGTGGCGGGCGACGATCATCGCAATCACGGAGCCGACGGCGACGATGACAAAGACCTCCCACGCTTCGCCGAAGATGAAGAACCCGGCGCCGGCGAGGAGCAGCAGGGCAACGGCGTCGGTGAAGCGCTCGGCGAGAAGGATGGGGGCGGTGCGGATGAAGGGGACGCCGTGCATCTCCTGCACCAGGTAGCTCTTCAGCCACTCGCCCAGCTTGCCGGGGGTGATGACCATGCCCAGGCCGGAGAAGAAGGCGAGGAAGCTGTCTCGCTTGGGGACGTTGTGGACGCCGATCTGGCCGAGGTAGAAGTGCCACTTGACGAAGCGGATGAGGTAGTTGCCCAGCGAGAGGGCGAGGAGAAGGGGCATGAGCTCCCAGCGGAAATCCTCGAGGCTGCCGTAGATGTCCGAGAAGTCGCCGTAGGCCATGAGCCCGACGGCGATGGCCATGCCGAAGAGCAGGGATATGATGAACTTCGACCGCAGGTTCTTGAAGGTCAAGAGATCGCTTCCTCGACAGAGGCAGGGACGCTAGCTGTCAGTAGCTCTGGAAGAGCCTGCCCCACTCAGTCTGGAGGGCCTGCTTTGCCCTCTTCCGCCCCACCAGGGGATACCAGAGGTAATTGTAATACACGTTGGAGGCGAAGAACGACCAGGGGACTATGGGGGTGCGAAGGAGCAGCTTCTCGAAGGGCTTCAGGGGGCCCCAGTAGATGAGCTTCTGGCCGCGGCTGGCGAAGGTATCCTCGTCGCTGCGGAAGCCGAAGTTGATGCCGCTGATGTCCATACCGACGACTTCGATCTTGTCAGGGTCGCCGCAGCCCAGGCCCCGCTCGTGGGCGAGGCGTATGAACTTGAGGGAGAGCGGGTCGAAGCCCATAAGCTTGGCGGCGACGGCGTCGATGGCGACCTGGTCGGCGCTGGCCAGGATGAGATTCTTCACATGAGGGCGCATGGAACGGGGCCCCGGGCCGTCGCCGGCGATGGTGCCGTCCATGACAGCGAAGATGCCGGGGTGGATCTCCTTCTGGATCGTCAGGAGGTCGACGAGGGTCTCGTGGATCACAGAGTGGGTCCAGTGGCGGCGGAAGCTCAGGAGGCCACCGAAGGCGTTCTTCATCGCGCCGGTCATGGTGGTGAAGACGTGGGTCTTCAGGGTCGGCAGGTGGATGACGTTCTTGCCGATGAGGGCCTGCGGTACCTTTATCCCGTCGGGGAAGACATTGTGCAAGACCAGCATCTCGCCCTTGGGCTCATAGGGAACCCAGGGGACATCCTTGTCCGTCAGGTGGAGGCTCTGAAGACCGTACTTGTCGAGGACGGCCTTGTGCTTGTTCTTGACCTCGCCCTCGTGGGAGTCGACGACGACGGTGCCGTTCTGAACGGGTAGAAGCTTGTGGTAGCCGTCCTGCTGGAGCGTCCGAATCACGCCTTCGAGTTGCCAGGGGCTCGTGGAGCAGGCGGGGTAGTAGCGCTGCCAGGAGATGTTGATCTTCAGGGCGGTCTCCACGTCGGCGGGCAGGGCCTGGGCGTATTCGGCGAGGCGCATGGCCTGGCCGATGTCGTCGAGAACGGTAGCGGCGCTGGTGTAAAGGACGGCGACCAGGGGCCGCGGCGTGGATGTTGTCTTGGATTTGTCGGTCATGCGAGTCAGTCCTTCTTGCGCTTGAGCACGGCGCGCACTTCTCGGGCGATGTCGTCGGCGGTGAGGCCGTACTTCTCCAGGAGCTGATCGGGCGCTCCCGACTCGGCGTAGCGGTCCTTCATGCCGACGAAGCCCATCGGCACGGGCTGATTGGCCGTGACAACCTGGGAGACCATGCTCCCCAGGCCACAGTGCACGAGGTGCTCCTCGGCGGTGACGATGGCGCCGGTCTCGCGAGCAGCGGCGATGATGGCCTCCTCGTCGAGCGGCCTCAGGGTGGCCATGTTCAAGAGCCGGCAGTCGATCCCTTCTTCCTTGAGCTTGGCAGCAGCGTCGAGCGCCGGCTTGGCCATGACACCGAGGGCGATGACAGTTACGTCCTTCCCCTGCCGGAGGAGATGGGCTTTGCCGAGCTGGAAGCGGTAGGTGGCGTCATAGATGACGGGTGTCTTGGCGCGGGAGCAGCGGATGTAGTAGGGGCCGGGCTTGCGCAGGGCCGTCTCGATGGCCTGCGCCGCCTCGATGACATCGGCGGGGACGATTACCGTGAACCCAGGCAGGGAGGAGACGAGGGCGAGGTCTTCAATCGCCTGGGCGGATATGCCGTCCTCACCGACTGTGAGCCCGCCGTGGCTACCGATTATCTTCACGTTGAGGTGAGGATGGGCGACGGCGATGCGTATCTGGTCGAAGCAGCGGCCGGGAGCGAATACAGCGAATGTGCTGGCAACCGCGATCTTTCCGGCGGCAGCGAAGCCGGCGGCGACACCGATCATGTTCTGCTCCGCGATACCCACGGTGAAGAAGCGCTCAGGGAAGGCGGCCGCGAAGACGCGGGCGGTGGTAGAGACGCCGAGGTCGGCGTCGACGACGACGATGTCGAGCCCTTCTTCCCGCAAGCGCACGAGGGTAGGGCCGAGAGCCTCGCGGGTCGCCGCCATTGCTGGGGGGGCCAGGGTCATCGTTAGCTTTCTCCTATGGCGATGGAACTAGGCCAGCTCGGCCAAGGCGCGCTCCGCTTCCTCACGATTGGGGGCGCGACCGTGCCAGCTAGCGGTGTTCTCCATGAAACTGACGCCCTTTCCCTTTATGGTGTGGGCGATTATTACAGTCGGTTTGCCCTTGACCGTCCTGGCCTTCTCCAGAGCGTCGATGACCTGACGGAGGTCGTGGCCATCGATGTCGAGCGCACGCCAGCCGAAGGACTCCCATTTTTCGATCAAAGGATCGGTGCGCAGGATGTCATCGACGAAGCCGTCGTTTTGGACGCGGTTGCGGTCGACGATGGCGACGAGATTGTCGAGGGAGTAGTGGGCAGCGGCAAGAGCGGCCTCCCAGACCTGGCCCTCGCCGAGCTCACCGTCGCCGAGAAGGCAGTAGACCCGGTAGTCGCGGCCATCCAGACGGGCGGCGAGGGCTTGCCCTATCGAGAAGGAGAGCCCCTGGCCGAGGGAGCCGGCGCACATCTCGATCCCCGGCGGGGACTGAATGGGGGTACGCAGGCCCTCAGTGCCGGGCGGGAAGTAGGCGAAGGCGTGACCCTGAAGACGGCTGCCGAGCTTCCGCAGCGTCGTGAGTTCCTCTTCCGGGAAGTAGCCACACTCGGCGAGGACGGCGTAGAGAACAGGGACAGCGTGGCCTTTGCTTAGGATAAAGCGGTCGCGGTCAGGCCAGAGAGGCTCGGCCGGGTTGTGGCGAAGGACACGGAAGTAGAGGGCACAGAGGATCTCGACGGCGGAAAGGGAGCCACCGGGATGGCCACTGCCCGCGGCGGCGAGCATAGTGATGATGTGCCGCCTTATCCTCTTGGCCGCCGCCCCAATATCTTCGATGGAAGCAAGGGAACCCAACAGTCAGCTAACTCCGCTCCCAGTATACAACATCTGCGGGGCAGGCCGCAGATGCACGGCAATTATACGATGGGGGCTAGGGGGTGTCCATATCGTGTACCCGTTCAGTACGTAACCTTGACAGGCCGAACGGCGTTTCTGTAAAGTGAACATAGCTCATGTTCGAAGGGCCGGCAGAGGGAGCCGGTTTTTGTATTGAGGGAGGCGCTAAGTGGTAGAAGAACCTGAAGAACAAGGCTCATACGGAGTGGAGCCGGCTCCGCCCGGGGGGAATCCGGGGACAGCCAACTTGGGGCTGTTTTTCTTGATAAGCCTGATTACGTCCATCGCGGTCGTGGCGGCAGCGGCCGGCATCAACCACGCCTGGCCGATATTCGGGACGACATCGGAGAAGACCAACGTCGTGGTGGCACAACAGCCGACGCCGTCAGTAGTGCCCACGCCGGGAACAGTCGAGATCGACCCGGGCGACAACCCCGCCAAGGGGCCGGCGGACGCCAAGGTCACAGTCGTCGAGTTCTCCGATTTCCAGTGCCCCTACTGCGCGCGTTTCGTTCAGCAGACTATGCCGGAGATACTATCGAATTACGGCGACAAGATCCGTTTCGTGTTCATGAACTTCCCTCTGTCTCAGATCCATGAGAACGCGGAGAAGGCGGCAGAGGCGTCGGAATGCGCCAATGAGCAGGGGGCCTTCTGGCAGTACCACGACATCCTGTTCGCCAACCAGAGCGCCCTGGCCGTGGATAACCTGAAAGCCTACGCGGCCCAGTTGGGACTGGATGCCACGAAGTTCAACGAGTGTCTGGATTCGGGGAGGATGGCGCCACTGGTGCAGGCCGACATGGACGCCGCGACGAAGGCTGCCCAAGAGGCTGGGCTGGACCGCTTCGGCACGCCGGCCTTCTTCATCAACGGCAAGCACCTGGGCGGCGCCCAGCCGTTCGACGTCTTCAAGCAGGCGATCGACGCGGCGCTGGCGGAGGCGGAATAGAAGCGGCGAAAGACATCACCTAAGGAAAAAGACACCCGCGAGGTCGTGCTATTCCAGCGCGACCTCGCCGCTTTTCCCGCCCGACTTGCGCACGAGGCGTACTCCCTCGATACGCATTCCCCGGTCCACTGCCTTGCACATGTCGTAGATGGTGAGGGCAGCGACGGATACGGCGGTCAGGGCTTCCATCTCGACGCCGGTCTTGCCGGTGGTGCGGACGGTGGCAGTAATCTGGACAGCGCTCTCTTTCTCGTCAGGCTCCAGACGGACGTCGATGGCGGTGAGGAGGAGGGGGTGGCACATAGGGATGAGATCGGGAACACGCTTGGCGGCCATGACCCCCGCGACCTGAGCGACAGCCAGGACATCGCCTTTGGGGACGCCGCCGGACTGGATGAGGGCGAGGGTCTCCGGTTTCATGCGGACGCTGCCCTTGGCGACGGCCTCACGGAGGGTGTCGTCCTTATCCGTCACGTCCACCATGCGGGCGCGGCCTGACTCATCGAGGTGGCTGAGCTTGCCCATGACCCCTAGAGTATCCTCTCTCCCACCTGGGCGCCGCCTAGGCCGTAGACCTCTTTGACCTTGACGAGCACGACCGCCCGCGGGTTGGCGGCTGGCGGCATCTTCGCCTTTACTTTGTCATAGACCTCGCCCGACTCGTGAAGCTCAGCCTCGCCGACGAAGCGGTAGCCCTGTCGGCCTGCGAAGTCGATGCAGGCGATGGCGACATGAGGGTCGCGCTTCACGTTCTCGTAGTGGTGCTTGCCCACGAACTCACAATAGGCGAGGCTGCCGTCGTCGTAGACCTGGATTGTGCCCTTGGGGCCGATGTTGGGGAAGCCGTCGGGGCTTATGGTCGCGAGGACCTTGCCAACGTCGCCCCGCGAGACGAAGTCTTTGATCTCCTGGGTGAGCTCTAGCATCGCGTCCTCCTTCAGGCTTCTAGCCGCCGATCTGGGTCATCTTGCGGGCGCGGGGCCGGTTGCCGTCGCGCAGGTGATGGGCGTCGGGCTTGGTTTCGAGCGCCGCCATCAGGCCGCGGCGGATGCCTTCTTCGCCTTCGCCGCTCCGGAGGGCCGCCCGGAGATCGATCTCTTTGTCGGTCAGCAGGCAGGGGCGAAGCTTGCCGGTGGCGGTGAGACGCAGCCGGTTGCAGCGGGCGCAGAACCCTTCTTCGGTCAGGGGACTGATAAAGCCGATACGGCCTCTGGCCCCAGAGAGACGGTAGTAGATCGCCGGGCCATGACCGTCGGCTGCCGGGGCAGGCGCCAGCGGCCCCAAACGCTCCTCTATCCGGCGCCGCACTTCCTCGTTGGGGACGAAGCCGGCGGCCAGCGAGACATCTTTGGCGCAGGACTCCCCTTCCAGGAAGGGCATGAGCTCGATGAAGCGGACATCCCAGTCGTCGTCGATAGTGGAGCGAGCGAAATCGAGCGCCTCGTCGTCGTTCAGCCCCGGTATCAGCACAACGTTGATCTTGAGGGGGAGAAGGCCGGCGGCGCGGGCAGCGGCGATCCCCTCCTGCACGTCCTCGAGGCGGCCGACGCGGGTGATGCGGCGAAAACGCTCGGGCCGGAGGGTGTCGAGGCTGACGTTCACGCGCCGGAGCCCTGCCCTGGCCAGCGGCTCGGCGTGACGGGCGAGGGAGACGCCGTTGGTGGTCAGGGCAATCTCCTCGATGCCGGGGATGGCGCTGATCATGGCGACGAGATCGACGAGGCCTTTGCGGGCGAGGGGCTCGCCGCCGGTGAGTCGCACGTGGCGTAGTCCCATCGCTGCGCCGACAGCGACGATGTCGCGGATCTCCTCATAGCTGAGGATGTCGGTCATGGGGACAAGGCCGATGCCGCTCTCCGGCATGCAGTAGACGCAGCGGAGGTTGCAGCGGTCGGTCACGGAGACGCGGAGGTAGGTGATGGTGCGCCGGTGGGCGTCTAGAAGGTCCCCCTCTGACGAGACCTCAGGGGCCGTTTTCAGATTCATCAAGCATCTCTCTCAGCAATACGCAGGCCTTGCGGGCAGCCCGCCCGCGGTGGCTCACGGCGTTCTTCTCTTCGGACGGCAACTCCGCCATCGTGCGCCCCTTCTCCGGCAGGTAGAAGATGGGGTCGTAGCCAAAGCCATCGTCTCCTCGCGGCGCCTCGGCCACAATCCCTTCGCATTCACCTTCCGCAAATCTCACCCGGCCATCAGGCCCGGCGAGAGCGATGACGCAGACGAAGCGGGCCTGCCGCTTCTCGGGCGGCACGTCCTTCATTTCGGCCAGGACGCGGGCCACCCTGTCCGCGTCCGTCCCGTCGGGGCCGGCGTAGCGAGCAGAGAGGACGCCCGGGAGGCCACCTAGCGCGTCAATCTCAATCCCGGAGTCGTCGGCCAGGGCGAGGAGACCGCCGGCGGCAGCGAACGCCTCCGCTTTGATCTTAGCATTTGTAGCGTAGTCGGGGCCAGATTCTTCCACATCGAGGTCGAGACCGACATCGGCGGGAGTCACGATCTCCCAGCCGCAGCCGGCGAGGAGGGTGCGGAACTCAGCGGCTTTTCCACGGTTGTTGGTGGCGACGAGAAGACGCGGCAAGGGCAACCTGCTTTCCGTACTCTTACTCCAAGGGTTTCCAGCGGCTGGCGACGCGGCCGGCGATCTCAGGCATCGTGGTGTATTCCATGTCTTCCAAGGGCAGGCGATGAGGCTCGAAGGGGCCGTGACGGCGCAGGTAGTCGGCCATATCGTTGGCCTGACGGCGGGCGCCGTCGAAGGCGGGGTCGGCGAACATGTCGCGGGGGCCGATGAGGCGGCCCTCAGTGAGCTGGAAGCCGAGGCAGACGATACGGGGCGGGCCGTCGAAGCGCGAGGGGTTGGCATCGGCGACGGCGCAGGGCATCCAGGGGCCCTGGTGGGAGCCCCTCATCCAGCCTTCGACGATCGCGGGGAAGGTGAACGGCTCCAAGACTTCGCCGACGGCCGGGAAGTCGCCCTGACAGCGGACGACGCAGGTGGGGTCGTCCTTGCCCACGTAGCGGCCGGCGATGTAGGACAGGCGCTCGGTGCTGGAGACGGCGGCTATCTCGCCGGTCTTGCGGCTGTACACGGCTTTGACGGCGAAGTGAGAGGGCGAGCCGAGGAAGATCAGCAGATCGTACATCTCCTCAGGGGCGTCGAAGCTGATCTTGCGCTGGCCGACGATGTCCTGCACCTCGAAGGTGAAGCCGCCGTGCAGCGTCTCGGCGATGACGAGGCCGGCGGTGTTGAAGGGGTCAGCGAACATCTTGTAGAGCGGTAGGTTGAACGACCCCGCCGATGTCTTGTCGGCGAGGAAGATGAGCAGCGGCTCGGAGGCGCGCTCCTCGATCTCCATCTCGGCGGAGCCGGGGCCCATGCCGCGGAGGTTGCCGGAGAAGGCATCGGCGAGGAGGTCTTGGCCGGCGCCGTAGAGCTTGAGCTTCTTGGCGACGGCGGTGCAGGCGATGAAGACATCCCAGGCGAGTGCGTGTATCTCCGTATGGTTGGCGCCCCGTTCATGGGTCATGATCAGGAAGAGGTCATCGCCGCAATGGCCGACGTGGAAATCCACTAGGACGTTCTTCTGTTTGGCCTGGGACAGCGCTTCTTCGGCAGTGCTCAGCAGATCCGGATGCAGGGAGGAGTGGCCCACATAACCCCCGACGTCAGCTTTGATGACGCTAACGGTGATCATTTCCTGCGCCTCCTTTTGTACCTGGGGCGATCATACCCAGGCAAGCACAAGGACGCCTCGCGGACTGTCAGAAAACAGTGAAAAGGCGTCCCGTATTCCTATGTTCGCAGGTCTTCCCGTTAGCTCTCATGTTAGGACTGTGTCCAAAAGGTGTCAACGATGCTAGAACTCTGTATGGTTTTCCGTAAGCCTACAGCCCAGGCCCGACGTTAACCACCTCCCTTCTGTCTCACATCTCCTGAAAAGCGACACTTCTTGATCGGGGAAGAGGGGGATGATAGCATTCTGTCTGACCAATCCATGAGCCACCTGCACAGCCGCCTCCCGCCGCGATGAACTACTCCCAAGCCCTCGCTTATCTTCTTAGCTTTGCCGATTTCGAGCGCAGCGGCCGTTTCGCGGCGCGGCCCGACCTGGCGCCGGTGCGCGCCCTGCTGCGCCATCTCGGCGACCCGCAGCTCGGCCGGCTGACCGTCCATATCGCCGGCAGCAAGGGCAAGGGGAGCACGGCGGCGATGATCGCGTCGGTGCTGCGGGAGAAGGGACTACGGACCGGCCTTTACACGAGCCCCCACCTGCACAGCTTCCGCGAGCGGATCGAGGTGAACGGCGAGGCCATTGCCGAAGAGACGTTCGTCCGCTGCGTGGAGACGCTGGAGCCGGCGGTGGCGGATGTCAGGCGGGAGTTTCCCGACCGCGAGCTGGTCACGTTCGACCTGCTGACGGCGATGGCGTTCTTGGCATTCCGAGAAGCCGGGATTGGATGCCCAGGTGATCGAGGCGGGGCTGGGAGGACGGCTGGACTCGACGAATGCGCTCGACGAGAAAGAGGTCTGCGTCATCACGCCGATCAGCCTGGAGCACACGGCGATACTGGGCAGGACAATCGCCGAGATAGCAGCAGAGAAGGCAGGGATAATCCGCGGCGGCAGCACGACGGTCATGGGATTCCAGCAGGAGGAGGCCGCGACGGTAATCCGGCGGGCCTGCGACGATCTCGGCGCCGGCCTCGTCGACGTGGCAGCAGGCTGCACCATCGAACGGTACGGGCATACGCCGGAGGGGCAGGACTTCCGCCTGCGGACGACCGGTGGGAACTACGACCTGCATCTGCCGCTACTGGGGCGGCATCAGCTCGAGAACGCGGCCACGGCGGTAGCGGCGGTGGAAGCGCTGGCAGGTCACGGGGTCACCGTGTCGTCGGAGGAGATCAGGCGGGGGCTGGCCAAAGTGCGCTGGCCGGGGAGGCTGGAGGTGCTGCGGCAACAGCCGCTGCTCGTGGTGGACGGCGCCCATAACGCCGAGTCGGCGCGACGCCTGCGGGAGACGCTGCTACAGGATTTCTCGTTCTCGAAAGCGATACTCATCGTCGGGGCGTCGCAGGACAAGGAGATCGGTGAGATAGCCGCCGAGCTGCAGCCCCTGGGAGCGGCGGTCATCGCCACCAGCGCCCGCCACCCCCGGGCCGCCGCGGCGTCGATGGTGGCAGAGGCGTTTTCGACGCGGGGCATATCAGCAGGCGTGGCGGAGACGGTGCCGCAGGCGGTCGAGGAGGCTCTGGCACAGGCGGGACGGGACGACCTGGTCTGCGTCCTGGGGTCGCTGTTCGTGGCGGCGGAGGCGCGGGCCTACCTACTGGGCATCGAAGGGGATATGCCGTCCGGTTGAACGGAGTACGGACAGGCCCTAGAATCTGAAGGGCACCAAGCATACTAGAAGTTAGGATGGGAGCATGACAGAGAGAGAGACAAGACGGCGGGTAGTGATCACGGGCATGGGCGCGATGACCCCATTGGGTCTGTCGCCGGAGAAGTTGTGGGAGGGCTGCGTGGAGGGCCGCTCCGCCGTAGTACCACTGACGAGGTTCGACGCGAGCAATTACCCGGTCCGGATCGCCGCTGAGATAAACGACTTCGACCCGATAGACTACATTGACCGCAAGGAAGCGCGGCGGATGGCCCGCTTCTCCCAGTTCGCGGTGGCGGCGGCCCGCCAGGCGATCGAGGCGGCAGGGCTGCAGCTCGACAAGGAGGACGCGAGCCGTATCGGCGTCATGCTGGGGAACGGCAACGGCGGTTTCCCCAACACGGAGGAGGCGATGCGGACGCTGTTGGAGAAGGGGGGCATGCGCATCGACCCCTTCTACGCACCGAAGATGCTACCGAACATGGCCGCCGCCCAGGTGGCGATCCAGTTCGGCCTCGGCGGCTTCAACAGCACGGCCATCACTGCCTGCGCCGCCTCCACGCAGGCAATAGGCGACGCCCTGGAGGTGATCCGGCGGGGCAAGGCTGAGGTCATGCTCACGGGCGGCACGGAGGCGGGCATCGGCGAGATTGGGTTGGCCACCTTCTGCGTGATGAGGGCGCTATCGACCCGCAACGACGAGCCGGCCAAGGCGAGCCGCCCCTTCGACGCCGAGCGCGACGGCTTCGTGTGCTCGGAGGGTTCGGCGATCCTGGTCCTGGAGAGCCTGGAGCACGCGAAGGCCCGCGGCGCGACGATACTGGCGGAGCTGGCGGGGTGCGCCTCGAGCGGCGACGCCTACCACATCGTCGCCCCCAGCGAGAACGGCGAGGGCGCGCAACGGGCGATGCGCTGGGCGCTGGAGGACGCAGGGATCACGATCAACGACGTGGACTACATCAACGCCCACGGCACCTCGACCGTCTTGAACGACCTGGCGGAGACGCGGGCGATCAAGGGCCTCTTCGGTGAGCGCGCCTATAAGATACCGATCAGCTCGACCAAGTCGATGATCGGGCACGTGCTGGGCGCAGCCGGGGCGCTGGAGTCGGTTGCCTGCGTGAAGACGCTGCAGACGGGGATCATTCACCCGACGATCAACCAGGAGAACCCCGACCCGGAGTGCGACCTCGACTACGTGCCTAACAAGTGCCGCAAGGCGGACGTGCGCACCATCCTGAAGAACAGCTTCGGGTTCGGGGGGCAGAACGCCTGCCTGGTGTTCAAGAAGTTCGAGGAGTAGACATTGAGGATACTGGTCGTAGGTGGCGCCGGCTACATCGGCAGCGTAACTGTGGCGGACCTGCTGGCGGCGGGACATCAGGTCGTCGTCTTCGACAGTCTGGTGACCGGCCATGCCCAGGCGGTGACGCCGGGAGCGGAGCTGGTCGTCGGTGATCTGGAAGACCGCGAACTCCTGGAGGTCGTCTTCGAGCGCTGGAAGTTCGACGGCGTGGTGTTCTACGGGGGGTTCATCGCCGCCGGCGAGTCGATGCAGGTCCCGGGGCGCTACTTCTTCAACAACGTCGCGAACGTCATCAACCTGCTGAACGCGATGGTCGACCACGGGGTGCTGCGCTTCGTGTTCAGCTCCAGCGCCGGTGTGTACGGCGAGCCGCCGACGGCGCCCATCCCGGAGGACGCGCCGATTGCCCCTCTCAATCCTTACGGAGAATCGAAGGCATTAGTGGAGCGGCTCCTCCGCTGGTATGACAGCCAATGCGGCCTCCGCTACGCCTCGCTCCGCTACTTCAACGCCGCCGGCGCGACGGAGAGGCTGGGAGAAGACCACCGGCCGGAGACTCACCTGATCCCGGTGGTCCTGGAGGTAGCGCTGGGGAAGCGGCAGGCTATCGATATCTACGGGACGGACTACCCGACGCCGGACGGCAGTTGCATCCGCGACTACGTGCACGTATCCGACCTGGCGCAGGCCCATTTCCGGGCGCTGGAGCGGTGCGAGCAGGGGAGCGCCGTCTACAACCTGGGCGTCGGCCAGGGGTTCTCCAACCGCGAGGTGGTGGAGACGGCCCGCCGCGTTACGGGACATCCGATCCCAGCGCGGGAGGCGCCACGACGGCCGGGCGACCCGGCGACGTTAGTGGCGAGCGCCGAGCGGGCCCGCCGGGAGTTGGGCTGGGAGCCGCGTTTCACTGATCTGGGCGAGATCATCGAGAGCGCCTGGCGATGGCACCAGGCACACCCCAACGGCTACGGGGGCTAGCGGCGGAAAAAGACGCGGAGTCAGGCGGAAGGTAGCTCCTCTGAGCCAACACGCTTCCGGTTAGCCGCGGGCAAGCGCCTCTCTGGGAAGCATCCCCTCGAGAATACGCTCTAGGGCCATCGTGTGAGAGCAGACTCCCCTAACGGCAAAGAAATCGCAAGTGCAGTGCCAGCACTCCTGGTCGAGGCTCACGTGGTGGGCATCGTTCTCGCCCTGGAAGTCGACGGCGAACTTCCGAAAGCGAAGGCGGTGCCGCTCCTCGGCGTAGCGCTTGGCCTTTTCGATTTTGCCGATGAGGCTGGAGTTCATGTCTGCTCTCCTTAATGTACTGCAGAATGAAAAGGCACCGGGCGCTGTTAGCCGGTGCCTTACGTATCTAGTATTCGGTTGAAAGCCGCGCCACCCATAGCGGGAAACGTCCTCTCCAATGCGGCTCGTCTGATGATGAAATTGTAGGTGATCGGGGGCGGCGCGTCAAGCGTCTTAACCCTACCCAGCCACCCACAGCACCCCGATTTTTCACCGCTGCTCAGGGCGGTAGGGTCAGGCGAGACGCTCGACCGGCGAGCGAAGGCCGATGGAAGTCAGGCGGGAAAACGGCGAGGCACTGATAGCGGGCGCCGCCCGGCTCCAGGAAGCTCTGCATCAGGCTCACGGCGTTGACGGTCATCGCCGCGCTAGGGGGAGCCGAGAACGAGCCGAGGAGGTCGGCCAGGCGGCCTCTCTCTTCGGGGGTGGCATCGTCGGGGACGCGGGCAAGCGTGAGATGAGGGGCGAAAGGCCGGCTTTCGCGGGGGAAGCCCAGCGGCGTCAGCGCCTTCTCGACAAGCGCGGCCAGCCCCGCCAGCCCCTCAACATCCCCCTCTAGACCGACCCAGATGACGCGCAGCCGCTGCCGCCCGCCGAAGCCGCCTACGTGCCCCAAGCGCAGCTCGAAGGCAAAGGGATCGACGATAGCGGCAGCGAGAGCGCTTTCGATCTCCCTTCGCTTCGCGGCGGGGACTTCGCCGAGGAACTTGAGGGTCAGGTGGATGCCCTCAGGGCGGACCCAGCGGAGGCGGCTCGTCGTGCGCGCCTTGAGGTCTCCTTGGAGACGGCCCAGGGCGTCTCGCACAGCGGTTGGGAGCTCGCAGGCGACGAAGAGGCGGAGGCCGCGGTCTCTGTCAGCGCCGGTCATCGGGCAATCCCAAGAGGCGGAGGGCGTTACCGCCCAGGATAAGGCGCAGTTCTTGCTCGCTCAGGCCCGCCTTCCGGGTCTCCCGCAGACAGCGCTTCTGGGAGAGGAAAGGGAAGTCGCTGGCGAAAAGGATACGCTCGCCGCCGAGGATATCGATGGCGTGGCGATAGACGCTGGGGCTGTAGAGAAGAGGCGTGGCGGCGGTGTCGAAGTAGGTGGTGGCCAGCGCCTTCTTCACCCTGGGCATGAGGCCGTAGAAGGGCAGGCCGCCGCCCCAATGGGCAGCAACGACGGTCACGCCGGGCGCCTTCTCGATGAAGCGATAGAGGGCCTTGAGGGTGAGGCCGCTCTTGCCGGGGTAGCTGTGGCCCACAGGCTCGCTGACATGGAAGAGGAGGGCTAGGCCATGTGTCTTGGCCGCCCAGACGAGCAGATCGGCCTCCGGGCTCGCCGCCAGGTCATAGCCCTGATCGTCGGGCCGCAGCTCGCCGAGGCCGAGGGCTCCCGCCCGGGCGCAGCGCTCGATCTCGGCTCGCGCCTCGTCGCCGGCCGCGGGCTGGACGATGCAGAAGGGCAGCAGGCGGCCGTTGCTGGCGGCAGCGCTCTCCAAGATATAGTCGTTGGTCTGTCGACAGAGGGCAACGTCCTGCCAGGCGAAGTTGACGACGACGCTCTTGTCGATGCCGGCTTCATCCATGCTGGCCAGCAGGTCGTCGGCGGTGGCCAGCGATGCCTTGGGGTTGCTGTACAGCTCACGGAAGGTGGGGTCGCGCCGCAGGTAGTCATCGCGGCGGCGGCAGACCTCCGGCGGGAAGACGTGGGCGTGAAAATCGACAATCATGGGCAAGCAGTAAGAAGAAAGATCCTCAACGTTACAGCGCGGAAGCGGCCGCCGCTTCGTTATCGCTCAGCAATTCTCGATAGATGGACTCTATGGCATCGGCGATGTTGCCCCAGCCGAAGCCTTTCACCGCCTCGCGGGCCGTCCGTCCGAAGCTTTGGCGCAACTCGTCGTCGCTCAGGAGGAGGGCCATCCGCTCGGCAAACGGCTGCGGGTAGTGCCAGGGAATGAGATAGCCTGTCTCGCCGTCGCGGACGGTGGCGGTGAGGCCGCCGACGCGGGAGGCGACGACGGGCGTGCCACAGGCCATGGCCTCCAGGGCCACCAAACCGAAGCTTTCGTAGTAGGAGGGCACGACGCAGAGATCGGCGGCGTTGTAGAAGAGGGGAAGCCGGTCGTGGTCGACGGACCCCAGGAAATTCACCCGGGGAGTGATGCCGAGGTCGGAGGTCAGCCACTGCAGCCGCTTTATCTCATCGGTAGCCGTACCGTCGCCGCCGACGATGAAGACCTGGAAGTCGGTCTCTCGCTTTCAGTTGGGCGGCAGCCGCGAGGAGGACGTCGACGCCTTTCAGGGGCTCGATGCGCCCGACGAAGAGGACCATCCTCTTGCCGTTGAGGTTGAGGGCGGCACGGGCGGTCTCTTTGTCGCTGGGCTTGAAGAGGTCGAGGTCAACGCCGCAGGGCACGACGGAGATTCGGCTGGGGTCGGCTTCGTAGATATCTTCGAGGATCCGCTTCTCGTGTTCGGTGGCGCAGACGATGCGGTCCGCCTGCCGCGCTACCTGCCGCTCCCCTTCGATCCGGCCGGGCGGCTCGCGCTCGGCAACGGGAGCGAGCTTCTTCGCCTCAGCGAGCGTATGGAACATCGCCACGAGGGGGATGTTCCAGCGTTCCCTCAAGGACAACCCGACCAGGCCGGACAGCCAGTAGTGGCTGTGAATCAGATCGTACTCCGTCCCCTCGGCCTGCTGGAAGGAGAGCAATTCGCGCTCGAAGTCCCCCAGGTAACGGTAGAGTTCGCCCTTTCCAGTCGTCTCCGGCGGTCCCGCCCGCAGGTGAATGACGCGGACGTTCTCGCTGGAGGAGACAACGTCGGGGCTGGAGGCGTCGGCGCGGCGGGTGAAGATGTCGACAGGGTAGCCGCGCGCGCCCATCTCGCGGCTAAGCTCGCGCACGTAGACATTCATGCCTCCCGTCTCGGGCCAGCCCAGCTTGGCCAGAGGGCAGGTGTGGGCGCTGATGACGGCTATGCGGCGCACGATGCTCGCTCGACTCCTCGATATCCTCGCCTAGGGCCGCCGGATGAGGCAGCGATGCACATCTAGGTCTCTGCCACCAAGATCGTACTTGTAGGGCTCGTCGCCCCGCAAGAAATCGAAATGCCTTCTTCCCTCTTCGATGGCGTTGCGCAGCACCAGGGCCTTAGAGATGAGCCCCACCGAGAGGAAAGACAGATCGGGGTCATAGCCACTGTTATACAACAAAACCCTCTTTTCGTCTTCAAAGCAGAGAAGAGAGGCAACACTCCGGCCGTTCATCTCCAGCATGTAGAGGGTGATCAGCCCTTCCGCCGCCAGGGCCAGCGCCGCGTGCCGGAAGAAGCGCTCCATCTCTGGGGTCATGAATTGAGACTTATCGCAGCGCAGGGTCATGAGACCGAGGAAGGTATCCATTCCGTCAGCGACGGCGGCGGGCGCCTTGAGAGCAGCGAGACGCAGCGAGACGGCGGTGTTCTGGAGGCGGCGCATCTTCCGTCGCAGCTCATGGCGGTTCTTCTTGCCAAGCTGCGCCAGGTATTCATCCCAGGTGGGGGGCAGGTCAAGCTGCGGGCAGACCGCCTCCCGATCGACGCGCACCTCGAGACCGCGCTCGCGGGCGAGGGCGGGGAGAAGGGTGAGGGTGGGGGAGCCGGCAGCGAGACCGTGCAGATCCATCTCCGTCCAGTCCTCTTCTTGCAGAGTGTCGAGGATGAGGGCGAGGACCTCTCTCTCCTGTCCCGGCGCGATGACGAAGTCCATGTAGTCGCAGATGTTGTGATCGCCGATCAGCGAGAGGCTTGTCCCATCACGCAGGAGGGGGGCGACGGCGACGAGCCGTCCGCCGTCACGGACGGTCAGAAAGAGGGGCTGACGCCCGCCGGCAAACTCCTCGATCCAGACACGCTGCCAGACGGGATCACAGAATACCTTGCCGGCGCGGTCGCCATCGAGGAGGGTCTGCCACTCGTCCTGCAGGCCTTCCAGTTCCTCGCGGGCGACGGCATAGGCCACCGTATCACCTTCCCTGAACCAAGGAGAGGAACTCGGCACGGGTAAGGGCGCTGCGGCGGAAGGAGCCGCGAACGGCGGAGGTGACGACACGGCTGCCCGGCTTCTTGATGCCGCGCATTGTCATGCAGAGGTGCTCGGCCTCGACGACGACAGCAACGCCGTCGGGCTGGAGGCACTCCTGAATCGTGTCCGCCACCTGGGATGTCAGGCGCTCCTGGACCTGAGGGCGCTTGGCGTAGGCGTCGACGACGCGGGCGAGCTTGCTTATGCCAACGACGCGCCCCTTGGGGACGTAGCCGACGTGGGCGACGCCGTAGAAGGGGAGGAAGTGGTGCTCGCAGAGGGAGTAGAAGGGGATGTCCTTGATGATGACCATCTCGTCGTGGCTCTCCTCAAGGCTCTCGCTGAGAATGCGCCGGGGGTCGAAGTTGACGCCGGCGAACAGCTCCTGGTACATGCGGGCGATGCGCTGGGGAGTAGCGACGAGGTCGGGGCGATCGGGGTCGTCGCCGATGGCGGTTATGATCTCGCGCATCGCCGCCACCACGCGCTCCTCGTCCACGCTGGGAGAGTCCCGCAGCAGCCCGATGGTCGCGTCTTCGGTTGGATCATCGAATTCCATATCGGCCTCTTTTCCGGGGAAACCCGCGCCCTATTGTGTGCGAAGGGGTCACTTTAGATTGTAGCAGTTGGTGGATGGGAGCGGCAAACGCCAAATACGGATGGCTGTCTCCCTTTGGACAGCGAGAAGAACGCAGCCAAGCACACCCAAGGGGTCGCATCCGGCATCACGGACGGGATCGGCGGAATGAGAGGGCTAGGCCCAGCCCATCGCCTTTTCGATGGCGGCGAGGTCGGCGGGAAGCTCGTGGAGGTCGGGCTTGGCGCTCATCGCCGTATCGGGGTCTTTGAGGCCGTTGCCGGTGATGACGCAGACCACGGTCTGACCGGCCAGCGACAGCCCTTCCCTCGCCATCTTGAGGAGACCCGCTACTGAGGCGGCAGAGGCCGGCTCGCCGAAGATGCCTTCTTCGCGGGCGAGGCGGTAGTAGGCGGCGATGATCTCGTCGTCGGTGACGGCGGCGATGACGCCGCGGGACTCGTCGCGGGCGGCGACGGCGCTCTCCCAGCTCGCCGGGTTGCCGATGCGGATGGCGGTGGCGATGGTCTGGGGATCGGCGACGGGCTTGCCCTCGACGATGGGGGCAGCGCCGGCGGCCTGGAAGCCCATCATGCGCGGCCGCTTGTTGGCCTCACGCAGGCGGTAGTATTCGAGGAAGCCGCGCCAGTAGGCGGTTATGTTGCCGGCATTGCCGACGGGGATGAACAGGTAGTCGGGGGCGTCGCCGAGGGCGTCGACGATCTCGAAGGCGGCGGTCTTCTGGCCCTCGATGCGGTAGGGGTTGACGGAGTTGACAAGGGCAATGGGGTGCTTGTCGGTGATGAGACGGGCGATACGGAGGGCGGCGTCGAAGTTGTCGTCGATGGCGATGATCTTGGCGCCGTGGGCGACGGCCTGGGCGAGCTTGCCCTGGGCGATGCGGCCGCGGGGGACGACGACGTAGACCTCCAGGCCGCAGTGGGCGGCAAAGGCGGCAGCGGAGGCGCTGGTGTTGCCGGTGGAAGCGCACATGACGGCTTTGTTGCCCTCTTCGACGGCCTTGGCGACGGCAACGACCATGCCCCGGTCTTTAAAGGAGCCGGTGGGGTTGCAGGATTCGAGCTTGAAGTAGAGGGCGCCGCAGCCGACCTCTTTCTCCAGACAGCGCGAGCGCACAAGCGGGGTCTCTCCCTCCCCCATGTAGAGCAGGGGGGTTGCATCGCCGATGGGCAGGTGGTCACGGTAGCGACGGAGGACTCCGGGACCCGGCGACTCGCCCTTCTCGCCTTTCCACTGTCCACGGGGGAACGTCGTTGTCTTACTGCTCTTTTTCTCTGGTGAGACCGGCGGCATGCTGCTGCAACTCCTTTATCTCTCTCTTTAGATCGTCAATCTGGCGCTGTTTTAGTTGTTGCTGGTTCTGAGTGAGCTTGAAAAGGTACTCCGCCATCTCGTCCCGGTACTGTTCCAGCCTTCCGCTGAGGACATCGAGGCGGCCCTCATAGCCATGATGCTTGCCGTCGAGGGCGGAGAGGATGTTCTGCTGCTCCTCGGCACGGGCTTTCATCTCATTGATCGTCTCTTCAAGCTGAGTGGCCCGTCCCTCCAGGCGCTGGCGTTCCACCCGCTGGAGCTCGATGCGACCCATAAGCTCGTTGAAGCTCTGGACTTTTCTCTTTTGCTCCTCAAGCTCAGATTCGACGCGGCGGATGACGTCGGTGACGAGGCGGCCCCTCTCGCTTTCGCCCTCAGCCGCTCTCGTCAGACCTTCCAGAGCGGACTCTATCTCAGGCAGTTTCTGCTCGAGACGGTTGACCGCCTCAACATTGCGGCCGATCCGGGTCTCTATTTCCTCTAGACGCCGCCCTAGCTGTTCAGCGCGAAGGGAGAGGGCGGCGGCAGACTCTTGTTGTCGCCGCGCCGCCTCGTCCGCGGTGCTCTGCCGCTCCAAGAGGGAATCGACCTGTCGCTCGACCTGCTGGACCGTCCGCGCCAGCTCACCGCGTTCCTGTCGCGTCCTCTCGCTATCGGCCTGACGCAGGCGCGCTTCCTCTTCGACCTGGGCGCTGATCTTCTCGCGTTCCTGCTGCAGTTGGCCCACGACGGCCTGGATCTGGTTGAGCCCTTCCTGAGCCGCGGATACGCCGGCCACCTGAGAGTTGAGGCTGACAAGGGAGGAGTCGAAGTGATGCGACTGGTCGAGAAGCTGGCTGAGGAGCGTTTGGAGTTGCTCTACCTGTTGCTCAAGCTTGCCCACCTGGGCCTTGGCGCGATGGGCTTCTTCGTGGAGCCAGCGAAGACCGTCGCCGGTTTCCTCTTTCTTCTGCTTTTCGCTGGGCATGGCAGCGGGCCCCTACCCTTCCACCCGGATAAAACTCCCGATCTCCGAGACTACTTCCAGAGCGGCCGCCTTCTTCAGAGCGATCTGAACGGCTTTCTCGCGGGCTTGGTGGGTAGTTATCACGATCTCCGCCGTCTGAGCCTCGGCATCAGCCTCTTTCTGGATGACCGTGGCGATGCTTATCTGGTGCCTGCCGAGAACATTGGCGATCTGAGCGAGGACGCCGGGGCGGTCGGCAACAGTCACCCTCATGTAGTAGCGTGTGGAGAGATCCGCCATGGGTTTGAGGGAGAGATCGCGGCGGCGCGGCCAGCGGACGGGCTCGCAGCCACCGTGGGTGAGGCGGTGACCGGCGTTGAGCACGTCGGCCATGACGGCGCCGGATGTAGGCAAAGAGCCCGCCCCCGGCCCTTGGAACATCGCCCGTCCGATGAGGTCGCCCTCGACCTGCACGGCGTTGAGGACGCCGTCCACCTTGGCTAGAGGCTCTGTGTCGGCGAGGAGAACCGGGTGAACGCGAGCTTGTATCTTGCGGTCTTCCTTCTTGGCCACAGCGAGCAGCTTTATCGCATAGCCCATCTCGCGGGCGTAACGGAAGTCCTTGGCGGTGAGGCCGGTTATCCCTTCCCGGTAGACGTCATCCGGCGTGACCTCGGTATGGAAGGCGAGGCTGGCGAGAATGGCGAGCTTGTAGGTGGCGTCTATGCCTTCGATGTCGTTCGTCGGGTCCGCTTCCGCATAGCCGAGGGACTGGGCCTGTTGAAGGGCAGCGGCGAAGTCCTGCCCCTGCTTGCTCATGCGGGTCAGGATGTAGTTGGTGGTGCCGTTGATGATGGCGGATATCGCGGTGATGTCGTTGGCAAGGAGATCGCGCTTGAGAGGGGCTATGATGGGAATGCCGCCGCCGACGCTGGCCTCGTAGAGGATGTCGACGCCTTTCTTCCGAGCCAGGGCCAGCAGCTCAGGGCCGTGCTTGGCCATGACCTCCTTGTTGGCGGTCACGACGTAGCGACCCATTTCGAGAGCCCACTTTATGTATTCATAGGCGGGTTTCTCGCCGCCCAGCAGCTCAATGACTATGTCGAAGTTGGGCTCAGCGAAGAAATCCTCGCCATCGGAGGTAACGAGCGCCCGGTCGAGGGAGAGGGCATCAGCCTTGGGGAGGTCTCTCTCCAGCACGCGGGAAAGGATGAGGGGCGCGTTCAACTGCTTCGAGAAAGCATCTGCCTTTTGGGTTAGGACGCGGGCCACGCCGCCGCCGATGACGCCCAGCCCCATCAGCCCTACCTTCACCTCATGCTTACGGCTAACCACCGCCGGCCTCCGAGCCCTCGCTCTTGGCTATCTCCACAAGACGGTCGAACTGATCTTGGCTGAGGTAGGTCACGACCTCAACCTGTTGGGAGACTCCCGTCCGCCAAGTGGTCAGAGACTGTTCCTCTATCTGCTGGCGCTGATCGGGAGTGACCTCTTTGTCGGCGGCCTTCTCCAACATCTGATAGATGTAGTATGTCCCGTACTGGTATAAGGGCTGGCTCAACTGATCGACCTCAAGAGAGAAGACGGCGCTCTCAATCTCCGGCGGCATTTGGCCGCGCGCCTGCCAGTCCATCTCTCCGCCCTTGCCCTTGGTCGCGGTGTCATAGGAGAGTTCCCCTGCCAGGAGAGCGAAGTCTTCGCCGGCTTGGAGCCTCTCCAGCGCTTTTTGGGCGTCTTCCTGGGTCACTACGCGAATGTCCCGCAGGCGGACCTGCTCCGCATTCGTGGGAATCTGGGTGCGAAGCTGCTGCCTCAGCTTTTCCTCGAGAAGACCCGCCGCAATGGTCTCCCTGTATTCACTGGGCTTGAGGCCGCTATCCTTCACAGCGTTGCGGTAGGATTCGGCGAAGGTACTGCTATCCGCCGCCTCGGGTATGCGCAGACGCAGGCGGATTTGGGCATCGATCTCCTCTTCGGTCACCGAGATTCCAAGCTCGGGAGATCCCTGGCGGTCCAGTTCCTCGCTCATCGCTCCATCGAGAGCGGTCTGCACCGCCGAGCGGGAGTTGCGAAGCACGAGGTCGGTCGGGTTGGCGGTGCGAATGACGTAGCGGAGACGGCGCTCCATGTACCCCATGTCGAAGGTTCTACCGCCGACACGGATGACCGACTCCTGATCCGGCTTGATGTTGGTCTGGTAGTAGCCGTAGGCAGCGATGCCCACGACGACCAACGCCACGAGGACGATCGCAAACAGGATTATCATCTGGGCCCGCCGCTCGCTCTCCCGTCGCGGGCCGGGAGGGCGGGTCTTGATGCCATACTGGCGTCTATCGCGACGGGAAGGAGGCCTTTCGCTCGAGAGTGGGGCCGCGGCCAAGAATGCCCATTTCTTAGAGAATCCACCTCCGTGTCTAGGGTATAGGAGCAGACAGGGAACCAGACTCGATCTTCCCTGCCCGGAAGACAGCGATCAACTGCGTGAAGAGAAGCTCCCCGTTACGCGGACGTGGTCGGCTGTGTAGGGCAGAAGCGCCAGATGGCGGGCGTGCTTTAGGGCCAGCGTGAGACGGCGCTGGTGCTTGGCGCAAGTGCCCGTCTTCCGCCGGGGCTCGATCTTCCCCCTGTCCGACAGATAGCGTCGCAGGGCGTCTATGTTCTTATAGCTTATGTCGGTAACCTTGTCCGCACAGAAGAAGCAGACTTTGCGTCGCGAGATGTAGCGCGGCCGCCTCCTCTCTCCTCTAGGCGGTGCTTCGCCTTGCGCCTCCGGTGCGGCCGGTCCCTCTGCGGCAGTCTCTACGGGCTCAGCCACTTCGGCGCCCGCGTCTACTTCTTCTGTTTCTTCTTCCTTTTCGTTCACCTCAGTTGTTTTCCCACCTCTCTCAATCGTGTTCTTTCAGAACGAATCTACTTCGCTCAGTATACTCCGACACTGAGTATGATTGAAGGAGCCTTTCGATCCCGTCTCGTCATTCGAAGGGCAGGTCGTCAGGCTCGATGACATCTTGGACCGGGTCCTCCTCGGGAAGGGGAGCCGCCTGCGCCCGGTCGAGGAAAAGGACGGTATTGGCTATGATCTCGGTACGGAAACGCTTTTGGCCGTCAGCGCCATCCCAGGAGCGCGTGCGCAGCCGTCCTTCGACATAGGCGCGCCGCCCTTTCTGGAGGAACTGGCTGCAGTTCTCGGCCAGGCGGCTCCAGGTGACGACATTGAACCACTCGGTCTCTTCTCGCCGCTCCCCTTCGGGGGATGTGAAGTTCCTGCTGGTGGCGATTCGGAAAGTGGTAACCGGATTACCGTTGGCCGTGTAACGCATTTCGGGCTCCGTGCCGACATTGCCGATGACCATTACCTTGTTGAGCCCCGCCATCTCTCCAGCTCCTTTCGCCAACATACTCAAGTCCTGAGATCGGCCAAGGGAAACCTAGGGGCAGACCCGGAAAGGGTTCAGTCCTCGCCCCTTATCAGAAGGTGACGCAGCACCTCCTCGAAAAGTTGGAGGCTAGCCTCCAACTCCGCGGTCTGGGAGGGCTCCATCCGGAGATGAGTGATCACGTAACTGCCCTCCGAGCGCTTCTTGATGGGATAGGCCAGCTTCCTCTTGCCCCAGTGGTCGACGTCGATCACTTCTCCGCCTCGGGTAGTGACAAACTGACCGATCCGGTCAAGGGTCGCGGAGAGCTTCTCTTCGTCGATCTCGGGGTCGATAACAACCACTAGTTCGTATTCGCGCAACTAACCACCTCTTTCCCTCTGCCCGTTCTCAACAAACGAAGGCATCAATTCTCGCGCACTCCGGGATCGGGCGCGCTCGATAACGAATTTTCTCTTATGATCCTACAAGTGAGGCGGCGCAAATTATAGAGCCGCAGGCGGGCCAAGTCAATGGCCTGGAAAGCTCCCAGATACGGCAGCGCCGGGAGCCGGGCTAAATGAGAACAACCAGTTGTACGGATTTAGCGCCTTTAACCGATATTTTACATGGCTGACATAGACCCGAAACACATACGAGACACGTCTGAGAGATGATATAGGCGACCTCCTACCAGAGAAACCGCCTCCTGCCTATGCGGGGTTCCAAAGGCGGTGTCGGATTGGCGGAAGGCGGCTCGGCTCCCCCGGCCGTCTTCTGCTTTTTCTAAAGACGTTAGCGAGACAAGAAAGGCAGGGCGGCTAAGAAGGCAACCCTGCCTTTCTCTTTTTCATCCGCAACTCTAGCCGTGCAGCACCTTGGCCACGTCCTGCAGGCCCAGTTCATCCAGCTTGGCGCGGCTCGGCCGGCAGGTATCCTGATCCCAGTCGCAGGCGGCGAGGTACTCCCGCTGGAGGGTGGCGGTGTCGAGGGCGAAGTCGGCGTGCGGGCCGGCCTCGAGGGGCGGGCTGCCGACCAGCCGTCCGGGCAGTTCGCGCTGAGCAGGGTTATTGCCCTCGCGGACTTCGAAGGCCATGCGCAGGTTGCCGATGCGCTCGCCCGCCTTCTTCAACTCCTCGATCGTCATGTCCCAGCCGGTGACGGCGTTGATCCATTCGTGGATCTGGTCGTTGGGGCCGCACATCGTCACGAAGAAGCAGAGACCGGCACTGTTCACGACGTGCAGGTACTCGGCAGAGACTTTGTGGAACTGGGCGCGACCGGCGGCCTGCTCCCTCTCGTTGACACGGTCGCCGGGGTTCCAGCCGGGTCGGGCAGTGTTGTCCCACTGGGTGTGACGAGCGGGCGTAGGATCGAGTTTGTAGGTGGTGAAGAAGTCGGGCGTTAGTTTGGGGTCGTGCATCGGCAGCTCTTCACCGGCGATCTCCATGGCGAAGGGCTGCGACTTGGGCCCGATACGCTCTGCCGCCTTGCGGATGCCGTCGGCGAGGATGTCGCCGAAGCCCTCGCGCTTATCTATCTTCTCTAGCACGGCGATGGCAGCGTCGATGTCACCCCAGCGCAGTTCGATGCCGTCGGTGTCCTCTTTGGTGATGACGCCGTTCTCGTAGCACTCCATGGCGAAGGCGATAACGGCGCCGGCGGCGATGGTGTCGAGGCCGTAGGCATTACAGAGGTGGCTGACGTACTGCAGAGAGTCGATGTCATCGTTGAGGATGAGGCCGCCGAAAGCGGCGGCAGTCTCATACTCGGAGCGATGGGTGCCCCGCGGGTAGGGGTACTTGGGGTTGGCCGATTCTTTGCTTTCAGCGCCGCAGGCCACGGGGCAGTGCCAGCAGCCGTAGGGCTTCTCCATCTTTTCGGCGACGGCGGCGCCGGTCATCTGCGCCCCCTGGGGGAAGTCGACGGTGCCCGCTCCACCCCAGTTCTTGATCGGGGAATCGCCGGACACGGCTGACGAGTTGATGATCCCCGGCGTACCCATGGCATGGAAGAAGCCGACGAGAGGCTGGACAAACTGGTCTAAGGTGGCGCGAGTCTTCGCCTGCACCTCCTTGTCGCGGGCCAGGATGGCGGTGCGGGAGGAGAGGACGACGACGGCCTTCAGTTTCTTCGAGCCCATGACGGCGCCCAGGCCGCTGCGGGCGGCGAGGCGGCCGTGGTCGTTGCAGATGCCGGCCATCAGGGAGAGCTTCTCGCCGGCGGTGCCGATGCAGGATACGCTGGCTTTCTTTCCGTGCATCTCCTTGAGCTTCTTCTCGACGACGATGGCATCCATGCCCCAGAGTTCGGTAGCGTCGTGCAGCTCGGCTTTGTCATCGTTGATAAGAAGATAGACGGGCTTGGCGGAGATGCCGCTGAACAGGAGGGCGTCCCAGCCGGCGTTCTTGAGCCAGGGGCCAAAGTCGCCGCCGGAGTTGGCGTCGCCCCAGCCGCCGGTCTTGGGAGACTTGGCGACGGCCTGGTAGCGGCTGCCGAAGAAGGATGTGCCGGAGAGCAGGCCGGGCATGAGACCGAGGATGTTGTCCGGCCCTAGAGGGTCGGCGCCCTTAGGGATGCGATCAAAGAGGAGCCGGGCGCCGAGGCCGTAGCCCCCCAGGTATTTGCGATAGATATCCGGGGAGAGCTTCTCAGCTTCAATTGTTCCCCTGCTCAGGTCCACGGTGAGGATCTTGCCGTTGAAAGCCTTCTCGTCACTGCTCATGAGCGCAACCTCTCTCTGGCCAGCGGCCTTCCTCGTTCCGATTCAGGAGCGGCTCATGTCCTCCCGCCCGGTTAATCGACCTTCTCTTGACAGCAATTATAGGTTGAGAAGCGCCCGGCAATCAACTACATAACGCCCTGGGGAGGCCAAGCAGCCAATCTGATGCGAGACGGCGGGCGGCGGGGGGTTGTGCTTGAAGGGAGGGAGATGGTATACTCCGTCTTCGCTTATGATGCAGAATGTTCCAGGGGCAGCGACGGCGGCGCTGGGAAGGATCCTTTCCGAGACTCGGATCGCCCGCGGCCTCACTCTCGATGAAGTCGAGCGCGACACGCGGATAGCCAAGCGCTATCTGGAGGCGTTGGAGCACGAGGAATTCGATGCTCTACCGGCGCCGGTCTACTGTCGCGCTTTTTTGCGTACCTACGCCCAGTACTTGGGGCTGGACGGGAACGAGATACTGCGTCTGTGTCCGGAAAAGGGCCACCAGCCGGATATGACTCCCTTGCCCCAGGTATCGCGACCGGCTCCCCCCGCTGTCTCTTTCAACTGGATCGTGGCCGGCGGGGTGATCATGGTGCTGCTCCTGGCGGGTATCCTTCTTTATCGCTCAGGGTCCGGCGGCGACAAGGGAGGAGTGCCGGCAACGGGGGCAATCTCCACTCCGGTAACGGAGGTGCAGGGGGCAGGCGCCGAGAAGACCAACCCCAGCGCCGTGGCGCTGACGCCTTCCGGCGACGAAGTCGCCACGACGGAGCCGGTGGACGTGCCGGACCTGCGCGGCTCAACCCTCCCCGAAGCCCTGGCCAAGGCTAAAGAGGAGGGTCTGAAGTGCGTCATCATGCAGATCTACAGCAAGGACGTCCCTGAGAACGTCGTCATCAGTCAGAGTCCTTCCCCCGGCAGCAAGGCAGGCGGCGATGACGTCGTCACGCTGACCGTCAGCCGGGGACAGTCCTAGCCACGACCAGCCCATCTCTCAGAGCCCCCACGACCCCCCATTGCCGACACACGAGGAACCCCGACTGACTTGCGCTATCACTTGGTCACCCTAGGTTGCCCTAAGAACGTCGCCGACTCGGAGAAGCTGGAACGGCTGCTCCGCGAGGCGGGCCATGAGGCGACCACCTTCGCCAGGGCGGAGATGGTGATCGTGAACACCTGCAGCTTCATCGACGCGGCGAAGGAGGAGTCGGTCAACGCCATTCTCCGTCTGGCGGCGAGGAAGCGCCCGGGCCAGCGGCTGGTCGTCGCGGGCTGCCTGCCGGAACTCTACGGCAAGGAGCTGGCGAAAGAGATCGGGCAGATCGACCACCTATTCGGGGTGGAAGCCTGGGAGAAGATCGCGGCCCTCACGGAGAAGGGTACGCCGACGGGAAAGAGGCCACCGGAGCCGTCGCCGCCGAGGGTGAGCGCTTATCTGAAGATCGCCGACGGCTGCAACGCCCGCTGCGCCTTCTGCCTCATCCCTCACATCAAGGGGCGGCTGCATAGCGCACCCATCGACAGCCTCGTCGCCGAGGCGCAACGCCTTGTCCGCGAAGGGGCGCAAGAGCTGGTGCTGGTGGCACAGGACAGCACCGCCTACGGCCAGGACCTGGGCATGCGCGACGGCCTGGCGCAGCTCCTGGAGCAATTGGCGAGGAACGTGCCGGATGTTCCCTGGCTGAGGATAATGTACGCCTACCCGGGTCACATCAGCAGGCGGCTGATAGAGGTCATGGCCGGCCTGCCTCAGGTGTGCCACTATCTGGACATTCCCCTCCAGCACAGCAGTCCGGCGGTCCTTCGCCGCATGCGCCGGCCGAGCGACGTCGCCGAGGTGCGGCGGACTCTGGAGCGGCTGCGCTCGGCGATGCCGGAGATCGCATTGCGCACGACCTTCCTCGTCGGGTTTCCCGGCGAGACGGAGGATGATTTCCAGGGATTGCTGGACTTCGTCCGCGAGGTGAGATTCGACCACGTCGGGGCGTTCCCCTTCTCGCCCCAGCCGGGCACAGAGGCGGCGCGACTGCCCGATCAGGTGCCGGAGCGAGTGAAGCGGCGCCGCTACCGCGAACTGATGGAGACGGCGCAAGAGGTCTCCTGGGAGCGCAACCGGGAATGGCTGGGCAGGGAGATGACGGTGCTGGTGGAGTCGAAGCCGGAGAAGGCAGGGCCGGAGGAGCCGGTCTTTGCCGGACGCTCCTATCGAGACGCGCCGGAGATCGACGGGATGGTGTTCTGCTCGGGGACGGCAGCACCGGGGGAGATGCGACGGGTACGGATCACGCAGGCGCTTCCCTATGACCTAGTGGCCCTACCCGCAGACGTTCCCGCAACCTAGGACCGCCTCTACAGCGCCTCCAGCAACTCCGTTTGGCAATCCAGGACCTCAACGTCGAGGCGGCTGCCGCGGATGAAGTCGGTCACGTTCGTCAGCGTGTCAGCGGCGTGCCGGCCGCTGTTGGAAACGCAGCTAATACCCAGCGACGCGATCTGCCACTTGTCTTGATCGTCGATCTCGGCGATGGAGACGTTGTAGCGGTTGCGGACGCGGGCCGTTATCGACTTGATGACCTGCCTCTTCCCTTTGAGGGAGGCGTTTTCGGGGAGGCGCAGGGTTATGCGACAGGCTCCCACAGTCATGGCTCCATCTCCTCGTCGCCGTCTTCTTTGGGAAGGGGCGGCATGTCCTCCGGCCGCTCCAGGCCGAAGTGCTCCAAGAAGCGGACGGTGACGCCGAACAGGGCGGGCCGTCCCGGGCCGGGGGCTTTGCTGACCTCTTCGATAAGCTCCCGCGCTACGAGGGTAGCGACGGCGCCGTCGGAGTTGACGCCGCGGACTGCCTCGATGCCGGCGCGGGTGATGGGCTGCTTGTAGGCGATGATGGCCAGCGTCTCCAAGGCGGCCGTCGAGAGGCGCTGCTGGTGGTCCATGTTGAGGAAGTTCTCCACGTAGCGGGCGGACTCGGGGGCGGTAACCAGTTGCACAAGGCCGCCGCTGCGCTGGAGGCGGATGCCGCGCTCGCGGTACTCCTCCGCCAGAGACTCAAGGGCCGGCGTCAACTCCCCCACTTTCAGGTGCAGGCTGCGGGCGATAACCTCTATCTCGACCGGACCGTCGGCAACGAAGAGCAGGCTCTCCAGAACCGGCTTCAGCTTCTCAGCAGGTGGTCTACGTATCCTTGCCATGGCCTCTCATTATCCTAGACTAGAACGGGCTAGGCCTGGTCCTCCGACGATTCTTCCGGCGGCGATCCCACTTCTTCCACTCCCTCCGACTGAGGAGCAGGTGATTCTTTCCGCTGTCGGGGCAGCTTGACGGGCGACTCCTCTACCGTGGCTTGGGCAGGCTGCGGAGCCGGGGCCTTCTTGACACGAGACGGAGGTCTCTCGTAGTGGAGGCGCACGCGGGGCAGCTTGTGCATCTCCACCTTCATCCTCTCGGTTACGGCGTCCTGAACGACCCGACAGGCTTCATCGGCGACGGCGGCCACGTCGACCCCGGGGTCAACGAATAGGGTCAGGCTGACGTCTATTCCTTTTCCGTGGCGAACCACCTTTGCCCTGGCGTTCACTACATCGGTGACGCCGGTCATCAACTCCTCGAGGCGGCGGGCGATGGCGTCGGTGGAGAGGAAGGCTGTGCCTGATTCTACCCCCTTGACCGCCACCACCGGCGCGGCGGGGGAGGCGATCTCAAGAAGGAGGACGATCAGCGTGAGAAGGATAAGGATCGTCCCTCCCAGGGTGATGACAAGCTGGGACGTGGTGTTGTTGTGGGCATCGACGTACTGGACGAGATCGCCCATGCGCTCGATGCTCTCGTTGGGGAGCGCCCAGGCCAGCACGATGACGGCCACCACGAGCGAGATGAGTATCAGGGAACCAAGGACGCTGAACAGGCGATTGGCTGCGTTCATCATTGTCCTCCTAGCTCACGATCTCTCCCCAGAACCCGCCGTCGCGCCGCTCGATCAGTCTAGCCGGCAACAGCAGGTTGTCCAAGGGCTC
This sequence comes from uncultured Chloroflexia bacterium, assembly GCA_963763495.1. Classification (GTDB taxonomy): domain Bacteria; phylum Chloroflexota; class Dehalococcoidia; order DSTF01; family JALHUB01; genus DAOUEO01. Next base: position 62,483 of record CAVXOY010000019.1, read on the forward strand.
GACGCTCGCCGCAAAGACGCGGACGTAGTTGTCGGTGAGGCCCTCCCATACCGGGGCTGTCCCGTTCTTCCCCTGCCGGCTCCGTTCCCAGAGGACAGGCATCACGCTACCCTCAAGGCGCTGCAGGAAGCGGTCGCTGAGCCGCTGCGCCAGCTCCAACATCCGCTGGACGCGCGCCCGCTTGATCGCCTCCGGCACTTGATCGGGCAGCCTCGCAGCTAGAGTACCGGGCCGGCGGGAGTAAGGGAAGACGTGAAGGGCGGCGAACTCCATCTCCCGGCAAAAACCGTACGTCTCCTCGAACTGCGCGTCCGTCTCGCCGGGGAAGCCGACAAGCACGTCGGTGGTGATAGCGGCGTCCGGCAACGCCTCTCTTATCGCCGCGACGGCCCGACGGAACTCATCGGTGGTGTAGCGACGGCGCATGCGGGCAAGGACATCGTCGCTGCCGCTCTGGAGGGCGATGTGGAAGTGGCGGCAGAGGCGAGGGTCCTGCCACAGCCGGAGCAGATCGGGGGTGATGTCGGCGGGCTGGAGCGACGAGAGGCGCAGCCGGGGCAAAGAGGTCTTCTGCAGCAGGCAATCGACAAGACCCACCAGCCCAACCTCTCCCTCTATGTCGTGGCCGTAGACGCCCAGTTGCGTGCCCGTCAGCACAACCTCCTGATAGCCCTCAGCCTCCCGCTCCTGCACAGCGCTCAATACGTCGGCCCTGGCGACGCTGCGCTCGCGGCCGCGGGTCTGGGGCACGATGCAGAAGGCGCAGACATCGTTGCAGCCCTCCTGTATCTTCACGAAGGAGCGGGTGCGCAGACGGGACGGCGCGGCAGAGCTAGGGATAGCGTCAAGGGAATCGGGGTGTCCAAGGCCGTTGCTCAGCAGCCTTGCCGCCAGCGCCGTCTTATCGTCGTTGCCCAAGACGAGGTCGGCGCCGAGGCCGCGCAACAGGGCGGCATCGCTCTCGGCATAGCAGCCGGTGACGGCTATGCGCGCAGCGGGAGAGAGGCGGCGGGCGAGACGCACGAGGTGACGGGACTTGCGGCCGGCGATGTGGGTGACGGCGCAGGTGTTGATGATGAAGGCATCGGCAGGGGCGGCTGTGTCGATCACCTCGCAGCCGGCGGCCGCCAGGTCGCGGGCAATCGCCTCCGATTCCGCCTGGTTCAGCTTGCAGCCGAGGGTCAGGAGGGCAACGCGACGAATGGGGCCGGGTGACGGGATTTCACTCACTGCGCCTGCCGGACGCCGCTAGATGCGGCCGTCCCATCGATCATACCTTATCGAAGGGGTGTGTCAACGCAGCGACAGGCGCGGCAGGAGCGGGAGGACTCTAGCCGCAGCGGGTGAACCCACAGATGGGGCAGCAAACGCAGCCCTCGCCGTGAACGAGGGGCCCTCCGCAATCGGGGCAGCGGTGATTGGAGTACGCCATATCTCTTCACCCCCTGTATTAGTACATTCGTTCTTGTATGGCTCATAGTAACAGAACGTCTGTTCTTTTGTCAAGGGGTTAGTGCGCTGATTCTTGCCGCTAGGGGTTCTGGAAGCTATCATTGCCACGCCGAATGAGGGAGTACTGAGCAGATGCGAATCCTCGTGAGTCCCCAGGAGTTCAAGGGCAGCCTCACCGCCGAGGAGGCCGCCGAGGCTATCGCCGCCGGTCTGCGCCGCGCCCTGCCCGAGGCAGAGATAGACGTTGTGCCGATGGCCGACGGGGGCCCGGGCATCGTGCAGGCGATACTGTCGGCGACGGCGGGACATGAGGAGACGGCGCAGGTGCAAGACGCGCTGGGGCGTCCGGTCGCGGCTGTCTGGGGACTGCTGGACGAAGGGCCGGCGGCGGTGATCGAGATGGCCGCCGCGTCGGGCCTGATCCTCCTCAGCAGCGAGGAGCGCGACCCCCGCCGGACGAGCACCTACGGGACGGGGCAGCTCATCAGGGCGGCGCTCGATGCCGGCTGCCGGCGGCTCGTCGTCGGCGTGGGCGGCAGCGCCACCAACGATGGCGGCGCCGGCATGGCCCAGGCGCTGGGGGCGCGGCTGCTCGACGAGGCGGGAAGAGACCTCCCACCGGGAGGAGCGGCGCTGCGCCGGCTCGACCGCATCGACATATCCGGCCTTGACCCGCGAATCGCCGAGAGCCGGGTGATGGTCGCCTCCGACGTCACGAATCCTCTCTGCGGGCCGCTGGGCGCCTCGATGGTCTACGGGCCTCAGAAAGGGGCGACGCCGGAGATGGTCGAGGAGCTGGACGCGGCTCTCGCTCACTACGCGCAGGTGATCCGGCGGGACCTGGGGGTGGACGTGCTCTCGCTCCCCGGCGGGGGCGCGGCCGGCGGTCTCACGGCGGGGCTGGCCGCTTTTCTGAAGGCGGAGGTCCGTCCCGGCGCGGAACTGGTGGCGCAGACCATCGGTCTGAGGGAGCGGATGCTGAGGGCGGACGTCGTATTCACGGGGGAAGGCCGCCTCGACGCCCAGACGCCGTTCGGCAAGACGGTGATCACGGTGGCGCGGCTGGCGAAGGAGCGCCGTCTGCCGGTGATCGCTCTGGCCGGCAGCATCGACGAGAGCTACGAGACGCTGCGAAGAGAAGGGATCGACGCGGCGCTGGCGATCACGCCCGGCCCGATGCCGCTGGCGGAGGCGCAGGAGAACGCGGCGCGGCTGCTGGCGGACGCCGCTGAGCAAGCGGCGCGGCTATTCCTTATCGGCCGGTCTCTGAGAGGCTGATCAGGGTTCGGGGCCGGCATCGACGGCCGGCTCCTCCATCTCCCAACCTCGCGGGTAGTTCACCAACACCAGCACGAGGAAGACTATCGCCACGGCAAGGGGCACGATAACGCTGCCCACGCCGAAGTCGTCGGCCGCCAGGTGGAAGACGGCCGCACAGATCGCGACCAACTGCTCGATAGCCGCCAGCCAGAGGACGGCGCGATGGCGGAGGGGATCGCGGATGGCATACAGATAGACGACGGCAGGGACGATGAGAGCGCCGCTGAAGGCCCGGGCGGCCAGGAAGCCCTCCATGTCACCTTTCACCCGGAAAGCGAAGCTGTCGGTGTACAACTGGACGAGGAACCCCAGGATATCCCAGACTGCCATCAAGAGAAGAATGAGACGCAACCGTTTGCCAAGGCTCAGCCTTTGTTCGCGCTCCAATTCCCTCTCCTCTCTGACTCCAGCGCGACCGGCGCTGTACTAGATGGAGGTCATTCTACCACGAGGGGCAACCTCAGCCGATTCCCAGGTCCTCGACCGCCTGCTCAGACATCCCGAAGAAGTGGGCTATCTCATGGAGCACGGTCTTCCGCACCTCTTCGAGGAGTTCCGCCTCGTCGGGAAAGTCAGCTTCCAGGGGTTCTCGGAAGATGGTGATCTTGTCGGGAGGCACCAGACCGTAGTTGCCGCCGCGTTCGGTGAGGGGCACGCCGTCGTAGAGACCGTAGAGCCGGTCATCGCGGCGGGCGCCGGCGAAACGGCGGTCGGCGGGAGTGGGCCGGCGTTTGATGACGACGTCAACGTTGGAGAGATGGTCGCGGAAGGGCTCTGGTATCTCCTCCAACGCCCGAAGCACCAGGCGGGCAAACCGTCGAGATGTCACCGGTCATTCCCTCGTGGAGTAAACACGAGCGCGCGGCGATTTCGGGAGAGGCAAGAAAGCCGGAGCGGTCTCAGGACCGCCGCTGCTGACCGGGGCTGCAGCACTCCCACAGCGCCTGGTAGCCCCTGCCTAGGATGGCGCTCTTGACCTCCTGCTCTTCTTGCGCCAAGAGCTCGCCAAACACCCCTTCACACTGCTGGGCGGCGCCGGGAAAGCCGGAGTCGATGACCCGCTTGGCAATGGCCTGCCAGACGCCGTAGGTGGCCAAGCTATTGATGTGTTTGGGCCACCATATGGCGCAGATCTTTTCCGGGAGACGGAAGCGAGGGCGGATCTCCTTCAGACTGCGGAAGCGTTCCTCAGGGGACTTGACGGCGGACACCAGCTTGAGGAGAGGGCCATCCACGGCGCTGAAGCGAGTGTCGATGAGAAGGCCCTGGCCGATCACCACGAAGCGAAAGGTGAGGACTTCCGCCGACTCTACGGTCCGCAGTATCTCACCGACGTCCAGGTCATAATTGTTATCCATAAGCCCCCAAGGGGTCGCCCAACCAATGTCAGGCGCTATTCGGGCAGGCCGAAGAGGCCAACGGGGACTGCTGCGCCTCTGTAACAATTCTAACATCAGGGTATTTGGCGCTCAAGGCAGCATCCCGTACCGGCGATCTCAACCCTTGCCCTCCCCGGAAATGCGGGGACTTGGTGGCACTTCCGGCTCCTACGGTGAGGGAGAATCGCCGCCCGGGCGCGACCTTCCCGGGGGTCCGGAGGAGGCGCGAACGGCGGTTGACACCAAGGTGTCTAATGGCTAAAGATGACGAGAAACCCCAGGGAGGGCCGGTTGTTCTGGCCTCTTTCAAGGAACGAAGGTGCCCCGGTGCAGTGGAGATTGAGCAGGCCGGCAGCGGCAGTCGCCTTGGCTGTACCCCTCCTGCTCGCGATCATTCTCGCGGCCTGTGGCGGAGGACCAGGATGAAGGATCGTCCTCCACCTCTTCGCCCGTACCACGGGACGTTCAGAAAGGCGTTCCCCGGCCGTTCAAGCTGGGGTTGAGCTCTCTCCCGGCAGAGCCCACGGGGGCAAGCTACGAGAAGGCCTTTGCCCTCGCCGGCCAGGTGGGAGAACTGATCTTGATCCAGCGGGCGCCACCCTGGCAGGAGTTCGCCGGCGGCGGGACGCTCTCCAAGAACACTGAAGACACAACAACGGAGGAGAAGCGGCTGGCGGAGGAGAACAGGCTGGCGATCTTCTTTGCGATCGACCCTACGGACCCCGCCGACCGCAGCCGCCTCCAGGGCCTGCCGCAGGAGCTGGAGGGCAAGAACTTCGGCGATCAGGAGGTACGGGATGCCTTCATCGCCTACGTCAAGTACGTGGCGCTGAACTACGAGCCCCAGCTTCTGGCGCTGGGTACCGAGATAAACATGTACTGGGAGCAGCAGCCGGAGGACTTCGAGAACTTCCTGAGCCTCTATTTCGAGGCCTACGACGTGGTGAAGGGCATCTCACCGGATATCCTGGTCTTCCCCACCTTCCAGCTCGAAGCGATGCAGGACCTCCTCTCCCCAGACGGCGACCCCTGTCGAAGAGTGGTCTTTGTTGCAGAGGTTCGAACCCAAGCTGGACGTGGTGGCGCTGAGCACCTATCCCAGCTTCGTCTACGATAGCATCACCGACATGCCGACCGACTACATCAGCCGCGTCAAGCATTACACAGACAGGCCGATAGCTATCGCCAGCGCCGGCTATTCCTCCGGCTCCGGCCGCGACGGGCTGAACGAGGGCACAGAGATGGAACAGATGGGCTTCGTCCGGTTCCTCTTGCAGGAGGCGGACCGCCTGGATATGCCGTTCGTAATCTGGGGGGAGGCATGTGACCCCGCCGTCCCCGCTGACCCACCCTTCGACCTGTACGCCCACACCGGGCTGTGCCGCTCCGATGGGAGCTTCAAGTCGGCATGGCAGATCTGGGCGGGCCAGGCGTCACGGCCGCTAGCGGCTCGAGCCCGCCGGCCAGTAGCCCCCTAGCCGTAGACGAGGTCGCGCTCGATCAGCGCCCGCGAGACGATGACGCGATGGATCTGGCTCGTCCCCTCGACGATCATGAGCTGCCGGGCATCGCGGTAGTGGCGCTCCAGAGGGTGGTCACGCATGTAGCCCTGGGCCCCTAGGACCTGCAGAGCGTCCGATGACACCCTCACCGCCATCTCCGTGGCGAAGGCCTTGGCAATCGACAGCATGTGGGCGTCTCCGCGCTGGAACCGTCCCTGGTCGACGAGCCACGCCGCCTGATAGGTCAGCAGACGCGCTGCCTCCACCTGGATCGCCATGTCGGCGAAGAGGAACTGGATGGCCTGGAGATTGACGATCGGCCCGCCGAAAGCTTCTCGCTGACGGGCGAAGTCGAGGGCATAGGTGAGAGCGCCCTCCGCCAGGCCGACGCCGCGGGCGGCCACGATGGGCCGGATGCTGTTCAGCGTACCCATGACCGTGCGAAATCCCTGGTCTTCCTTCCCGCCCAAGAGGTTCGACGCGGACACCCGGCAGTCCTGAAAGGCGAGCAAGGCGGTGGCGACGCCGCGAACCCCCATCTTCTGATCGAGGCGGGCGACGGAGAAGCCGGGAGAATCGGCCGGGACGACGAAGCCGGAGATACCGCGCGAGCCGGCAGCGGGGTTGGTCTTGGCGAATATGGAGACGTAGCCGGCGACAGCGCCGCCGGAGATGAAGGCCTTCTCGCCGTTTATCACGTACTCGTCGCCGTCGCGGACGGCGCGGGCCTTGATGTTGGCGGCGTCGGAGCCGGCATCAGGCTCGGTGAGGCCGAATGCCGCCTTAGTCTCACCCCGCGCCACGGGAGGGAGGAATCGCTGCTTCTGCTCCTCCGTCCCACCGAGGACGATGGGCTGAGTAGGAAGAGCGGAGAGGAGAAGCATGAGCCCAGAGGAGCAGCAGTATTTCGCTACTTCTTCAACCGCCAGCGCGAGGGCGAGAAAGCCGGCGCCGCTTCCGCCGTACTCGGCGGGAATGGTGAGACCGAACAACCCGGCGTCTCGAAAGACCTGGAATATGTCGTGGGGATACTCCTCTTTCTCGTCGATCTCGGCGGCCCGGGGGGCGACGCGCTCGCGGGCGATGCGCCGGGCGGTGTCACGGATCAGCTTGTGCTCTTCGGAAAGCTGGAATTCCATGGGGACAACTCCTCCCTCAGGGGAATAGGGCCGCGTTTCAACATCAGAGAGACCTGCACGGCGGGTAGCGACAGAGCCGGCCCAACTTGACGCTCAGCCGTTTCCACTTCTAAAATAGACCTACAACCGCATACGGTAAACGCTCTTATCAAGAGTGGTGGAGGGCACGGCCCGACGAAGCCCGGCAACCAGTCTGGGGAGCCCAAACACAAGCGTTTCTCCTCCGATATGGTGCCAAGTCCGACCCTCGTAACGAGGGAAAGATGAGAGTTGGTTTCGCATAACTTCTCACACCACGAGGAGTTTTTTGTTGCCTCCCATCAGAAGGAACGGAACGGTTTGGAGACGATAAGCTGGTCAGAGGGGAGAGTCCGCCTTCTCGATCAGTCCCGGCTGCCCCTAGAGGAAGTCTATCTGGAGATCGACGACTGCCGGGGCATGGCGAAGGCGATCCGGGAGATGCGCATCCGCGGCGCCCCAGCCCTCGGCCTCGCGGCCGCCTACGGCCTGGCGCTGGCGGCCCGTTCCAGTCCCACCTCCGACAAGCAGGCGCTCCTGGGCGATCTGGAGGCGGCGGCGCGAATGCTGGAATCGACCCGCCCCACAGCGGTGAATCTCGCCTGGGCGCTGAGACGCGTCCTCGGCGTGGCGCAGGCAGCATCGAGCCCGGAAGCGATCCGGGATGCCGCGCTCAGGGAGGCGCAGCGCATACATCAGGAGAACCAGGGAAGCAGACGAACACATGGGCCGGCTGGGAGCGGAACTTATCGCCGACGGCGCCACCGTCCTCACCCACTGCAACACCGGCGCTCTGGCCACCGGCGGCTATGGGACTGCCCTGGGGGTCATCCGGGCCGCGCACGAGCAGGGAAAGGCGCTGCGAGTGCTGGTAGATGAGACGAGGCCCCTCCTTCAGGGAGCGCGGCTGACAGCGTGGGAGCTGCAGCGACTCGGCATCCCCGCCACCCTCATCGTCGACGCGGCCGCCGGCGGGTTCATGCGCCGGGGGACTGTGAGCTGCGTCCTCGTCGGGGCCGACCGCATCGCCGCGAACGGCGACGTCGCCAACAAGGTGGGCACCTATCCGCTGGCGGTCCTTGCCAAAGAGAACGGCGTGCCTTTCTACGTCGCCGCCCCGACCAGCACAATAGACCTCTCGCTGTCCAGCGGCGATGAGATAGCAATTGAGGAACGTTCGCCGGATGAGGTTACGACGCTGGCGGGCAAGCGGCTGGCGCCGGAGGGGATAGCCGTCGCTAACCCCGCTTTCGACGTCACGCCGCACGGCTACATCTCGGCAATCGTCACGGAGCGAGGGATCGTGCGGGCACCCTACCGACAGGGACTGGAGCGCCTGTTCACGGCAGCAATCGGGGCCCAGACACGGCAGGCTGGGTGACCGACAGATCTGAATGAGAAACGACAGATGATAAGCTGGTCTGACTACCTATACGACGACCCGACGGACTGGTTGCTGGAAGAGGAAAACCCCTCCGTCCGCTACCTGGCGCTACGCACGATAATGGAGAGGCCCGAGGACCACCCTGAGACTGTGGCCGCCAAGCAGGCGATCATGAGCTCAGGGCCGGTGCCGGCTATCCTCGCCGCCCAACACGAGGACGGCTACTGGGTCAAGCCGGGGACAGGCTACAGGCCCAAGTACCAGGGGACAATCTGGCAGCTTATGTTCCTGGCCCAACTCGGCGCCGACGGCTCTGATGAGCGAGTGGCCAGAGCCTGCGAATATGTCCTTGGTCACAGTAGGGACAAGAACGGCGCTTTCTCAGTGACAGGCGCTACCGAGCGCCGCCATCGAGTGCCTCAACGGCAACCTGATCCACGCGCTCTACCGCCTCGGTTGGGGCGGGGACGAGCGGGTACAGGAGGCCGTCCAGCAGCTCTGCGCCTTGATCACGCGGCGCCACTTCCAGTGCTCGGGAAACTACAACCTCCCCTGCGCCTGGGGCGCCGTCAAGGCGCTCTTCGGCTTCTCCGCTATCCCGAAGGAGGAGCGAACCAGCGAGGTGAAGGCAGCGATTCGACGAGGGCGCCGACTTCCTGCTCAGCCGCAATCTCGCCGTCGCCGACTACCCGTACCGGGAGCGGATCAACTCGAACTGGCAGAAGTTCGGCTTCCCGCTGAGCTACGGGAGCAACGTTCTGGAAGCGCTTCGAGCGCTGGCAGATCTGGGCTACGGCGCCGCGCCGGGGCTCACCGACGCTCTGAAGCTGGTCCTCTCCAAGCAGGACGACCAGGGACGCTGGAAGATGGAGACAAGCCTCAACGGCAAGATGTGGGCCGACATCGAGAAGAAGGGGCAGCCCAGCAAGTGGGTGACCCTACAGGTGGCGCAGATGCTCAAGCGGGTCTTTGAGGGTTACTAGAAGATGCCTCAGGCAGAGCTAGCGATAATCGGCGGGAGCGGCTTCTATCAGATGGAGGGCCTGACGGAACGGCAGGAGGTCCGCTGCCGCACTCCCTTCGGCGACCCCAGCGACGTGATTCTCCTGGGCACGCTCGCCGGCGTGCGCGTCGCCTTCCTCCCCCGCCACGGCGTCGGGCACCGTCTGCTGCCCAGCGAGGTGCCGAGCCGGGCCAATATCTACGCTCTCAAGACTCTAGGCGTCGAGCGCATCATCGCGGTCAACGCCGTGGGCAGCCTCCGCCAGGAGATCGCGCCCCGCGACCTGGCCGTGCCGCAGCAGCTCATCGACCAGACGAAGGGCCGCGCCAACAGCTTCTTCGGACGCGGCCTGGTGGCGCACATCTCGTTCGCGGAGCCGTTCTGCCCCACAATGCGGGAGCTGCTCGTCCAGTGCGCCCGCCAAGCGGGGGCGACGGTGCACGCGGGAGGCGCCTGCGTCGTCATGGAGGGCCCGCAGTTCTCGACGAAGGCGGAGTCGAACCTCTATCGCGCTCAAGGAGCCGACCTCATCGGCATGACGAACCTGCCCGAGGCGAAGCTGGCGCGGGAGGCGGAGATCTGCTACGCGAGCCTCTGCTGCGTCACCGACTACGACGTCTGGCACGAATCGTACGGCGCGGTGAGCGCGGAGATGATCCTGGCCAATCTCGCTTCGAATGCAGAGACGGCGCAGCGGGTCGTCACTCTCGCCGCCCAAGGGCTGCCTCGAGAGCGCGACTGCGAGTGCGGGCGTGCCCTAAGCGACGCCCTGGTGACACCGCCGCAGATGGTGCCGGCGGAGATTCGGAAGGAACTCGCGCCCATTATCGGTAAGTACATGCCTTCTTAGGTGGACAAGGCTAGCAGCGATAGGAGGCCGACAAGCCTGACTCAGAAAGCGAAAAACGACTACAGATTCCTGGTGCGGCCGCTGCGGGACCGCGAGCGGATCCGTCTTCTGCTGGAGCCGGAGCCCGCCTATTCGGCCTACGCCCTCGGCCAGTTGGAGCCGGAGTTGTTCTCTCAGTCGGAGTGGTGGCTGGCGCAGGCAGACGGGAGAGAGGCGCTGCTGATGCACTCGCGGGGCGGCCTCGGCAACGCGCTGGTGACCTTCGGCGACTCTCTTGCCCTGCAGGCTCTGCTTAGCCTGCACCCGGGGCCGGTGCAGACCTTCGCAACGTTCCGGGTGGATCACAGAGAGGCGCTGCGTCAGTTCTTCGCCCTCGCCCATGACAAGCCGATGCTGCGAATGATGGTCACGGCGGACTCCTTCGCCGTCCCGACGGAGGAGAGAGAGGAGGCAGCCGACGGGTCGGAGCTTAGGCGTCTGTCTGACAGCGATATCCCTGCGGTCGACCGGCTGTACAGCAGCGAGGGCAACAGGTTCTACTATCGGGCCCGCCGAATCGAAGAAGGGGTATACTTTGGAGTATTCAGCGACCAGCAGCTCGTAGCCGTGGCCGGCACGCATGCTGTCTGCCGCGAAAACGGGATTGCAGTCGTGGGGAACGTGTTCACCCACCCTTCCCACCGGAATAATCACTTTGCCGTACGGGCAACCGGCGCAGTAACCGAGACGCTGCTGCAGACGTGCCAGCAGGCCGTCCTCACGGTCGCCCCGGAGAACACGGCGGCGATCCGCGCCTACTCGCGCCTGGGCTATCGCGAGGAGTGCGAACTCATCGAGTGTGGGGTCACGCGCAAGGAGACGCTTGGCCTCGGCACTCTGGCGCGGCGGCTCCTGGCCCGCTGGCGCGGCCGCGGCAAAGGCGGGGAGATGGTAACGCTGGCAGAAGATGAAGACGAGGACTAATTTCTAGCAAGGAGAATACCACTGAGCATGACTAGAGAACCTTCTACGCCTTACGACGTCAAGGACGTTTCCCTGGCCGAAGAGGGGATACGGCGCATCGAGTGGGCGGCGCGCGAGATGCCGGTTATCAGGCTGATCCGGAAGCGGTTCGCCAAGGAGAAGCCGCTGAAGAACGTGCGCATCTCCGCCTGCCTCCACGTGACGACGGAGACGGCGAACCTGATGCTGGCCCTGGCGGACGGCGGCGCCCAAGCCGCTCTCTGCGCCAGCAACCCCCTGAGCACTCAGGACGACGTCGCCGCCGCCCTGGCCGTCGAGTACGGCATCTCCACCTTCGCCAAGAAGGGCGAGGACGACAAGACCTACTATCAGCACATCCACCAGGCGCTGGAGCACAAGCCAAACATCACGATGGATGACGGCGCCGACCTGGTGGCGACGATCCACAAGGAACGGCGCGACCTCATCCCCAACATGCTTGGAGGCACGGAAGAGACGACTACCGGCGTCATAAGGCTTACCAGCATGGCCCGCGCCGGCGCCCTCGCCTACCCGATAATCGCCGTGAACGAGGCCGACACCAAGCATCTCTTCGATAACCGCTACGGCACCGGCCAGAGCACGCTCGACGGGATCACGCGGGCCACCAACGTCCTCTGGGCAGGCAAGAACGTGGTCGTCTGCGGCTACGGCTGGTGCGGCCGCGGCGTGGCGATGCGGGCCCGGGGCATGGGGTCGCAGGTCATCGTCGTCGAGGTCAACCCGGTGCGGGCCCTGGAGGCGGTGATGGACGGCCTCCGCGTCATGCCGATGCTGGAAGCGGCGCCGCTGGGCGACATCTTCATCACCGTCACCGGCGACATCAACGTCATCGACCGGGCGCACCTGGAGAAGATCAAGGACGGGGCGATACTCGCCAACTCCGGCCACTTCGACGTGGAGATCAACAAGAAGGCGCTGGCGGAGATGGCAGAGGCGCGGCGGGAGATACGGCCCTTCGTCGAGGAGTTCCGTTTCGGCAACGGCAAGCGGCTGTTCTTCCTGGGCGAGGGACGGCTCATCAACCTGGCGGCGGCGGAGGGCCACCCGGCGAGCGTGATGGACATGAGCTTCGCCAACCAGGCCCTCTGCGCCGAGCACCTCGCCTTGCAGGAGAAGAAGCTGCCCCCCGACGTGCATCCGGTGCCCCTGGAGATCGACCAAGAAATCGCAAAGCTCAAGCTGGCCTCGATGGGCATAAGCATCGATACCCTAACGCCGGAACAGGAAGCCTATCTGGCAAGCTGGGAATTGGGGACTTAGCCCGAACACCGCTTCAATGAACTGGAGGAGGAACAGATGTCGACAACGTTTATGAACTCGCCGTCCCTGATGCTTACGTCGGAGTCGGTCACGGAGGGACACCCCGACAAGCTGTGCGACCAGATCTCCGACGCCGTCCTCGACGCCATCATCGGGCAGGACCCGGTGGCGCGGGTGGCCTGCGAGACGGCGGCGACGACCGGCCTGGTCGTGGTGATGGGAGAGATCACGACAAGCTGCTACGTCGAGATTACCGGCCATCGTCAGGAGACACGATCCGCCACGTCGGGTACACGCACGCGAAGTACGGCTTCGACTACGAGACCTGCGGCGTCATGGTGTCGATCAAGGAGCAGTCGAAAGACATCGCCCAGGGCGTCGACCACTCGCTGGAGTTCCGCGAGCATCATCAGCGAGGACGAGGACATGGAGCACGGCGCCGGCGACCAGGGTATGATGGTCGGTTTCGCCTGCACGGAGACGCCGGAGCTGATGCCGCTGCCGATATCGCTGGCCCACAAGCTGTGCCAGCGGCTGGCGGAGGTGCGCAAGGACGGGACGCTGCACTATCTGCGCCCCGACGGCAAGTCGCAGGTGACGGTCGAGTACGTCTACGGCGTACCCAAGCGGGTGGAGGCGGTGGTGATCGCGGCGCAGCACGACACGGTGGTGAAGCAGGAGCTGCTGCACAAGGAGATCGAGGAGCTGGTGATCCGGAAGGTGATCCCGGCGCAGCCTGCTCGACAATGACACGAAGTTCTTCATCAACGCGACCGGACGGTTCGAGACGGGCGGGCCGATGGGCGACGCCGGCCTCACCGGGCGCAAGATCATCGTCGACACGTACGGCGGGGTCGCGCGGCACGGCGGCGGCGCTTTCTCGGGAAAGGACCCGACGAAGGTGGACCGCTCCGGGGCCTACGCCGCCCGCTACGTGGCGAAGAACCTGGTGGCGGCCGGGCCTGGCGGACAGGCTGGAGCTGCACGTCTCCTACGCCATCGGCGTGTCGCACCCGACGTCGCTGTCGGTGGAGGCGTTCGGGACAGCGCGGGTGTCGGAGGATGAGATGCTGGCTCTATCCGAAAGGCACTTCGACCTGCGGCCGGAGGCGATCATCCGGAGACTGAACCTGCGACGGCCGATCTACCGGGCGACGGCGGCCTACGGCCACTTCGGCCGCGAGGATATAGACGCGCCCTGGGAGAAGACGGACAAGGCGGATATCCTGCGTCGAGAGGCGGGGCTGAACGCGGCGCAGGTCAAGGCAGAGCGAGCAGCGCTGCGGGCCGACCGCTAGACGGCTTGCGAGTCGACCGGCTGACTGGTTTGAGTTACCCGCGAGAGGGGGAACACGATTGTTCGCGCTGGTACTGGCAGGAGGCAAGGGAGAGCGGCTGCGGCCGCTGACGGCGGACCGACCGAAGCCGATGGTGCCGGTCAACGATAAGCCGATACTGCAGCATCACCTGGAGTGGCTCCAGAGCAACGGCGTCACGGACGCGGTGCTGCTGTGCGGCTACAAGCACGAGGCTATCGAGCACCACTTCGGGGACGGGAGCCGCTTCGGGCTGCGCATCCGCTATTCGATTGAGGACGAGCCTCTGGGCCGCGGCGGAGCCTTCAAGCAGGGCTTCCAGCAGGTGCCGGAGGGAGAGCGGTTCGTCATCGGCACGAACGGGGATAATCTGACGGACCAGCCGCTGGCGCCGCTGCTGCGCAGTCACCGACGCTCGGGCGCGGTGGCGACGATCATGCTGGCGGCGCTGCGTAGCCCCTTCGGCGTCGTCAGGCTGCGAGGGACGCGGGTCCTGGGGTTCGCCGAGAAGCCGCTGCTGCCCTACTGGGTAAACGCCGGGGTGTACGTGCTCAACCGCGAGTTCTTCGCGATGCTGCCGGATGTGGGCGACCACGAGACGACGGCTTTCCCGGAGCTGGCAGACGCGGGGAAGCTGTACGGGTATAAGAGCAGCGCCTTCTGGAAGCCGGTCGATTCGGTGAAGGACGTGACGGAGGCATCGCAGCATCTGGCGAGCCGATAAGGGCCGACCCGGGGGCAGGTCGGGCACGGAGTCCCGACCCTACCGGAACATGAGGGATTGGCGAAGGATTAGGAGAAATGTGGGCAGCACCCCAGGCTGAAGCCTGGGGCATATGAAGGCAAATCGATGCCCCTGCCTTTAGGCAGGGGTCGGGAAACACCCTTCAACCTGAACCAGTTGCAGGTCCTCTCCTGCATCGTTCCAGAACAGGGACGGCATTATGGGCAACGTGATCAAGTTCGGGACGGACGGCTGGCGGGCGATCATCGCTGAGGATTTCACGTTCGACAACGTGCGGGCGTGCGCGCAGAGCGTGGCCCAGTTCTTGAAGGAGAGCAACCTCGCGTCGCGGGGGCTCGTCGTCGGCTATGACACGCGATTTGCGTCGGAGGACTTCGCGGCAGCGGTGGCGGAGGTGGTGACGGCGAACGGCATCAAGGTCTATCTCACCGAAAACGCCACCCCCACGCAGACGGTCAGCTACAGCATCCTCGACAAGGGCGCCGGAGGGGCGGTCGTCATCACGGCCAGCCACAACCCGCCGCGCTGGAACGGTTTCAAGTACAAGCCGGAGTACGCGGGGAGCGCGTCGCCGGAGGTTGTCGCGAGGCTGGAGGCGCCGCTGCCGGAGATCCTGGCGTCGGGGCCGCCGCCACGGCTGGCGCTGGACGAGGCGGAACGACAGGGGCTGCTGGTCCGGTTCGACGCCAAACCGGCCTATCTTGCACAGCTCCACCGGCTGGTTGATGTCGAGCGGATACGGGCAGCCGGCCTCAAGGTGTGCATCGACCCCATGTACGGCGCCGGCATCGGCTATCTGCGGGAGCTGCTGACGGGAGGACGCCTCGTCGCGACGGAGTTGCACGGGGAGCGCAATCCCACCTTCCCCGGGCTGCACTCGCCGGAGCCGATAGGCCGCAACCTGGCCGATTTGTCGGCGGCGGTGCGGTCGGAGAAGGCCGACGTGGGACTGGCGACAGACGGCGACGCCGACCGCGTGGGCGTGATGGATGAGAACGGCGAGTACGTCGACCAGTTGCAGGTCTTCGGGCTGCTGACGTACTACCTGCTGGAGGTGCGAGGAGAGCGAGGGGCGATCGTCAAGGCGCTGACGACGACGCGGATGGTGCAGCGGCTGGGCGAGCTGTATGACGTGCCGGTGTACGAGACGGCGGTCGGCTTCAAGTACCTGGGGCCGAAGATGATGGAGTCGAACGCCCTCATCGGCGGCGAGGAGAGCGGGGGATACGCCTTCCGCGGCCACATCCCGGAGCGGGACGGCGTGCTGGCGGCGCTGTACTTCCTCGACCTGATGGCCCGCACCGGCAAGAGACCGTCGGCGCTGCTGGCGGAGCTCTACGACCGGGTGGGGCCGCATCACTACGACCGGGTGGACGTCCAGATGCGGCCGGAGGAGCGAGACGGGGTGGTCCAGCGGGTCGCAGCCGCCAGGCCAAAGGAGCTTGCCGGAATAGGTGTCGTCGGGCAGGACACAATCGATGGTTACCGGTTCGTGCTGGAGAACGGGGGCTGGCTGCTCATCCGCTTCTCGGGCACGGAGCCGCTGATAAGGATATACACAGAGGTGCCGGAGAAGCGTCTGGTGCCGGAGCTGCTGAAGGCCGGCCGCGAGCTGGCGGGACTGGCGGAGACAAAGGAGAGCTAAAACGATGCACGTCCTGGATGATCGAGAGACATACACGCGGCACGATCCCGACGGCCTGGGCGGTCGCGTCGAGGGGCTGCCGGAGCAGTGCCGGGAGGCCTGGCAGCAGGCGAAGGCGTTCTCCTTCCCTGCCGACTTCGCGCAGGTGGAGAAGGTGGTGATCCTGGGGCTCGGCGGCTCGGCGATCGCGGGGGACATACTGCGGGCGCTGGCGGTGCGCGAGGGCAAGAAGGCCGTCGTCGTCCACCGCGGGTACGATCTGCCGGGCATCGTCGACGAGCGGACGCTGGTCGTCGCCTCCAGCTACAGCGGCCAGACGGAGGAGGTGCTGTCGTCGTTCGGGCGGGCGCTGAAGACGGCGGCGAAGAAGATGGTGATGACGACGGGCGGAAAGCTGTTCGACATCGCGCAGGAGCAGGGTATCGCGGCCTACCGGTTCGAGTACAAGGGCGAGCCGCGGTCGGCGCTGGGGCACAGCCTGATGCCGCTGCTGGCGCTGGGCGAGGCGATAGGCCTGCTGCCCGACCAGAGCGGGCCGGTCGACGAGGCGCTGTCGCTGATGACGGAGCTACGGAACGAGATCGGTGTCGAGGTACCGTTCGAGAAGAACGCGGCAAAGCAACTAGCGGCGCGGCTGCAGGGGAAGCTGCCGGTGGTCTACGGGGCGGAGGTCCTCACGGAGGCGGCGCATCGCTGGAAGACGCAGCTCAACGAGAACAGCAAGGTGTGGGCGTTCTACGAGGAGCTATCGGAGCTGAATCATAACGCTATCGAGGGGTACGGGCTGCCAAGCGAGATCGCGGCGAGGGCGCACGTGGTCTTCCTGTACCATCCCAAGCTGAACCCGCGCATCATTCTGCGCTATAACGGGACGCACGACGCGCTGGCGGCGTCGGGGGTGTCGGACGAGCAGGTCACGGCGCAGGGCGAGAGCGAGCTGGCGCGGGTGCTGACGGCGAGCTTCTACGGCGACTGCGCGAGCTATTATCTGGCGATGCTGAACGGGGTGAGGCCGTCGCCGGTGACTGCGATCCAGCATTTGAAGGGGTGGTTGGCGGAGAAGTAGGGGTGCCCCAGACACGCAAGATCTCCCCACCTACCTACCGGCAGGCAGCCGACAAGTAGAGCGTCGGTGCTCTGGGCAACGCTGGAGTGGGTGCGCCTGACGACGAAAGATCGTCCCACCCACCCGCCCTAGTCCCGTTGGTTGGGGGGAATCCCCCAAACCCCCTTGGGCGGGAAAGCGCCTCCTCCACCAAAGCCGGCGTATCCCCTAAATCGCCACAGATGAGACCATGCAGGCGGCAGAATAAGAACGAGGGCGGGCAAGATGCCCGCCCCACGTTATTGCAGAGAACTCTAAGGTTAGCGCTTGGTGTACTGCGGCGCCTTGCGGGCCCGCTTGAGGCCGTACTTTTTCCGCTCTTTGACGCGGGAGTCGCGGGTCAGAAGACCGTTCTGGCGCAGCGGCTTCCTGAGGTTCTCGTCCAGGTGGACGAGGGCGCGGGCTATTCCATGGGCGATGGCGCCCGCCCAGCCGCTGATGCCGCCGCCCGCCACCTTGATCTGGGCGTTGAACTTGTCCTGGTTCTCGGTGACGCGGAAGGGCTTGAGTACTAGAGTCTGATGGATGGGGCGGTTGAAAACCTCTTCCAGCGGCCTGCCATTGATGACGACCGCTCCCGTGCCCGGGGTCAGGCGCACCCGCGCTACCGCGCTCTTTCTCCGTCCGGTGCCGGCGTAGTATTGCTGGTTCAAGCTGAGGTCTCCTCCTCCGACGATTCTGTCTGGTCAGGCTGCTCGGCCTCAGGCGCGGTGGCTTCCTCGGCGGGGGCAGCAGGCGGCTCGTCGACCGGTTCTGCCTTCGCCTTAGGCGTCGCGATGGCGGCTTCCACCTGGCCCGGCACTGCCTTGACCTGGGACTGGTGCGGGTGTTCGGGCCCAACGTAGACCTTGAGGTGGCGATAGAGCTGCGCCCCCAGGCGGTTGTGGGGAAGCATGCCGCGAACGGCGTGCTCGATGACGCGCCCAGGATGGGTAGCCATCATCCTCTCCAAGGTGATCTTCCTGAGGCCACCATGGTACTGGGTGTGATGGTAGTAGATCTTGTCGCGCATCTTGTTGTTGCCGCTGAAGCGCACCTTGCCGGCGTTCACGACGATCACGAAGTCACGCATGTCCAGGTTGGGCGTGAAGTCGCGGCGGTGCTTTCCCCGTAGGAGGGAGGCGACGCGCACGGCGAGACGGCCCAACGACTGGTCGGCAGCGTCGACGACGTGCCACTGCGGTACGATATCTTTTGCCTTAACGCTATAGGTCTTCATCTATCTCAATCTCTTCGCCCAGATTCAAATCCGTATAAGTGACCCGCATCAGGCAGAGCCCCTGCGGCGGAGCCGCCGGGCCGGCCGCTCCCGGGCGCCCCTCCTGGAGCACCCGCGCGAACTCTGCGGGCGTCTGCCGTCCCAACCCCACTTCTACGAGTGGCCCGACGGTACGCCGGACCTGATGGGGCAGGAAGGCATCAGCCTCCATCAGCAGGATGATCAGGCAACCACGCCGGCGCAATTCGAGCCGGTAGACGGTGCGGACGGTGCTCGCCCGCGGGCCATCCGGCTCACCGGCGAAGGCGGCGAAATCGTGCCTGCCGACGAGACAGGCCGCCGCCTCGGCCATAGCGCCTGTATCTAAAGGTTCTGCCACGTGCCACGCCCGGCTCCTCAGCAGGGGCGATGGCGCCGGTTCATTATATATCAGGTAGCGGTAAAGCCGCCTGCGCGCCCGCCGCCGGGGGTCGAAGTCCAGCGGCGCTTCCAGGGCCCGCCGCACGGCGATGTCTTCGGGCAACCAGTGGTTGAGCCCTCTGACGAAGACATCGATTTCGTACGGCGCCTGTGTAAGGAAGGAGGCGACCTGGCCGCGGGCATGGACGCCGGCGTCGGTGCGACCGGCGAAGGCGGCGCGGCGCTTCTCGCCGGTGAGCTTCCCTATCGCCTCTTCCAGCTCTCCCTGGATGGTAGGCGCGTTCTTCTGTATTTGGGAGCCGCCGTAGCGGCTGCCGTCATATTCTAAAACCAGGGCAATCCGTCGAGCGGTGCCCTCTATCGGTTGTCCCTTCGCTGCCATCTCTCAGCGGGT
The DNA here is from genome assembly GCA_963763495.1 of uncultured Chloroflexia bacterium. GTDB lineage: Bacteria > Chloroflexota > Dehalococcoidia > DSTF01 > JALHUB01 > DAOUEO01. The sequence continues at coordinate 81,639 of CAVXOY010000019.1, forward strand.
CCGCGACGGTCGCGTCCGCTTTCGGCTATACGAGCTCAAGCTGGGCGACGGCGGCGCCATCGCCCAAACGGCGGCCCAGCTTAACGATGCGGGTGTAGCCGCCGGGACGGTCCGCGTAGCGGGGGCCGATCTCGTCGAACACTTTCTTGACGACACTAGGGTCGGTGACGAAGCTGCTGGCCTGACGGCGGGCATGAAGGGTGCCGTCCTTTCCCAGCGTTATCATCTTCTCCGCCATCGGCTGGACCTCTTTGGCTTTGGCCTCGGTGGTGCGGATCTTCTCGTAGCGGAGGAGATCAGTCACCAAGCCGCGGAAGAGGGCCCGCCGCTGCGAAGTGGACCTATCGAACTTTCGACCGGCAATTTGATGTCTCATAGTTGTTCCCGCAACCAGGGCTCTGCCTCACGGCAGGCGGCCCCGGCTATTCTTCTTCTTTCTGTTCTTCTTCTTGCGCTTGTTCTTCTTCCTCAACCACTGGGATGTCCTTGCCCGACTTGCGGAGCGCCTGGAGGAGGGCGGTGCCCAGGTTACCTAGCGACTCATCCTCCTCTTCTTCCTCCTCAAAGGACGGCATCTCTCCCTCTTCCAGGGACTCGGGCTGGAGGAAGCCCAACTGGACGAGTTTGGCCTTCAGTTCGTCATAGGACTTTCGCCCAAAGTTGCGCAGGGCGAGCAGTTCATCCTCGCTCTTCTCCAGCACCTGTCCCACGGTCATGAGGCCGCTGCGCTTCAGGCAGTTGTAGGCGCGCACGGAGAGGCTGAGGTTCTCGATAGTGGTGTTATAGCTCTCGGGGGTGAGGGCTGCTCCCATCCCGAGGCCCCTCTCGACCATCGCCGGCTGCGGCTTGCCCAGATGGGCGAACATTGTCAACTGCTCGACGATGATGGAGGCGCTCTGACTGACAGCCTCCACGCCGGTGATGCTGTTGTCGGTCCATACCTCAAGGACGAGGCGGTCGTAGTCGGTTATGCCGCCGACACGGGTCCGCTCCACGCGATAGTTGACCTTGCGGACGGGGGTGAAGATCGAGTCGACGGGGATGACGCCGATGGGCAGACCATCACGCTCGCCGGCGGGGATGTAGCCACGGCCGGGCTCGACGTTGAACTCGACGGTAAGGTGCGCTTTCCCGGAGTTCAAAGTAGCGAGGTGCAGGTCGGGGTTGACGATCTCGTAGTCCGCCGTGGTCTGGATGTCGCCGGCTGTTACGCGTTTCTCGCCGCTCGCCTCAAGGTAGAGTTTGCCGGGGCGATCGGAGAGGGCCCGCAGCCGGATGTCTTTCACGTTGAGGAGAAACTCCATTGTGTCCTCCTTGACGTGAGAGATCGTCGAGAACTCGTGCTCCACCTCCTCTATACGGACGGAGGTTACGGCGGCCCCAGGGAGAGAGCCGAGCAATACGCGCCTGAGGGCGTTGCCCAGAGTGGTCCCGAATCCCGAATCCAGGGGCTCTGCGACAAGACGCGCGTAGTTGTCGCTCTCTTCTTCTATCTCAATGTGTGGGGCTACCAATTCAGATCGCATGGCGCCCTCCCGATCCAAGTCTAAAGGTTGAGGACCAATCAATTCTCTGGCCTCCAGCTATAAGCTCACTAGCGCTTACCGCGAATAGTACTCGACGATTACTAGGGGATCGAACTTGATCCCTGCCTCAGCAATCTCTGGGGCACGCAGCACGCGTCCCGTCATGGTCTCTTTGTCCAGGACCACCCAGGGTGAAATCTCTTTATTCGTCACCGTTTCCTGGACAATCTTGAAGTATTCGGTCTTCTTCCCCGACTCGGTCCAGCCGACGACGTCGCCGGCCTTGACGAGGGCCGAGGGGATGCCGGTCTTGCGTCCGTTGATTGCTAGGTGCCCGTGGTTCACCAGTTGCCGCGCTTGGGCACGGGAGTCGGCGAAGCCCAGGCGGTAGACGACGTTGTCGAGGCGGCTCTCCAGCAGGCGAACGAGGTTGTCGCCGGTCACGCCGGGGCGCCGCACAGCCTCGGCATAGTAGCGCCGGAACTGCCGTTCCAGGACGCCGTAGGTGTAGCGAGCCCTCTGCTTCTCCCGCAACTGCATGGCGCGGTCGGAGACCCGGCGCCGTCGAGGTAGGCGGTAGCCGGGCGGCTGCGGTCGCTTTTGGAAGGCGCACTTGGTGTAGCACCTTTCGCCCTTGAGCATCAGTGCATCGCCGTAGCGACGGCACAGTCTACATACAGGTCCAGTGTATCGAGCCATTTAGGGTTGTCTCCTTTGCCCCTTTAGACCCTCCGGCGCTTGGGAGGGCGGCACCCGTTGTGCGGTATAGGGGTGACATCGCGGATGCTAAGGACGGCCAGGCCGGCGCTCTGAAGGGCACGGATGGCGGCCTCTCTGCCGCTGCCCGGGCCCTTGACAAAGACATCCACTTGTCGCATCCCATGGTCCATCGCTCGGCGGGCCGCCTGCTGGGCCGCCAACTGGGCGGCGTAGGGTGTGCTCTTGCGCGAACCCTTGAAGCCGGCGCCACCGCCGCTGCTCCAGGCGATGGCGTTCCCCGCCGGATCGGTCATCGTGATCACGGTGTTATTGAAGGTGGACTGAATGTAGGCCCGCCCCTTGGGAACTGACTTGCGTTCTCGTTTTCTAGTCCTTGTCTTGACCTTCTTCTCAGCCACAGGCCTTCATCCTCTCTTACTTCTTGGCGATTGCCCGCCGCTTGCCGGCGACGGTGCGGCGCACGCCTCGTTTGGTTCGGGCGTTGGTGCGTGTCCGCTGGCCGTGCACAGGCAGGCCGCGGCGGTGCCGCACGCCCCGATAGCAGTTGATCTCAACCATACGCTGGATATTCTGGCGCACTTCGCGGCGCAGGTCCCCTTCCACAATGTGGCCCTTGTCGATGACCTCACGGACGCGGTTGATCTCTTCGTCCGTCAGGTCACGCACGCGCGCGGTGGGGTCGACATTGGTCTGGGCCAGGATCTTCTGCGCCTGGGTGCGGCCAATACCGTAGATGTAGGTCAGCGATATAGCGATCTGCTTATCGTTGGGAATATCCACGCCGGCGATACGAGCCATGATTCCTCCTGATCCGACCCCCTAGGGGGACAACGTATGTCCGGGCATCAGCCCTGACGCTGCTTGTGCCTGGGATTAGGGCAGATGACCCTAAGGACGCCCTTGCGCCGGACGATGCGGCACTTTTCGCAGCGCACTTTGACGGAAGCTTTAACCTTCATCTTGACGCTCTTTGTTCCCTATCTTACTTGAACCGGTAGGTTATCCGGCCCCGCGTTAGGTCGTAGGGTGAGAGTTCTACCAGCACCCGGTCGCCGGGCAGAATCCGTATGAAGTGGAGCCGTATTTTCCCCGATATGTGGGTAAGAACCCGGTGCCCGTTGGCAAGCTCCACTCTAAACATGGCGTTGGGCAGGGCCTCCTTCACCACGCCTTCCACTTCGATGGATTCTTTTCTAGGCATAACCTCCCCAAAACAAGTCTTACTTTGCGCCGCCCCCTAGGGCAGCGTCAGGATCTGCGCCTCGCCGTCGGTGATGGCGATCGTATGCTCGAAATGGGCAGAGAGGCTGCCATCAAGAGTGCTGACGGTCCAGTTGTCGTCATGCCTCTTGGTGCGCCAGTCGCCCGCATTCACCATCGGCTCGATGGCGAGCACCATCCCCTTCTTCAGGACTGGGCCCCGGTCGGGCGGGCCGAAGTTGGGCACCTGCGGCTCTTCGTGCATCTGCCGACCGACGCCGTGCCCGACGTACTCCCGCACTACGGAGAAGCCCTGTCCCTCCGCCTCTACCTGTATGGCATGGGAGACGGCGCCGAGCGGCACTCCCGCCCGCGCAGCCGCGATCCCTTTGTAAAGCGCGCTCTCCGTTACCCGGAGAAGGCGCTCTGCCTCGGCGTCCAACCGCCCGGCACCAACGCTGATGGCGGCGTCGCCGACAAAACCCTTATAGGTGGCACCCAGGTCAATGCTGACGATATCGCCTTCGCGGAACACCCTACCGTCAGGGATGCCATGGACGATCTCATCGTTGATGGAGACGCACACGCTGGCGGGATAGCCCCGGTATCCCAGGAAAGCGGGCTTGGCCCCCCGCGCCGCGAACTCCCGCCGGACGATCTTGTCCAGCTCTTTTCGGGAGAGACCCGGCTTCACCGCCTCTGCCAGGATCTGAAGCACTTGGGCGACGATCCGGCCGGCCTCTCTTATTGTCGCTATCTCCTTTTCCGATTTAATGATAATGGGCATCGGACCTGGTCAGGCAGCCGCGACGCTCCTTCTCTTCGTTATCGCGAGGCTAAAGCCCCGCCGCCTTCAGTAGGTCTTTCCCCACGGAAGCGGTGTCTTGTTCGCCGTTCACCTCGACCAGCTTGCCCGCCCGGGTATAGTAATCGATGAGCGGCGCGGTCTGCTGGTTGAAGACGCCGAGGCGGTTCCGCACCGTTTCCGGCTTATCGTCGTCCCGCTGGTAGAGCTCGCCGTTGCACTTGTCGCAGCGGCCCTCCACCTTGGGCGGTTGGTATTTCTCGTGGTAGACGGCGCCGCACTGGCGGCAGGTCCAGCGGCCACCCAGCCGGGCGACCACCTCTTCTTCGCCCACGTTTATGTAGAGAACCTTGTCCACGGCCTGTCCCCGGTCCTTGAGGGCCACGTCGAGGGCCTTCGCCTGGTCGAGGGTGCGGGGAAAGCCGTCCAGCAAGCACCCCTTCTGGCAGTCAGGCCGCTCCAGCCGGTCGAGGAGCATCCGCACCGTGAGCTCGTCGGGGACTAGCTCACCGCGGTTGACGAAGACCTTCGCCTGTTTCCCCAGCTCAGTCTCGTTGCGGATGTTCTCCCGAAAGAGGTCGCCGGTGGCGATGTGAGCAATATCAGCCTGCTGAGAGATAGCGTCAGCCTGAGTGCCTTTGCCCGCGCCGGGCGCTCCTAGCAGGATAATAATCAAGGTCTCCTCCTAATGCTCTACCGGATGAAGCCGGCGTAGTTCCTCATAAGGAGCTGGGCTTCCAACTGTTTCATGGTGTCAAGCACCACACCCACCATGATGAGTAGGCCGGTGCTGCTGATCTGCAAGGCTTGCACGTTGGTGAACTTGGTGGTGAAGAAGGGCACGATGGCCACCACCCCCAGGAAGATGGCGCCGGCCCAGGTGATGCGCACAAGCACACGCATGATGTAATCCTGAGTGGGACGGCCCGGTCTTATGCCGGGGACAAATCCTCCTTGTCGCTGCAGGTTCTCCGCCAGGTTCTGTTGCTGGAAGATGACCAGCGTATAGAAGAAGGCGAAGGCGACCACAAGCAGGAAGACCATGATGTAGTAGGGAGTGTTGCCGGGGCTGAACGTGCCGGCGATGAACTTGGCGAAATTGTGTACCCACTGGGTGTTGGAGTTCTCGAACGCCTGGGCCGCCGTCGCCGGGAAGACGACGAGGGAGTAGGCGAAGATGAGCGGAATCATGCCGGCGGAGTTGACGCGCAGGGGTATGTGGGTCTGGCCCGACTGGCGGTACATACGGCCGCCTCGGAACATGCTGCGGGCGTACTGCACGGGCACCCGCCGCTGCGCTTCGTAGAAGAAGACGATAAGGGCTATGAGAACGAGACCGAGGATCGCCAGCAGGCCGATCCCGGCGAGGCCCGCCGAGGAGTTGGCGATGCTGGGGATGAGGGAGGGCATGCCGGCGACGATGCCACCAAAGATGATAAGGGAGATGCCGTTGCCGATGCCGTTCTCGGTGATGAGCTCGCCTATCCAGACGAGGAAGATGAGTGCCGGCGGTCATCGACAGGACGGCGGCAAAGGTGGGCAGAGCATCACCTCCAGAGAAGCCGATGCCACTGACAGCCCCGGCGCGCTCGAGCACGAGCAACTGGCTGTAGCCCTGGAGGATCGCCAGGGGCACGGTCAGCCAGTAGGTGTAGAGGGTTATCTTGTTCCGCCCCGCCTCGCCTTCCTTGGACAGCGCTTGAAGGGAGGGAATGATGGGAACAAGGAGCTGCATGACGATGGTGGAGGTGATGTAGGGGTAGACACCCATAGCGGCGACGCTCAGCCTGCGCAGGGCGCCACCAGAGAAGAGGTTGAGATAGCCCAGGACAGCGTTCCCCTCGAAGGCGTTCTTGAGTTGCTCCGAGTTCGTTCCCGGGATGGGCACGTGGGCAACAAAGCGGAACACGATCAGCAGGCCCAAGGTAAAGAGAAGCCGCCGCCGGATGTCCGGCTGCTGGAACGACTGCACGATCGCCTGCAGCAGACGGGGCATGACGGGCTGGGCCGCCTGCCTATTCGCTGCCATGTGTCAGCTCCTCTACCTTACCTCCGGCGGCCTCTATCTTTTGGCGGGCGGAGGCAGAGAACTTGTGGGCACGTATGGTTAGGGGCCTCTTGAGGGCACCGTTTCCCAAGACTTTGAGCGGCTTCCGCTGGTCTTTGATGATCCGCGCGCTCAACAGCGTCTCCGGCGTCACCTCGCTGCCGGCGGCAAATCGGTCGAGGCGGGAAAGGTTCACCGTCTCGTATTCGACGCGAAAGATGTTGGTGAAGCCGCGCTTGCGTCCCATGCGGCGGACGAGCGGCAACTGGCCGCCTTCAAAGCTGGCGCGGACGCCGCCGCCGGCGCGCGCCTTTTGCCCCTTTAGGCCGCGACCGGAATAGGTGCCGTGGCCGCTGGAGTTGCCGCGCCCCACTCTCTTGGAGCGGTGGCGGGCGCCAGGCGGTTGCCGCAGATCGTGCTGATACACCTACCGCTCCTCTTCCACTAACAACAGATGCCGAACCTTTTGTATCATACCACGCACAGTTGGCGAGTCACCATGAACGACCGACTGGCCCAACCGCCGCAGTCCCAGGGCACGGATCGTGCGCTTCTGGTCCTCGCGGTAGCCGATGGCGCTCTTCTTCCAGGTGATCTTAAGCGTTGCCGCCACTCTTCACCTCCGCCTTGACAGCGGCCCGCCGCTTCGCCCGCACTGCCCGGGGGTCTCGAAGACGGGAAAGGCCGAGCATCGTCGCCCGCACCACGTTGACGGGGTTGTCGCTGCCGAGGGACTTGGCCAGGACGTCGCTGACGCCGGCCACTTCCATGATGGCGCGAACGCCGCCGCCGGCGATGACACCGGTGCCGGGGGCAGCGGGCTTGATCAGCACCTTGGCGGCGCAGTACTTGCACAGCAGCGAATGGGGGATGGTCGATGCGGCAAGCGGCACCTGGATGAGGCTCTTGCGGGCGATTGCCGAGCCCTTACGAATAGCCTCGGCAACTTCCCGCGCCTTCCCCATGCCAACGCCGACCTTGCCTCTGCCATCACCCACGACAACGATAGCACTGAAGTGAAAGCGGCGGCCACCCTTGACCACTTTGGCGACACGGTTGATGTGGACGACCTTCTCGGTCAGTTCCGGCTCAACAGTTTGGAATTGCTCCGCTCTTACCATTACTATAAGTCCTTTAGAAGCGCAGGCCCGCCTCGCGCGCGGCGTCGGCCAGGGCCTTGACGCGCCCATGAAACTTGTAACCGCCGCGGTCGAAGACTACCTGTTCGATACCCTTTTCCCGCGCCCGTTGACCAATGAGGCGGCCGACGAGGCCGGCGACGGCGGTCTTGGCCTTGCCGTTTGCCTGCGCAGCCATCTCATTTTCCTTGTCGGACGCCGCCATGAGCGTGCGCCCGGAGTCGTCGTCTATCACTTGGGCATAGATGTGGGTCAGGCTGCGGAAGACGCAGAGGCGAGGCCGAACGGCGGTACCCCGGACCTTCCGGCGTACCCGTCGATGTCGCCGCTCTCTGGCAGCTACAGCCGTGTGTTGCTTACTCATCGCTTATCCTGCTAGCGTTCCTTAACCCTTAACGGCCCTTCCCGCCTTGCCGGCCTTGCGGCGGACCACTTCGCCGGCGTAGCGGATGCCCTTACCTTTGTAGGGTTCCGGCGGGCGAAGGGCGCGGAGATTCGCCGCGATCTGTCCCACCAGTTCCTTGTCGCTGCCGCGGATGTGAAATCGGTTGGTCCCGTCCGCTTCCAACGTGATGCCCGGCGGCGGCGGTATCTCGACGGGATGGGAGAAACCGAGGCTGAACACCAGATTGGCCCCCCGCTGCTCAACCCGATAGCCGAGGCCGTAGATCTCCAGCGTCTTGCTGAAGCCGGTGTCGACGCCGATCACCATGTTGGCGATCAGGCTGCGGGTGAGGCCGTGGAGAGCACGGTGACGGGGCGCATCGCTGGGACGGCTGACCAGCAGTTGGCCTTCCTCGAGGCGAAGGCTCATCTCCGGGGAGACGTCGCGGGACAGATCTCCCTTAGGGCCGCGCACGGTTACGTGCGTGCCTTCTATATCGACCTTCACCCTTTCGGGGAGGGCGATGGGCTGGCGACCCACCCTCGACATCTAAGCTCCTCCTCTAATCCTGTGCGGCCAACGAGCCGGCACTTCGATACTTACCAAACGTAGCAGAGCACCTCACCGCCGATGTGGCGGTGCCAGGCCTGCGACCCGGTCATGATCCCTTGCGGCGTAGATAGGATGGCGATACCCAGTCCGCCATAGACACGCGGGATCTCGCGCTTTTGCACATAGACGCGAAGGCCGGGTTTGCTGACCCGCTGCAGCCCGGAAAGGACGGGCTCTTTCTTGCCGGTGTACGCCAACCGAAGTCGCAGGAACCGGCGGGGGCCTTCGCTGACCTCCTCGAAATCGCTGACAAAGCCCTCTTCCTTGAGCACGCGAGCGATGGCAACCTTCATCTTGGACGTGGGAAGCCGCAGCTCATCATGCCGAGCCATGATGGCGTTGCGAATCCGAGTGAGCATATCGGCGATGGGATCAGTCATATTCATGCTATCGCCTCCTTCCGGGGGTATCTCCGCCGCGCGTCATGCAGCCCCTCAAGTCTTCTTCCTCCCTACCAACTCGATTTCTTGACGCCGGGTAGCTGTCCCACTAGGGCCAGATGGCGGAAACAGATGCGACACATGCCGAACATACGCATATACGCCCGGGGGCGACCGCAGAGACGGCAGCGGTTCTTCTGCCGCGTGCTGAACTTGGGCGGCCGTTGAGACTTGACGATCATGGATGTTTTGGCCACAGGTTACTCCTCTTACTGGAGCGTCAGTTGTGACTGAAGGGCATTCCCAGTAGCTGCAACAGCCGCTTGCCCTCCTCGTCCGTACTAGCCGTCGTCACTATTACCACTTGGAGACCGCGGATCTTGTCGATCTTGTCGTACTCGATCTCCGGGAATATCAGTTGCTCACGCAGACCAAGACTGTAGTTGCCACGGCCGTCGAAGCCCTTGCCGGAGACGCCGTGGAAGTCGCGGATGCGGGGCAGGGCAGCGTTGACCAGACGGTCATAGAACTCCCACATGCGGTCGCCGCGAACGGTGACCATGAGGCCGATCGGGTTGCCCTGCCGGACTTTGAAGTTGGCGATGGAGCGCTTCGCCCGGTTGATGACCGGCTTCTGGCCGGCGATAGCGGCGATGTCGGCGGCAGCCGAATCGAGCGCCTTCGGGTTCTGGAGCGCTTCGCCAAGACCGATGTTGAGCACGATCTTCTCCAGCCGTGGCGCCTCCATGGGGTTCGTGTGATTGAACTCCTTCATGAGGGCCGGCAGGACTTCCTGGCGATAGAACTCTTTGAGTCTGGGTGCCAAGCTCCGCTCCTAGTCTATGAATTCTCCGCATTTGCGGCAGACACGGGCTCTAACCCCATCGGGGCGCGGGGCGAACCCCACCCGCGTCGGTTTTTGACAGCTCTTGCAGACAAGCATGACGTTGGACACGCGAATGGGGGCTTCCCGTTCGATGATGCCGGCCTGGGTGCCGTGAGCCTGCGGCTTCTGGTGCTTCTTCACCATGTTGATGCCCTGGACGACGAGTCGCCCTTCCCTAGGAATCACGCGGCGGACGGGCCCCTGCTTGCCGCGGTCCTTACCGGTAATGACGAAAACCGTATCGTCACGCTTGATCTTGTTCATACTACCTCTGGCGCGAGAGAGACTATCTTCATAAAGTTCCTTTCCCGCAGTTCTCTCGCCACGGGACCGAAGATGCGGGTGCCCTTCGGGTTTTCAGCGTCGCTCAAAATGACGGCGGCGTTATCGTCGAAGCGGATGTAGGAGCCGTCCTCACGACCGTAGGTCTTGGCGGTGCGAATCACGACCGCCTTGACTACCTCGCCCTTCTTGACGCTGCCGCCGGGTTGGGCCTGCTTAACGCTGGCCACGATGACATCGCCGACGCGGGCGTAGCGGCGTCCCGTGCCCCCAGACACTTGGATGCACATTATCTGGCGGGCGCCGGTGTTGTCGGCCACTTTGAGGCGGCTGTATATCTGGATCATTCCCCGTCCTGCTTCGTCTCTTCCTCTTCGACAGCCGGCTCTGCCTCAACGGCGGCTTCGGCGTCGGGCTCTGCATCAGCGACCACCACCGCCGTCTCTGTTTCGGGCTCGGCCTCAGTTGCCGGCTCCGATTCGGCCGCCGCTTCCACCGAGACTGCCTCTGCTTCGGGCTGAGCCTCAGCTACTACCGACTCCGCCTCGGGCTCGGCCTCAGTTGCCGGCTCCGGCTCGACCGCCGCTACCGGCTCCGGCGGCGCCGCCTTCTTCTTCGCTGCCTTGGCGGGCGCGGCCTTTGCCGGCGCCGGGGCTTCGGCGGCAATCCGCTGGAGGATAGCGTTGTCGATCTCGCGCGGGTCGACCTCGGCCACCTCGTGGCGGGCGATTATCTCAGTCACCCGCCAGCGCTTCTCGCGGGAGAGGGGGCGGCTCTCGATGATGCGCACGGTGTCGCCGAGGGCGCAGGCATCTTTTTCGTCATGAGCCTTGTAGCGCTTGGTGAAACGCCTGCTCTTCTTGTAGAGAAGGTGGCGCTTGTGCTTTTCGACGGCAACGATGACCGTCTTCTGCATCTTGTTGCCGACCACGACGCCCACTTGAGCCCTACGACGGGTGTACATAGTTTAGCTTCCCTCTGCCTTGGCTGCTTCCCAGACCGCCGTCAGCTCTCGTTCTCGCTGAACGGTCTTGATCCGTGCTATCTGATGTTTGACTTTCGGCAGTTCTCGATGGTTGGCGAGCTGCCGCGTCGACACCTTGAGGCGCAGGGTGAATAGCTGGCGATAGGACTCCTCCAGCCTCTGAGCGAGGTCGTGGTCGGAGAGGACTCGCAACTCCTGCACTGCTGTTTTCTTCTTGCGACGAGCCATCGCCCTATGCCCCTTCGTGCTCCCTAGCTACAAAGCGCGTCTCGATCGGCAGCTTGTGGGCAGCGAGGCGCATCGCCTCTTGGGCCACGTTACGCTGCACACCGGCCAGCTCGAAGAGCATACGCCCGGGCTTAACGACCGCCACCCAGCGATCGGGAGCCCCCTTGCCGCTACCCATGCGGGTCTCGGCCGGCTTGGCGGTGACCGACTTATCGGGGAAGATGCGGATCCAGACCTTGCCGCCACGGCGCACGTAGTGAGTAATCGCCCGACGGGCGGCTTCTATCTGGCGGGCATCCACCCAGGCCCGGCCGACTGCCTGGAGGCCGAATTCACCAAAGGTGACCTGGTTGCCTCCGGCGGCCATGCCGCGCATCTTGCCGCGATGCACTTTGCGGTGCTTGACCCGCTTGGGTTGAAGCATCTCTTACTCCGAAGCCTTCTCTTCTTGGGAGACGGCGGCCTCCTCGACGGGGGGTGCTGCCGCTGTCTCCTCTTCAGTCTCTGTTGTCTCGGCGGTCTCTTCCTCTACGGGCACGCACGGGTGCCGGAGCTTTAAGCTCGGGAAGGATCTCGCCCTTGTATATCCAGACTTTCACACCGATACGGCCGAAGGTCGTATGGGCCTCCGCCGTCCCGTAGTCGATATCCGCACGCAGGGTGTGGAGAGGCACCTGACCGGATTTCTCCGTCTCGCGACGGGACATCTCGGCGCCACCGAGGCGGCCACCGACGATTATCTTGATCCCCAGCGCTCCCCGCTGCATGGTGCGCGTGACCGCCTGCTTCATGGCCCGGCGGTGGGAGACCCGACGCCCGAGTTGCTCGGCAATCGATTGAGCGACGAGCGCGGAGTCGAGCTCCGGCTGGCGGATCTCGACGATGTTGACGCGTACCCGCCGCCCGCTGAGGCCCTCAAGCTTCTGCCTGAGCTCGTCGACCCTCTGGCCACCCCGCCCGATGACGATGCCGGGGCGCGCGGTGTGAACGGTGACGGAGACCATGTTGGCGTTGCGGTCGATCTCGACGCGGGAGATGCCCGCATCGGGCAAGGCCTTGGCGATAGTGCCCCGGATGGTCAGGTCCTCATGAAGGAGTTCGCTGTAATGCCGGTCGGCGTACCACTTGCTCTGCCAACCGTAGATGACACCGAGGCGGAATCCTATGGGGTGCACCTTATGGCCCACTCTATCCCTCCTCTTCGACCACGACGGTGATGTGGCTGGCCCGACGCAGTATGGGGCTGGATCTGCCCCGAGCACGGGCGCGGCTACGCTTGATGGTTACTGCCTCGTCGGCGTAGGCGGCCTTTATCCGCAGGTCCGACAGGGAAAGCTGGTAGTTGTTCTCAGCATTGGCCGCGGCCGACTTGACGACTTTGGCGACGACGCGAGCGCTGGGCACAGGCAGGTAGCGGAGCATAGTAAGCGCCTCGTCGATCCGCTTACCGGGCAGATGCTCGAGCACGAGGCGCACCTTGCGCGCCGATACTCCTACTTGCTTCGCCTTGGCGCTAACTTCCACGAATATCCCTCACTAATCTCATCCGCCGCCTGTGTATTACTTCCTGCGCACCTGGGTGGTCTGGGCCGTGCGACCGCCGTGGCCGCGGAAGAGACGGGTCATAGCGAACTCTCCCAGCTTGTGACCCACCATGTTCTCGGTGATGAAGATGGGCACGTGCCGGCGGCCGTCATGAACACCGACGGTCAGACCAACCATCTCCGGCATGACGGTTGAGGCCCGCGACCAGGTGCGGATAATCGTCCGCTGGCCGGAGCGCCGGACTGCCTCCACCTTCTTCAGGAGTTTCGGGTCGATGAACGGGCCCTTCTTGGTAGAACGCGACACAGGATTCTCCTAGGCTTTATGCCGGCTTCTGACGATGTACTTGTCGCCGTCATGGCGGCGGCGGGTGCGATAGCCGCGGGCCGGCTTCCCCCAAGGGGTCTTGGGCCCCGGCATACCGATAGGCGCTTTTCCTTCACCACCACCGTGGGGATGGTCGCGCGGGTTCATGGCCGAGCCGCGAACCGTCGGACGATGTCCCTTCCAGCGAGAGCGACCGGCTTTGCCCAGCTTTATCATGCTGTTCTCAACGTTGCTCACCTGGCCGATGGTGGCGGTGCAGTCCGCCGGGACGCGCCGCAACTCGCCGGAGGGCAGCCGCACGAGGGCGAATTCACCCTCTTTGGCCATGAGCTGGGCGGTCGAGCCGGCGCTGCGGACGATCTGGCCGCCCCGGCCCGGGCTAAGCTCGATGTTATGGATCGCGGTGCCGGTGGGTATATCCTTCAGGGCCATGGCGTTGCCCAGCCGGATATCGGCTTTTGGCCCCGCCTCTATCATGTCACCGACTTCGAGGCCAACCGGCGCCAGTATGTATCTCTTGTCGCCGTCTCGATAGAAGATGAGGGCGATGCGGGCGCTGCGGTTGGGGTCGTACTCGATGCTGGCGACACGACCCGGCACACCCAGCTTGTCCCGCTTGAAATCGATTATGCGGAGACGCCGGTGGGAACCACCACCGCGGTGGCGCACGGTGATGCGCCCCTGGTTGTTGCGTCCCGCCTTGCGCCGGAGGGGCTTCAGCAGGGACTTCTCGGGCTCTTTCTTCGTCACTTCGGCGAAGGTGAAGCCGCTCATTCCCCGCCGCCCCGGCGACGTCGGCTTGTACTGCTTAACCGGCATCTCTGTCGCTGCCTCTCATCATCGCATCCGGTCCGCCGCTGCCTCTCGCCCGATCGGGCTCCGGCGCCGGCCCCCGGCTATACTCCTTCGATAAGCTCTATCTTGTGGCCCGCCTGCAGGGTCACGATGGCTTTCTTCCAGTCAGGCGCCGCGGCAGGCCCGGTGCGAAAGCGCCGCACTCTGCCCCGCACGTTCATGACGTTCACGGCCTTCACCTTCACGTCGAAGGCGAGCTCTACGGCATGTTTGATCTGCATTTTGTTGGCAGCCGTCGCCACCTTGAAGACGTACTGGTTCTGGCTGGCGAGGATGGTGCTCTTCTCAGTGACCAGCGGCCGCAGGAGGACGGTGTAGGGATGGATCTCTTTAGGCATCCGAGCCCTCCTCGACAGTGGCGGCTGGAGCGGGAGCCGCTGTGCGCCGCCGCCGTGCCTGCGGAGCGGCCGGAGCCTCCTCGACAGTGGCGGCTGGAGCGGGGGCCGCTGTGCGCCGCCGCCGTGCCCGCGGAGCGGGCTGACAGGGCGGCGGAGCGGGGGCTGTGCGCCGCCGCGTCCGCGGAGCGGGAGCCTGCTCGAGCAGGCTCAAGCGCCGGAATCGGCGCTCGGCGGCGCAGCGCCCTGTCGCCACCCCAAAGCTGCTCCGCCTTTCTCACCGCACCTACGGTCATCAGCAGGTGCTGGTGGGAAAGCATGTCCGATACGTTCAGATAGGGCGCCGGCAAGACCTTCACCCTCTCCAGGTTGCGGGCGCTCGTGACGATGTTCCTGTCAGTATCCTCAGTGACGAGGAGGGTCGAGCGCTCCAGCCCCAGATTCCCCAGCAGCGCCACCACATCCTTTGTTCGCGGCTTCTGAAGGCTCAGCATGCTTATCACCTGGAGAGAGCCGTCGGCGGCCTTAGCGGAGAGGACAGAGCGGATGGCCAGACGGCGCATCCGCTTGGGGAGGTGCTGACTGAAGCTGCGGGGCTTCGGGCCAAAGGCGATACCGCCGTGACGGATAGCAGGTGACCGGATGCTGCCCAGCCGGGCACGTCCCAATCCCTTCTGACGGCGTACCTTGGCGGTGCTCCCCGCGACCTCGCCGCGCGTCTTGGTGCTGCCCGACCCGGCCCGCCGGTTGGCGAGCTGGGCCAGCAACGCCTGATGCACGACAGCGAGGTGCGGTCTGACACCAAAGACCAGGTCATCGGCCTTGATCGGCTCAACTTGCTTGCCTTCGGGACTGCGAACCGTGAGTTCCATCATTCCTTATCGTCAGACTGCTCTTCAGGGGTCTCCGCCTCAGCGGGAGCCTCCTCGTTGACAGATGCTTCTTCTTCTCCGGCCTCCGCCTCCACCTCAACAGCCGTCTCTTCGACGACGGGCTCTTCCTCTTCGGCAACTGCTCGCTCTATGCCGGCGATGCTTGCGGGGGTCTTGGGCGACCGGCAGATGCGTAGGAGCCCATTCCTGGCGCCGGGGACCGCTCCCTCGATGAGGAGGACCCCACGCGCCGGGTCGCTGTCCAGAACGAGCAGGTTGCGCACGGTGACGCGGTCGGCGCCCATGTGTCCGGCCATCCGCAGTCCTTTGACAACCCGCCCAGGCGATGAGCCGGGGCCGATGGAGCCGGGAGCCCTCAGGCGGTCCGACTGGCCATGCGTGCGGGGGCCGCCGCGGAACCCGTGGCGCTTCACCCCTCCGGCGAAGCCTTTGCCCTTGGATATCCCGGTGACATCCACGAAATCGCCGGCGTTGAAGAGCTCGGCGCTCACCTTTTGGCCCGCTTCCCACTGCGCGGCGTCATCGACCGAGAACTCCCGCAGATAGCGGAACTCGCCCGTCCCTTTTAGGTGACCCTTCATCGGTTGGTTGACCCGCTTGGTCGCGCCAAATCCGAGCTGAACAGCGCTGTAGCCGTCCTTCCCCGGATTCTTGACCTGGACGACCGTGCAGGGGCCGGCTTCGACCACGGTAACGGGGTGAACTACACCCTTGCGGTCGAAGACCTGGGCCATGCCGATCTTCTTGCCAAGCAGGCCTACTATGCTCATTGCAGTTTGATCTCAATGTCCACGCCGGCCGGCAATTGGAGCCTCATCAGCGTGTCTACGGTTTTTGACGTCGGCTCTAGGATGTCGATGAGCCGCTTGTGAGTGCGAATCTCGAATTGCTCTCGCGAGTCCTTGTCGATGACCGGCGAGCGGATGACGCAGAACTTCTTCGTCACAGTGGGCAGGGGGATCGGCCCCGCCACGGCTGCCCCCGTTCGCTCAGCGGCCTCTACGATCTGGCTTGCCGACTGGTCGAGCAAGCGGTGATCGTAACCCTTTAGCCTAATCCGGATCTTCTGCTTTGTTGTCATCTTCCAACCAGAGCGTCAGCTACGCTTTCGCCGGACTTCCGCACTCTAGGCGCGGACCGGATGCTTGACCTTGATGCCCAGCTTATCGACCACGCCGGGCGGCACTTCCTGATAGTGATCGAATTCCATGTTTTGCGTCGCGCGGCCCTGAGTCAGCGACCGCAGCTCCGTCGTATAGCCAAATGTCTCGGCCAGCGGCACGAGGGCGCGCACGGCCTGGATGTCGCCGCGGGCCTCGATGCCCAGCACGCGTCCCCGGCGCGAGTTCACGTCCCCCAGGACATCGCCGAAGAACTCCTCAGGCGTGAGGACCTCCACCTTCATGATAGGCTCCAAGAGAATGGCGTCGCCCTTGTTAAGGGCCTTCTTGATCGCCATCGAGCCCGCGGTCCGGAAAGCCATCTCCGAGGAGTCCACGTCATGATAGCTGCCGTCGACCAAGGCTACACCGATATCGATAACCGGGTAGCCGGCCAGAATGCCGCTCTCCAGCGCCTCTTTCACCCCTGCCGCCACCGCCGGTATGTACTCCCGCGGGATGACCCCGCCGGTCGTCTTGTCGACGAACTCGTAACCCAACCCTCGCTCGCGGGGCTCGACCTCCAACCAGACGTCGCCGTACTGACCCCGGCCACCGCTCTGGCGAATGAAGCGCCCCTCGACGCGGCTGGGTGAGGTGATCGTCTCCTTGTAGGCGACCTCGGGCCTGCCCACGTTGGCGTCCACGCGGAACTCACGCAGCATGCGGTCGACGATGACCTCGAGGTGCAACTCGCCCATGCCCGAGATAATCGTCTGGCCGGTCTCCTGGTCGTAGCGAATGCGGAAAGTCGGGTCTTCTTCGGCGAGGCGGTTCAGGGTCTCACCCATCCGGTCCTGGTCGTCCTTCGTCTTCGGTTCGATGGCGACGGAGATGACAGGCTCGGGGAAGGATATCGTCTCCAGGATGACGGGGTGCGCCTTGTCGCAGAGGGTGTCACCGGTGAAGGTGTTCTTGAGGCCGACGGCGGCAACGATGTCGCCGGCCGAGACGGACTCCACGTCCTCGCGGTGGTTGGCGTGCATCCGCAACAGGCGGCCCAGCCTCTCTCTTTCGTCCCGCGTAGCGTTGTAGATCGTCGCCCCGGTCTGAACGTGGCCGCTGTAGACGCGGAAGTAGGCGAGCCGCCCGACAAAGGGGTCGGCGACGATCTTGAAGGCGAGCGCGGTGAAGGGCTCTTCGTCGTCAGCAGCCCGCTCCACGGTCTGGTCTGTTCTGGGATTAATGCCTGTGACAGGGCGGACATCGACGGGAGCGGGAAGGTAGTCGACGATGGCGTCGAGGAGCGGCTGCACGCCCTTGTTGCGGAGGGCGGAGCCGCACATGACGGGGGTGATGGAGCCAGCGAGGGTCGCTCGGCGCAACGCCTTCTTCAGCTCGGTGGCGCTTACGGCATGCCCTTCGACATAGTTGATCATCGTCTGGTGGTCCACTTCCCCCAGTTTCTCAATCATCTCCTCCCGGTAGCGGGCGCGGAGCTCGGCGTATTGCTCGGGCACCGGCACCACGTCGGGGTTCTCATGGCTTTCGGCAGGGAAGTACCAGGCCCGGTCCTCCACAAGGTCGATGACTCCCTCGAAGGAGGACTCGACGCCCATAGGTATCTGGATCGCGACAGGCTGGCCGTTCAGACGGGCCTTGATCGCCTCGATGGTGCGCCAGTAATCGGCGCCGAGGCGGTCCATCTTGTTCACGAAGCAGATGCGGGGGACACCGTAGTGGTCGGCCTGACGCCAGACCGTCTCCGACTGGGGCTCGACGCCGGCGACGGCATCAAAAACGACGACGCCGCCATCGAGGACGCGCAGGCTGCGCTCGACCTCAACGGTGAAGTCGACGTGGCCCGGGGTGTCGATGATGTTGATCTGGTGGTCGAGCCACTCGGCGGTGGTGGCGGCGGCGGTGATAGTGATTCCCCGCTCGCGCTCCTGGGCCATCCAGTCCATGACGGCGGTCCCCTCATGGACCTCACCTATCTTGTAGGTGCGGCCCGTGTAATAGAGGATCCGCTCGGTCACGGTGGTCTTACCGGCATCGATATGGGCAATGATACCGATATTGCGGACGCGCTCGATAGGATATTGCCTACCCATGACTTCGGTCCCGCGACGAGCGGGTTTTGTTACTATGACCAATTCTCCAAACCAACGAAAACTAAGGACGCTGACTCCATCCGCCGTGACGGAGGGAGCGATCTCGAACGGTTACCAGCGATAGTGGACGAAGGCGCGGTTGGCCTCGGCCATACGGTGGGTATCTTCCTTCTTCTTGACGGTGGCGCCCTGCCCGGAGGCGGCGTCCATCAGCTCAGCGGCCAGCTTCTCCGCCATCGTCTTGCCCTTGCGGGCGCGGGCGGCGTTGATGAGCCAGCGCACGGCGAGGGCGTTGCGGCGCTCGGGCCGTATGTCGACGGGCACCTGGTAGGTGGCGCCACCGACGCGCCGGGGCTTCACCTCGACGACGGGGGTGACGTTGCGCAGGGCCTGCTCGAAGGCGTCGAGGGGGCTGCGGTGCATCTGGGACTCGAGGATGTCCAGCGCCTGGTAAGTCAGGCGCTCGGCCACGCTCTTCTTGCCGCCGCGCATGACCTTGTTGATGAACATGGTCAGGCCCTGGCTCCCGTACTTGGCGTCCGGTGGCACTTCCCGTCTAACGACTCTTGCCCGCCTCGGCATTCTCTTCCTCCAACGACTCGCTAGCCGGACTTAGCCGCCCTGCGAGTGCCATACTTGCTGCGGCCGCGGTTGCGACCCTCGACTCCCAGGGAGTCGAGGGCACCGCGGATGATGTGATAGCGCACACCCGGCAGGTCTTTGACACGGCCCCCACGGATGAGCACCGCGGAGTGCTCCTGAAGGGTGTGGCCCTCGCCGGGGATGTAGGCGGTCACCTCGATGCCGTTAGTAAGGCGAACCCGCGCGATCTTGCGAAGGGCGGAGTTCGGCTTTTTCGGGGTCATCGTGCGCACCTGCGTGCAGACGCCCCGCTTCTGGGGGGAGCCGTCACCGCGGTCGGTGCGATTTTTCAGGGCGTTGTAGGTGAAGCGCAGGGCAGGAGCTTTGGTCTTCTTGACCAGCTTCTTGCGGCCCTTCCTCACCAGTTGGTTTATCGTAGGCAACCCGCTTGTCTCCCTTGTGCTGAACCTACCAGGAACCGTCTTTTGGACAACGCAAAAGGTCGAAAACCCTATTACTGAGCCAGTACGGCGTGGTGGGCACCAGTGGTATCCGCCACTATCGCCGACCGTAGTCACTTTAAGGTCTTTCGACCCGTTGCAGCGCCGGCTAGGGATCGCGCGGCGCCAAAAAGTAACTTTACTAGAAACCGTATACAGATGTCAAGCTTTATGGCGAGTAATTCTTCTCTTGCCCGCCCGACGCGCAAGACAGCCGGCAATCGATGCGTCACGATGAGGGGGACTCGGCGAGAAGCTCGCGGACGACGGCGCTGATCTCGCCCCCCTCGGCGCGCCCGGCAAGCTGCTTCACGAGCACCGGCATGACCTTGCCGATGTCGCGCGGGCCCTGAGCGCCGACCTCGGCGATGACCTTGCGGGCGGCCGCCGTTATCTCGTCGCGGGAGACGGCGGCGGGCAGGTAGGCGTCGAGAACGGCCGCCTCCGCCTCTTCGCGCTCGACGAGGTCGGGGCGGTTCCCTTTGCGGAACTCCTCAGCGCTCTCCCGCCGCTGCTTCGCCTGCTTGGCGATGACGGCCAGGGTGCCGCTATCGTCCAGAGCCGCGCCCTTCTCGATCTCGGCGTTGTGGACGACCGCCATGAGGAGGCGGAGGGTGCGCTTGCGGACGTCGTCGCCCTCTCTCAGCGCCTGCTTCAAGTCGTCGGATAGCTTATCTTTTAGAGACACAGAAGACTCCCGATTCCCCGTACGGAGAGTCGCCGGTGATACCTAGCGCGCGCTCTTGCGCCGTTTGGCGGCGGCTTTTCTCTTGCGCCTGACGCTCGGCTTTTCGAACCGCTCGCGGCGGCGGGCCTCGGAGAGGATGCCGTACTGCTGCACCTTGCGGTTGAAGCGCCGCAGCGCCGCCTCGAAGCTCTCGTTTTGGTTGACGACTACCTCTACCACCTTAGATGTGCCCCTTCACCTGAGGTTCGTCGCGGAGCTTAGGTTGGACTCGCTCGGCGATTATAGTTAAGTGGCGAGATTGGTGTCAAGAAGTGGCACGGAGGCAAAGATGGCTCACTCATGGCCGGCCGAGCGGTCAAGAAAGGGCGGGGGGCGCTTGCCAGCGCCCCCCGGTTTGGAGATGTTCCTTGCTCCCCTACGGCACGACCTGTTGGGGGCGCATCATCTCGTTGTCTTCGTGGTCGACGATGTGACAGTGCCAGACATATCCGGGACCTGTGGTCGGATCGAAGGGGTAGGTGTTGACTCCAGGAGTCGCGCCCCCGACGGCGACATCCTGCGGCGCATAGCGCACTACGATCCTGGTGACCTCACCCGGGTACATGATGACTGTGTCCTTCCACCCCGCCTCGTTGGGCAGGGCAGCTTTGGCCGCGCCCTGCAGGAACGGCGTAACGTCGGGGTTGCCACCGAGTTTCGGCGTGCTGTTGTACAGCGCGGGAGGACCATAGGCCGGTTGATAGGCGCCCGTGGGGAAAGCGGCGTTGTAGACCTTCATGTACTTGGTCATGTTGAAGGCCCGGCGACTGATCAACTGGTACTGCACCAGGTGCAGGTGAATCGGATGGGCATCGGCCGTCAGATTGACGATCTCCCACACTTCAGTCGAGCCCACCCGCGGCAGCTCAGTCACGCCGCCAGCGTTGGGCGACATAGTCCCGTCCCACTTGGTGTTGTTGACCAGCACTTCCAGGGGTCCGCCCATACCCATGACCTCGTTGAGGGTCAGTTGCCGCGTGACGTCGGGTGTGACGCCCGCAGCCAGCGCCCCGCCGCTCGCCAACCTGATTAGGGGGGTCCTGAGGGCAGCGCCGGTCGCCGGGTCGTAGGTGGTGTCGCTGACTGTGCCAGTTCCTACCCGCAACTCCATTACCTGGCCAACTGTCTGGGGGTCAGGCGCTGTTCCTTTGGGGAACGGCCCCTTCGCGCTATTGACCATCGTAAGCGTCTGTCCCTGGTAGCCCGCGAAGTCGATTATGATGTCCGCTCGCTCGCCGGGACCGAGAAGGAGGCGCGGCGAGCCGGCGACGGCCGGATCGTTCAACTTCACAGGCACATCAAGGAGGCCACCGTCAGTGCCGATCTGCCAGAATGCCGGCCCCGGCGTCTTGGCTAGGCGGTTCATTAGCCGCAGTTCCCAGAAGCGAGCGTTGGCGCCATTCACGATGCGGAAGCGATAGCGCCTGGGCTCAACATTAAGGTAGGGCCAGGTCTTCCCGTTCACCACTACCACATCGCCGAAGAACTCCGGCACCCAGTAGGGATGCTCGGGATTGATGCCAACGTCCGGGAAGAGCAATTGCCCATTCGAATCGAGCATCTTGTCCTGGATAGCCAGCTCTATCTCGTAGTTCCCCGCCGGCAGGCCGATCGGGTTGTTGGGCAGGCCGGTGTCACGATTGTCCCTGATGAGGTAGAAGCCCGCGAGACCGGCGTAGAGGTTAAGGCGTGTCGCTCCGAGCGTGTGATCGTGGAAGAACAGCGTGGTGGCCTCCTGGCTATTGGGGTAGACGTAGGTGTCGGTCACGTAGCCCTCGCCGGTGTAGGTCAGGCCGGGGGTAAACCAGGAGTCGGGGCCACCGTCGAACGCCGACGGAACCTCGCCGCCGTGGAGGTGGACGACCGCCGGAACAGGCCCGTCATAGGGAGCCAGGCTGCCATGCTCCATAAGCGGGTCGGCCCAATGCAGCGTTTGATCCACGGTAAGATACGGCTGGAGCGCTGGGCTCACGAGGCTGTTAACGTACCGAACGGTGGTCGGAGTGCCCTTTTGGGCCTCAATAGTGAAGGCGGGGTAAAGGGGGCCATAGCTGTTCGCGCCGTCGGAGATGCCGTAGCCCCAAACCCTGGTCTGAGGGAATGCTGCCGGCAGAACCTGCTGCATGAACTCGGACATCGTGACTGTAAGGTCCGTGCCGGTGACCCTTGTGCCAACAAACGATGGCAGGGGATCGACGTACTTGGGAATCGCGCTTCCCGGCAGCGGGATCTGCGGTACTTGCACGGAAGCCGCGGCGCGTTTCTCCATGAGCCTCCACGGCAAAACCAACGTCCCAGCCGTTAGCGTACTGACTTTCAGGAATTGTCTTCGGCTTAGCATGGTTAACCTCCTTTGGCTAGAGTCCAACTAGCCACTGGGCAGAGCAGATTATGGCAATATACTCTGCAACAATAGTCATAAGAGGAAGTCTATGCGGAGAATGTGAAAGTAATATGAACTCCGGCGCGTTATCCGTGACGTTACCGTGAACGGACAGAGAACGACCCAACTCCATACTTCACCTTTGCTGCGTCTCGCTTCCTCCTTCGCGGCTGCACGTCAAACGTGCAGGTCACAACCTCGTCATCAAGGTAAGCCTCCTTTCTATCAGTCTCCCAAGGGAGCCGACTTCCGCTGATAGAACGTCAACCTCATAGTCCGACATGGAAGAGGATGATGTCTGTGAACCGGCTAACGCTGGAGCAACCTGTCGTGTGCATGTCGCAGAGGCGCGGCTGCGGCCTCAGCCCGAGGGCTGAGCGAGGACGACTGTCGGGCAGGGATGCCCACCTGAGGAATTACGAGGATGAGATCACATCTCCGGCTGCCAGGCGATCTCGCCGCGAACGACGGTCATCTCGACGGTCAGGGCGGCGATAGCGTCGGCGGGGACGGCTGTGGGGTCGCCGGAGAGGAGGACGAGGTCGGCGTCTTTGCCGGGGGCGATGCTGCCGCGCTCCCCTTCCTCGAACGCGGACCAGGCCGCCGACCAGGTGTGGCAGCGCAAGGCGTCTTCCACGTCGATGGCCTCGTCGACGGAGAGCGTGGCGCCGTTGCGGCTGCGCCGGGTGACGGCCGACTCGATAGAGCGCAAGGTCGCGGGCGGCACGACGGGCGCATCGGAGGAGGCGGCGATTTCGACGCCGGCGCGGCGCAGGCGGCCCAGCGGATAGAGATGCGGCAGGTCGGACGGCGGCACCTGAGCGAGGTAGCGGTCGCCGTTGAAGTAGAGGAAGGACGGCTGGGTCACGACGGCGATCCCCGCCCTGCCGATGCGCGCGGCAAGCTCCGGCGGGCAGATGCCGCAGTGCTCGATGCGGTGGCGATGGTCGGGACGGGGCAGCGCGGCCAGCGCCCGCTCGATGGCGGCGACAGCGGCGGTCACGGCCCGTTCGCCGACGGCATGGATCGCCACCTGACGGCCCTCTCGATGCACCTGGCCCACCATGTCCGCCAGCTCTTCCTCGTCGGGGTGGAGTCTCATCGCCCACTTCCTTGATGGCGATCTTCACCGGGCCGCGGCGCAGCCTTCCCGCCAGGTCTGACTGCGGGCAACTGCCCTCGCGATGCGAAGCCCTCCATGAGCGTCACGCCGAGGGGCAGATGTCCCTCTTCGATCAGGCGGCGGAAAAGCGCCCACTCGGCGGGGCCGTTGGCAGCGGTGGCATCCTGAATCGACGTGACGCCCTGGGAGAGGAAGACGCGCGCGGCCTGCTCGACTCCCTGCGCCAGCTCGTCGTAGGAGAGCGGCGGTACGGCCGCGTCCACGATCTCGTCCATCTCGATGAGGAGCCCGGACGGCTCGCCGGTGGTGAGGTCGCGCTCCAGGCTGCCGCCCGGGGGCTCCTCGGTCGCGATGGTGATGCCCGCCAGGGAGAGGGCGAGGCTGTTGAGGACGCAGGCGTGGCCGGAGCGATGGATGAGGCGGACGGGATGATCAGGGGCAGCGGCGTCGAGGTCCCAGCGGGTGGGATGGCGTCCCTCGGCAAGGGCGGTCTCGTCGTAGCCGGCGGCGCGGAGCCAGCGGCCGGGCGGCGTCTGGGCAGCGCGATCGCGGAGGAGGCGCTGGATGTCGCCTATCGAGGAGACGGCGGCGGGGCTGCAATCGATAGATAGCAGAGAGGCGGCATAGGCGAGGAGATGGCAGTGGGCATCGATGAAGCCGGGGAGAAGGGCGCCGCCCCGGCAGTCGATGAGGCGGCTGCCGGCGGACCGGAAGGGCGCCACCTCGGCGTCCGAGCCGACGGCGACGATGCGCCCGTCCTCTACGGCGACGGCCCGGGCGCGGGGACGCGCGGCGTCCATGGTGATGACATCGGCGTTGTGGAGGATGAGGGCCATCTCTTAGCTCCCGCTGTGAGCCCGATCCCCGGCGCCAAGCGGCGTCCGGGTCGACGGGTCAGCAAACGCGCCTAGAGAGAACAGTAAGCCCTTCCCTGAGAGGAAAGGGCTTGCGATGAGTCGTGTTCGGAGCGCGACTAGTCGGCGGAGGGCAGGACTTTGGGCTGCATCAGCTTCATGGGCTGGCCGCAGCATTCGACTTCGCCCTCGCCCGGCTTGATGCAGAGGATCTCCGTCGCACAGTTGTCGCACTTGAAGCGCTTACCTAGCTGATTAGCCATTCTGACACCCCTTGCGCCTCGCTCGAGTCAGCTCTTCTGCTGCATAGGCTGGCCGCAACAGACAAGCTGTCCCTCGCCGGGCTTGGTGATTATGAACTCCGAGCCGCACTTGCTACAGAAGTAACGCTTTCCTGCTTGATTGGCCACCGCGCATCACCTGCCATGTCTAAGATTCGGGGCTGGTCCGCCCCTTCCGTCGGCGTAGCTTCCAGGAAAAGTGTATAGCAGCCCCCCGATATCGGTCAACAGCGATTGTTATAGCGAGAACAAGCGGCCAGAGAGCAGGTCAGCGCTATCTTGCCTGCCGGTGGAACTAGACGCCCTTGGCCATCGCCGATATTTTTTCGAATTTTCCCCTTCAGGGGGGTTGACAAGTGCCGAGATATTATATATGCTCATATTGACATATACACATTGTAGCTAGGGGGCAAAGATTATGCCAAGATTGACGCAGACGGCAACACCCAAACAGACCGTAGAGTTCGTTGTCTCGGTCCCGCTGGATCTGATGAATGCCCTCTACTTCACCCACCTGGCAGCCGACGCGGAGGGCATCGACGGCTGGCCCAAGCAGGTCCGCACCGAGATGGACCCTGCCCTGCTAGCGGAGACCGATTTCCTCTACACCTTCCCGAAGGGTCAACCGGGCGTCATGGGTACGATGGGAGACCGCCTGTTTGCCCACCGGGAGACCTGGCAGGACGTGGACTCGCTTGTCCGCTTCGTGCGCCAGTTGCCGCTGGGCATCGGCGAATGGCCCGAGCGGCCGGGAATCCAGGGACTCGCTTTCTGCAGCATCCATTCACTCTTCGACTGCGGCGATCTCGACATCAGTTCGCTTGAGGATGTCAGAGGAGCGCTACGAGATATCCTGCAGAAAGAAGGCCTCGACGCCGGCGCCGTGCTGGCCGTCTACGACCGGCCGGAAGAACTGCGGGAGCGGATGGCCCGCCTAATCGAGCGGTTTTACGAAGAGCACTATCGCCACGACCTGCCGCAGCGCCTACCCTGCATGGAGCGCAGCGTCGCCGCCCACAGGGGTTCGTCCGAGCCAGACGTCATCCAGCTCGCTCGCAAGCTGACGGGCAGGCAGACGTCGTGCCTCGAGGATGTCTGTCCCGGACCGTACGATGAGCTCATATTCGCGCCCTCACTCGACATGGGCCCCTACACCTCATGCGCGGAGGTCGGCAAGATACACGGCCTCTTCTACCCGTGTGAATCGGAGTACGCCGACGGTGTGCCCCCGGAGGAGGCGGAGCAAACGCGGCGAATGGCGCGCGTCTACAAGGCGCTGAGCGACGAGCAGCGGCTGCGCATCCTGCACCTGCTGCGAGATGGTGAGATGTACGCTCAAGAGATCGTGGAGCGTACAGGGCTCAACCAGTCCGTCATTTCGCGCCACCTCACTTTCATGAGCGCCGTAGGACTGGTGAAGTCGCGACGCCAAAACAACATGAAGTTCTTCTCGATCAACCCCTCTGTCTCGGAGGAGCTGAGAAGGGCGTTGGAGCTGTTTGTCCCCGGCTCGGCAGAGGCCGCGGGGACGCCCCGGCAGGGAGGAGGGTCATAATGCTGCACGACATCTATGTACGGGAGAAGCTTAGAGAGATTGGCCGACCTATCGGCGAGCCGCCGCGGCCGCCTCTGGCGGTTGATGACGCCTCCGGAGCTGATCCTTCTGGCACGCTCCATGGGCGGGCTGCTCTGCCGGGTGGGCGAACGACTGCAGTCGCTTGGAGCGCCGGCCGAACGCAGGCCGCAGGGCGCCCGACTAAGGGAGCCCGGCTAGGGGCTGGCCAAGCCACAACAGCAAGACACGACGGGGAGGGCTACGGCCCTCCTCTTACATTTCGTGGATCGAAAGGCCGTCCAGGACGAGGAAGAGGGCTAGGCTGAGGTGGGGCGCTTGGGGATGCGGCGGCGGCGCATGCGGGCGAGGCCGCGCAGGTCCTCGGAGACAGTGGACTGGATGTTGACGCGCGTGTCGGGGTCCTCGACCCAGCGGACGGGTATCTCCTTGATCCGGTAGCCACCCTTGTCGGCGAGGATGAGAAGCTCGGTGTCGAAGAACCACTCCTCGTTCTCGATGAGGGGAATAAGCTCCTGGGCGGCCTGACGGCTGATCCCCTTGAAGCCGCACTGGGCATCGACGAAGTGGGTGAAGAAGAGGGCGCGGATGAGGACGTTGTAGGTGCGGGAGATGAACTCGCGGCGGAAGGAGCGGGTGGTCTGAGCGCCCTTCTTGAGCCGCGAGCCGATCGCCACGTCGTAGCCCTCGTCGGCGATGGCAGCGACGAGCGGCGGGAAGAAGGATAGGTCGGTGGAGAGGTCGACGTCCATGTAGGTGAGGACGTCGGCGTCGCTGCCCAGCCAGGCGGCGCGGAGGGCACGCCCCCGTCCCTTCTGAGGGATATGCAAGGGAGACACGTCCCCGTGCTCCTCGGCCATGCGCTGGGCGACGGCAAGGGTGCCGTCCGTCGAGGCGTTGTCGGCGACGACGATGCGCCAGTCGTGGGGCAGGTTATTGTCGAGGAAGGCCCGGAGCCTGGCCACGCTCTGCGCCAGGACGTGCTCCTCGTTGTAGACCGGTATCACAACGTCAACGGTGGCCATCGCGGTTTCCTTTTCTAGCGTCTCTCAGGCGCCCAGAGTATCCCGCAAGCGGCGCGCCAGTCGCAAGGGGTCGCCGGCGATGACGCTGGCGCCGTAAAGCTCCATCGCGCCGATGTCGCTGGTGCGGCTGCCGGGGTCGCCGCGGTCGACGAGGTAGACGGCGACAGGAAAGCCGCTCCAGTCCTCCTCGACGGGGGCGAGCGGCGGCATATGGAACGCAAGGTTGAAGGAGGAGACGCCGAGGCGGTCGCGGTAGCAGGCGAGGAGGTCGTAAAGGGTGTCGATCAACTCCGGGCCGACCTGGGGAGCGATGAGAATCGCCTCGTTCTCTTTGACCGGCGTCAGGCTGGCCAGTACCTTCACTTCTCCCCTCTGAAAGCCGCAGCCGACCGAGGCGTGGGCCTGATAGAGGTCGTCGAAGTAGCTGCTGCCATGCTCGGTCGCGATAGGAGAGGGCGAGCCGCCGGAGCTGCTCCACCGCCGGATAGTGCGCCCCCCGGCCGAGCAGGGCCTGGGCGTGGCCGTGAACGAGGGAGGCGCCGGCCCGCCAGAGGCAGTTCCATATGAAGAGGAAGTACTTGGCGGAAGGATCGCTGCGATGGGCCGTCTCCGCCCAGCGGAAGGCGGTATCGACGTAATCGTGGAGCATCTCGCGGTTGAAGTTGAGAGGGTTGAGCGCCTTGAAGACGATGACGGCGTGCAGGCCGTCGCACTTGGCGACGTTGGACGCGGTGACGCAGAAGCGGCCCTCGACGCGGCCGAAGGTGTCGGCGGGAGTGCCGGAGTAGGGGTCGGCGAGCGGGTCTTCCACCGCGGGGCCGAACTCCTTCTCCAGGCCGGCAGAGGCATCTGCGCCTTCGCTGCCGGCCCAGTGAGGGCGGCGAGAGCGCAGGGGATTGAAGAGGGCGCCGCGACCGGTCACGAGGTTGGTGACGCGCACGACCGTCTGCTCCAGGGTAGCGTCGACGCTGCCGAAGTAGCGCTCGATCCAGGGGCGCATGGCGTCGGGCGGGACGATACGGCCCTCGGTGACGTCGACGCGGAAGATGCGCTGGAAGACGGCCTTTTCGGACGCAGGGAGGCGCTCCACGATGTGGGGCAGGTCTGCGATCCCGGTGTCTTCGGTTGAGGGCATGGCGGGAATAGTGTATCTGGTTGGCCTACGTCAGACCAGCGGGCACGAGCCGTCGTGCCTAGTGCTTGAAGTGACGGATGCCGGTAAAGACCATCGCCATGCCGTGAGCGTCGGCGGCTTCTATCGCCTCTTTGTCGCGGATGGAGCCGCCGGGCTGGATGACGGCGGTGATCCCGGCCGCCGCCGCTGTCTCGATGCCGTCGGGGAAGGGGAAGAAGGCGTCGGAGGCCATGACAGCGCCCTTCGCCTTGTCGCCGGCAGCGCGGGCAGCGAGCATGACGCTGGTGACGCGGTTGGGCTGGCCGGCGCCCATGCCCATCAACTGCTTGTCCTTGGCAAAGACGATGGCGTTGGACTTGATGTGCTTGGCGATGCGCCAGGCAAAGCACGTGTCGGCGGTCTCTTTGGCGGTAGGCGCCCTCTTGCTGACGACCTTCACCTCCACCTGGTCGTCGGCGATGTCGTCGCGGGTCTGGACGAGCAGCCCGCCGACCACGCGGCGGTAGTCCATCTCGCGGCCGGCGGCAGGAGGAGCGGCGCGGATGATGCGCAGGTCTTTCTTCTTGCGCAGCAGGGCGAGGGCGTCGTCGTCGTACTCGGGGGCGATGATGACCTCGTAGAAGATCTCGCTGATCTCCTTGGCCACCGGCAGCGTGAGACGGCGGTTGAGGGCGACGATGCCCCCGAAGGCGGAGACGGGGTCGCCGGCGAAGGCGCGGCGGTAGGCCTCGACGAGATCGCGGTGGCTGGCGAGGCCGCAGGGGTTGGTGTGCTTGACGACCACCACCGTCGGCGAGCGGAAGTCGCAGGCGGCGTTCCAGGCGGCGTCGGCGTCCATGATGTTGTTGTAGGACATCTCCTTGCCGTGGAGCTGGACGGCGGAGGCCATCCCGCCCGGGTTGGGGTTGAGGACGCTCTCTTCGGCGTAGAAGGCGGCCTTCTGGTGGGGGTTCTCGCCGTAGCGGGTGTCGAAGAGCTTGTGGAGGCCGATGGTCATGTACTGCGGCAGCGTGTCCTCAGGGCCGCGCAGGTACTGGGCGATGGCGGTGTCGTAGAGGGCGACGTGCTGGAACGCCTTCTGGGCGAGACGGCGCCGCTCCTCCTGGGAGACCTTCCCCTTCTTGAGGGCGGCGAGCACGGGCGCGTAGTCGTCGGGGTCGACGAGGACGAGGACGTGGGGGAAGTTCTTGGCCGACGCCCGCAGAAGGGTGGGGCCGCCGATGTCGATGTTCTCCAGGGCGTCCTCGAGGGTGACCTTGGGCTTGGTCACGGTCTGGACGAAGGGGTAGAGGTTGACGACGACGAGGTCGATGGGCGAGATGCCCTGACGCTTCAGCTCCCGGCGGTGGGCCGGGATGTCGCGGCGGGCGAGGATGCCGCCGTGGACGACGGGGTGCAGCGTCTTGACGCGGCCGTCGAGGATCTCGGGGAAGCCGGTGAGGTCGGAGATGGACTTGGCGGGAATGCCGGCGGCGTCGAGGGCGTGGTGGGTGCCGCCGGTGCTGTAGATCTCGACGCCGATATCGGCGAGGCCGCGGGCGAAATCGATGAGTCCGGTCTTGTTGGAGACACTGAGAATAGCTTTCATACGGTTTCTAGAATGACCCCCTCTTCAATGGAGATTATGCCAAGATCACCCGGTCCTGACCGGTCTGGGGCACCACCTGCCCCACAACCATCACTTCGGGGAGGAGGGACTTCACGGCGTCGACGGCGGCGGGGTCGCAGACCAGCACCAGACCCAGTCCCATGTTGAAGACGCGGTACATCTCCTCCTCGCTAACGTTACCCTCTCGCTGGATCAGCGTAAAGAGCGGCGGCACCCGCCAGCTCTTCTTGTCGAAGCGGGCGGCGAGGCCGTCGGGAATGACACGCGGCACGTTGTCGATGAGGCCGCCGCCGGTGATGTGGGCGATCCCCTTGAGGTGCGGCAGCAGCGGCTTGACCTCGCGGTAGTAGCAGCGATGAGGGACGAGCAGGGCCTCGCCCAGGGTCACTCCCAGATCGGGGTAGGTGCGGTAGAGAGCGGCCCGCTCCGCCTCGGGGTCGCCGCCGCGGCCGATGTTGAAGACCTGGCGGACGAGCGAGTAGCCGTTGGTGTGGAGGCCGCTGGAGGCGAGACCCAGCAGCACGTCACCCGCCGCGATGCGCGAGCCGTCGATGATCCGGTCGCGCTCGACGACGCCGACGATGAAGCCGACGAGGTCGAAGGCGCCGGGGCCGTAGAGGTCGGGCATGTCCGCCGTCTCGCCGCCGATGAGGGCGCAGCCGGCGTCGCGGCAGGCGGCGGCCATACCGCTCACGATCGCCAGCCTCTGCTCCTCCGTCAGGTCGCTGCTGGCGAGGTAGTCGAGGAAGAAGAGGGGCTCGGCGCCGGTGGTGAAGATGTCGTTGACACAGTGGTTGACGAGGTCGACGCCGATGGTGTCGTAGCGGCCCATGGCGGCGGCGACGTTGAGCTTGGTGCCGACGCCGTCGGCGCTGGACACGAGGACGGGATCGCGGTAGCCGGCGAGACGGAAGAGAGAGGCGAAGGGCCCGACGCCCGCCAGCACTTCCGGCCGGCTGGTCGAACGGGCGAGCGCTTTGATGCGAGAGGCGAGCCGCTGGCCGGCGTCTATGTCGACGCCCGCTTGGGCATAGGCAGATTGACGTTCGCGTGTTTCATCCATAAGGAGAGGACAGACTCCCAAGAACTAGGCCAGGTGTTCCGTCGCCGGTTGGGCTAACTGGAGGACGGCGCGGGTACGCTCTCCACCCACTCGAGATCGTGGCGGTCGCGCGCGTCGAGCGGCGCCTCCAGGGCCAGCTTGTCCATCTGAAGCGGGACATCAAGCGGGTAGGAGCCGCTGAAGCAGGCGAGACAGAACGTCTCCCGCGGCAGGCCGACCGACTCGACCAGACCATCGAGGCTGAGATAGCCGAGGCTGTCGGCGTCGATATGCTCTCGTATCTCTTCCACCGTCTTCTGGGCAGCGATAAGCTCCCAGCGGGCGGCCATGTCTACACCTAAGAAACAGGGATGGGTGATCGGCGGGGAGGTGATCCGCATGTGGACCTCCCGCGCGCCCGCCCGGCGCAGCATCCGGACGACGCGGGGTGTGGTCGTCCCGCGGACGATGCTGTCGTCGACCACGACGACGCGCTGCCCGCTCAGTATCTCGGGCAGGGGGTTGAACTTCAGTTGAACGCCGACGTCGCGGATGCGCTGGTCGGGCATGATGAAGGTGCGGCCCACGTAGCGGTTCTTGACCAGCCCCTCGACGAAGGGGATGCCGGACTCCTGGGAATAGCCGATGGCGGCGGCGGTGGCGGAGTCGGGCACGCCGATGACCACGTCGGCGTCCACCGGGTACTCGCGGGCAAGACGGGCGCCCATCGCCATGCGCACCGGATAGAGAAGCTTGCCCCGGATAGTGCTATCGGGGCGGGCGAAATAGATGTACTCGAAGATGCAGAAGGCGCTTCCCCTGTTCTCCAGGGGGAAGAAGCTGTGGACGCCGGAGCCGTCGATCTGGACGACCTCGCCGGGCTCAACCTCGCGGAGGAAGGTGGCGCCGAGGTGGTCGAAGGCGCAGCTCTCGGAGGCGACGGCCCAGCCGCCGTTGAAGCGGCCGAGGCAGAGGGGTCGCACGCCGAGGGGGTCGCGCACCGCCAGCAGCTCGTCCGGCGTGAGGACGACGAGGCTGTAGGCGCCCTGGACACGGCGCATCATGTGGGCAAAGCGCTCCTCCCAGGTACGGCCGGGGGCATGGGCGAGGATGCGGGCCATCACCTCGGAGTCGGTGGTGGTGGTGAACTCGTGCCCCTCCTCCTCAAGGTCGGCGCGCAGGAGATCGGCGTTGACAAGGTTGCCGTTGTGAGCGAGGGCGAGCTGGCCGTTGGGGCCTTGAACGCGGAAGGGCTGGGCGTTCTTGATACGGCTGGAGCCGGTGGTGGAGTAGCGGTTGTGGCCTATCGCGATGTCGCCGGGGAGGTGGCGAAGGTCTTCCTCATCGAAGACCTGGGAGACGAGACCCATTCCGAGGTGGAGGTGAATGCCGTGTCCGTCGGCTGTGGCTATACCTGCGCTCTCCTGCCCTCTGTGCTGGAGCGCATAGAGTCCGTAGAAAGCGACCCGGGCGACGTCTTCGCCGGGAGCATAGACTCCGAAGACGCCGCAATATTCCCGGGGGCTGGACAGCACGCGTACCTCCTGCCCTAGAGCAGTCGCATCCCCGTCAACGAAAACCACGAGAATGATAATCCCGCCGGTCGGAGCGCGCAAGGCAAGCGACCGGCAGATCATCACTCCTTACACTCCAATTCTATCATCGGCCAAGGAGAGGGTCAATTTGAGAGGGCGGCCCAGGCGGATCGCCTGGACGCTAGGCATGCGGGCCGTGGGGCTCAGCCATGCCGTTGGGCGAGAGGGTGCAGTGGAGGGCGTTGGGGTCGCACACGTCGGTCTCCATCTGGATCGTGCTGTGGCCGATGGCAAAGCGTTCGGACAGCAGCTCGTTCACGCGCTCGAGGAGGAGACAGGCCTGAGCGATTGTCTGGTCCTCGACGAGAAGATGGCAACTCAGGGCATGGATGCTGGGCGTGATCGACCAGACGTGGAGGTCATGCATCCCCCGGACACCGGGGACGCGGCCCATCTCTCGCACCAGCTCATCGATATCGATGTGGGCAGGCGAGGCCTCGAGGAAGATGGAGGCGGCCTCGCGGATTATTCCTACGGCCCCGACAAGAATGATGACGCCGATGACGACGCTGATCAGGGGGTCCATCCAGAGCCAGCCGGCGGCAACGACGGCGACGGCCGCCACCAAGACCCCCACCGAGCCCAGGAGGTCGCCGAGGACATGAAGGAAGGCGCTGCGGACGTTAAGGCTGTGGCGGCTCTCCTCATGGAGCACCCAGGCGACGACAAGGTTGACGAGGCCACCGGCGAGCGCCATCGCCAGGAGAAGCGTCCCTTTCACCTCCGGCGGCTCGCCCAGACGGCCTGCCGCCTCGATGAAGATGACGACGGCGACGGCAACCACGGCGACGGCGTTGACGACGGCGACGAGGATGCCGACACGGTGATAGCCGAAGGTCATGCGACCGCTGGCGGCGCGGCCCGACTGGTGCACGGCGATCCAGCTCAGGCCGAGGGCGAAGAGGTCGGCGAGCACGTGACCGGCGTCGGAGAGGAGGGCCAGGCTGTTGGCGAGGAGGCCGGTGACCACCTCCGCGACGAGGATGATGACGGTCAAGAAGAGGGCAATCTGGAGCTTCTTCGCCGCGGGGGGAACGATCAGGAGATGCTCCGGGTGCATGACAGCGCCGCGCATACTAGCCTGCTTTCCCCTCGGCACCTCACCCGCCGGTGAAGAAAGCGAATGCGGAGCAGGTCCCAGAGAACCTTGAAGGCTGTGCGCAGGCTGACCCGCAGGGTCGAGCCCTCCACGTGTTGCCAGCGGACGGGTATCTGAGTCACCGTCATCCCATAGCGCCGGGCCAGATAGAGGATCTCGGCGTCGAATGACCAGCCGGAGAGCCGCTGGGCGGCGAAGATGCGCTGCGCCGCCTCCCGTCGAAAGCCCTTTAGGGGACACTGGGTGTCCTCGATGTCGGGCAGGAGGAGACGCCTGCGGAAGAAGGTGAAGACCTTTCCCATCAGGCGCCGGTGCCACGGTTGGGAGCGGCGCATATCGTAGCCACCGGGCTGGACGCGTGAGCCTATCGCCACGTCCGCCTTGTCGCGGAGGGCAGCGACGATCCCTTCGGAGTCTTCGAGAGGGGTCGCCAAGTCGACATCGATGAAGATGACCAACTCGCCTTCGGCGGCCAGACAGCCGGTCTTTACGGCGGCGCCTTTGCCCTGGTTGTGATGATGGGATAGGAGGCGGAGCTGCACGCTCTCGGGCATGGAGGCGGCCCAGCTTTCGGCCACCTCGCCGGTGGCGTCGGCGCTGCCGTCGTCGACGACGATGACCTCACAGGGGTAGTCGCGGCCGCCCAGGTAGTCGGCCAGCTTGCGCAAGGAAGCGCCGAGGCGCTGCTCCTCGTTGTAGGCAGGCAGCACCAGGGAGAGATAAGGACGGTCGGTTGCGGTAGGCTCGTCTCGGGCCACGACCTACCCTCGCTGAATCAGAGCCCGCTTCCGGCGGCAATAGAATCGCACAGACTTCACATTTCATTATAGGAAGGGTTTCGCGGCGGCGTCTACACCGGGCTCGGGATGGGGCTACCCGGCCGGCCACCGATCGGATTCGGATGCGTACCCCCTTCACAAGCGGGAGCAATCTGGCGACATTGACACCAGAGGGGGTGCGCCGTACAATGGGCCGTACGTCTAAGCGAGATTATGGCTTGCTGAGGAGCGTTGGATCGTGCGAAAGGACTTGATGGACATCCTGGCCTGCCCGATGTGCAAGGGCAGCCTTGAGCTGACGATTGAGAAGGAAGAAGGGGACGACGTGATCGAGGGTAGCCTCTTCTGCGCCAAGTGCAACGAGACCTACCCCATCAACGAGAGCATCCCCAACCTGCTGCCGCCGGAGTTGCGCAAAGCCCAGCAACAGGGCTAGCGCTCCGGAGCGGGCAGCACCCGAGTCGAACCGAGCCGCCGGTGTCCCAGCCGGCGCACCAATGTAACCTTCGGAGGTCAATAAGAGGATGGAGAGGACACAGCTTTTCGGTATGCTCATCATAGCGGGCACGGCGTTGGAGATGATGCTCTTTCTCTGGGGGATCGTGCGCCGGAGCTACATGGCGGTGGCGCTCCCCGTTCTGGGGGCGATGGCAGCGCTCAACCTTCTGACCCTCTGGGTGGGCTGGACGATGCTCACCACCGAGGCAGAGATGCCGGAGGAGGGCCTGGAGTTGGAGCCGGAGGAGACGGACGTCTAGGCAGGTGTCCCAACCTACCGGACTTATCTAAAGACTCGCCTTAGCGGGCCGCCGAAACAGGGGCGGCCCTTTTCTTTCCCCAATGCCGTGGGGTCTACTCGTTCTCCCAACCCGGCGGCTCTATCCTCCTCACCCCCGCCAGGGCAGCGTCGCCGAGGGCCGACAGCAGTTCTCTCATGGGCTTCCCCAGCACGGGGTGCGCCAGGTCGGGGGCAAGCTCCGCCAGGGGCACGAGGACGAAGGCCCGCTCCGCCAGCAAGGGATGGGGAATGACAAGGTCTTCTTGCTCCAACACCCGGTCGCCGTAGAGGAGGATGTCGAGGTCGATGAGTCGCGGCCCCCAGCGCGGCCCGGGACGGCGGCCGATCGCGAACTCGATCTCCTTGAGGTGACGGAGGAGGGCCTCCGGTTCCAGCGCCGTGACGATCCGGCAGACGGCGTTGTAGAAGGGGGGCTGCTCCTCTTCGCCGACCGGCGCCGTCTCGTACAGGGATGAGACTTCCTCCGGCCGCGCCAAGGGGCTCAGGCGGCGGAGGGCTTCCCTCAGATTGGCGGCGCGATCACCGAGATTGGAGCCAAGCCCCAGATAGACCGCGGGCGATTCGTTCGACATGGCGGCCTCATCTCAAGACGGCGTCGGCCATGCGGCAGACCTGCACCATCTCCTTGACGTCGTGCACGCGGACGATGTCGGCGCCGTGGGCGACGGCGATGGCAACCGTGGCAGCGGTGCCCAGAAGCCGCTCCTCGACCGGCAGATCGAGCACCGCGCCGATGGTCGACTTGCGGGAGGTGCCGACGAGTAGGGGCAGGCCCATATCCCTCAACTCTCCCAGACGGCGGAGCA
This sequence comes from uncultured Chloroflexia bacterium, assembly GCA_963763495.1. Lineage (GTDB taxonomy): Bacteria > Chloroflexota > Dehalococcoidia > DSTF01 > JALHUB01 > DAOUEO01. The sequence goes on from CAVXOY010000019.1 coordinate 117,915, forward strand.
TCTCCAGGTTCTGCTCCGGCGTCCAGCCAAAGCCGAAGCCGGGGTCGATGATCAGACGCTCGCGGGGGATGCCGGCCGCCGCCGCCAGGCCGATGCTGGTTTCCAGGCCGCTGCGAACGTCAGCGATCACGTCGCTGAAGGGGCGGCCCCGCTGGTTGTGCATGATGACGGCGGGAACAGCGAACCGCGCCGCCACGGCCGCCATTTCCGGGTCTTGGCGGAGGCCGGAGACATCGTTCAGCAGGTGGGCGCCGGCCGCGAGGGCAGCCTGGGCTACGCCCGCCTTGGTGGTGTCGATACTGATAGGGAGGTCGACGGCCGTGAGCAGGCGCTCGATGACGGGCACGCACCCGTCCGATCTCCTCGTCAGCGGTCACGGCATCAAAACCGGGGCGGGTGGACTCGCCACCGACGTCCAAGATGTCGGCGCCTTCTTCGGCGAAGCGCCGCCCCTGGGCGACCGCCGCGTCCACGTCGTAGCCCAGGCCATCGCCGGAGAAAGAGTCCAGCGTTATGTTAAGGATTCCCATCACATAGGTGCGGCTGCCCCACAGGAACTCGCGGCCGCGGATGGTCAGCGGTGATGGACTTACTGCCAAAAGAGCCCTCCTAACAGTATGGAGCGAATTCTATCAGCGGCGGTCGGGGGCGACAAGCAAGAAAGCCTCAGGTGGCCCAATCCTGGGGGAGAAGGTAAACTGGGCCTATTCTATCCCCGTGGGTGAGGACTTGAACGAGCAGGCAGGCCAGCGGTCGCTCACGATCAGCATCTCGCTTGCTCATGCGGTGGTGCACTGCATAGAGCTGACCTACGCCGCCCTGCTGCTGCGCATCGGCGTCCAGTTTGGGGTGGACAAGCTGGCGCTGGGGTTTATCGCCAACGCCTTCGCTCTCGCCTTTGGCGTCGGTGCCCTGCCTTCGGGTGTGCTGGTTGACCGGCTGGGCTCGCCCCGCGTGCTGCGGGTCTGCTTCCTGACGGCGGCGGGAGCGGCCCTTCTGGTCGCGTTCTCGCCCTCGCCGGTGATGCTGGGAGTGTTCCTGACGATCCTCGGCCTCTGCATCGGGCTGTACCACCCGGCGGCGATGTCGCTGATCGCCCAGGGAGCGGAGCGACGAGGGCTGGTGCTGGGCTACCACGGCATGGCCGGGAACATCGGGGTCGCACTGGCGCCGGCAATCGCCCTCGGGTTCGCGGCGACGGTGGGATGGCGCTGGTCCTACGTCTTCCTGGCGGGCCTTGCTTTGGCGATGGTCGTGTTCCTCCAGATTATTCGCCTGCCCACGGCGCCGGCGGTCCGCCAGCGAGCGAGCGCGGCAGTGACGGCAGCGATGCAGAAGACGGCAAAGGTATCGATAGCGGCTCTCGCCCTGATATACATGGCCTACCTGCTCAACGGCTTCATCTACCGAGGGAGCATGACCTTCATGCCCACTCTCATCGAGGAGCAGGTGCACATCCACATTTTGGGCATCGATGAGACCGCTCTCGCCGGCTCTTTGACGACGCTGGCGCTGCTCACGGGCGGCGCCGGCCAGTATCTCGGCGGCAGCCTCTCCGACCGGGGCTCGCTGGAGCGCCTGGCTACGCTGATGGCGCTGGCGCTGCTGCCGGCCCTGCTGCTCATGGGGATGAGCGGCGGACTGCTCCTGGTGGGGGCGGCGGCGGTCTTCGTCTTCTTCAACTTCGCCGGTCAGCCGGTCTACAACATCCTCTTGGCGAATTACGTGCCCGGGACGGCGCTGGGGCGGAGCTATGGTCTCTCCTTCTTCGCCAGCTTTGGGTTGGGCTCCACCGCGGCCTCTTTCTCGGGGCTGCTGGCGGACAGGTGGGGCACGTCGTCGGTCTTCCTGGCGCTGGCGGTGTTCGGGGCAGCGGTGCTGGCGCTGGCGGGCATGCTCTGGCGGCTCTCCTCGCAGCGGCCGTTGCGGGGAGGGGCCGCGGGGGGTACGATCGATAGGACGTGGGAAGCGCCGGGCTAACGGGACGGCTGAGAGAGGTCGAGATGAAACGAAAGGTCACCGTCGAAGGGGAGGGGCTGCGATTCAGCGCCGCCCACATGACGACGATAGGCGACAAGGCGGAGCCGCTGCACGGCCACAACTATCGGGTGACGGTGTCGCTGGAGGGGGACCTGACGGCGGACTCCTGGGTATTCGATTTCGTGGCGCTGCGACGGCTGGCGCGCCGTCTCTGCGCCGAGCTTGACCACCGCTTTCTTCTCCAGCGTGAGAGCCGCGTCCTTCAGGCGCAGGAGCACGGCGACGAGTGGGAGATAACCGTCGCGGGCCGCCGCTACGTGATCCCCAAGGCGGACGTGGTGGCGCTGCCGATCGACAACGTCACGGCGGAGCGGCTGGCGGAATGGCTGAGCGGCCGGCTGAAGGACGAGTTGAGGGCGGCGGGCGCCAAGAATCTGACATCTATCAGCGTGGGTGTCGAGGAGGCGCCGGGCCAGGCCGCCTGGCACAGCGAGGAGTTCGGCCAACTACCGGGTTACGGCCGAACCTAGGCGACGAGAGGGATGGACTCCTCCTCAATCAGGCGAAGGAGCTGGGCGCGGATGCGGGCGACGGTCTCGCTATCGGGCACGAGTTGGGTCTTCTCCTGCTGCGATACGAAGAGCGGGCGCAGCCACTCACCGTCGTCGAAGGTCTCTGCCGGCTTGTAAGGTTTCGTTCTTGTAACCACCATCAATCCCTCCAGGGTCATAATCGGCAGATCCGGGAGAAGTCTGTGCCCTATTACCGCGTCGGAGACGGGCAGGGTTCAGATTCCGCGCTTGACATAGGGTGCGAGCGTCCGATAATATCTTCGCAACTGTTGTAAACGGGAGAACCTACAAGTGGCACCTTCAGGCGTGATGGCGATGCCTAGGCCCGAGCGAATCGGGCCGTCGTAGACCGTGTAATCGGGTAGGTGCTGGCAGCCGGCGGATACCAGTGCCGGCTGTTTTGTTTTACAATAGGAAACGCCATCATGTCATATGCCAAAGCTTTACGTTGCCGAGAATGCGGCCGAGAGTATCCCCTTGACCCCATCCACGTCTGCGAGTTCTGCTTCGGCCCCCTGGAAGTGGACTACGACCGGGAGGCGCAGCGGAAGGCGATCAGCCGGGAGAAGATAGAAGCGGGCCCCCCGTCGATCTGGCGTTACCGCGACCTCCTCCCCTGTGACGCCGAGCAGGCAGTAGACCTCAGCGTCGGCTTTACGCCTCTGATGCATGCCCGCAACCTGGGCGAGGCGCTGGGGCTGCGTCACCTCTACGTCAAGAACGATTGCATGAACCCCACCTGGTCGTTCAAGGACCGCGTGGTGGCGGTGGCGAGCACGAAGGCGCTGGAATTCGGCTTCGATACGCTGGCCTGCGCCTCCACCGGCAACCTGGCGAACTCCGTCGCCGCCCACGCCGCCCGCGCGGGCATGAAAGCCTACGTCTTCGTGCCCTCCGACCTGGAGTCGGGCAAGCTGCTGGGCTCGGCGATCTACGGGGCGACGCTGGTAGCCGTCGACGGCACTTACGACGACGTCAACCGTCTCTGCGCCGAGCTGGCCGACAAGTACAAGTGGGCATTCGTGAACATCAACGTGCGGCCCTACTACTCGGAGGGCAGCAAGACGCTGGCCTACGAGGTCGCCGAGCAGCTCGGCTGGCGGGCCCCCGACCACTGCGTGATTCCGATGGCCAGCGGCTCGCTGCTGACCAAGATCTGGAAGGGGCTGGACGAGTTGAGCAAGCTGTGGCTCCTCGACAGCGTCCAGACCAAGATCTCCGGGGCTCAGGCGGCGGGCTGCGCGCCCATCGTCAACGCCTGGCAGGCGGGCACGCTGAACATCCGGCCGGTGAAGCCCCAGACGATAGCCAAGTCGCTGGCGATCGGCAACCCCGCCGACGGCTACTACGCCCTGCGGGTGATGCAGGACACGGGCGGCTCGGCGGTGGCCTCCAGCGATGAGGAGGTGGTTGAGGGGATCAAGCTCCTGGCGGAGAGCGAGGGCATCTTCGCTGAGACGGCGGGCGGGGTCGTGATCGCCGGGCTGAAGCGGCTCGTCGAGTCGGGCCGTGTCACGCCGGACGAGCTTGTGGTCGCGTTTATCACCGGCGCCGGACTCAAGACACAGGAGGCGGTCGCCGGAAAGATAAGAGAAGCAGTCCACGTTACACCCACCGTCGCCTCATTCGAGCAGGCGATCGACGCGCGCGGCGAGGTCCTTGAGGGAGGAAGCTGAGAGTCCCTCTACCGAGCAGCGGCAAGCTAACCGGCGGAACGGCATGATGGCATAGAGGTGAAAGAGATGGCAAGACAACGCGTTAAGTTCACCTTTCCCCAGGAACTGATTACCCTTCCCATCATTCATGAACTGGGGAAGAGCTTCAATCTGGTGACGAACATCCGGCGGGCGGACGTCACGGAAGACCGCGGCTGGGTCATCCTCGAACTCGATGGAGAGTTGGCGGAGATCGAGCGCGGCCTCGAGTGGGTGGCCGCCAAGGGCGTGCGGGTAGACCCGGTACAGGGCGACATCATCGAGGGCTAGCTCTCGACCTGTCGCAGCCGGCAGGCCCGCCTTACGGCTATATCTGAGCCCGCTTCCCCAACGAGGGAGCGGCTCCTGATCGCAGACAAAGGGAGGACACCTTGAGCATCAACGTAAGAATCCCCGCTCCTCTGCGCAGCCTCACCGGCAATCAGGCCTTGGTGAGCACCGGCGGAGGCTACCGTGGGAGAGTGTATCGACCATCTGGAAAGCGAGCATCCGGGGGTCAAGGAGCGCTTGTGCGACGGCGGCGAGCTGCGCCGCTTCATCAATATATACATCAACGGCGAGGACATCCGCTTTCTGTCCGGCTTGGAGACTTCCCTCAAGGATGGAGACGAGGTGAGCATCGTGCCGGCGGTGGCCGGCGGCTAAGACCGGGCCGCATCTCGTCCTCGTCCTGAGCCTGCGCGTCTTCTTCTCCGCGTCTCGCAGGGGACGATTCTCCCACATGTAGCAACGGGATGGGGAGGCGCGCGTTATCATAAGTTAGGAGGTTACTCATGGCGGTGGAGGTACATATTCCCACCCCGTTTCGAAGACTAACGGGCGGCCGGGCCGATATCGACGGCGACGGCGAGAACGTCAGCGACCTGCTGGTTGACCTGGAAAAGCGATTTCCGGGCTTCCGCGGCGTCATGTTCGATAACCAGGGCCGGATACCGCCTCACATCAAGATCTACGTCAACAGCCAGGACATAGCCTCCCTGGGAGGGCTGACGACGCCGCTGCAGGAGGGCGACCGGGTGGCGATCATCCCCGCCACCGCCGGCGGCAGCGCGGGCGGTCCCGACTCTCCCCTCACACCCGAGCAGAAGGAGCGCTATTCCCGCCATATCGTCCTCCCCCACTGGGGCGAGGAGGGGCAGCGGAAGCTGGCGGCAGCCAAGGTGCTGGTCGTGGGCGCCGGTGGACTGGGATCGCCGGTGCTCATCTACCTGGCGGGGGCCGGCGTCGGCACTTTGGGCGTCGTCGAGTTCGACACAGTAGACATCTCCAATCTGCCGCGCCAGATCCTCCATCACACGCACGATGTCGGCCGGCCCAAGGCGATATCGGCGCGGGAGAGCATCGCCGACAACAACCCGGACGTGAAGGTCGCGCTGCACGAGACGCGGCTGACGCGGGAGAACGCGCTGGATATCATCGCCGGCTACGATATCGTGGTGCCGGCGGTCGACAACCTGGGGACGCGCTACCTGGTCAACGATGCCTGCGTTCTTCTCGGCAAGCCGATGGTGGAGGCGAGCGTCCTTGCTTATGAGGGGCAATGCACCGTATTCTTGCCGGGCAAGGGCTGCTATCGCTGCCTGTACGCAGCGCCGCCGCCGCCGGGGCTGATGCCCACGCCTGCTGAGGCGGGCGTACTGAGCATCCTGCCGGCGGTGATGGGCCCGATCCAGGCGATGGAGACGCTGAAGCTGATACTGGGGATAGGCGAGCCGCTCAGCGGGCGCCTCCTCCTGTTCGATGCTCTGACGATGGAGTTCCGGCAGGTGCGGATCAAGCGCGATCCCAACTGTCCGGTCTGTGGGGACAAGCCGACGATCAAGGCGCTCGTCGACTACGACTAGTTTGGCGGCTCGACCGCCGGCAGGTGAGACCCATGCTCTGTGAGCGGCTCATCGACCTGATTGGCAACACCCCGTTGGTGGAGATGCCGCGGCTATCGCCTCGGCCGGGAATCCGCTTCTTCGCCAAGCTGGAGGGGCAGAACCCCAGCGGCAGCCTGAAGGACCGCATCGCCCTGTTCATGATCGAGCAGGCGGAGAAGCGGGGCGACCTGCGGCCGGGGATGACGATCCTGGAGGCGACGAGCGGCAATACCGGCGTCTCCCTGGCGATGATGGCGCGAATCAAGGGCTACCCGATCCGGGTGGTCATGCCGGACAACGTCAGCCGGGAGCGGACGCTGGTGATGCGGGCCTTTGGGGCGGAGGTCATCCTCACCGACGGCGCCAAGTACACCGACGGAGCGATAGAGCTGGCGAGTCAACTGGCAGCGGAGGACTCCTCCTACTTCCTCACCAGCCAGTTCTCCAACGCCGACAACCCCCTCGCCCACTACGAGACGACCGGGCCCGAGATCCTGCGCGACCTCGCCGACATCGATGTCTTCGTTGCCGGAACAGGGACAGGCGGGACGGTCAGCGGCGTCGGACGCTACCTGAAAGAGCATAAGCCGGGGACCAAGGTTGTCTGCGTGGAGCCGCCGCCGGACGAGCTGATCGAAGGGCTGCACACGCTGGAGGGGTTCCGGCCCGGCGTCCTCGACCTGTCGGTTATCGATGAGCGAATCGTCGTGAACCAAGCGGACTCCTTCGCCGCAGCGCGGGAGCTGGCGGAGACGGAGGGCATATTCGCCGGGCCCTCCTCGGGAGCGGTGCTCCACGCCGCCCGCGTCATCGCCGAGAGGCACGAGAGCGGCAACTTCGCTCTCCTCGTGGGCGACGGCGGCTGGAAGTACCTATCGACGGGGCTTTGGGCGCCGCGATTCCCCCAGGCAAAGTAGGGCAGTACGTGTTCGAACTCCCGCGACGCTACGTCGAGGAGATCATCGCTCATGCCCGCGAGGCGGCGCCGAACGAGTGCTGCGGCATTCTTGCGGGCAAGGGCGGGCGGATCCTCAAGCTCTACCGCGCCGTCAACGCCGAGGAAAGCCCTTACCGCTATAGCATCGACGCGCAGGACCTCTACCGCATCTACCACGAAGTAGAGTCAGCGGGCTGGGAGTTCCTGGCGATCTACCACTCTCATCCCAGCGGCGAGGCTTACCCATCGGCGACCGACGTGGGTCTGGCGACCTGGACGGGGCCGGCGGGAATCGTCGATCTCTGGCCGAACACCCGCTACTTGATCGCTTCCCTCGCCGACGCCGACTCGCCGGTGATCCGGGCGTTCCTCATCCACGGCGGGCGCGTCACCGAGGAGACGCTGCGAATCGTAGGCTAGGCTGCTCCTCACAGCTTACCCTCGTTTTTGTCTATCCCCGGCGTTACTCCTCTCAGCCTTCTGTGATTCCTGCCGATACTCAACTAGGAGCAGGCATACCTTCATGGAAAGAGGGAAACTAGTGCGTGCCCAAAAGTAGAAGTCGGCAATCTCCCAGCGAAGCAACGCCCTCACGCCGCCAGGCAGACCTCGACGAGGTCTTGGCGTCTGCGGTTCGGCTTGCCTGCGATATCCTCAAGAGCGACAGCGCATCGATAGCGCTGGCCGATGAAAAGGGCGTTCTAGCCGTCCACACCCAACACGGTCTGTCGCCGCGCTTCGTCAGCCGCTGGCGGAAAAGGTCGAACGAGGGCCTCACCGGCATCGTCTTCCGGACCGGGCAACCGTACGTTTCCCCTGACCTCCTGGCCGATGAGCACTACAAGGGAACGGCCCTGACAAAGGAGGGGCTGCGGGCCCTCCTCGTGGTTCCTCTGAAGGTCGAAGACGCAGTGGTGGGCTGCCTCTACATCGGTCAGAAGAACCGCCGCGATTTCTCATCCGAGGAGGTGCAGCTCGCGAGCCTATTTGCCGGCCACGTGTCGATGTCGATTGAGAGCGCCACCCTTCTGCAACAGGAGCGCGAACAGCGACGGCTCTCGGAGACGCTGCTGGATGTGGTGAGCGCGCCTTCCCTCAGCCTCAGCCTGCGGAAGGTCCTCATCAAGCTATGTCAATCGGTCCTCAAGCTCACGATCGGCGAGCGTTGCAGCATCTTCATGTTCAACGAGGACACTCACACGCTGGAGCCCGTCATGTCGCTCAGGCGCAGGGGTCGAGGATCCGAACATGTGGGATAAGTTGCGCGCCTCGGCCGGGCTCAACATACCCGAATTCAAGGGCATCGGCGAGGCAATCAAGGCCCAGGAACCTATCATCGAGGAGAACGCGCCGAGTTCGACCGTCATTCCCTAGTTTCTGGACAGAGACCTTTCGGCCTGAAGTCGGCGGCACTCTACCCCCTCGTTCATAGAGAGAAGACGATAGGGATGGCGGAGGTGGACTCCTTCAGCAGATTCGTCCACTTCCCGCGAAGGAGGTCGATGACGCTGGCCGCGATCGCCAAGCAGGCTGCGATCATCATCGAGAACGCCCGCCTTTTCGAACAGGAGCAGCGGCAGCGGCAAAGAGCCGAGGCGCTGGTAGAGGTGCTTACAGCCACCGCCTCCACTTACGGCCTAAAGAAGGTTCTCATCAAGCTCTGCCAGGCGGTCGTCAACCTCAGCGTGGGAGATCGCTGCAGCATCCTTATGACGGGTGAAGACGGGCGCTCGCTGATACCCGTCATGTCCCTGGGGATTGAGGATCAGGACCTCTGGCAGCGATTCCGCAACCCAGCGCCGGGGGAAAACGCAGCCGTCGCGCCGGAGCATCGCCGCCTGCAAGCCGCCATTGACACGTGGGAGAAGCCGATCGTCATGGAGGATGCGGCGAAATCAGGTCTGATGACACGCTGGTGGGTGGACAACTTCAACTTGAAGTCGCTCGCTCTTTACCCGCTCAGGGTGAAGGATCGGACGATTGGAGTCATGACGGTGGACGCGTTCCGCCACCATGTGCATTTCCCCCAGGAAGAGATCGACACCCTGACTGCTGTCGCCAAGCAGGCGGCTGTGGTTATCGAGGACGCGCGCCTCTACGAGCAGGAGCAGCAGCAGCGGCAGAGGGCCGAGGCGCTGGCGGAGGTGCTCACGGCCACTGCCTCTGACCTGAGTCTGAAGAAGGTCCTAGTCAAGGTATGCCAGGCGGTGGTCAACCTCAGCGTCGGCGAGCGCTGCAGTGTCTTCCTGATGGACGGTGACCAACACCGTTTGGAGCCCGTCATGTCCATCGGCCCTGAGGACGACAAGCTCTGGCAGCGATTCCGCAATCCGCCCGCCAGCGTTGACCGCTCGCCGGGAACGAAGCGCTTCTTCGAGGCCGCAACCCGCTGGCAGAAACCCATCGTCGTCGAGGATGCGAAGAGTTCGCCGCTGGTGCCGGACTGGTGGGCAAAGACCTTCGACACCAGATCGCTCGTCTTGTACCCGTTGCGGGTAAAGGACAAAACGATAGGGGCGATGACCGTGGATACCTCCCGCGACAACGTTTCCTTCCCTCAGGAGGAGGTGGAGACGCTGTCCGCCGTTGCCAACCAGGCCGCCATCATAATCGAGAATGCCCGCCTCCACGAGCAGCTTAAGGAGCAGGCGATCACCGATCCCCTGACAGGGCTATTTAACCACCGTCACATCCACGAGCGCTTGGACGAGGAGTTCGCGCGGGCCTCTCGCAACGGTCAACCTCTCGCCGTTCTGATGATGGACATGGACAATTTCAAGTTCTTCAACGATACCCGCGGTCATCTTGTAGGTGATGAGGCTCTCCGCTTCGCCGCCGGGCTGTTCCGAAAGGCGCTACGGGTATCGGACATCGTCGGCCGTTACGGCGGCGATGAGTTCATGGCCATTCTGCCGGAGACGAGTCGCGAGGAAGCAGAAAGGACAGGGCAGCGGATAGTAGATCTCCTTGCTGAGCACCCCTTCTCGCTCGACGACTCAGGCCAGCAGGTGCCGCTGGAGGTCAGCATCGGCGCAGCCTCCTTCCCCAGCGACACAGCCGAAAAGCAGGAGCTCATAGCTCTCGCTGACGAAGCGCTCTACGACGCGAAGCGCATGGGCGGCTCCCAGGTTGTTCCGGCTCACGCTGACAGCACGGCACCCGGAGTTTCGTGGAGTTACGGCTTCGGATTCCTGCACAGCCTGCTGAACGCCCTGGCCCACAAAGACCCCTACACGAAGAAGCATTGCGAAGACAACGTCCGCTATATAGACAGGCTGGCGGACGAGCTCCAGCTTCCCACAGAAGCCAGGGAATCCCTGCGCAAGGCAGCCCTCCTGCACGACGTTGGCAAGATCGCGATACCCGACAGCACGCTCTTGAAGCCGGGCCCGCTGGACAAAGGCGAGTGGGAAGTGATGCGACAGCATGTCCAGTTCGGGGAGGCGATCGTACGGGGGATCTCTCAGATCTCCGACGCCATCGAGCCGGTGGCGACACATCACGAGCGGTACGACGGGACCGGCTACCCGCGGGGCCTAAAGGGAGAGAAGATACCCTTCCTGGGCCGGATCTTGGCGGTGGTGGACGCCTACTCGGCGATGACACTCGACCGCCCCTATCGCAAGGCGCTCAGCCACGAAGAAGCAAAGTCAGAGCTGCGAAAAGGTTCGGGCAGCCAGTTCGACCCCCACGTCCTCGAGGCGTTCTTGACGGTCATCGAGGCGGAGGAGCGGACGAAGACGGCGGCCGCCTAACAGCCTAGAGACTCCCTTTCCGGAACCCTCCCTAGACAGCCACCAACCATATCCCCAGGATGCAGAGCGCCGTGCCCAGCAACACGGTCGGAGTGATCTTCTCCTTGAGGAAGACCACCGCCAGAGGAAGGGCGAACAGCGGCAGGGTGGAGGTGAGGACAGCGGTCTTGCCGGCACCCGCTTCCTGGACGGCAAAGATGTAGAGGAGACTGCCAATACCGATCCCTATGATGCCAGCCACAGCCAGAGCCGTAGTATCAAGCACACCGTTGCCCAGGAGATCCTGCTTCTCTTCCCATAAATAGGCCAAGGGCAGGAGAACAAGGCCGTTGATCGTTATTCGGATCACGCCTGCCGCCACCACGTCGGCGTCGCCGCCGCCCGCCTTCAGCCAAGTGGTGGAGACTGCCCAGACGATGCAGGCGACGATCAGTATGAGGAAACCCTTCTTCCACTGACTACCGGCGGCCGCGGCTACACTGCCGTCGGTCCCATCCCTCTCGATAGAAGGAGCGCTCTCCCGAGCGAGCAAGGTCACACCGGCGATGACGAGCGCCGTCCCCAACAGGATCATCAAGGTGACCTCCTCATTCAGCCAGACCGCAGCCAGCAGAAGGGCGAGCAGTGGATAGAGGCCGTTGGAAATGGGAATAGCGCGGGAAGCGCCCAGGAGCGGGAGACTGGCGAAGAAGAGGCTGTCGCCGAGGCCCATCGCCAGGAGGCCGGAGCCTACGAGGGCGACAAGGGTGGGCACGGACATTTCCCGCAGCTCGTCGATGGCGCCGAAGAAGGGGACGAGGAGGAGGATGAAGAGAGCAGCAAAGAAGCTGCGTATGGCGTTGACGGAAAGGGGTGGGATCCGGCGCGCCTGGGCGGTGAAGATGGTGGTGCTCACAGCCCAGCAGGCCGCCGCGAGAAGGGCGCCAACCTCTCCAGACACCAGGGGCTCCTATCTAGCGGTTTGCGGGCGCACAGCCTCCGGTCGACGCAGTCCCCGTCGCGGTTCTACCTTCCCGGCCGGACAATGTCCGGCTCAGGCCGCGGCCTCGGATTCCGGCGCCGGCGGCCGCCTGAGAGCGACGTAGGCGTACGCTGCGAAGGCCACTACCGACACGGCGATGACCGCCAGGGCTATCAGTTGGGCCATGCCGAGCCCAACCGCTATCTCCTTGTCGACGCGGAGGAAGCTGACCCCGAACCGCATCGCCGAGTAGAGGAAGGCATAGATAAAGAAGAGAAGGCCATCCCGCTTGAAGATGCGGAACTTCCACAGGCCGAATAGGACACCCAAGATGAGGAAATCGCCTATGACTTCGTAGGCGGTGACGAAGTGCATGGGCGGGCGGGCGAAGCTGAGGCTGTTGACATTCGTATACACAACGGAGAAGGGCGAGTCGCTGGACTTGGCGAAGATGTCGCCCGCCACCAAGCACCCGATGCGGCCGATCCCCTGGCCGAGGATCATGCCGAAAGAGGCGGCGTCGAGACCCTTCAAGATGGGCAACCGCTTCCAGAAACCGTATGCCAGCGCGGCGGCAACACCGAAGACCAAAGAGCCGTAGAGGGAGATACCGCCCTCATTGATGCGGAAGATATCGAGCCAGTCATCGGAGAACAGGTCCCAGTTCTCAGCGACGAAGAGGGCGCGGGCGCCGATGATGCCGGCGGGAACGGCGATGAGGGCGGCCGTGTAGGCGTCATCCTCCGTGAAGCCGGCGCGGCGGCCGAACCAGACGCCGAGCCACACGCCCAAGCCGATGGCCAGGGCAATGAAGACGCCGTGCCAGGTCAGGAGAAGGCCACCGATACGGCCGATCTCGGGATCTATGCCTATCTTGATTGTCAGGAGCAGTGAGTCCATCGTCTAACGTCCTCTTTCAAAGATGATGAGGCCCTACTGGGCAAAAGCGCTCTCGTAGAGGGCGCGAACCTCCTCAGGCGTCAACCCTTGGCCGAGATAACTATCGCCGACCCGTATCTCAAGATGGAGATGCATCTCGGCGTTGGGATCGATCAGTGACTCCGGCGTACCCGAGTTCCCCACGTATCCTATCACTTCACCGCGTTTGACGGACATCCCGACACGAAGACCCTCGGCGACGCGGCTGAGATGGGCGTAGCGGGTGACCACGCCGGCGCCGTGGTCGATCCAGACCTGACGGCCGCGGTAGCGATCGAGAGACTCCTCGTCGGTCTCACCCTGGGCGGCGATTCGGGCGTCCATCTCGTCCACCTCTTCCTGGGTCAGTTCCTCATAGTCGGAATCGACGCGGACGACTTCGCCGTCTTTGGCCGCGAGCACTTCGGTGTCGAGGCCGATGGCCGTGCAGTTGTCCGCCTCGTAGAAGTCGATGCCCTCGTGGACCCCCTGCCTGTACTCGCGGGGGGCGCCGGGCATGAGCTGGTCGCCGGAGGGAAGGCAGGCGTCCTTGATAGGGAAGGAGAACTTGACCAGTTCCGGCGTCCCTACCGGGCTGGGGGTGACGCTCATGATGGTGAGGACGTCAGAGCCGGACGGCGAGGCGTCGTCACCGCCGCAGCCGGCAAGCCCGAGAGAGATGAGAAGTATCCCCGCGAAGAGAACCGATGAACGTATCAGGCCGGCCTTCCTCCTCCCATTCGCTGCCTCCGAGACCAGAGGCCGAGTTCTAAGGATACCTGCCGCCGAACGCTCAGGCAACCCCGGACGGCGTCTAACGAGAAGACGGGCGGGATGGGCGGCGAGGCGACGCGGATGGCGGCGGCGTGGGCCTCCTCCTCCAGGCGGTCGTCGAGAGGGGCCAGCTCGACGTCGCCGTGGCGGCGCTGGAGGGCGAGCCGCAGCAGGTGGTCGGCGAAGCGGGGGTTCTTGGGGAGAAGGGAGCCGTGGAGGTAGGTGCCGAGGGCGTTCTTGTACACGGCGCCTTCGCTGCCGTCCTTGCCGTTGTTGCCGTAGCCAATTCGCACGCGGGCCAGGGGCTGGGCACCGGGGCCGAGGTAGGTGCGGCCGCCGTGGTTCTCGAAGCCGACGAGGGTGCCGCCCTGCCACTCGGCGACGACGTTGCCGATGCAGCGGGGGACGTTCTCGCCCGGGTGCTCCGTCCAGGCGTCGAAGATGCCCAGGCCGGGAAGATCGTCGCCGACAGCCGGGCGGTAGTAGCGGGCGAAGAGCTGGTAGCCGCCGCAGACGGCCAGCGTGGCCACGCCCTCCTCCACAGCCTGCCGGAGCGCCTCGCCCTTCCCGTCGATGAGATCGGGGGCGATGCGGCGCTGCTCGCGGTCCTGGCCACCGCCCATGAAGATGAGGTCGTAACGCTTGGGGTCGAAGCGGTCGCCCAGGTCAAGCTCGTCGATCTCGAGGGCGATGCCTCGCTCCTGACAGCGGCAGCGCAGGCAGATGATGTTGCCACGGTCGCCGTAGAGGTTCATGAGCTTGGGGTAGAGATGGGCCAGACGAATAGTCAGCTTCACGCCGTCTCCTCCCAGTAGTGAGCGACCTGACCGCGGCGCGCCAGTATCTCCCGCACCTCAAGCATCGCCGTGTAGGTGGGCACGACGTACAGCGTCGCGCCGGCGGGCGTTTGGGTGAGGGCTGTCGACAGGGCCTCGCCGGTGTCAGGAACGACGGGCAGAGTCAGACGGGAAACCGGCGTACTTCAGGCGCAACGCCATGTCCTCGGCGCGGCGGCCGGAGACGACAAGCGGCCCCGCCTGGGCAGCGATAAGCTCGAAGTCGGCGTCCCATATCCAGGAGACGTCGCGGCCATCGGCGATATCGTCGTTGAGCAGGAGGAGGAGGCTCTTCTTGCCCTCGCGGGCGGCGAGCGTCCGCAGGACCTGGTTGAGGCCGGTCGGGTTCTTGGCGAGGAAGACCTGCACCTCACGGCCGTCGACGGCGAAGCGCTCCTGGCGGCCGAAGGCGGGAGCGACGGCGGCGATACCTTCCTGCACCGCCGCCAGCGGTATGTCGAGGGCAAGGCCGGCGGCGAGGGCGGCGAGGGCGTTGTAGGCGTTATAGAGGCCACCCAGCTTGAGGGCGAGGGACGCCTCGCCGGCGGGGGTGTCGACGGTAAGCGCCACATCGCCGGCGGCGTCGAAGCGGACGCTGCGGGCCCGCACCGCCGGTCGGGGGCGGGCCTGGCCGCAGCCGGGGCAGCGCCAGTGGCCGATGTGCCCGTAGAAGGTCATCTCATAGCTGTACTCGCGGCCGCAGTCGGGGCACCAGCGGGAGTCGGCGGCATGCTCGGGCGCGGCGAGGGCGGCGGCCTTGTCGTCGACGCCGTAGAGGACGACGGGGCCGCGGGCGACGCTCTGCAGGGCAGCTACCGAGGGGTCATCGGCGTTGAGGACGACGGCCATCGACTCGGGCGCGGCGCTGAGGGTGCTGCGCCAGCGGGCGGCTATGGAATCGACCTCGCCGTAGCGGTCGAGCTGGTCGCGGAAGAGGTTGGTGAAAAGAAGAACGCGGGGAGCAAGAGCGGCGACGGCCTCGGGCAAGGTGGCCTCGTCGACCTCGAAGACGCCGAGACGCCGCTCCCCTTCGGGCAGCCGCCCCAGCAGACTAACGTCGTCGATAAGGGCGGTGGCGATGCCCCGCATGAGGTTGGAGCCGGTGCGGTTGTGAAGGGGCCGGTAGCCGGCGGCGCGGGCGACGCTGCTCAGCATGTGGGCAGCCGTGGTCTTGCCGTTGGTGCCGGTGATGACGACCGAGCCGCAGCCCAGTTGCGTCCGCAGCTCGGCGACTAGGCGGGGCGCGACTCGACCGGCGATGACGCCGGGCAGCGCTGTACCGCCGCCCCGGCGAAGGGCGCGGCTGGCGACACCAGCGGTCTTGCCCGCCCATACTCCGGTCAGCGTGCGCAAGGAGGGACTCATCGCGGCTCTTACCCTTTGAGGATCCGCTGCGCCATGAGCAGGCGCATGATCGCGTCCCGGCTCAGAAGCCCCACCAGGTGCCCGCTCTCCACCACAGGCGCATAGCGGACCTCTTCGCCTTCCATAGCCTGGAGGGCGGTAGCGAGATCAGTCTCCGGGCCAACAATGCTGACCTGAGAGCTCGGCTTCATCGCGCTGCTGACGGTGGCCGTCCGCCACTCATCGCGCGGGACCGCTCGAAGCTGCTCCCCGCCCAAGACGCCGACGACGCGGTCGTTGTCGGTGACAAGAAGATAGAGGCCGAGAGGACTGCCGCCGATCTCCTGGCCCAAGTCCTGGAGGGCCACCCACTTAGGGACGGCCCGGAAGTCGCGGGACATGACATCGCCGGCTTTCTGGGTGCGGAGGAACTCCAGGACTTTCAACTGCGTCCAGCTCTGGCGGGCGGCGCCCTCCAGGAAGAAGCCGATGAGGATGAACCAGAGGCCGGAGAGCGGGCCCAACCAGGACACGTTGAATACCAGCGTCGCCGCGCCGCCCAAGATGAGGGCGTAGGCGATCAGGCGACCGCACCAGCAGGCGAGAAAGGTAGCGCGCCGAAAATCGCCGATGGCGCCCCAGAGGACAGAGCGCAGCACCCGGCCGCCGTCCAGAGGGAAGCCGGGGGCGAGGTTGAACAGCGCGATACTCAGATTCATGACGAGCAGCCACTCCATCATGACGGTGACGGGCTCTTCGTTCCCGAAGCCGACGACCCACCACAGAAAGAGGAAGAGGCCGGACAGCATAATGCTGGTCGCCGGACCGGCCAGGGCCATGACGAACTCGACGAAGGGGCGGGACGCCTCTTTGGTGATGTGGGCGACACCGCCGAAGATGAAGAGGGTGATGCTCTTGACAGGGATGCCATAGGCCCGAGCGACCAGGCTGTGGGCCAGCTCATGGAGGAGGATCGAAGCGAAGAACAGCAGCCCGCTGACCAAGGCCAGCAGCCAGATGGTGGAGGCTGCGGAATCAGGCAGCCACTCCGGGTACACCTGGTCGCCGAGGATAAAGACGACAAAAGCGAGGGTGAGGAACCAGGAAAAACTGAGGCGGATCGGTATCCCCAGGACTGTGATCAACGGTATGGATGATCTCACGTAGGCAGCCTATCTAGAGTATTGCGCTCGTCCGTTGGAAGCTCAGCGCCCTCTGTCTAGTCTATCCCTAATCAGCAACGGGCCGAAAGCCCCTCAGCCGCAGGGAGTTGGTCATTACCGACAGGGAGCTGAAGGCCATTGCCGCCGCCGCCAGGATGGGGTTGAGGAAGCCGTAGTCGCCGAGGACGGGCCCCAGGACGTCGGGCACACCGGCATTCGAGAAGAGCGGGTAGAGGATGCCGGCGGCGACGGGGATAAGGATGACGTTGTAGAAGAATGCCCAAAACAGGTTCTGCTTGATGGTGCGCATCGTGCGCTTGCTGAGGGCGACCGCCGTGGCCACGCCGTCGAGGTCGCCGCGCATGAGGGTGATGTCGGACGCCTCCATAGCTACGTCGGTGCCGGTGCCGATGGCGATCCCCACGTCGGCCTGAGCGAGGGCGGGGGCGTCGTTGATGCCGTCGCCGACCATTGCCACGGTCTTCCCCTCGTCCTGGAGAAGGCGCACCTGACGAGCCTTGTCCTGGGGCAGGACCTCGGCGAGCACGCGGTCGACGCCGACCTGGCGGGCCACCGCCTCGGCCGTGTGGCGGTTGTCGCCGGTGATCATCGCGATCTCGATCCCCATTCCCCTCAGGCGGGCGATGGCGGCAGCGGCGCCGGGCTTCACCGTGTCGGCGACAGCAGCGATACCGACGACACGGCCGTCGACGGCGACGAACATCGGCGTCTTGCCGGCGGCGGAGAGCCTTTCGCCCTCGTCGCGCAGGCTGTCCAACGGCAGCCCGCTCTCCTCCATCAGCTTGAGGTTGCCGAGGAGTACCCGCTTCCCCTCGACCGTCGCCTGGACGCCTAGACCGGGCAGAGCAGTGAACTCCTGCGCCTCTCCCAGGTCAAGCCCTCTCTCCTGAGCAGCGGTCACTATCGCCTCGCCCAGGGGGTGCTCGGAGCCGCGTTCGGCGCTGGCGGCGAGTCGCAGCAGCTCGTCCTCGCTCCAGCCAGCGGCGGTCACGACGTCGGTGAGAGCGGGAGCGCCGGTGGTGATCGTCCCTGTCTTGTCGAAGACGATGGCGTTGATCTTGTGGGCCGTCTCCAGCGATTCGCCACCGCGAATGAGGACGCCGCTCTCCGCTCCCTTGCCGGTGCCGACCATGATGGCGGTCGGCGTGGCCAGGCCGAGGGCGCAGGGGCAGGCGATGATGAGGACGGCGACGGCGTTCAGCAGGGCGTAGGTGAAGGCAGGGGCCGGCCCCCAGATCAGCCAGATGCCGAAGGTGATGACAGCTATGACGATGACGGCGGGCACGAAGTAGGCGGCGACGACGTCGGCGAGGCGCTGGATGGGCGCCTTCGAGCCCTGCGCCTCCTGGACGAGACGGACGATCTGGGCGAGGACGCTGTCCTTGCCCACTTTCGTCGCCCGGAAGCGGAAGCTGCCGGTCTTGTTGATCGTCGCGCCGATGACCTCGTCGCCGGGGTTCTTCTCGACGGGGAGGCTCTCGCCGCTGATCATCGATTCGTCGACGGCGGAGCGGCCTTCGATGACGACCCCGTCCACAGGTATCTTCTCGCCCGGACGGACGATGACGACATCGCCGGCGACGACCTGCTCGATGGGAATGTCGAACTCCTGCCCCTCGTGCAGCACCCGCGCCGTCTTCGCCTGAAGGCCGATCAAGCGCTTGATAGCGGCTGAGGTGCGGCCCTTCGCCTTCGCCTCCAGGTAGCGGCCCATAAGAATGAGGGCGATGATCACGGCGGCGGTGTCGAAATAGACCTCCGCCTTGACGTCCGCCGACTCGATGAGGCCGGGCGCGAAGGTGGCGACGACGCTGTAGAAGTAGGCAGCGCTGGTGCCGACGGCGATCAAGGTGTCCATGTCGGCGGCGAGATGCTTGACGCGGTTCCAGGCGCCGGCGTAGAACTGCCAGCCGGCCCAGAACTGCACGGGCGTCGCCAGCAGGAACGAGGGCACGGTCATGGCAGCCATGGGCAGGCGGGAGACGACGGGGAAGTGCTGGTACTGGCCCAGCAGCATCAAAATCACGCCGATGACACCGGCAAAGAGGAACTTGCGCCAGAGGAGGCGCTCCTGCCTCTCGTGGATCTCATCCTGGAGGGCGGGCAGCTCCGCCGCTTCCGGCCGGGGGTGGTAGCCCGCGTTCTCGATGGCTTGATAGAGGCTGTCCAGGGTGGATACCGCCGGGTCGAAGGCGACGGTGGCCTGCTCGGTGGCCAGGTTCACGGCGACCTTATATACGCCCGGCTCCTTCTTCAGCGAGTCCTCGACGCGGAGGACGCAGGAGGCGCAGTGCATGCCCTCGATAGGGATGGTGGTCTGTTCCGACGCCTTGGCGGCCATGGTTCACCTTCTTACATAGATTTCGGGGAGTCGCCGGACGGCGCGGCCTCCCCGCTCTCAGAGGCGCGGTCCTCCTCTGAATGCTGGTGATCGTGGTGGCCGCCGTGTCCCATCATGTGGCACATCATGCCGTGGCCAGCGTGGCCACCCTGTCCGCCGAAGAGCCTGCTTCCGGCCAGCCAGGCGAAGAGTCCCATGCCGATCATCATCAAAGGGCAGGCCAAAAGCATAAGCAGCGCCAGCCAGCCCCAACTCAATTCGTCCATCACTGTTACACCTCCCAACCTCGCCTATCTATTGGCGAGCTCATAGAGCTCCCCCAACTCATCGATGACCTGCTGCTCGCGGCCGTCGCGGATGCCCTGGACGACGCAGGTGCGCAGGTGGCCGGCGAGCATCGTCGCCTCCACCTTCTCCAGGGCGCGGCGGACGGCGAAGGACTGCTTGAGCACGTCGACGCAGTAGGCGTCCTCCTGGATCATGCGCTGGACGCCGTGGAGGTGGCCGTCGATATAGTTGAGCCGTTTCAGGCACTCGTCGCGGACGGATTCTTGCACGGCAGTTCTCCCTCGTGTCGCTTATTACCCATACCCCCTGGGAGGGGGTCTACATCCATTATGTGCCCATCAAACAGCGGTTGTCAAGGACTTGCGGGGTGCCCGCGAAATCGGGCCGTCGGAGAACGTAATGAAGACCGCCGGTGCCTTGACGGTCGCCGGCGGTCGTTGGGGTTATAAGGTCGGTTGCCTGCTAGCTTACGGGCGCCTCGAGGGATGTGCCGCAGGACGAGCAGAACTTGTTGCCGGGAGGGTTAGCCGTGCCGCACTTCTGGCAGGTAACGCTCACGGACGGGGAAGGCGGGCTCGCCGGCGGCTCGGCCGGCGGGGCTTGGACCGTCGACTGGGTCTCGGCTATCTTCTTCGGCTCGTCGTCTTCCTTGCTCGACTTGCGGAACTCCTTGATCCCCTTGCCGATGGCGCCTCCCACCTCCGGCAGCCTGCCGACGCCGAAGATGATGATGACTATGGCAAGAACCAAGATCAGCTCGAAGGGGCCGAACGGCCCAATACCGACGAGCGGTGGTATTACAGTCGCTAGAGCGGGCATGATCCTCCTCCTTTGCACCCCTCAGGTGCGCAACAAGAGCGTATCATCCTGATAATGGGGAGTCAAGCTCGCGCAGGGCTTCCGCAAACCGGCGCCGCTAGACGTTGAACAGTATATGAAAGATGTCGCCGTCCTGCACCTCGTAGGTCTTGCCCTCGCCGCGCAGGAGGCCCCGCTTGCGCGCTTCCGCCAGCGACCCCAACTCCAGCAGCTCGTCCCAGGGGATGACCTCGGCCCGGATGAAGCCGCGCTCCATGTCGGAGTGGACCTTGCCCGCCGCTTTCAGCGCCGGCGTGTCTTTGGAGATGGCCCAGGCGCGGCACTCGTCCTCACCGACGGTGAAGAAGGAGATGAGACCCAGCAGGTCGAAGCAGAGGCGGCTGATGCGGCCGGCGGGCGGCTCGCTGAGGCCCAGGCCGGCCCGGAACTCGGCGGCCTCCTCGGCGGAGAGGTCGACCATCTCCATCTCCAGGCTGCCGCAGATCGCGGCGACGGCCGTGTGGGGGCCAACCCGGCGCCGCAGTTCTTCCTCCATCTCAGCGGCCTTCGCCACGTCCTCTTCGTCGATGTTGAGGATGATGAGCATAGGCTTGACGGTGAGGAAGTTGTAGTGAAGAAGAGAGCGCATCTCATCCTCGGTCAGAGACTGGATGTGGAGCGGCTTCTCCGCCTCCAGTCCCTCTTTGACGCGACGGAGAAGGGCCATCTCGTGCTCGCCGGCCTCCCGCTCGGCGGCGCGGGCGGAACGCGCCGTGGCGTCGAGACGCTCGATACGTCGCTCGACGACACCGAGGTCGGCGAAGACCATCTCCAGGTTCAGCGCCTCGATGTCGCGGTGGGGGTCGACGGAGCCCTCAGGATGGGGCACCGACTCGCTGCGGAAGGCGCGGACGACGTGAACAAGAGCGTCGCTGCGGTCGAGGGCGGTCTGCACCTGGGGGCTGGGGCCACCGCCGCGACCGGCGCCGCGCCAGGCGAGCCCGCCCGGGCAGTCGACGTACTGGACGTCGGCGTGGGTGAGCTTCTTGGGCTGGAAGAGGGCGCCTAGCTTCTCCAGACGCTCGTCGGGCACTTTGAAGGTGCCGATGTGTATCTCCGCCTCGCCGGTATAGGTGCCGGTGGGGGCATGGCCGCCGCTAAGGGCGTTGAAGACGGTGGTCTTGCCGGAACGGGCAAGACCGACGATGGCCAGTTGCATGTGTTTCCTCCGAAACGCATTCTAGCATGTCGGGTGAGCGTCGTCCTCGCTTGCGGCTAGACGCCGCTACGACACCGATACGGCGCTCGCTTGCTAACGGACCTGCCTCACCAAAGCGGCGTGGCCCCGTCGCTTGCGGCCGGACGTCCCTACGAAGCGATGACGGGGCTCGCTTGCAGACAGACACCTTCGGCAACGCTGATGCGCGGCTCGCTTGCGGCTAGACGCCGCTACAACACCTATGCGCCCGTCGCTTGCAGCCCAGCCTGCCCCGTCGGACAACTCGCAAGCAGTACACATCCCGCGCACAGCGGCAGCTTGCGACAGGACACCTTGGCATGGCGGACGAGCAGGGCATGGTACTCGTTGAAGAGGGCGATGTCGGGCGGGAGAGCATCCATGAACAGCGCCTGCCAGCCGGCGTAGTCGTCGCTTGCCGGTCGCAGCCCCAGGCGGGAGAGAATGCGGCGGGTGTAGGCGTCGATGACAAATACGGGCTTGCGGGCGGCATAGAGGATGATGTCGTCAGCCGTTTCCGGCCCGATGCCGTGGACGGCGAGCAGGGCTTCCCGCAGCTCGGCGAGAGGAAGGGCGAACAGTCGCTCTAGGTCGCCGTCGAAGCGCGCGTACAGCGTCTCGACGAACGCCTTCAGTTTCCGCGCCTTGGCGTTGAAGTAGCCCGCCGGGCGAATAACGCCCGCCAGCTCCCCCTCCGGCGCAGCGAGCAGGGCGGCTGGCGTGAGGAGACCAGCTTCGCGCAGGTTGGCAAGCGCCCGCTCGACGTTGGCCCAGGCGGTCGTCTGGGTGAGGATCGCGCCGACGACTACGACGAAGGGGTCTTGGTCGCCGGGCCACCAGCCCTGCGGCCCGTAGGCGTCGAAGAGCGTCCGATACAGACTGAGGAGACGGGCCTTCATGCCGGCAGGAGCCTTACTTCGGAGGCAGCGGCGGCTGGGTGATCCATTCCGGCACGCGCACTTCACCGGGGACATCGTAGTGGGGGATGTAGGGCTTGATATCGAGCACAGGCGTGCCGTTGATGGCGTCGAGGCCGCGGACGCGCAGGACGTTGCGCCGCCGCCGGAGCAGGGGCACGACGGTGGCGCCGATGGGATTGGGGCGGTGCTGGGTGCGGGTGGCAAGGACGCCCTGCAGCGGGTAACGAGGGTCGCCGCGGGGGTGACAGTGGGTGCCCGACCGCTCCTCGTCGGAGACGCGGTGAAGATAGAACAGCACGAGGACGTGCGAGTAGCCCTCGAAGCCGTCCAGGGCCCCTTCCAGTTCCTTCTTGAAGATGATATCCGACGACACTCCCTCCCAGCCCTCCATGCGGGGCGCCTGCACGCCGTTACGGACGATGGCGATCGGCTTCAGGGCCACGGGCTCGTTGGGTATGAGTCGCTCCGGGAGGAGTCCCAGCTTTATCAGGAGCTTTTCCAGTCGGTTTCGCAGAGTCATCGAGTGTTCCCTCCACCGGCCTGAGGCAACCGTTCAACCGGGCCGGCGCTCAGACAAAGCAGAGATTAGCACAGCGGCACGACCGCGCCAAGACGGATCGACCCATTGACCAGACCAAACCATCGTGATAGATAGCAGGCATCTAGACAAACTGGCGATCGTGAAGCCGGTTTCTGGCGAAGTCAGGTGCTGCGCAAGTCAGCTCCGAGAGGGTTGAGGCGCTGACCTGCGATCCGCGAGGGTCTCTCTAGGGCGTGAAGACGCCAGCTCAAGGAGATGAAAAGATGAAAGGCAAGTTGCCCGGTGTGATGGCTTTCTTTCTCGCGCTGGTCGGGATTCTACTCTCATCCTCTACGCCAACCGATGCCGCGACCCTAAGGCCCATGATCTTCGTTCACGGCGGCGCCGGTTCGGGCGCCCAGTTTGAGTCGCAGGCCATGCGATTCGCCAGCAACGGCTACCCGCACGAGTACATATACGTCCTGGAGTACGATTCCTCGTTCAGCGTCAACACATACCTCGATGTTTACGCCAACCTTGATGCGCTAATCGCCAGGGTCCAGGACGAGACCGGCGCCGAACAGGTTGACATCCTGGGGCATTCCCTCGGCACGACGATGATGATCGGCGGGACGATCAGCGATACGGCGACGCCGGGATACCTGAACAGCTCAGCGGAACGCGCCGCGAAGGTCGCCCACTACGTCAACATCGACGGCCGCTCGGCTACTGCGCTTCCCGGCACCGTGGTCGGCGAGCCCGTGCCCACCCTGGCGCTCTGGGCCGGCAGGGGAGCCCCTGATCGTGCGATAGTGGGAGCGACGAACGTGGTCGTCCCCAACCAGACTCATGTCCAGTCCGCCAGCTCCGCCGAGTCGTTCGTCGAGATGTACAAGTTCTTTACCGGCAGACCGCCGCGGACGAAGGAGATTGAGCCCGGACCTCACGGCCAAGTCAGCCTTGCCGGAAGGGCGGTCACGCTTCCCCCAGAACCAGGGAGTGCCAAACGCTTCTGTGGAGATATGGCAGGTCAGAGGCGATACCGGCGCAAGAATCGGCAACAAGCCAGAGGCAGTCTACACCCTGGGCAGCGATGGCTCATGGGGCCCCTTCGACGCTAGGGCCGACGCCTACTACGAAATGGTCATCCGGCATGCGTCCGGCATAAATCACCACTTCTACTTCGAGCGGTTCATCAGGAGCGACTACCTAATCCGTTTGAACACGGAGGTACGTGGCCAAGACCCTCTCGGCGGGCAGCAGGACACCGCCGACAACCAGAGCGACCTGATCATCACAAGGTACAAGGAGTTCTGGGGTGATCAGGGCGCCGAGAATGACACCCTCCAGATAAACGGTGTCAACGTAATCAACGCCGCTACCTGCCCCATCACCAAGAGAGCGATAGGGATATTTGTCTACGACGACGGCGCGGATGGCCTAAGCGACGTTTCCGCACCAATTCCCTTCTTCTTCGGGCTGCCCTTCCTGACCGCGGTCGATCTTCACGTTCCGGGGGCCTATCCGCCGAACGGGACAATACCCATTGTGCTCACGACGCGAGGCGGTGGTGGCAGGACGCAGGTGATCAACGTCCCCAACTGGTCATCTACCAACGACAGAATATCGGCCACGTTCAACGACTATCTGGTAGCCCGGCCCACACGCTGAGCGCGCGGGTCCGGCGAGAGTAACTGGCATAGACAAACGACTGGCAGAGGGCCTCGACCAAGAGGCGGGTTCTCTGCCAGTTTTCGTTGATTGAGCCTGGGAAACGCCTGACGGCCTCCCATCCCCTTTCCCTCCGACTCCCCGCGCTCCGGGCTGTGCGGCCAAGAGCGCCCCGCGGATTCACTCATAGCGCCGAATATGATAGAATCAGAGCGCGAAGTGAAAAGAGCCACAATTACCCGGCATGAAGGTTGGCGCCAGCGGCGACTGGCTGCATCATCCCCCTCAACCTTCAGTCCCGTGGCCTACCTCTCGGCTACAAGGCAGATACCCTGACAGACCTATGACGACAGTAGAATCCGGCCCCGGCAAACCATCAGACAGCCGCAAGCGAGGCGCCAGCCCGGCGGCCCAGAGCTCGCAGTACACGGCCAGCGACATCCAGGTGCTGGGCGGGCTGGAGGCGGTACGCCGGCGGCCCGGCATGTACATCGGCAGCACCGACCAGCGCGGCCTCCACCACCTGGTCTACGAGATCACCGACAACGCCATCGACGAGGGAATGGCCGGCTTCTGCGACCACGTCGAGGCGATCATTCACCAGGACGGCCGCATAACGGTATGGGACAACGGCCGCGGCATCCCCACCGACACCCACGAGAAGACCGGCAAGTCGGCGCTGGAGACGGTCATGACCCACCTCCACGCCGGCGGCAAGTTCGGCGGGCAGGTGTACAAGGTTTCCGGCGGCCTCCACGGCGTCGGCGCCTCGGTGGTGAACGCCCTCTCGGAGACGATGTGGGCAGAGGTGCGACGTAACGGCAAGGTGTACGTCCAGGAGTACGAGCGGGGCGTCCCCGTATCGGAGATCCACGAGGAGAGGGAGCCGCGCTACCTGTCGTCTTGGCAGGTGACGGGCCAGATGCCGGCCACCGTCACCGGCACGACGATCTCCTTCGTGCCCGACCCCAAGGTCTTCAGCGAGCTGGACTATGATTTCACCACCCTCGCCCAGCGCTTCCGGGAGTGCGCCTATCTGGTCAAGGGCATCTGGATCCGCCTCCGGGACGAGCGGGACGACCAGGAGCTGACGTTCTGCTTTGACAGCGGCATCCAGAGCTTCGTGCGCCACCTGAACCGGGAGCGGGCGGTCCTCCAGCCGTGGCCGATCTACATCGAGAACCAGCAGGACAGCACGGCGGTAGAGGCGGCCCTCCAGTACAACGACGCCTTCACGGAGGCGACCTTCAGCTTCGCCAACTGCATCAACACCATCGACGGCGGCAGCCATCTCACCGGCTTCCGCAGCGCCCTCACCCGCGTCCTCAACGACTACGCGCGAAAGCAGAAGATCCTCAAGGACGACGACCCCAACCTTTCGGGCGACGACGTGCGCGAGGGGCTGGTGGCGGTGATCAGCGTCCGCCTGCCGGAGCCGCAGTTCGAGGGGCAGACGAAGACCCGCCTGGGCAACCCCGAAGTGAAGGGCCACGTGGAGACGAGCGTGGCGGAAGGGCTCAGCCAGTACCTCGAGGAGCACCCCGCGGAGGGCCGGCAGGATCATCGAGAAGTGCATCACCACCTCCCGGGCGCGGGAAGCGGCCCGCAAGGCGCGCGACCTGGTGGTGCGCAAGGGGCTGCTCGACGGCACGACGCTGCCGGGCAAGCTGGCCGACTGCTCGGAGCGGGACCCGTCGCAGTGCGAGCTCTACCTCGTCGAGGGCGACTCGGCGGGCGGCTCGGCGAAGCAGGGGCGCGACCGTCGCTTCCAGGCGATCCTGCCGCTACGGGGCAAGATCCTGAACGTCGAGAAGGCGCGGGCCGACAAGATCTTCGGCCACGCCGAGATCGCCGCCATCTTCAAGGCGCTGGCCGCCGGCGCCGGCGAGGACTTCGACGCGGCGAAGCTACGCTATCACCGCGTCATCATAATGACGGACGCCGACGTAGACGGCGCTCACATCCGCACCCTCCTGCTCACGTTCTTCTACCGGCAGATGCAGGACGTCATCCACGGCGGCTACCTGTACATCGCCCAGCCTCCTTTGTACCGCATCGCCAAGGGGAAGCAGCACGTCTGGGCCTACAGCGACAAGGAGAAGGATGACCACCTGAAGCGGCTGCAGGACGGCAAGAACGTGATCGTGCAGCGCTATAAGGGCCTAGGCGAGATGAACCCGGATCAGCTCTGGGAGACGACGATGGACCCGGAGAAGCGCACGCTCCTCCAGGTGACGATAGAGGACGCGATGCGGGCGGAGGAGCTGTTCACTCAACTGATGGGGGAGGAAGTAGCCCCCCGCAAGGCGTTCATCCAGGCCCACGCCGCCCAGGTCCGCAACCTCGACGTGTAAACACCCCCGCGAACTCAGCCGGACCACTTGACAATACGCGTATCATAGAGATGCTCAGGCGCTGATTGCGCCCACACGGTGATCTTCGCGGGCGCGCTGGTCTCACTGCTGGGCGCACAATCGTAAGAAGCTTCGAAGTGAAGCCGCTGTTCTTCCGCCGGATGGGATGCAGTGCGGAAGGAGTTGCCACATGAGACGTATTACCGTTCTGGCTACCCTCACTCCTGCCGCGGCGCTACTTTCTACCCTAGTGACAGTCGTACTTCTGACATCCTGCGGATCGGACAGTGCTCCAGAGCCCGGCGGCAATGCCGCCCCAACGCAGGGCTCCGAGATCGGGGAAGATGTACGCCTTCCTCTGGTGATCGACGGCGACCGGCTGGGCATATCTTACCTCGACGGCAATCCCCCCACCCCACTCTCCGACCCCGGATATGTCGATGGCGTCGCCTACGACTCGGAGGGCATGCTGGTCTACGTCCAGCACTCAGGACAGGAACCGGGGTTCTATCGCGTCGAGGATGGCCTACCGCGCCTTATCATACCGCTGCCACGCATTGACCCGTGGTCGCCCGCAAAGTGGTCGCCGGACGCATCGAAGGCGGCATGGATCGAGCCGGGCGGAGAGGCCTCCGGGACTCATGCTTGCCGAGTCGGGAGAGGAGACGCGCCGCCTCGAAGTGGGCGGGATCAGCGAATTTCCTTTGGTCTCCGGACAGCCAGCAGATCCTGACCTGGGCGGGGTGGGACGAACCTGACATCCACATCATCGATGTCGAGACTGGGGGTATCGAAGCATTGGCGTTGGAGGGGTTGCCGGTCGACTGGACTCCGTCGGGCGATCTCCTCATCTGGGACGAGGAAGGGTGACGCAGACACACACATGCGGATGGTGACTCTAACGCCCGCTGGCGGCGGCGAGCCGCGCGTCCTGGGGAACATTGCTTTGCCGTGGGAAGGCCCGCTCCCAGAGTCAGTCTTCTCACCCGACGGCACATGGCTTGCCTGGGACAGCGCGATCACCGAAGAGGGCGCGGGGAGCGGCCTCGCCGTCGCCGCCACCGACGGGTCAACGGTCGCCTGGCCGCGCTGTGGCGAGCCATGCAGAGACACCGGCCTGGGGGACACCCATCGTGGTCGCCGGACGGGAAGCGTCTGGCCTGGAGCCAGGACGGTCACGTTCTGGTTGCGGAGACCGGTGTCTGGAAGGGGAAGGTCGTAGCGGAGGGCGAGATGCCTATCTGGTCGCCGGACGGGTCGAGGATCGCCTATGTTCGGGGAGAGTATCCTCTTCTCACGCTGTACGCGCTATCTTTCGAGGATGGCCGTGAACTCAGAGTGGTCGATTTCGAGAACGTGTTGCTGCTGCATGGCCAGATCGTCTGGTCACCAGACGGCCATCAACTCGCAGTCCCGCTCCAGGCAAGCAGCAAGCGTGATCTCTTCTCATTCGACCTGCGGTCCGGCGATTTGCGGCGTCTGCCTGTAGCTATAGGCCCCTCCACATCACCCTCACTCATAGGGGGTGGGACGGCCATGGTGGTACGCGCGCCCGGAGGCTTGACGCTGGAGGGATTCGACGGCACAAGCCGGCCGGTCCCGTGCGAAGGCCCCAACGCAAGACTCGTGGGTTGGTCGCAGGATGGGCAGCGTTTCCTTTGCGCCGGCTCCCGGGGCTTGCAGGTAGCAGACATCGAGACCGGTCAGAGCCAATCACTCGTTGAAGACAGCGTGGACTCCGCGATTTGGTCTCCCGATGAGAGCGCTGTCGCTTTCGTGCACCTTGAAGAGGACCGTCTGTTGAGTGTTCTCGACACCGTCACAGGCGAAGTCAAGGACATCGCTACCGAGCTGCGGTCAAACCCTGCGGGCTACTACTACAACCGCGGCGACTACGCCTGGTCACCAGATGGGAAGTGGGTAGCGTTCACGAATTGGCGGGCCATCAACTCAGCCGCCAACCCAGGGGCTTCTACGATTTCTGTGATTGGAGCCGATGGTGAGAACCTCCGGCAGATCGTCGACTCACCTGGCACTAAGCGTGACCTGGTCTTCTCGCCAGACGGTGAATACGTGGCTTACATAGACTCCGAGGCGGGCATGGCGGTCGTCAACGTTGCAACAGGAGAGAAGACCACCGTGTCGTCGGGCACCCGGGACCGCGCCGATCTGGGTGAACCCGTCATCCCTCTTCGTCCATGACCCACGCGGCATCAGCATCGTCGGTCTCGATGGCTCGTCGCAGTTCATCATTGCCGCGACTAGAGGTTGCGACCAAGAGATCATCGGTTGGTTCGACGGGAAGCTCTTTCTCATCAACTCCTGCTCGCACGAGGGCTACTAGGTTCCCCGCTCCCATTCCGCCAGGCGGCGACGTAGAGAGCCAAATCCGCCCCCTACGTCTGGTCTCCGCCATTTTCAGCGCAGTAGAGGGCGTGCTCTTTGATGTACGCCTCGACGGCCGGGGGCACGAGGTCGTGCAGGTCGGCGCCTTTGCGCGCCCACTCGCGCAGCGCCGTCGCGCTCACGTCGACGTAGGACATCGGCAGGACGTTGAGGCAGCGGGAGACGCCGGGGATCGCGCGCTCCAGGTCGGTGACGTCGAGGTCGCGGCCGGGAGAGCGCAGGGCGACGGCCAGACAGGCCAGGGCGATGATGCGCTGCGGCTCCTTCCAGTTGGGGAGGTCCAGCAAGGCGTCCTGCCCCAGTATCAGGTACAGCTCCGTCTCCGGGCCGTAGCGGGCCAGCAGCTCGCCCAGGGTGTCGACGGTGTAGGAGGGGCCGGGCCGCTCGATCTCGATGGCGGAGGCCTCGAAGCCGGGCTTGCCGTCGATAGCCAGGCGGGTCATCGCCAGCCGGTCGGCGGCGGGGCTCATCTCGTGGCCGGCCTTGCGCCAGGGCTCGCCGGCGGGCACGAAGAGGACCTTGTCCAGCGAGAGATGGGCCTGCGCCACCTCGCCCAGCGTCAGGTGCCCGACATGGGGCGGGTCGAAGGTGCCGCCGAGGACGCCTATCTTCATCCCAGCCATTCTATCTCCGCGCCGGCGATGAGTATGCGGTCGCCGGGGCGAGCGCCCGCCCGCCGCAGGGCCGCCGCGACGCCCAGCCGGGCAAGCCGCCGCCGGATCTCGGCCTGGGCCTCTCGCGTCTCCACGCCCAGCCTCTCGACCAGGTCGGTTATCCGCTCACCCTCTATCTCATAGACAGCGTCTCTCTTGGTGATGACGAAGCGAGGCCCCCGCGACGGCGGTCGCAGCACCGGCAGTGGCTTCTCCTGCTCCACGACCTTCGTCCTCTCCTCCGCCAGCGCGGCGAATATCCGCTGGAGCAGCGGCTGCACGCCCTCTCCCGTCGCGGCGGAGATGAACAGCGGTTCCCGGCTGAAGTCGCGCAGAGCCTCCACTAGCTCCGCCTCGCGCTCCCGCACCTCCGGCAGGTCGATCTTGTTGACGGCCATCACCTGTCGCTTCGCCGCCAGCTCCTCGCTGTAGGCGGAAAGCTCGTTGTTGAGGGCCCTGACGTCGTCTTCGGGATGGGGCCGGCTGCCGTCGACGAGGTGGATGACGACGCGGGTGCGCTCGATGTGGCGCAGGAAGTCGAGGCCGAGGCCGGAGCCGCTGTGGGCGCCCTCGATCAGGCCGGGGATGTCGGCGAGGACGAGCGATTCGTAGCCCATGTCGACGACGCCGAGCACCGGCTCCAGCGTGGTGAACGGATAGTCGGCGACCTTGGGGCGCGCCGCCGACACGGCCCGCAGCAGCGTCGACTTGCCGGCGTTGGGCAGGCCGATGATGCCGACATCCGAGATCAGCTTGAGGTCGAGGATGAGATCCAGTTGCGTCACCCCGGCCGCCCTTCTCGGCGATCCGCGGCGCTTGGTTAGTAGACGTAGCGAAGCGGGCGTTTCCCTTGCCACCCTTGCCGCCTTTAGCGACGAGCAGCCGCTGACCGGGCTCCGTCAGGTCGCCGATGATCTCCAGCGAGTCGGCGTCGCCTGCCCGCCTCACTATCGTTCCCGGCGGCACCTCGATCAGGAGGTCGCTGCCGTTGCGGCCGTGCTTGTTGGACCCCTGGCCGAACCCACCCTTATCGGCACGGTAGACCCTCTTGCGGCGGAAGTCAGCCAGCGTCCCCGACCTTCCCGCTACAACCAGCCACACGCTGCCACCGTTGCCACCATCGCCACCGTCAGGCCCGCCCTTGGGGACGAATTTCTCGCGGCGGAAGCTCACCGAGCCGGCACCGCCGTCTCCGCCCTGAACGCTTATCTTTACCCGATCAATCACAGCCTTCCTCCGCAGCCCATTATACCTATCTTGTCGCCACTAGCTACTGTAACACGCTTCACCGGACATGCTTCGAACTGGTCAAGACCAAGAACTCGGTGCAATAGGTGTGGAGAGTAAGGGTATCAGTAGTAGTCGGCGGGAGAGTGCGAAAACGGTGGATTACGGTATAGGGAGGGGTGGAGAAGGAACCAGCGGCTGTGGTGGGAATGGGGGATGGCAGGGGCATAGATCGGGGTGCTAACAGAGGTGGACGTAATGTGTGTCGGAGAAAGGAGGTTGTTGGTAGCGGTACTAACAACGGTGGTGAGGTGGGCTGAGATCAGTGGGGAAAAGCTAGCCGGCAGATGCTAAAGAGAGGCGTTGGCGGATGGTCGTCAGGTCAAGCTCTGTCTGAGGAAGGGCGGCGGCTTCGCGCTCGATCTTGCGGCAGGCGTAGAGGACCGTCGAGTGGTCGCGGTCGCCGAGTGTACGGCCGATGGCGGCGAGCGGCTGAAAGGCGTCGCGGTGGAGGAGGTACATGGCGACGTGGCGGGCAGTGGCGACGCGCTTGGAGCGGCTCTTGCTGCGGAGTGCCTGGTGGGAGACGTCGAAGTGGGAGCAGACGGCATCGATGATGGCGTCCGGGTTAGGCGCGGGCTGTGGGAGAGGACGATCGTCGGCCTGGAGGGCGTCTTTGACGAGAGCGGCGGTGGCGGTCTGCTTGGTCAGGCGGGCGTAAGCGAGGACGCGGTTGAGGGTACCCTCGAGTTCGCGGACGTTGGCGCAGGAATGGCGGGCGAGGAACTCCAGGGCTGCCGGCTCGATGTCCGCCTGGAGGTTGGCGGCTTTGGCGGTGAGAATAGCGAGGCGCGACTTGAGCGGTGGAGGCGTGAGGTCGGCGGTAAGACCCCAGTAGAGGCGGGAGCGCAGCCGGTTGGAGAAGCGGGAAAGGGACTGCGGCGGCTGGTCGCTGGTGAGGACGAGCTGCTTGCCGGTGGAGTGGAGGTCGTTGAAGGTGTGGAAGAACTCCTCCTGGGTCTGCTCCTTGCCGGCAAAGAACTGGATGTCGTCGACGAGGAAGGCCTCGAGGCTGCGGTACTTGGCGCGGAAGTCATCCATGCGTCGCTGGCGGGCGGCTTGGACGAACTCGGAGGTGAACTGCTCGGCGGTGGTGTAGAGGACACGCAGGCCGGCTTGTGCCAGTTCATGGCCGATCGCGTGGACAAGGTGGGTCTTCCCGAGGCCGCTGTCGCCGTGTAGGAAGAGAGGGTTAAGGGTAGAGTCGCCGCTGTTCTGGATGACGGCGAGGGCGGCGGCGTGGGCGAGGCGGTTGCAGTCGGCGATGGTGAAGGAGGCGAAGGTGAGCCGGGGGTTCAGGCGGGGCTTGGGGAAGGAAGGCAGGGAGGCTGACGGGTACAGAGGCTCGGCGAGGGACGCCGGCTCAGGTGACGGGGCCACAGGCGGCGCGCCGGCGACGACGAAGGCGAGCTGGACAGGGTGCCCCATGATGCCGGCCAGGGCTTTGGCGATGGGCCCCTGGAGGCGGGTGCTCAGCCACTCGACCGCGAAGTCGGAAGGGACGCCGACGGTGAAGACGCCGTCCTCGAGGCTGAGGCCGACGGTGTCCCGGAGCCAGGTCTCATAGTTGGGACGGGTGACCTGTAGTTGGAGCTGTCCGAGGGCTGCTTCCCAGAGACCCTTCGGGGGACGCTCTTGCATTACTGTTCCTCTGCTCTCATGACCGGACGTTTTCCTGGACGTGGACGGGTCGCTCTGGAACGAAAAAACTCCCCCCGGCGCTGGCAACAAACCACCAGCGGAGCGTGCTCCGATACGAACGCTTCCAACTGCCGATTGGTCTTGATCAGACCCTAGGCCGTCTCTGCGGTTAGGGAGATTTTGACAGCCCCCGCCGGTTGTGGTGATAACCAAACGAGAGGTTAGGTCTGACTGCGCCTGAGGATAGCACGGGGCCAGGAAAGAGGGTCAAGCCTCTTATGACTACTGGCGAAGAAAAATTCTCTCCGTTTCCCAAGCGACAAAGATCGCCGCCTTGGAACCGGGTTTGAGCGGCTTCGGTTGCGGCTGCGAAATAGGCTCAACTATAATGAGCAGCGTCGAGAATGGCCCGAAAAGACCGGGCGACACCTGTGGGGAGTTGTTTATGCTGCTGGCTCTTGACATTGGCAACACCGCGATCACGATCGGCGTCTTCGAGGGGGAGACGCTGCGGGCCCGCTGGAGCATCGCCACCGACGTGGAGAACCTGGTGGACGAGTACGCTATTCTGCTCCTCAACCTGCTGCGGACATCGGGCCTGGGCCCGGGGGACGTGGACGAGGCGATCCTGGGCAGCGTCGTGCCCTCTCTGACGCCGGTGTTCCAGGAGGTCTGCCGGCGCTACTTCTCGGTGGCGCCTCTCGTGGTGGACCCCGGCGTGCGCACCGGCGTGCGTATCCTCTATGACAGCCCCCGCGATGTCGGGGCGGACAGAGTGATAGACGCCGTCGCCGCCATCAAGCTGTACGGGCCGCCGCTGATCGTTGTCGACTTCGGGACGGCGACTGTCTTCGACGCCATCTCGAAGGAGGGGGACTACGTCGGCGGGGCGATAGCGCCCGGCATCGGCATCTCCATGGAGGCGCTGTTCGAGCGGACGGCGAAGCTGCCGCGCATCGAGCTGGAGCGCCCGAAGACCGCTATCGGCAAGACGACGGTATCGGCGATGCAGTCCGGCATCGTCTTCGGCTACGTGGGCCTCATCGAGGGGATCGCCGCCCGCATGAAGGAAGAGTTGGGCGGCGACGCCAAGGTAGTGGCGACGGGCGGCCTGGCCCCCCTCATCGCCCGCGAAACGCCTATCATTCAGTTCGTGAACGTTGACCTTACGCTGATCGGGTTGCGCCTCATTCAGGAGGCAAACCGTAACCAGGAGCGTTGAGCCATGCTCGAAGGTAAGCGGATCATCGTCGGCATCACCGGCAGCATCGCCGTCCACAAAGCTGCCGACCTGGTGAGCAAGCTGACGCAGGCGGGAGCGGAGGTGGACGTCATCCTCACGGAGGCGGGCGCCCAGTTCATCACGCCCGTGGCGCTGCGCGCCCTGAGCGGCCGTCCGGTCTACACCGACATCTTCGATACTAGGGCGGAGCTTGCCATTTCCCACGTTGAGCTGGCCCGCCGCGCCGACGCCGTCGTAATCGTCCCCGTGAGCGCGACGACCCTGGCCCGCCTGGCCCACGGATTCGCCGACAACCTGCTGAGCCTGACGGTGCTGGCGACGCAGGCCCCCGTCCTGCTGGCGCCGGCGATGGACGGCCACATGTGGGAGAACGCGGCGACGCAGGCGAACCTGGCGCTGCTCAAGGAGCGGGGGATGACGGTCGTGGGGCCGGTCGAAGGGCATCTGGCGAGCGGCCGCGTCGGGCTGGGGCGGATGGTGGAGGTGGAGACGATTCTCGGCGCGCTGCGGCAGATGCTGGGGCGCAACGGCGACCTGGCCGGTCGCAAGCTGGTGGTGAGCGCCGGCGGAACGCAGGAGCCGATCGACCCCGTGCGCTATGTCGGCAACTACTCTTCGGGGAAGATGGGCTACGCCATCGCCGAGGCCGCCCGCGACCGCGGGGCTCATGGTGACGCTGGTGAGCGCTCCCGTGGCGCTGGCCGTGCCCTACGGCGTCGAGTTGGTGGCGGTGAAGACGGCGGCGGAGATGCGGGACGCCGTGGTCGCTCAGTGCGCCGGCGCCGATGCGCTGATCATGGCGGCTGCCGTCGCCGATTACCGTCCCGTCGCTGCCGCCGAGCAGAAGATCAAGCGGTCGCCGGCGGAGCGGACGCTGGAGCTGGCGCCGACGCCGGACATCCTGGCGGAGGTGAAGGGCGACCTCGTGCGCGTGGGCTTCGCCGCCGAGAGTCAGGAGCTAGAGAAGAACGCCGCCGACAAGCTGGCCCGCAAAGGGCTGGACCTGATCGTAGCGAACGATATTACAGCGCCGGGCTCCGGCTTCGGCACGGACACGAACCAGGTGACGATCATCGACAAGTCCGGCGCGTCGGAGACGCTGCCTCTGCTGAGCAAGTACGAGGTAGCTCAGCGCATCCTCGATAGGGTTGTACCCCTCCTCAAGAAGTAGCCGCTCGTCTACTCTACCGCGAAGTACCGCCTTGGCCAATCGCCCAATCTCGTCCCCCTGTGGTCCAGAGAGCGCGCGAAGGATTGACAAGCGCGCGTGCTGCGTTATCATGTTGCCCATCTAAGGAAACTACAGTGATGGGAAGGAGACAGCACGATGCCGTACTACGTTTTGCTCACCAAGCTCACCGAACAGGGCCGGAAAACGGTCAAGAGCAAGCCGGAGCGCGTCCGGGAGGTCAACAAAGAGGGGACGGAGATGGGGGCCAAGTTGATTGCGCAGTACGCCACCCTAGGCCCCTACGACTTCGTAAGCATCGTCGAAGCGGAGAGCAACGAAGTGATGATCAAGGTGTCGGTGGAGTTGGGCGCGCGGGGGACGCTGGAGATGATGACGCTTCCCGCCCTGGAGATCGACAAGTTCATCGGCAACGTGTGGGCCCCCCGGCGCTAAGGCGGGGAGCTATTTCTTGGGCAAGGGCTTCTGGGCGAGGCTTAGCGCCAGGTTGACCAGCGTGCGCACGGGAATGCCGCTGGAGCCTTTCACCAGGACGCCCTTCTCCTTCTCCGCCTGGTCGACGCCGGCGATGTCGAGGTGGACCCAGGGGGTGTTGTCGACGAACTCCTGGAGGAAGAGGGCGCCGGTGATGGAGCCGGCCTCGCGGTTGCCCACGTTCTTCACGTCCGCCACCTCGCTCTTGATGTGCTCCTTGTACTCATCGTACATAGGAAGCTGCCAGAGCTTCTCGCCCGATGCCTGGGAGGCGGCGCGCAGCCTGTCCAGAAACGCCTCGTTGTTCGTCATCGCCCCCATGGCGGCGCGGCCGAGGGCGATGACAATGGCGCCGGTAAGGGTGGCCACGTCGACGATGGGCGACAGGCCGAGGCGGCAGGCGTAGGAGAGGGCGTCGGCGAGGATGAGGCGGCCCTCGGCGTCGGTGTTGATGACCTCTATGGTCTTGCCGTTGAGGGCGCGCACGACGTCGCCGGGTTTCTGGGCGCCGCCGCCGGGCATGTTCTCGGTGGCGGGCACGAGCGCCGTGACGTTGATCTTGGGCTTGAGCTGGGCGATGGCGCTCATAGCGGCGATGACGGCGGCCCCGCCGGCCATGTCGCTCTTCATCTCCTCCATCCCCTGCGAGGGCTTGATGGAGATGCCGCCGGTGTCGAAGGTGATGCCCTTGCCGACCAGGCCGAGCGGCGCGGCGCCTTCCTTGCCGCCGCGGTAGTGGAGGACGATGAGCTTGGGCGGCTGGTGGCTGCCCTGGGCGACGCCGAGAAGGGCGCCCATCCCCATCTTCTCCATGTCTTTGCGCTCGAGGACCTGAAACTCCAGGCCGCGCTCGGCGGCGACGGCCTTCGCCCGCTCCGCCATGTCGCTGGGGGTCATGTAGTTGGCGGGCTCGTTGGCGAGGTCGCGGGCCCAGTTCGCGGCCTCGGCGAGGATGCGGCCGCGCTCGACACCGCGGCGAAGGGCCCGCAGCTTGGCGGCCTCGCGCTCGACGAGGGTGATCTCGCTGATCTCGCGCGTGTCTTCATCCTTCTTCTTATGACGCTGGAAGGTGTATAGCCCAAGGACGGCGCCTTCGACGATGGCCTGGGCGCAGGCTTCCGGGTCGAGGCCCTGAGCGTCGGCGCCGTGGGTGACGGTGGCGATTGTGTCGACGCCGAGGCTGCGCAGGTGGCGGACGGCGCCGGCGACGGCATTGCGCAGCTTCTCCAGATTGCACTCCTCAGCCTTGCCCAGGCCGAGGACGAGGACGCGCGGCGAGGGGATGCGCCAGAAGGTGTGGAGGAGGGTCAGCTCGTTCGCCTTGCCGCGGGCCTCGCCGTCTTTGACAAGCTGGGAGATCGCGCCTTCCAGCCTCTGGTCGACTGCTGCCGTGGGGCCGGTGGGGGTTGTCCCTTCGTACAAGGCGACGATTATAGCCTTGGCGGGGTGGTTGGTGATATCTCCCCGTTGCACGTTGATTTTCATGAGTGGCTCCTTCGGGACTTTTTTCAAGCCCGCTTACAATAATGCTCAGCCGTATGGTAAAGTTAGACGCGGGTAGACGCAATTGACGGCTTCTGCGAAGGGATCAAGGAGTCCTTACGTTGGAGACGCAACTGCGGACAGCTTTCCGGGGCAGGATTAGCCGCCAAGAGATACTCCGCTTTGCTGCGGAGGCCGCTTTCCTCTTAGCGGTCATGGTGGTCTACTTCCTGATCCGGGGTGGCCTGCCGGTGCGACCGGAAGAGGCATTCGACCGGGCCAACCAGGTGATCCGGCTGGAGGACAGGCTGGGCATCTTCGTCGAACCGCGGTGGCAGGAGTCCATCCTCGACAGCGTCACCCTGATGAAGATCGCCAACTGGGTGTACGTCTGGGGACACCTGCCGGTCCTTATCGGCGGTGCTGTCTGGCTGTACCTGCGCAACCGAGACCGCTACCGGGTGTATCGCAACGCCCTGCTGATATCCGCCTTCGTCGCCTTGTTCGGCTACGGTCTCTTCCCGGTGGCGCCGCCGCGTCTGCTGCCCGAGTGGGGGTTTGTCGACACGGTGGCCCGTCTGGCGCGGGAGAACTACGATATGCAGCCGGGCTTCTTCGTGAATCATTACGCAGCGGTACCCAGCCTCCATTTCGGCTGGGCGCTGCTGATAGGGATCGCGCTGCTGGACGTGGACCGGAACATCTTGGTGAGGACGTTTGCGGTGGTGATGGTGACGGCGATGTTCTTCGCCATCGTCCTCACAGCGAACCACTTCATCTTCGACATGCTGGTGGGGTCGGCGATAGTGCTGGTGGCCATAGCCATCGCCTTCGCGCTGGACAACCGCCATCTGAGGGCGCGGCAGTCGCACCGGGAAGCCGCCGCGGCCGGACACGAGGAACGGCAAGGAGCAGGCATGAGACTGAGGGGGAATCAACGGTGACTACACGGCTCTCGACGGATTTCGGCGGAAGGGTTACCCGCCAGGCGATAGGCCGCTTCCTAATGGAGGCGGTGCTTTTGGTCGGGGCGATGCTGGCCTACTGGCTGATGCGGGGAGCGATCCCGGAGAGGATCGCCGAATCCTTCAGCCGGGCCAACGACATAATCCGGCTGGAGGAGAGGCTCGGCATCTTCGTTGAGCCGCGCTGGCAGCAGTTCATCATTGACAATCTTGCCCTGGTCAAGATCGCCAACTGGATATATCTTTGGGCCCATCTCCCTCTCCTCATTGCCGGCGGAATCTGGATATACCTGCGCAGCCGCGAGCGGTACCGTGTCTATCGCAACGCCCTGCTGATCTCCGCCGCCGCCGGCCTCTTCTTCTACACGTTCTTCCCGGTGGCGCCGCCGCGTTTGCTGCCGGAGTGGGGGTTTGTCGATACAATCGTTCTCCTTAATCCGGAGAACTACAATCTGCAGCCGAGCTTCCTCGTGAATCACTACGCGGCGGTACCGAGCCTCCACGTGGGTTGGGCGCTGCTCATAGGGATCGCTCTGTTCGATGTCGACCGGCGCGTACCGATGCGGGCCTTCGCGCTGCTGTTGCCGACGGCGATGTTCTTCTCGGTGGTCCTAACGGCAAACCACTTCATTCTTGATGTCATCATCGGGACGGCGATAGTGGTGGCGGCCATAGCGATCGCCTTCGCTCTAGATAGGCGTCATCAGCGGCAGCGGCCGGTGCTTGAGCAACAGACTTGAGCAGAAAAGGTCGAAAAAGATAAGGGGCGCCGAAGGTGGAGCCGGCGCTTGAAAAACGGGGCAGAGTGTGGTTGAATCTATATGGGAGACCCCACAGCCAAGAGGCAGAAGGAAGTGTCTGGCAGTATGGTTTCTCGAGCGTCGATAAGACCACGGCAGGTGGCTCAGGTGCTGGCTGAAAAGCCGATATTTCGCCATATCAGCGAGATCACGTTGGTGGTTCTCGCTTTTCTTTGTTACTTCTTGGTGCGGGGGAGCGTAGTCGACAGGGCGGGGGAAGCGTTAAACCGGAGCTTCCGGATCATCGATCTGGAGCGGGATTTCGGTTTCTTCTGGGAGACACAGCTCCAAGCTGCGATTCTCAGTAGCAAGGTACTGGTCCAGCTCTTCAACTTCATCTACTTCTGGATGGACTTCCCCTTCATCATCGTCGTCGGGATATGGATGTACTTCTGGCACCGGCGTCAGTACACGCTGACGCGGGACGCGATGCTGCTGTCGGGCGCCATCGCCATCATCATCTACAATCTCTTCCCGGTAGCGCCGCCGCGGTTCCTGCCCGAGTTCGGCTTCGTTGACACGATGGCGGAGTACAGCCGGCTGAGCTATCAGGCGGAGTCGGCGCAGCCGTTTGTTAACCCCTATGCCGCCGTGCCCAGCTTGCACGTTGGCTGGCCGGTGATCCTGGCCGTCGGCGTCATAGCGGCGACGCGGTTCAAGCCGCTGTGGGTATTGGCGCTGCTGTTGCCGGTTGCCCAGTTCTTCGCCGTGATATCGACGGGCAACCACTACATCTTCGATGCCCAGATAGGGATTGTCGTGTCGCTGGTCGGTCTGGGGCTGGCGCTGGCCATGCAGCGCTGGGGATATGCGGCATTGGGGCGGCTCCTGGGGATCAAGCCGAAACCGACAACGACGTCGCAAGGTGGCGCGACCTGACGCTATCTGAAAACAGAGCCCATAGCCCTCCCCGGAGGGCTATTCTTTTATCTGCAGGGGCGCCACCCTACGGGCCCTCGATCTCCCGGCTTATCGTTGCCAGGGCGGGGCCTGTGTCGGCCGCCGTGTCCACCAGGAAGTGCTCTCGCTGTATCTCCTCCACCTCGCGGCGCATCCGCTCGTAGACAGCGCTGCCGGCGTCCGACAGCGCGTCGCCGTAGCTAGCCCGCGCTGTTAATCTTCGCCGCACGACCTCCGGCGCCGCCGTCACTTCCACCAGGATCAGCTTGGCGCCGAGTTCCTCCGCGATGTCGTAGAGGGGCTGGCGATGGCGCTCCTTTAGGTTCGTGGCATCGAGGGTGCAGGAGATGCCCGCTGCCAGTAGCCTGGCGATGGCAGTGTGGATAGCGGCGAAGAGGCGCCGGCTCTCTTCGCTTGAGTAGCTCGGCCGAGGAAAAAGAAGTTTTCGCAGGGCGTCGCTCTCTAGGACGGCGACGCCGGTGCGCCGCCGCAGCTCGCGGCAGAAGAGGGACTTGCCGGTGCCGGGGAGCCCGCTCACGACGACGAGGGCCGGGTGATGTCGCGACGGAGGAAGAGGGCCCAGGGCGGAAAGAACGTGGTCGACGTCCTGGGCGTCGTCGTCGCTGTTGCTAGACATCGCCGTCGTCTTGAGGTTCGGCGTAGTAGGCTAGGGCAAGGAGGCCGGGGCCGATATGGGCGCCCATGACCAGGGTGAACTCGCTTACAAGCACCTCCGCCGGGTCGAGGCGCCGCTGGGCCTCTAGGGCGAGCTCCTGGGCTTCGGGGAGGACGTTTGTGTGCTGGACACAGAGGTGAAGCCTTTTCCCTTTGTAGCCTCGCTGTTCAAGGAGCGGGATCAGTTGGGCGACGGCGCGGCGCTTGGTGCGGGTGCGCGTGAGCAGGCGGACGTCTTGGTCGCGGAACTCCAAGACCGGCTTGACGCTGAGGAGGGCGCTTGCCCAGGCCTGTACCTTGGGGACGCGACCGCCGCGGGCAAGGTATTCGAGGGTGTCGATGACGGCGAGCACGCCCACGTGGGGCATGGTGTGGTGGGCGCGGGAGATTACGGTGGCCAGGTCAGCGCCCTGAGCGGCGGCGCGGGCGGCCTCAAGGACGACGAAGCCTTGGGCCATGGCGGCGGCCTGGGAGTCTAGCACCTCGACATCGAGGTCGGGCCGCTCCTGCTTGAGAAGCGCGGCCGCCTGGACAGCGGAATCATAGGTGCCGCTGAAGCGGTTGGATACGCTGACGTAGAGGACGGCGGGGGCCCGCTGACCGGCGCGGCGCAGGGCCTCGAGGTGGGCGCCGGGGGCGACACCGGCGGTATGGGGAGGACGGCGAGCTGACTTGAGGGAGCGGTAGAAGTGCTGGGTGTTGCCGTCGACGGCGTCGGGGTAGGAGTGGTTCTCGATGACGAGGTTGAGAGGGATGACGTCGATCTCGTACTGGGCAGACAGGGATGGCGGGATAGAAGCTGCGCTATCGGTGACGATGGCCACCTGTCTCATGGCTACGGCGTATTCC
Organism: uncultured Chloroflexia bacterium; assembly: GCA_963763495.1. Taxonomy (GTDB): domain Bacteria; phylum Chloroflexota; class Dehalococcoidia; order DSTF01; family JALHUB01; genus DAOUEO01. The sequence goes on from CAVXOY010000019.1 coordinate 159,449, forward strand.
CTTTCGCGCAATCAGGAGGAGTTCGGCGGCTTCGCCTAAGGATAGCATAAGGGGGCGGCTTTTGCACCGGGCGCTGCGGATTGCGTCCAGGACGATCAACATGCTACAATGGGCCAAAGCAAGAGATAGAAAAGGGTTAGCGTAAGAGAAAGCATGCTCACCAAGGAGAAGAAGCAAGGCCTCATTGCGGAACACCGTGCCCACGAAACGGATAGCGGTTCCCCCGAAGTGCAGGTAGCCCTCCTCACGGAAAAAATCAACCAGCTAACGCAGCACCTGAGGGTTCACAAGCACGATCACCACTCGCAACGCGGCCTCTTGAAGATGGTGGGACAGAGAAGGCGGCAACTGGCGTACCTCAACAAGAAGGACGTCCAGCGATACCGCACTGTCCTCGCCAGGCTCGGCCTCCGCAAGTAGCGTCCCTTCTGAGCGGAGGCCTTGATCTGTGAGGAAGAGAGAAGAGTAGGCAGATCCTCAACCGAAAGCCGGTAGCTCCCCTGTGTATTCCTACCTCCAGGCCAGAACCGGCCTGCTCGCCGAGCAGGTTCGCAGGTTTTCGGGGCTAGGAGCCAGGGTTTGAGCTTTTCCCTCAGACAGGTCTGACAATTGGCTTACGTCCAACAGGGTAGGCGCCTGAACACAATTTCGGAAGGTATCGTCCTATAGGGAACGGATGCCCGCTGGTCAGGGCATATGGAGGTTATTAATGACTCGCGTTTATGAACGAACAATAGCCGGTCGCACACTGCTCGTCGAGCATGGGAGGATGGCCGGCCAGGCAAACGGATCGGTGATGATCCGTTATGGGGATGTGGTTGTTTTGGCTACGGCCTGCATGAGCGACCAGCCCCGGGAGGGGATCGATTTCTTCCCCCTCACCATTGACTATGAGGAGCGGCTGTACGCGGCGGGCAAGATACCGGGCAGCTTCTTCCGCCGTGAGGGCAGGCCGACCACGGAGGCGGTCCTGGCGGCCCGTCTCACCGACCGACCGCTGCGGCCGCTGTTCCCCAAGGGGATGCGCAACGACGTGCAGGTTGTGGTCACTGTGCTCTCCGCCGACCAAGAGAACGACCCGGACGTGCTGGGGACGGTGGGTGCCTCCACCGCGCTGTCTATCTCAGACATCCCCTTCGCCGGGCCGGTGAGCGCGGCGCGGGTGGGCTATGTGAACGGCGAATACGTGGTTAACCCCACCTACGCGCAGCTCAAGGAGAGTCAGCTCGACTTGGTTGTCTCCAGCACCCGTGACGCTGTCATGATGGTGGAAGCGGGGGCGTCCGGTGTGGCGGAAGAGGTCGTTTTGGGGGCCATCCGCGCCGGGCATGAGACGAACCTCGAGATCATCGCTCTCCAGGATGAGATCGTGGCTGAGGTAGGCAAGCCCAAGAAGGCTGTGATTATCCCTCAGATAGGCGAGGAAGTCCGGCGCGACATAGCGAAGTACGTAGAGGGCAAGCTGGACGAGATCATCGCCGCAGTGAACAAGGAAGAGCGGGAGCGCTCGATTGGAGAGCGCCGGGATGAGTTGCTTGAGCGCTTCGGAGAGACGTACGCGGCAGACCAGATACTGTCCGCCTTCGACGAGAAGCTGAAGCAGGAGATACGCAACAACATTTTGGAGAAGGGCGTGCGCGCCGACGGCCGCAGTCTCACCGAGATCCGGCCGCTCAGCGCCGAGGTGGGTATACTGCCGCGGACGCACGGCTCCGGCCTGTTCAGCCGCGGGCAGACGCAGGCGCTCACCATCGCCACACTGGGCTCGGCGGGGGAGGAGCAGCGTCTGGACACCCTCTCGCCGGAGGACACGAAACGGTTCCTGCATCACTACAATTTCCCGCCGTTCTCGGTGGGGGAGGTGCGACGCATGGGCTCGCCCAGCCGGCGGGACCTAGGGCACGGCGCTCTCGCCGAGAGAGCGGTGGAGCCGGTTATCCCCGGCGAAGAGGAGTTTCCCTACACAATCCGCCTGGTGACGGAGGTCCTGTCGAGCAACGGCAGCACGTCGATGGCGAGTGTTTGCGGTTGCACGCTGGCCCTGATGGACGCCGGTGTGCCGATCAAGGCGCCGGTAGCGGGCATCGCGATGGGGCTGATGAAGGGCGAGGACGGCAAGCACGCGATCCTCACCGATATCGCCGGCCTGGAAGACGCCATGGGCGACATGGACTTCAAGGTAGCGGGCACCGCCGAGGGGATTACGGCCCTCCAAATGGACATCAAGGTGAAGGGGATAACGCCGGAGATAATGGGCGAGGCGCTGGAACAGGCGCGCCAGGCCCGGCTAACGATCCTGGCCAAGATGCGAGAGGCTATCGCTGAGAGCAGGCCGGAGATCTCGCGCTATGCCCCGCGCATGTACCGCCTCCAGATACCGGCGAAGAAGATCGGAACGGTCATCGGTCCCGGCGGTCGGGTAATTCGCTCCATCGTCGAGGAGACGAAGTGCACCATCGACATCGAAGACGACGGCACGGTGCTCATCGGCTCAGCGAGCGAGGAAGCCGCCAACAAGGCGATCGAGATCATCCAGGGGCTGACGAAGGAGGTGGAGGTAGGCGCCATCTACAACGGCAAGGTCACACGGATAACCAACTTCGGGGCGTTTGTGGAGATCATGCCGGGCAAGGATGGGCTGGTGCGGATATCGGAGCTTGCCGACTATCACGTGCCGAGTGTGGAGGATGTTGTCCAAATAGGCGACGAGATCATGGTGATGGTAACGGAGATCGATAACCTGGGCCGGGTGAACCTTTCGCGGCGGGCCGTCCTGGAAGGGACGAAGCCCGGGGAAGGAAGGCCGGAACCGGGGAATGAGCGAGCTCCTTCGTCCGACAGTGGGCAGGACGGCCCGCCGCGAAGACGGCCGGGGCCGGGCTATGGCGGCGACCCGGCGCGGCGGCGGCCCAGCCCCCGTCCTCCAGGCGGTCAGCACCGCAGTAACCTCGACGCGTCCAGCCGTCCCCGGCGGCGCCCCTACGGAGAAGGTCGGGGCCGGCCGGATTCGCGCCCTGATCCAGGAGCGGGAGGCCCGCCGAAGCCGCCTTTTGGCCGACGCTGGTAGAGGTCTTCTCCGGCAGTAAGGCCAGCGGTGTGGGAGGAAGAACACAGTGGCTAGCATTCGCGTGGTCGTCAGCGGAACCGGCAAGATGGGCAAGGAGATCCTGGCCGCGGTCTGCGCCGATCCCGATCTGGAGCCGGTCGGCGTCTTGGAGAAGTTCTCCGCGGAGGAGTATGTATCCCTTCCCGACGGGTCCGGACTCGTCCATCTGGACAAGGACCCCCAGGCGCTGTTCGCGCGCTGCCGCCCCGACGTAGTGATCGACTTTACGAACGCCGAATGGGCGCCTGTGGTGGCGAGAGCAGCGCTGGAGGCAGGGGTGCGGCTGGTTATCGGCACCACAGGTCTCTCGAGCGATGTGCTGGCGGAGATGGAGCGCTCCTGTAAGGAGAAGGGGCTGGGGGCGGTGGCGGCATCGAACTTCGCCATCGGCGCGGTTCTCATGATGCACCTGGCCAAGGTCGCCGCCCGCCACTTCGACAGCGCCGAGATCATCGAGCTTCACCACGACCAGAAAGCGGATGCGCCCTCAGGGACGGCGATCGCCACTGCTCAAGCCATGGCGGCAGGCAGGGGTGCCCCCTTCGAGCGGCCGGTCACGCATAAGGAGACGGTGGCGGGAACCCGTGGCGGGGCACAGGACGGGATAACGATCCACAGCGTGCGCCTGCCGGGGTTAGTCGCCCATCAGGAGGTTATCTTCGGCGGCAGAGGGCAGACGCTCATCATCCGTCATGACTCGACCGGTCGCGACTCCTTCTTGCCGGGCATCCTGCTGGCGACGAAGGAGGTCATGAACCGGCAGGAGCTGGTGCGCGGATTGGGCCCTCTCATCGGCCTCTCCTGAAGCTACCGGTCGGCCCTTTCTGTTCCAGGCTTGAATGTCTCACAGCCCCTGCGATATTATGTTCTGGCTGTATCCGTATCGATCGAAGGCAATGCAAGTGGGGGAGCAATAGACAGCAATGCCTCCTAAGAAGCTATATAACGTGACGGTTGTCGGCGCCACCGGGATGGTGGGCCGTCATTTTCTGGAGATACTGGAGGAGCGCCATTTCCCGGTCAAAGGGCTGCGCCTGCTAGCTACGACACGCTCGGCGGGACGCAAGGTCCTCTGGGGCGAGAGAGAGATCGAGGTGGAGGTGACGACAGCCGAGTCCTTTGGGGGCGCCGACTTCGTCTTTGTCTCCGCCAGCGGCGAGGCCTCCCGGCAGTACTGTCCCATCGCTGCCAAGGCCGGCGCGATCGCCATCGACGATAGCTCGGCCTGGCGGATGGATCCGCGAGTGCCCTTGGTTGTGCCGGAGGTGAACGCCGCCGACGTGGAGCACCAGCAGGGGATAATCGCTATCCCCAACTGTTCGACGACCCCTCTGGTGATGTGTCTGTGGCCGATCCACCGCGTCAATCCGATCAAGCGGATCATCGTCGACACCTATCAGTCCGTGTCGGGAACAGGTAAGGCGGCGGTGGACGAGCTCAACACGCAGACCGAGCAGGTCTTGGCGGGGAAGAGCGTCGTGCCGCACGTGTACCCGCATCAGATCGCGTTCAACCTCCTTCCCCATATCGACGTTTTTCTCGACAACGGCTACACAAAAGAAGAGTGGAAGATGGTGAACGAGACGCGAAAGATCATGCACGATGAATCGCTGGCCATCTCCGCCACCTGCGTGCGCGTGCCGGTACCCGTATCACACAGCGCGGCCGTACATGTTGAGCTGACCCGCCCGATGAGCCCGGATGAAGTGCGGGATATATTGGCTGAGGCGCCCGGTGTTACCGTCCAGGACGAGCCGAGCGTGAACCTCTATCCCCAGCCGTGGGCCGCTGCCGGTCAGGACGACGTGTTCGTGGGACGGATCCGCAAGGATAGCTCTCACCCCAACGGCATCGCGATGTGGATCGTCTCCGACAACCTGCGCAAGGGCGCCGCCCTCAACGCGATTCAGATCGCGGAAGAGTTGGTTAACCGCAACCTCGTCTAGCTGATCCCTTAGGGAGGTTATTCTCATGGTGGAACTGGGTCGTTTGCTGACGGCTATGGTCACCCCCTTCACAGCGGAGGGCGCGGTCGACTATAAGCAGGCCCAACAACTGGCCCTGGCGTTGCTCCGCTCGGGAAGCGACGGCGTGATCCTGTCCGGGACCACCGGCGAGGTCCCTACCCTGAGCTACGAGGAGAAGGTACGACTCTTCACTGAAGTCAAGCAGGCCATCGGCGACAGCGGCGCCGTCGTCGCGGGCACCGGCAACTACAACACGGCGGAAAGCGAGGAGCTGTCCCGCGAGGCGGAGAAAGCCGGCGTGGACGGTCTTCTCTTCACTGTTCCCTACTACAGCAAGCCCACGCAGGAGGGCATATTCCGCCACTTTGAGCGCTTGGCCAAGGCGACGGCGCTCCCCTGCATCCTCTACAACATCCCCGGCCGCACCGGTGTCAACATGACGGCGGAGACGACGATCAGGCTCTCCCATATCCCCAGCATCGTCGGGGTGAAGGAGGCGAGCGGCAACCTGGAGCAGATCGCGCAGATCATCGACCAGTCGCGCAACGGGTTCCGCGTCTGGAGCGGCAACGACCAGGAGACCCTGCCCATCCTATCTCTGGGTGGCTACGGCGTCATCTGTGTGGTTTCCCATCTGGTAGGGCTCCAGATGAGGCAACTCATCGACGAATTCCTGGCGGGGCGGACGGCCGAGGCAGCCCAGATCCACCGGCGGCTGTTGCCTCTGATGGTGACCTTGATGACGGCGGCCAGCAACCCTATCCCTATCAAGTACGCCTTGAACCAGGTGGGGTTCCCGGTGGGAGGGATGCGTCTCCCCCTGTGCGAGCCGGACGAGGCTGCCGCCGCCAAGATAATGGAAGAGGTGCGGCGTCATCGCCTGGACCTCCCAATACCGTAATGTTGCAGAAAGGGGTTTGGCTACAATGACCACGACCGACTATTCCCTAAAGGCGTTTGCCAGCCACCCCTTCTATACGGCGATGAACCGGCGGCTGGTCAAGCTCTGCGAGCTCCGGCCCTGGCAGAAGGTGGTCGACCTGGGTTGCGGCACCGGCGCCGTTACTGAGCTGATCTTGGAGGAGATGCACCCGGACAAGGGTGAGGTGGTGGGAATAGACCCCTCGCCTTCCGCGCTGGATGTGGCGCGCCGCGACCTCCAGGAGCGATGGGGAGCGGTAGTGCGCTTCATGGCCGGTCAGGCCGAGAGCCTGTCGCGGCTCACAAAGCGGGCCGCCGACGCGGTCGTTTTCTGCAATGCCATCCATCTGGTCGAGGACAAGCGCCGCGTCTTGCAGGAGATATCGGAGAGCCTGAAGGAGAAGGGCGTCTTCGCCTTCAACAGCGCCTTCTTCGAAGGGGCGCAGCCGCAGGAGACCTTCTCTTTCTACACCGCTTGGGTGCGCCGCGCCCTCCACATCTTCAAGAACGAGTATCCGGATATCCGGCGGGAGAAGGAAGGGAAGTCGCAGGCGCGGATCGGCCTGACCCCTGAGGAGTACATTCAGTTGTTGGATGATGAGGGGTTTGAGCTTCAGCACATGGAGCTGTGTCCGGTGGAGATGCCGCTGGAAGGGTTCGAGGACATCAGCCGCTATGACCTCTTCGCCCGCGGCGCCCTGCCCGGAGTTCCCCTGACCGTCGCCGTCGACTGCCTCGTGCGGGGTGTGCGAGAGGCGTTCCGCGACCTCAACCGCACGAGCGTGACCCGCAACTGGCTGCAGGTGGTGGCCGTCAAGGCCTAGCGGCCCATTTGCTCACCTAACGCCTGACAATTCATTGGGCGTCACTCTCAGCAGTGACGCCCAATCGTTTGTCGGTTTCCAACCGTTTGACTAGATGATCGGTTTGACGATGATCGCCTGGTCGCGCTCCGGCCCGACGGAGACGAGCGCCACCGGACAGCCGATGAGGCTCTCCAGCCGCTTCACATAGTCTTGGGCGTGCCGCGGCAGGTCCTGGAAGCGGCGGATGTCTGTGGTGGGCTCCTGCCAGCCCGGCATCTCCTCGTAGATCGTTTCGCAGCGCTGGAGCTGGCGGATGCTGGCGGGGAAGGTGTCGACGGGCGTGCCGTTGATGTGGTAGCTGGTGCAGACCTTGAGGCTGGCGAAGGTGTCCAGCACGTCGAGGCGGGTTATCACCGCCGCCGATATGCCGTTTAGGCGGGCCGTGTAGCGGGCGGCCACGGCATCGAACCAGCCGCAGCGCCGGGGACGGCCGGTGGTGGTGCCGTACTCCTGTCCCTTCTCCCGCAGCTCTTCGCCGGTCGCGTCGGTCAGTTCCGTCGGCATGGGGCCGTTGCCCACGCGGGTGACGTATGCCTTGTAGACGGCGACGACGCGCGTGATCTGGGTGGGGCCGATGCCGATCCCCAGGGCGGCGCCGGCGGCCGTCGAGGAAGGCACGGAGGAGGTGACGTAGTCGTAGGTGCCGGCGTCCAGGTCGAGGAGGCTGCCCTGCGCGCCCTCCAACAGGATCGTCTCGCCGTCGGCGAGGGCATCCTGCACCATTGCCGCGGTGTCGGTCACGAAGGGGGCGAGACGGCGGCCGTACTCGCCGTACTTCTGATAGACTTCGTCGAAGTCCAGCGGCTCCCGGTCGTACAGCTTGGTCAGCACGGCGTTCTTGTAGGGTAGCACCAGGGAGAGGCGGTCGCGGAAGGCCTCAGGGCTGATGAGGTCGCCCATGCGGATGCCGATCCGCCCGACCTTGTCGACGAAGGCGGGGCCGACGCCGCGGAAGGTCGTGCCGATGGCGGCGGGGCCGCGCAGCTCCTCGTCGGCGCGGTCGATGAGGATGTGGTAGGGCATGGTGATGTGAGCGCGGTCGCTGACGTAGAGGTTCTTCACGCTGACGCCCTTGGACTGCAGCTCTTCGATCTCTTCCAGAAGGACGGCAGGGTCGATGACGAGGCCGTTGCCGATGAGACAGGTCTTGTCGGCGTAGAAGATACCGGCGGGCACGAGATGGAGGCGGAAGGTCCCCTTCTCGTTGATGACGGTGTGTCCGGCGTTGTTTCCCGCCGAGTAGCGGGCGACGATCGTCGCGTTCTGGGCCAGGAGGTCGATCGTCCTGCCTTTTCCTTCGTCTCCCCACTGGCCGCCGATGACTACGAGTACTGGCATAAATTTACCCCGAGCTGGTCGGGGCCTGCCTCCTTTTCTGAGTCTGTGAACACCCGGCTCCGGAGCTGACGCCCCCTCGAACCGTCGGAGAGTATAGCAAAGGGGGCGGGGAAAGGGAAGAGAGGCGTCGTGGAGAAGGCTGGTTCCTGACATTGACCGGAATAGGACGCTATGGTAGTTTGCTGACTGAGAAAAGATGCCAAGAATCCCCTTTCTCCCCCGCAACGACAGGTTCTACGACCTCTTGCATGAGAGCGCCAAGAACCTTGTTGACGCTGCCGACGCCCTTGTCGACCTGGTGGAGCATTACCAGAACGTCGACATGAAGACCGAGCGGCTGACGGAACTGGAACACAACGGCGACAGCATTACCCACAGCATCGTGAACCTGCTCCACAAAACGTTCGTGACGCCTATCGAGCGGGAGGATATCGCGCTCTTGGCGGAGCGGCTGGATGACGTCACGGACTACATAGAGGGCGCGGCCACGGCGTTGCACATCTATAAGATAAAGGAGCCGAGCCTCTGCAGCCGGCAGTTGGCAGACATCGTGCGGATGATGGCGGTGAAACTGGAGCAGGCGATCTCTCATCTGCGTGAGCGCGGCAAGCTGCGGGATATCCTGCCCTATTGCGTCGAGATCAACCGTCTGGAGAACGTGGCCGACGACCTCTTCCGTCAGGCGATAGCAGGACTCTTCGAGAAGGAGAGCGGGGCCGCCGAGATCATCAAGTGGCGCGACATCTACGATCAGTTGGAGCGGGCGACTGACCTCGCTGAGGACGTGGCGAACGTCCTGGAGGGGATCGTCCTCAGACATGCTTAGGGCAACTTACTGTCTTGCTGGCAACGTAGAGAGGGGCCTTGGAGGCTCCTTTTTCGTTGGCTGGGGCGAGTTTCTCCGCTCTCTGTCTAGGAACGGAACGAGATGACAGATTCTTTCGCCTTTCTCGTCATCACGCTGATTATCGTCCTCGCCTTCGAGGCGGTGAACGGCTGGACGGACGCCCCCAACGCCATCGCTACCGTCGTTTCTACGCGTGTTCTCAGCCCCACGGCGGCGGTGGGCATGGCCGCCTTCTTCAATCTGGTCGGTGCGCTGTCGGGCACGGCCGTCGCCACGACCATCGGCAAGGGGATAGTCGATATCCACGCCATAACGCTGGAGACGGTCGCCGCCTCGGCGCTGGCGGTCGTCATCTGGAGTAGTACCGCCGCCTACTTTGGGTTGCCAACGAGTGAAAGCCACGGCCTTCTCGCCGCGATTGCCGGGGCGGGAGTGGCTGCCGCAGGCACCGACGTCCTTCTCTGGGAAGGCTGGCGTTTGGTGCTGATAGGGTTGGGGGCGGCGGTTGTCTTCGGCGGGCTGGGCGGGTTCGCGATCATGATAGCGCTGCTTTGGATCCTCCGCAAGGCGAGCCCCACGCTGACGCGGCGCCTCTTCGGGCCGCTTCAGCTTTGCTCTGCCGCCTTCATGGCCTGGAGCCACGGGACGGCCGACGGCCAGAAGGCGATGGGCGTAATGGCAATGGCTCTGGCCATCTACTACAACAAGGACTTCGGGGTGCCGCTGTGGGTGATCTTGCTCTGCGCCTCGACGATGGGAGTCGCCACGGCGTTCGGCGGCTGGCGGATCATCAGGACGCTGGGGATGCGTCTCACGCAGCTCCAGCCGGTGCACGGCTTCGCGGCGGAGACGGCGGCCGCCATGACGATCACCGTCAGCTCCCGCTTCGGCATTCCTCTCAGCACCACCCACACGATAGGCACGGCGATAATGGGCGTCGGCGCGACGCGACGGCTGTCGGCCGTGCGCTGGGGGATCGCCTACAATATCGTGGCGGCCTGGGTGCTGACCTTCCCCATCTGCTTCGGCCTTGGTTGGCTGATTGCTGTGCTTATCCCTGGGTAGAGCGGTGCTCCCTTGCGGAATAACGCTTCATCGGGGCAGCGGCGTCCCCGCTAGCTGACGGCTATAGCGGCGCCCACGAGGAACATCGTCTGCAGGCCGACGAGGGCGACGAGGAGGAGATAGGCCGTCAGCCGCTCCCAAGCGTGGACGAAGAGGGCGAGGATGAGGTTGACGAGGAGGAGGCCGAAGGCGGTGGTGGGGAGGCTCAGCAGCTCGCTCTTGTCGGCGACGCGGGTCACCTCCAGAGGCGGAAAGGACATGGCGAGGCTGTTCGGCAGGTCGCCGTAGCGGGCGAAGATCACGCCGAAGGTGGCGGCGCAGACAAGAATCGCGACGATTGCCAGTAGTTGGGCGAGCCCGTCCTGCCAGAACGGTTGGGCGGCGAGCAGCGAGCGCCGCGGCGTCTGACGCAGAGAGACGGCCACTCCCGCCTGTTGCTGCCTGTGCACCTCCGCGACGAACCTCTCCCCATCGGACACGGAGACGGCGTAGGCGTCGGTGGGAGTGACGACGTAGAGCAGCTCCTCCGGCGAGTTGTGCGTCGAGTAGAAGAGCGTCTCGCCGATGCGCTCCACGAAGCCGCGCCCCACGTGATAGCCGGGCCAGTTCAGGCCCTGGATTTGGACGGGGAAGCCGGGCGGTCCCGGCACCACCCGCTCGATCTTGTCCAGGGGGATGACCTGGCGGATAAAGCCCCAGTGAATCGAAAGCCCGTTGCGGTCGAGGACGTAGCGCAGGGTGGCGCGGGCGTAGGTCCAGTAGGCGAAGAGACACCCCGAAGCGAAGAGGACGGTGGCCACCAGGTAGCAGGCGAGGGCGGACAGCGACACGTCCTGGGTCAGGCCGCGGGCGACGAGGAGCCCCGTGAAGACAAACGCCCAGGCAACGAGCGCGCCGCCCAGAAGGACGCCGTTCGTGTGCCGCGGATGGAATGCTACGCTGCCGCTCGGACTAGACGGGGGTGCACCAGTGAGCATACTTCTCGTTCCTGCCCCGGATGACGTCGAAGTAGAGCTTCTGCAGGCGGGCGGTGACCTCGCCCGTCTTGCCGTTGCCGATCGGCCGGCGGTCGACGTCGATCACGGAGGTCACGTGGGCGGCGGTGCCGGTCATGAAGCACTCGTCCGCCGTGTAGAGCTCGCTGCGGGCGATTGCGCGCTCGACGGTCTCGATGCCCAGCTCCTCGCGGGCGAGCTGGATGACGGTGTCGCGGGTAATCCCAATCAGTATGTTGTCGGCGGGTGGTGGAGTGAGGAGCCGGCCGCCCTCGACGATGAAGATGTTCTCGCCGCTGCCCTCGGAGACGTGGCCCTGTTGGTTGAGCATGATCGCCTCGTCGAAGCCGCTTGTTTGGGCCTCCGTCTTGGCGAGGGCGGAGTTGATGTACAGTCCCGTCACCTTGGCGCGGGCGGGGATCGTCATGTCGTCCACCCGGCGCCAGGAGGAGGTCATGCAGCGTATCCCCTTCTCGAGGTCGAGGTAGGCGCCGAAGGGGGTGACGTACATCAGGAGGTCGTCCTCCAGGTTGTGCATGCGCACGCCGACGACCTCCGAGCTCTTGTAGGCGATGGGCCGGAGGTAGATATCCTCGCTGTAGCCGCACATTCCGACCAGCTTCACGGCGACGTCGCACAGCTCGTCCTCGGTGTAGGGGAGGTCGATAGAGAGGATACGACAACTGTTGCGGAGACGGTGGAAGTGGTCGCGCAGGCGGAAGATGAACAGCTTCTCCTGTCCTTCGTTCCAGTTGCCGCGGATCCCCTCGAAGCAGCCGGTGCCGTAGTTAAAGGCGTGGGTCATTACGCCGATCTTCGCCTCGGCCAGGGGCATGAACTGCTTGCGTAGGTAGGCGTAGGGGGTTGGCATCCTAGGAACTCCTTTCGAGGGACGATAGGTGCCCATTATAGGCATGTTCTGGGAGTCGGGCAACCCTTCGCGGCGGAGCGGAAGGTCGATTTGACCCGCCTAGATGTAAAGGTTATCCTCGATTCACTCTCGGCGTAGGGGCAGGGAAAGGTGAGAAGTTGTCGCAGGTCAGGAACCGCTTTCGCGTCGGCAGCATCGATTTGACCGTCCTCTCCGATGGCTTCTACCATCTGGACGCCGGCGGCATCTTCGGCGTGGTGCCGCGGGTGATGTGGGAGCCGCTGGCCGGGCCCCTGGACGATCACCACCGCCTGTCGCTGGCCCTCAACTGTCTCCTCCTGCGCTCTCAAGGGAAGGACATCCTCATCGAGACGGGCGTCGGCGATAAGACGGGCGGGCTGCGCGGGGAGTCGTCGCCGCTCGCCGAGGGCGATCTCCTGACCGATCTCGCCGCCAACTTCGGCCCGCCGGAGGACGTGGACGTGGTCATCAACACCCATCTCCACTCCGACCACTGCGGCTGGAACACCCGCTACGTCGACGGCAAGCTCGTGCCGACCTTCCCCAACGCCGAGTACATCGTGCAGGGTAAGGAGTGGGAGACGGCGACCCACCTCAACGAGCGCACCCGCGGCGCCTATCGCGCCGATGACCTGCAGCCGGTGGCGGAGAGCGGCCGCCTTCGCCTGCTGGACGGCGAGACGAAGATCAGCGACGAGATAACGGTCATCCCGACGCCGGGCCACACGGAGGGGCATGCCAGCGTGGTGATCACGTCGGGCGGAGAGATGGCGATCTATATCGGCGATATGGTGCAGCAGGCGGTGCAACTGGAGCGCATGGCCTGGATCGCCGCCTTCGATATTCTGCCCCTGATGTCGATTGAGACGAAGAAGCGGCTGGTGGAGAAGGCGATCCAAGAGAAGACACTGCTCATCAGCGTGCACCTGCCGTTCCCCGGCGTGGGGCACATGACGAGGACAGCCGACGGCAAGCGGAAGTGGGAGCCGGTGTAGTGCGGGCGGCGTTCGCCTGAGGGAGGTAGACGTTCGATGAAGTCATTCTGGGTCGCGGGTCTGGCTTTCGCTTTGGCGCTCGTTCTGTCCGCCTGCGGGGGTGGCGACAAGAAAGAGACACCAGCGCTGGATGACGCCGCTCTGAAAGAGATGGTGATGATCACGTCGGAGGGGCTGCCCTGGGAGATCACGCCGCTGGGGGACGCGGCGAGGTCGAACGAGGAGTCGGCGAGCCAGTATCCGGATAGTGAGCAGTGGCTGAAGGACTACGAAGAGTGGGGGCGGACCGGCGGACACTACGCCGAGTTCCAGGTGGGGGATAGCGCCGCGCCTTCCTTAGGGCTTCAGACCGAGGTGGAGGGCTACAGCTCAGCGGATGGCGCCAAGAGCGCTTGGTCGGCGGTCCGGGAGTTCATCCTCTCGGAGGAGATGCAGGGCATTCTGAAGGATGCGGGCGCGACGGAGGCGACGATAGAGGAGGTGAGCGCCGAGAAGGTCGGCGAAGAGTCGGTGGCTTTGCGGATGGCCATCGACAACCAGGGTGTGACGGGCGAGAGCTTCGTGGTCCTTTCTCGTCGCGGCGGGGTCCTGGCGCTGGCCGTTGTCGGCGGCGACGAGGGCAGCGCGACGGTGGCGGACGCGGTAGCGGTCGCGAAGCAGTTGGACACGCGCATTCAAGACGTACTCAAGCGCTAGCCGTCAATTACTGACCATGGGGCGCTACGGCTGGAGGCGGGGGACGGTGAGCTGGCCGTAGGGCAGGACGCAGATCGCCGGCTCGCGGCCGTCGTTGGCGCGGCGGTACTCCTCCGCCAGCGCTGCCACCGTCGCGCTCACGTCGGCGCAGTAGTGGAGATGCGCCTCATCCTCGACGACCTCCCGTGACATGGCGGAGTAGAGGTATATCTCCGCTCTCTCCCACACCATCCCGATGCACTGCACGCCCCACTGCTCGTCCGCCGCGAAGCCGGGGGCGCCTATCTTCTCCATCAGAGCGGGATAGGAAGGCCCGCTGCGCAGGAGGTCCAGGAAGTCGTCGTTGCCGATCGCCTCGGCGCACTCGGCGGCGATGACGATCTTGCCGCCCTTCTTCACCGCCTGCGCCGCCACCGACATCCCCTTCATCGATTGGTAGAGGTTGAGGTCGGCGGGCCAGCCCAGGTTGGTGGTGACGGCGATGTCGTAGAGGTGGGGGATCGGCGTCAGGGCCTGGCGGGCGGCCTGGGCGATGCCGGCGTCGTGGGCGGCGACCAGCTCGCCGGCGAAGACGCCCGTTATCACCTTCTTCTCGTTCAGGGTCACGTTCACGATGAAGCTGGGGCGGGTCGCCAGGGCGACCTTCCGGACGTCCTGGAAGAGGGGGTTGTCCTCGGCCCGGCACCAGGTGGCGTTAGGGTCGGCCAGGAAGGCGAAGCTGTGGTTGCTGAGAATCGTCTCGGCGCCGCAGATACCGGGCAGGATCGCCTTGCCGCCGCCGGAGTAGCCGGCGAAGATGTGGGGCTCGATGAAGCCGGTCAGGATCTTGAGGTCGGCTTCCAGGTAGTCGCGGTTGACCCAGACCTCGGCGCTGCGGCCGTTCGCCGGCAGGTAGACGAGGGTGGACCTGTCGCGGGCGTCGTGGTTGACGATGCGGTAGTTGTCGACGACCTCCTCGCCCAGCATGATGGCAAGCTCGTCGCGGCTGTTGGCGCGGTGCATGCCGGTGCCGTTGACGATGACGACGCGCTCGCGGGGGACACCGGCGGCCGCCAGCGTCTCCAGGATCGGCGGGATGAGGGTGCGATTGGGAACGGGGCGCGTGATGTCGCTGATGACGATGGCGACGCTGTCCGTGGGACGGACGAGGTCGCGCAGAGGCCGGGAGTTCAGGGGATGGGCCAGGGCCTGGCGGACGGCGCCCTCCGGATCGGGCAGAGTCGGCGTAGAGACGGGCAGGAAGACGTCGGCGTCGTCGGGAAGCTCTACGTCGAGATCGCTGCGGCCGTAGGGGAGGGTTACCTTCATGATTCAATGCTACTTTGGCGGCGAGGGCGCGGTCAACGGCGGGGGTGGGCGCTGCTTGGCCCTCCAATCTGCTGGTGCTATCATGCTCCTACGTGTCGCAAAGAGCCCCGGACAGCGGAGATTGATATCGGATGGTATTGGAGAGGCTGGTCTTGAAGGATAAGGTGGCCGTCGTGACCGGCGCCGGCCGCGGCCTGGGGAAGCAGATGGCGCTGGCCCTGGCCAAGGCGGGCGCTCACGTCGTCGCCGCTGCCCGGACGCAGGAGCAGATCGACGCGACGGCGCGCGAAATCGAGGCGCTGGGCGAGGGGCAGCGGGCGATCGGCATCAGGACCGACGTCCGCGAACCGGCGCAGGTCGACCGGCTGATAGCGGGCTGCCTCGACGAGTTCGGCCGCCTGGACATCATGCTCAGCAACGCCGGTATTGGGGAGAGCCGGGGCTTGGGCAAGACGCTCTGGGACATATCCGACGATGACTGGCGGGACTCTGTCGAGGTCAATCTCTCCAGCGCCTTCTATTGCGCCCGCGCTGCCGCCAAACCGATGATCGACCAGGGCAGCGGCGTGATCATCAACGTCGCATCGGGGACGGCGCTGCGGGGCGTCCCCTTCGACATGGCCTATGCAGCGGCGAAGGCGGGGGTCATTTCGCTGACCAAATCGCTGGCCCTCATGCTGGTCCGCTACAACATCCGTGTGAATTGCATCATCCCCGGCTTCGTGGCCCAAGCCCCGGCGGCGACGGAGCAGGACGCTGAGCAGCGTCGGGACCGGGGGCGTTTCATCCCTGTCCAGCGCGTCGGCGAGGCATGGGAGTTGGGGCCGCTGGCCGTCTTCCTCGCCTCCGACGCCTCCAGCTATCTGGCCGGGCAGGGCATCGTCATCGACGGCGGCGGTCTGGCCGGCGGCTGCGCGCCGGTTGGGTTCGCCCCAGTTCAGGAATTGTCGTAAGGAGGGAGCAGCGATGGCGGCTGAAGGCTTTGATCTATCGGGCAAGAACGCCCTGGTGATCGGCGCCGGTTCGAGCGCGGGGCGGGCAGTCGCCCTGGCCCTGGCGGAAGCGGGCGCGCGGGTAGCGATTACCTCCGCCAGCCACGACAAGGACGACGTGTCGGCGGTGGCGGAGACGGCGCGGCAACTGGAGACGCGGGGCCAAAAGGCGGAGGCGCGGACGCTGGACGCGACCGCCGCGGCTGAGGTGGAAGCGGTCGTCGCCAAGGTGATGGCGGACGTGGGGAGCATCGACATCCTGGTGAACTGTCCCGATCTCTTCATGGCCAAGCCCATCGAGCAGGTCGCGGAGTCGGAGTGGGCGCGCATCCTCAGCGTGAATCTGAGCGGCGTCTTCTTCGCCTGCCGCGCGGTCGGGCCGCGGATGCTGAAGCAGGAGAAGGGGCGGATCATCAACCTCGCCTCCGGGCTGGGGGAGCGCGGTCTGCCCAACTGCTCCGCCTACTGCGCCGCCAAGGGAGGCGTCGTCAACCTGACGCGGGCGCTGGCCCAGGAGTGGGCGGCCCAGGGGATCACCGTCAACTGCATCGCCCCCGCCTGGCTGGAGGACACGCCGGGTCTGGGCGACCCCAATCCTGAGGCCAACCGCGTCGTTCGTTTCATACCGATGCGGCGGGCGGGCCGCCCCGATGAGATCGGGCCGCTTGCCGTGTATCTGGCCTCCGATTCCGCCGGCTATGTGACCGGCCGGACGATATTTGTGGATGGTGGCCTACTCGCCCATCTATAGCTAAGGAAGGCGGAGAGATGCCCAAGGCTGATATCAACGGCTTTCAAATGAACTACCGGGTAGAGGGCGAGGGCCCGCCCCTGGTCATGGCGCACGGGCTGCTGGGCAGCATCGCCACGCTGGTGATCCTCGGCGACGTTTCTGACCTCCTCGTCAAAGATTTCAAGGTGATCAACTACGACTCCCGGGGCCACGGAGAGTCCGGCCACACGTCCGACCCCGCCGATTACGAGTGGAAATCGCAGGGGGAGGACATGCGGGGCCTCTTGCGCCATCTGGGCATCGAGCGCGCTCACGTCGGCGGCGGGTCGTTAGGCGCCGGCGCGGGCCTTCTTCTTGCCATCAATCATCCCGAGATGGTCGAGAAGCTGGTGCTGGTATCGCCGCCGCCGATAGGGCAGCAGGCGTCCGCACCCGTGGCGTCGCTGTTTGGGGGGCTGGTCCGGCTGATCGAAGGCTTGGGCATGGAGGAGGCGGTCGACGTGGCCCTTCGCCTCGCGCCCTGGAATGCGTTCCGGGAATCGGCCCCGGCGATATACGAGTGGATACGGCAGTGGCTCCTTTCCCAAAACAGGGAGGGGATAGTCGCGGCGATCAAGGGCATCGTGTATGGCCCGGCCTTGGACAAGGAAGACTTCGGCCGGATCAAGGCGCCGGCGCTAATCGTCGCTCACCCCGATGACGAGATGCACCCCATGTCATCGGCTGAGTTCTTGCACGAGGTCCTGCCGTCCTCCCAACTGGTAGTGGCCCCCGACATGTTCTACTACAATCTGCATCGGGAAGAGCTGGCTCAGACGATCAAGGACTTCTTGGACGCCGACTAAGGGAGATTATCGAAAGGACGGGAAATGCCTACGGCCAGTATCAACGGCTTTCAGATGAACTATCGCGTCCAGGGCCAGGGGCCGACTCTGGTGATGGCCCACGGGCTCATGGGCAGCGTGGCCACTATGGCCGTGATGGGGGACTGCTCCGATCTTCTGACCGACAGCTTCACGGTGATCAACTATGATGCCCGCGGTCACGGAGAGTCGGGCTACACCACCGACCCGGCTGACTATTCCTGGAGCAACCTGGCTGAAGATATGTATCAGCTTCTGCGCCATCTCGGCGTGGAGCGGGCTACGTGGGCGGCGGCTCCATGGGAGCGGGGACCAGCCTCGTCCTCGCCCTGAACCATCCCGAGATGGTCGAGAAGCTGGTGTTGATAGCGCCGCCGCCGCTGGGCCGGCAGGAGTTTGCCCCCGCTGTGACGATGCTCGGCGGGCTGGCCACGCTGATCGAGAGTCTGGGGCTGGAAAAGGCTGCCGACATTGCCGTACAGCTATACAAGCAAGCTGCCCCGCAGGAGATGACCCCAGAAGAGGTTGAGTGGATGAAGCAGTGGTTGCTGGGCTTGAATCCGGAGAGTATCGTTTCCGCCATCCGGGGCGTCGTGAACGGGCCGGACTTGCCCGAGGAGCGGTTTGGGGAGATCAAGGCGCCGGCGGTCATCATTGCCCACCCCGACGACGAGATCCATCCCCTGACCTCGGCCCAGCGGCTGCATGACGCCGTTTCCGGCTCCCGCTTGGTGGTGGCGCCCGAAAGGTTATACTACACTCTGCACCGCGAAGAGATGGCCCAGATTGTGAGGGACTTCCTCCGCGGATAGCCGGAGGAGTTCTTTAGACGAGTTCAGCCGTTTCCGGACTGCCCGGTCAGGTCTTGGCTATGAGCGAGAACGAAAACCCACCCTCCAGCGACAAAAGCGTCTCTGCGGACACGTATGACAGCCGCTACTTCTTCACCTGCTGCGAGGGCTACAAGGAGTTCCGCGAATCAGGGGGGAAGAAGCTGGGGCCGCGCTTCCAGAAGGCGCTCCAGATGGCCCGTATCCAGCCCGGGCAGCGCGTCCTCGATGTCGGCTGCGGCAGAGGGGAGTTGGTGCTGCACGCCGCCCTGCTCGGCGCTGAGGCTGTGGGGATCGACTACGCGGAGGATGCGATCCGGATCGCCGAAGAGACGCTGGCCGGATTTCCGCCGGAGGTGCAGGAGAGAGCTTCCTTCCACGTCATGAACGCGCGGAAGATGGAGTTCCCCGACGAGTCCTTCGACGCCGCCATCATGACCGACGTTGTGGAGCATCTCTACCCGCAGGAATTGAAGGAGGCGCTGGCGGAGACGCATCGCGTTCTCAAGCGCGGCGGCCGGGCTACCGTCCATACCTGCCCCAATCGCCTATTCTACGACCTAACCTATCGCGTCTACGTGCGCCACGTGCACCGGACCATCCTCCGCCTGGCCGAGATAGCGAACTATCAGAGCTTTATCGTGGGGCCGCAGCTCTCCGTCGGGCCCGATTTCCCCCGCACCGACAACGAGCGGGTCGTGCACGTCAACGAGCAGACCCCGGCTGAGATGGCGCGAACCCTCAGAGAGGCCGGCTTCCGGGTGAAGAAGACGGAGTACTGGGAGATACCCGGCCAGTGGCCCTATGTGTCGCGCCGCCTGACCATAGAGTTGATGATCCTCGACGCCCTGCGCTATCTGCGGCCGCTTAGCTATGCCTGGCCGCTGAACAGGGTCTTCACCAACCACTTCTGGATGATCGCGGAGAAAGAATAGCGCGCCTCAAGCGTCGCCGCGGATGGTATCCGACGACGGTGCTGCTGCCGCCCGCTAGATGTTGGAGCGGGACTGGCCGCCGTCGACGTTGACGCAGGCGCCGGTCAGCCAGCTTGCCTTCTCGGACGCCAGGAAAGCCACGACCGCCGCTACCTCCTCGACCCGCCCGAAGCGGCCCATCGGGATGTTGGCGCGCACGAACGCTGCCATGCCTTCGGGGTCGGCGTCGACGCGGCGTTGCCAGGAGCCGCCGGGGAAGGCGATGGAGCCGGGCGCAACGGAGTTGACGCGGATGTTGTCGGGCGCCAGGATGAGGGCCATGTTCTTGGCATGGCTGATGAGGGCCGCCTTCAGGGCGTTGTAGGTGGGGATGCCGCCCGACTCGCGGCCCCATATGGAGGCGATGTGGATTATGCTGCCGCCGCCCTGCCGGCGCATGTGGGGCACGACCAGGCGGGTCGCCCGCGCCGCCGGTAGGAAATTGGCGTGGTAACTGGCGTCCCAGGCGTCGTCCTCGTCGCCGGGCCAGGAGCCGCCGACGTTGTTCACGAGGACGTCGACGCGCCCGAACGTGTCGATGGTCTGGGCCACCAGCCTCTCGATGTCCTCCAGTTGGGTCACGTCGGCGACGACACCGAGGACGCGGACGCCCTTCTCCCCTATCTCCGCCTCAGTCTGGCGCAGCCCCTCCTCGCCGCGGGCGCAGAGGGTGAGGTTGCACCCCTCATCGGCGAGGGCGACGGCGATGGCCCGCCCGATGCCGCGGCTGGAGCCGGTAACGATGGCGACCTTGTCCTTCAGTCCGAGGTCCATAGCAGCCTCCAGGGATTCTGCGATGAATATATCACATTTGTTGACACCATATCTGATGGTTGTTACGATCGCGACGCCCAGAACACGGCCAGTGTGCCCCGTTGAGACCGAGCATGACATACCGCACTCTCCTCCTCGAGAAGAAAGACCACGTCGCCTGGATCACCATGCGCCGTTCCCAAGATGGTAACGTCCTCGACCGGGAAGCGCTCGAAGAACTGGCATCGGCCGCCGCCGTCATCAATGACGACGAGGACGTCTATGTGGCGATCCTTACGGCTGAGGGCGACGTCTTCTGCCGCGGTTGGGACACGTCCGGCCTGGAGGGTGCGCCGTCGGCGCTGGACTGGGCGCGACGGGAACGCATTCTCGACGACCCGTTCTCCTGTTTCAACCGCCTGAGCCGGCCCGTCATCGCTGCCGTGAACGGCGACGCCCTGAGCGCCGGCCTGGAGATGGCGCTGGCCTGCGACGTGCGGCTGGCAGCCGAGGGCGCGCGCTTCGGGCTGCCGGAGACTGGGCTGGGCCTCATCCCTTTGGGCGGCGGAAGCCAGCGTCTGACTCGCGTTGTGGGTCGGGCGAAGGCGCTGGAGTTAATCCTGACGGGCGAGATCATCGGCGCCGAGGAGGCGCTGCGGATCGGTCTCGTGAGTAAGGTGGTGCCTCGAGATAAGCTTATGGCGGCGGCGGCGGCTCTGGCCGGCCGTATAGCGGCGCAGGGGCCGCTCGCTGTCCGCTACGCGAAGGAGGCGGTGCTGCGGGGGATGGAGATGCCCCTAGAGCAGGCGCTCCGTTTCGAGACGGACCTGACAATCATCCTTCAGACTACGGAAGATAGGGCTGAGGGGGTGCGCGCTTTCTTGGAGAAGCGGCCCCCCCAATTCAAAGGCAGGTGAGCAGGTATGCAAGTAGTGATCGAGCCGGATGAGGCGTGGTCGATGATGAGCTTGATCGTCTCCCAGGTGCTGGACAACGTCGAGCTGTCGGCGGCGGCGCAGAAGGAGATCAAGCAGTGGCGGACGGACCGCGCGGAGGGCACGGCGGAGATGAGCGACCTCGCCGTCAGCATGAACGAGGCGCTGGGCACCGTGCTCGACGAGAAGACCGCCCGCACCCTCCGGCGCAAAGGCTGGTACGTCTCTTCAAAGGAAGTCTAAATCAGGCAGGGAGCATACAAGATTCATGAAGGTAGAGATTGAACTGGACGAGGCTTGGAGCCTGATGTCGTGCGTGGTGACGCGCCTTCTCGACGAGGCTGAGCTACCGGACGAAGACCGGGCGAAGATCCGCCGCTGGCGCAGTCAGGAGATGCAGCCGTCCCACGAGGGTATGCGGCTGCTGACGGGGAAGATAAACCAGGACCTGGCAAAGGCGCTGGAGAACAAGGAGCGCAGCCAGCTCCGCAAGCCCGACTGGCGTTAGGGGAAAGCAGGCCGTCGGTGGACGGTTTTCAGACGGTAATCTACGAGAAGCGGGAGGGGATCGCCTGGTTGACCCTCAACCGGCCCCGTATGCTCAACGCGATGAACATGGCGATGCGCGATGAGCTGTGGACGGTGATGGAGGCGGTCCGAGACGACCCCGACGCCGGAGTATTGATCATCAAAGGGGCGGGGGAGCGGGCCTTCTCGTCGGGCGCCGATATCAGCGAGTTCGGCACCTCCCCGTCATATATCGAGGCGAGACGGGCCCGCCGCGAGCGTGACCTCTGGCAGCTTATGCTCGACCTCGACAAGCCGCTGATCGCCGCAATCCAGGGCTTTGCGCTGGGAGCGGGCTGCGAGATGAGCATGTGCTGCGATCTCCGTATCGCCAGCGAGGACGCCCGCTTCGGACTGCCCGAAGTCGGGCTCGGCTACATACCGTCGGCGGGCGGGACGCAACTCCTGCCGCGGACGGTGCCGCCCGGCGTAGCGATGGAGATGATCCTCTCCGGCGACACCATCGATGCCCAAGAGGCGCTGCGCCTGGGGCTGGTTCACAGCGTGGTGCCGAGAGAGCGGCTCTACGAGGCGGCGGAGGCGCAGGCGCGCCGTTTGCTGGCTCTTTCGCCCGTTGCCTTGCGCTATGCCAAGGAGGCGGTCACGAGAGGGAGCGAGATGCCCCTGGCCGAGGGGTTGGCGATGGAGGAGCGGCTGGCGGCCCTGATGCTTGCCTCCCCGGAGGGAGCAGCAGGGCTGCGGCTCTATCGAGAGAAGCAGATAACCGCTTTTCGATAGGCGGAGATAACTAATCCTGGTCGAAGCTGGCATGAGTTTGAGAGGGAAGAGATGAACACGGCGGAGTTCCTACAGATCAGTTCAGCGGTTGTGCCTGACCGAGATGCGTTAGTCTGCGGCGATCAGCGTGTCACCTACATGGAGATGGCGCAGCGGGTCAACCGCCTCGCCAACGCGCTCATCGGACGGGGCGTTCGGCGGGGCGCCAGGGTCGCGGTCATGGCGATGAACAGCCCTCAGTACATCGAGGTCTACTACGCCTGCGCCAAGACCGGCGCTGTCTTTGTGCCCCTCAACTATCGGGCGAAGCACGAAGAGATCGTCCACATGCTCAACAACTCGGAGGCCTCGCTCCTGTTCGTCGGCGAGCGCTATCTGGAGCTGGCGAACTCGCTGAGGCCGGAGGTACCGGGTGTCAAGGATCTCATTTGCATCGACGGCCACCCCACGGGGCTGGCCAGCTACGACGACTTGCTGGCGGAGGGCAGTGACGACGAGGTGTACGTCGAGATCGACGAAGAGAGATACGACCGTCCTGATGTACACCAGCGGCACCACCGCTCTGCCTAAAGGCGTCGTCCTTACCTATCTGACGTTGTCGGTCTACGTCGTCAACACGATGAGTCCCGCCGATCCGGAGCAGCCGAGGGAGGTCACGCTTCTCTCGGTGCCCCTCTATCACGTCGCCGGCCTCACCGCGATCATGTCGTCGATCTGGGGCGGGAGAACGCTGGTAGTCCTCCCCCAGTTCGAGCCCGGCCTCTGGCTGGAGGCGGTGCAGAACGAAGGCGTGACGCACAGCTTCGTCGTGCCGACGATGCTCAAGCGGATCATGGAGCATCCCGACTTCGACAAGCGCGACCTGAGCTCTCTCCAGCTCATCACCTACGGCGCCGCGCTGATGCCCTACGAGGTGGTGCGAAAGGCGGTGGAGGTGTTCAAGTGCGGCCTCATGAACGCCTATGGCCAGACTGAGAGCACCTCGACGATGACCTATCTGGGGCCGGAAGACCATCGGATCGAGGGGACGGAGGAGGAGAAGGAGAAGAAGCTCCAGCGTCTGCGGTCGGTGGGACGGCCCATGGACGACGTAGAAGTATCGATCCAGGACGGGCAGGGAAACATCCTGGCGCCCGGCAAAGAGGGCGAGATCTGTGTGCGGGGCGCCCGAGTAATGCGCGAGTACCACGGCCAGGCGGCGGCGACGGCGGCGGCGATAGTGGACGGTTGGCTGCACACCGGCGACGTGGGCTACCAGGATGAGGACGGCTACCTGTTTCTCACCGACCGCACTAAGGACTTGATCATCCGCGGCGGCGAGAATATATCCTCCGGGGAGATCGAGAGCTGCCTGGAGGAGCACCCCAAGATAGCGGAGGCGGCGGTCATCGGCGTCCCTGATGTGGAGTGGGGAGAAAGAGTGAAGGCGCTGGTGGTGCTGGAGCCGGGGGAAAAGGTGACGGAGGATGAGATCATCCAGTACTGCAAGGGCCGGCTCGCCAGCTTCAAGGCGCCGAGCGAGGTGACATTCGTCGAGGAGTTGCCACGCAACCACTTGGGCAAGGTGCTGAAGACCGAGCTGCGGAAGGTCTACGGCCAGCCCAACGGCTAGGGACTGTTGGCTCCCACATAGAGGATTGTCGGGGGCATTGCCGCTATCTCAACGTCGGAATATCATGGTGCTTATTCCGTAATCCCGCCAGCGACGTAGAGGTTGTTCGCTCGATCAGAGGAGGCAGTTGATGGCTCCAGCAAACGAGTTCCCCGGTAACATCTTCTTTTACCTGGTCATCGTATGCTTCGGCGCATTCTTCGCCCTAACGGTCATCACACGTCTGATCCCCTTCCTGAAGGGGAAGCGAGTCTCGCGTCTCGACCATCTGCCGGCGCGAGTCCGCGACTTCTTCTTAGTGATGCTGGCGCAGTCGAAATTCTTCCGCCGGAAGTACTGGTATTCGGGCATCCTCCACGTCTTTATCTTCTGGGGGTTCATGGTGCTGCTGATCCGCAGCCTGAACCTTCTGTTGGACGGCGTGAGCGCAGACATCAGCCTTCAACATCTGTTTGGCGATGTCTACACCGCCTGGCGGCCGGTGATGGACCTGTTCAATTTGCTGGTCATGGTCGGCGTGGGGATGGCGGCCTTCCAGCGCCTGTTCATCAAGCCGGAGCGTATCACCATCAACCGGGACGCCTGGACCATCCTCAGCCTGATCTTCCTCCTGATGGTGACAGACGTCGTCGGCAACAGCCTGGAGATATCCCTAGAGCGCGGCGACGAGGACTATTTCTCCTTCTTTGCCTTCGGAGTCGCCAATCTCTGGGATGCGATAGGACTGACCGGAGGGACGGCCGAGGCCCTTCACACTGCCTTCTGGTTCAGCCATCTGGTCATACTATTCGCCTTCCTGGACTACCTTCCCTTCTCCAAGCACTCGCACGTCCTCACGGTTGCCTTCAACGTCTTCTTCCGCAATCAAGAGCCTACGGGCGTCCTCCAGCCAATCGACATCGAGGGGATCATGGAGCGGGCGGAGGAGGGCGCGACCTTCGGCGTGGCCAAGGTTACCGACTTTACCTGGAAACAGATGCTGGACTTCCTCACCTGCACGGAGTGCGGGCGCTGTCAGTCGAACTGCCCGGCCTCTCTGACGGCAAGGAGCTTTCGCCGAAAGCGATACAGCATGCCGGCCGGGTCGCTCTTCTCGCCAACACGCCGACGATGAGCTCCGTCCTGAGGCTGAGCCCGTCGCTGAAGCAGAGCGACGGGGAGCCGCCGCGGCCGATAGACACGATGGGGTTCGAGTCGATATGGGATTGCGTCACCTGTGGCTCCTGCCAGTACTGGTGCCCGGTGATGATCGAGCACGTACCGACGATCATAGACGTGCGCCGCTTCCTGGTGATGGACGAGGCGCAGATGCCGGAGACGGCCCAGGCGGCGCTGATGCAGATAGAGCAGCGCGGCCACCCCTGGCGGGGGACGACGTTCACTCGCAGCGATTGGATGGAGGGGTTGGAGGTGTCGCTGTTCGACGGAAGCCAGGAGTACCTCCTCTGGGTGGGCTGCTCAGGCTCCCTCTCCGAGCGCAACGTCCCGATCACGCAGGCCCTCGCCAAGTTGCTGATTCAGGGCGGCGTGAGCTTCGGTGTGCTCGGTGAGGAGGAGCCCTGCTGCGGCGACCCGGCGCGCCGTCTGGGGAACGAGTACCTGTTCCAGATGCAGGCGCAGCAGGCAATCGAGATCATGAACGCCAAGGGGGTAAAGAAGATCATTACGGCCTGCCCCCACGGCTACAATGTATTCCGCAACGAGTACAAGCAGTTCGGTGGCAATTTCGAGGTGGTGCATCACAGCCAGCTATTGGCGCAGCTCGTGAAGGAAGGAAAGCTGCGACCGAAGCAGGGGGAGGAGCAGACCATCGTCTACCACGACTCCTGCTACCTGGCGCGCCACAACGATATCGCCGATGCTCCCCGCCAAGTGCTGGCCAGCCTGCCCCGGACGCGGGTTGTGGAGATGGAGAGATCGGGCAAGACGACTTTCTGTTGCGGCGCCGGCGGTGGCCACATGTGGGTTGAGGAGAGCAAGGGACGGCACATCAACCACGCGCGCACTGAGGAGGCGATCGGCACCGGCGCCGGCGTGGTGGCGACAGCTTGTCCTTTCTGCATCCAGATGTTCGAGGACGGCATTCCGGCCCTGGAACCCGACGAGGAGAAGCGGATGCGGGCGCTGGACATTGCCGAACTCCTGGAGACGGCTGTCGCAGGTCAGGACAGAGGATATGATAGGGGCGTCGGACATTGACTTGTCGACGGGGGAAGGCGAAGTCGCGACGAGCCCTTGACCTTTTGTCGGGAAAACGACTACAACTGAACACGGTCAGTCCAACAGATCAACGCTGTGAAATCCAATGAAGGAGGGACTTCATGCCATTGCACATCATTGCCTGCGTCAAACAGGTACCAGACCCTGAGGCCCCCGCGTCCGCGCTCAAGGTCGATGAGGCGGCGAAGAAGGTCGTTCCATCGCCGGGAGTCGCGTCCGTCATCAGCCAGTTTGATGCTCTGGCTGTGGAGGCCGCGCTGCGGGTGAAAGACGTCATCGCCGACGCGAAGATCACGGTCGTCAGCATGGGGCCGGCGGAGGCCCGCGACGTTATCAAGCACAGCCTGGCGATGGGCGGCGACGAGGGCGTTCTTCTCACGGACAACGCCTTCGATAACGGCGATAGCTACACGACGGCCCTGGTGCTGTCGAAGGCGATCCAGAAGATAGGCGACTTCGACCTTCTCCTGTTCGGCCGTCAGGCGACCGACTGGGACGCCGGCGTGGTCGGCTATGGCGTGGCGGAGTTGTTGGGCATACCCAGCGTCAGCATCGCCAAGGCCGTCGCTGTCCAGGACGGCAAGGTCGTCGTGGAGCGTGTCCTCATGGAGGGCTATGACACGGTGGAGGCGCCGCTGCCCTGCGCGATCACGGTCAGCAACGAGTTGGGTGAACCGCGCTACCCCAAGCTGCAGCAGATCATGCAGGCAGCGCGGAAGCAGGTCAGCATCTGGTCGGCGGCAGACTTGGGTCTCGACGCCTCACAGGTCGGCGCTCAGGGGGTGCGCATGGTCTTGGAGCGCCTCTACCAGCCGGTGAGCGAGGTCGAGTGCGAGGTGATGGATGGCGAGACACCGGAAGAGAAAGCCCAGAAGCTCGCTCAGCGCCTGCGCGACGAGAAGGTCATTTAGCCCGGGTCTGATGATTGATAAGGAGCGATAGCTATGTCGAATTCAAGCGGAATCCTGGTAATAGCTGAGGCGAGCGGCGGCGCGTTGGCGTCGATCAGCACGGAGGTCCTGGGAGCAGCGCGGCGTCTCGCCGATCAGACGGGGCAGCCGGTCCAGGCTGCGATACTGGGCTCGGGAGTAGAGGGCCTGGCGAAGGACATCATCGCCTTTGGGGCCGACCAGGTATATGTGGTCGATGACCCGCTGCTGGCGAAGTACAGCACCGACGGTTTCTTGGCGGCGATGGAGAAGGTCAACGCTCAGGCAAGCCCGGCCGCAATCCTGGCCGGTCAGACCGACCTGGGACGTGACCTGGTGCCGCGGCTCGCCTTCCGTCTCGGTTCCAGCGCGGCATTGGACTGCCTGAATGTGATGATGCAGGACGGGAAGCTGGTCGCCGACCGCCCCTGCTACGGTGGCAACGCCCGCGCCATCAACTCCTTCAAGACGTCGCCGGCCGTGGCGACGATCCGTTCCAAAGCTCAGGATCCACTGGAGCGCAACGACTCCCGCCAGGGCCAAGTGACGAAGGTCGACGCCGGCCTGGATGCGTCCGCCATCCGCGACAAGATAACCGCTCACCGGAGGTTGCCGAAACGGGTATCCGCCTGGAGGACGCGGCTGTGATCGTGGCCGGTGGCCGGGGTGTCGGTAGCGCGGAGGGGTTCGCGGGGCTGGAGGAGCTGGCAAAAGCGCTGGGCGGCGCCGTGGGCGCGACGCGCGCGGCCTGTGACAGCGGCTGGCGTCCGGTGTCGGAGCAGATCGGCCTTACCGGCAAGATCGTCGGTCCGACCCTCTACTTCGCAATCGGCATCTCGGGCGCGAGCCAGCACATGGCGGGTTGCTCGGGTTCCAAGACGATCGTGGCGATCAACAAGGACGCGGAGGCGATTGTCTTCAAGTCGTCGCGATTTGGGATCGTCGAGGATTACAAGAAGGTAATGCCTGCTCTCATCGAGGCCTGCAAGAAGCTACGGGCCTAAGAGCAAGCGGCTCAAGTGATTACGGTGCTGAGGGCCGGGGCTTTCACCCGGCCCTCATGCTGCTCCGCATCCCGTTCTCGTTGACACATCCTCAGGCGGCGGCTATCATCGCGAATAGTATCCTAGCCGCCACATTCTATTCGGGTGAGATTATGAGCAAACTAAGTGACAAGATCCGCAAGGCCCTGCGTTTGGAGACAGCGCCACTCGGCTTTCGAGCGGCGGCGCGGGAGCGCACCCGGTCGCTGGTCGTCGTCGTCCGGCTGGATGACGCTGACCCGAAGAAGATCGCTGCTGCTGTAGAGAAGGGCGCCGACATAATCCTGCTGCGCCTGGCGAAGGTGGGAGAAAAGGAAGCCGAGGAGGCTATGGGCGCGGCTGGGGAGACTCCCTGCGGTGTCTGGCCGGAGGTACTGAACAGCGAAGATGTCTCGCGGCTGGCGGCGGCGGGTGTGGACTATCTGGTGTTTGGGGCGGAGAAGACGCCTGCCCCGGTCCTCCTCGAGGAGAAGGTGGGGTATGTCCTTGTCCTTGAGGGAGAGCTTTCCGACATCCATCTGCGAACAGTCGACCTACTGCCGCTGGACGCCGTGTTGATACCCCAAGGTGTGGGGCCCCTTACAGTGCGCGCTCAGATGGAGTTGCGACGGATCGCCGGTCTGACCCGCAAGCCGGTGATGCTGCCCAGTTCCCCTCAGATTGCGGGCGCGGAGCTGGAGTGTCTGCGTGAATCGGGTGTGGCGCTGTTACTCATAGACGGCGGCGAGAAGGGCGCGCTGGAGGCCTTGCCGGCGCTGCGTCAGGCGATAGAAGCGCTGCCGGCACCACGACGGCGGCGCGAAGAGCGGATGGGCGCCGTTCTGCCGCAGCCGTCGGAGGTAGCGTTTGCGGCGGAGGGGGAGGAGGAAGAAGAGGAGGAGGGTGATGACCTGTAGGGCAGGCGCCTCCTAGCCACAGATAACCCCTCGGTCTCTCGGTCTCCATTTCGATGTGGGCGGTCGCAAGGCGATGGCCCACCGCCGCGGAGGTCTGCATCTTGCTGCGGGAGACTTCAAAGGCCTGGGAGTCCTCATAGCCGTACCCCCGACGGTTATGTCAAGTTAGTCCGGCTCCTGATAGTTGGAGACGGTAGGGCTCCGCGCCTCTGAGGGTGAGGTCTCCGGCGCCGCCTTATCGAGGAGGGTCTGGACGGCGACGATCCGCCCGCCTCGACGGTACACTCGCGGAACCCGCGCCGTGATGCCCGTCAACGTCTCATAGTTGATGGTGTCCGTCAGGCGCGCCACCTCTTCCGCCGCAATCTCGTCGTCGCGCTGACGCCCGATGATCACCATCTCATCGTCGAGCGCCACGAATGGGATGTCGGTCACGTCGACGACGCACATGTCCATCGCAATTCGACCGATTATCGGCGCTCGGCGCCCGCGAATGAGCACGCTCCCCTTATTCGAAAGCGTCCGTCGCAACCCGTCGCCGTAGCCGCACATCATCAGCGCGACGACGCTCGCCCGTGACGCCGTCCACGTGCAGCCGTAGCTCACGCTCTCGCCCGCGTCCGAGACGTCGCAGCCGGGCGACGCGGCTCTTCAGCGAAAGCACGGGTCGCAGCGGCGTGCTCCGGCCGACCTCCTCCGATGGATAGCAGCCGTAAAGCCCGATGCCGACCCGCACCATGTCCAGCGACAGCTCCGGCATGTCGAGGACCGTGCCGGTGTTGGCGACGTGGCGAAGGCGTATCCAGGGCAACTGCTCGGCGACCCGCGTGAAGGCGCCGTACTGGCGGTGCACGTAGCTCTTGTCCGTCTCGTCGCCGGTCGCGAAGTGCGTCCACAGACCCTCGATGTCGAGGCCCGGCAGCCGCCGCACCGCCTCGGCGAGCGGCAACAGTTGCTCCGGCGGCAGGCCGTAGCGATTGAGGCCCGTCTCCAGCTTGAGGTGGATAGTGGCCGTCACGCCGCGTTCGACGGCGGAATCGCGAGACAGCTTCCGCGAAGTGGTGCGACCCGACGGTTGTCGTGAGGCCCAGCTCGACGGCGCGCTCAGCCTGCGACACGGGCGTATGCCCCATTACCAGGACCGGCGCCGTGATGCCCGCCCGACGCAGCTCTTCGCCCTCGTCGACGCAGACGACGCCCAGGCGGTCGGCGCCGGCGGCCAGGGCGGCCGTCGCGATGCCCGTCGCGCCGTGGCCGTAGGCATTCGCCTTCACGACGGCCATCAGCAGGGCGCCGCGGGCCTGCCGCTTCAGCGCGCGGACGTTGTCGTCGAGCGCGTCGAGGTCGATGTCGCCCCAAACGGGGCGTCCCAACCAGGCTGATTCGTCCTGACAGTTGGCCCATCCATGAGATCTGACCCCTTTGACGCTGGGGTGTGGGTTGTTGCTTGCCCGTCAGGCGCTGTCGTGGGAAGGCGCGACCCCTTCTGCCGGAAGCTGAATCGCAGGCAAACGGCGGTCGTGAAACACGCGTCAGCTTTACGGTGCAGTCGGCGAAGAGTAACATTAGCATAATCGGTGTCAACGCGCTGAATCTGAGGCCTTCCTGTTTCGATCCTTCTATATAGCAGAACGGCCTGCTCCTATAGATGACAAACCTCGACTCTACCTGACAGCGCTGCTTCGGGCCACATCTGGTTCGCCTCGCGCTGACGGTCGTGTGGCGAGCATTCGCTCATCGGCCACCGAATTTGAGGGGAGCCGGCCGCACTGGAGGGCGACCGGCGACCGCCCCACCTACCCCTTCCCGGCAGACCTGGTGCTGGCCGCAGGCATCGAACGCAACGGCCAGTACTGAGGAGGCCATCACCGTCTACGCCGCGGTCGTCTCGCGGGGCTCGGAGCCGACAAACAGGCGGCGCGGCTCGCGCTGGCACGGCTCGATCTTGAGGTCGACCGCTAGAGCCGGCTCGCGCTCAGGCATCGGCGTACTGGAAGGTGCGGGCGGCGACCAGGCGATGCGGGTAGGGCATTTTATGCTGGCGAGGGCGCGGGCCGGGCTAGGCGAGACTGAGGCGGCGCTGGAGCAGTTCACTCTCTACGAGAATGAGGGTGGGGTCGCCGATGCCATACGCCGAAATCGAAAGAGTCGGCATCCTCATTGAGGAAGGCCGCTTGACTGAGGCGGCGCCGGCGGCGGAAGCGGTTCTGGCGGGGGACCTGCCGGATAGCCGGCGGATGGCGCTTCTCCTGGTGATGGCTCAGGGCGCGGAAGCGGCGGACGCGCCTGGGGATGCGAGCCGCTGGTACGGCAGGCTGTATGAGGGAGAGCCCGTCGAGCGCGGACAAGGCGCTGGCCCTCGGGCGGCAGGGAGCGATGAAGCGGCTGCTCGGCGATGCGAGCTGGCGGGCCGATCGCCAGACGGTCGTTAGCGCGTATCCCATCACGTCGGCCGCGGCGGAGGCGCTGGCGGAATCTGCTGGCAGCGGGCGAATTCGTTGATCCCGATCTGGAAGGGCTCGTCTACTATCGTCACTTTCTCAATCAGGAGGCGATTACGGCGCTCGACCGTTCCCTGGCGGAAGCGCCGTCGGGGCCGAACGCCGCCGCCGCCCACTACTATCGTGCCGCGACCCTTGAACGCTTCGGTGACCTAGATACGGCGATCAGCGAATATGCGGCGTCCTATGAGCTCGGTCCGAGCGGCGCCCTAGCCGATGACTCTCTCTGGTGGGAAGGGCGCCTGCTGGAGGGGAAGGGCCGCTATAGCGAGGCGGCGGCTCTCTACGAGCGCCTTGCGCGAGACCACGCCTCGTCTGATTGGGCGGGGGAAGCGGCATTCCGGGAAGGGCTGGTTCTCTACAAGGATGAGCGGTTCTTGGAGGCGGCGAATCAGTGGCGCAGCGCCGCCGCCACGTCGCGGGACGCCGAAGAGACGGCACGGGCGATGCTGTGGGCGGCGAAGGCGGAGATCGCGGGTGGCGACGAGGATATCGCAATCGCCCATCTGCAGCAGCTAGCCCAACAATACCCATTCGACTTCCACGGATTGCGGGCGGCTGTGCTCTTGGCTGAGTTGGGGGTGAGGCCGGAATCGACTTCGACGCCACGAGCGGCGACAGCGGTGCCCGACGACGCTCGATCCTGGCTGGCCTCCGTCACTGGAGAGCCGGTGGTGTCGATGTGGACGATCTGGGCGAACCGCCGCTGGGCGAGGGGGCAGGAGCTTGCTGTGTTAGGGCTTCCCCGCGAGGCCGGGGCGGAGTTTCGGGCGCTTATCGAGGAGTACGGCGGCGAGCCGATGGCTTTGCTGGCGCTGGCGGAGTCGTTTCGGCTGCTGGGAGAGACGGAAATGTCGTCGCGGAGCGCGCAGCGGATACTAGACAAACTCCCGCCGAGGGACGCCGCGGCGGCGCCGCCGGAGATGTTGCGTCTGGCCTATCCCGAAGCCTATATGGGCCTTCTTGAATCTGCGGAGACGGAGGAAGGAGTGTCGCCGCTGTTAATGCTGGCGCTCATACGTCAGGAGAGCTTCTTCGACCCTCTGGCCGGATCGGGAGCGGGAGCCCTCGGTCTCACGCAGGTCATTCCGCCGACGGCGCAGGAGATCGCGGCGGAATTAGGAATAACCGATTTTGAAGACGATCAACTCTTCCGGCCGGTGGTCAGCGTCGCCTTTGGCTCTCACTATCTGGGGAATCAGCTCGCGACCTTCGATGGAAACACTTATTACGCACTGGCGGCCTATAATGCCGGCCCGGGCAGCGCCGCAAGCTGGCAAACGGCTGCTGGAGACGACGTCGATCTCTTCGTCGAGGAGATCGAGTACAGTCAGGCGAATCTCTATGTCCGGCTGGTGATGGAGAACCTCGCCGTCTATCGCTATCTGTATGGAGGCGCGGCCGGGCCGTCGCTGATCGGCGAGTAGGAGACGGCCGGCTGCCGCATTTGACACGTTCTAGCCCGCCAACATATGATTAGACTTCGGACGAACACCCAGAGGAAGTATCGAGTTGCCTAAACGCACCTACCAACCGAAACGTATCCCGCGTAAGAGAGAGCACGGCTTCCGGGCCCGCATGAGTACCCGGGGCGGTCGTCGTGTGCTTCGCGCGCGCCGGCTAAAAGGTCGCTACCGGCTGACCGTCGTCTGAGGCGGGAAGCCGCCCCATAGCGCCGGGCCCAATGCGAAGGGAACAGCGTCTGACCAAGACAAAGGAGTTCACCTCCGTCTACCGGAGGGGGCGCTCTTTCGCAGACCGGCTGCTGGCGCTGCGCATGATAGAGAACGGCCTCGACCGGAACCGCTACGGGTTTGTGACGGGGAAGGGTGTGGGCAAGGCTGTCGTGCGGAACAAGGTGAGGCGGCGTCTCCGGGAGGCGGTTCGCTCCCAGGGACTGAGTGGTGGCTGGGACATGGTGATAATCGCTCGCCGTCCTGCCGCCGATGCCGACTATCAGGGGTTGCTGCGGTCGCTGCGGCGGCTCCTGGGAAGAGCGGGAGTGCCGGTTCCCAGCGACGTTGAGAAGGAGGGTCTGGAGGGGTGAAGAGAATGGCTCTTGCCCTGATTCGATTCTACCAGGGCTCGGTCTCGTCCTTTCGGCCGCCTGCCTGCCGCTTCCAGCCCACCTGTTCGCAGTACGGCTATGAGGCGATAGAGCGGCACGGCGTGCTGAAGGGGAGCTGGCTGGCGCTGCGCCGCATCGGGCGCTGTCATCCCCTGCACCGTGGCGGCTACGATCCGGTACCCTGAGCGACTGAGATAAATGCGGCCCTGAGCGGGCCTGTTTCACGTGAAACGTTCCCCCGTTCGCGACGGGAAAAGGGGGAGGCACAAGATTCAAGGATCACGGACCGCCAAGGCCCTGGTTGGGGGCCTGATTTCCCTTTCGATTCTGCTTTTTCTAACGGGTTGCGGGACCATCGCCGGGCCGCAGGGCTGGGCCGGACCGGCGATATCCGGAAACACCCTCCTGGTCTCCCTGAGCCACGGCAAGCTGACTGCCATCGACCTTGCCGACGGCGGGAAGCAGTTGTGGCAGTTCCCTTCCGGCCAGGGGAAGAACGAGCCGAAGTTGAAGGCCATCTACGGTACGCCCGTCGTCTCGAATGGGATAGTATTCCTGGGCGGGTACGACGGCGGCCTCTATGCCCTCAATCTCGATGACGGAAGCATAGAGTGGGCGCAAATGACGAAGGGCCACATCGTGGGCGGGCCGGCGGTGGCCGGCGATACCGTCTACGTAGCCTCCGCCGACCACTGTTTGTACGCCTTCGCCACCGATAGTGGTAGCGCCAGTTGGGACGTCCCCTTCTGCAGCGGCGGCAAGATCTGGTCTGACGCCGGTGGTCGACGGCGGCGTCGTGTACTTCGGCTCGATGGACAAGAAGCTGTATGCGGTGGACGCCGCAACCGGCCAGTCGCGTTGGGATCGCCCATTTGAAGCAGAGGGGGCCATTAACGCGACAGTAGTGGTTGCCGGCGGGAAAGTGTACGTCGGCGCTCTAGACAAGAAGCTCTACGCTCTGGATGCGGCTACGGGAGAGGAAGTGTGGTCGTTCAGTAGCGACGATTGGATATGGAGTCGCGCCGTGGTCGCCGATGGCGTGGTCTACGTGGGGAATCTGGCCGGGCACGTCTACGCTTTGGATGCGAGTAGCGGTGAGATGCGCTGGGAAGAGCCCGTTCAAGGCAGTGAGTGGGATACGGGCAGCGCCGGTTCTGGTAGACAAGACGCTGGTTTTGGCCGACGAGGACGGGAACGTCTACGGGCTGGATTCGGCGACGGGCAATGAAAAGTGGTCGCAGGTGACGCTCTCCGGCGTGACGGCTGACTTGCTGGTGGAGAAGAGCACTGTGTATATCAGCGCCAAGAGCGGCGACGTCTTCGCTGTAGATTCGAGTGACGGGAGCATTACGGCGCTGGTGGCGACGCAGTAGGACAGGAATAAATGGACCCCCTCGGCTTTCTCTGGAACCAAGTACTGATCGACCCGATGACCAACGCGCTCATCGTGTTGAGCAACGTCTGCTTGGGCAGCTTCGGGCTGGCGATCATCTTCTTCACCGTCTTCATGCGGGCCGTCACCTTCCCTCTCACGCTAAAGCAGCTCCGCTCCTCGAGATCGATGTCGGCGATCCAGCCGAAGATGCAGGAGATACAGAAGAAGTACAAGGACCCCAAACGCCGCTCGGAAGAGACGATGAAACTGTACCGAGAGGCGGGCGTGAACCCCCTGGGCTGCCTGCTGCCTATGGTGGTGCAGATGCCGATATGGTTTGCGCTCTACCGGGTGATCAATGTCACGCTTGGTTCGACGCCGGAGAGCCTGCTGACTCTAAGGGATAAGCTTTATCCCTGGTCGTTTGTTCAGCATGCGGTTCCTCTAAGTGATAACTTCCTGGGACTAGACTTGGCGCAGGGCAACTTGGCGCTGGCTCTGCTCGTTGGGGCGGGAATGTACGTCCAGCAGAAGTTGAGCACGCCGCCGGCCATGGACGAACGGCAGCAGTCGATGAACAGCACCATGATGTGGATGATGCCACTCATGTTCACTTACTTCGCGATTAGCTTCCCCAGCGGGCTGGCTCTTTACTGGTTGGTGTCGAGCGTGGTAAGTATTGTTCTCCAGTATATATACGTAGGGTCGAATCAAGTGACCTGGCGCAGCCTGCTGTCGCTGAAGCCGGCGACCGTAAAGAAGGCGGGATCGCCTGCGGGGAAGTCGGCCACCGAGGAAGAACCAGACGAGGAAGAGGACACGACGGAAGGCTCAGCCGCTGAGCCGCGTTATAGAAGAGGTCGCGTCATGGAAGGCGTAGACGTAAGCGCTAAGACAGTGGACGAAGCCGTGGAGAAGGCCCTTGCCGAGTTGGGCCTTGACCGCTCCCAGGTGGATGTGGAGGTGATTAGGGAAGGAAGAGGCGGGATCCTGGGCATCGGAGGAGAGGAAGCGCGGGTGGTGGTGCGCCCCAAGGAAGGGGCGTCGTTGGAGGGGGAGGAGGTGAAGTGCGCCGTTGAGGTGCTGGAAACGCTACTCTCGTTCCTCAAGATAGACGCCTCGGTGCGAGTGCGGGCGCCGGAGACCCCCGGCGATGGGGTCGGTCTCGTGAGGGCTGTGCTCGACGTCAGCGGTGAGGACCTGGGCATCCTCATCGGGCGGCGTGGCGATACGCTCGCCTCTCTGCAATATCTGGTCAATCTGATCGTCGGGCGGAAGCTGAAGGCGAAGACGGCGTTCGGCATCGACGTTGAGGGATATCGCCGGCGACGCGAGCAGTCGCTGAAGAATCTAGCCATCCACATGGCGGAACGGGTGAAAAGCAACGGCCAGACGGTGACTTTGGAGCCGATGCCACCTAATGAGCGGCGGATCGTGCATTTGGCGCTCGCCAAAGACGCCGCAGTGATCACGGAGAGTATCGGCGAGGGAGAGAACCGCAAGGTCGTCATTTATCCCAAGCCGTAGCGGCAAGCCAGTCTAGGCGCGGAGCAGGGCGCTGCGAGAGGGCCTGACCCTGACTGTGACATGACCGCACCCGATTTCCTGGCAATAGGTCACGTAGCGAGGGACATTATCCCTGGGGGCTGGCGATTGGGCGGCGCTGCCGTGCATGCTGCCGTGCAGGCGCAGCGTCTGGGTCTGAGCGCTGCCGTTGTGACCCGGGCTGCAGACGGTCTTGGCCTAGAACGGCTGCTGGGCGGGGTCCAGGTACACCGCATCTCGTCTGATATCACCACAACCTTCGAGAACCGCTATGACAGGGGGCGCCGCATCCAGCATGCGTGGGAACAGGCGCCACCCATCGGTGCGGAGCATGTGCCTCATGAGTGGCGAAAGGCGAGGCTCGTGCTGCTGGCGCCGGTGCTGGGCGAGGTGCCGATCGGTTTGGGGCGCCTGTTCAGCGGTTCACTGCTCGCTTATTCGCCGCAGGGGTGGCTGCGAGATGTGAAGGCCGATCACCGTGTCGTGGCGCGTCGCTGGGCGAGGGCGGCGTCGCTGAAGGGAGGGCAGGTGCTGGTTGTGTCGGAGGAGGACATGGGAGGCCACGAGGCTGCCCTAGAGCTGTGGGTGAGGGACGTGCCGGTGGTGGTTGTGACGGAGGGAATGCGGGGCGCCCGAGTGCACGCCGACGGGCACTGGCGGCAAATCGGCGCTTTTCCCCATGAGGAAGTCGACCCGACCGGGGCGGGGGATGTGTTTGTCACTGCCTTGATGGTCTCATTGTCGGAGAACGGCGATATTGCGCTCGCGGCTCGTTTCGCGTCGGCCGCGGCGGCGCTGAGCGTGGGAGGAGAGGGCATAGCGGCGATTGCCGGTCGTGATGCCATCGAGGCGCTGCTCGCCGAATACCCCGAGGTAGTACTGCAGTGAATGTCGTTCTGACAGTAGCCAATCAGAAGGGCGGCGTGGGCAAGACAACCACGGCGATCAACCTGGGGGCTTGTCTTGCTGCCCAGGGCCGGCGAGTCCTCTTGATCGACTCTGACCCGCAGGCGAATGCGACGACGGGGCTGGGGCTGACGGCACGGGCCGGCAGGAGTCTATACGAAGTGATCGTCGACGATGTGCGGCTGGGAGCGGCGGCTGTCGAGACCGGTCAGGAGAATCTGTGGATCGCGCCTGCGAACGGCGATCTGGCGGGAGCAGAGGTGGAGCTCGTATCTTTGGCTGAGCGGGAGTACCGGCTGCAGAAGGCTATCGACGGTGAACGAGAGCAATACGAACTAATCCTGATAGATGCACCGCCATCGCTGGGGTTGCTCACGGTGAACGCGCTGACCGCCGCTGATGGGGTGATTGTGCCGGTGCAGTGCGAATATCTGGCTTTAGAGGGCCTGGGGCGGCTTATCCACACAATCGAGTTGGTGCGACAGAACCTGAACCACAAGCTGCGGCTGCAAGGGGTGCTGCTCACGATGTACGACGGGCGGACGAATCTCTGTCAGCAGGTCGCTGCCGAGGTGCGGGGCCATTTCTCTAATACGTTCGAGACAGTGATCCCGCGCAGCGTGCGGGTTAGCGAGGCTCCCAGTTACGGGTTGCCCATTCTCGCCTATGACCGCTCTTGTCGCGCCGGTAAGGCCTACCAGGCGCTGGCCGACGAGCTACTGGCGATGCTGGGGGAGACCCCAGCCTAAGGGGAGGCAGGAGATGGCAAAAGGAAAGACGGGCCTAGGGCGAGGACTGGGTGCCCTCATTCCCAGTCTGGGGCCGGCTACGGAGTCGGTGGACATCGAGCGGGTAGTCGCCAACCCCTTTCAGCCGCGGGTGGCGATGAACACAGCGGAACTGGAGGAACTGGCGGAAAGCATCCGTCAACACGGAGTGCTGCAGCCGCTGCTTGTAAGTCGGGTAGACACGAGCAGGGATGCGCCGACGTATCAGATTATCGCCGGCGGTCGGCGGCTCCAGGCGGCGCGTATCGCCGGCCTCACGCACGTGCCGGTGGTGGTCAAGGAGACGACTCCGCGGCAGGCGCTGGAGCTGGCGCTGGTGGAGAACATTCAACGCGCTGATCTGAACCCGTTGGAGGAGGCGGAGGCGTACCGGCGGCTGGTGGACGAGTTCGGACTCAGTCAGGGGGACCTAGGGGCGCGGCTGGGGCGGAGCCGGTCGGCAGTCGCGAACTCATTGCGTCTCCTCAGTCTCAGCGAAGAGCTGAAGGCGAGTCTGGCAGGGGGCGAGATAAGCGAGGGTCATGCCCGCGCGCTGCTGGGTCTCCCCGAAGAGGGGACGCGGCGGCGGTTGTGGAAAGAGGTGGTGAGGAAAGGGCTGTCGGTGCGGCAGACGGAGGCGTTGGTGCGCGCTCTAACGGGGGCTAAGAAGGCGGCACGGCGGCGGGTGGCGGGCGATCCCGATGTTCTAGCCCTGGAAGAGCGGCTGCGGGCTGCCTTGAGCACGAAGGTGAGTTTGGTAAAGGGGAGACGCGGCGGCCATATCACGATCCATTTCTACAGCGATGAGGAGTTGGAGGGCATAGTCGATAGGCTTCTGCCGTCCTAGGGTTGAAGGAGAGGTCATGGTTGAGAACGCGGAGATCATCGAGAGCGTGAGGACGCTGCCGGCTCGGGTTGCCGCCGAACTAGAGGGGCTATCCGAGAATGAGCTGCGTTGGCGGCCGGCTGACGATGCGTGGTCGATCAAAGAGGTGGTCGGTCATCTGCGCGACGACTCGGAGGTGTGGCGGCGGCGCCTATACATGATGATCACTAAGACGGAGCCGGTGCTGCCTGCATACGATCAGGAGGCGCTGGTACGCGAGCGTGAGTATCAGGACGCCGACCTGGGCGCGATAATCGGCGATTTCCAGCGATTCCGGCTGGACGTGGCGGAGAACCTGAAGACGCTGACGGGGGATGGCTGGGAGAGGACGGGACAGCATCCGGACTGGGGGCAGATGACTGTCCGAGAGGGGATGGAGAGAATGGTCCGGCACACGGAGGGACACCTCGATCAGATTCGACAGATGAAAGAGAGTATCATTCGCGCACGGGCGACCGCCGGTGAGCCGTAGGTCGGGCGTCTCGCCCGATCTGTTGGAGGCGAGCAGGATGCCCGCTCCACGAATCAGGCTGGAGGCTTCCCCAGCGCCAGCCCCATGAGACGGTAGGCCAGCTTGGCTGCCAGGTGAGCGCAGGCAGGCGGACCGAGATCCGGCGCCAATTCCGTAAGGTCACACCCCACAATTCGCTTTTCCTGGGACACCACTGTCAGTAGCTCGACGACCTCATTCCAGAAGAGGCCGCCCGGCTCCGGCGTGCCTACGGCTGCCATCTCGGAGGGGTCGAGGCCGTCCAGATCGAAGCTGACGTAGACGGCCGGCGTGAGAAGGCGGGCGATCTCGTGGGGGCCGTCGGACATTTCCCGATAAGCCTTCGGCGTGAAGAAGGGCAGGCTCTGCTCGCGGATGAGAGTTCACCTGGTCGATGCTGACGCTGCGCATCCCTACCTGAACGACGGGACAGGTCTCGATGATGCGGCGCATGACGCAGGCGTGATTGTAGGGCGAGTCGAGGTATTCGTCGCGCAGGTCGGCGTGAGCGTCGATGGAGAGCACCGACAGGCCGGGGAAGTGCCGGGCGTGGGCGCGCACGGCGCCGACGCTGACGGTGTGCTCGCCGCCGAGGGTGACCACGAACTTGCCGTCGTCCAGGAGTTCGGCCACGACCGACTCTATGCGCTCCGCCATCGCCTCCGGACTGCCGCTATGCGGCGCCACGCCGGGTAGGGTATGGATGCCGTGTAAAGAGGTGTCATATCCGAGGTCGAGGTCGTAGGGTTCCAGGTCCTCGGACGCCTCTATGATGGCGCGGGGCGCTTCGCGGGCGCCGGCGCGGGCGCTGACCGTGGCGTCGTAGGGGATAGGCAGGACTACAGCGCGAGACGACTCGTACCGCGACTGCTCGGGGGGGAGAGCGAGAAAGCCGTAGGGCGGGTAGAAGCGGTTATCGGTCATCAGGTACCCCCTGGGAAGAAGGCCATGCCCCCGGCATCCCCTCGAGGCTTATGACGGGAGGACGCCGTTTCTTGATCGTCTCGGCGCTGCCCTCGGCGAGGGCGCTCACAATGAGAGGGAGGGCGACGGTTGCCTCGACGTTGACCGTCACCATGGAAGCGTCGGGGGCTATCTTCCGCCAGGATTGCGCCTCCTCAAAGGTGCAGCCGGAGAGTCCGCCCCACTGCGGTTGGTCCATCGTTATCTGGATGGCGTACTGGTGACCGGGAAGATCGCGCTGGAAGATGTAGCCGGCGACCTGCGTCTGTTGGATAAAGTTCTTCGGGGTGCCACCGCCGACGTAGATGACGCCGGTAGCGGGGGCGGTCGCTGCGATGTGGGCAGTCTCTAAGACGTCGCCGATGATGTCGAAGAGGACGGGTTCTCCCCGTGGCTGACCGGCGCGGCTGCTGCGTACGCGCCCCGTGGCGATTGCTAGGCCGTGCACGCTGTCCCCCAGGGCGGGCGAGTAGACGGGCACGCCGTGCTTGACGGCGGCAGTGAGGATCCCCTCCTCCTGAGCCACAGGAATCAGGGCGCGGCCGACGAGATCGAAGTACTCTCGGGTGGTGTAGGGATGGTCTCGCTGCAAAGTGAGGGAAAACTGGGTGAGGAATTCCTCTGCCGCCGAGAAATCGGACTCGGGGGCGAGGACGTCGTAGAATCGGTTGATGCGACGGCGAGCCAGCTCATGATCGTCGGTCTGGGGGCTGCCCTGATAATGGGGTTTTCCCAGCGTCTCGTAGACGTCGTGAAACAGGTTGGCGCCGGTGCTGACCAGACAGTCGATGAGCCGGTTCTCAATAAGATAGACGATGACAGGCCGCATGCCGGCGGGAACCAT
This sequence comes from uncultured Chloroflexia bacterium, assembly GCA_963763495.1. GTDB lineage: Bacteria > Chloroflexota > Dehalococcoidia > DSTF01 > JALHUB01 > DAOUEO01. The sequence goes on from CAVXOY010000019.1 coordinate 200,875, forward strand.
GGCGCCGGCCAGGCCTAGCATGATGACGACGTCATCCTCCAGCATCTGCGACCAGATGCGTACCGCCTGAGAGAGGTTGCGGGCCTGGAAAGCGGTGCCCCCCAGGCGCTCCAAGAGCTCGGCGGCGGTGACGCTGTCGCTGACGGAGAAGGGCGTAAGACGGGTGTGGCAGAAATCGTCCACCGCTACCGTTTCTCCATTTGGGGATTGCCGGGACTAGGAATGTAACAAGGGGTGGGCCGCTGCGCTCCCAACCGGTTGGAGGGAGTCAGCAACCCGATTGCGCTCGGCGACAGCTTGAGGCGCGGCGGCGGCGACCGTATCGGGGTACTCGAGGCCGCGCGGGAGCGTGTGTACCTGCCACCTTTCCAGCAGGAAGCGCTCCTTGATGTTATCGATGGCCGGAGAGGCGTCGAAGCCTTTGCAGGAGAAGATGTCTACCCAGACATAACCGTGATCGGGGAAGGTGTGAACCGAGATGTGGCTCTCTGCGATCAGGACGAAGCCGGAGATGCCCCAGTCTTCGGGTTTGACGCCGACGTAGCGGCAAACTTGAGGCGGCGCGATCTTGGTCATCCCTATCTCTGCAGGGCAGGAGTCCAAGAACGCGCGGACCAGGTCTTCGTCGGCCAGCTTCTGCGGGTCACCACCGTACCCGTCAATGGTAACGTGCATCAATCCCCCCTTTCCATCCTTGCGCTGCGCGTCTCCCGTCTGACGGGCGGAACGGCAGGCAAACCTTTCGCCGGTGAGGAACCGGCGGTCGACACAGCAAAGCGCATAATAGCATAGCGCTGGGGGGTGCGCAATAAGTTTTGGGGGAGTACTGGACGGGCGCTGTCGCTTGCGGGACGACGCTGCTTCCAGCACGGCGCTGCTCGCTTGCAGCCTGTAACGGCAGTTGGCGCCGCTCGTTTTCAATTGATGAGGGGATGACTGTGGCGATCAGGCAGGTGGTCTGCCTTCGCAAAAAAGCGCATCAGTTCCCGCGACAATAAGCTCCTGTCTGTTGAGGCGTTGAGCCGAGGCCTACCTCGATAATTCGAGGCACAGCGGCAAGTCAGATCGATGAGCCGCCCCTGGTCACCAGGGCCTCGGTGAGCCAGTGGTGAAACCGGCAACAGTGGGTCGGATAACCGGCCCGGTGTGTAGCCGGTTTTCTCTTTTCGGCGAGTTCACAGCCTTTACGGATGGGTTCAATTGTCAAGATTCTTCAGGACAGGGCGAACGGCAGGGATCAGGGGACTCTTGGGGTCGCTGCTGATGCTGGTGCTGCTGCCCCTCTTGATTGGCGCCACAGACCCCGCCTGTCAGGTCCAGGTCGCCCGCCAGGTCTACGGCGTGGAGATCGTTACGGAAGGGCAGGAATGGAACGAGGTTAGCCTTGGTACCGTCTTGGATGCCCTGAGCCGCCTGCCACCCGACGTCGTCAGACAGTTGGATGGCCCGCTCGACGGCCCGCTGTACATACTATGCAACACTTCGGCGCGCAGCCTCTCCGGCACCCGCGTCTATCCGAATGGCGCCAACTTCTTCTCAACAAACGACGGCCGGAGCGAAATCGTCCTCTATCCTAACCAAGGGACACTGACGGTGCTCCACGAGCTTGGTCATGCCTACCAGCTCCGCCTCGTGCCCGCCGGCAGGTACGCGCTCGCTTTCCAAGACCCGGAGGTGCGGGACTTCATGCAGGCGACCGGCTGGACGCTTCTCAGCTCGGATGCGGAGGTGACCGCTGCCCTCGACCAGACTGAGCTCCGCTTCGCCTACGCTGGCCCCGAGGTGTGGCAGTCTTTGTCCAACCCCGATCCTCTGGAGGACTACGCCAACTCCTTCGCCCTTTTCTTCTATGACCCGGAACGTCTGCGCGAGCTGTCGCCGGTACGGTACGACTGGATGCTGGCGCACGTCGGCGTGGGTGGAGGCTAGGTGGAGGGCGCTACGCCGTCGCTAGCGGGACAACGCTCCTTGTAGTACGGCGGTGCTCGCTTGCGGCCCCACGACCGCCATGGCGACGCTGTCGCGGCTGAACAGACGCTGGGCTAGTATCTGAACCTCCTCGGCGGTGACAGCCTGAAGCTTCCCGACCACCTCGTCGATCGATTCGATCTCCCCTGTCGTGAGCAGACTCTCGCCGGTGGTGAGGGCAAGCGCTATCGTCGTCTCCAGACCGAGCCGGAAGGTGCCGACGCTGTAGTCGCGGGCGCGGGTCATCTCGTCGTCGGGCACCGGCTCTGCGGCAAGGCGGAACACCTCCTCCAGTATGACCTTCGCGGTCTCTTCCACGTTCTGAGGGCTGACGCCGGCGCTGATGCGCAAGCAGGCCGCTGTCATGGTGGCGGCTGACCGACGACCCCACGGAGTAGGCGAGGCCGCGGCGCTCTCGGACTTCTTTGAAGAGACGCGAGCTCATCCCCCGGCCGAGGACAGCATTGAGGATGGCGAGAACATAGCGGTCGGGGTCTTGGCGGGGGAGGGCGGGGAGGCCGATAGCAAGGTTGCTCTGGTCGATGTCGCGGGACTCTGCCTGGAGCCGCTCTTCCGGCAGGCCGGGCTGGAAAGGCAAGAAAGACGGGAAGGAGGAGCGCGGCAGCGAGCCCATCTTCTCCTGCACCAGCGAGACCACCCGGTCATGGTCGGTGTTGCCGGCTACGCTCACGACGATATTCTCCGGCACGTGCCAGCGGGCGACGTGGTCGAGCAAGTCGCGGGGAGTGATTCCCTGCACACTCTCTTCGCTGCCGGCGATAGGCCAGCCGAGTGGCTGATCGCCGTAGACGGCGCGGGAGAGAAGCTCGCCCGTCCAGTGAGCCGGCTGGTCATGGGCGCGACGTATCTCCTGTTGAATGACTGTCCTCTCCCTGTCGATCTCGACAGGGTCCAGCAGAGGACGGGTGACCATGTTTGCCAGCACGTCGACAGCGAGATCAAGGCGCTCGTAAGGCACCTGTGTCCAGTAGCCGGTCAGTTCCCGGTTGGTGAAGGCGTTCAGGATGCCGCCGGCGCCTTCGATGGCCTGGGAGATGGCGAGGGCATTGGGGTGGGTGGCGCTGCCTTTGAACAGCAGGTGCTCCACATAGTGAGATAGACCGTTGGTGCGGCGATCTTCCATCCGCGAGCCTACCCCGACGAAGATGCCGACGCCGACCGATTGGGCAGTTGCCAAGGGGGTGGTCACCACCCGCAGGCCGTTCTCTGTCTCACCTATCTGCCAAGCTATCGCCATGGCCAATCCTCCCCGTCGTCGTGGATCACTTGCGAATCTACGCTTTGTTGACAACTGCCTGGGCTCGCCGATATACTGTTCTCTACCATCATACAGAAAGGCTGTGAAGGGGAGTAGTACGGCTTGTCCCTTTGCCGCAGAGAGCCGGGTGGGTTTGGTGAGAGCCCGGCGGCAGATGGAGCCGGAACTCGCCCCGGAGCTGCTGAGCCGATGTCCACAGCGGACGGTAGGTTCAGACGGGGAGACGGCCGTTAAGGCGTCCAGCGTTCCGACCTGCTGTTAGACAGGTTGGGAAAGAAGGGTGGTATCGTCCCGACCCCACGGGATCCCTTTGGGGCGGGGCTTTTTTCATAGAGCCACGAGTAGACGAGAATGAGAGCGATGACTCGAAGTTCTAGTCTCCCCCTCCAGGAGGCATTTGCGGTCTCGGTGCCGGTGGCAGCCGACTCGTTCGGTGCGCCCAGTGGCCGGGACCGCGGCGTAATCCTCCTCCTCTTAGAGAGTCTCCTGCCCGTCAGCTAGTCCCCAGCGCGGTCTCGACGGGCGGCCCTTGAGGATCCATTCCTAGACACGTAGACTAGCGCTCGGCGCGCGTCCTATCAAGAAGGGAGTTTTCTAGCAATGAAGATGACAGGTGCCCAGATCATATTGGAGTGCCTGGCAAGGGAAGGGGTGGACATAGTCTTCGGAATTCCCGGAGGGGCGACTCTTCCCTTCTACGATGCCTTTCGCTACTATCCCCAGATCCGCCACATTCTGGTCAAGCACGAGCAGTCGGCGGCCCACGCTGCTGACGGCTATGCCCGCGTAACCGGCAAGGTGGGCGTATGCTGCGCGACTTCCGGGCCCGGCGCCACGAACCTGGTGACCGGTATCGCCAACGCCTGGATGGACTCGGTGCCCATAGTGGCGATAACCGGCCAGGTGGTGACCTGGCTTGTCGGCCGCGATGGCTTCCAAGAGGCGGACATTACCGGTATCACGCTCCCGATAACGAAGCACAACTGGCTCGTGCTCCAGGCGGAGGACCTCGCCGGAATCATCAAGGAGGCGTTCCATATCGCCCGCAGCGGGCGGCCCGGTCCTGTCCTGATCGACGTGCCGCGGGATGTCTTTCTCCAGGAGGTGGAGTTCGAGTACCCGGAGGAGATAGACCTGCCCGGCTTCAGACCGACGGTGGAGGGCCACCCGGCCCAGATCAAGAAGGCGGCCCAGCTCATCGACGAATCGGAGAAGCCCCTGATCCTGGCCGGCCACGGCGTCAGGATATCGGGAGCCTTTGAGGAATTGCGGGAGCTGGCCGAGAAGGCGCAGATCCCGGTCGTCACGACTCTCCTCGGCATTAGCGGCTTCCCGGGCTCCCATCCGCTCTGTATGGGGATGCCGGGGATGCATGGGATGTACTGGAATAACCTCGCGATCAACGAGGCTGACCTCCTTGTCGCCGTGGGGATGCGCTTCGATGACCGGGTGACGGGCGCGCTGAAGGACTTTGCGCCCCATGCCCGCGTCATCCACATCGACATCGACCCGGCGGAGATCGGCAAGGTTGTGAAGCCGACGGTGCCGATAGTCGGCGACGTGAAGCGGGTGCTGGCGGCCCTGAACCCGCAGGTCAAGAAGCGGCGCCACGACGAGTGGCTGGCCTGGCTCAAGAAGATGAGGGAGGAGCACCCGTCGATCGACATTCCGGAAACGGACGATCTCGTGCCCCAGTACGTCATCAAGAAGATCTACGAGCTCAGCGGCGACAAGGGATACGTCGTTACGGATGTCGGCCAGCACCAGATGTGGTCGGCGCAGTACTTCTGGGGCGACCGCCCCAACGCCTTTATCACCTCCGGCGGCCTGGGCCCCATGGGCTTCGCCGTGCCGGCCGCAATGGGCGTGCAGTTCGCCTATCCCAAAGAGCTGGTGTGGGCGATCTGCGGCGACGGCGGTTTCCAGATGACGATGCAGGAGTTGGCCTGTATCGTGGAACACGAGTTGCCGGTCAAGTTCGCGATCTTGAACAACTCGTTCCTGGGAATGGTGCGCCAGTGGCAGGAGATGTTCTACGACAACAGGATATTCGCCACGCGGGAGTTCGGCCCCGACTACGTGAAGCTGGCGGAGGCGTTCGGAGTGGTTGGGCTGCGCGTCACCGACAAGAAGCAGGTGGAGAGCGCGATCGAGCGGGCGCTGCAGCACCCGGGACCGGCGCTCATCGAGTTCCAGGTGGAGTCCGGAGAGTGCGTCTATCCCATGGTGCCGCCGGGCGCCAGCCTGTCCCAGACTATTGAGCGGCCGCCTGTCCAGAAGAAGGGCCGAGAAACGTCGAAGGAGGTGACGGCGAGGTCATGAAGACGAAACATACCATCGTTGCCCTGGTGGAGAACAAGCCGGGCGTCCTGAACCGGATCGTCAGCAAGTGGCGGCAGCGGGGCTTCAACATCGAGAGCCTGGCCGTCGGCCACAGCGAGATCCCGGGCCTGTCGCGCATGACCTTCGTTCTGGGTGGGCCCGCGGCGGACGTGGAACAGGTGGCCAAGCAGCTATACAAGGTCGTCGACGTAGTCAAGATAAGCGACCTCGCGGAGGAAGAGATCGTTACCCGCGAGCTGGCGCTGCTGAAGGTCAATGCTTCCGACCAGAACCGCAGCGCTATAATCGAGATTGTGGACATCTTCAAGGGCGACATCGTTGACGTTTCTCCGGACTGCGTGGTCGTCGAGATCACGGGCACGGAGGATAAGGTCGATGCCGCGTTCGAGATGCTCAGGCCCTACGGCGTCCGCGAGATGGCCCGTACGGGACGGGTCGCGGTAACGCGCGGCCGGTCCTCCACCACGCTGGAGGTCGGAGAGGCGGCGGGAGAGCGGCGCTACCGCCCCGCTGGTCAGGGAAAGCCCCGCGTGGGGAGCCTGCTCTAGGCTTGTCCGGACAGGGAAAGACGTAACGGGAAGGAATCTAACGTCCACACGTAAGAAAGGAGCGAGCCGCAAATGGCGAAGATGTATTACGACAAGGATGCTGACCTCGCACTTCTTAAGGGCAAGACCATCGGGATCATTGGCTACGGCAGCCAGGGTCACGCCCATGCCCTGAATCTGCGAGAGAGCGGCTGTAACGTTCTCGTCGGTGAGCTTCCCGGCTCAGACATCTGGAAGCGGGCAGAGGAGGCGGGTTTCCATGTCGGCACGGCGGCCTCGGTTGCCGAGCAGTCGGACATCATCATGATGCTGGTGCCCGACCAGGCGCAGCGCCACATCTACTACGATTCAGTCGAGGCCGGAATGAAGGCGGGCAAGACTTTGATGTTCGCGCACGGCTTCAACATTCACTATGGCCAGATCCTGCCCCCGGCCGGCGTCGACGTGAGCATGGTGGCGCCGAAAGGGCCCGGCCATCTGGTGCGAAGGCTCTATACCGAGGGCAGCGCTACTCCCGCCCTAGTGGCTGTGCATCAAGATGCGAGCGGCAAGGCGAAGGAGATGGCTCTCGCCTACGCCAAGGGCATCGGTTGCACGCGGGCCGGTGTGTTGGAGACGACGTTCAAGGAGGAGACGGAGACCGATCTCTTCGGCGAGCAGGCAGTCCTTTGCGGCGGCGCGACGGCGCTGGTGAAGGCCGGCTTCGACACCCTGGTCGAGGCGGGCTACCAGCCGGAGATCGCCTACTTCGAGTGCATGCACGAGCTTAAGCTGATCGTCGACCTGATGTATGAGGGCGGCATGAGCTACATGCGCTACTCGATCAGCGACACGGCGGAGTACGGCGACCTGACGCGCGGCCCCCGCATCATCGACGAGTACGTGCGGGAGACGATGCAGGAGATACTGGAAGACATCCAGGACGGCACGTTTGCCCGCGAGTGGCTGTTGGAGAACCAGGTGGGACGTCCCAGCTTCAATGCCCTGCGGCGGCAGAACGCCGAGCATCTCATCGAGAAGGTCGGCGCTGAGCTGCGGGACATGATGAGCTGGCTCAAGCAGCAGAAGAAGTAGCGGTCGTCTAGGCGGCAATCAAGCCAGTGAGCAAGGAGGTGTACCGTGCCCAAGGCAAGTAAGAAACTGCTGGACGCCTTGAACGAGGACCTGGCCTATGAACTGGCGGCCTTGACCCAGTACATGTGGCATCATGTCATGGGTCAGGGACTGGAATTCCCGGCCATCTCCAGCATGTTCAAGGAGATCTCCATCGAGGAGATGAAGCATGCGGAGGCGCTGGCCGAACGTATCGACCTGCTCGGCGGAGTCCCGACAACTCAGCCGAAGGCGATCAAGAGGGGTGGCACCCTCAAGAAGATGCTCCAGGAAGACCTAGAGGGTGAGAACACAGCGATCGCTCTCTACAGACAGCACATTGCCCTGGCGGAGAAGGAGAAAGACGTGGTGACCCGCCGCCTGCTGGAGTCGATCCTGGGGGATGAGGAAGGCCACGCTAACGATTTGGAAGCAGTGCTGGCCAAGTAGACGCCGGCACGTTTCATAGTCTTGCATTTGGGAGGCCCAAAGCAGTCCATGCGTTGGGAAAGGATGAGTGCGCTCAACCTGCGCCGGCCCTCTCCGCGTCCTGCGGAGGAGGGCCCTATGGGAGCTTTGCGTATTTAGGGTCACCAGAGTGACCAAAGGAGGTTGAGCGAGAAATGGCAGACAGGGTAATCATCTTCGACACGACGCTGCGCGACGGCGAGCAGTCGCCGGGCGTGGCTCTGAATATCCAGGACAAGCTGGAGATCGCCCGTCAGTTGGAGAAGCTGCGGGTGGATGTTATCGAGGCGGGGTTCCCGGTCACCTCACCGGGCGACTTCGAGTGCGTGCAAGCCGTTTCCAGAGAGATACGGGATTGTGCCATCGCCGGGCTGGCGCACGCCGATTCAGCGGCGGTAGACGCTTGTTGGGAAGCCCTCAAAGGGGCGGCACAGCCTCGCCTTCACATCGTTATCTCGAGCTCCGAGATCCACCTGGCGCACCAACTGCGCAAGGACCGCGATGAGGTGCTGGAGATGGCGCGTACGCAGGTGGCGCGCGCCAAGAAGTACGTCTCGGACGTGGAGTTCAGCGCCATGGACGCTAGCCGCTCCGACCCCGAGTACCTGTGTCAGTTGTTGGAGCAGGTGATTGAGGCTGGGGCCACCACTGTCAACATCCCGGACACCGTGGGCTACTCCACGCCTGAGGAGTTTGCGGCCTTCATCCGCGGTATCTTCGAGAGGGTGCCGAACATCGACAAGGCGGTTGTCTCCGTACACTGCCACAACGACCTGGGAATGGCGGTGGCGAATTCCCTTGCCGCCGTTCGCGCCGGAGTCCGGCAGGTGGAGTGCTGCGTCAACGGCATCGGGGAGCGCGCCGGGAACGCCTCTTTGGAAGAGATCGTGATGGCGCTCAAAACGCGACAAGACCTGTACGGTGTCGGGACGCGAATCAACACCAAGGAGCTGTTTCGCACCAGCCGCCTCGTCTCTGACCTGACGGGGTTAGTCGTCCAGCCGAACAAGGCGATCGTCGGCGGCAACGCCTTCCGGCATCAGTCCGGCCTCCATCAGGACGGCATCCTCAAGATGCGTGAGACGTACGAGATCATGGATGCCAGCGAGATCGGCTGGCCGTCAGGCGGGGCGGAACTGGTGCTGGGCAAGCTGTCGGGACGGCACGGCTTCAAGGCGCGGCTGGAGGCTCTGGGTTACGAACTTACCTCTGAGGAGTTCGCGCGCGCCTTTGCCGACTTCAAGAGACTCGCTGACAAGAAAGCGGAGATCGAAGACGCGGATATCGAGGCGCTGATCGCCGATGAGCTGCGCACGGTTGAGGAGTCCTATCACCTGGACCTGCTCCAGGTGTCCTGCGGCAACCAACTGGTACCCACGGCGACGGTGCGGGTGATAGCGCCGGGCGGGAAGGAGATTATTCAGACGGCGACGGGCACAGGCCCGGTAGACGCCGCCTTCAAGGCGATTGACACTATCGTCGGCGTACCGAACAAGCTGCTGGAGTTCTCGGTGAAGAGCATCACGGCGGGCATCGACGCTATCGGTGAGGTGCTTGTGCGCATCCAGGCGGACGGTCGCACCTACGTCGGGCGTGGCGCCGACACGGATATCATCATGGCAGCGGCGAAGGCGCTGATGAACGCCTTGAACCGGCTGCTGTCGGCGCAGGGGCGCTCGGCTGGCGACGCAGGGGACAACCCCTAGGCAAGGACAAGATCCATGGGAATGACACTGGCTGAGAAGATACTGGCCGCTCACTGCGGCAGAGATAGGGTGTCCCCCGGCGAGCTTGTGAACGCCCGGGTGGACTTCGTGATGGCGAATGACGTGACGGCGCCGATCGCGATCCGCGAGTTCCAGAAGCTGGGCGTCGAGCGCGTCTTCGACCCGCAGCGGGTGGCGTTCATACCGTCCCACTTCATCCCGAACAAGGACATCCAGAGCGCTGAGAACGCCAAGTTCATGCGCGAGTTCGCGATCGCTCAGGGTGCGGTCTACTTCGAGCAGGGCCGCGCCGGCGTCGACCACGTGCTCCTGCCCGACGGCGGCTGGGTGCTCCCCGGCGACGTTGTGGTGGGGGCGGACTCCCATACCTGCACCTACGGCGCTCTCGGCTGCTTCGCCACCGGCATGGGCAGCACCGACATCGCCTGCGCCATGGCGACGGGCGACATCTGGATGCGCGTCCCGCCGACGATCAAGTTCGTCTATCACGGCAAGCTGAGCCGTTGGGTCGGCGGCAAGGACATCATCATCCACACCATCGGCGACATCGGCGTCGACGGTGCCCTGTACTGCGCGATGGAGTTCCACGGCGAGGCGCTGGCGGAGTTGGGCATGGAGGGTCGCTTCACGATCAGCAACATGGCGATTGAGGCGGGCGGGAAGGCCGGTCTGATGGTCCCGGATGACAAGACACTGGCGTACGTCCGCGCCCGCGCTAAGCGAGACTGGAAGGTCTACCAGCCCGACCCCGACGCGGCGTATCAGGAGGTGCGGGAGTACGACCTGTCGGCGCTGGAGCCGATGGTCGCGGCGCCGTCTTCGCCCGCCAACGCTGTGCCCCTGAGCAAGGCGCCGCGGGTGGATATCGACCAGGTGTTCATCGGAAGCTGCACCAACGGCCGTCTCGCCGACCTGCGCCTGGCCGCCGAGGTGATAAAGGGCCGGCAGGTGCACTCGCGGGTGCGCTGCATAGTGATACCGGCGTCCCATGAGGTGTATCTACAGGCGCTCAGAGAGGGGTTGCTGGAGACGTTCGCCGAGGCGGGCTGCGCCGTCGGCGACGACGACCTGCGGGCCCTGTCTGGGCGGCTACATGGGCATCCTCGCTGAAGGGGAGCGCTGCGTGAGCACGAGCAACCGCAACTTCCCCGGTCGCATGGGGCACGTGCGGTCGGAGGTGTATTTGGCGAACCCGGCGGTGGCGGCGGCTAGCGCGATCGCCGGCAAGCTGGCCGGGCCGGAGGAGGTGCTCGGATGAGTCTAAGGGGACATGTCTACAAGTACGGCGCCAACGTCGATACCGACGCGATAATCCCTGCCCGCTACCTGAACGTGAACGACGCCCAGGAGCTGGCCCAGCACTGCATGGAGGACATCGACGCCGGCTTTGCGGGCAACGTGCAGGCGGGCGACGTCATCGTGGCGACGACGAACTTCGGCTGCGGCTCATCACGGGAGCACGCGCCCCTCTGCATCAAGGCGGCGGGCGTGAGCTGCGTCATCGCCAAGAGCTTCGCCCGCATCTTCTATCGTAACTCGATCAACATCGGCCTGCCGATCCTGGAGTGCGACGAGGCGGTCGACGGCACGGACGCAGGCGACGAACTGGAGATCGACCTGGAGTCGGGCGCGATCCGCAATCTGACGAAGGGCACGGCGTTCCAGGCGAAGCCCTATCCTGAGTTTATGCTGGAGCTGATGCGCGCCGGCGGCCTCGTCGAGTACACACGGCGGCGGCTGGCGGCGAAGACCGGCTAAGGAGGCTCTGCGATGAGCGCTGAAGAGCCACGTCAGCGGTCGAGCCTGCGGGCGTTGTTCACGAACTGGCGGGAATCGGACCTGCCGTTCCACCGCAAGCTGGCGGCCGTCGTCAGGAACAACTGGATCAAGCTGCGGACGCGGAGCAGTTGCTGCGGCCACCCGGGTGAGCCGGGCTGCTGACAGGTCGCGCGAGATAAGCCCCGTGCGGGCTCAGAGAACGACTAGCGGAAGGAAAGAAGGAAGTGTATCGGATTGCTGTTATCGGGGGTGATGGGACGGGGCCGGAGGTGGTGCGCGAAGGGCTCAAGGTGCTGGCGGCGGCCGCTCAGGCGACCGGCTTCCGCTATGAGCTGACAGACTATGACTTCGGCGGCGAGCGTTACATGCGCACCGGCGAGGTGCTGCCGGATTCGGCGGTGGATGAACTGCGTCAGTTCGACGCGATCTACCTGGGTGCCATCGGCCACCCCGACGTGGCGCCGGGCATCCTGGAGAAGGGCATCCTCCTCCGCCTGCGCTTCGAGCTCGACCAGTACATCAACCTGCGGCCGGTCAAGCTCTACCCCAACGTCGATTGCCCCCTGAAGGACAAGGGCCCCGCGGACATCGATTTCGTGGTCGTGCGCGAGAACACGGAGGGGCTATACGGCGGCATGGGCGGCTTCCAGTACAAGGGTACGCCCCAGGAGGTGTCGACGCAGGTGCACTTGACCACGCGCTTCGGCGCCGAGCGGGCGATCCGCTACGCCTTCGATGTCACCCGCAAGCGCAACAAGATGAAGCAACTGCACCTGGTGGGCAAGACCAACGTCCTCACGTTTGTCCACGACACCTGGTGGCGCGCCTTCAACGAGGTCGGCGAGGCCGACTACCCCGACATCAAGCGCGAGTACGCCCACGTCGACGCCACCTGCATGTGGTTCGTCAAGAATCCGGAGTGGTTCGACGTCTTGGTCGTCGAGAACATGTTCGGCGACATCATCACTGACCTGGGAGCAATGATCCAGGGCGGCATGGGGATCGCGGCCGGCGGCAACATCAACCCCAACGGCGTGTCGATGTTCGAGCCCATCGGCGGCAGCGCCCCCAAGTACACCGGCCAGAACGTCATCTGCCCGATGGCGGCTATCGGCGCCGTGCAGATGCTGCTGGCGGAGATCGGGGAGGCGAACGCGGCGGAGCGGGTCGAGCAGGCGATCATCAAGGCGCTGGGCAGCGGCAAGATCAAGTCGTTGAGCGCCGGGCGCATGGGTATGAGCACGTCGGAGATGGGGGACCTGGTCGCATCGCTCGTGTAGGTAGCAGAACGAGAACTGCGGGGTCGGGCCCACTCCTTCTCCTGCACGGTGCCGGATGTCCGGCCGATACCCTGATACAGGTACCGATATGGTAATGACCGATCAAATAGTTCGATTTCGGAAGGTAGATATAAGCCCCCGACTCGTTCGGGGGCGGGCGATTGGCGACGCCTCCGAGCCCATCGCCTGACAGGCTACTGCTATATCCCAGAAGGAGGCATATCCCCAAATGAAAGTCGAACTTTACGATACTACGCTACGCGACGGCACCCAGATGGAGGGGATCTCCCTCTCCGTCGAGGACAAGCTGAAGATCGCCCAGAAGCTGGACGAGCTGGGCATCCACTACATCGAGGGCGGCTGGCCCGGCTCCAATCCCAAGGACGCCGAGTTCTTTGTCCGCGCCCAGTCGCTGAAATTGGCGAATGCTAAGATCGCCGCCTTCGGCAGCACCCGCCGCGCCAATAGCCGCGCTGAGGACGACCCCAACCTGCGCGCCCTCCTCGATGCCCGTACGCCTGCCGTCACTCTAGTCGGCAAGGCGAACGAGCAGCACGTCCGGCTGGTGCTGGAGACGACGCTGGAGGAGAACCTGGCGATGATCCGGGACTCCGTCGCCTTCATGAAGGCGGAGGGGAAGGTCGTCTTCTTCGACGCGGAGCACTTCTTCGACGGCTACCGAGACAACGCTGAATATGCGCTGTCGTGCCTGCGCGCCGCCGCTGAGGCGGGCGCCGATTGCCTCGTGCTCTGCGACACGAACGGCGGCACCGTCACCAGCAAAGTCGTCGCGGCGGTCGCGGCGGCGCGCGGCCTGGGCGCTGCTGTGGGGATTCACGCCCACAATGACGCGGGCCTGGCGGTGGGCAATAGTCTGGCCGCTGTCGAGGCCGGGGCGACGCATGTGCAGGGCACAATCAACGGCTACGGTGAGCGCTGCGGCAACGCCAATCTCATCAGCATCATCGCCACGCTCAAGCTGAAGATGGGCATCGACTGCGTGAGCGACGAGCAGTTGGGCCACCTGACCGAGATATCGCACTACGTGGGCGAGGTCGCCAACATGGTGCCTGATCCGCACGCTCCCTACGTGGGGGCGAGCGCTTTCACCCACAAGGCGGGGATCCACGTTGCTGCGGTGGTGAAGCACGAGGCCAGCTATCAGCACATCGACCCCGAGCGTGTGGGCAACGAGAAGCGGGTGCTCGTCTCCGAGCTCGCCGGCTACCGCAACGTGATGACGAAGCTGAAAGAGCAGGGATTCGAGTTCTCGCTCAGCAACGACGACGCCAAGCGGCTCCTCGAGCTGGTCAAGCAGATGGAAGCGGAGGGCTACCAGTACGAGGGGGCCGAGGCGTCGTTTGAACTGCTGGCCCGCCGCAGCCGGCCCGGCTACGAGGCGCCGTTCGAGTTGAAGGACTTCCTGGTCGTCGTGCGGCGTCACAGCGAGCCGGAGCGCGGCGAAGCGGGAGAGATGCTGGCGGAGGCGGCGGTAAAGGTGCGGGTGGAGGGAGAGACGCTGCACACCGTCGCCGAGGGCGATGGCCCTGTGAACGCTCTCGACTTGGCGGTGCGAAAAGCGCTGGTCGAGTTCTACCCGACGCTTGAGGCCGTGAAGCTGGTCGACTACAAGGTGCGCATCGTCGACAGCCCGTCCGGTACGGCGGCGATCGTGCGCGTCCTCATCGAGTCGACGGACGGCGAGCACACGTGGACATCTGTGGGCTGCTCCCCCAATATCATCGAGGCGAGCTGGCTGGCTCTATCCGATAGCCTGGAGTGGTGGCTGGTGCGGCGGCTGGGCAAGAAGGCGGAGTAGCTAGCCTAGCTATCCTTGCCCCGCTGGGGTAGGGGCAACGTCACGGTGAACTCGGTGCCCTCTTGGTCTGAGCTCTTCGCTGTTATCGTGCCGCCGTGCGCATGCACGACCTCGGCGACGATGGCGAGGCCGAGGCCGCTGTGCCCCTCATTCCTCCCCGACTTGTCCACCTGATAGAAGCGCTCGAAGACGTGCGGCAGCGCTTCCGGGGGGATGACCGAGCCGGTGTTGCAGACGGCGACCTTCACGGCGGCGTCGCTGGTCTCGGCGTGGACGGTTATGGTGCCCCCGGACGGCGTGTAGTAGACGGCGTTGTCGAGGAGGTTGGAGAAGGTCTGCTCCAGGCGGCGTACGTCTCCCTCCACGGCCGGCAGGTCGGGCACGTCCACTTGAACCTGTACGCCCTTGTCTTTCGCCTGACGGTCGAAGCGTTCGACGCTCGTGCGCAGGAGGTCGGCCAGGTCGAGGCGCTCCATCTGCATCGTCGCCTGTCCGCCCTCGATCCGCGATAGTTCGAGGAGGTCGTCGACGAGGTCGCGCATCCGCTGGGCTTCCTTGTTGATGATGCGTGCCGACTCCGCCAACTCGTCCGGCGTGTCGATGGTCCCCTCCGCCATTGCCTGACTGAAGCCTTGGATCGAAGTGAGAGGCGTGCGCAGCTCGTGGGAAGCGTCGGCGAGGAACTGACGCAGGGTGGTATGAGAGCGGTTGACCTCGCTGGCCATGGTGTTGAAGGCAGAGGCGAGCCGCCCGACCTCGTCGTGGCCGCGGACATCGATCTGCTGGCCGTATCTGCCGCGGGCCATCTCTTCGGAGGCGCGGGTGATCTGGCGGAGAGGCCCAGAGATTGAGCGGGAGAGGAGGAAAGCGACTAGGACCGAGATTACGAGCGCGATGGCGCCCGCCACGCTTAGTCGAGGGAGCACATCCAGCCAGGCAGAGGTGATGTCTTCTTCGGGCACGGCGACGACCGTGCGGTAGCGGCTGAGGAGAGTGGCGCTGGCGCGCTCTTGCCCCGGTACCTTGTCGAGAGGAGTGAACAGGATGAGGTTCTCGCCGGCGCCGCGGAAGTGGATCTGCCATACCCATATGGGCCCCACCTTCTCCGTGCCGGCGGCAGCGTCCTCGAATTGCGTTACGGTCTCGCCCTGGAGGCGGTCAAGGGAGTCGAGCACGACCATCGATGTCGACTTGTCGACGAGGAGGATGCGCACATCATTGTTCTGGGCGAGCTCGTCGAGGACGGGCTTCATCTGGTCCGGCGTGAGCCCTACCCACTCGAGATAGGTCATGCGGAGGGCCATCGGCTCGGCCAGGCGCCCTACCCCCTCCCGCGCCATCTCTGTCTCGTGATTACGCAGGAAGATGACGAAGGCGGTGCCGGCGGAGAAGAGAGAGACGAATATGACGAAGGCGAACGCCGCGATCAGCTTAGACCTGAGACTTCTCAGCATCCTCGGTCACCACCAGTTTGTAGCCGATGCCCCACACCGTCTGGATCTGGACGTGGGAGCCGGCTAGTTTCTCTCTCAGCCAGGCCACGTGCACGTCGATGGTGCGGCTGTCGCCGTAGAAATCGTGGCCCCAGATGAGCTGGATTAGGCGCTCGCGGTCCATGACTATTCCCTCGTTCTGGAGGAAGGTGGACAGGAGGTCGAACTCCTTGCTGCGGAGGGTGAGGGGCCGGCCGTCGAGGGTGGCCTCGCGGCGGGGCACGTCGATGTGCAGGCCGCCGCCATCGAGGACGGTCGCCGGTGCGCCGGCAGTCTGGGCGCGGCGGAGCACCGCCTTGATGCGGGCCACCAGCTCGCGGGGGTTGAAGGGCTTGGTCACATAGTCATCGGCGCCCAGCTCCAGGCCGACGACCTTGTCCACGTCGTCGGTGCGGGCGGTGAGGATGATGATCGGGACGTTGCTCGTCTTGCGCAGCTCGCGGCAGACCTCGAAGCCGTCCATCTCCGGCATCATGACGTCGAGGACGATCAGGTCGGGCTGGTGGGCCTGGACCTTCTCCAGCGCCTGGCGGCCGTCATAGGCGGCCTCGACCTCGAATCCCTCCTTGGTGAGGTAGAGGCGGGTGAGTTGGACGATGTTCCGCTCGTCGTCGACGACCAGGATTTTGGTGGCCATCTTATCACCTTGTATTTACATCTTACAGCATCGCCGGGCAAATACAGGATGGGCGAACCGCCGCGCCCCGCCGTCACCGCAACGACTCTGTCCCTCCAATGGGAGCGCAAAGGCAATTCGCCCCACTGTTATTATCGAGCGCTGCGGATAAGCCCATAATAAGCGATGGTTAAGGAAGTGTTAAGCAATCCGCGGGGGTCGCGAGCGCCGAAGCTGAGAGGGAGCGACTGAGAGGCGAGCCTAGGGCACATAGAAGTTCGGCTGGCCGCCTGCCCAGTGCTGGGGCTCGGAGATGCTGTGCAGAAGCTGTGGCGGAACAGGGGGCGTGATGTCCAGACCGAGGCTGGGGCTTTCCACTCCCGGCTGTCCGGGAAGAGGGTCCCCGACGTACCCAATGACCTGACCTCTCTCTACTCTTGTGCCGAAAAGCGTGGGATCGAAGTCGGCGTTCTCTGTGAAGAGATAGGCGAAGTAGTCCTCGCCGACGATGTGAGTCGTGCCGCCTCTGCCGTATAACATCGCCGGGTCTCCTGCGCCGACGCTGACAAATTCACCCGCGAACGGGCTGACGATAGGTGTGCCTTTGGGGGCGTAGAAGTAGATGATCTGGCCCCGATCGAAATCCTGGTAGTAGAAGGGCTTGTCCATGCGGGCACAGGGCGGAAACGGCAGCGTCAGCTTGTTGTTGGCCGCCGCAGCGTCGATCTCGGCCTGAGTTATGACGTTGGCGCAGGACTCTCCGGTATCCGGGTTCGTGTACTTCGGCGCTGGTGTTGCGGTCGGAGGTAGGGAGCGGGAGTGGGGGTCGCCGCTGGGGCAGGCACGGTTGTGGGTTGAGCCTCCTCGCTGCTGCCGCAGGCGGACATGACCAGAACGGCCACCGCGCGTGAGCAGACAGACTGCTGCCGCTCCTAGAAGCGGGATACTTCGACGCATCTGACCTCCCGATTCGGCGCGCTCAGAGTACTTCGGGCTGTGCGCGCGCCGTCTTGAGCGCTACCACTCGCAGAAATGGTGCCTGATTCCCAGGACCGTTGTCAAGCTCGGCTACCGAGGACCGGATCGCGTTTGATCGTGGTTTCTGAACAGGTGAGGCCTCTTGCGTCGAGCTGAGGAGGATGCGAGTATGGCGGCGTATATCGCTGACTGAGGGAGGGAAATATGGCGAAGCTATTCGGACGTGAGTGGACGCGGGCGCAACTGCTGAGCATGGTGGGTGACTTATCGCAGATCGGCGGTGTGAGGCTGGGCGAGCTGAGCGACGGCTCCGAGCGCGGCGTGCGTGTCGCTGACTGCCGTACCGGCGGCGGGTTGAGCTTCACGGTCGTGCTGGATCGAGGAATGGACATCGGCGCCGCCGAGTATCGCGGCATACCGCTGGCCTGGATATCGGGCGGCGGCTTTGCCCGGCCGGAGTTCCACGAGCGCGCGGGCCGCGACTGGACGCGGACGTGGGGTGGTGGCCTGGTCACGGGCTGCGGCCTGACGAACGTCGGCGCGGCGGTGGAGGACGAATTCGGGTGCGACGGCCTTCACGGGCGTCTCTCCCACCTACCGGCGCGGGATGTCAGCGTCGACGGCGAGTGGGAGGGCGACGAGTACCGCTTTTGGGTGAAGGGCCGGATGAGGCAGTACCGCGTCTTTGGGGAGAATCTGGAGATGACGCGGGTCGATCAGCGCCCGCCTCGGCGATAGCGCCTTCACCATCGACGACACGGTGGAGAACCGGGGCGACGCGGCCTCGCCCCTGATGCTGCTTTATCACGTCAACATCGGCTTTCCCATCCTCAGCCCGGAGAGCGAGATCGTGGCGGCGCCGCACGAGGTCGTGCCCCGCGACGAGGAGGCGGCGAAGGGTCTGGCGGACTGGATGCGCTTCCAGGAGCCGTCGGCGGGCTTCGCCGAGCAGGTCTTCCGGCACGACATACCGGCGGGCAGCGATGGGATGGCGGAGGCGACGCTGCGCAACCCCTGGCTGGGCGTCGACCTGCGGGTGCGCTTCCGGAAGGCGGAGCTGCCGTTCATGGCGGAGTGGAAGATGATGGGCAAGGGGACGTACGTCGTGGGATTCGAGCCGGCGAATTCCTTTGTGTCGGGACGGGTGCAGGAGAAGGAGGCGGGCCGCCTTCAGATGATCGAGCCGGGCGAAAAGCGCAGCTTCCGCGTCGAGGTGGGGGTAGTGGACCGACGGTAGCACAAGTACTGTTGCCATATATGGAGTGCGTCTGCTATACTTCCGGCCACGTGGAACCCCGTATATTGGAAGGATGGGCAGGCTAGGTGGCCTGTCGAGCGCCAGCGAATGTGACGCTGGCTGGGGAGGTGGTTCGTGGACATTCCCAGTCTACCGAAGTGTCAGAAGTGTAAGGTGGGGGACCTGGTGCCGTTGTCCGATTTCGGCAGCCAGGGCGCACCAATTCATTTCAAGGCGTGGGCCTGTACCAATCCTGATTGCGGTTTCAATATAAAGATCCGCAACGGCGACCTCTATGTGGACGAGCCCATAACCAGCGGCGCACTGCACACTCCCCGCTACCGTTAGTAGCCGCTAGATCCGACGAGTATACAATCCTCACGCCGTCCGACTGGATGACGTGGCGGATGGTTGTTATCCCCGAAGACGTCTCCTGCTATTTGCCGATCCCCAGGTAGCGTAACCCCAGAGCTTCGACCTTTTCCTTGGAGAGGGCGTTGCGTCCGTCCAGCACGACGGAACAGCCGGTGAACGAGGCGAGGTCCATCTTGAGGTACTCGTCGTGGGCGGCCTGGATGACCAGGGCGTCTGTGTGGGCAGGCGGGAAGGCCGCAGGGGCTTCGAGACCGAAGCGGCTGATCTCGTCGGCGCTGTAGTAGGGGTCGTGGACGAGGACACGCGCGCCGGCGGCCGTCAGTTCTCGCGCCAGGAGGAGTGTGCTTGAGTAGGCGGCCTCTTTGATGTTGGGGCGATAGGAAAGGCCGAGGATAAGGACCGTCTTCCCTTGAAGGCTGCCCAATGCTCCAGCCAGCCTCTCGACAGCGTAGCGGGCCATGCCGTCGTTTATGCGGCGGGCGGCACGCGGCAGTTGCGACTCCTCCGCCCCCTCGATCAGGAAGTAGGGGTACACAGGTATGCAGTGCCCCCCCACTCCCACGCCCGGTTGGTGGATGTGAGAGAAGGGCTGGGAGTTGGCGGCGTCTATCGCAGCCGTCACGTCGACGCCGTGCTGATCGGCAGCGCGGGCCAGCTCGTTGGCGAGGGCGATGTTCACGTCGCGATAGGTGGTCTCGGCGAGCTTGACGAACTCGGCCGTCTCGCAGTTGGCCATGCGCAGGACGGGGGCAGCGAGCGCTTTCTCGTAGAACGCCGCCACCCGCTGCAGGCTGGCCTCGTCGACGCCGCCGACGACCTTGGGGTACTTGCGCAGGTCGGCTAGGACACGGCCGACGAAGACGCGCTCCGGACTGTAGGCGAGGAGGATGTCCTGCCCGATGCGCAGTCCCGATGTCTCCAGGAGGGGCCCGAGGTGATTTCGAGTGGTTCCCGCAGGCACCGTCGTTTCCAGGATGACGAGCGTTCCCGGCCGCAGTCCGGCGGCGACGGATCGGGCGGCGGCGTCGAGGGCGCTGAAGTCGGCGCGGTTCTCAGGCGTCAGGCCCACGGGGACGATGATGACGACGACCTTGCTGCGAGACACCGCTTCCCTGGTGTCGGTGGTGGCGGTCAGACGGCCGGCGGCGTGGGCGGCGCGCAGGGCGTCTTCCAGGCCTTCCTCGTCGGGGTAGGGGCAGCGGCCCTGCGCGACCTCCGCCACGATGTCGGCATTGATGTCGCAGCCGGTGACCGTCAGCCCCTGCGAGGCGTACTGAGCGGCGAGGGGCAGCCCTATACGGCCCAGCCCGACGACCGCGACCGGCGACAGGTCATCGCTCATGAGAGACCTCCCGGCTCAGCGGCCGGCTCGTGCGGGCCGACTCCACCAGCAGCGAGGCGATCTCGAGGGCGGCCAGCCCCTCTTCCGGGCCGACGGGAGGCGGATCGCCCGTTCTTACGGCGTCGGCGAAGGCCTCCAACTCCACTCGTAGGGGCTCCCGGTTCTGGACAGGGTACTGGGTGGGGAGAGTCGTGGCGTTCGCCGCTTCCTTGGGATAGAACAGCAGGTCCTGGTTCAGATAGTCGACGGTGAAGAGCCCCTTCTCTCCCAGCACCGACAACTGGCGGATCTTGATCGGCGTCAGCCAGTTGACCTCGAGGACGCCGACCACGCCGTTGCGGAAGCGGAGGAGGCCGGAGAGCATGTCCTCATGCTCGGTGCTGATCCGCTGCTCCGTCTCGGCGTAGACCCTATCGACCTCGGAGTCGAGCAGGAAACGCATGATGTCGATGTCGTGGGGCGCCAGGTCGTGCACCACGCCTACGTCGCGCACCCGCTGCGGGAAGGGGCCCGTACGGCGGGCGTACACCTGAAAAACGCGTCCCAGTTCGCCCTTCTGAAGATGCTGCTTCAGTTCCAGCACCGCCGGGTTGAAGCGCTCCACGTGGCCGATCATCAGAGGAATGCCCGCCCGCTGCGCCGCCTCCATCATCACGCGGCCCTCGTCCAAGCCGGCGGCGATCGGCTTCTCGACGAGGAGGGGGATGCCCTTTTCGATTGCGGCGAGCGCGACCTCGAGGTGAAGAAGGGTGGGCACGCACACCGATAGGAGGTCGATGCGCTCCTCAGCAAGCAGCCGCTGGTAGTCGTCGTAGACTCGCGCGTCGCGGCCCTCGGCGGCGAGGCGGCGGCGTTCGGGAGATATGTCGGCGGCGGCGACCAGGCGGACGCCTTCGATCTCGCTGTAGATGCGGACGTGGTTCATCCCCATCGAGCCCAGGCCGATGACGGCGGCGGCGAGAGGAGGCGACTGGCTCATCTAGGCCTCCCCTGTGCTGTCGTTCACGGCGGCGACGATGGTCTTCAGGTCGTCTTGGGTCAGCGCCGGATGCACCGGCAGCGACAGCACCTCACGGCTGAGGCGCTCGGCCACGGGCAGGCTGTCGTTGTAGCCCAGGTCGCGGTAATAGGGCTGCTGGTGGATGGGCGTGGGATAGTAGACGGTGGTCTGGATGCCGGCCTGCTCCAGACGAGCGGCGAGGGCATCGCGGGCCTGCGGGCTGTCCGGCTGTGCCGAAGGGACGCGTATCGTGTACTGATGGTAGACGTGACGGCACCCCGGCCTTTCCGTCGGCGTGATGACTCCCCGCAGGTGTTGCGAGAGATAGGCGGCGTTGGCGCGGCGTCGCTCGGTGAACTCCGCCAGCCGCGTCAACTGCACGATCCCGATGGCGGCGGCGATGTCGGTCAGGCGGAAGTTGTAGCCGGTCGTCGCGGCGCTGTAGCGGGCGGTCTGGCCGTGGTTGCGGATTATGCGTGCCTTTTCAGCGATCTGGGGGTCGTTCGTGGTGATCATCCCCCCTTCGCCGGTGGTCATGTTCTTGGTGGCGTAGAAGGAGAAGCAGCCGCTGCCGAAGCTTCCCGCCTTCTTGTCGCCGACGGTGGCCCCGAGTGCCTGGCAGGCGTCCTCGATGACGGCGAGATGATGGCGCTCGGCGATCGTCATTATCGCCGCCATGTCGCAGGGGTGGCCGAAGAGGTGGACGGGGATGATCGCCTTCGTGCGCGGCGTGACCTTCGCCTCGATGAGCGCCGGGTCGATGTTGAAGTCGACGTCGCTCACGTCGACGAAGACGGGCCGGGCGCCGCTGAAAAGGACAGCGTTGGCGGTGGCGGCGAAGGTGAAGGGGCTGGTGATGACCTCGTCGCCGGGGCCGACGCCGTGGGCGAGGAGGGCGATCATGAGGGCCGCCGTTCCCGAGTTGACGGCGACGGCTTCCTGCACACCGCACATCGCCGCGAAATCCTCCTCGAAACGGCGCACCCGGGGCCCCTGGGTCAGTTGCCCTGATTCCAGGACGGCCAGGACGGCCTCTTTCTCCTCGTCGCCGATAAGGGGTCGCGATATAGGGATGATCTTCATCTCGTCTTCAATGGCGGAAGGTTGAATACGGTCTTACAGATGGCGCACTGCCACTCGTCTTGAGCGTCCCGCTTTGCCGGATGGCGCGAGAGGCCGGCCGCAGGAGCAGACGTAGCCCGTCACCCGGGCGGGGTTGCCCTTGACGAGGGCCTGATCGGGCACGTCGCGCGTGACGAGCGACCCCGCTCCTACCATCGCCCAGCGGCCGATGGTGACGCCGAGGACGATGATGGAGCCAGCGCCGATCGACGCCCCGTAGCGGACGAGCGTCGGCTCCGGCTGCCAGTCGTCATCGCCGCGCGGGCGGCCGTCCGGCGTGATCGCACGGGGGTAGCGGTCGTTGGTGAAGGCGACGTGGGGGCCGATAAAGACGCCGTCTTCGATGGTGACGCCTCGGTATAGAGAGGCGCGATTCTGGATCTTCACCTTGTTCCCCACCACCACGTCGCGGTCGATGTAGACACCCTTGCCGATGTTGCAGTCGGCGCCGACGACAGCCCCCTCGCGGACCTGGGCTTCGTTCCAGACGTTTGTATTGGGGCCCACCTTGGCCAAGGGCGAGACTTCGGCGGTAGGGTGGATCATTCTCCCAGACACCTCACGATCTTCTCCGCGGCGTGGCCGTCGCCGAACAGGAGCGGCCGTTCGCCTTGGGGAGCGGGACGCTGCGCCGCCGCCACGATCCGCTCGCGGTCGGCGCCGGCGAGGACGTTCCAGCCGCACTCGACGGTCTCCGGCCACTCCGTCTCGTCCCTCAGAGTAACGCAGGGGACGCCCAGGAAAAAGGCCTCCTTCTGGATGCCGCCGGAATCGGTGAGGACGGCGCGGGCGTTCTTCTCCAGGGCCAGCGTCTCCCGGTAGCCCAGCGGCTCCATGATTCGGACGTTGGGCGCGATAGAGAGACCCGCTGCGGTCATCGCCTTGCGCGTGCGGGGGTGAATGGGGAAGACGACGGTCTGCTGCAAATCTCCCAGTGCCCGCAGTATGGCGTCGAGGCGGGCGGGATCGTCGGTGTTGGCGGCGCGGTGGACGGTGGCGAGGAAGTAATCGCCCGATTGCAGACCCCATCCGGAGAGAAGCTCCTGCGCCGTGCGATCGTCGGGCGTTTGTTGGAGGAGGGAGTCGTACATGACGTCGCCGACCAGGTGGACGCCGCTCGTGATACCCTCGCGGGCCAGGTTATCGACGGCGAGAGCGCTGGGACAGAAGAGGAGATCGGCGCAGTGGTCGGTGAGGACGCGGTTTATCTCCTCCGGCATCCGGCGGTCGTAGCTGCGCAGCCCCGCCTCGACGTGGGCCAAGGGGATGTGCAGCTTGACGGCGGCGAGGGCGCCGGCGAGGGTAGAGTTCGTATCGCCGTAGACCAAGACCCTGTCCGGCTGCTCCTTGAGCAATACCTTCTCCAGACGTTCCAGGATCTGGGCCGTCTGCTTGCCATGAGAAGCGGAGCCGACGCCGAGGTGATGGTCGGGCGTCGGGCAGGTCAAGCTCGGCGAAGAAGACATCGGACAACTGCTTGTCGTAGTGCTGGCCGGTGTGGACGAGGACCTCCTGATGGACGCGGCGCAGGAGACGGCTGACCGTCGCCGCCTTGATAAACTGAGGCCGCGCTCCGACAACAGAGACGATTTTCACGGCAGAGACCTTAGTTTGGGTTCAGGCCGGCGGTTTGCGGGGACGGCAGGTCGAGCCGGGCGAGCTCGTGCAGTCGGGCGGTGATCTCCTGCGGGTCTCGCGGCAGTGTGAGCTCCATATCCGCGATGCGCCGCAGCAGATCGTCGGCGGGGCAGGCGGCCGGGCCACGGGCCATGAAGACCTTCGGATGCGAGGTCGGAGTCAACTGCTCGCCCTCGCCCACGATGTCGTCGCGGATCTTCTCCCCCGGCCGCAGTCCTGTAAAGACGACCTCTACGTCGCGGCCGGGCTCCAGCCCTTTGGAGCGGATCATGCGCTCGGCGAGGTCGGCGATCTTGATCTCCTCGCCCACGTCGAGGACGTAGATGTTGCCGGTCTGGGTGATGACGGCGACCTGGAGGATCAAGGCGGCCACCTCGTGCACCGTCAGGAAGTAGCGGGCGACGTCGGGGTGGGTCACGGAAACGGGGCCGCCCTTCTGAATCTGGCGCCAGAAGGTGCTCATCACGCCGCCGCGGCTGTCGATGACGTTGGCGAGGCGGACGGCGGAGAAGGCGGTGCGGTCATCCCCCAGCGAGCGCACCAGAAGCTCGCCGATGCGCTTGGTGGCGCCCATGACGCTGGATGGGTTCATGGCGGCATGGCTGGAGAGGAATACCACCTTCTCGGTGCCGACCTGACGGGCGGCCTGGAATATGTTCAGGGTCCCGAGGACGTTCACGTAGAAGCCCTGGTCCGGGTTTTCCTGCAACAGGGGTACGTGCTTGTAGGCGGCGGAGTGGAAGACGACGTGCGGGCGGGCGACCTCGAATGCCTGGAAGACCTTGTTCCTATCACTGAGGCTGCCCATCCAGGGCCTTATCGAGCACTCCTCAGAGCGCTGGTTAAGCTCGACGCGGATCTCGTGCAGACCGCCCTCGTTGGCGTCCATGAGATGGAGGCTTGCCGGCCCGAAGTCGAGGACACGCCGCGCCAGCTCGGCGCCGATGGAGCCGGCGGCCCCTGTAATCAAGATGGAGCGGCCCTGGATCATGGCGCGGCAGGCATCGATGTCGATGTCCACGCGGTCGCGCTCGATAAGGTCGTCGATCGTCACCTCGCGCATTTCGCCCGGCTTCGCCTTGCCGCTGACAATGGCGTCCAATCCGGGGACGATGCGGACGGGAACGTGGGTGGACTCACATAGAGTCAGCAGTTCATGGAGGTCCTCCGCGCTCGCCGACGGGATCGCCAGAGCTACCAGGTCGGCGTTGTGCTTCTCAACGAGGGAGGGGATGTCGTAGCGGTTGCCCATCACAGGTACGCTGTGGATACGCACGCCCTTCTTCTTGGGGTCGTCGTCGACAAAGCAGACAGTGCGGTAGCGCCACTGTGGGTTCTGGAGGATCTCCTTCGCTAAGAGCTGGCCGGTGCTGCCGGCGCCGACGATGATCAGTCGCTTGGTGGTCGTCTCCCCCCAGGCCGTCCGGAAGGGCGCAGCCGATCCCGTAAGCAGCCGGGGGGATAGCTTGACGAGACCCATGATGAGAAGGATGAGTGCGCCGCTGATAAGGTTCACGCTCAGGGGAATGGGGCGGTTCCCCAGCATGGCGTTGATACCGAAGGCGAGCAGCGTTACCAGGGTCACGGATAGGCCGAGGTAGAAAACGTCCTGGACGCTGCCGTATTGCCAAGCGGTACGGTATACGCCGAATACGAGGTTGGCGAAGAGGTAGGCGACAGCGATGATGGGCACGGCCCAGAACCACCAACTCCAGGACTCTCCGGGCACGTTACCGTCGAACTTGAGGAGCAAGCCCGCCGCGTAGCTCGCCATGACGATAACGAAGTCGATGGCGAGAAATGGTAGGGAGCGGAAGAGTAGTTTGAGCTGGCTTGCGTCGCGTATCTTCATCTAGCCGCCTCCTCCCCAGGGGGTTTGCGCAGGCTAGGTGTCAACGGGCTCCTTCCTTGCGCAAGACTACAGATAGGGTTCGGGCCAAGATTGCCAAGTCCCTTGCGAAGGGATGATGGTCAACGTAGTTGAGATCGTAAGCCATCATCTGGGAGTACGTCAAATCAGAGCGTCCGCTGACCTGGGCCAGGCCGGTGAGGCCGGGCTTGACGTCGTGGCGGCGATGAAACTCCGGCCGGTACTGCTCCACCAAGTAGGGTTCGTCGGGCCGTGGTCCCACCAGCCGCATGTCGCCCCTGAAGATGTTGAAGAGCTGAGGCAACTCATCCAGGCTCGCCCGCCGCATGATCCGGCCCAGCGGCGTCACCCGCTTGTCGGGCCAGATCGAGTGGAAGACGAAGGTCGAGAAATCGTTGACGCGCTGGGGCGGCGCCCAGACCTTTTGGGCGTTGTCCGTCATTGTCCGGAATTTCATCATGGTGAACGTTCTGCCGCGGAGGCCTATCCGCTCCTGCTTGAAAAGAGCGGGGCCGGGAGAGCTCAGCTTTACGAGCAGGCTGAGGAGGGCGATGAGCGGGCCGAGAACGGCCACTCCCAAGGCGGCGGCAATGCGATCGAAGAGTTCCGAGGGCAGGCTGAAACCTTTAGCGTCTGTGGCTGACAACGATCTCCTCCACTGCGTTAGCTACGCGCTCGACGTCGGCGTCGGTCATGCGGGGGAACAGCGGGAGCGACAACAGACCGGCAAAGAGCTTGTCGGTGTTGGGGAAGTCCCCCGGCTTGAGGCCGAGCGTCTGCTGATAGTAGGGATGATAGTGGATGGGGATGAAGTGAACTGAGGTACCGATGCCCCGCTCCTTCATCTCCTCGATAAACTGGTCGCGGCCGATGGTCAGCCGCTCCTCATCGACGCGGATCGGGTAGAGGTGCCAGGCGTGCCGCACCTCGGGCCGTGCCTGAGGAAGCGTCAACTCGGGGAGGGCGGCGAAACGGCGCCCGTACTCGGCGACGATCTGCGCCCGCCTCTCGGTGAAGCTTTCCAGACGCGCCAGTTGGTGGAGGCCCAGCGCGGCCTGGATGTCGCTCATGTTGTACTTGAAGCCGAGCATTTGCACCTCATAGTACCATGAACCGCGGGCGTCGTAGCGCTTCCAGGCGTCATGGCTCATGCCGTGCAGGCGGAGGATGCGGACCTTCTCCGCCAGTTCCGGGTTGTTGGTAGTCACCATGCCGCCTTCGCCGGTGGTCAGATTCTTGATCACGTAGAAGCTGAAGGCGGTGGCGTCGCCGATTGAGCCGACCGGCTGGCCTCGATACTTCGCGCCGACGGCGTGGGCGGCGTCTTCGATGACGAGAAGATTATGGCGACGGGCGATATCCATCAGTTCGTCCATGCGGCAGGGCTGGCCGCCGTAGTGGACGGGGAGTATTGCCTTAGTGCGGGGCGTTATGCGGCGCTCGACCTCCGCCGGGTCGATGTCGTAGTCGTCGAGGCGGATGTCGGCCAGAACAGGCGTGGCCCGCTGGAAAAGGATGACGTTAACGGTTGAGCAGAAGGTAAGGGGAGTGGTGATGACCTCATCGCCTTCCGTGATGCCCGCCGCGTTTAGGGCGAGGTGCAGCGCGGCGGTGCAAGAGTTGACGGCTATGGCGAATTTGCTGTCGACATACTGAGAGAAGCGCTCCTCGAACTCTCTGGTCTTGGGGCCGGTGGTCAGCCAGCCGGAGCGGAGGGTGTCGACGACCTCCGCGATCTCCTCCTCACCGATGTCCGCCTGACAGAAGGGAAGTGGTTTGATTTGTTCGGTGGTCATGGTGTCCTTTCGCTGCGTGTGCGTTATTGACCCGTGCGAGAGCCGCCCATCCAAACGCCCGACCGTCCGACGAGGAGGCGCAGCAGGCTCCTCAGGAAGCCGAGGCCGTAGGCGACATGAAGGCAGGTGAAGGCGAGGGGGAGTAGGGGGGCGTAGCGCCACCCTTGGCGCGAGGCGATGCGTAGCGACGCCAGTGACGAGGCGAGGAGGTACATCGCTGCGAACAGCACCAGCAGCCGCCGGAAGGGCCGCGCTACCAGAGACAGAACGCTCAGCCCGATCAGCCCCGTCACAAAGACGGCGGGCACGAACTGGCGGAGCCGCGCCTGGCGGGGATGACGTCGCAATACCTCGACCTTGGCCTGGCCGTAGGCAAAATACTGGCGGAAGAGGTTGGACAGGGATGAGCGGGTGTAGTAGGTCGACCTGATATTGGGTGTGAGGAGAAGCTTGCCGCCGGCGTCGCCCAACCGGTAGTGGAACTCGTCGTCCTCGCCGTAGTTGACGTCCTCCGCGAAGCGCCCGATGCGCTCGAAGATCTCGCGACGGTAAGCGGGGAAGGCGACAGTATCGGTGTACTGGGCCTCCTGGCTGTAACGGAAGTGGGCGTTGCCGACGCCGAAGGGGGAGGACATAGCCAGAGCGATCGCTTCTCCCATGAGACCCTGGCCGACGCTCTCGATGGGCCCGCCGACGCCGTCGGCGTCTGCCGTCGTCATCAACGCCTCGACGCTCTGGCTCAGGAAATCGGGAGCGGCGGTGGCATGGGCATCGATGCGGGCTATGACGTCGCCGCGGGCCTGAGCGATTCCCAGATTTAGTCCGCGGGCGGTTGTGCGTCCCGGGTTGTCGATGAGGCGCAGGTTCAAGCCTTCTCTGGCGGCCAAACCTTCCACCACCTCTCGCGAGCGGTCGCTGGAATCTCCGTCCATCACCAGTACCTCGAAGCGTTCGCGCGGGTAGTCCTGCTGAGCGAGGCTACGGAGACAGGTCTCGATGTGGCGTTCCTCGTTGCGCATCGGTATGAGGACGGAGACAAAGGGTAGAGTCTCAACGTTGGTGGGCATCTTCTTTTCGGGCTGCCGCTCGCGGCGACGTGGGTGTAGTTTGGACGCTGGTGCTTGCATTCACAAATGCCTCAGCAACATTAGCACGGCTGACCCCTACTGTAAACCTCCAGCGGGGTGGTCAGTGGTGGTCGACGGCAACCTGTTGCCGCCCGCCAGCATCTCTTTGTAGAGGGCTTCCATCTGGGCGGCGTTGGTCTTCCAGGAGTAGTGGGCGCTGACGAACTCGCGGGCGGCGCGGCCCATCTGCTGCCGCCGCGCCTCGTCGGTCACGAGGCTGAGGAGAGCCTTGGCCAGAGCGGAGACGTCCTTCGGCGGGACGAGGATCCCTGTGACGCCGTCATGCACGGCGTCGGGGATGCCGTAGACGTTGGAGGCGACAACCGGCACCTCCATAGCTTCTGCCTCGATTGCCGCCACCCCGAAACCCTCGTAGGTGGAGGGCATGGCAAAGATGTCCAATCGGGCGAGCGTCTGCGGTACCTGCTCGTGTGGGATATCGCCCAGGAACTCGACCCGGTCGTCGATCTGAAGCTGAAGGGCCTGCTTTTCGAGGCGCTGACGTTCCGGACCGTCGCCTGCCAGGAGAAGGCGGACGCGTGGCTGCTGCGCCGCTATCCGGGCAAACGCTTCCAGCAGGTAGTGCAGCCCCTTCTCCGACGACAAACGGCCCACACTCCCGATCGTGATATCGTGGCTGGTTTCGCGGGGTAGGGGACGGAACTGCTGTAAGTCGACGCCGTAAGGGACGACAGTGACTGATTTCCCCTTGGGAACATAGTTGAGAGTCGCTTCGGCGAGGCGGGCGCCGGTCGCTGTCACGTGGTCGGCGCGGCTGAGGGCGTAGCGGGTGATCAGCCAGTGGAAGGGGCTCAGGCGGGGCGCCTGCAGGATGTCGGTGCCCCACGCGGATACGATGCAGGGATGAACTCCGGCGAGCGCGGCCAGGAAGCCGTAGCTTGTCAGATGGAGCGCGTGTACGAGGTCGGGTTGAAGATCGCGGACGAGACGGCGGACGCGGCGGGCGTGGATGAGATAGCGGAGTTTGCCTAACCGCTCCCAGCCGCCGACGTAGTGGACATGGCTGCCCTCGATCTCCGCCGGCCGGAAGGATATGACATCCGTTTCCCACCCCAACCCGGCGAAGTGCTGCACCCAGCGGCGGGTATGGATGTAGGGGGCGTCAGCCAGATAGCACACGCGCACGGGCGTCCGCCTCCTGTCGCTGCGGCGTGGTCGCTGTGAGGATTCGTTCCAGCGCCACCCCCAGGCCGAACGTGAGCCAGAGGTAGGGGTCGTCGAAGAAGCGCCCCTCTGTTTGGCTGGAGAATAGGATCACCAGCGATACCGCCCATAACCCCAACACGATGGCCCGCATCTCGCCCGCCGACCGGCGATGGAGTCGCCAGCCGAGGCGTCCCCAGCGGTACAGGAAGAAGAGGGAGACGGCAGCGCCCAGCACGCCGAGCTCCGAGATAGTGGTTACAGTCGAGGTGTGGGAGAGGGTGACGTTGGCCTTTATCTTGGGGTCCTTGTAGTAGTAGTAGTCGTTGAGAAAAGAGTCCTGATAGCCGCCGATGCCCACCCCCCACACAGGATGGTCGCGGAACATCTTCCAGCCTGCCTCCACCAGGTAGGGGCGCGCGCCTGTCGCCTCCGTGCCGAAACGGAAGGTGCCCAGGCGGTCGCGGAAGTAGGGGCTGACGGCGAGCCCCAGGCCGAGAGCGCATAGCAGCGCCAGCGACCCCACGGCCAGGAAACTCAGCCGGAGACGGCCGGCCACCGGCAGGGCGAGGGCGAGCAGCGGCAGCAGCGCCAGGGCGACGATCCAGCCGCCCCGCGAGCCGGTGAAGATGAGGGTGAGAGCGCAAACTGCCAGCGCCGGCAGTAGCAGGAAATAGCGCACCTTGCCGCTGATGAAGAAGAAGAGAGCTACCCCCAGCGCCATCGCCTCGACGAGGAGGCGGGCGAAGTGGTTGGGGTCGGCAAAGGTCGTGTTGATGCGTCTTTCGCCGTACAGCCCCAACCCCTCATTCCAGAAGAAGTGGCCGCTGATCTGTTGGTAGACGCCGACGATGGCAAGCAGGGCTGCCGAGAGCGATGAGCGCCGCCAGGCACCAGCGGAGAGTCGTCAGGTCGCGCACAAAGACGGGGATGAGGGCGGCGAAGCCGATCAGGAAGGCGAGGCGGAGCGTCTCCGAGCGGGCGGCCTCGGTATCGCGGGCGTAGAGGGCAGAGAACGCGTAGAGGGCGAGCAGGAGAAGGGCAGGGATGGTCAGCGTCGAGCCGGCGAAGGCATCCCGGCGGGCAAGGCCGGGCCGGATGAGCCAGACAACGGCGGCCATCAGGATCGCTAGGCGCCCGATGTCGATGATGGAGGTCGGGGGCAGACCGCCGCCGGTCTCCTCCCGCGTCGATAGGAAGGGGAAGAGCAGCTTGGATATCTCCAGCGGTAGGGTGAGGACGATGATCGGGACCACCAGGCGCGGCTCATTCAGAGCGATCGCGGTGACGAGAAGGCCGCCGGCCGCCAGCGCCAGCAAATCGGGGTGCGAGTCGGCGACGGCGACGAACAGGGCGGTCGCCAGCAGGACGGCCGCGACGACGACGGCGGCGCGGGTCTTGCTCCAGGGCGTGCCCCAAGAGCGGACTCCGGCGACGGTCATAGGTCCTTTCTCCGGGATGCGTGCTCAAGAGGGAGCTTACTACAAGACGGAGGGCAAAGGAACCGGGTCATGCTATCCGGTGGAAGGTGGTTGCGCTTCTCTCCCCGCCAGCCGCCGGTACCAGGTCTCCATCTGGGGGACGTAGCTCTCCCAGAGGCCGCGCTCCTCTATCAGACGGCGGTTGCGGGACGCGGCGTCCCGGCGCAGGGCGGGCGTTGTCGAGGGCGTCGCCGAGACGTTGAGCTAGGGTGGCGACATCGCCGGCGGGCACGCGGAAGCCGTTGACGCCATCTTCGATCCATTCCTGTTGCGTCGGCAGGTCGGAGACGACGGGGAAGCAGCCGGCCGCCATCGCCGATAGGGTGCTGACGGCGGTAGCGTCGGAGCGGGGGACGGACACGTACACGTGGGCGGAGGCGAAGGCGGAGCGCAGAGCCTCATCGTCGAGGAAGCCGAGAAAGCGGACGCTTTCGCCGAGGCCGAGGTCTTGGGCGAGCTTGTGCAGCGCCGGCTGCAAGCGACCACTGCCCGCTACCAGAAGCTGCGCCATCTGCAAGCGACGGCGTACGACCGCCATCGCCCTCAGCACGCTATCGATCTCGTACAGCGGCGAATCGAGCGAACGCGTGCTGATCACCGTTGGAGGATAGCCCGGGTCGGCGTCGTGCGCGTTCACGCTGGCCTCCGGCTGCTCGAGGAAGAAGCGGTCGGTGCCGAGGACGATGGTCGCGACCTTCTCCGAGGGGATGCCCAGTGTCGATAATCTTTCGCGTCATGAACTCGTT
The DNA here is from genome assembly GCA_963763495.1 of uncultured Chloroflexia bacterium. Classification (GTDB taxonomy): domain Bacteria; phylum Chloroflexota; class Dehalococcoidia; order DSTF01; family JALHUB01; genus DAOUEO01. The sequence continues at coordinate 233,163 of CAVXOY010000019.1, forward strand.
GTTCGACGTCACCAGGTCAGCGCGACGTAGCGTGTAGCGGGCGATGAGACGGGCAAGAGGCGACGTTTGGGCGGCGACCAGTATGTCGGAGCCCCAAGCGGTGACGACGAGTGGGTGAAAGCCCGTGGTGGCGGCGAAGAAGCCGTACTCGACCGCGTAGTGGCTGTGGAGGACGTGAGGCTGGATATCCCGAATGACGCGCGCCAGCCCCCGCCGCCGGTAGCGTAGGGCGTTGATGAGGCGCAGCGCCGTTGGTGGTAGAGCGGCGGCAAACCTCCGTGGAGATGCCGCTGAGGCAGGCGTCTCTGTGCCTCCCGGCGTGCGCTGGGCGTGGAGTGTGTGCAGCGTCACGCCGGCGAGTGAGGAACTGGGCGGGTAGTAAGAAACGGCGTGCAGATCGTGGCCACGCTCGACGAAAGGCCGAATCCAGCGCCGCGTGTGGATGCTCTCCAGGTCGCCGAGAACGCACAGGCGAAGGGGATCGGCGTCGGTCATACTCCCGCCCTCCTGGTCGCCGGCGACAGTGGCTGACGGAAGAAGGCGGGTTCTGGCAGTCCGCGCTATCTCCAGATAGAGGCGAAGGTCGCTGCCCTTTATGAAGACTGCCTCCCAGAGGGGCTGTCCTGACAGTCGCTGATAGGACGAGCAGGCTGAGGACAAGCGAGGCCAAATAGGCGATGGATGATGCGGCAGCGGCGCCGGGTACGCCGAAGACAGGTATGAGGGCGAAGTCGCAGGTCAGGGTGACGGCGAGGCTGGCTATGGTTATGTAGCTGTTGATGAGAGGTTTCCCCTGGCTGAAGAAGTAACTGGCCAGTATCTTCGTGCCGGCGAGGGCGACAGTCCCCGGCAGGAGCCACCATATCGCCACTACCGAATGAGAGAAGTCCTCGCCGAAGAAGATGGGCACCAGCGGCCACGACACGATCCCCAGACCGACGGCGGCGATGAGGCTGAGGAAGATGGTGTTGCGGCAGGCCACCGGCGCGAAGGCGGCTGCCTCGTCTTTGTGCGCGCTCGTAAGGTGGGGCAGAAGGACGACGGCCACGGCGTTGGCGATGAACCAGACGCTCTCGGTCACACCCACGGCGACGGCGTAGATCCCCACGCCGGACAAGCCGACGAAGGGAAGGGCGACGTACTTGTCGAAGCGATAGTTGAGAAGCTGGAGGATGTTCCCCAACTGCCCCTGGAGACCGAATGTCATTTGGGCCTTGAGGACGCCCCACTTTGGCCAGAGGACGGTGGGAAGGTGGAGCTTATCTATACCCAGCAGGAGGAGGCCGGCGACCACAGCGACGAGCAGAGCGATTGCCCAGAAGACTAGGACGTTGGTGGTGTCCAGCCCTCCGAAGGCCAGGCCACCCACCAGCAGGGCGATCATGATCACGGGCCGGATGAGGTGAGCTGAGTTCATCGCCAGGAAGCGGTTGTGGGCCTGCAAGAAGACGGTCACGAGGTTGAAGTTGAGGAAGAGGGGCACGCCGAAGAGGAATATCCAGTAGGGGAAGTCTTCTTCGAGGAGGCGCGGCCCAAAGGTGCCTGCCGCCAGGAGGACGAGGAGGCCGCTCAAAGCGGCGGAGGCCAGCACGATGAATTGGCCGTTCGACAGAAGGTCGCGTGCCGAATACGCTTTCTTGCCGATGTAGTAGAGGCTCGCTACGCCCACGCCGAGGCTCATGACCGCCTGGGCGATCGATATCGTCAGCAGGCTGATCTCGTAGACACCGCGGCCGTCGGTGCCGAGGCCGCGGGCGACGAGGATGTTGAGGACAAAGGCGAGCAGGTAGTTGGCTATGTAGGTGAAGAAGACCAGGTTGATGTCGCGCAGAAACCTCATCAGGACGGCCGGCTCCCTCCGGCGGCGTTCTTCTTGGCCATCAGCTTCTCCACCTCCGTCAGTTCCGCGTTCAGCCGGTCTTCCCACGTCCAGAAGTTGGCTGTGGCGAAGCGATGGGCGCCCTGACTGACGCGGCGGCGCAAAGGAGTATCCCGGTCGAGGCGCAACACCGCCTGGGCTACCGCTTGCGGCTCGCCGGAGGGGAGAAGCAGCCCCGTATCTCCGTCATGGATCAACTCGCTCGTCGTGCCGTTGTCGATTGTGACTATCGGCTTGGCGCAGGCCATCGCCTCCAGCAGTGGGTTGCCGACGTTCGACAGGTCGTTCAGGGAGAGAAAGACATCAGCGGCCCAAAGGTAGCGCCGCACATCCTCTTGGGGAACGGCGCCCTCGAAGCGGACGGCATCAGCGACGCCGAGATCGCGGGCCAGAGCTTCCAGGTTCGCCCTCTCCTCGCCGTCTCCCAAGATGACTAGGAGGGCCTGCGGCAGGTCCTGGAGGATATGAGGAAGAGCGCGAATCGCCCTGTCCACCCGCTTCCAGGGGAGGAGGACACAGGCCGTCATCATGACGAACTGGCTGGTAGCGATGCCCAGAGTATTGCGGGCAGACGTCCTTTGCCGCGACAGAGGAGGGTATCAGTCTCTCCAGGTCGAGGCCGTTGCGCCAGAAGCAGACATGGCCTTGGGAACGGGGGTTAAGGCGGGCTAGCACCTCGTCGCCGCGGGTGCCGTCATTCGTCATGACGTAGAGGTCGGCGGGGGTACGGAGCGCCAGCACCTCCTCGCGGCGGCGGAGGAGAGCGAGCCGGTCGTCGAGATAGGGATGCATAATCGTGCCCTGAAAGCGGCAGACGGTCGGGAGCTTCCACTTCCGCTGAAGGAGACGCACGGCTAGAGCGCCGTGGACCTCGTAGGCATAGAGGAGGTCAATGTCGTGGCGGCGGAGCAGGGACTCCGCCCGGCGGGCAGCGATGATGGGGAAGGCGGTGGCGAAGCGCAGCTTCTGATCGGCCTTGGCGGCAATCTGAGGTAGAGGCAAACGCAGCCGGCTAAGGCTGGGGACGTCGAAGCGTGTGAATGTGACGTTGGCGATCTCAGAGGGACGCGACCTCTTGGATGACGCCGTGGTCGGGCCGAAGCGGTTAGCGCCGACCGTCGGGGCGAGAAAATGGACATGATGTCCCCTCTCGCCGTAAGCGTTGAGGGTGCGATAGAGGGTCGGTGCGCCCTTGCCGTCGGCCAGCGACCAGACGTCGAGGGCAGATAGCATCAGAATGTTCATTGGAATGCTGGTCGCGAGAAAAGCCCCGTCTGAGGAACCCTACTCTCCGGCCGTGACTCATCATAAGGTATCACAGCCGTCCCGCCGGTGGCGAGCGCGTTGCCGGTGGCTGAACGTTCCCAGCACCCCAAGCAACAAGAGGATGGCCATCGCTGTCGACGTGAACTGTAGGGGGCGCTCCCAGCCCGGGCGTTTGCGCCGTCTCTGGACATTCGGCCAAGACTTCGCAAGGTTGACTCTGGTGGGTGGTGGAGGGTTGCGAGTGAGAGGCTGTGGGGCCATTCGGGGGGTAGCGGTCGCTGCCTGGTGGCTGCCATTCCCCGATACATGCTCTAGCGCCAGCGCTCCCAGGACTCCCACCACGGCGGCGAAAGCGGCGGCGGCAGCGAAGCGGGCCAGCCAGTCCAGCACGCCTCTGCCTTCCTGTTGCGGCTCCTTCGCAGTCGTCACCAGCACCGTCATCTGGTCGCCGACGACCTCGTAGGATTGGGCGAGGCGGGAAGCCACCTGGAAGTTCTCCTCGGCGGCTGACAGTTCGCTGGTTGCCTGCGCCAGGCTGGCGCTCTGCTGGTCGAGAGTCGATTGCAGGCTCTGGACCTCCTGCCGCAGAGAGCCGAGAGAGCCATCCATAGCCGTGAGCCGCAGCTCAAGGGCGGTGATCGCCTGCTGGGTGGTGAGCGATGTGCCCAGGTCCGTGTCGGCGGGCAAGATGCCGGCGAGAAGGAGACGGAGCTGGCTGGTAGAGAGGGTTGTCCCGCTGTCGACGGCGGCGCGCAGAGTGTCGAGCGTGCTCTGAACGTCCGAGCGCTCTATCTCCTTCAGGGCCAGTGCCCCTGCTTTTGCCTCGTAGGTCGCTCCCAAGGCGCTGACCTGCGCCGCGGAGTCCGCAGCCGTCTGTCCCGGGAGCGTCGTGACTCCCAGGTCAGTGATGGCCTGGCGCTTCAGTTCCAGCTCCTCTTGCGCCTGTTCGAGCTGGGACTGATAGGACTGCGTTGCCTGCCGCTCCAATTCGGCTTTGCTCGCGGGGGCAATCTCGGCGAATGCCTGGCTCCAGGCGCGGGCGATTGCTAGAGAGAGGTCGGCATCGTCCGCCTCGACGTGGAAATCGATGGCGTTTTGGCCGCTGCGGGCCTGGGCGGACAAGATGCCCGCCAGTTCTCCAGCGGAGATCGAGACGTCTTGGGCGCTGAGTGCCTGGCTTGTCTTGGCCAGCGCTTCTGGAGAGGTCGCCAAGCGGGCGAAATCGTCCATGCTGGGCAGGGTCTCGGGTCCGAAGAGAGGGGGGAGGGCGGAGAGCGATACCCTGGCGCGGAAGCTGGCGTCCTTGCTGGTAGGCTGGATGAAGAGGGAGACGGCGGCCGCCGCGAGAGCAACGATGAAGGCGAGGGCCACAAACCAGAGGTGCCGTCGCAAGGCCCCCAAGTCTCGCCGCAGCTCGTTCGACGCTCGCACAGGTGAGCCTTTTCTATCTCGCCGCTCTAGGCGGATGGGCAATCGCTACAGCAATGACCGGTTCCGTCCGATTGAAGCAGGTTGGCCATCGGGGCTCAGTGTAATGCCCTCGCGACGGGCCGTCAATATGGATTGGCCCCGGATTCGGAGAAGGGCCGCCTCTTCGGTTGGGACAACTCGACAGCGGAAGCGACCTCTGCTATGATCGGTGGGGCTGCGAGACCGGCCCTCTTTTCTACGGCGGCAGCCCAAGCCCGCACCAGTTCACGGGGTGTAGCTCAGCTAGGCTAGAGCGCACGGTTCGGGACCGTGAGGTCGGCAGTTCGAATCTGCCCACCCCGACCATCTCTCCCTTTTTCCTCCCGGCTGCCAGATTTCTTCAAAATTGGGCCCCTCTCTACTTGACTTAAGGTGATTTTTCCGGTATTTCTCCGCTGGTGTACATACAGAGGCACGGTCGAGAGAATTTGACATTTTTCTCGGCGGAGGCTTGGGAAACCGCTCAACTTGAGCGCAAAACCGCCGAGCTACATAGGGGGACTGAGGAGGCATGAATTACCAGGCCGGAGAGAGCACCCGCCTAAAGAGGCAGCGAACGGATCAGGCGATCCAGCTCGCGCTTCAAAGCCGCTGGGAAGAAGCGGCGGCCATCAACCGCTCCATCATAAGCGTGTTTCCTTCAGATGTGGACGCCTACAACCGTTTGGGGAAGGCTCTAATGGAGATGGGGGAGTCCGAGGAGGCGCGCCGGGCCTATGAGAAGACCCTGGCGTTGGAGCCGGGGAACAGCATCGCTCGGAAGAACCTGGAGCGGCTCGATGCCAGGAAGAGCATCGTGGCCGTACGAGTGGAAAGCCCCAAGAGCATCGATCCGTCGCTGTTCATCGCCCAAACCGGCAGCACCGGCATCGCCAACCTTAAGGCGGTTGTGCCGGAGACCCTCGCCGGGCTGACGGCAGGCGACACGCTGAATCTGCGCATACAGGGCCACACCGTCGCCGTGGAGACGGTCGGCGGCGACCAACTGGGCGTGATAGAGCCCAAGCTGGGTCTGCGCTTGGCGCGGCTTATCGAGGGTGGGAACCGGTACGTGGCGGCGATCGCCAGCCTCTCCAACGGCGGCGTCCGCATCATAATCCGCGAGATATACCAGCACCCCAGCCAGCAGGGGAAGCCGTCCTTCCCGGTCAGCGGCGGCGACACCTTCCGATCGTACGTCAAGGAGCGGCTGGTTCGCCACGACCTGGATGAGGAGGAGCCTTCGGAGGAACTGGAGGAGGAGGGAGAGGGCTGGGAGCACGAGACGGTGGCAACGGAAGGAGACATCGCCCTTCAAGACTACCAGGAGGCCACCGAGCGAGAGACTGACGAGGAGGAGTTCGAGGAGTAGAGCGCCAAGCTCGTCACCTTCAATTCTTACGCCATCGGGGCAGAGAACAAACCCTCTGCCCCGTTCTTTGTCTCTTATCGGTTGGGCCTAGTCTGACGAGCCTCTTAGATACGGCTGTGATAGAATAGCGCTGGCACAGGAACAGGGATTCTAGATACGGTGGGATGGTGAAAAGATGACGACTGACGCAAGCATAGGCAAGGTGCGCCCGATCAAGATCGAAGACGAAATGCGGGCCTCCTACCTGGACTACGCTATGAGCGTCATCGTCTCCCGCGCTCTCCCCGACGTCCGGGACGGGCTGAAGCCGGTGCAGCGGCGCATCCTCTTCGCCATGTCGGAGTTGAACCTCCGCCCCAACACCGCCTACAAGAAGAGCGCCCGTATCGTCGGTGAGGTGATGGGCAAGTATCACCCGCACGGCGACAGCCCCGTCTACGAGGCGATGGTGCGGCATGGCGCAGGACTTCTCCTTGCGCTATCCGCTCGTCGACGGGCAGGGAAACTTCGGCAGCGTCGACGGCGACCCGCCGGCGGCGATGCGCTACACGGAAGCGCGGCTGACAGCGGCGGCGGAAGAGATGCTCGCCGACATCGACAGTGACACGGTCGACTTCGGCCCCAACTTCGACGGTAGCCAGAACGAGCCGCTGGTCCTGCCGTCACGCCTGCCCAACCTCCTCGTCAACGGCGCCTACGGCATCGCCGTCGGCATGGCGACGAACATCCCGCCCCACAACTTGGGCGAGGTCTGCGACGCCATCGGCCAGCTCATCGACAAGCCGGACACGACTGTCGACGAACTGGCGCAGATAGTGAGGGGGCCGGATTTCCCGACGGGCGGTCTCATATTCCGCTATGCGCGGGTCAAGAAGGACGGTGTCGAAGCCAGGCAGGATGCTATCCAGGAAGCGTACCGCGATGGTCGCGGCCGCATCATCATGCGCGCCTGCGCTCACATCGAGGAGAGCAGCCGCGGCGGCCGGCAGCAGATCGTCGTCACCGAGCTGCCCTACATGACGAACAAGGCCTCGCTGGTCGAGCGTATTGCCGACCTCGCCCGCGCCAAGCGGATCGACGGCATCAGCGACCTGCGCGACGAGTCGGACCGCCACGGAATGCGGATCGTCATCGAGCTTAGCCGGGCCGGTCAGGCGCAGCAGGTGCTGAACCAGCTCTACCGCCACACGGCGATGCAGTCGTCGTTCCCGGTGAACATGCTGGCGTTGGTCGACAGCCAGCCGCGGACGCTCAGCCTGAAGCGGATGCTGGAGCACTACATCGCCTTCCGGCGCGAGGTCATCCGCCGCCGCTCTCAGTTCGACCTGACGAAGGCGAGGGAGCGGGAACACATCCTGCAGGGGCTGCTGATGGCGCTGGAGAACCTCGACGAGGTGATCAAGGCGATTCGAGGCGCCCAGTCGGCCGACGACGCAAAAGACAAACTGATGAAGCCGCCCTTCAAGATGAGCGACCGCCAGGCGCAGGCGGTGCTGGACATGCAACTGCGACGGTTGGCCCGCCTGGAGCGCCAGAAGATCGAGGAGGAGTTTGCGGCGATAATCCAGCAGATTGCCTACCTCGAAGACCTGCTCGCCAACCCCCGCAAGATCGACTACCTCATCAGGGAAGACGCCCAGGACGTCAAGAAGAAGTACGGTGACTCGCGCCGCACCCAGATAGTCGACCAGGAGATCGAGGAGTTCTCTGAGGAAGACCTCATACCGCACCAGGAGATCGTGGTCACCCTCAGCAACCGCGGCTACATCAAGCGTCTGCCCCTTGAGACCTACCGGCTGCAACGTCGCGGCGGCAAGGGGATCACCGGCATGGTGACGCGTGAGGCCGACGCCGTCTCCCGTCTGCTCGTCGCCGACACCCACGACAACCTCCTTTTCTTCACCGAGCGCGGTCGCGTCTTCCAGCTCATGGCCTGGGAAGTCCCCGATGCCAAGCGCCAGGCGAAGGGGATACCTTTGGTCAACCTCATCGACCTCGATCAGGGCGAGTCGGTTACGGCCATGATGGGCGTCCGTGGTTTCGACAAGGACTTCCTCGTGCTGGCGACGGCGAGAGGAGAGGTCAAGAAGACCGCCCTCTCGGAGTTTGAGTCGGTGCGACGGGACGGCAAGAAGGCCATGGACCTGGAGACCAGCGATGAGCTTGTCACCGCCAAGCAGGCGCATGAGGACGACGAGGTCGTCGTCGTGACAAGCGAAGGCAGGGCGGTGCGCTTCTCCGTCAAAGAGCTGCGTCCCGCCTCCCGTATCAGCGGCGGTGTCCGGGGAGTGTCCCTCGGTAAGAAGGACCGGCTGGTGAGCATGGAGGTCGTCACGGCCGGGACGCAGTTGCTGTCAGTGACGGCCAACGGGTTTGGCAAGAGGACGCCATTCGAGTACTATCCTCGCCACCACCGCGGCGGCTCGGGGGTGGTGAGCCACCAGGTGACGCCGAAGACAGGGCCGGTGGTCGTGGCGCGCACCGTAAACGATATGCAGGAGCTGATGATCATCTCGCGGGGTGGCATCATCCTGCGCACCCGCATCGACAGCATCCGGATGGCCGGTCGCGCCAGCCAGGGTGTCACTCTGATGGATGTCGGGCCCGGCGAGTCGGTCGCCTCCATCTCTTGCATCGACGTGGGCCAGGTGCCCGCGAAGGCTGCCCAGCGCGGCGGCAAGAAAGGGACGTCTCCAGAAGGCGACAATGGCACCGACTCTACGCCAGCAAAGGCCCGCCCCAAGAAGACGGCGCCCAAGGGCAAAGGCAAGCCTGCGGCGGGCAAAGGGCGCAGTCCCGCGTCCTAGCACCGTTCTCCCAGCGGTAATCTAAGCCTTTCTCTGCTTGTATTCTGACTGCAGGGCGGCTATTCTAACCTCATAGCGCATCAAACGGGGCTACATTCCGCGTGGGTGATGGGGAGATTGGCCATGCCCGATGCTGAGGGCTCTTTCCGCGAGTTCGAACGGCTTCACGAGCAGATGGAGCAGATGTGGAAGAGGCTCACCGGCGGCCTTCCCGGCCGGCCCGGCTTCTGCTTGCCGGTCTTGGAACCACCCACCGATATCTTTGAGACGGACGATCAGGTCGTCGTGGTGGCGGAGATAGCGGGGATTGGGGAGGAAGAGGTGGAGATCGAGGTGGAGGGCGACCGCCTGGCCTTCCGGGGCGAGAAAAGCGATCGTCGGGCGGACCCCCATCAGCGGCATGCCCAGATCGAGATATGCTACGGCCTTTTCGAGCGGGTACTCGCGCTGCCGGCGCCGGTAGACCCCGACAAAGCCGAAGTCTCTTACGCAGATGGTTTTCTCCGCATCGCGCTGCCCAAGCTGGCGCGCCGTCGCTCCCATCACGTGCGGGTTACCGTGCGCCACCCCAGCGAGTAGTCATCCCGCGGAAAGAAGAGAATGCAGGACAAAGGCGAAGATCGGAAGACGGAAGAGGGCGCGCTGGCCACGGCACAGATGCCGGTAAAGGCGCCTGAGGTACTGCCCGCGATCGCCAGCGGGGCCATGGTGCTCTTCCCCGGCTTGATGTTGCCCCTCGCTTCGGCGGAAGCGGCGATAGTGCAGGCGGTTGTCGAGGCGGCGGCAAGCCCCAGCAAGATGCTCGCCCTGTTCGCGCAGAAGCATGGGACGGATGGCCAGCATGCCGGCGAGACCTACTCCATAGGCACGGCGGCCAGCATCGTCCGCATGGTGCGCGACCCCAGCGGTGCCGTCCAGGCGATAATCCAGGGCGCCGTCCGCGTCCGGCTTCTCTCGCTGGAGCAAGAAGAGCCTTCTCTGCGGGCGCGCGTCGAGAGTCTCCATGATCACGTCCAGGACGGCATTGAGCTGGAGGCCCTGACGCGTACCGCCCTTTCTCAATTCCAGAAGGTGGTCAGCCTGAACGACGGTCTTCCCGATGAGTTGGGGATGGCTGCCGCGGCGATCACGGCCCCCGGCACACTCGCCGACCTTATAGCCGCCCATTTGAACATCAAGGCGGAGGAGCGACAGGCGGCGCTGGAGGAACTCGACGTTGTCCAGCGGCTGCGGCTGGTCACCGGCTATCTGCATCGCGAGCTGGAAGTCCTGCAGGTGGAGAAGGACATCCAGTCGCAGGTGCGGGGCGAGATGGAGAAGAACCAGCGGCAGTTCATCCTCCGCGAGCAGTTGAAGGCGATCCAGCGGGAGCTCGGCGAGTCTGAGTTGAGCCCGGAGCTGGATGATCTGCGCCAGAAGGTGGAAGACGCGCACATGCCCCAGGAGGCGCGTCGAGAGGCCGACCGCGAGCTGGAACGCCTGGGGACAATGCCTCAGGCGGCCGCTGAGTACCAGGTCTCGCGTACCTATCTGGAGTGGCTGGTCAGCCTCCCCTGGGACAAGCACACGGAGGACAACCTGGACATCGCCCGTGCCGAGGAGACCCTCAACGCCGATCACTACGGCCTCGACAAGGTGAAGCGGCGGATACTCGACTTCTTGGCGGTGCGCAAGCTCAAGAGCGACAGCCGGGGCCCCATCCTCTGCTTCGTAGGGCCGCCGGGCACGGGCAAGACATCGCTGGGACAATCGATAGCGCGGGCGCTGGGGCGGAAGTTCGTGCGCATGTCGCTGGGCGGTATCCGCGACGAGGCTGAGATACGGGGCCACCGCCGCACCTACGTCGGCGCCCTGCCCGGGCGGATCATTCAGGAGATACGGCGCGCCGAGTCCAACAACCCCCTGTTCATGCTCGACGAGGTGGACAAGCTGGGGATCGACTTCCGCGGCGACCCCGCCTCGGCGCTGCTGGAGGTGCTCGACCCCGAGCAGAACCACACCTTCGTCGACCACTACCTCGACGTTGCCTTCGACCTTTCGCGGGTCATGTTCATCACGACCGCCAACCTCATGGACCCCATACCGGCGCCGCTTCTCGACCGGATGGAGATCATAGAGCTGCCCGGCTACACGGAGCACGAGAAGCTGGAGATAGCGAAGCGTTATCTCTTCCCCCGGCAGCGAGAGGCGAACGGGCTGGGGAATAGGATGGTCTCCATCACAGACGAGGCGCTGCTGGAGGTCATTCGGAGCTACACGCGGGAGGCCGGCGTCCGCAACCTGGAACGGGAGATCGGCACCATCTGCCGGAGCGTGGCCCGCGAGGTGGTGCGCGGCTCGACGAAAAAGGTGAAGGTCACAGCCGACGGTCTGCCGAAGTTCCTCGGGCCGCGGCGCGTCCACTGGGAGCTGGCCGGGGAGAAGGACGAGGTCGGGGTCGCCACGGCTATGGCGGCGACGGCGGTCGGCGGCGACATCCTCTACGTGGAGGCGATGTGCGTGCCGGGAAAGGGGCGGCTGACCCTGACCGGCAAGCTGGGCGACGTCATGCAGGAATCGGCCCAGGCAGCCGTCACCTATGCCCGCAGCCGCGCCGATGAGTTGGGAATCAAGGCGGGCGCCTTCGATAGCTGCGATATGCACATCCACATCCCCGCCGGAGCTATCCCCAAGGACGGGCCGTCCGCGGGGGTAACGATGGCAACGGCGCTGGTCTCGGCGCTCACGCGGCGGCCGGTGCACAAAGACACGGCGATGACGGGAGAGATCACCCTGAGAGGGAAGGTCCTTCCCGTCGGGGCGATCCGGGACAAGGTGCTGGCCGCCCACCGCGCCGGCATCAAGCGCATCATCCTTCCCAAAGAGAACGAACCTGACCTGGAAGAGATCGCTGCCGATGTCCGGCAGGAGATACAGTTCATTCTGGCGGAGCACGTAGATGAGGTCCTCAACGCTGCTCTCCACCCCGAGATGGTGGCGGAGGGCAGCAAGCTGGCGAAAGTGAACAGGAGAGTTCCGGCCTCACGAAGAGGAAAGGAGAATCGTGTCTGATGTTAGAGACACGGATCACCAAGCTGTTTGGGATCAAGTACCCGATCATTTGCGGCGGCATGTTCTGGGTGGGCCGGGCGGAGCTGATCGCGGCGCTCGCCAACGCCGGTGGGCTGGGCTTTCTGACGGCCGCCACCTACCCGACGATTGATGAATTGAAAGACGACATCCACAAGGCGCGCGACCTCACGGACCAGCCGATCGGTCTCAACATCAATCTCTTCGCCTCTGTCCGCGCCCAGCCGATCGAGAAGTGGGTGGAGGTCACGATAGAGGAGAAGATCCCGGTCGTCGAGACATCAGGCAGCAGCCCGGCGGCGGTGGTCGAGGCCCTGCACGCGGGCGGCGTCAAGATCATGCACAAGGTCCCCGGCGTCCGCTACGCCCGCAGCGCCGAGCGCCTCGGCGTCGATGCCGTGTGCGTCGTTGGGCACGAGGCGGGCGGCCACCCGGGCATGGACGAGGTGGGAACGCTGGTTATGGTTCCGGCGGCGGCGGACGCGGTGAAGATACCTTTGGTGGCCGGCGGTGGCTTCGGCGACGGCCGTGGCCTGATGGCGGCCCTGGCCCTGGGCGCCGATGCGGTGCTGATGGGCACCCGCTTCATGGCGACCAAGGAATGTCGCGGCCATTCGGCGTTCAAGGAGTGGATGGTCCACGCCGCGGAGACGGACACCGTCTACTGCATGAAGTCGATCAACAACCCCTCGCGGCTGGCCAAGAACGCGCCGGTCGAGAAGGTGATCGAGATGGAGAAGCGGGGCGCCACCCTCGAGGAGATGCTGCCGGTGATCATGAGGCAGGGGCCGGACGTGGTCGATACCGGACTCATGGATGACGGGCTGGTGAGCATGGGCCAGAGCGTCGGCCTCATCCACGACGTGCCGACGGTGAAGGAGCTGGTCGACCGGATAATGGAGGAAGCGCTGGCCGCCAAGGAGCGCCTGGACAAGCTCGTCAGGTAGCTATTGCCCGTAGGTCAGCCTCTCGGCGAGCCACACCGGCAGCCCTAGCCCTCCGCATCTTCTCCTGCGTGGCGGCGATGTCATACTCCACGCGATGCAGCGTGAGCGTCCGCGCCTCCGTGTCGTAGAGGGCGTAGGCGGCGCGAGGGTCGCCGTCGCGCGGCTGGCCGACGCCGCCCGGGTTGACGATCAGCCGCTTCTCTCCTAGCTCCACGCATTCACCGTCCTCCCAGGGCTCCAGGCGGGCGATCAGTGCCATCTTGCCCCTCTTCTACCAGTAAAGGCACGTGGGAGTGGCCGACGACGCTGTAGGGCGTCTCCATCAGCCGGAACTGCTCCCGCGCCGCCTCGAGGGACAGCAGGTACTCCCAGACCGGCGCCCGCAGCGTGCCGTGCACCAGCGTGAACTCCCCTTCCTTTGCGACCTCGGGCAGATCCTCTAGATACTGCCGTTCCTCGCCTGTAAGCTGCTCCGCTGTCCAGGCTGCCGCGCGGGCGGCGGCAAAGTTGAACTCCGCCGTGCTGACCTTGCGGATGGCTGCCAGGTCGTGGTTGCCGGCGACGGCGGTATGCGGGTAGCGGCGCAGGAGGGCGATGCAGGCGCCCGGGTCGGGGCCGTAGCCGACGATATCGCCGGGGCACCAGAGGCGGTCGAGAGGGCCCGTTTGCTCAGCGTGCTGGAGCGCCGCCTGGAAGGCCGCGAGGTTGGCGTGGATGTCGGCGACGATAGCGATACGCATGGCCCTCGTCCAACGACCAGCGAGTATAGCTCTTCGCTGCTGCCCATTCTACTATACCGGCTCGGCACCGCTTTGGTTGAGGGTGGGGGAAGCCTGAAGGTATAATCGGGAGCGTGAAGATATCGGAGCTGGGTGAGTTCGAGCTTATCGCCCGCATCAAGCAGGAGCTGGGGGCGCAGGAGAAGGCGACCGCGGCCTTGGCCCGCCACTCCCGCCTGCTGATCGGCATCGGCGACGACGCCGCCGTCTGGCAGAGCACCGGCGCTGCTCAGATCGCCACCACCGATACGCTGGTCGCCGGCGTCCACTTCCCCGCTGAGGACGTGGTCTGGACCGACCTGGGCTGGAAGGCCCTCGCCGTCAACGTGAGCGATGTCGCCGCGATGGGCGGCATCCCCGAATACGCGCTCGTCACCCTCGCCCTACCCAGCGACTTCCTGGTCGAGGATGTCGTCGCTTTCTACAAGGGCATGGCGGCGATGGGCCGCGAGTACGGCGTCGTCATCGCCGGCGGCGACATGGTGCGCGCTGCCCAGCCGGTTATCACGGTGACCCTTTGGGGTCGGGCAACCGAGAGCACGCGCGGCGAGCCCGTTTTCTTAAGCCGCAGCGGGGCTCAGGCGGGCGACGTCATAGCCGTATCGGGTTGGCTGGGCAACGCGGCAGGCGGGCTGCGACTCATGACCGAAAGTCGCCCGGCGTCGCGGACAGCGTCAGACTACCTGCGACGGGCCCATCTGCGACCGCGGCCGCAGGTAGAGCTGGGACGTGGCCTGGTGCGGGCGGGTGTCCGCTGCGCGATTGACGTGAGCGATGGGCTGGGCCGGGACTTGCGCCACATCTGCGAGGAGTCGCATCTCGGGGCCGTCGTGCACCTGGAGAGGCTGCCGGTCAGCGATCACCTTCGGCGGACGTTTGGCGACGAGGCGGTGGCGCTGGCGGTGAGCGGCGGCGAGGACTATGAGCTGCTGTTCACGGGGCCGGTCAAGCTGATCGACCGGGTGCGGGCGCGTTTCGCTCAGCCCATAACGGTGATCGGCGAGATGGTGGACGACCCGGAGGGACGCGTCCGCTTCCTCGACGACGCTGGTCAGGAGATGACCTTCGAGAGCGGCGGCTGGGACCACTTCGCGGCAGGAGGCCGTTCCTAGATGACCGCCCTCGCGCTTACCAGCAACAGCCCGACGGAGACGCGCCGCCTCGGCGAGCGGCTGGCGCGACGCCTGCGACCCGGCGACGTGCTCCTCCTTCAGGGCGACCTGGGCGCCGGCAAGACCTGTCTGGCCCAGGGCATCGGCAAGGGCCTGGGCATCGACGCGACGATAAAGAGCTCGGCGTTCGTCCTCCTCAACGAGTACGAGGGCCGTCTGAAGATGTACCTGTCCGACCTCTACCGCCTGGAAGACCCCCTGGAGGTGGCCGATCTGGCGCTGGAGGAGGTGGCCGCCGACGGCGTCCTCGTCGTCGAGTGGCCGGACCGCGCCTGGGAGGAGATGCCCCGTGAGCGGCTTCTGGTGCGCCTGGAGTGGGCTGGCGAGCGGTCGCGCAAGCTCAGCCTGGAGCCGCAAGGCGCCCGCTACGAGGAGCTGGTCGAGGCCCTGATGGTTCCGGCGCGCAGGGGGCGGTGAAGCGTGGAGCTATCTATCGACACGGCGAGCGATTGGGCGTCGGTCGCGCTCTCCCAAGAGGGACGCCTGAAGGGAGAAGTGACCTGGCGCTGCTATCGCGAGCACTCCACGCAGCTCATGCCGATGGTGGAGACGCTGCTGTCGCGGCTGCGCGTCGACAAGAGCGAGTTGACGGCGGTGTTCGTCTGCACCGGCCCCGGCAGCTACGCTGCTCTTCGTGTGGGCGTGAGCACGGCCAAGGGGCTGGCCTTCGCCCTCGGTGTCCCCATCGTCGGCGTGGGACGGCTGGAGATCGAGGCTTATCAGCACGCCGCCTGCGGATCGCCGGTCTGCGCCCTCCACCGGGCGGGACGCGGCGAGGTCGCCTGGGCGGTCTATCAGGGGCCGAAGGCGGAGTGGCGGGAGATCGCCGCGCCGCGGATGTCGACGCCGCAAGAGATGATGGCGCATATTCCGAAGAAGGACGCTTTTCTGCGGCGAGGAAGATGACAGGCTGGATGAGATGCTTGCCGAGGCGGGCGTTGGCGGTCGCGCCTTCGCGCCGCCGGGCCGACTACCTGGCGGAGCTGGGCTGGCGGCGTCTGGCGGCGGGACAGGCCGATGACGTGCGCGCGCTGGCGCCGCTGTACCTGCGGGAGCCGGCCATCGGGCCGCAGAAGCCGCCCGGATAGAAGACGAGACAACAAATGGAGCGGGCCGTGCCCGCCGTGAAGGAGTTATCGTAGATATGTTGGAGAAAACGCTCGTACTCGTTAAGCCCGACGCCATGCAGCGGGGACTGGCCAGCGAGGTCCTGGGCCGCCTGGAGCGGCGCGGCCTCAAGATCGTCGCTATGCGGCTCGTCCACATCGACGAGGCGCTCGCCCGCCGGCACTACGCCGAGCACGCCGGCAAGCCGTTCCTGGAGGGGCTCGTCAGCTTTATTACCTCCTCTCCCGTCATAGCGGCCGTCTTCGAGGGGGAGAACGCCATCGCCCTGGTGCGGCAGACGATGGGCGTCACCGACCCGGCGAAGTCGCTGCCCGGCACCATCAGGGGCGACCTGGGCGTGGACCTGGGGCGCAACCTGATCCACGGCTCCGACGGCCCCGAGTCGGCGAAGCGCGAGATCGCCCTCTTCTTCGATGAGAAGGATATCTTTAGCTACGAGCGCAGCCTCGACGGGTGGATCAAAGAGGGATAGCTACTGAAAGCGCACCACCGACACGCCCCGGCTCCACAGCTCCTCGATCTTGTAGTAGGCGCGGGTCGGCGGGTCGAACAGGTGGACGATGACATCCCCCATGTCCAGCAGCACCCAGCCGGAGTCGGGGTTGCCCTCGCGGTGAGTGGATAGATTGACCTCGCGGCCAAGCTCGTCGTCCAGCGTGTCGAGGAGGGCTTTCAGTTGGCGGGGGTTGGTCGCCGAGGCAATGACAAAATAGTCTGCGAAGCTGGCTACTTGCCCGATGTCAAGTAGTATAATATCCTCTGCCTGCTTATCCGAGAGAAGCTCGACTACCTTTTGCGCTAGTTCGCCTGCTTCCAGATTGCTGCCTCCCCTAAGAGCGGTATCGATATTATAGCACGAGGCGGCGGCATGTCGAAGACGGTTCGGTCGTCTGGAGAGAGATGAAAGACAAGAAGCGTGTTGTCGTGGCGATGAGCGGCGGCGTCGACTCGTCTGTGGCCGCTGCCCTCTTGCTGCGCCAGGGCTACGACGTCACCGGCGTCACGATGCGCCTCTGGAGCGATGAGGCCGCTGCCTTCAATCCCAAGGGCTGCTGCGTCCTCGGCGCCGATGACGCCCGCGCCGTCTGCGAAACGCTGGGCATACCCCACCACGTGGTCAACTTCGAGCCGGAGTTCGCCGAGGAGGTCGTGGACTACTTCTGCTGCGAGTACGCGCGCGGCCGTACCCCTAACCCCTGCCTCGCCTGCAATGACCGGCTGAAGTTCAAGCACCTGCTCGCCCGCGCCCTCGATATGGGCGCCGACTACCTGGCGACGGGACACTACGCCCGCATCCGCCGCGTCGACGGCGAGTACCAGCTCCTGCGCGCCGTGGACGACGACAAGGACCAGTCCTACGTCCTGTATACTGTGGGGCAGGAGGAGCTTCCTCACTTGCTCTTCCCGGTGGGAGAGTATCGCAAGACGGAGGTGCGGCGTCTGGCGGCGGAGAGCGGCCTGCCCGTCGCCGATAAGCCGGACAGCGTCGAGGTCTGCTTCATACCCGACGACGACTATCGCTCCTTCATCGCCGGACGTATCGGCCAGGAGCCGGGCGACATCGTGGACGTCGCCGGACGGGTAGTGGGACGCCACCAGGGTGTCGGCGCCTACACCATCGGCCAGCGTCACGGTCTGGGGGTTGCCCTGGGGGAGAAGCGTTACGTCGCGGCGATCGATACGTTACAGAATGTGATAACCATCGGCGGCGAGGACGATCTGCTGTCGGGCCGGCTGCGGGCGGAGGATGTCTGCTGGGTAAGCGGCAAGCCTCCTCGCGGTGAGGCGGCTGTGGAAGCGAAGATACGCTATCGTACACCGGCGGCGGCGGCCGTCGTGAAGCCGCTGGCTGGCGGCGCCGAGGTCCGCTTCCGCGATCCGCAGCGGGCGGTAACTCCCGGCCAGGCGGTCGTCTTCTACGAGGGTGAGCGCGTCCTCGGCGGTGGTATCATAGCGACAGCGGGTATTTGAATCTCGGGCGAGAACGGCGACCTACGTTATCCTAGGAGGTAGTGGCATATGGACTTGCAGGACTTGCGTGACCTGATAATCGTCATCTTCGGCATCATGGGCATCTTCGTCTTGCTCGTGACCCTGATCGTCGTCCTGGTGGTCGGCTTGGCGGCGCGCGGCCTAATCGGATTGCTGAACGGCGTGGTGCGCACCCAGCTCTCGCCCACCTTGGACTCCGCTAAGCAGACGATGAATGAGATCCGGGGCACGACGGCCTTCATCACCGATACCGCTGTCAGCCCGATAATCCGCGTCTACGCCTTCGTCGGCGGCGTGAAGAGAGGGCTGGCGTCTCTCGCCGGCCTCACGCCCAAACGACGGCGGAAGAGCTCCTAGAGCAGCGCGGATAGTTAGAGAGGCGAATTGTATGGGGCGCAAAGACAAGCAGGATGTAATGGGACCCGTCGAAGAGACGGCGTCGGAGCAGGTCAAGACTGAAGATACGCCGGCTGAGCCTCGACAAAGGGGAGTGCCGTTGGGCGCGATGGAAGGCATGCCGGGAGCGCAAATCATAGCCCGCGTGGGCGCCGTGCTGCTGTCGATAAGAGAGCGTGTTCGCGACGCCATCGCGGACGGCCGTGACGGCGCGGCGGAGAGCGAGGCGGAGGCGCGTCTCCGCTTTGAGGTCATGACGCGGCGCCGCCGTCCCAAGAAAAGCGGATAGTCACTTCGCCATCTGGAGATAAGAAGAGACAGGGCTCCTCTGTTGGGCCCTGTCTGTTTGTTTGTCTGGCGGTGTGTATTTGAGAAATCCGAACTGATTCTGTGCGCGATTGACTCGGCGGGCGGAATTCCCCCCAAACCCCCTTCCGCCCGCCTGGGAAGAGACTATGTCGGATGGGATATGTAAGTTTTCCGTCCCGCTGTACGGGACTAACAAAATCTTACAGATTTTGTTCTTTGGCGGATTTATATTTCAGCAAACGAAAAAGCCCTTTAGACGGTTTGTAAACCTTGTCAGGATACTTTTCGACAAGTTTCCAGATACAACCGTTGATCGTTTTTGGATGAAGGGTTGGATCCGATGCCTTGATTATTGCGATCAGTTCCGACCAACGCATACCCCCGGGATGCTGTCCGAGCAACTCAAGCGCTTTTGCGTTAATACGCCCCGTAACTGTGAGTGCCTGCATACGAGTAGCCCTTTTGGGCTTTGAAGCTGTTTCAGTAGTGGTAAGGGAGCATGTTATATTCGATGATTGCAAGTCTTTCGCAGGCGGTAGCCTGCTAACAAAATCTTACAAGTTGTGTTCTTTGGCGGCAAATTCTTATTTCCCTTCGTACGCCTTTCTCAATTTGGCGATATCAAGTTTCTTCATCGGCAATAACGCCTGTGTGATGCGATCAATCTGGTCACGCGTGCCCTCGCTCATCATCTTATCCATTTCTTTCGGCACAACCTGCCAGGAGATGCCATATTTGTCTTTGAGCCATCCGCACTGTTCGGCTTCCGGAACTGCCGAGAGCTTTTCCCAGTAGTAATCAATTTCCTTCTGGTCTTCACAGTTTATGATTAGTGAAATAGCTTCGTTGAATCCAAAGTCGTGCATGCGCGCGCTGTCCATGGCCGCAAACCACTGGCCAAGGAGCTTGAAATCGGTGAACATGACAGTGTCTTCTTTGTCGGGCTCCATTCCGGCAGAATAACGGGCAACCGCGCCGCGTTTCGAATCCTTGAATACGGAAAGATAGAAATCGGAGGCTTCTTCTGCTCTGCCACATACATCACCCACGAACATCAGGGACGGAATGATAAGCGGCCGCTCCTCGCCTTCGGGGTTTGTGAGGATCAATTGCCACGAAAGGCCATATTTATCTTGTATCCAACCATAACGTTCGCTGAAAGGGTATTTGTCAATCGGCATCAATACCTTTCCGCCCTCCGCAAGCTTGCTCCAAACCGCATCAATCCGTGTCCTCGCGCCTTTGTCCTGTGACGGGTCAAAATTGACCATTAAAGATATTGACGGGTTGAATTTGAAGAAGGGCCGGCGCTGATGGCCATGAACGAGTATCCCAAGAGATCTGAATGACACAACATCGCAATCTCCCGATGGCGTGTCATGTAGCGTTGTTGTATTTGTAACTTTTGAATCCTGGAAAAGCGATGTGTAGAACTCGGCCGCTTCTTTGGCTTCTTTCTCGAACCATAGATGGGGGATGATCTTTTGCATGAGTGTTCTCCTTGTTTGACTCGTGGTGTTTGCTTGCGGGATTTCTCAGGCTTCCGCCAGGAGTTCAGCGAGACGGTCCATGGTCTCAGCCGCTCCCTCTTCCATCCCCGATTCGAGCATCCCGTCGCGATCCTCAACCGTCTGGAAGACGGATCTGTCCGTAAGCGTCGTCTTGCCGTAGTCCTCTTCGAACGTCATCGTTTCGAGCAACACATGTCCCGGCATACCTTCGAATTCAAAAGTGAAGACAAGCCGCTCGGGTGGCGTGATGTCGTGATAAACGCCCTTGAACGCGTACTCATTGCCGTCCGGCATCGCGCTGGACGAATCGCCAAATGCCGCCCGCCCTGACGTCCATCGCGTCGACGGTAGTCGTGAGACTTCTGGGTCCCCACCACTGTGGAATCAGAGTCGGGTCTGTGCACGTCTTGAACACACGCTCTCGCGGCGCGTCGAAGACCTGCGTGATGACGATCTCTTGTTTCCCCGGTTCAGCGACAAGATTAGTTCTTGTCATAGTGGATTCTCCCTCTGTCTTCTTGTTTGTCCGGCAAGCTGAAACGATTGCAGGTTTTCCGTCCCGCCGTACGGGACTAACAGAGTCTTACAGATTTTGTTCTTTGGCGGATTTATATTTCAGCAAACGAAAAAGCCCTTTAGACGGTTTGTAAACCTTGTCAGGATATCTTTCGACAAGTTTCCAGATACAACCGTTGATCGTTTTTGGATGAAGGGTTGGATCCGATGCCTTGATTATTGCGATCAGCTCCGACCAACGCATACCCCCGGGATGCTGTTCGAGCAACTCAAGCGCTTTTGCGTTAATACGCCCTGTAACTGTGAGTGTGGGCATACGAGTATCCCTTTTTGGCTTTGAGACTATTTTAGTATTTACAAGTGATTATGTTAGATGCGATGATGGCAAGTTCTTCGCAGGCGGTAGCCTGCCAATAAGATCTTACAAGTTGTGTTCTTTGGCGGGAAATTCTTATTTCCCTTCGTACGCCTTTCTCAATTCGGCGATATCAAGTTTCTTCATCGGCAATAACGCCTGTGTGATGCGATCAATCTGGTCACGCGTGCCCTCGCTCATCATCTTATCCATTTCCTTCGGCACGACCTGCCAGGAGATGCCATATTTGTCTTTGAGCCATCCGCACTGTTCGGCTTCCGGAACTGCCGAGAGTTTTTCCCAGTAGTAGTCAATTTCCTCTTGGTCTTCACAGTTTATGATTAGTGAAATAGCTTCGTTGAATCCAAAGTCGTGCATGCGCGCGCTGTCCATGGCCGCAAACCACTGGCCAAGGAGCTTGAAATCTGTGAACATGGCGGTCCCTTCTTTGTCGGGCTCCATTCCGGCGGAATAACGGGCAACCGCGCCGCGTTTCGAATCCTTGAATACGGAAAGATAGAAATCGGAGGCTTCTTCTGCTCTGCCACATACATCACCCACGAACATCAGGGAGGGGATGATAAGCGGCCGCTCCTCGCCTTCGGGGTTTGTGAGGATCAATTGCCACGAAAGGCCATATTTATCTTGTATCCAGCCATAACGTTCGCTGAAAGGATATTTATCAATCGGCATCAATACCTTTCCGCCCTCCGCAAGCTTGTTCCAAACCTCATCAATCCGTGTCGTCGCGCCTTGGTCTTGTGACGGGTCAAAATTGACCATTAAAGATATTGACGGGTTGAATTTGAAGAAGGGGCCGGCGCTGATGGCCATGAACGAGTATCCCAAAAGACTAAATGACACAACATCGCAATCTCCCGATGGCGTGTCATGTAGCGTTGTTGTATTTGTAATTCTTGAATCCTGGAAAAGCGATGTGTAGAACTCGGCCGCTTCTTTGGCTTCTTTGTCGAACCATAGGCACGGGGTGATTTTCTGCATGACTGTTCTCCTTCTTGACCGACGGTGTCTGCTTGAGGCACTTTTCAGGCTTTTGCCAGGAGTTCGGCGAGACGGTCCATGGTCTCAGCCGCTCCCTCTTCCATCCCCGATTCGAGCATTCCGTCGCGGTCCTCAACCGTCTGGAAGACAGATCTGTCCGTGAGCTTCGTCTTGCCGTCGTCCTCTTCGAACGTCATTGTTTCGAGCAACACGTGTCCCGGCATACCCTCGAACTCAAAAGTGAAGACAAGCCGCTCGGGTGGCGTGATGTCGTGATAGACACCCTTGAACGCGTATTCGTTGCCGTCGGCATCGCGCTGGACGAATCGCCAAACGCCGCCCGGTCTGACGTCCATCTTGTCAACGGTGGTCGTGAGACTTCTGGGTCCCCACCACTGTGGAATCAGAGTCGGGTCTGTGCACGTCTTGAACACTCGCTCTCGCGGCGCGTCGAAGACCTGCGTGATGACGATCTCTTGTTTCCCCGGTTCAGCGACAAGATTAGTTCTTGCCATAGTGATTCTCCCTTCCGGCTATCGCAAGCTTTCGGCGAGCTTGTCGAGGGAAGTGCTCCAGCCGTCTCGGGCGGCGTCCCGTTCCTCGTCGGACGGGAAGCCGGTGTGCCTCAGCGTGAGCTTTGTTTTGCCTTCGTGTTCTTCAAACGTGACCGTCACCAGCAATTCCAGCGGGTAGTCTGCGCTCATGTCGTAGTAGGCGGCCGAGACCACGTTGCCCTTCTCGTCGGCGAAGCTGTCCGTGGAGACGATCCGCTCCAGGGGAACGATTTCGCGATAGACGCCGGTGCTCCAGTAGTCGCGGCCCTCG
>CAVXOY010000020.1:0-105180 GCA_963763495.1 uncultured Chloroflexia bacterium
GGGCCGGGCCGTCGACCGCGGGTTGACACGGTCGATGGAGAAGATAGACTGACCGCAACGGCGACCACTCAGGCAGGAGGTGATACCGTGACGGCTCAAGACATCGAAATCGATCCCCTGACCCTCGACCGCTGGCCCGACCTGGAGGCGCTCTTCAGCCGGGAGCGCGCCCCCAACGAGTGCTGGTGCATGTATTGGCGCATCCCCCGCCGCGAGTGGCAGCGCCAGAAGGGCGAGGGCGACCGGCTGGCCCTCAAGCGCATGGTCGAGTCGGGTGAGGTGCCGGGGCTGCTGGCCTACGCCGGTAGCCGACCGGCCGGCTGGGTCTCCGTCGGGCCGCGAGAGGTCTACCCCTCACTCAATCGCTCGCCGCGCTTTCGGAAGATCGATGATAGCCCCGCCTGGTCCATCGTCTGCTTCTTCATCGACGGTGCTCACAGGGGCGTAGGAGTGGCGCCCCGGCTGCTGGTTGCCGCCAGGGATTTCGCTGTGAATCAGGGCGCGAAGGTGGTCGAAGGGTACCCCAGTGACCCGTCGCGGCGGCTGAACGACGAGTGGGCCTACATGGGCTTGCGCTCGATGTTCGAGAAGGCAGGATTCGTTGAGATGCTTCGCCGCTCGCGCGGCCGCCCGATAATGCGCTACTTGGCCTGACGCTGCCTTTCGCGGCGGCGATTACCCGTGACCATACATGGTACTTGACAATCGCGTCAGGGAGCGTATAATGGCGGCACTGGTGGCCCGTTTCTGATCCCCCGCCCAAGGCTGCTCTGCGCACGAAGTGCAGGGAGGGATGCTATGCGCGCCCTTATCATGCGACCGCTTCTGGCTCGTATTGTCCTGTCGTCTGTCGCAACTGCGGGCGTTCTGATAGCCGCCTTGGGCGTGGGTGGTGTTCCCCAGCGCGTTGGCGCGGAAGACACCGGCAACGTGCAGGGTACAATGTACTGGAACGGGGAACCGGTGACGGGGCTTCGGGCTCAGGAATGTGTGTGGGTACAAGGTGTTAGTTTTGTTTTGAACAGTTCCGCGTTGAGGTTGGGGGGCACCAGGAGACCTGAGCGAGGTGACGGGCTCTTACACAATCACCGGCGTGCCCCCCGGCACCTACACGCCGGTTGTACGGTACGGAAATACCACGATAGGTCAGGGCTCTCCCATAGTCGTCACCGCCAACACAACGGCGACGGCGGACATCGACCTGACACCGACGGCCGGTGAGGTCATCGGTACCGCACACGTAAATGGGCAGATCGTGCAGGACCCATTATCTACGTCCTTGGCGTTTCCCTTTATCACCCGGGCGACAACAGCGGCAACTTCGCGGTGCTCCTTCCGCCCGGCACCTACACAGCCCTAGTCCAGACAGGTCTAGTTCCCGGCTTCATGAATACCCTGGGTAGTTTCACGTTCGACGTGACCGCCGGGGAAACGACGGATTTGGGGGATGTCAACCTGGAGATCGGACACCTGTGGGGGCACGTCTCCTGGAACGGGGCGCCTATTCCGAGTGCCTTTTACCGTGGCCTTTTGGCGTGAGGGTTTCCGTCTGTTCGGCCGGCTGTGCTGGTGTACAGTTCAGGGGACTATTCCATCAGAGTTCCCGTCGGCGACGCTACCGCCGATGTGCATTTTGGCCTCTACTACCCGGCCATTAGCCCCACTCAGGCGGTCACTATCGTCGCCGGTGCGTCGACAAGGGCAGACTTCGATCTAACGGATACGGCGGGAGCGGTTGTCGGCGCTATCACAGCGGGTGGCCAGCCTGTCGCCAACCCCACCATCACCATGATGCCGTACTTCTGTCTATCAGGATGCCAGCAACGGCAACTTCGCCTGGCTCCTGCCGCCCGGTACCTACACCGCCGATGCCTATGGCACCAGCTTCACGTTCGATGTCATCGCCGGGCAGACGACGGATGTCGGGAACATTGCCGTCGACCTGGTCTTGACGCCCACGCCGACGCCCAGGCCCACGCGCACGCCGACCGGCACACCCACGCGCACCGCGACATCCACCCGCACACCGACCAACACGCCTACCGCAACGCCACGTCTGTGCCGCCCACACCCACACGAACTCCCACGCCAACGCCTACCCCCACCAAACCACCGGGCGTCGGCGGCGCAGTCATGCTCCCGCCCGTTGCCATTGCCGCTGAGTCCGGCGCGCCATCGGAGGGTTCCGGCTGGTCAGCGGCGACCTACGCAGCGCTGGCAGGCGGCGTAGCTGGAGCAGCCGTCGCCCTTGCCGCCGCTGGATGGTATGCTAGGAGACGCCGGTACCGGTAATCCCATCCGAGAGGCGTTCCCTTGGGGCGGAAGACGGAGAAGCGCGAGCGTTCAGAGCGCACTACGGAGGGGCCTCGTCCTGCTGAGGGCGGGGCCCGCCGCTTTCGCTGGCTGGCGGTGGCTGGCGGCCTCGCCGTCTGCGCGTCTCTGGCTATCTTCGTCGCGTTCCTGGCGCTGAACGGGGGCTCAGGCGAAGACTCCAGCCTCAAGGCCGCCATCGTCGACCAGTTGAGCGCGCGCGAGCCCGATCCCGCCTTCGTCGAAGCGGCGACGGCTACCCTGGAGCAGGCCGGCTACAGCGTCGACTACTACCCCAGCGACGAGGTGACGGTCGGCCTTTACAGCAACCTGCCGGCCCGCGACTACGACATCGTCCTCCTGCGCGCCCACTCCGCCGTGCCCGAGAAGGACCTGGCCCTTCCCGCCGACGTCGACCCGGCCATCCTCCAGCGCATCATGGATAAGATAGGCGACGACGTGCTCCTGTTCACGTCCGAGACCTACGATGAGAACGCCTACATCGAAGACCAGAAGGCGCTGCGACTCTTCCCCGTCGTCTATCCCGGCGACCCGGCCAGCGAGTCCTATTTCGCCGTCTCCTCCGGCTTCGTGGCGTCGAGCATGACGGGGAGATTTGACGGCGCGACGGTCATCCTCATGGGCTGCAGCAGCCTGGCCTCCGAGCGGACGGCGGCGGCGCTTGTCGATAGGGGCGCGGGAGCGGTCGTCGGCTGGAGCGACACCGTATCGCCCGCGCACACCGACGCGACCACGGAGCGCCTGCTCCAACTCCTGCTGAGGGACGGCGAGCCGATCGCCGAAGCTGTGGCGCAGACGATGGCGGAGCTTGGCCCCGACCCGTCGTACGGCGCCGTCATGCGCTCCTACCCCTCCGGCGGCTAGCCGCGACGAAACCGTCTACCGTTCCCAGCCGCCGGATACCCCGCAGCGGTCTCTTGGTGGTACTTGACAAACGCGTCAAGGACTGTATAATGGCGGCACTGGTGGTTTGTCTCTGACATCCCCGCGCGTTATCCCCGCCAACTGGACGTTGTGCGATGCAGAATGCCGCTGCAGTGAAATCACGGACCCGTCTCGCTTACCTGTTGTTGCTCGCGGTTGTCGATGTTGATTGCCCTGCGCCCGCCGACGCCCAGACGCTGTTGTCTACCCTGGACACTCCCAACCCACAATCGTTTGTGGAGTTTGGCGGCAGTAGCCCTGGCCGGAAACGGCGCGCGCGGAAGACTCGACGGGGGCGCCAAACGCGAATGTCCGCGAACACCGGCCAGGGGAGGGTTTACGTCTTCTCGGGGGCCGATCATTCGTGGATCTCCGGATACGCCCAGCCCGCAGGGGGCGGGTTATTCGGGAACTTCGTGTCCGTGGGCGACGTTATCTGCGATGGCTCGGGCGAGATACCGTGGGCGCATGCTTCAATGGGGCGGCAGTCTCGATCAGGGGCGGGCCTACGTTTTCTCCGGAGCCGATGGCCCGGCTGCTCTTTACCCTGGATACGCCCAACCCGAAGGCGTTCGGCCACTTCGGCTACTCCGTGGCCGTGGGCGACGTGAACGGCGACGGCGAGGGCGACATCGCCGTCGGAGCGGGAGCGGAGGATGTGATGGCCGCTGTCGCCAAGGGCGAGGCAGGCTTCTCCGGAGCCGATGGCTCTCTGCTCTTTGCCCTGGATACGCCAACCCGCAGGCGTTTGCCTCGTTCGGCAATTCCTGACGGTGGGCGACGGAACGGGGGTGGGAAGGGCGACATCGTCGGGGCATTCTCGGAGGTGTGGGTGGCAATCTCGAGCGGGCGGACATACGTCTTCACCGGGGCACACGAATCCTGCATTATGACCCTGGCAGCCCAATCCAAGGCGTTGCGTCGTTCGGCAACTCCCGACGGTGAACGACATCCTTACGGGGCCGGCGGGGCATCGCCGTCGGAGGCGAAGGGACGTCATATGCGGCATATTTCAACCAGCGGCGGGCCGACGCCTCCCCGGGGCCGACGGCTCCTGCTCTTCACATTGAACGCCCACAACGGAGGGCATACCCTTCGGCGCCCGCGGGACAGGCGAGTTCACGACGCCGGGAAGAGCGTGTCGCCGTCGGGGCATACTCGACGGCAGTAATTACCGGCGGCGGACCTACGTCTACTCCGGACCCGGCGGGTCGTACATTTGACTCTGACTCAATATACGGGGGCATTGGCTTCCGGCGGTAGGGACGTGACGACGGGACAGGCTAAGATCGCGTAGGAGCGCCCGATGAGATTGACCAGGCGTTTCTCATCTTTCGTCAAGCGTGCCAACTCCTACAGCCACGTCCACGGCGACTATGACTCCCACCCGCACGTTGGCATCCTCGACTGTAGCCGTCTCCGCCTACCACCACCCACGCCCACACCCACGCGCACACCCAAGTCTAGTCCCACTCCGACCCGTCCGCTGGGCGTTGGCGGCGCTGTCCAGCTCCCGCCCGCCGCCGTCGCTGCTGAGTCCGCCGCGCCAATCGACGATTCGGGCTGGTCAGCAGTGATCTGGGCGGCCGTGGCAGGTG
Organism: uncultured Chloroflexia bacterium; assembly: GCA_963763495.1. Lineage (GTDB taxonomy): Bacteria > Chloroflexota > Dehalococcoidia > DSTF01 > JALHUB01 > DAOUEO01. The sequence goes on from CAVXOY010000020.1 coordinate 4,854, forward strand.
TCTTGGGTGCGACAGCGCTCGCTGTTGCCGTCTGGCGCGGTAGGGGGCGACGGCTCCGGTAAAAGCCTCCGGCGGCTAGCGCGACGTAGACTGTCCGCGCCCTTTCGAATCGCCACGCCTTCGCAGTGGTCTCTGGGACCGACATACGCGTCCAGGACTGTACAATGGCGGCAGTGGTGGCTTTCTCTTAAACCGGCGCACCCGTACACCTCTCCTCCGCCAGCTATCGATACGCCGGCAGAGGTGATCGCGGCGTTCCAGGCGGCGTTTGACAGCGGCGACTATAGACGACAAGAACATGTTCTCTGCCGCGAATGAGGCCGGTTGTCCGATGGACGCCTGGGGGAAACGCGAATAGCGAGAACAAATCGGACTAATCACGGAGCCCCGAAGATGAGTTCGGGGCTCTGTTGTTGTTCGCCGGATCGCAAAGCAGCCATGGGGCGTGCCGCTGGTGGTCATGACTGTCACCGCCGGCGGGCGGTACACCCGGACCCCCCGGCCGCGGTAGCGCCCCCCAGCGGCTAGCCGCGACGAAACCGTCTGCCGTTCTCCGTCGCCGGATAGCCCGCAGTCGTCGCTTGGTGGTACTTGACAAATGCGTCAAGGACTGTACAATGGCGGCGCTTATATCTTATCCCTGAGGTTCTGTCGGCTGGATGTCCTTTGGCGGATGAACCGCTGAACGGAGGTGCATGATGCGAACCCTGATTCTCCGGGATATGAACAAGACATTTCTCCTGAGTGCGTTGGCGGTTCTGGCCCTGACCGGCGTGGGACTCTTGGTGACGGTGGGTTCTGTGGGCGGCACGAAACAGGCAGGGGCACAACAGGGCTTGACGCTGGCGTTGGATATGGACATCACCCACGGCGGCCCTGTGCCAGCATTGATGATGCCGCTGCACACAGCCCGGGCGACGAGTACGACGTCGCGCTGTGCATCGGTAACATGAGCACAGCAATAGGTGCTTTCCAGGCGAGCGTGTTCTACGATGACTACACTGAACAGTTCACCCAACATAGCCTGCCCCACGGGGGACTGTCTGGACACGAACCCGACGCCAACGCTGGCTCCACCACCTGGGGTAGTCCCTGGGCTCCGCCTGGGACTGCAACATCTTCGACATCCTCCCACCGATGGGCGACAGAGACGGTCAGGCTGCCAACGGCATGAGCCTCCATCGCTTGCTGGTCATTAGTCGGCCCCCACAGCCTGGGCGACGATGAGACAACCGGCGTTCTAGCGCTGATCAACTTCACCGCTATCGCCGGGGGCGAGGACCACCTCACCATCGGCGGGGCAGTCATCGGTGACCGTATTGGCAACGCCATTGGTGCATGCAATCCTTCCATGCCACCAGATCCCGAGATGGCGTGCAGCGGAGGCACGGACGCAAAGGAAGGCACGCCGCCGCCCACCCGACCGCCTACAATGACGTTGCCGCCGACGAGAACGCCTTGCCCAAATGCAGTCTGCCCTACTTCACGCACGCCCCTACACGCACTCCTGGCACTGGCGGCGGAGTTGGTAGCTGCCGCCTACCGTCATCGCTGCAGAGTCCGGCGCGCCACCGGAGGACTCCGGCTGGCCAGCAGTGATCTGGGCGGCCGTGGCAGGCGTCTTGGGTGCGACAGCGCTCGCTGTTGCTGGTGCTGGCGCGTCAGGAGGCGCCGGCCGCGGTAGCGCTCCCTGAACTGCACAAAGCTCGGCGTCCAGCAGGATGACTCTCTCGTTGCCCCGCTGGACGCCAAAGCCCGTCCTGATTGAAGAAGTCTGACTACTGCTCTTGCCCGCCGCCGGCCACCGCCATATCCCCGCTCAGCGTCTCGCCTCTCCATTCAGGCTTGTAGTAGGAATAGGCGTCGGAGACCACGCCCTTCGCCCGCACCGGGTAGAGCGCCTTCGCCTGGAAGCTGAAGGAGATGCTCTCCCCCGGCTCCATGTCCTCGATGTAGAAGATGACCTTGCGGCCCGCCACGTCGTAGCGCTTGATCTTCGGGTCGGCGTTGGCCGCCGCCTCGATGGACTCGACGACGGGGTCGAAGCCGGTGGGAACGGACACGTCGATGACCACCATGCCCGCCTTCAGAGGCTCCGGCGGGTTGAAGCGCACGCTGGTGTCTATCGTGATCGTGTCGTTGACCGCCACCTCGCCGGTGCCGTAGTCGACGTCGATATCGAAGACGTTCTCCTGCGTCTCGGCGGCCGGGATGTTGAAGCGGGTGACCTGCTGGAGCACCACCTCGCCCTTGCCCTCGGCCTGCACGTTGATCGGGACGCCGGCGGGCAGGTCGACGACCTGGAGCACGTCGAAGTTCGCCGAGTTGATCTTGACCGTCTTCGTCTCGCCGCCGGCGCTGATCGTGACCGTGAGGTCGGTGTCGCTGGCCGCGCCGACCGCCTGCTCGGTGAGCGCCTGCAGGGCGACGACGGTGTCCTGCGTGGAGCCGAAGCCCCCGTAGGCGTTGCGCTGGCTCACCAGCCATCGCGCCGCCTGACCGGCGTTGAGGGGGTCGCCGTGCTTGGTGAGGGCGAGGGTCGCGTAGGCCGTCGCCTCGATCACCGTGCTCTGCTGGATGCCGTCGGGCATCGGCGCCATCTCCCGCGGGCTCTCGTTCTCCAGCAGAGGGACGATCTCGCTGCCCCAGTGGAGGCCGTTCTCGTCCTCTTCCGCCATCTCCATCAGCTTGTCGTGAGCGGCGTCGCGGCTCGGGCTCTCGGCCAGCTCCAGGGCGTAGCTCACGATAGCCATCGTGTAGGCGTCGTCGATCTCGTCGACTTGCCCCTCCAGATAGGAGATCGCCTTGGCGGCGCTGCCCTTGTCGCCCGCCTCAAGCAGGGCGGTGGCGACGTAGGCGGTGAGGGCTGTCTTGCCCTGGATGCCGCCCATCATGTCCTCGTGGTGGACGAAGCCCACCGCCTCGAAGGAGCCGTCGGCCTTCTGCTGCTCGACGATCCACTCCTTCGCCTGCTCCAGCACCGAGTCATCGACGAAGATCAGCCCCTTGGCCTGGGAGAAGGTCTTCAGGACGAAGGCGGTGAGCCAGAGGCTGCCCACCTCGTCGCTCTCGCCGAAGGCCGAGAAGCTGCCGTCGCTTCGCCGGTAGGTAAGCTCCCGCTGGTAGCCGGTGATCATCAGCTTCTCCGCCTTGGCCATGATCTCCGGCTTGAGCTGGTTCGTCTCTTTGAGGTAGCGGGCGACGAAGATGTCGGGCGCCAGGAGGAGCATGTTCTGCTCGCCGCAGCCGTAGGGCATCGCCAGGAGCTGGTCCAGCCCCTCGATGGTCTGCGTCAGGTAGCTGGCGGTCAGCGACAGGTAGGCCCGCGCCGACCCCTCGACGACCAGCGGCGGCAGGAGAGCGTCGAAGCTGGTGGCGTTGCCGGCCGATAGCACGGCGTTCTCCACGAACTCCCGCTCCACGCCCTCCGGCACGATGCTGATCTTCTTGATGATGGCGTCGGCCGACTCGGTGCTGCGGGCGGTGACCTTGATCTCCTGCACGCCCAGCTTGGTGGGGCGGATCATGAACTCGACCCCGCCGATGTCGTTTCCGGCGACCGTCAGCGATGTGCTGGTGATATCGATGCTCTCGAACCAGTCCGCGCCCTCCATCTCGACGAAGAACTCCTGGGGGTCGTCCTGGTAGTTGTAGAGGGCGACCTTCACCGGGAACTCCTCGGCGCGGATGGCCGAGTAGGGGAGGTCGACCTGGATGAAGAAGGGCTGGAAGACCCTGAGCTCGCTCTCGGCGATGCCCAGTCCCTTGTCGGGCGAGATGGCGACGGCGCGCAGCACCCAGGTGGTGATGCTGTCCGGCGCCTCCACCGGCAGCGATATCTTGCCGTCGGCGTCGGTCGTCACCGTGTCCCATATCCAGGTCTCAGGGAAGTACTGGCGGATCCGCTCCACCTCGGCGAGGCCGCTGCCGGACGTCGCCTCGTCTTCAGCGGCGGCAGGCAGGATCATGTTGCCCTGCGCCATGCCCTTCTCCGCCCTCGCTCCGTCCAGCATCACGCCGCCGAAGTCGGCGCCGTACTCCTTGCCCTTGGGCACCCGCTTGTTGCTGAGGACGACCAGGCCGGCCTCGTCGAAGGTCTCCTGGGCGCCGCGGGTCTTGATCCCGTCATAGGGAGAAGCCTCGTGCAGTTCGACCTGGGGGTCCATGTACAGCCGCTCCAGCTCGTCGAAGACCTGCTGCAGGTTCAGCCGGTTCTCGGCGAGGATGAAGACCGAGCGGTCGACGGCGACCAGCCCGACGCGGGCCTGTCCTTCCGTCTGAACCACGATGTCCAGACCCTCACCCGGCTGAACCTCGTCTTGGCTGAACGCCGCCTCGACGCTCTGGGGGTAGTCGCCTTCCACGTCGAAGGGGATGTAGTCGGCGGCGACCTCGCTGTTGGGCAGGATCTGGTAGACGAGCAGCTTGGCCGAGGGGGCCATCAGCGGCGTCGTCGCGAAGGAGATCTCGCTGGAATCGGAGTAGTCGCTGAAGACCACCCGGCCGCGGGAGACGATCTCGTAGTAGAAGTTGGCCGCCTCGCGGGTGGAGTTCACCTTGAACTTCACCTCATCGCCGACCTTCGGCGTCCCCTCCGAGACCTGCTCCACATGGATGAAGTTGCGCGAGGGGGAGTAGGCGGCGTCCAGCGCGACGTAGGAATAGGCGTCCTGAGAAGAGGCGTTCACCATGAGAGAGACGGCCTTGCTGGGGGGTGTGATCTCCAGGAGGGCCATCCCGTTCTTCGTCTTGACCTTCTTGTTTTCCGTCTCGACCGTCTGGAACTCCTTGCCCAGGTAGGTGATCTCAACCGAAACGTCGCCGTCCACCGGCTTGTTGTCCGGCGTTTCAGTGATGATGAGGAACGTGAACGGCAGGTCCGGCTTGAAGGCGTTGCCCTCGGGAATGATCTGGACGGTGAGCGGCGACTGCGACACGGTGAGGAGTCGCGTCGTCTTCTCCTCGTAGCCGGTGGCCTTCTCCACCACCGTTATCTCCAGGGTAACGTTGCCCATGCCGCGGGCCTCGGGGACGCCGGCGACGTATCCCGCTGCCGGCAGATCGAACTCGCCCTCGCCGTTGATGGCGGTCGTGAAGCTGGCGAACTCCTCCCACTGGCCGACGTAGCGCAGGGCGACGATCTTCACCTCGCCCTGCACGGGCTTGCCGTAGCTGTACTCAGCGCCGATCTTGCCTTTGATCGGCTCGTTGACCAGGAACCACTCTTTGGCCAGATCGACCTTGACCTCGTACTTGGGGAGCACGTACTCCTCGACCCGCACGTCCAGCTCGGCGCTGCGTTCGCCCGCCTGGACGGTGAGCTTCCAGACGCCGAGGTTGGGCTCCTCCGAGATAGGAACGTCGAGCGTGGCCATCCCGTACTCGTCGGTCTGAAGGGTCTGCTTGAAGACCTTGATGCCCTTGGCGTCCTGGATCTCCAGCGTCGCCTCGAGTTGTACCGGCTTCAGCTCCGAGTTGAGTGATATGACTCTAGCGTGCAGGGTCTGGCCCGGCTTGTAGATCGGCTTGTCCGTCTCCAGGAAAAGGAGCGAGCCATCTTGGACGCGCACCTTCGTCCTGTCGAAGAAGCCTTCGCCCCGCACTTCCATCTCGTACTCCCCTTGGGGCAGTAGGGGCACCTGGAAGTCGATAGCGCCTTTGCCGTCGATCTCCGCCGCCTGCTTGAGGACCTCGCGGCCGTCTTGCAGGAGCGCCACCTCGACCATCCCCGTAGCCAGCTTGTCGCCGTGGAACAGGGTGAGGGAGACGGTCTCGTGCTCGCCCGGCCGCAGGATGTTGGGCACCAGGGCGACGTAGCTGTTCACCTTCGACGCTGGGTCGAAGCAGGCGGACACCGTTACCGCAAACAGAATCGCGAAAACAATCATCAGTCTCTTTGGATTCAACATGGTTCACCTCCCGGGTTGTCTGTCATAGGAGACGCCGCAGGGGTGAGAAAGGTTCCCATCGGCCGTGGTAGGCATGGGGGCGAGGCTTGCGCAAAGTCGAGGACTCAGTGCATATTGAGGGTGGAGTTCTTCCTCAACCAATCTCACGGGAAGGGGGTGACGTCATGGCTATGTTCCAGCGCAAGACCTGATTTGCCGTCGGAATGATGCACGGGCTGCATCGGTTAGGCCGATTATCCGCGCTGGCCCGACAGCTACTCCGGCGCGTCACCCCTGCAAAGCTTCGCTGAAAATCCCGCAGGCTCCTGGCGTCGCCGGCTTTGAACCCCTTAGCTGGGCATAGCTGAGCGCGGTCAATTGTCGACGACGAAAGGAGTCTACTTGTGACCCTGATTAACCGTTTCTTCTGTCGAGATGCCATCCGCCGCAGTATGCGAAGGAGCGGCTTCCCCGAGAGGTACGGCGGTAGTCCCCATTCACCGCCGTCTCTGGGCAAATGGGTGGGAGATGCTGTCGGAGCGGCAGCGAGGCGCGACGATCTCTACTTGGTCTGCTGGGGAGGATATCTTAGCGATGCTTGTCCGCGACTGGGGGAGTGATCTCGCGGACCAGCGATTCGATGGCTGCCGAGATGTAGTTCTTGAGGCGGGCGTTGGGTGGGCCCAGCAGGCGCGCGTGGTCGACGAACATCCCTAGTTCGACGAGCCGCCAGGAGACGTACTCGGGGTGGGTGCTCTTCCTCAGTTCGCCCCGCTCGATGCCCTTGGTGACCAGACCCATGATGATCGCCGCATAGCGCTCGGCGGCATCATTGAAGGCGGCGCGAACCAGGGGGTCGTTTCGCCATTCTTCCCCGGAGAGGACCCCGAACGATAATACTATCTCTCGGTTGGAACGTTGGCTCAGATAGAGGTCCATGAGACCGCGAATGCGTTCGACGACGGTCTGCCGCTCATTGCCTGCCCAGGCGATCATCGCCTCTGAGGCCACGGTCTTGCAGATGGTTCACAGTTTCGCGGATAAGTTCAGAGCGGTTCTTGAAGTGGTGATAAAGGATAGGGTGCGTGCAGCCGGCGCGGCGGGCTACGGCGCGCGCCGAGACCTGAGAGAAGGAGCCTGTATGCTTAGCTTCTGCAAGGCAAGCCTTGATAATCTTGTCCCGTCGCTGGGCTGCGCTGAGTCGGCGTCGCATGTCGGTCTACTATAGCACAGCGTACGAAATGCCCTCAACCATGCCGTCTGTTTCTGAGGGTTTGATCTCCACGAGTCTGGCACCTGGTTTGATGGAGGAGGTTACCGGGATGGTTACCGCAGGTCAACCTGAAAGCGGTCGCGGAAGCGCGTGAGAACGTCGAGCACCGGCCGTCCCAGCACCAGAATGAGGAGTAGGTTGGCGACGGCCCGCCAGATGTCCCAGCCGGCCGAGGTCAGGAGGTAGAACGACCAATAATGCCGCAGAGTCTCGCCCAGGCTCAGCCCCGGCTGCCAGGATATCCCCTCGCCGGCGGCCATGACCGGCCAGAACCAGAGGTTCATTATCGCCCCGAAGAAAAAGCCCCAGGCGACCCCGAAAACTGCCAGGGCAGCAAGCTCCAGAGAGCGGTTCCGGCAAAGCCTCTTCCGGAGCATTCCCATCCAGCCGGCGGTCATTCCGACCCACCCGGCGACGAAGATCTGGAATGGCATCCAGGGTCCAAAGCCTCCTATGGCGAAGGCCGAGACAAAGAGGGAGCCTGCTCCCAGGAGAAACCCGAAACGCGGCCCGAAGACGTACCCGCCCAGTATGATCGCGAAGAAGAACGCCGTCGCCCCCGCCGGCAGCGTTGGGATGCGGAGAGCAGCCGCGATGACCATCAGCGTTGCCAGCGCTGAGGCGGTCTTGGCGTTCATCCCCTGCCTCGCCAGCTCAAGCACGAACAGCAATAGCGTCAAGGCCAGCACCAGGCCGAAGATCAGCGGCGCGTCGTCGGAATGAGGGTTGGCCATCGACTCGGCGCGAGGGGCGTTGGTGAGAAACAGCGGGTACAGGAACGCCGAAAGCCCGATCAGGCTGATGATAGTCAGCGTTATGCCCGACCAGACGGGCGCGCTGAGGCCTCGGCCGAGGCCTGCCGCAGTCAAGGGCTTCGCCGGCATCACTGCTTCTCTAGCCACCGGCCCGTCTCCTAACGAGGATCACCGCTGTCACCAGCAAAGCGGCTGCCACGCCGGCAAAGGCGATGAGCTGACGCGGGAAGCTGGAGTCCTCGTCTTTCTCGGATGCTTCCGCGTTCGCCCGTTCCGCCGCCGATTGCGTCGGCGTTGTCCGTGTCGCCGGTGTCTGCGGCGTCGCTTTCGTAGCCGTCGCCTGGAGGGCTCGCTGCCGCGACTGTCTCGGCAGTCGCTGTCGGCGCGAGTCGTCGTTTCTTCGGGTGACCGGCAGGCGCAGGAGGTTGGGTGGTAGGCACGAGCGGCGGCTCTGCCGGTGGCACTGGAGCGACGGTCGGGACTAGGGGAGGGCATATCTCCTCGAAGGTGAGCAGCGGTGGCATTGCTCCTTGTCCTGCCTTGCCGGAGCCCCATGCCCAGCCGTCCACGTCGCCGTTGTGAACCTTACGGAGGGACGCCCCTGCGCTCGCGTACTGCCACTGGCCGTCTTTCCAGAGCGTAATAGGCCCAGTACTGGCAGTCCGACCCGTTGCACTCGCAGAAGCAGTCGTTGGGATTGTCGCAGCCCTCGTCGCCGATCTTGCATATCGCCGCGCCCGCTCCCGTGCCCCAGGAGACCAGGGGAAGTCCGGAGCGCGTCAGCAACTCGACGCCGTTGATCTCCTCCTCGCTGAACTCGATGCACCGGCTCAACGTGCTGCCGTCACTGAAAGTGACCACCAGGCCCGCTCGGTTCGGCTGCTCCGCCGCTGCGTGCTTTCCTCCGAACGCAATCCAGATTGCGAGCGCGGCGCCCAGCAGTAAGGCTGCGAACAATACGGACCGCAGGAGTCCCGCATTGCTGTTGTTAGACATGAGAAACACCCGTCTTCTCCATCTCTTTCGATGCAAGCACGTCCTCGACAGTCAGGTAGCGGCCGCCGAAGAGCTTGTTCACCTGAGTGCTGAAGGTGAGAGATTCCGTCAGCACCTCGCGAGTTGGCCCCTCCGCCACCACCTCGCCCTCCGCCAGCAGGACGACCCTGTCGGCGCAACTCCCCACCAACTCCACGTCGTGACTGGCGAGGACGACTGTGCAGCCTTCGCGGCAGCGCCGGCGCAGGTTGTCGATCAGTATCTTCTTCGTCTCGTAGTCCATCCCTCGCGTCGGCTCATCCAGCAGAACGACGGGAGGGTCGCCGACCAGCATAGCTGCCAGCGCTGCCCGCTGTCTCTCGCCGGCGCTTAGGTCTCGCGGATGCGCATGTCGAAGCGACTCCAGCCGCCATTCCCTGATCGCCTCCTCTACGTTGCCGTCACGGTTGGTGCCTCTCAGTGTGTCGGCGATCTCCCCTTCGACGGTATCGTGGAACAGTATCGAAGTGGGGTCCTGCGGCACTAATGCCACTCGGCGGGTCAACTCCGCCGTGCTTCTATTCGACACGTCCTCGCCGAGAACGGATATCGTACCCTTGCGGGGCGTCAGCAAGCCGACCAGCGATCGGAGGAGGCTCGTCTTTCCGGCGCCGTTCCTGCCCATGAGAGCGAGCACCTGCCCGGGGAAGGCGCGCAGAGATACGCCTTTGATCACGTCACCGTCGCCATAAGATAGATGCGCCTTCTCCACGACTACGGCGGCCCGACCATCCGTTTCCTCCACCTGCGTATCTGATGACAGAGGCAGAGCCGAGCGTTTCACGAAGGGCTTGCCCTCCCGCACCGATAGCGGCAGCGGCGCCCATCCCAGCGCCCGGCCGATGCGGGCGACCGGCGGCGCGAGCGACAATTCCTCCATCGCCTGCCGGACGGGGTAGGGAACCACCGAGCCGTCACCCGACATGTAGAGCACTCGGTCAACGTATTGGACAACCCGCTCCAGCCGGTGTTCCGCCATGACGATGGTCAGGCCGAGGTCGCTGTTCAGACGCTGCACTACCGTCAGCACCTCTTCCGCCGCCTGGGGGTCGAGCTGCGACGTCGGTTCGTCGAGGACGAGCACCCGCGGCTGCACCGTCAGTACGGCGCCGATAGCGACGCGCTGGAGCTCGCCGCCGGAGAGCGTGTCGAGGCGCCGCCGTCGCAGGTGGGCGATACCGAGGACATCCAGCACCTCCTCCACTCGCTTCCGCATCGTCAGCCGTGGCACCCCCATGTTCTCCATTCCGAAAGCGAGTTCATCCTCTACGACATCGGCCACGAACTGACTCTCCGGGTCCTGGAACACCAGCCCGACCTTCCGTGCCAGGTCTCGCGGCTGGCGGGTAAGCGTGTCTTCACCATCCACCAGCACCTTCCCGGCGAAGCTCCCGCCGTGGAAGTGGGGTACCAGGCCGTTCAGGCAGCGCAGGAGAGTCGACTTGCCGCTTCCCGATGGCCCGATGACCAGCACCACCTCGCCCTCAGGGATCGACAGGTCGATCCCCTGCAGCACGGGCGCGGCCGCCTTTGGGTAGGTGAAGGTCAGGTCCTGGACCCTAATCATCCTCATCCTCCCGTGACCGGCCGATCCGCCCAGTCGCCAGCGCCGGGGCGAGCAAGAGCAGGATGGCCAGCGCTCCTAAGGGATGGAAAGCCGGCGCCGTCACCTCCGGATAGGGGAGGTACGTCGTGTCACCTGTTCCCAGGACGCGGAGCAAGACCAGAAGCGTGGCCGAGAGCAGTGCACAGCCAACGACGAAACCGTCCGGCCCCGCCCAGGGCTCGCTCGAGTAGCGGCTGCCGGTGGCCCCCTCTCCTTGCGCCCAAACGGCGAAGACAATCAGGGCAGTCCCGACGGCCATCGCGGCGACTGCCGCAACGGCCATATCGCTGTAGTAGAAGTAAGCGAAGGCTCCGCCTACCGCCACGCCGAGCCCCGCGATCGCCGGGAGGACGGTCCAGCGCCTCCTGCCAGCGGCGGCCGGTTCGAGGCTGCCGAAGCCGCGGGCATCGAGGGACTCCGCCCGCTGGAGGGATCGCTCGAGCGCGCCCGCCAGCACCGGCACGGTGAGCCCGACGAGGCTCCGCAGACCCCGGACGGCGCGACCGCGCAGGCGTTGCGCCTCCATCACCCCCCGTGCCTGACTCAGGGCCTGTGGTATCAGCAGCACCGATACCGTGATCACGACCCCCATCTGCTTGAGAGCCGGCGGCATCAGGCGCAGCAGCCGGTAGTGATCGACGCCGACGTTGAAGGCTGCCGCGAAGAGCAGCAGCGCCACCAGGCGCAGGGCGCGGTCGAGGGCGTACAGGAGCGATTCTGCGGTTGCCGCGCCTCCTAAGGTCACACCGCCCAGCCAGCCGGGGAAGGTCAGGCTTGGCAGCTCAAAGAGCACCGTGGGACCGGCGCTGCCTGTCAGCAGGTTTAACGGTATGCTGAGCAGGCCAAAGAAGAGGCCGATCTTGATGATCAGGCCGTAGACCCGCCGCCGCGTGTTGTTGGGACTCGACGTGTACACCGTCAGCCCGACAAAGCAGGCGGTGGCCAGATAGAGCGGGTTCGATGTCAGGAAGACGGCGATCGAGGCAGCCACCAGCCAGGCCAGCCAGGCGCCTGCCCTGGGGCCGGTCGCATCTTGGGCCGACCGTCCCCAGGGGGTCGCTGTTTGGCGAGAAGCGGCGATGGATTTGCCCTTGCCTCTTGCCGTCGAAAGCATTCCTCTACCGTCTCCTCAGACGTAGACGCAGGCCGGCGGTCGCCGCGAGGGCGCCTCCGCCCGCGAGCAGGAGCGTCATCACGATGGGCACTCCAAAGCCCTTTTCTCCGTTGGCTGCCCCCTCACCCGTCGCCGCGATCGTGATCACCTGAGAGACCGGGACAGGGGGTGGAGGAGGGGCTATTAGGGAAGGCATGTGCCGTCGCTGCCGCTGTCGGCGCGACGGTCGGCGTTGCCGTGGGTGCCGGTGTCGGCGTCTTTGTAGGCTTGGGCGTAGCGGTCTCCTCCTCGACCTCCGTCTTGGGTGCGCCCGGGTAGGGCTCCAGGAGGAGAGCCGGTATGGCTTGATAAGTAGCCATGGAGTCTGCGCCCTTGCCGGGCTGCCACTCGAAGGCGCCGTTATCGAGTTGGAAAGCGATCAGAGCCTCCAGCGGCGTTTTCCCGCTTGCCGCCTCCCAGCGGTTGTCGTCGTCGACATCCTCGCCCGCCGCGACCAGCGCCTGCAGGACGAACGCCGTCGAGTTGGCGTCGCTGTCCGTGCCCCACGCCGACAGCGGGTCATAGGGCCAGCCGCCGTCGTCGTTCTGGGCGTCCTCCAGGTAGTCGAGGGCGTCCTCGATGGCGCTGTCCGAGGGGCTCTTGCCGGCGGCCAGCAGCGCCTGGATGCCCAGGGCCGTCGTGTTCGTGTCGCAGCCGAAGCCGTCGCTGAACTCCCAGCAGCCGTCAGCCGTGAGCTTCGATTTGAGATAGCTTACCGACCCCTGGGCCGCCGACAGGTCTAGGGTTGCCCGTGCCAGCATATAGATCTCGTGATCTATGACGCCGTCGCCGTAGCTGTGACTCACGCTGTCGAAGTTGGCCTCCATCAGGTCGAGAAAGTCCTGGCCGGCGAAGTCGCCGGGGTCCTCTTCGGCCACCGCCAGGCCGAGCACCAGCTTGGCCGTATGACCGGGGGTCGTCGCGTAGGCGGCTGCTTGGTCTTCGAGGTAGTCGAGGGGAGAGTTACCGTCTTTCTTGACCGTGTGGGGGTCGATGTCGGCGGCGACGAAGGCGAGGATGGCGTCGAGGGTGCCCCCTGCCGCTGATTCCGTTCCCAAGAAGGGGAAGCCGCCGTCCGTGTTCTGGAGAGTGCGAATGTAGTCCAGGGCGTCGTCCGCCGCCTGCGTCTGCGGCTCGGCCGCGCTTACGAGCAGCGAGCCCGCTGTCACCAAGGCGACAAACGCCAATACTGTACCGCTCACTTTTCGGAGCATGGAAAATCCTTTCTCTGGGTATCTAAGTGGAAGAACCGGTTGGTTTTTGGCGCGGAGAGCCCCCGAACTCACGTCCGAGGGCCTTAGTCATGTGGCACCACTCATAGGTATCCGTCCCCCTTTCAAGCGAAGGAACTCGGAACGTACAGGGGCGGGTATCCTGGCTCGTCGGTCAACGCCGACTTACAGTTGCGCGACAGCGCCGGACTCTCACCGGCTTCCCCCGAAATGACCCGAAGATGTGGATTTCGGGTCACCCCTGTCGGCCCATATGGAGTTGTTGTAGTCGCATTCTAGCAGGGGCGTTCTACTTCGTCAACTGGTGCTAGGGCCCGCTTTCTCTCTGATGCACTGCCTGGTCTTGCCCGAAACGCCCTCGCACTTGACGAACATGCCCGTCGTGGGTCATCCTATGCCCACTGGCGGATCCCCGCTAACCGCTGCGTGCCTTGTTCAGGTAGCGCTGACCTAAGGAGGCCGAGCAGATGATCGTCTCTAGCCCCTGGCCGAGCCAAGCCCCCTACGAGGAGATACCCCTCCCCGAGCTGCTCCGAGAGTCCGCCGGCGAGTTCGCCGACAAAGACGGCGCTGATCGGCGTCGACGGCTCCACCCGCACCTATCGCGCGCGTCTGGAGCGACGCCCGCAAGGTGGCGCGCCTTCTTCAGGACAAAGGCGTTCGAGAAGGGTGACAAGGTCGGCATCTTCTCGCCCAACCACGTCGACTACGCCGCCGTCTTCTACGGATCGCTCCTCGCCGGCGCCACCGTCACGACCCTCAACCCCCTCTACACCGCCCACGAGATCGCGACCCAGCTCGCCGACGCCGAGGCGGTCGTCCTCTTCGTCTTCAGCCCGATGGGCGCCGCCGTCGAGGAGGCCCGCAAGAGCCTGCCTCTCCTGCGCGAGATCTACCCTATCGACGCCCTGCCCGACGTCCTCGGTGGCGTCTCCGAGGAGTACCGGCCCGTCGCCATAAACGCCCGCGAGGATGTCGCCGCCCTTCCCTACTCCAGCGGCACGACCGGCCTGCCCAAGGGGGTCATGCTCACCCACCACAACATCACCAGCAACGTCAAGCAGGGACTGCGCCACCCGGTTCATCACGCCTCGACATGGTGGGCCTGTGGACGCTCCCCCTTTTCCACATCTACGGCATGACCGTGCTGATGAGCGCCGGTATCGCGCGCGGCGGCACGGGCGTCGTCATGCCGCGCTTCGACGTCGAGCAGATGTATCAGCCTCATCAGACAAGCACCGCATTACCGACATCTACCTCGCGCCGCCGGCGATCCTGGCGATGGTGAACGTCCCCAACCCGTCGAGCGCTTCGACACCTCTTCCTTCAGGTCATCGGCTCGGGCGCGGCGCCGCTTGCCCTGGAACTCGGCGAGCGGGCGCAGATCGATGTACAAGTGCATCGTGTCGCAGGGGTACGGGATGACGGAGACCAGTCCCACCGTCAACACCAACCCGTTCGAGCGGATCAAGCTGGATTCCGTCGGGCCGCCCGTCGCCCGACACCATCGAGAAGATCGTGAGCCTGGACACGGGCGAGGAGCTGCCCCTCGGTGAGGTCGGCGAGCTGATGGTGAAGGGCCCCCAGGTGATGAAGGGCTACTGGAAGAACCCCGAAGGAGACCGCCGCCTGCCTCACCGCCGACGGCTGGCTGCGCACCGGCGACATCGCCCGCTTCGACGAGGACGGCTACGTCTACCTGGTCGAGCGCAAGAAGGAGATGATCAAGTACAAGGGCTACCAGGTGGCCCCCGCCGAGCTGGAGGCGCTCCTATACGAGCACCCCGCTGTACTCGACGTCGCCGTCATCCCCAAGCCGGACGAGGCCGGCGGTGAGGCCCCCAAGGCCTGCATCGTCCGGCGGCCGGGGGTCGGAGGTGACGCCCGAGGAGATCATGGCGTTCGTGGCCGAGCAGGGTGGCGCCCTACAAGAAGATCCGCGACGTCGAGTTCATGGAGTCCGATCCCCAAGACGGCGTCCGGCAAGATCCTGCGCCGCGACCTCATCCAGAGGGAGCGGGCCAAGCTGAACGGCTAGCGCGGCCGGCCGGCAACCGCATGAGCCGCAGGAGGCGGTCGCATGAGCCGGCGAAGCCTTTACCCTCGACCAGGACAGCGAGCTGGAGAAGACGCTGCGCCTATCCGCCGCCAAGCTCAAGGCCCTCTTCAAGCTCCTCAACCGGTTCATGGTGGGCATGTTCCGCCTTGGGCTGGGCCCCTACATCGGCAATCCCTACAGCGGCTACATCATGGTGCTCACCACCACCGGCCGCAGGAGCGGGCTGCGGCGGCGCACCCCCGTCAACTACGCCGAGGGCGACGGCGAGGTCTACTGCCTCTCCGGATTCGGCCGCCGCTCCGATTGGTACCGCAACCTGCTCGCCGACCCCAACGTCGATGTCTGGATCGGCAGCGAAGGCTGGCGGGGCCGGGCGGAGGTGATGACGGACGAGGCGGAATGGCTGCCCATCTACCGCGAGATCGTCAAGCGCTCCGGCTTTGCCGACCGCGCCTTCACCAAGATCGCCTACTCCGCTCTCAGCGACGAAGAGCTGATCGCCCTGGGCGCGGCGGGGACGGTCGTCCGCATCCGCCTGCGGGAGCGGCTGCCGAAGGAGGAGAGCCCGGGCGACCTGAGCTGGCTCTGGGCCGTGCTCGGCGGGCTGCTTTTCGCCCGCTGGCTGGTGGGCAGAGCGAGAAGACGGGGACGGCGGAGATAGCGACGCCCTTTTCGCGACAAGAAAGAGAGGCGGGATGATTCCCGCCTCTCTTTTCAGTTCGTCTGGAAGGGGGCGCCTAGCGCGTCCGCTTCGCGAAGGCTACACCGGACACCAGCAGCAGGCCGGCTCCCGCAAGACCGAGAGCCAGGGCCAGCGTCTGCGCGGCCTGAGCCGCCTGCATCCGCTCCGCTACCGGTGACCGGCGCGATGAGCGCTGTCGGCGCTGGCGGTACTACCGGCGGTGGCGCAACGGGCGGTGGCGCTACCGGCGGCTGTACCGTTGGCCGTGCCGTCGCGTCGTCGGGGCCGTCGTCGGCGTCGCTGTGGCGGCGCTGCGCCGACGTCCGTCCGTCTCCGGGTCGCAGTCGCCGCCTCGTCGTCGCTCGATGCGGCGCACGCCTCGTTGGTGATCGTCGTCGTCCTCTTCAGCGCTGGAGGTCAGCTCGACCACCATCTTCAGCGACGACCTCATCGCCGTCGTCGAGCGTCATCGGCTCGGTCGTCCCAGACAACGTCGCCGGAATCGCAGTCACCACTCGTCGATGTCGAAGTCGAGCGAGCCGTCATCGCGTGGCGCTCACGCAGTCAGTGTCGTCGGGGATCGTGTCGTCACCGTGAGGTCCGTGCAGTCACCGTTCGTCATCGCCATCGTTGCTGACGGTGATCGTGTAGGTGATCTCGTCCGCCCTCGCCCACCGTCGTCAGGGCTGTCGCTCTTGGAAACGTTGAGGTCGCATGTCTGGGTTCGGCGTGGGCGTCAGCCGTGGGCGTATGCGTGGCCGTGGGCGTAGGCGTAGTCGTGCGCGTGTGCGTGTCCGCTGGCGTCTCACAGGCTGCGCTACTGCGCAGCCGGCCGTCGGTGCCCACAACATGATCGCCGTCATCACTAGGGCCAGTCCGGCGGCGCCCGGCAGCGCCCACCACCACGATCGGTGACCCTTTTCACTTTCTTGGGTCATACTGAGTCTCCCTTCTCACAACTAATGCCTCTGTCCAGAGGCCCCCTCTGCTTTCGTCTTCGCTTACGCTAGGAACGAATCCATTTTGAGGGATTGAGGAAGCGCCTGTCAATAGGCCAGACTGATCGGAGACCAATAATTCTTAGGTTACGTCCTCAATCTGGCGTCGCGCTAGACCAGGGGGACGCCGGGAGCGGGAAAGCGCCCGCAGAAGCTCCTTCACCTCGCCCCGGACGCGCTCGATCACCGCCTCGTCGTCCACGTTGCCGATCACCTCGTCCATCCAGGCGGCGATCCGGCGCATCTCCGCCTCCTTCATCCCCCGCGACGTGACCGCCGGGCTGCCCAGGCGTATCCCGCTGGGGCTGAACGGCTTCCGCGGGTCGTAGGGGATGGTGTTGTAGTTGACGACGATGCCCGCCCTGTCCAGCGTCTGCGCCGCCTTCTTGCCGAAGACCTCCTTGTTCGTGAGGTCGATCGACCAGGAGGTGGTTGTCCGTCCCGCCCGTGACGAGGTCGAAGCCGCGCTCCCGAAGCTCGCCGGCCAGCGCCTTGGCGTTGCTGACGACCTGCCGCCCGTACTCTCGGAACTCCGGCGTCGCCGCCTCCTTGAGAGCGACGGCGATGCCGGCGGTCGTGTGATCGTGAGGGCCGCCCTGGAGGCCGGGGAAGACCGCCCGGTCGATCGCCTGCGCCTGCTCGGCGCGGCACATGATCATCGCCCCGCGCGGCCCGCGCAGCGTCTTGTGCGTCGTCGTCGTGATGACGTCGGCGTAAGGCACGGGGCTCTGGTGGACGCCGGCGACGATGAGGCCGGCGATGTGGGCGATGTCGGCGAGGAAGTAGGCGCCGACCTCCTTGGCGATATCGCCGAAGGCCCGGAAGTCGAACTCGCGCGGGTAGGCGGTGGCGCCGGCGATGATCAGCTTCGGCCGTTCTTTCTTCGCCAGCTCGCGGACGGCGTCGTAGTCGATGAGTTGGGTCTCTCGGTCGACGACGTAGTGAACGGAACGGTAGAAACGGGAGGAGAGCGCTCACGTCCCAGCCGTGCGTCAGGTGGCCGCCGTGGGGCAGGCTCAGTCCCATGATCGTGTCGCCGGGCTGGAGCAGGGCGTAGTAGACGGCCATGTTCGCCGGCGACCCGGAGTAGGGCTGGACGTTGGCGTGATCGACGCCGAAGAGGCTCTTCGCCCGCGCGATGGCTATCTCCTCCAGCTGGTCGACGTACTGCTGGCCCTCGTAGTAGCGCTTGCCGGGGTAGCCCTCGGAGTACTTGTTCATGAAGACCGAGCCCACGGCCTCCAGCACCGCCGTCGAGGCGTAGTTCTCGGAAGGGATGAGCCGCACGGTCTCGGCCTCGTACTGCTCCTCTGCCTTGAGGAGGGAGAATATCTCTGGGTCAGTCGCTTGCAGCTCTAGCAAGGGAAAACCTCCTTGTTGCTCATCGGCCGGTCTCAAGGCCGGCGCTGGTCATTCGACGGAGAAACCTGAGTCGTGGGCTAACGTAGAGTTCGAGACGGCTGGGGTCTCACGGCCTTCGCCCGGCGAAACAGGCAACTGGGCTGCCGGCTGTCCCTGTGAGAAGACGTGCCTTCGTCCAGGGACAGTCTATTGGACGTTCCCGCAGGGCGTCAATTCCCCGCGGGAGGCTGTCCACCGCCGGGAGGGTTAGGGCTCCTGTTTCTATTCCGGCCGTTGCGGTGGCGGCGACGGCGTCGTGGTTTGTCCGAGGCGTCGGCCGTCCTTTCGCCCGCTTCCGCCGGCGCTGGGGCCGCTGCCGGCGCCTCGACGGTCTTCGCAGCCTCTGCCTTGATCACCTGCTCGTCGAGCTCCGCCGGCCGGACAGCGGTGCCGTACTGGCCCTGCAACTCGGCGATGGTCATCTCAACCACGGTGAGCCCCTCGACCATCTGGAGGGAGACGGATTCTTTGGGCACGTTGATGCCGATGAGCTTGGCCTTTCCGGCAGGGGTGGAGATAAACTGTCCTACCTTGGGGAGCTGCCCCCTGATCTCTCGGTACAGCGGGTGCTCGTAGGCCAGGCAGCAGAGGAGGCGGCCGCATACACCGGAGATCTTGGCCGGGTTAAGGGGCACGTCCTGCTCCTTGGCCATCTTGATCGAAATCGAGGGGAAGCTGGTCAGCCAGGAGCGGCAGCATAGTTGATAGCCGCAGTGCCCGATCCCGTCCGCCAGCTTGGCCCGGTCGCGCTCGCCGATCTGGAGAAGCTGGACCCGCTTGTTCAGCGTGGAGCCGAGGTCGCGCACAAGGTTCCGGAAGTCCACCCGTTGCTCGGAGGTGAAGTAGATGGTGAGCTGGGTGCCTTCGAGGTTGAAATCGCCGCCCACGAGCAGCATCGGCAGGTTGTGCTCCTCCACCTTCTTCCGCGCGATCACCAGGTCATCGTGGACGGCGTTCTTGAGCGACTCCGCCTGTTCGATGTCCCGGGCCTCGGCTATCCGCAGAACGTGGTTCAAAGGCTCGCTGATCTCGCTCGCCAGCACCTGATCGGGAGCGATCACGACCTTTGCCACCTCGGAGCCCTGCGGCGTCTGCACCACGACACGCTGTCCGATCTCCAGGGAGAGATCGCCGGCGTCGAAATAGAAAACCCTGCCCGCATCCTTGAACCGGACCCCTACGACTGTCTGTGTCGCCGCTGATTCTTCCGTCATATCCATCGAATCTCACCTGTGGGACGGGAGCGCTGTCGCAGCCCCCTCCTAAACAGGGGAGATGCTCTCCTTTCTCGAAACCGGCGCTGTCAGGTCGAGCATCAGCACCTCAAGCGCCAGTTGAGGGTTCACGTTGTCGAGCAGGCGTTGCCGTGTTCGAGCTATGCTCTCCAGAAAGGACTTCGCCTTTCCTATACTATATTTTCGCGCGACCAGGCCCAGTCTGTCCAGGCTGCCTACGTTTGTCACAATGTCGGTGCATCCCGCGGCGACGAGCAGCACGTCCCGCCACCACTCCTGCCACAGGTCGAGGGTCGCCAGCGTGCCTTCGCGGTCGCGGTAGAAGCGCGTGGCCAGTTGGGAGGCGTAGGCGAAGCGCTCGTCGCGGCCGGCGGTGGTCAGGCGGTACACCTCCTCCAGCGTCGCCTCGCGGGCGGGCAGCCACGTCTCGTCCTCCCAGGCGGTCACGGCCCAGCCCAGGCGGCCGCCGCTCATACGGGCCAGCACTGCGGCCTCCTCAGCCGGCACCGACCACTCCTCCTGTAGCGCCTGCGCGACTCGGCTGATCGGCAGGGCAGAGAACGGTATCTGGCGGCAGCGGGAGCGCACCGTTGACAGGAGGGATCCCTCGCGGCTCGTCACCAGGATGAGGACCAGCGCCGGCGGCGGCTCCTCCAGCGTCTTCAGGAAGGCGTTGGCGGCCTCGACGTTTAGGGCGTCTGCCGGGTCGACGATGACGACCCGATACCGTCCCTCGAACGGCGTCCGGCTCGCCAGCCGCTCCAGCCGCCGTATCTGGCAGATGCGGATGTCCTTGGAGCCGTCGGCGGAGTGGTCCTTGTGTTCGGGCCCACCTTCTTCACATAATCCACCGACGGTCACCACCTCCACGTCGGGGTGCTTACCCTCTTCGATCAGGTGACACGGGCGGCAGCGACGACAGGGCGGGTCTTCACCGTGGCAGTTGAGGGCCTGGGCGAATTGCAGCGCCGTGGTGAACTTGCCGACTTGGGCGGGGCCGCTGAAGATGTAGGCATGGGAGAGGCGCTCCTGAGAGAGGCCCTGGGTCAGCATAGCCACCGCCCGCTCTTGGCCGATGATCGTCCACACCGCTTCACCCCAGCCCGGCGCTACACATCGCAGCGCATGAGGTCGTCGTAGGTCTCGCGACGCCGCACCAGCCGCGCTTGGCCGTCCTTGACGAACAGCACAGCCGGTTTTAGCGAGCCGTTGTAGTTGCTGGCCATCGACAGGCAGTAGGCGCCGGCCCCCGGTATCGCCAGAATGTCACCCGCCCAGAGCCGGGGCAGGTCGGCGTCTCTGATCAGGACGTCGCCCGACTCGCAGTACTTGCCGGCAATCGTCACCTTCTCCGACGCTCCACCCTCCAGGCGGTTCGCCACCAGGGCCTCGTAGGCGGCGCCGTAGAGGGCGGGACGGATGTTGTCGGCCATGCCGCCGTCGACGGTCACGTACGTCCGCACGCCGGGGATCTCCTTGCGCGCCCCCACGCTGTACAGGGCCACGCCGGCCCGGCCCACGAGGGAGCGGCCCGGCTCGACTGTCAGGCGCGGCAAGGGCAGGACGTGTGCTGCGCAGCACTGCCTTCAGCGGCCGAGGTCGACGGCTTCGGCGTATTCGCCTTTCTGCGGCGGCGCGGCGCCCCGAACGTACTGAATGGCGAAGCCGCCGCCCACGCTCAGCTCTCGGAGTTGCGAGGCCGTGGCTGTCCTCCATGCGCGCGGCGAAGTCCACAACGACGCGGCAGGTCTGGGCGTGCGGCTCCATGTCGAATATCTGGGAGCCGATGTGGGCGTGCAGCCCTACCAGCTCCAGCCACGGCGACGCCGTCAGGCTCAGCACCGCTTCCTCGGCCTGGCCGGTGGCAATGGCGATGCCGAACTTGCTGTCCAGGGCGCCGGTGGTGATGTACTGGTGCGTGTGAGGGTCGATGTTGGGCGAGACCCGCAGCAACACCGGCTGCTGTCCGCTTCAGGTCGCCCGCCGCGTCGTTGAGCAGCACCGCCTCGTGAAAGTTGTCGATGACGACGTGGCCCACCCCCGCCGCCAGCCCTTCCCAAAGCTCCTGGGCCGACTTGTTGTTGCCGTGGAAGTAGACCCGCTCCATCGGGAACTCGGCGGCGCAGGCTATCGCCAGCTCTCCCCCCGAGGCCACGTCCAGCCCCAGACCCTCCTCGGCCATGAGACGGGCCAGGGCGCGGCTGAGATAGGCCTTGGCGGCGTAGGTGACGGTCGTCTCCTCGTGGCGGGAGCGGAACTCGCCCAGCCACTCGCGGCAGCCCTCGCGCAGCTCGACCTCATCGAAGACGTAGAGCGGCGTGCCGAACTCGCGCGCGAGATCGACCGCGTCGCAACCGCCGATGGTCAGATGGCCCTCCGGCGTGGCAGCGGCCGTGCGGGGCAGGATCGGGACAAAAGCGGGATCAAGAGACATAAGTCAACATCCAGGGAAGAACGGTTTCCGGCCGGTATCGAGATTATACGATGGGCGAAGGGGAGGGTCTAGGCAACCGGCGGCGTCAGCCTATCCCGGCAGCCGGCAGACGACCTCGTCTCCCTCCTGCTGCATCACCACCTTGCCCTCGCTCTGGAGCTTGTGGAGATGCGATAGTATCTGCCCCTGCGCCATCCGCTCCAGATGAGGGCTCAGCTCCGGGTAGATGCCTTGCACGAGCTCGCTCAGCCTCTCCTTCCCCTGGCTGATGAGGAGAAGCACCTGCTCGTCGCGCTCCCGCCGGTGCTCGATCAGTTCCTCGATCTTGCGCTTGGGCTGGCGGACGATGGGGCCGTGACCGGGGCAGATGAGGGCGGCGTCGAGCTCTTCCATCCTGCGCAGGGAGTCGAGGTACTGGGCCATGTCGCCGTGGGGTGGCGGCGCGATCGCCGTCGTGCCGATGCCGAGGACGTTGTCGCCGCTGAACAGCACCCGTTCTTCTTCCAGGAGGAGGCAGATGTGGCCGGCGCTGTGGCCCGGCGTGTGCACGACGCGCAACTTGAGCGAGCCGACCGGCAGTGTATCGCCGTCTTCGAGAGAGAGGTCGACCGTCACCTTCGCCGCTTCCCGGCGTAGCATCCGCTCTTCCGGGCTATCCTCGGGCCGCTCCCGTTCCGCCGACTCGCGCAGAAGCTGCGCCTCCAGCGGGTGCATAGCGATGCGCGCCCCCGTCGCTTCACTGAGGCGGCGGGCGCCGCTGGCGTGGTCGAAGTGATGGTGAGTGAGGACAATGTACGCCAGTTTGACATCTCCCAGTCCCTCCAGGTACTCCATCCGCTCCCGGAACGAGTCATCGTTGGGGAAGCCGCTGTCGATCATGATCCCCTGCCCCTGGTTCACCACCAGATAGACGTTAGGGGAGTAGACGCCGGGAGACTTCATCGGTACGCGGACGGTGTGGACGTTGGGAGTGACTTCCATCGCAGCTCTCTCGAGAAGGTTGTGGGTGATGCGCAGTCATTATACAGGGCTTCACCGGCTCAGGCGACGCCGCTTTGACCGCTATGTCGCGCTCTGCTATCCTGCCAGCCATCAGCCGGCGCCCAGGGAGGAGAGACGTGACGAGCGCACAGGGATGAAGGTCTGACCGTGATCAAGGTAGGGCCGCTGGGGCCGTTCGCCAACAACGGCTACGTGATCATCGATCCCGAGAGCGGCGAGAGCCTGATCGTCGACATGCCGCACGAGGGGGAGAAGCTGCTTCAGGCGGCCCAGGGGACGCACGTGACGCGGGTCGTCCTCACCCACGCTCACCCCGACCATCTGCCGTCCTATGACCTGATAACGGCGGCGACCGGCGCGCCCGTCTGCGCTCATGAGGACGAAATCGGCATGCCCCCGCAGAAGGTCCAGGAGCGCCTGACCGATGGCCAGGAGTTGCCGCTGGGCAAGCAGCGCGTCACCGTCATCCACACGCCGGGACATACGCCGGGCAGCCTATGTTTGCTTGCCGGTAGGTTCCTCATCGCCGGCGACACGCTCTTCCCTGGTGGCCCCGGCCACAGCGACCGTCCGGAGGAGTTGCAGCAGGAGATAAAGTCGATCGTGGAGAGGCTCTTCGCGCTGCCGGATGACACCATCGTCTACCCCGGGCACGGCGACGATACCACCATCGGCCGCTCCCGGCGGGAGTACGCCGTCTTCGCCTCCCGCGAACACCCGCCGGATCTCTGCGGCGACGTGACCTGGGAGGGATCGTAAGACTCAGGGAATGAGATTCGGGGAGAGCCGTATTCCCGCGCTAGTGGCTTGGGTTGAGGAGGATAGGCAAGCCCGTCGGCGGTGGACTTGAAGGAGAGACTATGCCGCCACGTCGGCGGCGATTCGAGGACAGGTGGTGTTGCCGCCTGCGGACTTCGCCTCGTATAGTGCCGCGTCGGCTCTCGCGATCAGATCTGCCACCTTCTCGCCGCTACTGGTGTCGAACTGTTGCCACACCTAGGCTTGTCCGCATCTTTATGCTTCTGCGGCTGGACACATAGAACTTCTGCTTTTCTACCTTGCTTCGGAAGCGTTCCCCGAATCTCCGCGCCGCCCGCAAGTCTGTCTCCGGCAGAATGAACAGGAACTCATCGCCGCCGTAACGGCCGACCACGTCACCGCGCCGGCAGCTTCGCCGGGCCAGCCTTGCTAGCTGCACCAGCGCGTCATCTCCTGCGTTGTGCCCGTATCGGTCGTTCACCCCTTTGAACATATCCATGTCCATCAGCGCTACGCTTAGGTGAGTGTCATGGCGTACCGCTCGCGCGCACTCTCCTTCGACTACTTCCTCGACATATCGGCGGTTCGGTATCCCCGTCAGCGCATCCGTCCTCGCCAAGCGGTGCTGCACCTCCATGCTTTCCTGCAGCTTCTCCGAGTACTCCCGTAGCTGCTTCTCCGACTCCGCCAGCGCCTTGTACATCTGCCGAGCCTTGAGCGCTACCGCCACCTGCGCCGCTATCCCTTCTAGGAACTCCACCTCCTCCGGCGGGAAGGTGCGGACCCGGAAGCTGGCCAGACCCATGGTGCCCAAGGCCTCGTCGCCGAAGGTAATCGGGATCTCAGCCCCCGACCTCAACATCGCCCAGCGGAAGAACTTGCGGGCGACCTCGGGAATCAGCTCTTGGTTCTGGAGGTCGGGTGATAGCGGTCGGCTGCCGGGTGCGGATAGCTTCCAGAGCCGGCATGTAGGGGATCGAAGCCATCAGGTCCTGCCACTCGTGGCCCAGCGAAGTATCCTGCCAGCGGAAACGGTTCATCGCCCGGACGGTGAACTTCTCCGAGGCCTCGTCCCAGAGGTCGAGGGTTACCGCTTCATAATCGATGCAACTGGAGATGGCGGTGGCCAGGTCTTCGAGAACGGATTCGGTGTCCTCAGACTGGGTAAGCACCGCCGCGGCATTGGCCAGAGTCTTCAGTTGCTCCCGCTCGCGGCAACCGCGAGCGGCATTTAGCATACGCTCCATGAAGAAGGTCAGAGGGGGAAGCGCCAGATCTAGGAACCTCAGCACCTGAGCGTCGATGCCATTCTCCCAGGGTCCCCGCATGATCAGCATCTCTGCGGGGCTTTCGAGGGTGGGGATCCTAAGCGCGATATACTGCCGCCCCTCGGCCTGGGGGTCGCTCGTCAAGTCCTCCACCCGGCGGTCTCGCATGTTGAACGCGACCGGCCCCTCGTGTGTCTGGGCCTGTTGCTGCACCAGCCAAAGACCCGTTCGTCCCGTGCCGACATCGTCTCCCGACCGGGAATCACCGCAGGCGGCCCAGTCCCTATCTTCGGCGTAGACAAAATGCACCCGGGTCACATCAAGGAAATCGCGTAGGGTGTCGGCGATGCGGGTGAGGTCATCCTTAGTCGCGTCGCTCTCCACTGCCATCTTGGCAAGCCGGCGCACGGCGTCAAACGCTTGTTTCATCGGTTCTCCCAGTCAAGCTGTGCATCAGGCGCAGCGACCGTCTATCGAAATGTCGGCTTCTCGCATGCCGTCCCTCATACCTCAGCAGCAGAAAAGCCCGAAGCCGCCGCTGAGGCAATACCCTCGAAGAGTCCGCAGTGGCTTGCGTCGTTTTGAGCAAAGCATCTGGGGAAGGATCCATGGGCATCTATGCAGCCTGCCTCGGCGAGCGGTAGGCGATGGTCCTGTTGCGCCCTTGGGACTTCGCCTCGTACAGCGCCTCGTCTGCTCTTGAGACAAGCGCTGATGGCCTCTGGCCTCCCTCCCTGTCAAGCTCTGCTACCCCTAGGCTCACTTTCATTCGTATGCGCTGGCCGGACGACAGGTGGAATACTTGCTTGGCTACGCTGGAGCGGAACCTATCGGCAAACCTCTTCGCCGCGTTCTGGTCGGCCTCAGGCAGCACAAACAGAAACTCGTCGCCGCCGTAGCGTCCCACGACGTCGCCCTGCCGGCAACTGCGCCGCGCCAGGTCGGCCAACTGCACTAGGGCCTCGTCCCCCGCCTTATGGCCGTAGGTATCGTTGATCGCCTTGAAAAAATCCACGTCGGCGATTGCTACGCTCAGAGGCGTCTTGTGCCGAGTCGCCCGCGCATGCTCCCCCTTGACCACCTCGTCCGCGTACCGCCGATTGGGTATTCCCGTCAATGCGTCGGTCCTTGCCAGGCGGTGCTGGATCTCCATGCCCTCCTGGAGCTGCTGAGAATACTCTCTCAGCTGCTCCTCCGACTCGGCAAGGGCCTTGTACATGCGCACCGCCTTCAAAGCCACCGCTAACTGAGCAGCGAACCCTTCCAGAACGTCCACCTCCTGCGGCGAGAAGCTTCGCGGACGCTGACTGGCCACTCTCAACGTTCCCAGAAACTCGTCGCGG
Organism: uncultured Chloroflexia bacterium; assembly: GCA_963763495.1. GTDB lineage: Bacteria > Chloroflexota > Dehalococcoidia > DSTF01 > JALHUB01 > DAOUEO01. The sequence continues at coordinate 30,977 of CAVXOY010000020.1, forward strand.
AAAATGAGCGGGAACTGGCCGCCGGCGAAGATGTGGGCGTTCCTAAAGAACCTCCGCCCGAACGCCGGCACCCGCTCGTCGTTCTGGAGATCGGATACGAGGATCGGCTTGCGGCTGCGCATGGTCAGCTCCATCACCGCGGGAGAGTACAGTCGGGCCCATGCCCTGTGCTCGCCAGAGATGTCCCAGCGAGGTGTTGACCTGCGGGGTCTTGGTTGATGGCGGTCATGATGAAGGCCTGCGCTCGCTCGTCGTACACGTCAATGGACGCCAGCTCATAGCCGCTGGAGTGGGAGATGGCGGTGGCGAGGTCCTCGAGGGCAACCTCCACGCGCTCGGCCTGGGTCAGCAGCTCAGCGGCGCTGGCCAGGGCGGTCATCTGCTCCCTCTGACGAGCCGCGCGCGAGGTGCTCAGTTCCTGCTCCATGATGAGAGCCAGAGCAGGGGTGGCAGTCTCCACGAAGGCGAAAACGCCGTCGTCTATCCGACACTCCCAGGGGCCTCTTATGATCAGCATCTCATCAGAGGTGCCGCCGCTGGGCACAGGGAAAGCCACGTAGGCTCGACCATCGGCATCGAGGGCGCCTGTGATCTCCTCGACCCGCTCGTGACATATGTTGAACGCCACCGGCCCGCCGCTTATCTCGATCTGGTGCTGCACCAGCCAGAGCCCGATCTGGGTTGTGGCAAGACTGTCGCGGGAAGAGGAATCCCCGCAGGTCAGGAAATCCCTGTCCTGGACATAGACGAGGAATACCCGGTCGACGGCAAGGGAATCGCGAACCACATCCACAACTTGGGCAAGCCTCTTCTCCCTTGAAGGGCTGTCGAAGACAGCATTTGCCAAGTCGCGCAGGCTCTGAACTCTGTCGGGCATGCTCTACCGTCTGCCTCTTACTAGGCTTTCCTGTTGTAAGGTTCGGCAGCAGGGGGTCGTTCTTGATATCTATTGACGTGGTTCGTGGGCAATCTTGGGGTACCGCGGCCTTGCTTGAGTGGCCTGAGTCGGTGCCCGTACAATGACTGGGGGAGTAGCCCCTAGACCGTTCTTGAGAGGGAGATTCCCGATAACACATGGAAGAGCAAGCGTTCCATAGAACTGAATTGGCCAGCGGCCTCCGCGTTTTGACTGCTCCCATGCCCCATACCCGCTCGGTGAGTGTGAGCATCTACGTCGGCGCCGGCTCCCGCTACGAGAGGCCCTTTGAGGCAGGTCTTTCTCACTTCGTGGAGCACCTCTGTTTCAAGGGGACGGAGAGAAGGCCCAGTCCTCGGCTGATATCCGAGGTCATCGACAACGTTGGTGGCATCCTGAATGCCGGCACCGATCGCGAGCTCACCGTCTACTACGGCAAGGTCGCGCGGCCTCACCTCGAGTTGGTGGTGGACATACTGGCGGACATGCTCCGCTACTCTCTCTTGGCGCCGGAGGAGGTAGAGAAGGAACGGCGGGTCATCCTTGAGGAACTGGCCATGGTCGCCGACTCACCGTCCCAACTCGTCGATGTCCTTATCGACGAGGTTCTCTGGCCTGATCAGCCTTTGGGTTGGGACGTGGCGGGCAACCGGGAGACGGTGTCGGCCGTGACCCGCGACATGGTCCTAGACTATCTTCACCGCCAGTACGTGCCCAACAACATGGTGGTGAGCGTGGCCGGCAACGTCGGCGAGGAGGAGGTGCTGGATCTCATCGGCAGGGCGATGGGCGATTGGCCGTCGGGGAAACCATCGGACTGGTTCCCGGCGCGCCGGCCTCAGACGCAAACGGGGATAGCGGTGACTCAGAAGAAGACGGAGCAGGCGCATCTGTCCCTGGCTGTTCACGGTCTGCCGATTGAGCACCCCGATCGCTATGTCATCGACCTCCTCAGCGTCATTCTGGGCGAGAGCATGAGCAGCCGGCTCTTCTTGGAGCTTCGGGAGAGAATGGGGCTCTGTTACGACATCCACAGCTACGTCAACCACTTCCTCGATGCCGGCTCTTTGAGCATCTATGCCGGGGTTGACCCCCAAAACGCCCTCAAGGCGCTGAAGGCGCTGGTGACGGAGTTGGATCACCTTCGTGAGGGTGTTCCCGAAGAGGAGTTGCGCAAGGCCAAGGAGCTATCGAAAGGGAGAATGCTCCTGCGGATGGAGGACACCCGGGCCGTCTCCGGCTGGATCGGGGCCCAGGAGCTTCTCCTGGGCAAGGTGCGGACGGTCGATGAGGTGGTGGAGGAGGTTGAGGCGGTTGCCGTCGAGGACATGAGGCGGGTGGCCAACGAACTGCTGGTCAGCGGCAGCCTCAACCTGGCGGTTGTTGGGCCCTTCCGAAGCGAGAGACGGTTTCTCCCCTTGCTCAAGCTCTAGGCCGGCTATTCCGCTAGATCGAGGCTGGTGCGCCGCTGTCTTAAGACTAGCCGCCTAACTCCTCACCATCTTCCTGGAGTCTAAACAGAAAGGGCCGCCCGGTGCATCCAGGCGGCCCTCATTGTCCGTTGTGATCTCTTCTAGTACTCGGGTGGTGCCGGCATCGGCGCTGCGGTCGGTGCCTCGGGTATGTCCGAGACAAGGGATTCGGTGGTGAGCACCATCGCCGCGATGGACGCTGCGTTCTCCAACGCCGAGCGTACCACCTTCACGGGGTCGACGATCCCCTGCTTGAACATGTTGACGTACTCGCCGCTCACGGCGTCGTATCCGATGTCGGCGTCCTTGGCCTTGCGCACAGCGTCGACGACCACCGAGCCCTCACGGCCGGCGTTCTCGGCGATAAGGGTCATCGGCGCCTCTACCGCCTTTACCAGTATGCCGACGCCGGTGCGCTCGTCGCCCTCCAGCTTCTCCTGCAGCTTCTCCAGCGCCTTCTGAGTGCGCAGCAGGGCTGCCCCGCCGCCGACCACGATCCCCTCTTCCACGGCCGCGCGGGTGGCGGAGAGGGCGTCCTCAACGCGCAGTTTCTTCTCCTTGAGCTCGACCTCGGTTGCCGCTCCTACTTTGAGGACGGCGACGCCGCCGGCGAGCTTGGCCAGCCTCTCCTGGAGCTTCTCACGGTCGAACTCAGAGGCGGTCTCGTCGATCTGGGCCTTGATCTGCTTTATTCGCGCCTGGATCGCCTCGTCGCTGCCGTGCCCCTCGATGATCGTCGTGTCCTCTTTGCTGGACACGACGCGGCGGGCGCGGCCGAGGTCGGCGACCTGGGCGCTGTCCAGCTTGCGGCCCATGTCTTCGGTTATGAAGGCGCCGCCGGTAAGGATCGCGATGTCTTCCAGTATCGCCTTGCGCCGCTCGCCGAAGGCGGGGGCTTTGACTACGAGGGCGTTGATGGTGCCGCGCAGCTTGTTGACGACCAGCGTGGCCAGCGCCTCGCCGTCGCAGTCCTCACAGATGATGACGAGGTTCTTTGTCACCTGGAGCGTCTTCTCTAGGACGGGCAGGATCTCGGCGATGGCGGAGATCTTCTTGTCCGTGATCAGGATGTAGGGGTCGTCCAGCGCCGCTTCCATGCGCTCCGTGTTGGTGACGAAGTAGGGGGAGACGTAGCCGCGGTCGAGCTGCATGCCGTCCACGAACTCGGTCTCCATCCGCAGCCCCTTCGACTCCTCGACAGTGATAACGCCGTCTTTCCCGACCTTCTCCATGACGTCGGCGATGAGGTCGCCGATCTCGGTGTCGATGGCGGCGATGGAGGCGACCTGGCCGATCTGCTCCTTGCCGGAGACCGGCCGCGCCATCTGTCGCAGCGTCTTAATTGCCGTTTCCACACCCTTCTCCAGGCCCCGCTTCAGGGCCATCGGGTTGGCGCCGGCGGCCACGTTCTTCAGTCCCTCGTGCACGATCGCTTGGGCGAGGACGGTGGCGGTTGTCGTGCCGTCGCCGGCGACGTCGTTGGTCTTAGTCGCGACCTCTTTCGCCAGTTGAGCGCCCATGTTGGCGAACGGCTCTTTGAGCTCGATCTCCTTGGCGATAGTTACGCCGTCGTTGGCGATCACCGGCGGCCCGAATCTCTTAGCGATTACCACCGTGCGGCCGCGGGGGCCGAGAGTAACCTTTAGGGCGTCAGCCAGGGCGTCGACGCCCTCCTTCAAGAGGCGCCGGGCGTCCTCATCGAAAACCAGTTGTTTGGCCACAGATACCTTCCTTTCCTAACTTCGCTCCATTCGCCCACTAGCAAGAGTTCTTTGTTCCCGACAAGCCTTTCTGCCTCTGATGAGCGAAGGGTGAGTCAGGCTACTTTTTCTGCTGCTTCTTGATAGTACCCTTCGGCGCTATGGACCGAATACCCCCCTTGTCCGCTACATCCACAATCTGAACTTTGCAGAGGATGTCCTTCTCGGAGAGGACGATGTACTCGGTCTGATCGATCTTGATCTCCTGGCCGCTGTACTTGGCGTAGAGAATGCGGTCGCCGACTTTGACGTCCATGGCGATGCGCTTTCCCTCATCGTCCAACCGCCCGGGGCCCGCCGCCACGATCTCGCCCTGCTGAGGCTTCTCCTTGGCCGTGTCGGGGATGACGATGCCGCTTGCCAGCACTTCTTCCTGGACAACCGGCTTGATCACAAGCTTGTCCGCCAGGGGAATGAGTTTGGTAGCCAATCTTAGACCCTCCTTCTCTTACGATTGGAAATTCCTGAGTCCTTCCGCCCGGCTGCTCTCGGCCGGGCAGCAGGTTAGCACTCTCATGACGAGAGTGCTAATCAACCATAATATTAGCGCAGTCGCCGCCCACGCGCAAGAAGCTGAAGGTCACGATGATGAAAGAAGATCGTCGCTTGACGGCGTACACGTTTCCGTGTAAGATTCCTTCATGGCTAAGAGAAAGAGTCAAGTACGACTGGGACGCCTCCCGGGTCCAGGCGCTGCGCCGCCACCTCGGTCTCACCCAGCAGGAGATGGCCGATGAGCTGGGGACGCGCCAGCAGACGATCAGCGAGTGGGAGACCGAGCAGTACCGCCCCCGCGGCGCCTCGGCGCGTCTCCTCACCCTCGTGGCGGAGCGGGCCGGCTTCTCCTACGAGGCCGGCGGCGGCGAAGAATCACCTGAGCGCGATCAGAAGCCGCCGGGCGAGGAAGGAGACTAGCCCCGCCATGGTGCGATTACTGGCGGCGGCGAGCACGAGGGCAGCCTCGCCGAGGGAGGCACAGACTCAACTTCCAGCCGTGGTTGTGCCTTTTCCGGCGGCGCCGGCGCTGCGCGAGGAGGAGTTGGTGCGGCTCTGGGAGGGACAGCGTTTCCCGAGCGGCGCCCTGAAGACCCGCCGCGGCGAGACCCTCCAGATCGTCTACCGCGGCCGCCATAGCCCCGGCGCCGGCCCCGACTTCAGCGACGCTATCATCGCCGATGAAGCGGGCAATCTTCTGAAGGGCGATGTGGAGCTGCACGTCCGGGCCAGCGACTTCCGCGGCCACGGCCATCACCACGACAGCCGCTACGACAACCTGGCGCTGCACGTCGTCTTCGACGATGACGAGGAGGAGGACACGGAGCTCTCGCAGCGGCCGCCGCGTCGCCGTCGTGGCCCTCGCTCCCTGGGTGGCCCGCCGCGCCGAGCAGCTCCGCCTCTGGCTGGCCCAGCCCGCCCTCTGGGAGGAGCCCTGCCGGGGTGCCGTGGCCCGCCTGGGCGAGATAGAAGTGCGAGAGACGGTCGTCCGTTTGGGGCGGCTGCGCTTTCACCAGAAGCAGAGCCGGTTCGCCGTTGCTTTGAATCGGGGGGCGGCCAGCCAGGTCTTCTACGAGGCCCTGCTGCGGGCTCTCGGCTACAACCGGAACGGGGAGAGATTCGCAGCCCTCGCCCGCCTGATCCCCTATGAGAGGTTGCAGACGGCCCTTGCCGCCGGCGGGCTGGTGGGGGGCGAGGCGCTGCTCCTGGGAACGGCTGGGCTGCTGCCGGGTCAGCGGGGTCTGGGCGGGCCGCGTTCCCCCTACGTACGAGAACTAGAGAAGCATTGGATCGAGGCGCGAGGAGAACAGTCTCTCTCCCTCGATCTGGGCGACGGCGGCAGCGTCCGGCCTGCCAACCACCCGGCGCGTCGCCTGGCGGGGGCTGTCCGCCTCCTCTATCGCTGGAAACCGGGTCTGGTGGGGAGCCTGCAAGAGCTGATGACAGTCAGCGAAAAGGTCCCCCTGCGTTCTCTCATTGCCGGCTGGGAGGTACCCGCCGACGGGTTCTGGCTGACCCACTACGACGTGGCCGCCGCCAGCGCTGCCCCGCTGGGAGCCCTCGTCGGCCGCGGGCGCGCCCTGGAGCTCCTGATCAACGTCGTCCTGCCCTTCGCCGCCGCCTGGGGCCAGGCGCGCGGCCTGGATGCCCTTTCCCAGCAAGCCCTGATGCTCTTTCAGCGTCTCCCTCGCTCCGGTTCTTACGGCGCTACTCGCTTGCTGGAATCGTCCCTCTTCAGCAGAGGCGGTCAATGGGGCGCTTGCTGCCAGCAAGGCCTGCTCTACCTCTACCACCAGTACTGCACTCAGGGAGGGTGCGGCGTCTGCCCGCTCTCCCGAGGATAGCGAAACTAGGATCCGTGAGGTTGGGCGCTGCCGGCTGCTTGTCGAGGAAGAGAAGGATAGCGTTTTGAAGAGATCGTTTGGCGGAGGAATGCGCTGATGCCCTGGTGGGCCTGGCTCCTCATGGCCGTTGCCCTGAGCCTTGCTCGCTCTGTCTGCTGGGAGCGCTGGTGCTTTGGCGTTCCGCCCGTCGCGACAGCGAGCGTTCCGCGCTGGGCAAGAGGATCATCGCTCTGCCCTGGCGGGCCAAGCTCACCCTTCTCCGGCGGCTCTTCAAAGACCGGCGCGTGCCCGGCTGGGCGAAAGTCCTGCTGCCGGCGCTGGCCGTCTACCTGGCCCTGCCGCTCGACCTCATCCCCGACTTCATACCCGTCATCGGCTATCTCGACGACCTGCTGGTCGTGCTGCTCGTAGTGTCGATCTTGCTTCGCGCCGTTCCCGTCGCGGTAGTGGAGGATAACCTCGACTCTCTGGAGCGTGGGGAAGGATAGCGCGAGCTGGCGGTAGCTCTTGACCTAGACAGGGGCGAATCCGAGGCCGCTGATCACGTCCTGATCGAGGCCGGCGGTTATCCCCCGCTGGAGGTGGAAGTAGCCGCAGGCAGCGACCATCGCCGCATTGTCGGTGCAGAAGACGAGCGGCGGCAGGCGCACCGGCACGGGCGCTTCCGCCAGCAGACGCTGCCGCAGGGCGCTGTTGGCGGCGACGCCCCCGGCCAGGATTATCTCCTTCACCCTCTCCTCGCGGGCGGCGCGAACTGTCTTCGTGACCAGCACGTCCACGACGGCGTCCTGGAAGGCTGCGGCCAGCTCTTCCGGTGGTGCCTTCTGTCCTCCGCTCTCGCGGGTAAGACGGAGGACGGCCGTCTTCAAGCCGCTGAAGCTGAAGTCGTAACTCCCCGGCAGCCAGGCTCGCGGCAGGCGAAGGGACGGTTTCTTGCCCGCTGCCGCCTTCTCGACCGCCGGCCCGCCGGGGTAGCCGAGGCCGAGAAGCCGCGCGACCTTGTCGAACGCCTCGCCGGCGGCGTCGTCGCGGGTGTTCCCCAGTTGACGGTAACGGCCGTGATCCGTCATGACCACCAGGTCCGTGTGACCGCCGGAGACGACGAGGGCGAGCAGGGGGAAGCTAGGGGGTGGAGTGTCCTCATCCTCCTGTATTAGCCAGTTGGCGTAGATGTGACTCTCCAGATGGCTTACCGGCACGAGCGGCATCCCCCGTGCGAAGACAATCGCCTTCGCCGCGTTGACGCCGACGAGGAGCGATCCCGACAGGCCGGGGCCGACCGTCACGGCTACCGCCGCCAGGTCGTCCCAAGCGCAGCCCGCCTCGTCGAGGGCCGCCTCGATCACCGGCAGTATGCTCTCCAGGTGCTTTCGCGAGGCCACCTCGGGGACGACGCCGCCGTAGCGGGCGTGCAGGTCGATCTGGGAGGCGACCACGTTGGAGAGGAGGAGGCGTCCGTCTTCGACGACGGCGGCGGCGGTCTCATCGCAGGACGTTTCGATTCCTAAGATTCTCATTGGGGTGGAGGAGTGCTTTCCTCTTGGTCAGGGAGAGGAGTCTCCGCGGCAGGCGGCTCCTCCGTGGCGGCGGGTTGGCTCTCCTGTCCCAGCGGCGGCAAGGCGGTGTCGTACAGGGAGTCGCCGTCGAGAAGATAGAGGCGGGCTGTCACCCCGTCCACGTCTACCGCCTGGAGGTCGGTGAACTTGCTGCTGACGATCTGGCCCTGGAACTGGCCGTTGAGCGCGAAAGCCACAACCCGCTTGTTGCCCGCGGTCGACCACCAGCAGCCCCCCTTCGCTAAGCAGCAGCGAGGCGGGGGAGACGATGGGCTGGTCAATGCCGTCCATCTCGAAAGCTATCTCCTGTCCCCCGGAGAAGCGGCGGATGCCGCCTTTCTCCGTTGAGCACGTAGACATCGCCGCTGACGCCGATGCCCACGGCGCCCGCCAGGTCTGCGCCTGACAGCAAGCCTGTGCGCTCGCTGTCAAAGCCGCCGTCCGTGGGCAGGTAGCGCCACACCTGGTCACCCTCAGTATCCAGCACGTACAGATTGCCGCTGTATACGGCGAGGCCGTCGGCCGATGTCCAGCCGTCGGCGCCCCGCAGGGAGACGAGGCCGGTGCCCTTGCTGGGGTGGAAAGAGAATAGATGACGGTCGCTGTCCAGGATTAGCAGTCTGCCGCCGTTGACGTCGGGCGCCCAGGTCATCTGGAGCGGCCGGCCCGCCTTGATGACGCCCACGAAATCGCCTTCGCTGAGGATTACCTCCGCCTTCGCCTCGGGCTGTCCCAGAGCAAGGCCTATGATCCGGCCTCCCTTGCGGTCGAGGAAGTACGCTTCGCCGTCGCCGACGACCAGCCGTTGGAGAGAGATGTCGCCGGTCACCTGAGTCCGCAGATCGGCGAGGGGACGGAGGTCGGTTACTTCGTAGACGGCGTCCATCTCCGCCAGCGCCCGGGCTACCTCGGCGCGGAGGGTCTGGAGTTCAGCGTCGTCGGAGTGGATATCCGTCGCGTCGACAAGCAGTTCATCCGCCTTCTGTAGTTGGAGGCGTTTGTCGCCGAGGTCGGTCAGGGTCAAGGCGTCGGAGTAGGAGGCGCGGGCCTCCGTCAGAAGGGAAGAGAACTTGTCCTCGCGGTTCTTCTCCATCGAGTCGGGGAGAAGGCACCACGCCAGCAAAGCGCCGACTCCCAGCAGCAGGGCGATGATGATCATCCACCAGGAGAAGAGGTGGGTGCGGCTTGAGGTTGTAGTGCGAGAGTAGTTGCGGAGGCTCGGTTGGGAGCTTCGGAGACGGACAGTGGTATGAGTGATGTCGGGGGAGGGTGGGGCGGCCCCTTCCGGCCTGAAGGCAGGCGGGGCATACTCCTCCTCGTCTCCCTCCAGTTCCTCCAGCGGCGAGCTGGCCTCGTCATCGCTGGGGGCCGGCGGCGGTTCGATAGCCGTGAAGTCTAGCTGTCTCTCTGACTCCTCGACGAAGGTTACTTCTCGATCTTCGACCTCAGTCTCTGCGGGTTCCTCAGCAGCGGCGAGTGGGGGTTCGATGACGGCCTCCGGCTCGGCGTAGCAGCTTAGGAGGAAGGCCGAGAAATCCGGCAGGTCGCGGGTGAGCAGGTAGACCTCCGAGAGGGCCTGCTCCCCGTCCGCTCCGAGGAGGGCGGCGAGCGTCTCATCGTCGGCGACTTCGGAGAGAATGGGGGATGTCACCAGCACCAGATCGCCCGGCGCCAGATCGAATCGGGTTAGCTCCGGGCGTAGCTCTTCGCCCAGACCGACGACAGCGGTGGATTGGGGGTCCTGCGGTGTCAGGCGCTGGAGGCCGCTCCCAGTGCGGTGGTAGGCGAGGCTGGGGCCGACCTGGGCCAGATAGGCAAGCGATCCCCGCACGACCAGGCAGCTTAGGCCGGCGCCCACCTGGTGTTCGCGGAGGCTGCGGCGGTTCCAGTCGCGGAGGTTCTCGTGGGCGGCGCTGATCGCCTTGACCAACGCGCCGGTCAGGGAGAGGCTCTGCCGTTCAAACAGGTGGCCGATGACCGCCACCAACTGGCCGCAGAACTCCTCGCTTCCCGGCAGAGCGGGATGGACGAGGACGTAGAGATCGGCAGGCTCTTCACCGGGCTCGCGCCAAGTGAACGCTCCCTGCCAGGGGCCTGTCTCTTCTGCCTGCCCCCGCGCAATCCCAAAACGCCCGACCCACGTTCTGACAGCCATCCCTGGCAGATTATACCATCCTCTATTGGGCAAACAAGGCACCCGTTGAGGATGTACCGCGGGGAAGGGCTCTCCCCGCAATCGGGGGGTGCGATGATATGCTCGTATTCGGGGCAGGGTGTATGATTATCGAGAGGTGAGAGCATCAACGAGCAGAGGATCCGGCAACTCCTAGCAGCGGTGGCCGGCGGCGCCACTTCGGTTGAAGACGCCCTGGAAGAACTGCGCTATCTGCCCTACGAGGACATCGGCTTCGCCAAGATCGACCACCACCGGGCCCTGCGCGATAACCTGCCTGAGGTGATTCTCGGCGAGGGCAAGACGACGGCCCAGATCGTTGCCGTGGCAGAGAAGCTGGTGGAGCGATCGGGACGCCTCCTCGTTACCCGCGTCGATGAGCCCTGCTTTCAGGCGATCCGGGAGCGCATCGCCGATGCTGTCTACCACGAAGAGGCACGGGCGGTGACTGTAGATCGTCACCCTCCGGTCCCGATGACCGGCGTCGTCATCCTCTGCGCTGGGACCGCCGACCTGCCGGTGGCGGAGGAGGCGGCGGTGACATCGGAACTGATGGGCCATCAGGTCGAGCGGGTGTACGACGTCGGCGTGGCGGGAATACATCGCCTGCTCGACCACCTGCCGAAGCTCCGAGAGGCGCGGGTCCTGGTCGTCGTCGCTGGAATGGAAGGCGCTCTACCCAGCGTTGTCTCGGGCCTCGTCTCGTCGCCCGTAATCGCTGTGCCCACCTCCACCGGGTATGGGGCCGCCTTCCAGGGCTTGGCTCCTCTGCTGACCATGCTGAATAGCTGCGCCCCCGGCGTCGCCGTTGTGAACATCGACAACGGCTTCGGCGCCGGCTACCTTGCCGCTGTGATCAACCGCCTCGCCTGTTCTGCCGACGAGGACTAGCGGCCTAGCGCGGTTGATCGAGAGAGGAAGCAATGCACCCCATCGCCTATCTCGACTGTTTCTCCGGCATCAGCGGCGACATGCTCCTCGGCGCCTTGGTGGACGCCGGGCTGCCCGCCTCCGCCCTGCGCCGTGAGCTGGGGAAGCTGGGAATAGAGGGCTATCGCCTGAGAGTCAAGAAGACCCAGCGGGCCGGACTCGCAGCGACCCAGGTTATCGTTGGTCTGGAGAAGCGATCATTCCCACGGCCGTCTGAACGAAGTCCTTGCTCTGATCGACAAGAGCACTCTGCCCGATAGCGACAAGAAGAGCGGCGCTGCCATCTTCCAGCGCCTGGCCGAGGCGGAGGCGCGGGTGCATGGCGCCACGCCGGAGTCGGTTGTGTTGCACGAACTGGGCTCGCTGGATACCGTCATCGATGTCATGGGAGCGGTGGCAGGGTTGCGCCTCCTCGGTGTCGGAGAACTATTCGCCTCGCCCTTACCGGCCGGTGGGGGAAGCGTGGAGGGGAGCCATGGGTCTCTGCCCGTTCCCGCGCCGGCCACCTTGGAGCTGATCGCCCGCGCCGGTGCCCCCCTTTCGCAGACTGATTGGCAGGGTGAGCTTGTCACCCCGACCGGCGCTGCTATCGTCACTACGCTTGCCCGCTTCCAGAGGCCGGCGATGCGAGTCAACAAAGTCGGCTATGGCGCCGGCAGTTACGACTTCGCGGGCCGGCCCAACGTGCTACGCGTTTGGCTGGGAGAGAAGTTGCCGGAGGAGAAGGGGGCGACGCTCCTGGTGGAGACCAATATCGACGACATGAGCCCGGAGGTCCTGGGTTACGTGCAGGAACGCCTATTCGCCGCCGGCGCCGCCGACGTCTGGTTCACCTCGATTCAGATGAAGAAGAACCGGCCGGCGACTAAGCTGTCCGTTCTCTGTGCGATGGAGAAAGAGGACGCGATTGTCGGCGTGCTGCTGCGGGAGAGCTCGACGCTGGGGGTGCGCGTGACGCAGGTGCGCCGGCACGAGGCGGAGCGGGAAGTGGTCACTTTCCCTTCCAGCCTGGGAAAGGCAACGGTGAAGATCAAGCGCTGGAACCAGGAGCCGGTACAGGTCTCTCCGGAATACGAAGACTGCCGCCGCTTGGCGCGAGAGAAGGAGATGCCTCTTGCCGAGGTCTACCGGATCGTCCAGGCAGAGGCCATTGTCTACATGAAAGAGAGGGGCATCCAGTAAGGATACCCCTCTCGGTTCTGCCGAAGGGAATTGACCGAGGGTTCCCGCTACTGGGAACCGGTCATGACCGTCAGGCTGGTCTTGCCGCTGTCCTCGCCGACCATGATCCAGGCAGCGGTCTTGCCGTCGTCCTTGCTCCAAACGCCGATGCCACCGGCACCCTCCTCACCGGAGGTGGCGAATACCCACTCTTCTTTCCACCCGCTCATCTTGTCTTTGTACCACTCAAAGACATCGTCCGGAGAGTCGTCGGTCTCGTAAATGCCGTACTTGACAGTCTCAAAATCAGCGGGGTTCTCGCCGTCCCCAATCGCCGGTATGAGCGCCTCATCTCCCGACCATTCGCCGGTCATGACCTCGTCGGCCCCCGGGTAGATGGGCACGTTATCCAGCGAGCCACCGCTATCTCCACCATCATCCTCTTTTGTCTCTTTGGCGGCGGGCGTGTCCTTGTCCTCAGGAGTGTCTTCCCCGTCCGTCTCTTTGGTCTCCTCGGCTACCGGTGTTGTCTTGTCCCCGTTCTCTTTCTCATCGTCCCCACCGCCACAGGCGACAAACGCTGCTCCGGCAACCAGAGTCAACGCGACCAGGAAGAAAGCTAATGTCTTCTTCAACCGTACACCTCCTTGCGCGGGCTGGTGAAACAACCAGCCTCTTGAATTATCGACGGCCCCTGTCCAAATGTCAATTAGGGTAGTCTCGCATACTACTGTCGCTCCGCCTCTCCCTTCCCTAGCCGCTGAATCCCAGCCCCTGCTCCTTCAGACTGAGATAGCGCCCGTGGCCGATGATGAGGTGGTCCAGCACCTCGATATCGAGAAGACGGCCCGCCTCCACCATCTGGCGGGTCATCGCGACATCGTCGGCCGACGGAGTTGGGTCACCCGAAGGATGATTGTGCACCACTATCAGCGCTGGACAGTTGCGGCGGACCGCCTCGCGGAAGATCTCGCCCGTCCGCACCAAAGAGGCGTTGACACTGCCTTTGTAGACCTCAGGGGTTCCCATCACCTCGTTACGCGTGTTCAGAAGCACGACGCGCAGGTGTTCCTGTTCCAGGAGGCTCATTTCCGGGGAGAGCAGATTGGCGGCGTCGGCGGGAGACCGCACGACCGCTTTGGCGTCGGGTTGTGTCGCCGAAAGGCGCTTCCCCAACTCCAGCGCTGCCTTCAACTGAGCGGCCTTAGCCTCGCCGAGCCCCCGTTCGTTGCAGAGCTCGGCGAAGCTCGCGCGCGCCAGCCCCGCCAGACCCTGGTGGTGCGAGAGAAGGCGCGACGCCATCTCCAGCACACTCTCTTTGCTGGCCCCCGTCCTCAAGATGATAGCCAGCAACTCCCCATTGGAGAGGGCCTGGGGGCCGTAATCGCGCAGCCGTTCCCGTGGCCGCTCAGCGGCTGGGAGGTCCCGGATCAGTGTGTAGTACTCCAAGGGGGCCTTCTCGCTTGTTGACACAGATGCCTTTCTCCGCTGCTCGGCGGATCAGCGGGCGGCGGCGGGTTTCCCGCTCTCCTTGTGCAACGTCACCATCGTGTTCGTATGGGGGTAGTAGGTGATGGAGACGGTATCGCCCTTCTCCAGCTTGTCATAGAGCACGTGGGGGATCTTGAACACGTTCTTATTGACATAAATGTAATGCCCCGGCATGATCTGCAGACCGCCGCGGCCCCACATACGAAGGATTTCGCCGGTCGTTGCTTTGGGCTGTGCCAGCAGGTCGCGCAGGGCCTGGATGCTCTGGTATCCGGTGAGAAGAGCCAGCAGGCTGAGGACGACGAGGAAGGGGATCTGATCGCGATTGTCGATGAGGATATCGATCAGAGTGGCAACCCAGCCGGCGCCGATGACGAGAAACAGGGGAGTGTAGATAGCGGCATCCCTGATGATCGCCGACCTGGCCGCGGATCGCCTCTCATCCAAGACCGCGCTCGTCCTTATTGGGGTATGATCAGCGTCTGCCCGGGTTGGAGCAGAGGGTCTTCGAGACTGAGATCGTTTCGCTCCGCTATCCGTCTAGCGAAGTCCGCCAGATCCTCTCCGGGAGGGAGAAACTGCTCGGCGATGCTGAATAGAGAATCACCTTCTCCCACGGTGTACTCGGTAGCACCGGGAGTAGTAGTTGCGCGCGGTGTCGCGGCTGGTGTGCCTTCCGGTGTACCGGCCGGAGTTGCTGCCGGCGTGCCCTCTGGTGTGCCCGCTCGTGGCGTGATTATGGTGGGCGTCAGCAACGGCGGCCGCACTGTGGAGGTCGCCGCCGCTGTCGGCGCGATGATGCTGGGCGGCGACTGGCTTGCCTCCTCCGGCGGCTTCAGCAGGAGCCAGAGAGCAACGGCTGTTCCCACCAGAAGCGCCAGAAGCGACCCCCGGTAGAGCAGATAGGAAGGCAGGGCGCTGGCGGGCTGCAGACACTCGGCGCAGAGTTCGTCGCCATGATCGCTACAGTACAGCCTACCGCAGCGCCTGCACTCATGAACCGCATCCTTGTCGCAGGCGTAACACTTCATGCAAGCGGCACTATAACAGTTTTTGGCGCCTTTGACCAGTAAGGCAAGGGCTGATCATTATGAGATTAAGCTCAACTAGGCGAGCTCGACGGTGGCGCCGGCGTCGCGCAGCTTGGTCGCCGCGGCCTCTGCGTCCTCCTTGGAGATGCCTTCCTTCACGTTGGTAGGCGCGCTCTCCACCAAGTCCTTCGCCTCTTTCAGGCCCAGAGTGGTAACCTCGCGCACTGCCTTGATGACGTTGATCTTGTTGGCGCCCATGTCCTTGAGGACGACCGCCCACTCTGTCTTCTCCTCCACCTCCTCGGCGGGGGCAGCCGCCTCGGCGCCAGGCGCGGCGGCGACGGCCACGGGAGCGGCGAAGGCCATGGGAGCGGCGCTAACTCCGAACTCCTCCTCGATGCGCTTGTTCAGGTCGCGTACCTCAAGGATCGTCATCTCCTTGATCAGATCGAAAGCCTGATCTACGCGGCCGCTTGCTCCTTCTTTCTCTGTCGACTTTGTTGCCTTGGTTGCCACTTTGTTATTCCTCCTCTATTTGAGAACTGAGAACATCGCACAATGAAGCTGTGGCTGAGCAGCGTGGAGAAAAGGCTAAGCCTTCTCCAACTGCTTCGCCCGGGCATCCAACAGGCCGGCCAGTTGAAACAAGCTCGAGTTCAAGAGCTGGCCGGTTGGATGGACGAATGTCGATGCCAATAGCTGGGCCAAACGGTAAACCGGCGCCTGAATGTTCCCGGCTAGCCGCCCCATCATTATTGGCCGCGGTGGCAGCGTCGCTATGTCGGCCAGGTCGCGCGCCGAGAGCAGTTGGCCCTCCATGAAGGCGCGCCGGGGGGCGAACGCGTTCTTGGCTGATTGCGCGTACTCTCTTACCAGCTTGGCCGTCTCCGCCGCGTCGCCGTAACTGAAGATGATCGCCGTAGGGCCCTCGCCGAGCTCGCCGACCTCCGGCTTACCTGCCGCGGCAGCGGCCAGCCGGAGCAGGGTGTTCTTGGTGACGCGGACCTGCACCCCTTTCGCGCCGAGCTGGCGGCGCAGCGTTCCCATCTCGGTCACCCGAAGGCCCTTGTACTCGGCCCCGATTATGATGGAGCTCCGCGTGATCTCCTCCGTGAGCTCCTCCACGATCTGCATCTTTTTCGCTGTTGGCATCTCTCTCCCCTTCCAGTAACAGAAAGGCCCTCGTCACCACAGACAAGGGCCCTCAGGGAAGGTGGGGACTCAGGACGGGAGTCCGTCACCAACTTCTCCCTTGCCTCGGCGGGCATTTCTATTAACCCCGATATTCGGGGACCCGCTGTCTGCGGCGCCGTATGTATTCCAATGACGGGGGCTACAGGCCGCTCCGGCCGGTGGCCCCTAGTTAGTCGTAAGGCTCAACGTGGGGGCCAGATCCAGCTTGATTCCCGGCCCCATCGTCGTTGTCAGAGTTATGCTCTTGATGAACTGCCCCTTTGCCCCGCTGGGCTTCGCCTTCACTATCGCCTCCACCATTGCCGCCAGGTTCTCCAAGAGCTTCTCTTCCTCAAAGCCTATCTTGCCGATGGGCACGTGGATGAGCGCGCTGCGGTCGAGGCGGAACTCTACCCGCCCTTGACGGGCATCGCGCACACCCTTGCCCATGTCTTGCTCTTCCAGCACCGTGCCGGAGCGCGGGTTGGGCATCAGACCACGGGGGCCGAGGACGCGTCCCAGCTTGCCCACCTTGCCCATAAGCTCTCTCTGCGCCAGTGCTACGTCGAAGTCCGTCCAGCCGCCCTCGACCTTCTTGATCAGGTCGTCGCCGCCGACGAAATCAGCTCCCGCGTCCTGCGCTTGCTTGGCGCCCTCGCCCTCGGCGAACACAAGCACCCGCACCGTCTTGCCCAGGCCGTGCGGCAGCAGGACGGAGCCGCGTAGCTGCTGCTCGGCGTGGCGCGAGTCCAGCCCCGTTCGCATGTGCACCTCAACGGTCTCGTCGAACTTGGCGTAGGCGGCCTTCTTAGCGAGTTGAATGGCATCCATCGGTTGGTATGTCTGCTGGCGGTCCACCAAGCCGACTGCCTGCTGGTAGTTCTTTCCTGGTTTACTCATCCTTCGTATCGTCCCCGTTTGCGGCCGGTTCCCGCACCTCAATCCCCATGCTCCGTGCGGTCCCCTCGACCATCTTCACTGCCGCCTCCAGATCCGAGGTGTTGAGATCTCTCATCTTGGTCTCGGCGATCTCCCGGACCTTGGCGGGAGAGATCTGCCCTACCTTCTCGCGTTTCTGCGAGGCGCTTCCTTTTTCGATTGTGATGGCCTTCTTCAGGAGGTCGGAGACGGGCGATGTCTTCAGGACATAGATGAAGGAGCGGTCTTCGTAGACGGTTATCTCCACCGGTACTATCGTGCCCGCCTGCGAGCTTGTGCGCTCGTTGTAGTCCTTGCAGAAGGCCATTATGTTGGCGCCGTGCTGACCCAGAGCAGGGCCCACGGGCGGCGCCGGGTTAGCCTTGCCGGCTTCGATTTGGAGCTTGATGATTGCGCGTATCTTCTTGGCCAAGCTACAGCCTCTCTACCTGAAGGAAATCGAGTTCCACCGGTGTCTCTCTACCGAAGAAGGAGACAAGGACTCGCACCCTGCCCTTCTCCAGGTTTATCTCGTCGACCTGACCGACAAAGTCCATGAAAGGACCATCGATGACCCGCACGCTCTGACCGACTACGAACCCCACCTTGACTCGGGGTTCCTCGGACCGCATCTGGCGGAGGATCTTCTTGACATCCGCCACGTCCAGGGAGGTGGGCCGGGTGCCCGAACCCACGAACCCCGTAACTCCCGGCGTGTTACGAACCACGAACCAGGCTCGGCTGGCCTGCGGGTCGTCCTCCCGCAGCTCAATCATCTGCACCAGGACGTAGCCGGGGAAGACCTTCTTCTCAACGGTGCGGCGTTGGCCGTCCTTGATCTCGATCTCATCCTCAGTCGGCACGATCACCTGGAAGATGAGGTCCCGCGCATCCATCGATTCGATGCGGTGCTCCAGGTTGGTCCTCACCTTGTTCTCGTAGCCGGAGTAAGTGTGGATGACGTACCAGGACCGTCCCTCCACTGAGATATCGGTGGGTTCCTCGGTAGCCCGGGCCGCCGCTTGGACCGACGCCTCCGGCTCCTCTGTCGCGACTGCCGCCTTTTTCTTTCTTGCCACCTTCTCCCCTCGATCCCCTAGCGCAGCAGGGTGCTAGAGATAGCCCAGTTGAAGAGCATGTCAATGCCGCCCAGTATCAACCCGATCGCCACCGCCACCACCAAGACGACTATAGTCAGGTTCGTCGTCTCGTGACGGGTGGGCCACGTTACCTTCCTAAGTTCACCGGCAATATCCTGAACCCAACGCGGCATGAGCAGGCCACGCCAGCCCCTGCTGGCGCGTGGAGAGGGTGGCCCCTTCGCCGGTCGCGGCGCCCTTATCGGAGCCGGCCGCTTCGATGGCTTACTACTCAGGGGATGGCGCCTCATGGCGCGACTCATAGATTCAACTCCCTCCGCGCGTCAGGCCCTTCGTTTCAAGGGTGTCGCTGGCATGCAGATCCTACTTGACCTCCCGGTGGGGGCGATGGGCACGGCAGCGGGGGCAATACTTGCGCAGTTCTAGGCGGTCCGCGTCGTTCCTGCGGTTCTTGACCGTCGTATAGTTCCGCTCTCGGCACTCGCTACAGGCCAGGTGGATGATCGCTCTATCTTCCTTCTTGGCCATTAGTTGTTCTTACCTTTCACCAACCTGACCCATTCACTCCGGCGCTCTTACTCGATTACCTTGGTTACAACGCCGGCGCCCACGGTTCGCCCGCCCTCGCGGATGGCGAAGCGCAGTCCCTCTTCCAGGGCGACCGGGTCAATCAGCCGGATCTTCAGGTCGACGCTGTCGCCGGGCATCACCATCTCCACCCCTTCCGGAAGCTCGGCGGCGCCGGTGACATCCGTCGTGCGGAGGTAGAACTGAGGCCGGTAGCCGGCGAAGAAAGGCGTGTGACGGCCGCCCTCCTCCTTCGAGAGGACGTATACGCGCCCGTCAAAGTAGGTGTGAGGCTTGATGCTGCCCGGTACAACGATCACCTGTCCCCGCTGTACGTCGTCGCGCTCGATGCCCCGGAGGAGCAAGCCCACGTTGTCGCCGGGCTCGCCGTAGTCCAGAGTCTTGCGGAACATCTCCACGCCGGTCACGACCGTCTTGCGGGTTTCGGTGAGGCCGACAATCTCGATCTCCTCGCCGACCTTGACGACCCCGCGCTCGACTCGGCCGGTCACGACTGTGCCGCGTCCCTTGATACCGAACACGTCCTCGACGGGCATCAGGAACGGCTGGTCTCGCGGCCTCTCCGGCTGCGGGACGTGCTCGTCGATCGCGTCCATGAGCTTCCAGATGCTCTCGAACTCGGGAGCATTGGGGTCCTTGCTGTCCGACTCCATTGCCGCTAGGGCGGAGCCCCGGACTATCGGCGTGTCGTCGCCGGGGAAGCCGTTCTTGGTGAGGAGTTCTCGTAGCTCGAGCTCCACGAGGTCGAGCAGTTCGGGGTCGCTCATCTGGTCGATCTTGTTGAGGTAGACGACCATCGCCGGCACGTCGACCTGACGGGCCAGAAGCACGTGCTCCCGTGTCTGGGGCATCGGCCCTTCCGGAGCAGCCACTACCAGAATGGCGCCGTCCATCTGAGCAGCGCCCGTGATCATGTTCTTGATATAGTCAGCATGGCCAGGACAGTCGATGTGGGCATAGTGCCGCTTCTCTGTCTCATACTCCACGTGCTGGACCTGGATAGTGATGCCGCGTGCCCGCTCTTCGGGAGCGTTGTCGATGCTCCAGAAGTCGCGGTAATCCGCCAGCCCCTTGAGCGATAACACCTTCGTTATCGCCGAGAGAAGGGTGGTCTTACCATGGTCTACGTGACCGATGGTGCCGACGTTTACGTGGGGCTTGGTTCGCTCGAACTTCTTCTTGGCCATGTCGTCTAATCCTCCTGAATATGGAGCCCACACTCGGATTCGAACCGAGGACCCCGTTCTTACCAAGAACGTGCTCTACCGGCTGAGCTATGTGGGCGCCTGAACTTGCGGCTGGCGGCCTTGTACCCCTGTGTCTGGGCCTTGCCGCTCACTTGCAGCCAGCGCTTGACCGGTGGGTCGCCGCGCTTGTCAGCGCCAATGAATTAAGGCTCGCATCCGGCGGACCTTAACGGGGGAGCTTCCTCGCCCCCTTCGGCTTGCGCCTCCGTTTATCGTCTCGCCTCGTATCCTCCCACTGGCGGGAGGATGGTGGAGGGGGCAGGATTCGAACCTGCGAAGCCGTCAGGCTGCGGTTTTACAGACCGCCGGTTTTAGCCACTCACCCACCCCTCCACTGCGGACGAGCTTTGGAGCCCGAGGGGGGATTCGAACCCACCAACCTACCGATTACAAATCGGTTGCGCTACCATTGCGCCACTCGGGCACGCCCCCTCTAAGGCGTAACAAAAGTAGGCCCCCGTTAATCGGGGCTTATACTGTACAGTAGTATAGGTGTTGCCCTTCGCAAAGTCAATCCTTGCGCTTCCAGGTGGTGCCCTCGCGGGAATCCTCCAGCGTGACGCCCAACTCCGCCAGCCGAGCACGGACGCGGTCCGCCAGATCGAACTGTTTCGCCTCTCGCAGACCGTCCCGCACCTCCAACAGAAGGTCGATGAAGGGCGCCGCTGCCAGGGTGGACGCATCCTCCGTCTCCTGGAGGGTGAGCCCCAGGACTCCGGCAAGCTCCTGCATTACCGCCTGAGCCTCCTTGATGGCGCGGCTCTCGTCGCGGGCGCGGTTGATCTCCCGCGCTAGATCGAACAGAGCGGCGACCGCCTGGGCGGTGTTGAAGTCGTCCTCCATCGCCTCGATGAAGCGCTGCCGGAAGGGCGTGCCGTCTAGGGGATTGCTCCCGTCCTCCGGTGACGCCGCGTGTACTGCCGTCCGCAGCCGCTCCACCCCTCGCTTGGCCGCTGCCAGCGCCTCATCCGTGTAGGTGAGGGGGCTGCGGTAGTAGGAGCTGAGTATGAGGAGGCGAAGGGTATCGGCGCCGTGCTGGGCCAGGGACTCGCTGATCGAGATCAGGTTGCCCAGGGAACGCGTCATCTTCTCCTCAGTATCGCTGAGGCGGGCCAGCCCGTTGTGGACCCAGAAGCGAACGAAGGGCTTCTTGCCCAGGTAGCTTTCCGACTGCGCCTTCTCGTTCTCGTGGTGGGGGAATATCAAGTCCTGACCACCGCCGTGAATGTCGATTGTCTCGCCCAGGTAGCGCAAGGACATGACCGAGCATTCGATGTGCCAGCCGGGGCGGCCCGGCCCCCAGGGGCTATCCCACGACGGCTCGCCCTCCTTCGATGCCTTCCAGAGCGCAAAGTCCATCGGGTGCTCTTTTCGCTCGTCCACCTCGATCCGCGCCCCCGCCTGCAGGTCGTCCAGGGAGCGTCCGGATAGCTCGCCGTAGTCGTCGTCACTGTTGACCCGGAAGTAGACGTCTCCCTCCACCTCGTAGGCGTGCCCCTTGGCGATCAGTCCCTGGATCATCTCGATCATCCCCGGTATCTCTTCCGTGGCGATGGGATAGACGTGGGCCCGCTGGATGTTGAGCGCGTCCATGTCTTTGAAGAACTGCTCCCGGTACTGCTCGGCCAGCTTGCCGATGGGTATCCCCAGCGCCTGCGAGCGGGTGATGATCTTGTCCTCGATGTCGGTGAAGTTCTGGGCGTGGCGTACCTTGTAGCCCTTGTACTCCAGATAGCGGCGCAGGACGTCGAAGATGACGTAGCTCATAGCGTGACCCATGTGACAGGGCGCATAGAGGTTGGGCCCGCAGACGTACATTTTCACCGTATCGCCCGCCGGTTCGAATTCCTCTTCCTTTCGCGTGAGTGTGCTGTAGAGCCTCATTCTCCGTTTCCTTCTCCCGACTGCTGCCTTCCCTGATGCTGAGAAGCTATATGCTCCTCCAACTGCTTGACCCTGTCCTCCAACGCCTGGATGCGGTCCCATTCCGGGTCGGGCAGACGGATCATAGTGTCGTTTCCGGGGTCGTAGTAAGCTACCACGTGCCCGGGCACGCCGATCACCGTGGCGTTCGCGGGGACGTTTGTGACGACCACGGAGCCCGCCCCGATGCGCGCGTTCTCGCCGACGTGGATAGCGCCGATGACTTGAGCGCCGGCCCCCACAACTACGTTATCACCCAGCGTGGGATGCCGCTTCTCTCGTTTGGTGCTGGTACCACCCAGCGTCACGCCCTGGTAGAGATGACAATTATCGCCGATCTCCGACGTCTCGCCAATGACGACGCCCATTCCGTGATCGATGAACAGCCTTTCGCCGATCTTGGCGCCGGGGTGGATCTCGATCCCCGTTAGGAACCTGCTGACGTGAGAGATAAGCCGCGGCAGCAGGGGAACCCTAAGGTTGTAGAGGGTGTGCGCCAAGCGGTGAAACTGGCGGGCGTGAAAACCGGGGTAGGCGAGGATGATTTCCAGGTTGCTGACGGCTGCCGGGTCTCGCTCCCGGGCAGCCCGGATATCTCGTCTTATGCGGCCGATGACCGACACCGTTTCCTACCTCCTTCCCTGCGGGATACTCCCATCTTCGAGCCTGTCGAGCTGTCGGGGTACCCCAGCGGAGTGGGGCACCCCTTCCGACAGACGCAACGGGAGTTCCTGGCCCGAAAGCAGGAAAGGGCCGGGCTCTGCGAGTAGGTCTCTCGGTCGGCTG
Organism: uncultured Chloroflexia bacterium; assembly: GCA_963763495.1. GTDB lineage: Bacteria > Chloroflexota > Dehalococcoidia > DSTF01 > JALHUB01 > DAOUEO01. Next base: position 53,541 of record CAVXOY010000020.1, read on the forward strand.
TATCGTGATTCATCGACAATATCTACTTTAGCAGGGTCACAGCCATCGCCGCGACCCCTTCGCCTCTGCCGATTGCCCCCAGGCCTTCGTGGGTCGTCGCCTTCACACTGATGCGCATCTCCTCCACCTCCAGGATGGGGGCGATAGTCCGGCGCATCCGGCCTATGTGATCCTGAAGCCGCGGCCGCTCGGCGATGACAGTGACGTCCACATTCTCGACCGTATAGCCGGCTTCTTTGAGCAAGCGCATCACGTGCCGCAGCAGGTCCTTGCTGTCGGCGCCGGCGTACGCGGGGTCGCCGGGAGGGAAGTGCAGGCCGATGTCGCCCAGGCCCGCTGCCCCCAGCAGAGCGTCGATTATCGCGTGGAGGACGACGTCGGCGTCGCTGTGGCCGTCGAGCCCCTCCTCCCCCTCGATGAGCACGCCGCCCAACATCAGGCGCCGTCCCTTGCCAAAGGGGTGGACATCGTATCCTATGCCGACGCGCATGCCTCTACCCGCGGTGCCATCTTATCAGGATCTGAGCGATGACCATGTCGTCCGGTGTCGTCACTTTGATGTTGTGATACGACCCCATATATGCTTTCACTTGGCGGCCGAGACGCTCCACCAGGGTGGCGTCGTCGCTGGCGGGGGGCTGCTTGGCGGCGGCGCGGTGGGCCTCCACCAGCAGCTCGTATCGAAACACCTGCGGCGTCTGGACTTGCCACAGCCGTCGCCGGTCGAGGCTCTTCTCGACTAGGCCCTGCTCGCTGACCAGCTTGATCGAATCATGGAGTGGCACGGCGCAGGTCGCGGCGCCCGTAGCGCGCGCGGCCGCCAGCCCTTTGTCGATAAGCTCTCGCGTCACCAGAGGACGGGCGCCGTCGTGAACCACCACCCACTCGCAGGGGCCAAGGGCCACCAGTCCCGCTCGCACGGAGTCCTGGCGCTCTTCGCCACCCGCGCATATCGCTGCCACCTTGTTGAGAAGTGAGTGCTTTATGAGGGTCTGCCCCAGCTTCTCCCGGCCGGGAGCCAGTACCAAAACGATTTTATGGATAGACGGGCAATGCTGGAAGATCGCCAGTGTATGCGCCAGCAACGGCCGCCCGCCGAGCGATACCCAGAGCTTGTCGCCGCCGCCCATGCGCCGGCTGCGCCCCGCCGCCACGATTATGGCGCCGACGCCGCCTGCCTTCGCAGGAGTTGCAGTCTCGTCGGATGATGCTGTCATTGTGCTAGCCGTTCCCCTTAGGTTGGGCGAAGATCATCCGCCCCGCTACCGTCTGCAGGACCCGCGTAACGACGATCTCTATCTCATCGTTCAAGTAGCGGCGGCCCCCTTCTACCACTACCATCGTCCCATCGTCCAGAAACCCTACACCCTGCCCAATCTCCTTGCCTTCCTGGATAATCCGGATCGCCATCTCCTCTCCCGGCAGGACGACCGATTTGACGGCGTTCGCCAGTTGGTTGATGTTTAGGACGCGCACCCCCTGTAGCTCGGCCACCCGGTTCAAGTTGAAATCGTTGGTGAGGATGGGACAGCCGTACAGGGACGCCAGTTTCACCAGCTTGCTGTCCACGTCCTGGATGTCGTCAAAGTCAGTATCCGTGATCTCGACAGGGACAGGCGACTCTTTCTGCAGACGGTTCAGGATGTCCAGCCCCCGCCGGCCACGGTTGCGCCGGAGACCGTCCGGCGAATCGGCGATGTGCCGCAGCTCATCGAGAACGAAACGCGGCAGTATCAGTGTCCCCGGTGTAAAGCCTGTCTCCGAGATGTCGGCGATCCGGCCATCGATGATGGCGCTGGTATCGACCAGCAGTTTCTGCTTCGAGTCCGTATTCTTGTAGGCAAAGCCGTTCCAGTTGTGCCTGTTCCCCCCCGGGACACGCTGTTCCCAGATCGACGCTAGCTCCTCCTGTCGACTGAGCATCACTCCGATCCCGAGGATGATGGCAACGACCGCGACCGCTAGAGACGCTATCCAGTCAGCCGGCGCCGGAAGAACAGAGAGGGCAGGCACCAGCAGCGCGGAGGCAACCAGGCCTGCCAGAAGTCCTACAACGACGAGGCCTAGCTGCAGCAGCGATAGAGACCGGAACCAGCGTCGCCCCTTCGCCAGAGGTCGCAGCACCAGATACGGAGACCCCCAGGCCCCTACGACCGCTGCCAGCACCAAGAGCATCGAAGAGAGCGCCAGTGCGGCGGGGTCTTTGCTCTCCTCAGTTACCAGCCAGCCCAGGCCGAATCCACCCCCGCCCAGGACCACAGCCCCCAGGATTCGAACGACCAGTTCCGCCATAATAGCTCCTCCCAACCCAAAGAAGAAAAAGGGCGTGCACCAGCACACCCGGAGCAGAGATCAAAGATGGCTGAATCTCTGAGATCAATCCCGTCTCTCCTGACGAACTAGCGCCGCCAGGTCTCCGCATTTAAGATCGCTACTTAAGGATAATATCAACTATCTCAAACGCCGTAAAGCAGGCGTCTCTCTCTTTAGTCGAAGAGCCGGTCGATCAGTCCTAGGCTGGCCACCCCGGTCGCCGCTATCAGTATGTCCTTGACTGTCTTGCCCAGCCAGACCGAGAGGAAGAAGCGCCCCCAGGACATCCTCGTCGCTCCCGCGATTATCCCAGCGACGTCGAATATCGGGTTGGGGATGGCAGAGAAGACGAACATCGTGATCGTGCCGTGGCGTTCCATCCAGCTCTGCACGAAGCGGTAGAAGCCCCGATTCTGGATCGCGGCGCTGCCGCCGTACCCTGCCGCATATCCGGTGAACTCACCTATTGCCTCCCCCAGGCCCGCGACCAGCCCCACGAGTATCGGCGTCGGTATCCCGAGCAGCGGGTCGAGCAGGACGCCGCCACCAAAGACGGCGGCAATGCTGGGAGTCGGCAGGAAGATGGAGGCTGCTCCAATCAGACTGATGGCGAAGACGCCCAGATAGCCATAGGTCCGCAGCTTTGCGATGTCGAGCTCGAAGTAGAAGAAGGCGAAGGCGATGGCGGTGACGAGAATGACCGCCGCCACCAGCAAGGCGTAGTCACTTTGCCAGAGAATCCCTGTCTTACCCCTGATTGTGAGAGGGGCCGTCTCCGGTAGCGGCCGGTCGTCTTCGGGTTGGGTCATGCTGTCCCATTTGTGGTTTTGTCGAGATTGCCTAACGGAAGCCTAACCTTCGCTTCTCCGGCAAGTCAAGGGCCAAGGCCATGCTTCGATGATGTGTGCGCAAATTGCCCGCGCCTACCCCTTCGGCTATGATGATCTTGTATTCGGCGATGGAGAAAGTACGTCAGGACATGCAGGACATAGACCGCATTCTCGCCAAGGTGAACCGGCCGGCTCGCTATGTCGGCGGCGAGTGGAACTCAATCGTGAAGGACTGGGAGGCCACAGGGATACGCATTCTCCTCGCCTTTCCCGACATCTACGACATCGGCATGTCCAACCTGGGGCTGGCCATCCTCTACGACATCCTAAATGCTCAGCCCGACGTCCTGGCCGAGCGCGCCTACGCCCCTTGGACCGACATGGAAGCGGAGCTGCGTGCCGCTGCCGTTCCCCTCTTCAGTTTGGAGACCCGCCATCCGCTGCGTGAGTTCGATGTCATCGGCTTCTCTCTCGGCTATGAGTTGACCTACTCCAACGTCCTCAACATGCTCGATCTGGCGGGCGTTCCCCTGCTCGCCGCAGAGAGAGACGGCTCGCATCCCCTGGTGATCGCCGGTGGCACCGCAGCCCTGAACCCGGAACCCATGGCTGACTTCATCGACGCCTTTGTCCTCGGCGACGGTGAGGACGTGGTGCTCGAGATCGTCGAGGTCTTGAGGCAGGGGAAGGTCAGAGACGGTGTCTCTCGCCCCGACCTCCTGCGCCGTCTGGCGGCCGTTCCCGGCGTCTATGTGCCCAGCTTGTATCAAGTCGACTATCACGACGACGGCACCGTCCGCCGTCTGGAGCCGATTGACCCCGCGGCGCCGCGGAAGGTGTCCCGGCGTTTCGTGGAACCCTTGCCGCCGCCGCCCTTGCGGCCCATCGTCCCCTTTCTCCAGACCGTCCACGACCGGGCGGCGGTCGAGATCCAGCGCGGGTGCACGCAGGGCTGCCGGTTCTGTCAAGCAGGCATCGTCTACAGGCCGCGGCTGGAGCGGGAATGCGACGAGGTGATAGCGGCGGCGCGGGAGATCATCGCCAACACCGGGCACAGCGAACTGGCCCTCCTCTCCCTCAGCACTGCCGACCACTCCCAGATCACGCAGATAATCGAGGGACTGCGAGGATGCTTCGAAAAGCCACTGGCCATCGCCCTGCCCAGCTTGCGTGTCGATAGCTTCTCCGTCAGCGTCGCTGCCGCCGCCAGTGGTCAGGGCAAGCACAACATCACTTTCGCCCCCGAGGCGGGCAGCCAGCGTCTCCGCGACTGTATCAACAAGACGACAACTGAGGATGACCTCTTGCAGGCGGCGGAGGCGGCCTTCAGTCACGGCTGGACCAGCGTGAAACTCTACTTCATGGTTGGCCTGCCTACCGAGACGCTCGATGACGTTCAGGGCATCATCGATCTCGCCGCCGCTGTGAAGGAGATAGGCCGCCGCCATCACGGGGGAAGGGCGCAGGTGCGCGTCAGCACCTCCAATTTCATCCCCAAGCCGCACACGCCCTTTCAGTGGGCGCCTCAGATGGGCTTCGCTGAACTTCGGCTGCGTCACGACTACCTCCGGCGGGGCCTCAAGCGTGTCGGTGTCGCCTTCTCCTGGGAAGAGCCGGAGCAAAGCCTCCTCGAGGCTGTCCTCTCGCGCGGCGACCGCCGTCTCGGTCGCGTGATCCATCGCGCCTGGCAGGCTGGGGCCCGTTTCGACGCCTGGAACGAGGTCTCCGACCGGTCGCTCTGGCAGGCCGCCCTGGCGGTGGAACACCTTGATCCCTCGTTCTACGCCCACCGCGAGCGCGACGCCTCCGAGACACTCCCCTGGTCTCACATCGACGTCGGCGTCACCACCGCTTATCTCCGCGGTGAATGGCAGAAGGCGCTCGAAGGTCTTACGACTCCCGACTGCCGGAAGAGCCCCTGCAACGTCTGCGGTCTGCAGACGGGCGAGTCCCAGCGCTGCGCCGCCAAGCTGGCTGAGCGGGCCACGACGGGACGGCGGCAGCGCCCGGCCTAGGCCCGGCTGGAACTCTCCAGATATTCTGACGATTTCTTGGCTTTCTCGCGTGATCTTCTGCTCATTTGGGGGTTGACAAGGCAGGACGAGTGTGTTATCTTTATCACGAACGAACGCTCGTTTTTAAAATCGAATAGTTATTTCCTGCCAGGGTCAATAGAGTGCCATGCCGAAAATGAGCAACGCTCACCTGGAAGCCCGCACCAGCGAGATACTGGATGCGGCTGAAACGTGCTTCCTCCGCAAGGGGATCCACCCGACGACGATGCACGATATCTGCGAGGAAGCTCACCTGAGCCCCGGCGCCGTCTACCGCTACTTCAAGAGCAAGGAAGACCTCATCGATGCTGTGGCGGAGCGGCGGAGTCTCCAGGAGATGGAGGTCATCAACGAGGCGAAGGCGCAGACGTCCCAGGCAAGCGAGGCTCTGGCAATCTTGGCTGACCGTTTCTGGGGTCAATTCCGGAGGGACGATTTCGAACACTGGGCTCGCCTGGACATCGAAATCTGGCCGGAAGCCCTGCGCAACAAGAGGCAGCGGGAGCGGGCAAGACAGCAGCGGGCGGCCTTCCGCTCTGCTCTGACCGACGTCTGCCGCCTGGCCATCGAGCAGGGGACGATAAGCCCCGACACTGACCCCGAGGTCGTGGCCACGATGCTGATGTCCCTGTACCGGGGCTTGCAGCTACACAAGGCGATTGACCCCACGGGGGTGGACACTGACGAGGTATTGCGGGCCCTCCGCATTTAGTCTGACATATAGATACGAAGAGGGTAGCGCCCGGGGGGCCCGCGATCTCAAACGAATATGCAGCCGGCGCTCGCAAAGAGAAGCGCCATCAAGAGGAGAAGTCCCGTGTTGGACCCGATCAGCATCGACTACTACTACAGAGCACTAGCGCAGGATCTTGACCGTGAGGTGGAGCGCATGCTCCTGACGATCAGAGCGGAGAAGGGCTGTCGGCAGTGTGCTGGCGTCACGTCAGTGCAGTCGGGGTCCGAGGAGCATCGCCACCGGACTGGCCCTGGTCTGAATCTGAGTCCAGCCGGCAAATAAGTCTTGCAGTCCTCGCTTCAGCAGCGAGGTTATTCCCCGCCACAAGAAAGCCTCGGTTCGTCAAAACCGAGGCTTTCTCCTTGTGTCAGCAGTTAGGAAATGAGACCGGCTAGTCGTCTGTCTCTGCTGTCTCTGCGTCCTCCTCGACCGCTTCCTCCTCCTCTTCCGATTCGTCGGGCTCGGCCACGAACGTCTGGAGGAAATCCGGCGACAGGGATTCCGTCTCTTCCTTGACCTCTTCCGCCACTGCCTCGCCTTCCTCCGACGGGGAGAGCTCCGATGACGATGAGAAGAGTTCAGCCATCAGCGCCTGGATAGACTCGTCAGACTCCTCATCCCGACCTCGTCTGGCCTCCAGCGGCAGCAATTCGCCTTCTTCCGTCCTCTCCGGCAGGAAGAACTCCCTCACCGGCTCTGGTGGTACCTCGATTTCCGCCCGCGCAGGGATCAGCTTTCCGATAATGACGTTTTCCTTGAGGCCTACCAGTCTGTCGGTCATACCGCTGATGGCGGCCTCTGTCAGCACCCGCGTTGTCTCCTGGAACGACGCCGCTGCCAAGAAGCTGTCGGTGCTCAGAGATGCCTTCGTCACCCCCAGGAGAACGGGCACGGCTGTGGCGGGCTCGCCGCCCTCTGCCAGTACCTTGGCATTCTCTTCCTCGTAGCGGAATCGGTCGGCCAGCTCGCCGGGGAGGAAGTCGGTGTCGCCGGGCGTATCGACCCTCACCTTGCGCAGCATCTGCCGGACTATCACCTCGATGTGCTTGTCATTGATGGTCACACCCTGGGAGCGGTAGACTTTCTGGACCTCCTCCACAAGGTAGAGCTGCACCGCCTCCGGTCCCATCACGCGCAGAACGTCCTGCGGGTTCAAGGCACCGTCCGTGAGCTTCTGGCCGGCGTGGACGTTCTCGCCGCTCTCGACGAGGATGCGGGCGGTCGCTACCACCGGATACTCACGTTCCTCTTTCTCTTCATATATCACCGAGAAGCGACGGCCCTTCTCCAGGCTCACTTGGCCGGCGATGCGGGCGACGATCTTCTCCTCGCTCGGGACTTCGACAAGCGCTGTCTCAGTTGTCTCCTCGCGCTTCTCCTTCGGCTTTAGCCTTCGCCTTTTTCTTAGCTGTCTTCTTACTGCTGGGTGCCGGCATCTGGGCAAGGGCCATCCCTTGATCGACCCAGTCGCCGTTCTCTACCAGCAGCTCGGCGCCCTTAGGCAACTCGTAGTTGTCCCGGTAGAATTCCGAGCTGGTCAGCTTGATCCAGCGCGATTCGCCGTCGTGCACGATCTCTGCCACGCCGTCGATCTCGGAGATAATTGCGTGGCTCTTGGGGATACGCGCCTCGAAGAGCTCTTCTACGCGGGGTAGACCGCTTGTAATGTCGAGACCGGCCACACCACCCGTGTGGAACGTCCTCATGGTGAGCTGGGTACCCGGCTCACCGATGCTCTGGGCGGCGATGATACCTACTGCTGCGTTCTCCTTGACGAGGTTGCCGTGGGCGAGGCTACGTCCGTAGCAGAGCCGGCAAAGACCGTGCCGCGCCTGACAAAGCATCGGCGAGCGAACGTGGACTCGCTCGATCCCTGTCGCCTCTATGAGAGTGGCCTTCTCCTCGTCGATCTCTTGATTCCGTTCGACAAGGATCTCGCCTGTCTTCGGGTCGGCGATATCCGACGCCGCCGAGCGGCCGATGATCCTCTCCCGTAGCGGTTCGAGGACGCCTTTGTCCGTCGGCCGCGTCAGCCAGACACCGCTTTGAGTGCCGCAGTCCTCTTCCAGGATGATTACGTCCTGCGCCACGTCGATCAGGCGGCGGGTCAGGTAGCCGCTGTCCGCTGTCCGTAGGGCTGTGTCAGCCAGACCCTTTCGCGCTCCGTGGGTGGAGATGAAGTACTCCAGCACACTGAGCCCTTCCCGGAAGCTGCTGCGGATCGGCAGGTCGATAATCCGGCCGGAGGGGTCGCTCATCAGGCCGCGCATACCGGCCATCTGGCGGATCTGGGCGATATTACCTTTGGCGCCGCTCGAGGCCATCAGGTACACCGAGCCGTAGCGGTCGAGGCCATTCTGGATCGCCGTCTGGACCTTTTCGGTGGTGTCGCTCCACACGGCGACAGAAGCGTCGTATCGCTCCTGCTCTGTGATCAGCCCACCGTCGAACTGGTCCTGGATCTCGGCGACCCGCCCATCTGCCTCTTCCAGTAGTTGTGCCTTCTCTTCCGGAGTCTTGATGTCGTTGATGGCGATGGTCGTGCCCGATTTCGTGCAGTAGTGGAAGCCGACGCGTTTGATATCGTCGACTACCTGGGCTGTGCGGTCGTTACCCAGGCGCTTGTGGGTATCGGCTACCAGCGCTTTGAGGGCCTTCTTGTCCATCTCTTCGTTGCGGAATCCCATCTCCTCGGGCAGGACCTCATTGAATACGATCCGGCCGACGCTGGTCTCGATGAACTCCCCGTTTGTCCTGTGGTCGCGGACCTTGATTCGCGCCTGGAGGTTCGTCAGACCGAGGTCGTAGGCCAGCTTAGCCTCCTGGAAGCTCCCGTAAAGCCCCTGGGGTGGGACCCCCTTTCGGTACTCCCCCTTGGCGTTGGGCTTGATCATCGTCATGTAGTAGCAGCCGAGAACGATGTCCAGGGTCGGCGCCACCGTGGGGTCGCCGCTGCTCGGCAGCAGCAGATTCTTGGTAGAAAGCATCACCTGCCGCGCCTCGGCCACCGCTTCCCGCGACAGAGGGACGTGCACGGCCATCTGGTCGCCGTCGAAGTCAGCGTTGAAAGCGGCGCAGACCAAGGGGTGGATCTGGATTGCGCTCCCCTCGACAAGCACCGGCTCAAACGCTTGAATGCCCAGCCGGTGGAGGGTAGGGGCGCGGTTCAGGAGGACGGGCCGCGTCTTGATGACATCGTCAAGCACGTCCCAGACCTCGGGCCGTCCCCGCTCGACGATGCGTTTCGCGCTCTTGATGTTATGGGCCATGCCCTTGTTCACCAGGGCGTGCATGATGAACGGCTTGAACAGCTCCAGGGCCATCCGTTTGGGCAGACCGCACTGGTGAAGCTTCAGGTCGGGGCCGACGACGATGACGGAGCGGCCGGAATAGTCGACGCGCTTGCCCAGCAGGTTCTGGCGGAACCGCCCCTGCTTGCCCTTGAGCATGTCGGACAGCGACTTCAGTTTGTGATTGCCCTGACCGGAAACTGCCCGTCCGCGACGGCCGTTGTCGATAAGAGAGTCCACCGCCTCTTGGAGCATTCGCTTCTCGTTGCGGATGATGATCTCGGGGGCGCCCAGATCGAGCAGCCTCTTCAGCCGGTTATTGCGGTTGATCACCCGCCGGTAGAGGTCATTGAGGTCGCTCGTGGCGAAGCGGCCGCCGTCAAGCTGGACCATCGGCCGCAGGTCCGGCGGTAGCACGGGGAGGACGGTGAAGATCATCCACTCCGGCTTATTGCCGCTCTTTCGCAACGCCTCCACCACGCGCAGGCGCTTCACGGCCTTCTTTCGCCGCTGGCCGCTACTCGACTGGGTCTCTTGCTGCATCCGCTCCCGAAGCTTGTCCAGGTCCAGGCGCTGGAGCATCGTGAAGAGCGCCTCCGCTCCCATGCCGGCGGAGAAGACGCTTCCCAGTCGCTCTTCCAGCTCGCGGTACTTGGCGTCGGTTAGGAGAGTGATGCGGTCGTGGATGATGGGGTCCTTGACCTCGTCCAGTTCCGCCAGCTTCTCGCGGTATTCATCGTTTAGGGTCTCTCGTTCCTCCTGCATCTTCTTGTGCAGGGGCTCGGTCTCCGCTGCCGCCAGCATCTGCTGCTCCTGGACTGCGACCTCGGATCGCAGTTCCAGCTCGGGGCGCTTCGCCGCAAACTCGGCCTCCAGCGACGAAACCCGCGCCTGCGCCGCCTCTTTGAGCTTTTCGATTGACTCGTTGACTACCAGCTCACCCTTGGAGACTATCGTGACGCCATCCAGCGCCACCTCCTTCGTTGCCTGCCTTGCCCATCCGACCGGCAAGCTGTTTCTCCAGAGACGCCGCCTTCTGCATGACGGCGTCGACGCTCTTTGCCATCTCATCATCTAGGGCGGCGAGCGCCGCATCGCGGTCCGCGTTGATCTTGTCGATTGCCTCATCCCGCGCGAGCTCGATCTCGGTGATCCGCTCGACGTGCTGCAGTTGGCGCGCCTTTGCCTCGCGCTCCATCTCCTCCTCTAGCTGCTCGATGACGTGCTTCTTCGCCTCCTCGTCGACATATGTGACGATGTGCTGCGCGAAGTAGAGGACTCGTTCCAGGCTGCGAGGAGAGATGTCGAGCAATAGACCAAGCCGGCTGGGGGTGCCTTTGACGAACCAGATGTGGCTCACCGGAGAGGCAAGCTCAATGTGCCCCATGCGCTCGCGGCGCACCTTGCTCCGGGCTACCTCCACACCGCACTTGTCACAGATAATGCCCTTGTAGCGCACCCGCTTGTACTTGCCGCAGTAGCACTCGAAGTCCTTGGTAGGGCCGAATATCTTCTCGCAGAAGAGGCCGTCCTTCTCCGGCTTCAAGGTTCGGTAGTTGATCGTCTCTGGTTTCAGGACTTCACCGTACGACCACGACCGGATCTGCTCCGGTGAAGCCAACGCGATGCGGACGGCGTTGAAATCGTTAACTTCCAGCACTTAGCAAATCCTCCCCTTCGAATCCCTGGAGATTGATCCCGAGGTTCGGCTCCTCTATGTTATCCGCCACGAAGGTCACTCGCTCTTCATCCTCGTTCAGGACCTCCACCGCCAGACCGAGGCTCTGAAGCTCCTTGACTAGGACCTTGAAGGACTCGGGGACGCCTGGCTCCATCACGTTGTCCCCTTTGACAATGGACTCGTAGGTCTTCACCCGGCCGACCACGTCGTCGCTCTTCACCGTGAGCATCTCCTGCAGGATGTGGGCGGCGCCGTAGGCTTCCAGTGCCCAGACCTCCATCTCCCCGAAGCGCTGGCCGCCGAATTGCGCCTTGCCGCCCAGCGGCTGCTGCGTGATCAGCGAGTAGGGCCCCGTGGAGCGGGCGTGGATCTTGTCCTCTACCAGGTGGACCAGCTTCAGCATGTAGATGTAGCCCACCGTTATCGGCTGGTTGAACGGCTCGCCCGTGCGGCCGTCATAGAGCGTCTGCATGCCGAACACCGGCGGTGAGACGCCTTTCTCCCTGTACACCGCCTCCGCCTTCTCTCCGAGAGTCTCCAGCGGCAGTCCGCGCACCTTCGCCAAACCCATCTCCTCGAGCCACAACTCCAGGCATGCCCGCTTGGCCACTCCTATCTTGCCATCATCGAGGATATCGCGCGCCACGTAGCCTCGCTCCGCCAGCCAGTCCTCCAGCCTTGGGACATCGAGATTGACGCCGTAAGGGCTTTCCTGGACTCGGGAAGGCTCAGGGAGCACCGCCCCTGCTTTCACAGCCAGCCAGGCGCGGGCTAGAGCATCTTCTATCGTCTTGTCAGTCGCCCCGTCGAACACAGGCGTGACGGCGCGGAAACCCAGGGTATTGGCTGCCCAGCCTAAGTGGGTCTCCAGCACCTGCCCGACGTTCATTCGGCTGGGCACGCCGACGGGGTTGAGGATGATGTCGATGGGGGTGCCGTCTTCCAGATAAGGCATGTCCTCCACGGGTAGAATGCGGGAGATTACCCCCTTGTTGCCGTGGCGGCCCGCCATCTTGTCGCCTTCCATGATCTTTCGCCTCTGGGCGATGGCTACCCGCACCAGCCGGCTCACCCCTGCGGGCAGTTCGTCGTGGTCTTCCCGCGAGAAGACCCTGACATCGATTACCTTGCCCTTCTCGCCGTGGGGTACCCGCAGCGAGGTGTCTTTCACGTCCCGCGCTTTGTCGCCGAAGATCGCCCGCAGCAGCTTCTCTTCCGCCGTCAGTTCCGTCTCACCCTTGGGGGTGATCTTGCCGACGAGGATGTCGCCGGGGCCTACCTCAGCGCCGACGCAGATGATGCCGTCCTCGTCGAGGTTGCGCAGGCTTTCCTCACCTACGTTGGGGATGTCGCGGGTTATCTCTTCCGGGCCCAGCTTCGTATCGCGGGCCTCGACTTCGTGCTTCTCTATGTGGATAGAGGTGAACTTGTCATCCTGGACTATCCTCTCTGAGAGGACGATGGCATCCTCAAAGTTGTACCCCTCCCAGCTCATGAAGGCGCAGAGGACGCTCTGACCGAGAGCAAGCTCGCCCCCGTCGGTCGACGAGCTGTCGGCGAGGGTCTGGCCCTTCTTCACCCGCTGGCCCTTCTCCACGATGGGGCGCTGGCTGATGCAGGTGCCCTGGTTGGAGCGCACGAACTTGAGGAGCGAGTATGCCTGCTCCTGTCCGCTGTCGTAGAGGACGGTCATCTCTTTGGCGGCGACCTCCGTCACCACGCCGTCTTCAGCGGCGGCGATGACCTGCCCCGAGTCCTGGGCTGTCTGATACTCCATGCCGGTCGATACCAGGGGCGCCTCCGGGCAGAGCAGCGGTACTGCCTGGCGCTGCATGTTAGAGCCCATGAGGGCGCGCGGGGCGTCGTCGTGCTCCAGGAATGGTATCAGCGAGGTCGCGACGCTGAGCACTTGCTTCGGCGAGACGTCCATGTACTGCACTCGCTCCGGCAGCTCCATGTGGAAGCGGTCCTCGATGCGTACCTCCACCCGCTCTTCGACGAAGTGGTTGTTCTCGTCCAGGATGGCGTTTGCCTGGGCGACTACGTATTTCTCCTCTTCGTCTGCGGAAAGATAGTCGATCTCATCCGTGACGTACGGCTTCACAGGGATAGTCTTGGGCGCCAGCTTCGCCATTGCCTTGGCCAGCTCGGGCGTAATAGTCGTTCCCGCCTCGGCGATGGCGCGTCCCCCCTTGGTGGCGACGGCCTCCCGGGTGATCCGCCCCACCAGGTGAGAGGAATCGGCTGGGAGTTCCTTGACGACCTTCCGGTAGGGGGTCTCAATGAAACCGTATTCGTTGATTATGGAATAGGTCGCGAGGCTGCCGATGAGGCCGATGTTGGGGCCCTCGGGCGTCTCGATTGGACAGATCCGGCCGTAGTGGCTGTAGTGAACGTCACGCACGTCGAAGCCGGCCCTGTCGCGGGAAAGGCCGCCGGGGCCCAGCGCTGAAAGCCTCCGCTTGTGTGTCAACTCCGCCAGCGGGTTGGTCTGGTCCATGAACTGGGAGAGCTGAGAACCGCCGAAGAACTCCTTCATCGCCGCCACGATCGGCCGGATGTTGATCAGCGCGCTCGGCGTCGCCTGGTCAGGGTCGGTGATCGTCATCCGCTCGCGGACCACCCGCTCCATCCGCAGGAGGCCGATCCGGAACTGGTTCTGGATCAACTCTCCCACCGCCCGGATGCGCCGGTTGCCCAGGTGGTCGATGTCATCGGAGTGCCCGATGCCGTTTGTCATGCGGATCATCTGGGCGACGATCGCCCGCAGGTCATCCGGCACCAGAGTCCTGGTCTCCTGACCGGTGTTCAGCCCGAGCCGCTTGTCCAGCTTGTAGCGGCCCACCTTCCCCAGGTCATAGCGGCGGGGGTTGAAGAACAGCGAAGTGATTAGCCCGCGCGCGTTCTCCGGCGTAGGAGGGTCGCCGGGCCGCAGTCGCTTGTAGAAATCCATCAGGGCCTCCTGCTTGTTCTTGCAGGATTCCTTGTCGATGGTGGACTGCATGTACTGGTGGTCGGGGTGGGTGTCGATGTCGTTGAAAAGGGCCAGGAGTCGCTCGTCGATTCCCAACTCCTTGTCGTCGTCTATCCCCTCCGCCGTATCGATCGCGCGCAGGAGGGTAGTGACGGGTATCTTGCGCTTGCGGTCGACCTTGACGGAGACGATGTCTTTGTTGCTGATCTCAAACTCCAGCCAGGCGCCGCGGTTGGGGATCAGCTTGGCGTAGCAGAGGTCGCGGCCGCTCGAAGGGTCGCTCTCCATCGTGAAGTAGACGCCCGGGGAGCGAACGAGCTGCGATACGACCACCCGCTCGGCGCCGTTGATGATGAAGGTGCCCTGATCTGTCATGAGGGGGAAGTCCCCCATGAACAGCAACTGCTCCTTTACCTCACCTGTCTCCTTCACGGTCAGGGACACCGATACCCGTAGCGGCGCCGCGAAAGTCATGTCTCGCTCGCGGCACTCCTGCTCCGAGTACTTGGGCTCACCAAACTCGTAGTGGCCGAACTGCAGCTCCATACGGGTTCCCGTGAAATCCTGTACAGGTGAGATCTCGTCAAGGAGTTCCCGCAGGCCCTCCTTCTTGAACCATGCAAATGAGTCTAGCTGGATCTGGACGAGATTCGGCATGTCCAGCACATGGGCGATCCGGGCGTACGACTTTTCGACACGAGGGATCCCATTCCCAGAGCGGACGATGTCCCTGGAGACTGTCATGAAACTCTCCTCACGAGGTCTAGATTCCGGAATTCCTTGTGGTCAGGTAACAGACGCTATTGGTCCTTTGGGGAACGAAAGATAAGGGGGTTTTCTGTCCAGCCGAAGTCCAGTATAACCCATTCCATCCAAAACGTCAATTATACAGTATTCTACTGGGAACGCAACATTGCTATTAGGGAATCCCCGACTAATCCTGCTTCTCGCCATCTCTCTCAGCGCCTGCTACAATCGGGGGCAAGAGTCTGGATGATCTCTCGGGAGGCTGAATGGCTACCAGCCCCGCAAAGAAGTCTCTGGTGATCGTCTTCACCGGCAAGGGCAAGGGAAAGACCTCCGCTGCCCTGGGTATCCTCCTTCGCGCCTGGGGACGCGACCTGCGCGTCGTCATGCTCTCCTTCATCAAGGCGAAGACCGGCAACTATGGGGAGCACCGGGCAGCTAGAAAGATGGGCGTGGAGATCATCCCCCTGGGCGCCGGCTACACTTGGCTCTCCAAAGACATCGAAGAGGACAAGGCGCTGGCCCGGCAGGGCTGGCAACTGGCCCAGGAGAAGATCGTCTCCGGCCAGTACGACATCGTTATCCTGGACGAATTCACCTACCCGTTGGCGTACGGCTGGTTGCCTGTGGATGAGGTGATCGATTTCCTGCGCCGCCGCCCGGAGAACGTGCACATTGTGATCACCGGCTACGATGCTCCGCCGCCCCTGGTCGAGTTCGCCGACCTGGTGACGGAGATGATGGTAGTCAAGCACCCTTATCACGAGAATGTGGAGGCTATGCCCGGCATCGATTTCTGATGTCTTTGCTGGCAAGGTGTGATTGGTGATACCCGTCGGCGACAGCGTTAGCTCCCGCACTTTCCCCTACGTCAATCTGGCGATTATCGCCGTTAACCTGCTCGTCTTTGCCTACGAGCTCTTGTTGGGCAGCGAGGTTCAGCGTAACCAGTTCCTCTGCGACTGGGGGACCATCCCCCGCGACGTGACCAACCTCTTCGCTCCGCCCAGCCGGCCTGAGGTCGCATTAGGCCCGTGCGGCTTCTCGTCTTCGGAAGTCGGAGTTGACGTTCTCCTCCGTCCCTTTACCTCGATGTTCATGCACGCCGGCTGGTTTCATATCCTGGGGAACATGCTCTTCCTGTGGATATTCGGCGACAACGTGGAGGACGCCCTGGGCCATGTCCGCTACCTGCTCTTCTATCTGCTCTGCGGGCTGGGAGCGGCCGCCGCCCACATTCTGATGTCTCCCGACAGCCTCTTGCCGGCGGTGGGGGCCAGCGGCGCTATCGCCGGTGTGATGGGTGCCTACCTTGTCCTCTACCCGAAGGCGAACATCGCCGTGCTCATCCCCTGTGTTCATCCTTCTGGGCACCTTCTCCATCCCGGCTATCGTCCTGATCGGGATTTGGTTCCTGATGCAGCTTCTCAGTGGTATCGCATCTATCGGCTACGCGACCGGTGGTGGTGGTGGAGTAGCGTGGTGGGCACACGTCGGGGGGTTCCTAGTCGGCATGCTGCTGATCACTGTCTTCCGCCCCCGCCGCCGCTCTCGTCCCCGTCCGCTGCGCTACTACTGAACGTTGTCCTGATAGGGTAGCGTGGCCGGCGCTGGGATGTAAGGTATGGCTTCAGCCTTAATCAATGGCTTCCTGCCGAGATAGGGCTCATTGCCCTGCCGAGAGTTCCCACTCTGTCAACTGGGCGTCGAGGGTGATCTCTTCCCCATCGCGCACTATGTGCAGCTTAACGGTGTCGCCGGGCTGCTTCGTGTCGATGTAGTCGGCTAGCTGCTCGAAGGTCGCCACGTCCTGGTCGTCGATCCTGACGATGACGTCGCCGCCGGTGGGAGTGGCCAGCGGGTCCTCGCTTGTGCCGCCCGTTGCCCCCTTTACCCCCGCCCGTCCGGCGGCGCTGTTGGAGTCGACCTCCACCACGTACACGCCCTTGTCCACCCCTATGTTTAGGCTCTCGGCCAGGTCAGATGTGAGAGTCCGTCCGGCGATGCCCAGCCGGGCATGACTCACAGTCTTGCCCGCCAGCATGTCGGACAGGGAGAGCTTGGCTGTGTTGATCGGTATCGCGTAGCCCACTCCCACGAAAACCCCTCCCCCTGTCGGGTTCTCCAGGGCTGAGTTGATGCCTATTACCTCGCCTCGAGAGTTGACAAGAGGTCCGCCCGAGTTGCCGGGGTTGATCGCGGCGTCCGTCTGGATGAGCTGCCGAATAGGGCGCTGCCCTGTCTGAGACAATGTGCGGTCGAGGCCGCTGATGATCCCCTCTGTCACCGTTCCCTCTAGCCCAAACGGGTTTCCGATGGCGATGACGGTCTCCCCGATGCGTATCTTGTCGGAATCACCGAGGACTGCCGGTGTGAGCTTCTCCGCCGGCAGATCAGCCTTGATGACGGCCAAGTCGCTGTTGGGGTCGCTTCCCACCAGTTCGGCGCTGCCCGTGGTCTCGTCTCCAAGCGTCACCTGTAACTGTTGTGCGTTGGCCACCACGTGGTAGTTGGTCAGGATGTGGCCTTCCTTGTCGAGGACGACGCCGGAGCCCAGACCCTCGCTGGGGGTGCTGCCCAAGAGGCCCGAAGACGTGGAGACCGTCAATATGCGCACGACCGAGGGCCTGACCTGTTCGTAGAGGTCGGCGACGTCGCTTTGACCGATTCCTGTTCCCTGGGTCCCGGCCGCTGTCGTAGCCATTGCCGCTGGTGTCGCTGTCGCATCCGATTCTGAGTCCGACGATGACTGACAGCCGACGACGATGGTTCCGGCAAGAGCCACGCCCAGCGCGATGACCATGACGATAAGGATATTCCGTATCAATGCGCTCTTCCTCATGTTCTCCTAACCCCCTCTTCCCAAGGGAATCCTCTTAGCTGGATCTCCCCCTAATATCGTCGCTGTTGTTGCTTGGGGCTTTGTTAGACGTCGGTGAAATAACTGTTAAACCGCTTTGAAATCGAAGATGGCGCTGCCGCAACCGAAATAGCCATCACCAACTACACTAGCGCACGTGAATACCCTTGTCCATACAAGAGAAGCTGCAGACAATAGCGGCTGCATCCCTCTTAGTGGCCTCCTGCCGCTGTTGTCCCCCTCCAGAGCAGATGGTACAATCGGGCTCGCAATTGCCACGTTTAGGTGTTATTGAATTGTCTCCCAAGAAGGTCCTCTTACGCGTCCCCGCCACGTCGGCTAACCTCGGCCCCGGCTTCGACTGCCTGGGGCTCGCCCTCGATCTCTGGGCGCAGTTCACGATCGAGGCGCACGATACTGCCGTACCGCCGCCGGACGATCTCCTGCTGGCCGAGGTGCTGGCGGCTGCGTCCGCCTACTACGCCGCTGCCGCCGTTCCGGCAGCCGGTGGGTCTCTCCCTTTCTTGGCAGGGAGACCTGCCCGTGGCGCGGGGCCTCGGCGCCAGCGCTGTCGCTCGAGCGGCCGGACTCGTGGGCGCCAACGCCCTTGCCGGTGGGCCCCTGAGCCTGGAGGAGTTGCTCCCGATTGGCGCTCAACTGGAGCATCACGCCGACAACATCGCCCCCGCTCTTCTCGGCGGTCTCCAGGTCGCGGTTTGGGAGGGACAAATGGTAACGCACGTGTCCGTGCCCCTGCCACCGGGGCTGAAGATCGTCCTTCTCGTCCCCGAGCGCACGATGCCTACCGACGAGAGCCGTCGCCTGTTGCCGTCGCCGGTGCCCCGCGACGATGCCGTCTTCAATGTCGGGCGTGTCGCCCTTCTGGTTGCGGCCGTTGCGGCGGGTCGCCTCGATCTGCTCGACATGGCCACCGCTGATCGCCTCCATCAACCGGCGCGGTCGCAGCTCCTGCCGGGAATGAACGAGATAATGGCGGCTGCTCGGCAGGCGGGCGCCGTGTGCGCCTACCTCTCCGGCGGTGGCTCGACGATCGCTGCCTGGACGCTGAAAGATGAGGAGAAGATCGCCGACGCCATGCGCCGGGCGGCTGACATCGCCGGCAGCAGCGGCAGGACTATTATCACCCGGCCCAGCGAGCGCGGGGCGGAAGTAGTAAGTAGGGAGTAAACGGGTCGATCATGGGTATCATTGTTCAGAAGTACGGCGGAAGCTCCCTGGCTGACGCCGAGAAAATCAGGAACGTGGCCCGCCGCATCGTCGCCCGCAAGGAACAGGGCAACGACATGGTCGTCGCCGTGTCCGCCATGGGCAAGACGACCGATCAGCTTAACGAGCTGGCGCACCAGGTCAGCGATGCCCCTGAGGACAGGGAGATGGACGTTCTCATGTCCACCGGCGAGACCGTCTCCAGCGCCCTCATGGTGATGGCCCTCCACGGAATGGGCTACGACGCGATCAGCCTCAGCGGCGGTCAGGCGGGCATTAGGACAGACAAGGTACACCGCAAGGCGCGCATCCTGGCAATCAACCCCAAGAGGATTCACGCGGAGCTTGACAAGAAACGCATCGTCATCGTCGCCGGCTTTCAGGGGCTGACCCACGACGCGGACATGGACATCACCACTCTGGGTCGCGGCGCCTCCGACACGACGGCCGTCGCCCTGGCGGCAGCGCTTGAGGCCACGAGCTGCGAGATCTACACCGACGTCGAAGGTGTCTATACAGCCGACCCTCGCATCGTTTCCGAGGCCCGCAAGCTCGACGAGATCAGCTACGACGAGATGCTGGAGCTGGCGAGCGTCGGCGCCAAGGTGATGCACTCGCGGGCCGTCGAGCTGGGCGCAGTGTATAACGTCCCCATCCTGGTCGCCTCCAGCTTCAGGGAGGTGCCCGGTACCCTAATTCACGGAGGTGTTTCTGTGGAGCAGTTCAAGAAGGTCCGCGGCATCGCCCATGACCTCGACGTAGCCAAGCTTACTATCAGAGGCGTGCCCGACCAGCCGGGAATCGCCGCCGCCATCTTCGATCCCCTGGCTGACGCCCACATCTCGGTGGATACCATCGTCCAGAACGCCAGCGAGGAGAGACTAACCGACCTCACTTTCACCATCTCCCGCAACGACCTGCGGCGGGCCCTTCCCATCGTGGAGCAGACCGCCGGAAGGATAGGAGCGCGGGAGGTGGTGGCCGACGACAAGCTGGGCAAGGTTAGTATCGTGGGGACGGGAATGCAGAGCGGGCCCGGCTATGCCTCGCTGATGTTCCGTACCCTCTCCGAGCAGGGCATCAACATCGAGATGATCTCCACCAGCGAGATCCGCATCACCTGCATAATCAGCGAAGACCGGGTGCAAGACGCCGTACGGGCTCTCCACAAGGCGTTTGCTCTTGAGTCGGGCGAGTAGCGACCAAGACGGAATACAGACGCCAATAAGACAAGGGGTGTCGAGATCGACACCCCTTGTTGCTTGTTGAACCTGAGCCTCTTACTTGAACTCGGACCAGTCCACGTCTTCCAAGCCCACCGCCTCGACTCCCGCCAGCTCCGGAACCTCCTCCGCCAGCACGCGCTCGATGCCCATCTTGAGCGTTATCTGGCTCATCGGACAGCCGTTGCAGGCCCCCTCCAGTTGGAGGCGGGCGATATTGTCGGGAGTAATCTCCACGAGGGTCACGTCGCCGCCGTGGGACATGAGGGAGGGCCGGATCGCCTCCAGCACCTCTTGTACCTTAGCTCTGAGACCGTTTTCTGCCACGGGAATCTCCAAATCTACTTTCTGCTCTAGCCTACAGATCCAGCGTAGCACGGGGTTAGACGCCTCGTCAAACCCGACGGCTGCTCTGTCGGATTCCCCTCGCGACGGAGCCTCCAACATCCTCCAAGAAGTGAAGAAAATGAACATAAGTTGCAGCCGCTGCCGACCCGCCGCTGCTATAATGGGCGGGGCAAACCCCGGAGACAAATGTTCACTCACCTTCACGTTCACAGCGAATACAGCCTACTCGACGGCCTAGCCCGTATCCCCCAGCTCATGGAGCGCTCCCGCGAGCTGGGCCAGGAGGCGATAGCCCTCACCGACCACGGCGTCCTCTACGGCGCTATCGAATTCTACAAGGAGGCCCGCGCTCAGGGAGTGAAGCCCATCATCGGCGTCGAGGCCTACGTCGCCGCCGGCTCTCGCCGCACCCGCGAGCCCAAGGAGAAGCGGCCCCACCATCTCACCCTTCTCTGTCGCAATCTGACCGGCTATCGCAACTTGCTCACCCTTGTCACCAAGGCCAACCTGGAGGGCTACTACTACAAGCCGCGGATGGACAGGGAGTTGCTCCAGGAGCACGGTGAAGGGATCATCGCTCTCTCCGGCTGCCACGCCGGCGAGTTGCACCGCCTGCTGGAAAGCGGCAACCTCGAAGAGGCGGCGGCGACGGCCCGCTGGTATCAGGAGACCTTCGACGCCTTCTACCTCGAGCTTCAAGACCACAACATGCCGGAGCTGACGGCGGTGAACAAGCAGTTGGTCGAGCTTTCCCGGCAGACCGGCATCCCCCTCGTGGCGACGAACGATTCCCACTACGTCTACCAGGGGGACGCCGCCACCCAAGACATCCTCCTCTGCATCGGCACCAACTCCTCTCTCCTCGACGAGAAGCGGGTGCGGATGAATGACGACTCCTACTACCTCAAGTCGGAAGAGGAGATGCGCGCCCTCTTCCCGGAGTTGCCGGAAGCGATAGAGAACACCTGCCGCATCGCCGACATGTGCGACCTCACCCTGGAGTTCGGTAACCTCCACCTGCCGGAGGCGGAGGTGCCGCCGGGCAAGTCCGCCGATGACTACCTGGCGGAGCTCTGCTATGGCGGCCTGGAGCGGCGCTACCCGATGGGATCGGAGGACGCGCGGCGGCGCCTGGAGTATGAACTCTCCGTTGTCAAGGAGACGGGTTTCGCCAACTACATCCTGGTGGTGAGGGACTTCGCCGAGTTTGCCCGTGGTCAGGGCATCGCTATGGGCGTCCGCGGCAGCGCTGCCGGCAGCATTATCCTCTACTGCCTGGGCATCACCGACATCGATCCCCTGGCCCACCGGCTGGTGTTCGAGCGATTCCTCAACGTGGAGCGGCGGGAGATGCCCGACATCGACATGGACTTCGCCGATGACCGCCGCGACGAGGTGATCCGCTACGTCGCCGAGAAGTACGGCTATGACCACGTGGCCCAGATCATCACCTTCGGCACGATGGGCGCCAAGGCCGCCCTCCGCGACGTCGGCCGCGCCCTCGGCATGACCTACGCCGATGTCGACCGCGTCGCCCGCCTCGTTCCCAACGCTCTAAACATGACTATCGAGCGGGCGCTGTCAGAGAACGCTGAGATGCGCACCGCCTACGACCTCGATGATCAGGTGAGGCGCCTCGTCGACACCGCCCAGCGGCTGGAGGGCATCGCCCGTCATGCCAGCACCCATGCCGCTGGCGTCGTCATCTCCGGCGACCCTCTGGTCGAATACGTGCCCCTGCAGAGACCATCGCGCAGCGCCCGTCTCGGCGAGTCGCCCAACGGCGAAGAAACCGCCATCCCCATGACCCAGTTCGCTATGGCGGAGGTGGCCGAGATCGGCCTCCTGAAGATGGACTTTCTGGGGCTCGTAAACCTGACCATCTTGGGTGAGGCCGTGAAGATCATCAGGGAAACGCGGGGCGTCGAGATCGACTTCAATGAGCTGCCTGACGGCAACCCCAAGACCTACGACATGCTCTCGCTGGGCGAGACGTTCGGCGTGTTCCAGTTGGAGAGTCCGGGGATGCGCCGCTACATCCAGGAGCTAAAGCCCCAGTCGATCGCTGAGCTGGCCGCCATGGTCGCCCTCTACCGCCCCGGCCCGATGCAACACATCCCCACCTACTGCCACGCCAAGCACGGCCGGGAGCAGATACGCTATCCCCACCCCGATCTCGCCGACATCCTCGACGAGACCTACGGCGTGATCGTCTACCAGGACCAGGTGCTGCTCATCGCCCAGAAGTTCGCCGGCTACTCCCTGGGCGAGGCCGACATCATGCGCAAGGCGATGGGCAAGAAGATCGCGACGGTGATGCACGCCGAGCAGGAGCGCTTCATCGCCGGCGCCGGCGACCGCGGCTACAGCGAGGCCGACGCCCGCCAGGTGTTCGACCTGATAGAGCCCTTCGCCGGTTACGCCTTCAACAAGGCCCACGCTGTCTCCTACGCCACCATCGCCTACCGCACCGCCTACCTCAAGGCCAACTTCCCGGCTGAGTATATGACTGCCGTGCTGATGCTGGCGTCCGGCCACCCCAGCGGCGCCCAGGAACGGACGGCCGCCGCTGTCGCCGAGTGCGCGAAGCTGGGTATCGCCGTCTTGCCTCCCGATGTCAATCACAGCCAGGCCAACTTCGCGATCGAGATGCAGGCAGATGGACAGCAGGCTATCCGCTTTGGGCTGGCCGTCATCAAGAACGTGGGGACCGGGGCCGCGGAAGGGATCGTGGCGGCGCGAGAGGAGAAAGGCCCCTTCAGCTCGGTTGAGGACCTCTGCCGTCGTGCCCCCCTGCGCAGCCTGAACAAGCGGGCGCTGGAGAGCATCGTGAAAGCGGGGGCGCTCGACTGCCTGGGTGAGCGGGCCACCCTTCTCGCCAACGTCGATCGCCTCCTCTCCCTGTCGCAGCAGGAGCAGCGGATGCGCGAGTCCGGCCAGACGACGATGTTCGACCTCTTCGGCGAGACGGTCGATACCCCTCTCCCGACGCTGGAGCTGGAGCAGGTGGAGGCTCCGCGCGCGGAGCTGCTGACCTGGGAGAAAGAGGTGCTGGGCGTCTACGTCTCCGAGCATCCCTTCACCGCCGCTGCCGCTGCCCTCTCCTCGCACGTGACCGCCGTCTGCGGCGAGGTGACGGCGGAGATGGCCGGTCGCGAGGTCGTGCTCGCGGGCATGGTCTCCTCTACCCGCAATCTCTATACCCGCGAAGGGCGCACCTTCTGCGCCGCTATCATCGAAGACCTATCGGGCAACGTTGAGGTTACCGTGTGGCCCGACCAGTTTGATCAGACCCGCGACCTCTGGACCGAGGGCAACATCCTCATCGTCCTGGTGCGGATAAGAGAGCGCAACGAACGGCTGCAGGTGAGCGTGCAGCAGGTCGCTCTCTACCAGGCCGGCGGTCCCGGAACCGAGCCGTTCCTCATTCCGGAGTGGGTGAGAAAGGGCAGGGACGAGAGTGGGGCCCAGGGTCAACAATGGAACCACGCCCGTTCCGGGGCTAGGCAGCAGCCCACCCGGAATAGTCAAACCGCGCCCGTATCGCGACGCATGCTCGTCTCGGTGCGAGAGACGGAGGACGAAGCGGCCGACCGCGAGCGTTTGGCCGGGCTGATGGCCACGCTGGTCGATTTCCCCGGTGAAGATGAGGTGCGTCTCGTTGTCCACACCCGCGTCGGCGACAAGGTGGAACTGGCGCTCCCCCCGGCCAAAGCCTGCGAAGAGCTTCGAGTCAGGATGTCGGAGGTGTTGCAGGGATCCGGGGAGGCTCGTCTCGACCAGTCGCGGGGCGGCGAACCGGTCGCCGTTTCCCAACCGGTTACGGGGGACTAGCGTATTTGGCGGAGCCATCCTTGCTCTGCGAGAAAGGCGGTACTTGCGCCGAAATCGACTATGGGTTATAAACCAGCTTGCGTGAAGGATTGAACAATTCAAACACAAACGAGGAGGGATCAAAATGGGTGACAGGCTAAAGGGAAGGGTAGCGATCGTCACAGGCGCCGGTAGGGGTATCGGCCGCGGCGAGGCGCTGGCCATGGCATCAGAAGGTGCGTTCGTCATCATCAACGACATGGGCGCCGCCGTCGATGGCAGCGGCTCTGAGGCGACTCCCGCCGAGGATGTCGTCCAGGAGATCAAGAAGATGGGCAGCCAGGCGGTTGCCAACTACGACAACGTCGTCGAGACCGAGACCGGCGAGAAGCTGGTGAAGCTGGCCCTCGACACCTGGGGACGGCTCGACATCATCGTCAACAACGCCGGCATTCTCCGCGACCGCATGCTCTTCAACATGTCGACGGAGGAGTGGGACGCCGTAATCGCCGTCCACCTGCGGGGCCACTACAACATCACCAAGCCCGCCTGCGCCTACTTCCGCCAGGAGCGCAAGGGCGGCGTGATCATCAACACCTCGTCCACCTCCGGTCTGGGCAACGTCGGTCAGGCGAACTACGCCGCCGCCAAGGAGGGCATTGTCGGCTTCACCCGTACTCTCGCCCGTGAGATGGGACGCTACGGTGTGCGCTGCAACGCCATCCGGCCCATGGCGGCCACCCGCATGACCCTCAGCCCCGACATGCGCGCCCGCGCCGAGCGGGCCGGCGAGGCGGGTCTCAAGATGCTGGAGCAGATGGAGAAGAGCCAGATTCCAGAGCAGGTCGGCCCCTTCGTTGCCTGGCTGGCCAGCGATGAGGCGGCGAACGTCAACGGCCGCAACTTCCTGGTGCGCCAGGGCTACATCGGCCTCTACTCTGAGCCGGAGATCGTCGCCGCCGTCGAGAACGATGGCCTCTGGACGGTGGACAACATCTCGCCCGTCATTGGCAAGGTGACCAGCGGCCTGGTCAACGAGTGGCCGGTCGAGGCGCCGAAGCAATAGAAGACGACAAGGATCACGAGTCTGTGAAGTGGGCAGCATTTGCTGCCCGCTTCCTTTTCCGGTAGAGTTCCCATCGATGGAATGACTGTTGTAGGGGTCACGACCGACTCTGATGAAATGGATTGACCTAACAACCGCTCCCGATCAGCTAACGGCGGAGATGTGGGTGGAGCTCCTCCGCAACGAGGGCGTGCCCGCGATGGTCAAACCCGCTGACACTGCATCCTTCTTGGGGGTATCGGGGAGAAGCTGCCGCGTCATCGTGCCCGACGACCGCCGTGACGAGGCGGCGGCGCTCCTGCTGGAGAGGACCGGCGGCGAGGCCCAGATCGAACCCTAAGGGGCCTTTGCCTCAATCGATCACATCTCTCGCGGACAGGGATAGTCAGGGAGAACTGCTGTGGAGTGGGTAGTTCTGGAAACGGCGCCCGATCAGGTGATTGCCGAGATGTGGGTGGAGATTCTCCGCGACAACGGCGTGCCCGCCTTCGTCAGAGTTCCTGACGCAACTGCCGGCTATGGCGTCCGAATCCACGACGGGACTGCGGGGTAATGGTGCCGGACACCCATATCGAGATAGCGGCAAACATCCTCAAATCCATACTCGACGACAAGCCGCGTAAGCGTCGCAAGTAGCAGTCCCTATCGCCTGCGGTCGCTAACCCCCTCGATCCGCAGGAGCGTTTCCTTCAGCGCCAGGCCGCCGCCGAAGCCGCCGAGGCTGCCGTCGCTTGCCACCACGCGGTGACAGGGGACGACAATCGCTATCGGGTTCGCGCCCACTGCCTGCCCGACCGCCCGCGCTGCGCGAGGCCTGCCGATCCGCTCCGCCACCCACTTATAGCTGCGCGTCTCGCCCCGCGGTATCTCCAGCAGTGTCTGCCACACCTGCCGCTGGAAAACGGTGCCCTGGTCTAGGTCCAGCTCTCCCGAGAACGACATCGTCTCCCGCAGGGCGTAGCGACGTAGCTGATGGGGCCAGTCGCCCACTTCCGCCGCGGCGGCGGGTTCGCTGTCGCCGCTCCGCCGCAATTCCTCCTCCGCTGCTTGGGCGCTCGTCTGCGGCAGGGTCGCCGTGCAAAGCCCCTTCTCAGTGAAGCCCAGGCCTATCCAGCCCAGCTTGGTGTTGCACACGCAGGACTTCATGGTTCCTACCTCCGGCGAAGAATACGCCTGACCAGGCGGGGACGGATCTCACTCCAGAGCGATTCTAGCCGACCTCTATCTTGCTCCGTCAATGGCTTTCGCCCAAATTGCGTCCGCTCGTAGCTCTTGGCCAGGAAAGACAGCTCTGGTACGTCCGGAAGATCATTCTGGAGGTCACGGACGTACTCCCGCGGCGTCTGCGTCGGCTCCGGGCCTATCCCGGCCCAGGAAGCGAGCCGCACCGTCTTCTCCCAGACCTGGACGGGATAGGCGAGTCCGGCCGTTCTCCCGTTCCAGGCGCGGCGCACCCCCAGCGTCAGTGCCACGAACAAGGCCGCCGCTGCCGCCGCCAGGAGCGCCAGCATGACCTGTCCCCCGATTCCGCCTCCCTCAGAGGGTTGCGGCGCCGTTTCCGGAGCCGGCGCCGGCTCCCCCGTTGCGCCCCGCGAGAGGTCTTCGAAGCCGAGCAGGTCCTGCAAAGACGGCCCCTCGCCGGACGGTGGCGTGGATCCCGCGCTTGTCCGCGTAATGGGGGGCTGAGTAGGCGCCGGGCTGAACTCGACCCATCCCAGGTTAGGGAAGTAGACCTCCGGCCAGGCGAAGGCGTCGCTGCCGCTTATCTTATAGACGTTGCTGGTGGCATCCTCGGTCTCCGGCTCCAGGACGAACCCCACCGCCAGCCGCGAGGGGATGCCCAGCGTGCGCAGCATAACCACCATCGCCGAGGCGTGATAGAGGGCGTGCCCCTCCTTCTTCTCGAACAGGAAGTACTCCACGGCGTCCCGTCCTGATGGTGGTATCGGGGCCTCGATTTCGTAGGGGTAGCTTCGCAGGTAGTACTCGATTGAGATCGCCTTGTCGTAGGGTCGGCTGTCGAAGCGGGTCAACTCTTGGGCCAGCTCGCTGATGGCGGAAGGTAGCTTCTTGGGCAGTTGCAGGTAGCGCTCTGTCACCCAGGACGGGTAGTCGCTGCCGGCGTTGCGCAGCACGTCCGGCGGGGCGATGGAAGCCAGCCCCACGGCGGTGTACTGATCGCCCTCCTTGAGCGAGTCCTCCGGCCGCAGCGAGGTGACATCCGACGGATCGGCGCCCGTTTCCGCTTCTGTCGCCGGCGCATCGACGGCCAGCGGTTGCCCCATCGTCAGGAACACCGGCAGGTCCCCGGCTACCGTTACCTTCACGGTCACCGCCTGTTGGTACTGCTCCGGCGCCAGCTCCAGGGCGCGGGTGACCTCGTCTGCGCGTTCCGATAACGGCTGCCGGCTCCGGTCGCCCATCTTCCAGCCGCTTGACGTGTAGACATCGTAGACGAGGCCGCGCAGGAATCCCGGTTCCGGCGCCTCCACCGACAGCTCTCCCGCCTCTCCCTTGCCGACGTAGCCCCGGAATGGCAAGAACTGGTCGAAGTTGCGCGCCGATATCCCCTTCTTCCCTTCGATGGCGGCGAAAACGCGGCTCAGCTCGGCCACCTTATCGGCGACCGGCTGCGCCCACGGCTGCCAGATCGACTCGAAGGCCGACGTTTGTCTGGCCTGAGGGATGAGCCAGGCCACGCTCAAGAAGAGGAGCGACGCGCACAAAGTCTGAAATAGGGACGAGAAATGCAGTGATTGTGGGTAGAGGGTGCTCGTCCGCCGCCATTCCTCCATCCGTCCCTGGAAATGCACTCGCATGACCAGAAGGATGCCTCCCAGAAGGAAGATCAAGAACGATGAATTGAACTGACCGGGCAGATAGCTGATGTTGATGAGCAACACCAGCCCGCCCGGCACCAACCCCAGCCAGGGGTTACGCCAGCGGAAGATGCTCCAGGAAGACAGGTAGGCGGTGAGCCAGGTGAGCACCAGCACCATGATGATGAACGGCAGGTTGTCGCTGTTGATGCCGCCGCCCAGCAAGGCGTCCTTCCAGGCGTCCATCCGCTGCACCATCTCGCCTGCCCTCTCCTTGAACCCGCCGCTGGGTATCAGCGCCAGCACCTGCCACAGCATGCCGCCGCATCCCAGAAGAAGGGCGATGGGGTGCGTGAAGACCTCTCGCCAGCCGAGGCGGCCCAGGAAGAACCCCAACAGCAGGCCGAGCAGCGCTATCGGGTAGAGCGAGGGCATATCCTCGACCCAGTGGGCGCTGTCGATGGAGCCGACAACGCTGAAGAAGACCATCAGGACGATGGCGAAGGTCAGCCAGTCCTCCCAGGAAAAGAGCCAGTGCCTCAGCCAGCGCAGAAAGCGGAGTATCCTGCCGGGACGGGCCGTCTCCAAAGGCGTGAACAGCGCTTCGAACTCCGCCTCGTTCACTGCTGTGTCCTCTCCTTGAGACTGCCGGTGCCCAGCCGTGGGTCGAAGCCGGCGCTCAGAGCAGTCGTGAGGTCATCGCCGCGCTTCACCACGAAGGTGTGGATGTCGGCTGCTGCCAGCGCCCCGAACGCCAACAGAGAATCGTCAGGCGCCCCGAACGTGCTCGCCTCCAGAAGGATTGTCGCCAGTCTGGTCCCTTGTTCCCCCGCCACCTGCAGGCTCGTGACCCAGTCCTCGGCGGTCGAGGGTGTGATCGTCAGCACGGTGGTCTGGCGCCCGAATCGCCGCCCTTCCTTGTAGATGAGTTCTGCGAGGCGGACATCGCCCACCGCTCGCGCCAGCGCCAGCGTCTCCAGGATGCGTACGTACTGCTGGAGCCCCCGCTCCGGCTCCACGACCGTCAGCGTGTCGCCGAAGGTGATTAGCCCCAGCAAGCGGTTGGCGCGGAAGAAATGGCGGGCCACGGAAGCGGCGATGGTTATCGCATATTCCTCAGTGCTTTGCTCCCCCTCGCCGGCGTGGGCCTTCTTCTCCATGTCGAGCACTATCCAAACGTTGCTCGACGGGTCCAAATCGAAGAGCTTGACCATGAGTTCGTTGGTGCGGGCGGTGCTCGGCCAGTGGATCCGGTTATAGCTGTCGCCGAATTCGTACTCCCGGATACCCATGGCGTTGGGTGTGATGTAGTGCGTCGGTCTTCGCAGCCGCCCTTCCCCCGCAAGCTGGGCCGCCGGGACGGCGAAGCCCGACAGATCGATAGCACGGGGGTAGACCAGGACGTTCTGAGCAGGGCCGAACCGCTTCGTGAAGCGGAAGAGCCCAAACGGGTCACCACCGGTAACGGTCAGCGGCCCGCGCGCGTACAGGCCGCGTCGCCGGCAGGTGGTCGTCACTTTCCAGGTCCGCGACCCCTTCGGCGCCAGGTGGACGACGCGGCGGGCGGCGTGGCCGGGCAGATCCGATGGGTCGTCTACCTCCAGCCAGAGCTTGGTGAAGATGCTCCCGTTGCGGACGTACAGCCGCTCCTCCATCACCTGGCCCTGCTCCAGCCGGTCGACCCGTCGCTCCGCCCTCGCCTCTATTCCCCAGAGGCTGAGCCGTCCCCAAAGGTAGCTGAGGGGAATGGCCACGAGGATGACGTAGGCCAGCCGCGACGGGAGCCAGAACCCCGTGGAGAGGGCGACTACCATACAGGCGCAGAAGACCACCACAAGAACAGTCAGCGAGCGGTAGCGGCGGAGGAAGAAGCTGTAGGCGGTGCGAAGAGGCTTCATGGCTGGAGCAGCCGTGGTTTCAGTGCTAACGGGCGAAATCGCTGCGGGCGCGCGCCCCCGGCACCGGCACGCGGCTCATGCAGGCGGTGACAACGTCGGCGGGGGTCACGCTCTTGATCCGCGCCGTCGGGCTGATGATGATGCGATGCCCCAGCGCCGGATAGGCCAGTTCCTTCACGTCGTCGGGTAGCACGTAGTCGCGCCCGTCGAGGAGGGCCCGCGCCTGAGCGGTGTGGAACAGCGCCAGCGACCCCCGCGGCGATGCCCCCAGATAGACCGACTCGTGCTTGCGGGTGCTGCTCACCAGGGCCACTATGTATTGCTTGATCAGGTCGTCGACATAGATTTCCTTCACCGCCGCCTGCACGGTGGTAATCTCCTCCGCGTTCGTGACCTGCTCCAGGGCGCCGATCGGGTGCACCCGCTGCTGCTCTTCCATGATCGTGATCTCGTCGGTGTGAGCGGGATAGCCGAGATGGACGCGGAGGAGGAAGCGGTCGAGCTGCGCCTCCGGCAGAGGGAAGGTGCCCTCGTACTCGACCGGGTTCTGCGTCGCCATCACCAGGAACGGCTGCGGTAGAGGGCGCGTGACGCCGTCCACCGTCACCTGCCGCTCCTCCATCGCCTCCAGCAGCGCCGACTGCGTCTTGGGGGTAGCGCGGTTGATCTCGTCGGCGAGCACGACCTGCGACAGGATAGGGCCGGGCCGGAACTCGAAATCGCCCGTCTTCTGGTTGTAGATGGAGACGCCGGTGACGTCGCTGGGCAGGATGTCCGGCGTGAACTGGATGCGCTTGAAGGTGCAGCCGGTGGAACGGGCGAGGCTGCGGGCGAGCATCGTCTTGCCGACGCCGGGCACGTCTTCGATGAGCACGTGGCCCTGGCAGAGGAGGGCGATGACTACCAGCCGCACCTCTTCCCGCTTGCCAACGATCACCTTCTCGACGTTGGCGATGATGCTGTCGGCGATCTGCTTGGGGTCATCCATGGCAGGTTTTCCCCCGACTTCGGCGCCTCTCATTATAGCAGCTTCCCTTGCTGACCGGCGTGATGCGACAAAGGCCCGCGGGTCAGGGGGCGCTGTTCTCTCTACTGGGCTGTGAAGGGCAGCGTCTTCTCGTTGACCTGGATCGTGTACTCAGTGCCCGCCTCGAAGTCGCTGCCCAGATCGATTATCTCCTCATGCTGACCGTAGACCTGAGTGCAAATGACGTTCGGGTCACTGGGGACGCGGTTCAGGACGCGAATGTTGATCTTCGTTCCGTCCCGGGTTAGCTCGTAGCTGTCGTACTCGTGGCACCCGTTGGGAAGGCCGGAGACGACGCGGAGCGCGTACTGAGGTGGGAACGACTCCCGGATCTGCAGATCCAGGTCATCGATCGGCGCCGCAACGAGTGTGTAGTCTTGGGAGTTGTTGTCCTCCTCATCGCCGCCGCTGCCACACCCGACAGCCAGAGCCGACGCGAGAGCGCCGACAACCAGCAGTAGCCCCAGCCTGAGGATCGTTCTCATTCTGCGCTGCCTCCTGCTCCTTCGTATTATTGACGCTGCGACGCGTCCCCTTGTTCCATCCTCAGACCAGTATCTCGGAGAGCGGGCCGGCTGGCAAGAGGAGAGCGCTGCCGCGAGTACCCCTTGGCCCGCCCGTTTGCGACTTACGTCAATTCCTGTTAGATTTGTCTTTCCTGTTCCTTTAGAAAGCCGAGGCACGATGCAAGGCGTCAAACCCGATATCGACTACAAGATCGAGCAGTTCCCGCTCTTGGACGAGCGCCAGACCTGCTTCTACCTTCACCGCACCGAAGACGCGATGATCGAGGCTGTGGGGCGCATCGGCGGCCCCGGCGCTCGATATGCCCGCCTGCTCGATGTCGGCTGTGGCCTCGGCATGCAGGCGGCGAAGACCTGGCGGCGGGGTTGGGAGGCGCACGGCATGGATGCCTCCGAATCGATGCTCCGGCTGGGCCAGTATCAGTCGCACACAGTCCACAAGCACATTCCGGTCATCCGGGGCATCGCCGAGTCGCTGCCCTACCGCGACTGCACCTTCGACCTCGTGATGTGCCAAGGAGCCATGGACCACTTCGCCGACGCCGACAAGTTCTTTGCCGAGGCGACGCGCGTGTTGAAGCCGGGTGGTTGCCTCGTTATTGCCCTCGCCAACTATGAGAGTCTCTCCTGCCGCATCGGCCACACCTTCCACAAGTTGGTGGGACGGATAGGGGTGCGAACACCCGCCAACTTCCGCTTCTGGGAGATTCCTGACGACCACACCTTCAGGGGCAGCTACCGCTTCCTGAAAAAGCTGGGGCGCGGGCGACTAAGGCTGGTCAAGATGCACGGCGCCTCCATGTTCCTCTTCCTTCCGCCCTGGCGTGGCCTGTTGGAGGCGCTGTCTTTCGGCGCGTCACGCGCCACCTTCCGGGTCGTCGACCGCATAGCCTATCGCCTGCCTGTCGCCGCGGATGTCATCATCGCCGTCTGGCGCAAGGACGAGTCGGCTAGCCGGAGAGGGAACTGGCGAAGCGCTCTGGCTGAGTGGAAGAGACGAAGTAACGGCGTACCTTCTTATCTTGCGCAACCGTGATCTCGACGCCCCCGGAGACGCCCGGCATGCTGTAAGCCCGCCGTCCTCCCGTCGAAAAGCGGATACCCCAGCCGCCGTAGGGCAGCCAGTTGTACCGCTTCACCTCGCAGGCCTGGATCGACGCCAGCGGCAGCGATTTGCGGAACCTGCCGAAGCCAAACTCCACCCTCTCATCTGTCACCGTGATCCTGAGCCGCCGGAAGCTATACGCTACGACTACGAGGGCTAGCAGCAGAACCGCCATCGCCGGATAGTAGGTCGCGTACCATGCCCAGCCTTGGGCGTTGTCCAGCAGCGGGCCGGCGATCCCCACGATGATGCCGCCGATCCCGACGATCATAATCGCCCACAACCATGCCGGCATGGGGACATCCTCCTGGTACCTGTATGAGCGCATCTCGCTTACCACGCCGCTCCTCCTCAGTAGCGATGGTACAGCCTGTCTCGCCGGTGTCAATACCACACCCGCCGCCGGACGCTCCTCCTCCTGCCCTGTGCTATCATAAGAAACGGAGACGCTATTCAAAGGACGGCGCCATGGAACGGGAACGCTTCGAGGAATTGGTGGAGCAGGCGCTCCTCGACCTGCCTGAGGAGATTCCAGGAGAAGCTATCCAACGTCGACGTAGAGGTAGAGGACTACCCCAGCCCCGACGACCTGCGCGCCGCGCGGGCTCGATCGGGTCAGACCCTCCTCGGCCTCTATCGCGGCGTCCCGCTCACCCGCCGCGGCCTCGGCTACAACATGGTGCCGCCCGATCGTATCATCATCTTCCAGCGCCCTATCGAGCGCACCTGCCGCAGCGATGAAGAGATCGTGGAGCGGGTGGGCCACGTCGTCCGCCATGAGATCGCCCATCACTTCGGCATCGACGACGACGCGCTGCGCCGGATGGGGGCCTACTAACGATGAATGACCAGCGCGACGACGACAGCGACGAACTCGACGGCGGCGACGGCGACGGCATTTGGGAGCTTGACCCCAACGACCCCAGCCATCCCGACTTCGATCTGTCAGAAGCAGCCGGTTACACCGACTATGACCAGAGGCGGCGTCTGTTTACCCTGCCCCGCTGGCTCCTCCTGCTCGTGACCATCATCGTCATAGTCGCCCTGCTCTGGCCGTTCTGGTGGCGCATCCTCACCTGACCGTCGTCAACGAGGCCCTTAACCCTCTACACCAC
The DNA here is from genome assembly GCA_963763495.1 of uncultured Chloroflexia bacterium. Lineage (GTDB taxonomy): Bacteria > Chloroflexota > Dehalococcoidia > DSTF01 > JALHUB01 > DAOUEO01. The sequence goes on from CAVXOY010000020.1 coordinate 87,191, forward strand.
CTTCTGCTTCCATGTGCCGGCGTTGAAGCGCAGCCATACCAGCGCCCCCCGCGTGCTCTGCTCGGCGACGGCGCCAACCCAAGCGCCCGGCGCTCCCCAGCCAACAAAGTGCACGAATAGGAAGGCCACCGGTATGCGCACCGTCCAGGCGGTGACGGTGAGCACCCCAAGCACATAACGCACATCGCCGGCGCCGCGGAGTGCCCCCGAAAGAGCAGTCCCCGTGCCCATGAGGGGGAAAGCCAAGGCGAAGACGCGGAGGCAGTTGGTGCCGATATCGACCACTTCGTCGTCATCGACAAAGACGCCGACTATCCAGGGGGCGAGCACGGCCAGCCCGACCCCCAGCGTCACCATGGTGATCACTGCCCACTTCTGAGTCTCCCTGCCCGTGCGCTCCGCCAGGTCGGGAAGGCCGGCGCCCAGGCACTGACCGACAATGGCGGTTCCGGCGGTGCCCAGCGCGAAACCGGGCACCTGCGCGATCTCCAGGGCCCTCATTGAGATCGTGTGGGCGGCGGTGGCGGCCGTCCCCAAGCCGGTGATCATGCGCGAGTAGATGAGGAAGGCGAGCATGAACTGCAGTTCCTCTAGACCGACGGGGATGCCTATGTTCAGCAGCCTCCGGGCCTCCTGGCGGCCGAAACTCAGAGCCTGCAGAGGGTTGAAGTGGATCGGCTCATTGCCTTTGATGAGCGCGCCCACCGCTAGCACTCCCCCGACGAGCCCGGCGCTTGCCACCCCGGCCCCCGCCGCTATGACTCCCAACTTCGGCAGCCCGGCCACACCGCTGATAAGTAAGAAGGCGACGACCGCATTCACGAGGTTGGAGATGACCAGTATGAGCATCGGCGTCTTGGTGTTTCCCACGCCCCGCAGGCAGCCGTTTCCCGCATACATGAGCGCCAGGAAGGGCAGCCCCAGGCAACTCACCTGGATGTAGTCGACCCCCGGGCCGAGCACATCCTTGCGTGCCGCCATTACCTGCATCAGGGGGTGCGCCGTCGGCAGCAGTAAGACCGACACTGCCAGGCCCCACAGAAGAGCGAATACCAGGGCTGCCCGGACCGAACGCTGAAGGTCGTCGAGGGAGCGGGCGCCTGTGTCGCGGGCGACAACGACGGTTGCCCCGATATTCACCGCCCACGCCCCTGACATCGGCAGCCAGAAGATGAGCCCGGCGATGCCGACAGCGGCAACACCGTCAGAGCCCACGAACCTGCCGACCAGCACCGCGTCGATGATGCCGATCACGGTCATCGATATTCGCTCGGCGACAAGGGGCATCGCCAGGCGAAAGATGGTGCGGTTTAGGTGCTCCTCCCGCAGGTCGATGCCGCCCGGCGGTGGTGCTTCGAGGTATCCTTCTTCAATGGCCAATGGCTGGAAACCGCCTCCTGGTCGGTTCGTTTCCCCGATTGTAACGGTTATGGAGCCGATGCAGAAATCGGCGTTTGACAACTATCGAACGGCGGCGCCATAATTCGTCCAGGATCGCTTATCTATCTACGGCATCGCTGGCAAAGGTCGCCCCACATTCCTGACCAAGAGCGGGTATAGAATATCTCTTCCGGAGGTAGAGGGAGATGGAAGTTCTAGCTGCTGGGAAAGGCGAGTTCAAGCCTCCCAACCCTAATGAGATGCGCGAATGGGTGCGCGACCATAAGCAACGCAAACCCGTCAACAAGGTGATGACGGCGCAGGAGGCGGTCACCCGCTTCGTCAGCGATGGCGACTACATGGCCTACGATATGAATATCGCGGCCCGCGGCCCCGTGTCCCTGTTCCGCGAGATCATCCGCCAGCGCAAGAAGGATCTGTGGATAGCCGCCAAGTTCAGTTGGGCGGACCCGACCCTGCTGGTGGCCGGCGGCTGCGTGAGCAAGATAGACGTGGGCTGGATGGAAACAGGCCCAATCATCAACCAGGCCCTCAAGGACGGAAAGATCAAGATGATCGAGTGGTCGAACGGCGCCCTCACCTATCGAATGCTGGCCGGCGCCCTCGGCGTCCCTTTCTTGCCCATGCGCTACCTCGGCGGCAGCGATTCCTTCGACCAGTCCGGCGCCAAGCTTGTCAAAGACCCGTACACGGGAGAGCCGATCGTCCTCGTGCCCGCGCTAAACCCGGACGTCGGCCTGGTGCATGTCCACCAATGCGACGTCTACGGGAACGCGCGCGTCTTCGGGGCGGGCGTGGCGCCGCAGGAGATCGCCCAGGCTTCCAAGAAGCTGATCATCTCCACCGAGGAGATCATCTCCACGGATGAGATCAGGCGTAACCCCCAGCGCACGACGATACCCTACTACTTCGTCGACGCCGTGGTCGTAGCGCCCTTCGGCGCCTACCCTGGGAGCTGCCCCGGTCGCTACGTGGCTGACGCGGAGCATGTCTTCGAGTTCGCCGTCGCCCAAATCCAGGGGACGATGGACCAGTATTTGGAAAAGTTTGTCTTCAGCGTCGCCAATGATCAGGAGATGCTGGAGAAGCACGTCGGCGCAACCAAACTTCTGCGTCTCATGCAGGAAGAGACCGTTCGGGAGGGTTACAATGCCTGAGCTGACATTCACCGACATGGAAGTAAACATCTGCACGGTGTGCAATGCCATGCAGGAAGACAACCTCTACTTCGTGCAGATGGCAGGCGCCCCCTTGTTCGCCGTCCTTCTCGCCAAGCGCACCCATGCCCCGGGGATCGGATTTCTCGTCGAAGAGGGGGCTATCGCGCCGTTCCCCAGCTTCCCGCTGCACCAGATGATGCTGTCCCCCAGCCGGTCCCACTACCGTTCGCTCTGCTGGACGGGCATGAACGCCGTCGATTCTCACGCCACGCTGGGCTACACCGACTACGGCGTCCTCCAGGCGGTGCAGGTCGATAAGTACGGCAACTTCAACTCTACCTTCCTCGGCGATGACTATGACAAGCCGGAGCGCCGTTTCGGCGGTCCCGGCGGGGCCAATGAGATAGCGTCCTGTTGCTGGAAAACGATCATCATGACCAAACTCCAGAAGCGGAAGTTCGTCGAGAGGGTCGATTTCATCTCGTCGCCGGGCTACCTTGACGGCTCGCCCAACGCTCGCGAGAAAGCGGGTCTGCCCCCCGTACGGGTCCCTATTTGATCTGCACCGAGCGCGCCCTGTTTGGGTTCGATGAGAAGACACATCACATGCGTCTCGACGCCATCGCTCCCTGGACGACTGTCGACGAGGTGCTCAGCCGGATGGACTTCGAGCCCCTCATCGCCGACGATCTGAAGACGATGACGCCGCCTACCGAGGAGCAGCTCACGATCCTCCGCGCCGAGATCGATCCCGATGGGCTGACCCTTGCTCGTGGCGAGTGGCTGCAGGTTACGATCTAGGCTCGTTACGGGCTCGTACGAGTCGCTGGTGCTGCGTCTGCCGCTGACAAACGGTGGCATGTCCCACGTCGCGTTCCGGTAGCGGCGAAACGCCTGCTCGATTCCTCATCGACGCCTCTGTCGCCCTCGTTGACGTTATCGAAGTATGAGTGCTAGGATTGTGCAGAAATTCGCAATCGCCCCCGTCATCGGTGGTGCGTTGGGAGAGTCTGATGCACTCCAACATCCCGGAAGTCGTTATCGATAGGTTGCCTCGCTATGCCCGCGCCCTGGCTCTACTGGAGGGCCGGGGTCAGCAGGTCGTCAGCTCTCAGGAGCTAGGTTCGGAGCTGGGGGTGACACCGGCCCAGATCCGCAAAGGACCTGAGCTACTTCGGCCGCTTCGGCAAGCAAGGTCGGGGCTACAACGTGCGGCGTCTAGCCGGCGAACTCAAGGCGATCCTGGGGTTGGATCGGGAGTGGACGATGGCGCTGGTTGGAGTGGGCAACCTGGGACGGGCCATCCTCAGCTATCGCGGCTTCGCCCCCGAAGGGTTTCGCGTCGTATGCGCCTTCGACTGCGATGCGCCTTCGACTGCGACCCCCAGACAATCGGCGGAAGCTTCGGCGATGTGCGTGTCGAGGATGTCGAGAAGCTTCGTCTGACCCTCCGTGACCGGCCGGTGGATATCGGCATCGTCGCTGTGCCGGCGGCGGTTGCCCAAGAAGTCGTTGATGCCCTTGTGGAATCCGGGATCAAGCGCGATCCTCAACTATGCCCCAATCTCTCCTCACGTGCCCGCCGATGTGCACCTGCGCGACATCGAGCCCGTCCTGGCGCTCCAGGGCATGACCTACTACTTGAAAGAAGCGGGCGGTCCTGCCAAGACAGCGTCCTAGAGGCTGGCGACGAGCGATTCTTCCTCCGTGGGAAGGCTCCGCTTGATCACGTCGAGGTGTTCCAGGGCGATCCCCGCTCCAATGGCCGTGCAGTTCAAGGGGTTCTCTGCGATGTGGCAGGGCACGCCGGTCTCCTGGGTCAGGAGCACGTCGATATTGCGCAGAAGGGCTCCGCCCCCCGTAAGGACGATACCGCGGTCGATCACGTCCGATGCCAGCTCGGGCGGCGTGCGCTCCAGCACCGATCGCACCGCCTGGACTACGCTGGCCGAGACAGTCCTGTAGTGCCTGGCTGATCTCGTGGGACGTGATGATGGTCGTCTTGGGGAGGCCGCTGATCTGGTCGCGGCCGCGGACCTCCATGGTAAGCTCTTCCTCCGGCGGGAACGCGCTCCCGATGCCAATCTTCACGTCCTCCGCCGTCCGGTCGCCGATGATGAGGTTGTGACGACGCTTGACATAAGCAGCAATCGCATCGTCCATCCGGTCGCCGGCAATCCGGACCGACTCGCTGACCACGATGCCGTACATGGAGATGACCGCTGCCTCGGCCCGGCCGCCGCCGATGTCAACCACCATGTTGCCGCTTGCCGAGGCGACGGGCACGCCGGCGCCGATCGCCGCTGCCAGTGGCTCCGGCACGAGGTGGGCAGGGCGTCGTGCGCCCGCCTGCTCCGCGGCATCCCGTACCGCCCGCTGCTCGACGCTGGTAACTCCCGCCGGTATGCACACCATAACCTCAGGCTTGATGAGGTTGAACCGCCCCATCGCCCGGCTGATGAAATGGCGCAGCATCGCCTCGGTGATCAGGTAGTCGGCGATCACGCCGTCGCGCATCGGCCGGATTACGGAGATGCTGGTCGGCGTTCGTCCGAGCATCGTGCGGGCGTCGTTACCGACGGCCACGACGGTGTTGTCGCGGTTCGCCAGCGCCACCACCGAGGGTTCATTGACAACGATCCCTTTGCCCTTGAGGTAGACGAGCACGTTGGCCGTGCCCAGGTCGATACCTAATCTCTTCGTCAGCATGGTCTTCTCCAAACCTAGGTTACTGTCGCAGGAAGTCAGCGCTGGCGGGCTCAGACCCGCTCTACAACGGCGCCCAACGATCGCAATTTCTGGTCGAGGGCCTCATAGCCCCTGTCGAGGTGGTATATGTCGCCGATCTGGCTCTGGCCTTGGGCGGCCAGCGCCGCCAGCACGAGGGAAGCGCCCGCCCGCAGGTCGACGGCGCGGACGTTGGCGCCGATCAGGGGCGTAGGGCCGGTGATAATAGCGGTGGTGCCGGAGTTCGTCATCTCGGCGCCCAGCTTGCGCAGCTCGCCGACGTAGAGCAGGCGGTTGTCGAAGACCCGCTCGTATATCGAGCTGACGCCGCGCGCTTGAGTAAGGAGCGCGGCGAGAGGGGCCTGCAAATCGGTGGCGAGGCCCGGATAAGGCACCGCCTGGGCGTTGATCGCCGTCAGTGCCCCCTTGCAGCGCACCCGCAGGTTGCCGTTCGATTCCTCAATCTGCACCCCGGCCTCGCGTAGCTTCCAGACCAGGGCGTCGAGCTGTCTCGGCACCCCCTCCTGTATCTCCACCTCACCTTGCGTGATGGCGGCGGCGATAGCGAGGGTGCCGGCCTCGATGCGGTCGGGAATGAGGCGGAAGGTGATGCCACGTAGCTCGCTGACGCCGTCGATCTCTAACGTCTGCGTGCCGGCGCCGGCGATGCGCGCTCCCATCTCGTTCAGCATCTGGGCGAGACAGGCGATCTCCGGCTCCGAGGCAACGTTCACCAGGGTCGTGTGCCCCTCCGCCATCGTTGCCGCCAGCATCAGGTTCTGAGTGCCGATGACGCTCGGGTAGTCGAGGAATATGCGGCTGCCCCGCAGCCCTTTCGCCCGCGCGACGTACTTCTCCCCCTCCCGGCTGACGTCAGCGCCCAGCATCCGGAAGCCGGTAAGGTGGACATCCAGCGGCCGCAGACCGATGATGTCGCCGCCGGGCGGGCAGCAGGCCGCCTCGCCGAAACGGGCGAGGAGCGGCCCCATCACCAGGAAGCTGCCCCGCAGGTGCGTCGCCAGATCGCTGGGAGCGGCCAGAGTGTGGATCTTGGATGCGTTGATACGGAGAGAAGAAGGCGACGTGTAATCGACTGCGGCGCCCAGCGATCGCAGGATCTCTACCATGAAGCGCACGTCGCCGATGGCGGGCACGTTCTCCAGGTAACAGTCCTCTGGGGTGAGAAGGGTGGCTGCCATGGCGTGGATCGTGGCGTTCTTGTTGCCGCTCGTCCGCACCTGGCCTTCCAGCCGGTGCCCCCCTTCGATAACGAAGCTATCTCCAGCCACAGTCGCTCCTATCCAGACGTTTGCTCATAAACTACCATCATAGAGACAGGACTTCAAGCCGATTGCCCTGTTGACCCGCTGCTGGGCGCGCACCCCGACGGTGGCCCTGTCGGAGTTGCCGGCTTGGGCTGTGTCATAAAGGGGAAGCTGCCTTGCCCTGACTGCAGGAGGCGCAATGAGCCGGAGGCCCTTGATCGGGGGTTTGTCCAGTGATGAGGTCAGGGTCAGAGGCCGGTTGGTCCCTGGCCGCGCTTGCGCTGGCGCTCCGCTACCTTCAGGCGGACGAGGGAGCGACGGAGTTCAGCCTCGACACGGGCGAGGTCGACAGTGCCCTCACGGGCAGCGAGCAGTTGTGCGGCGCGGCGGCGTGCCTCCTCGGCGCGGGCGGTGTCGATCTCTTCCGCCCTCTCAGCGGCCTCGGCGAGGATGACCACTTTGTCGTCCCGCACTTCCAGGAAGCCGCCGGTGACCACCATGTTCGTCTCCTCGTTCCCCTTCCGGATGCGGAGCTCGCCGGGTGCGAGAGAGGTTATCAAGGGGGCATGGGAGGGGAGAATGCCCAGCTCGCCCGCAGTCCCCGGCGCCACGACGACATCGATATCCACGTCGGAGTAGACGACCCGCTCGGCGGTGATTACGTCTACGCTAAGTTTCGCCATCCCCATTTCCTCTATTCGCGGGCCTCGGCTGCCAGCTTCTCCGCCGCCTCTTGGGCATCCTCGATCGTGCCCACCATCCAGAATGCCTGCTCCGGCAGGTCGTCGTGCTTGCCGTCCAGGATCTCCCGGAAGCCGCGCACCGTCTCCCGCACCGGTACGTAGCGGCCGGCGCGGCCTGTGAAGGGCTCGGCGACGAACATCGGCTGGGAGAGGAAGCGCTGGATCTTGCGCGCCCTCCGTACCGCCAGCTTGTCCTCCTCCGACAGTTCCTCCATACCGAGGATGGCGATGATGTCCTGGAGGTCCTTGTAGCGCTGGAGCACCTGCTGCACACCTCTCGCCACCTCGTAGTGCTCCTCCCCCACGACGTTGGGGTCGAGGATACGCGAGAATGAGGTCAGCGGGTCCACAGCCGGGTAGAGCCCCTGGTCGGCGATCGAGCGCTCCAGGGCGATAACGGCGTCGAGGTGGCCGAACGTCGTGGCGACGCCGGGGTCAGTGTAGTCGTCAGCGGGGACGTAGATCGCCTGGAACGAGGTGATCGACCCCTTGTGCGTCGACGTGATCCGCTCCTCCAGGTCACCGATCTCGGTAGACAGTGTCGGCTGGTAACCTACTGCCGAGGGCATGCGCCCCAGGAGAGCCGACACCTCCATGCCCGCCAGGGTGTAGCGGTAGATGTTGTCGATGAAGAGGAGGACATCCTGCCCCTCTTCGTCGCGGAAGTACTCCGCCATCGTGAGGCCGGTGAACCCGACCCGGAGACGCACGCCGGGCGGCTCGTTCATCTGGCCGAAGACCATCACGAGCTTGTCGATGACCCCGGCCGCCTTCATCTCGTTCCAGAGGTCGTTCCCCTCACGGGAGCGCTCTCCCACGCCGGCGAAGACGGAGGTGCCGCCGTGCTCGGTGGCGATGTTGCGGATGAGCTCCAGAATGACGAGCGTCTTGCCCACTCCCGCGCCGCCGTAGGCCCCGATCTTGCCACCCTTGGTGAAGGGGGTGATGAGGTCGATAACCTTCATCCCCGTCTCCAGTATCTGGGTCGTGGTGGACTGCTCCTCGAAGGTGGGGGACATCCGGTGGATAGGGCGGCGCTCCTTAGCGTCGACTTCCCCCATCCTGTCGATCGGCTCGCCCACGATGTTGAACAGACGGCCAAGCGTGGAAGGGCCCACGGGAACGGCGATGGACTGTCCCGTGTCCACCGCTACGGCGCCGCGTCCCAGGCCGTCGGTGGAGCCCATAGCCAGGCAGCGCACCCAGTTGTTGCCCAGGTGCTGCTCGACTTCGGCCACCACCTTGCCCTCGCCCATCTCGATCTCTACGGCATTGTAGATGGCGGGAAGCTCCTCCGGTGGGAACTCCACGTCCACAACAGTGCCGATTATCTGCACAACTTTCCCCTTGGCCATGGCAACCTCCGTCTTATTCGGTGGATTCTGAGAGCCTCGGCGCCGCCGGCTATGTCGAGCAGCTCCTTGGTAATCGAGTCCTGACGTACCTTGTTGTAAGTGAGAGTGAGGTCCTGCACCATATCATTGGCGGCCTCAGTCGCGCTGCGCATGGCGACCATCCGCGCTGACTGCTCGCTCGCGCTCTTCTCCAGGACCGCCTCGTAGACCTGCCTTTGCACGTAACGGGGCAGGAGTTCCTGGAAGACCTCCGTCGGCGACGGCTCATAGATGTACTGCAGCGACCCGGCGCTCGCCTCCCTGCGGCACCTCGATGGGAAGGACCTGGCGCACTTCCGGCCGCTGGACCATCGTGTTCACGAAGAGAGGGAAGATCAGATAGACTCCGTCCACGCCGCCGCTCGTGTACTCATCCATCAGCAGCTGGGCTATCGGCCGGATGTCGTCGAAGGATGGGTAGTCACCGATGCCCGAGAATTCCGCCATCACCGGGATGCCGGTGCGGAGGAGGAAGTCGCGCCCCTTGCGGCCGATGGCGACCGCCTTCACCTCCTGGTCCTTGTGCTCCAGCGCGAAGCTGGCAGCGTGGCGGTTGAGGTAGGCGTTCAGTCCGCCGCACAGGCCGCGGTCGGTGCTCATGAGGACGAGAGCCACGCGCTGGACGGGCCGCCGCTCCAGCAGTGGGTGAGGCGCCTCCAGCCGCTGGCTCTCGATGCTCTCGGCCAGGTCGGCCAGCATCTGCCGCATCTTGTCGGCGTAGGCGCGGGTGGCCAGGGCGTTCATCTGCGCCCGGCGCATCTTCGAGGCGGCCACCATCTCCATGGCCCGCGTGATCTTGGCCGTGCTGGTGACGGAGCGGATACGCCGGCGGATCTCTCGAATAGTTGCCATCGCGTCAAGTCCAGAGAGGAACGGTGAGAATCTTGGCGAGCATCGTCAGACCCTAGTAGGGCATGCTCTGCTTGAACTCGCCGATCGCCTTCTTCAGGGCCTCTGCCGTCTCTGGAACGATCTCCCTCTTTTCTTCAATATCCTTCCCGATCTGCGGTGTGGCTGCTCTCCATGAAGCGGTGGAAGGCGACCTCGAAATCGCGTACCTTGTCGACAGGCACGTCATCCAGGAAGCCGTTGACCACCGCGTAGAGTATCTCCACCTGCTGGCGGAGAGGCATCGGCTGGTACTGAGGCTGCTTGAGGACCTCGGTAATCCGCTGGCCCCGCTCCAACTGGTTCCTCGTCGCCACGTCCAGCTCGGAGGTTCCGAACTGAGCGAATGCCTGCAACTCGCGGTACTGCGACAGGTCAAGGCGCATACCGCCTGCCACCTGGCGCATTGCCCGCCTCTGAGCCGCGCCACCGACACGCGATACGGATATGCCGGCGTTGATGGCGGGCCGGAAGCCACCGTTGAACAGGTCGGCCTCCAGGTATATCTGACCGTCGGTAATCGAAATGACGTTTGTCGGGATGTAGGCGGAGACGTCACCCGCCTGGGTCTCGATGATCGGCAGAGCGGTCAGAGAGCCACCGCCGAACTCGGTCGCTAGCTTTGCCGCCCGCTCCAGCAGCCGGCTGTGCAGGTAGAAGACGTCGCCGGGGTAGGCCTCGCGTCCCGGGGGACGCCGCAGGAGAAGCGACACCTGGCGATAGGCCCAGGCGTGCTTCGACAGGTCATCGTAGACGATAAGAGCATCTTTGCCCTGCTCCATGAACTCCTCGCCCATGGCGCAGCCGGAGTAGGGCGCCAAGTACTGAAGGGGCGCCGGGTCGGAGGCGTTGGCGCAGACCACGATCGTGTGATCCATGGCGCCGGCCTGCTCGAGGACAGCCACCGTCTGCACTACCTTGGACGCTTTTTGGCCGATGGCCACGTAGATGCAGATCAGGTCGCCGCCTTTTTGATTGATGATGGTGTCGATGGCGATGGCGCTCTTGCCGGTCGTCCGGTCGCCGATAATCAGCTCACGCTGCCCCCGGCCGATGGGTATCATGGCATCGATCGCCTTGATGCCGGTCTGGACAGGGGTGTCGACGGACTGGCGGACGACCACGCCCGGGGCAATCCGCTCCACGGGGCGCGTCTTCTCCGCCTTGATGGGGCCCTTGCCGTCGACGGGGTTGCCCAGGGGGTCGACGACGCGGCCGATCAGGGCATCGCCCACAGGCACCTCGACGATGCGGCCGGTGGAGCGCACCTCTTGGCCCTCTCCCAGGGTCGTGTAGTCGCCCATCACCATGATGCCGACGGTGTCCTCTTCGAGGTTAAGGGCCAGACCCATAGCGCCGTTTTCGAACTCGACCAGCTCGCCGGCCAGACAGTTGGAGAGGCCGTGAACGCGGGCGATGCCGTCGCCTGCCTCGATCACGACTCCTACGTCGACGGCGGCCACCTCGGTGCCAAAACGCTCGATCTGCTGCTTGAGGATGGATGCTATCTCTTCGGGCCGTACTGCCATGTGACTCTCTCCGCTGCTATATCCGCCGGGAACCGGTCCCGACTGCTATGTTTAGGTCGTTGCTCCTTCGAGTACCTTCTTTAAGGCGATGAGCCTGCTTCGCGTGCTGCCGTCGATCAGCGTGTCTCCCACTCGGGCGATAAGCCCTCCCATAATGGCCTCGTCGACCCGCGGCTCCACGCTGACTTGCTTCCCCGTGATCCGGCTCAGCTTCGCCGCCACCCCTTTGACCTGGTCGTCAGTGAGAGGTAGCGCCGTCGTGACCGTTGCCCGGGCAACGCCGCGGTGCTCATCCAAGAGCGTCTGAAACTCCTGCCCGATCTGGACGGCGAGCGCCGTGCGCCGCTTGGCGACCAGAAGGCGCGCCAGGTTCAGCGCCCGCGGACCTACGTCCGCCAGAGCGGCCGTGAGCACCTTTTCCTTCTCGGCGTCGGCTACCCGATCGCTCTCTAAGACGGCTGCCGCATCCGGCTGGGTCATCAGGGCCGCCAGCGACTCCAGGTCGGCCGTCCACCGCTCCAACTCCCCCTGTTCAAGGGCTACGGTGAAGGCGGCCTGAGCGTATCGCTTGGCTGCTGCCTCTGTTCTCATGCTAGCTCAATCCTCAAGGCCGGCAATTGAGGCCGGCCCGCTACCGTGCTAAGGAGAGAGGGCTGGGCGCTACGACGAGCCGTCCTTCTTGAAGCTGGACTCGGCCAGCACTTCATCGATGAGACGCTCATGGGCCTTCTTGTCCAGGGACTGGCCGATAACCTTCTCCGCCGCGCTGATGGTCAGATCGGCGAACTGGCGGCGGATCTCGGCGATCGCCTCGTCTCGCTCCAACTGGATCTCGTTGCGGGCGCGCGCCAGAAGAGCCTCACCCTCCGTCCGTGCCTGCTGCTGGGCCTCGTCTTGGATCCGGGACGCGATCTGTTGGGCCTGGCCGATGAGGACCTGGCCCTCTTGGCGCGCCTCCTCCAAGCGCTTCTGGACCGTCACGTCGGCTTGCGCAGCCTGCTCTTTCATCTTCTCCGCTGCCTCCAAGCCCTCCCGTACGCGCCGGGAGCGCTCGTCGAGCATCCCCATGAATGGCTTGAAGGCCACGAATCGGAGAAGAACCAGGAGTATCGTGAAGCCGATCAACTGGGCCAGCAGTCCCGGCAGGTTGATTCCTAGTGCATCGATTCCTAGGATAGGTGTTCCGAAGGCATCCAACGGTCTTTCCTCTCCTGACTACCTGTGAGGAGTCAGTCTCTTCCTAGAACACGAAGCCGATCATGACCGCCACGACGAGGGCGTAGATCGCGATGGCCTCGGCGAAGGCGATGCCCAGGATCATGCTGGTCGTGATGACCGGTTGGGCCTCCGGGTTGCGCCCCAGGGCTTCCATCGCCTTGCCCGTCAGGATGCCGATGGCGATAGCCGGGCCCTGCGCGCCTAGAGCGATGGCGAGACCGGCGGCAATGTACTTCAGGCCGATGTCACCCATCTCAAGCAGTGGAAACAGATTGATCAGGTCCATCTTTCCTCCCTAAGTTCTTTACTTATACCTCACGGTCAGGCAAGAGGCCGGCGGTCGCCGTCTAGACCGGCGCCGGTGGCTCGCTTCCATGGCCCTCGCCTCCCTCCTCATGAGAGGTCACGGCGATGACACCAAAGACAAGGGTTAGCATTGCGAATATGAAGGCCTGGATCACGCCGACGAATAGCTCCATGCCGTACACCAGGTCGAGCGCTATCACCGGCAGCAAGTACAGTATGACCAGGAAGAGCATCTCTCCGGCAAAGATGTTCCCGAAAAGTCGGAAGGTGAAACTGAGCAGTCGCGCCGCTTCCGCTACAAACTCCAGTATGCCCACGAAGAAGCCGACGGGGCCGTTTCGCAGATTGAGGAACTTGCTGCCGTAGCGGAAGAAGCCCAGGGCACTGATCCCCCAGAACTCGACGAATATCGCCGACATTATCGCCAGGGCCAGCGTCGCGTTGAGATCGGTGTTGACGCTCCGGAAGAAGGGGATGAGCAGGCCGGCCTTCTCGTCTTTGCCCAGGTCCTTCGTCGCCTCCTCGAGAGCTGCTTCCTTCTCCGCCAGGGGGGCGTCATCTGCCACCTCTAGCTCGATGCTGGCAGGCTCGTGCGGCGGCCAGGTCGGCACGCCCGGCATGATCACATTCAGACCGCCGACTTGGTCAAAGACGAAGCCCTCAGTCAAGAACTCGCCGTGTCCCTCAGCCTCGGCCTTCATTTCCTCTACCTTGCCCACGGTGCCGACCGCCGGGAAGAGGCCCAGCCAGTTGGAGGCGACTACGTAGAGGAATATGGTCGCAATTACGGGGAAGAAACGCCGTCCGTGCTTCTCGCCCGCCGTGCTCACCACCAGGTTGTACAGGGCCTCCAGCGCCATCTCGAAGAAGTTCTGCAGGCCGCGGGGAACCAGCGACATGTTGCGGGTGGCGAAGTAGGCTAGGCTCGCGAGGAGGATGATCACGATCCAGGAGGTGATCATCGTGTTGGTCAGGGGGAACCCGGCGATGTGGGTTACGGTTTCCGCTTTGAGTTCGACAATCGGTCGCGGCGACCTAAGAGAAAGGAAACCAACCAATAGCAGGGCAATAGTCGCGACGGTGATCAGTATTACCGAGGGCTTACGCACTACTTAGATCTTCTCCTCTGTCCTACTGCGATGATCACGTCCATCAACATCCGGTAGCCGCCGTAGAAGGCAAGCCCAAGACCGAGGAACAATCCTACCATCGTCAGGACCGGGCTCAGATCGAACCTGCGATCCAGCCAGACTCCGCCTCCCACACCAAGGGCGATGCAGAGCGCCACATACCAGCCTATGCCGACAAGCCTGAAGGCTGGGGGGAGACCACCCATACTACCTACCTCGGTACCTGGGCCATCCCTGGCCCGTGAAATATAGCACTACCCCTTTTTTTAAAACAAGCGAATTCTGCGTAAGTATTTCCGGCCTTCTGGGAACATGGTTTTCTGGGATCGTGGGCGTTCTTCAGATTCGGTCGGGTGACGGGAGACGAAAACTCCGCCTGTGCTACTGGATGGAGGTGGGGAGACGGCCCTCGCGCTGCCGATCGGCTTCGATGACCGCGATGATCTGGGAAACAGCCTCGTCTAGCTCGCCCTCTCGGTTTATCACCACGTGGTCGAATTCCTTTTGACAGGCCATCTCTCGGCGCGCCGTGTCGAGACGCAGACGCAGCGCGCTTTCCGCCTCCGTGTTGCGGCGGCGCAAGCGTTCCTCTAGCTCCTCCAGAGAAGCCGGCGCCAAGAAGATGAAGAGAGCGTTGGGCGCCAGGCGCTTGATGGTGGCCGCTCCCTGCACGTCTACCCGCATGATGACATCCTGCCCTCGCGCCAGCGCCTCTCGCACCTCCGCCTTCGGCACGCCGTAGCGGTAGCTGTAGACCTCGGCGTTTTCCAGGAAGCCGTCCTCTCGAAGCAGGCGGTCGTATTCCTCATCGCTTAGGAAATGATAATCGTCGCCGTCGCGCTCGCTGCCCCGCGGCGATCTCGTCGTGGCGGTGATCGCGAAGTGGGCGTTGGGATGGACGTCGCGCAAGCGGGCGAGGACTGCGTCCTTGCCTACACCGGATGGCCCGGAAACCACAATCAGAAGAGGTCTTTGGGGCAAAATCTTGCCTTCCCCTGTCTATCCCGACCGCAACTCGGTCAGGTGCTCCCAGAAACTAGGGTAGGATATGCTCACCGCTTCCGCACCCGATAGCGCTGTCTCACCCTCCGCCACCATGCCCGCAACAGCCAGCGCCATCGCCAGGCGGTGGTCACCCCGACTGTCGCAGGCTGCGCCCTTGAGCGCCGGCACGCCCTCGACGATGAGCGCATCCGGTTGCTCTTCGATGCGCGCGCCGAGCTTGCGTAGCTCCTGGGCGGTGGCAACGATCCGGTCCGACTCCTTGACTCGCAGCTCGGCGATGTCACGGATCACCGTCCGGCCGCGGGCGAGGGCAGCGGCCACCGCCAGCACCGGCACCTCGTCGATGAGGCTGACTACGATCTCTCCCTCAACAGTCGTCCCCGTGAGCTGGCTGGAGCGCACGACGATATCGGCGACGGGCTCTCCGCCCGCCTGTCGCTCCTCCTGCACTTCCAGGTCGGCGCCCATCTGGCGAAGCGCCGCGACGATCCCTGTCCGGGTGGGATTCATGCCAACCCCAGACAGATGGATCTCAGCGTCGGGATGGAGGGCGCCCGCCACCAGCCAGAAGGCGGCGGCACTCGTATCGCCGGGAACGCGCAGATTGAGCGGCGTCAAGCCCTGTTTCAGGGGCGACAGCCGGAGAGCGTTTCCCTCTTCCTTCAGGTCGGCTCCCATCGCCCGCAGCATTCGTTCCGTATGGTCACGCGACCGGATCGGTTCCTCAAGCGTCGTTTCTCCCTCTGCCTGAAGGCCGGCGAGCAAGACCGCCGACTTCACCTGGGCGCTGGCGACGGGCGACCGGTAGTGAATGCCTCGCAGCGGTCCGCCCTTTATAGTCAGGGGAGCCAGGCTATCGCCGTTACGGCCCCAGACCTGGGCGCCCATCTTTCTAAGGGGTTCAATCACCCGGCGCATGGGCCGCGAACGTAGCGATTCGTCACCCGTGATAGTAGAAAGGAAAGGGCGGCCCGCCAGAAGACCGGTCAGGAGCCGCATCGTTGTCCCTGAGTTGCGGGCGTCGAGCACGTTGCTGCTCTCGCGCAGCCCGTCGAGTCCCTGGCCGGTGATCGACAGCTTGGCCTTCCCGGTTCCGCTGTCTTCCAAAGACCAGGAGACGCCGAGGGCGCGGAGGCAATCGAGGGTGGCCAGGCAATCGTCCGCGGGCGAGAAGTTCTCGACGACGGCTGGGCTGGCGGCGATGGCGTTGAGGATGGCGGCTCGATGGGAGATCGACTTGTCGCCCGGCACGTCAACCGTGCCGCGCAGTCTAGGAGAGGCTCTGATCTTTCGCGGCGATTGCCTCATCGTTTGCGATCGTGGCGTCCGTCTCGCTTGCCGATGTCCCGGCTGTCCTGCTCCATCGACTGTATGATCTCCTTGGTGCGGCGGGTAGCCCAGTTTCCCACCAGCAGGTCGGTTATGCCTATGCTCATGTCGGCCGCCGCCTTCCCTTCCTCCCGGCGCTTCGGCCCGGTGGTGATGAAGGTGTCGCGCTCGAGCTGAATGCGGGCGAAGGCCCTGAACAGTTCCTCGTCGTCGCTGCCCTGGATCAGTTCACGGTACTTGATGATCTCCTGCACCATTCGGTTCAGCCAGTGCACCAGGTTCTCCTGGTTAGTGCGGCAGATGTCGTAGCTCATGTCCGGGCTTCCCGAGGCGAGGCGGGTGGCGTCGCGGAAGCCGCTCGACGCCAGTTCGCGACAGCTCCGGCCAGGCCACGCTGTCGCGGGCGAGCGAAAACAGGGCTGTCGACATAATGAGAGGCAGGTGACTCACCGCCGCCACATAGCTGTCGTGCTCCGCGGCCTCCATGTAAACGGGCACGGCCTTCACCAGCTCGGCCAGACCGACGATGGTGTTCACGGCCGTATCTTTGGCGCCGACGGAGGGCACTATGCAATAGGTCTTCCCTTCGAACAGCCCTGCCTCGGCGGCGTCGATGCCCATCTGCTCCTTCCCCGCCATGGGGTGGCCGCCGACGAAGCTCACGCCTTCGGGAAGGATCTCCTCTGCCCACTTCAACACGTCGACCTTCGTGCTGCCGACATCGGTGACGATGCAGTTCTGTGAGAGGGCCGGCGCGATCTCTTCCATCATCTGCCGGATCGTCAGTATGGGGGTAGCGATGATCACCACCGAGGCGTCGCGCACCGCCGTCGCCGGGTCGGACGCTATCGTGTCAACCGCTCCCGCCCGCCGCGCCTTGTCGCGCGTCTCCTTGGTGCGGGAGTAGCCCGCTAGCTCCACGTCCCGCAGCTTTGACTGCTTGAGGGCGAGGCCCAGGGAGCCGCCGATGAGGCCGAGCCCTAGTATTGCTATTCTTGCCAAGCGTTCCCTCCCTTCAGCCGCTGGCTCCGGCTGTCCCTATTATGGTACCGAAGGGTTGAGTTGCGCTACCTAGCAGGAGTCGTCAGCGGCCTGCAAAATCGCCACCCGGGGATCATCGTCGCTGCCCTCGCCGCTGTGCAGGCGTACCATGGTGACTACCGCCTGGGAAGCGCCCGTCGCTTTCGACCAAAGCGGCGCCCCGCTGCGGCGAGTGCTCCGAAAACGACGCGAGAGACCGTCGCCAGCCGCTGCCACTGTCTGAGGCGAGCCGGCGCAGCAGCCGCGGCGAAACGGCGTGGATGAGCACGTAGGCGACACGGTGCCATAGCCTGACCGGCCCTTTGCCCACGTCGTGCAGGAGGGCGGCGGCCAGGAGTTCGTGGTCGTCGTAGCCGTCGCGGCGAAGGGCATGGAAGACATCCAGGCAATGCCGCTGATCGCGTGCCGTCATGGCGTAGAACAGGCGCTGTTGCTCAGCGTTCAGCCGCTGCGTTACCTCCGTCCGCTCCTCTTCGCTTAGGGACGGGCCGGCGGAGCGGAAGAACTGCCGCGACCGGTACAGGGCTCTAGCCAAAAACATTCCCGCTTACCCCTGTGAAGACACCGGTGAGGTGGTCGATCGCTGGGGATATATGATCGAGAAGATACCCACCTCACCGCCCGTCATCATCGGCAAGAGGAACAGGAGCATGAGAATGGCGATGCCATACTGCTCCAGTCCCGCCACTGCCTCCGAAAGGTCTCGCGGAAGGATGCCGATGGCAATGCGGAAGCCGTCCAGGGGTGCGATCGGTATGAGGTTGAACATCGCCAGCACGCAATTGAAGATGACCGTGGAGCCGAGGAAGAGCCCGACGTAGTCGGAGCCGTCCAGAAGGACAGTCTCGATGGCA
>CAVXOY010000021.1:0-243494 GCA_963763495.1 uncultured Chloroflexia bacterium
TGGCGAACTGACAGTGCTCGTCGGCAGGCATCGTCGCGTCCATGCCGACGCTGACTTTGAATCCGAAGCTTCTGGAGAGGGCCGCCGGCAGGCTGCCAGGCAGGCCTCCCGACAAGGCAGGCCGCGGGCGAACTGATTCCCCATCTCTTCCTTCGATCACCTTGTAGAAGCTGCAGAAGGGCATCTTGAAGACAAGTCCTCCGGCGCCGTTCTCGACGATCAGAGTATAGATGGGCTAAGTCAGTACGCGGATCTACACTAAGCGCTCCGGAATGAAGGGAAAAGCAAGCGTCCCCGTCTTCTCCACCGCCGCCTTCAGCGCGTCATCAGGTACGGTCGCTGTATCCCGTTGCGGGTGCGCTCCATCCAGCGCTTGCAGAAATCGCCGAAGAATGCCTCGGTGACGCCGGCGCTCCCCATCTTCTTGATCTCGTTCCGCAGCGCCTCCGGCCCGAACTCCTGCTCAAGCCGCTGCACCATCTCTTCGTTAAGGTCGAAGGAATACGTTTCTCGCTTGAGGTCATGACAACACCTCCGCCGGCATCGACACCCGTGATCGCTACCGTCAACGGGGCAGACATCAACGCACTTCATGCAGGCCGTCGCTTCTAGCGGTACATCGGCAGGACAGCGTCATTGCCCAGCTCTTCTTTGTCAGCTCCACGCCCTTCAGCATCTTCGTGGCGATTACGACGAAGACGGCTGGTGGGCAAACTTGCAGGCAGCGCTTGCAGTCAAAGGGGGTAGTGCAACGCTCGCGGTTGATGCTGATAATCGGGTTCGCGGGGATCATCTTGCCCTCCTCGCCTACCACACGTTTCGGAGCACGGCATACTCGCGGCGGGGCACGAGATGGATCGCGCCGCGATTGCAGGCTGTCATACAAAGGCCACAGCCGAAGCAAACCATGGGGTCGATGTTCGGCTTGTCAATCGTCGACTCGACTCCGAGGGCGTTGAACTGGCAGCAGCCAGGCACTCGCCGCAGCCGTTGCACTTCTTGGTGTAGTCCCACCTCACAGATGTACTCACCCTTCACAAGCTGGTAGTCCAGCCCATAGTCGACGCGCTGGCGGATGGGCACACATCCGGGTAGTCGCAGTTGCAGATGCCGATAAAGTCGCCGCCTTCCTCTGCGCTGGCGATGTTCGACCATACCTCGTTTATCCCAGTATTCGAGGAACTGGGCGGTCTGCCGGGGGCTCAGGAACTCTACGCCGCCGCGGTAGCGCTCCGGCCAGCGTTCCCATTTGAACATGCCGGTGCCTACGCCGAGGCAACTGTACTCGTTGATATTCGTCTCTTCTTCGCCGCGGGCAGTCTTGCGGCAGATGCAGTGCATCGCCGCGAAGGGAGTGCCCATCTCCATCACAAGCTCGATGCAGTCCTTGAGCGGCACAACCTGCGTGCCCGGTTGGGTAGCGTGACGCTCGTTCATTCCTTTGATTATCGATGAAATGCTCCAGATCGCCGTTGGCCTTCGCCTGGATCGCCGCCGGAAGGCCACCCCCGACGTTTTGCGGATCGCCACGAAACTCGCTTTTGGCGTCGGGCTCTCGCAGCTTTCTACATACGATTGGCGTAGTTTCTCAGGATACCAGTAGTTGCCATCACCCAGCCAGTCACACATCCTACACACGGTGTATGGTGCCTCCTTCCCTAGCCGTAGACGCCCTCGGCGCCGACTGGGACGTGAGTGTATATTCAGATGTGGCCTTGGCAGACCCCTCCGTTGTCCTGCGTTGACAGGAGGCCGAGCGGGGAATTAAGGTAGAATTGTCGTTGCCGCGATAGCAGTGCGCCACCCCCAATGCCGCCGGCCGGACCCGGCAGTTCCCCGAGGGAGGAGCCCAATGGGTGACGATAGATATAGCGGTCTACGGCGCCCCTTGGTGCCCCGACTGCATCCGCACCAAGCGTTTCCTGGACAACAGCGATTCCCCTACAACTACGTGGACGTGGACAAGAATCCGGAGGTGTGCGCCTTGCGTGCGAGAGAGGACGAAAGGACGGGCCAGCAAATCATCCCAACTATGTCGTCTTCCCCCGACGGCTCCTTCCTGGTCGAGCCCTATTGAACGATGAACTCGCCGTCAGAGTGGGGCTGCGACTGAAGGCGCACCGGACATCGTACGACCTCATCATCATCGGTGGCGGGCCAGCCGGCCTGACCGCCGCCATCTACGCCGCCCGCGAAGGGATCGACTGTCTCCTTGATCGAGAAGAGCGCCCCTGGCGGCAACGCCGCCAAGCCCGAGGCGCCCAGTAGACAACTATCCCGGCTTCCCCGATGGAATCCGTGGAGCCGAGTTGGCCAATCGAACTTGCCCAGGCTCGCCGCTTCGGTGTGGAGATACTCTCAGCCGTCCGTGTCGGCGGCATCCGGCGGGAAAGGCACGGACTCCAGGTCACCACGGTGCAGGGAGATGAATACACGGCCCGCGCCGTCCTCATCGCCACCGGCTCCCGATACCGACGCCTGGCGTGCCGGGGGAGGAAAAGTACATCGGCGCCGGTATCCATTTCTGCTCCACCTGCGACGGCCCTTACCAAGGGGGCTGAAGAACTGGTGGTCATCGGCGGCGGCAATGCCGGAATCGAGGAGGCAATCTCCCTGGCGCGGTTCGCCAAGACCGTGCGCATCATCGAACCTCTTCCGAAGCTGAGCGCTTCCAGAGATGCTGCAGCACGAGGTGCTCGACCAGCCCCAATTCCTAATCCACACAAATACTGAGGTTACCGAGTTCCAGGGCGACCGGCTGCTCTCCAGCGTCATCACCAAAGACCGCAGCACCGGCGAGACACGCACCTTCCATCCCGCCGCCGCCTTCATACTCATCGGCCTGGACCCGGATCGCCAGTTCCTCAAGGGAACCGTCAACCTCGACTACAATGGGTTGATCATCACCGGCAGCTCTTCCAGACGAGCCTTACCGGCGTCTTCGCGGCCGGAGATGTCGCGCCCGGCTCCAACAAGCAGGTAGGCGCGGCGGTAGGAGGGAGTGTCGGCTCTCTTTGGCAATCAGAGAATACCTGGGGAATCACGCCCGCTAAGGAGGTGAGGCGGTGACCATCCGCTACGAATGGGAGCGCGGGCTCAGGACTTAGGAAAAGAAAGGAGTTCTCGTCATGGCTGAAGAAAAGGACGGCTTTGAGGCGGTCACGGACAAGGGCGATGTCAGAGAAGGTGAACTGCTGGGAGTAGACGTCGATGGGCAGCCTGTAGTCCTGGCAAGAGTGGGGGGCCAAGTCTACGCCATGGGCGGCCTCTGCACCCACATGCACGGTCCCCTCGCTGAAGGGATACTGGAAGGTGACGTGCTGGAATGTCCTATCCACCGAGGCCACTTCAACATCAAGACCGGCGAGGCCGTCAAGCCGCCACCAAGGGAGCCCGAGCCGGTCTACGACGTCAAGGAGTCGAAGACGGACGCATCTGGGTCTCGCGCAAGCCGAGAGGATAGGCGTGCGTCATGGCCACCTCACCGAGATATGTCATCCTGGGAGCCAGCCTGGCCGGTGGGACGGCCGCCGCGACGCTGCGCAAGGAAGGATTCGACGGCAAGATCGTCCTCGTCGGCGCTCAGCCTGACCCTCCCTATGAGCGCCCCCTCTGTCCAAGGACTACCTGCGACGCGAATCGCCGCGCGACGACGTGTTCTTGAATACTCCCCAATACTACGAGGAACAGCAGAATCGAGCTCCGCCCTGGACAGAGAAGGCCACGCGCCTGAACTCGGCGGGGAAGCGTGTCGTGCTGGACTCGGCAACGAGCTGACCTACGACAAGCTCTTGATCGCCACCGGCGTCAACCCCCGCGAGTTGGCGGTACCCGGCTCTGACCTGCCGGGGATCACCTATCTGCGGACCCTGCCCACGCCGACGCCCTGGGCGAGGCCCTGCCGGGACGGGCGTCCTCGTCGTCGGCGCCGGCTTCATCGGCTCCGAGGTCGCCGCCTCCGCCCGCTCGGTGGGCTGCGAGGCGACGATGCTGGAAGTCGCACCCGTCCCCCTCATCCGCGCTCTGGGTGAGCAGCTCGGCGCCGTCTACGCCGACTTCCATCGTGAGCAGGGAGTGGACGTGCGGACGAACACGGGGATCGCCGAGTTTCGCGGCTCCAGGCGGCTGGAGGCGGCCATCACCAGCACCGGTGACGTCATCCCCTGCGACGTGGCGGTCATCGGCGTAGGCGTCGCCCCCGCTACCGGCTTCCTCGAAGGGTCGGGCCTGGACCTCCAAAACGGTATCCTCACGGACGAGTTTCTGTTGCACCAACGTCCCCGATGTCTTTGCCGCCGGCGACGTCGCAAACTGGTGGCACCCCACCTGGCAGGAGCGGCTACGGCTGGAGCACTACGACAACGCCATCAACCAGGGCGCCGCCGTCGCGAAGAACATGCTCGGCAAGGGAAGACCCTACGCACGAGTACCCGCTGGTCGATCAATACGACCTGAACCTTCGAATACTTGGGCTATGCCAGCCGCTGCGGATGAAATCGCTATCCGTGGCAAGCCGTCCGACCATTCTTTCAGTGCCTTCTATCTGGCAGAGGGCCGGGTTCGCGCCTGTCTCAGCGTCAACCGTTTTCGCGACCAGAAGGCGGCCCGGCGGCTCATCAGCGGCGGAACGCCGGTCGACGCCCGGCGGTTATCAGACGAGGCGGTAGACCTGGGAATGGCCTCTCCGCCCTAGTCTGCGGGAATTCGGAGTTCTACCTATAGACAGGCCCCGCCCGCGAGCGTACCATCGCCAGTATCGAGTCTCGCTAGGCAGTGCCAAAAGGAGGTGGCCCGTGGCAGCCAACTACCCCCGTATACCTCGCTATCGCCCGGCCGGAGAAGTTCGAACGGCCACACGTGTTCCTGCGCATCGTCGTCGTGGCAATCCTTGCCTTCTTCGGCAGCGCGTTCGGCTGGATATTCGGCCTCACTTACCTTGTTCTCCCCGCCGCCGCCGCGATATTCATATCGCAGAAAGGCGCCGGAGCAGCTTTCCCTCGAAGAGGACGGCCCGCGCCTGACCGGCTGGGTGGCTCGATATCGCCCTCTACGCCTATCTGGCCCTCCTCGCCGGATCGCTTCCCCACCGAGAAGCCGGGAGAGAAGATCGTTGCAGCTGGAGATCCAGCCCGGTGGCAGCCCGACCATCGGCAGCGCCCTCTTGCGGATAATCCTTGCCATACCCAGCGCGTTCGTGCTCGGCCTCCTGGGCATAGTCTCCGGCATCATCTGGATCATCGCCGCCATCATCGTGCTGATCCAGGAGAGCTACCCAGCCGGCATGTTCGACTTCCAGTGCGCCGTTCTTCGCTGGCAGGCGCGGCTTATCGGCTATCAGACGTCGCTCGTCGAGCCCTATCCGCCCTTCGCCGTCGACACAGGGCCAGAGGAGACCGCCGCAGCTTCAGAAGCCGGTCAAGCTCAGGGGAATGGGAACAACGACCTGACTCGCCCGCCTAGCGTGTGCGCGGAATCCAACGCGTCCCGCAGCCCATAGCCAAGAAGGTAAAGCAGAGCATCAGCAGGGCGATGGCGGCAGCCGGGAAGACGACCACCCAGATGTTGACCTGGAGATGTACGTATAGCCCGTCGAGAGCGCGGGCGACCAAGGCTGGCCGTTGGCGGCGGCAGCCCAAAGCCGATGAAGCCAAGCGCCGCCTCGGCAAATATGGCTATCGGTATGCCGAACGTGAAGGCGACAATCACCGGCCCCAGCGTGTTGGGCAGCATGTGCCGCCCCACAATTCGGAAGTTGCTCACGCCGAGCGCGGGCCGCCAGAACGTAATCGCGTTCCTGCAGCGACAGCATCTGACCCCGTATGAGCCGGGCAATCGTCACCCAGTTGACCATCGCAATGGCCAGCATGATCTGGAGCCGGGGTCGCCGAACAACGGCCAGTCACGCCCGACGAGCACCGACCGCATGAGGATGATAAAGAGGATATCGGGAAAGGCATAGGTGATATCGGTCAGTCGCATTAGGATGTTGTCACTGACTCGGCCACCCAGGGCAGCCGACTCCCACAACCGCGCCGGATTACCAGGACTATGACCTGCGTGCCCAGCCCGATTTGAAGCGATATCTCGACCCCCGTCAACGTGCGGCTCCAGTCGCGCCCCAGGTTGTCCGTGCCGAAGAAGTACTTTGCCGAGGGTCCCTCTTGTAGATGCTCGTAGTCTTGATCCTGGTAGGGATCATACCGTCGAATTGTGTGGTGAAGTGCGCGGCAACGGCCAGAGCCGACAACAGCACCAGCAGAACCAGAGCTGCCATGGCGAGCCGGTTGCGCCTCAAACGGCGAAACGCGTCTGACCAAAGACCACGCTCGCGGCTTGGCAACTCCCAATCGACGGGCGGCGACTCTTCGCGTTCTTCTAGTTCCCTCATCTATGCGGATACGCGGGTCAAAAACGGCGTAAAGAATGTCCACAATCAGATTGGCGGAGACAACCACCGCCGTGTAGAAAAGGGTCGCACCCATGATCATTGCGTAATCACGGCGGATCACAGCGTCGACAAACGCCCTCCCCACTCCGGGAATGGCGAATGTCTGCTCGATGATGAAGAAGCAGGTAACCAGGACAGCGGCGATCAGCCCCATTATCGTCAGCACCGGGATCATCGCGTTCTTTACGGTGTGCCGCATGATGACTGCGTACTGGGTGAGTCCCTTGGCATGAGCAGTGCGGATATAGTCCTGGTTCATGACCTCCAGCATGCTTGCCCTTGTCACGCGCGCAATGTTGGCGGCGGGCAACATGCTCACCGAGATCACGGGAAGCACCATCTTCTTGAAATGCCAGGCAGACGAATCCAGGGCATCGCTGAACTGAGTGGGGCCACCCCAACCCAATACCTGGAACCAGCCCAGCTTGACGGCGAAGATAACGATAAGGAAAGAGGCCAGTACGAAATTGGGGAGGCTGGCGCCCACCGTGGCGAAGAAGACGCCGACGTAGTCGAGAAGAATCCATTGTGATTCGATGCCAACAACGCCCAGCGTTAGTCCCACAACCGCGGACACGATGAAGGCCAGAATGCCCAACTGGGCCGTCACGAAGAAGCCATCGCGAATCGCCTCCGAAACGTCCGGTCACCGCGGAACGACAGGCCGAAATCGAAATGAAGAATATTCCAGAGATAGGTGAGGTACTGCCGCCACACCGGCTCATCCAGATTGTAGCGCCGGTACAGCGCGTCCACGATGGCTTGGGGCAGCTCTTCTCTTGCGTGAAGGGGCCTCCGGGCACCACGTGCATGAGGATGAACGTGATGGTCGCCACCGCCAAGAGAACGGGGATCAGCCATAGGAGGCGTCGTATGATGTAGGCAGTCATAGATACGAGACAGCATGAGGCCCGCCGGAGCGGGCCTCATGCCCCTCCCAAATTCTGTCTATCGATCGCGCAGCTCTACTGCGCCTTCACAAACCAGCACTCGGGACACCAGTTGCCCGGCATCGCCGCGTCGAGAGAACCGTTAGGCCTGACCCCACCGATCTTCGAGTCAACCAGGTACGGCATGGCAGTCTGGTAGAGAGGCGCCGCGCCGCACAGCTTGGTGACGATCAGCGTCTCCGCCTCCGAAGCAGCTTCATGCGTGCGTCGTTGTCCGTCTCCGTGGCAGCCGCCCCCAGCTTGGCGTCGATGTCGGGGTCGCTGCATTCGTACTGGTTGTTGCCGCCACCAGTGTCGATCGCCCGATAAGCGGGTACTCCGGGTCAGGGTAGTCTATCTGCCAGCCACCCGGGAATAGCTCGAAGTTCTTAGAGTTGAAGGTCTGCGACCTGGTCTTGGCGTCGACAGCCTCGATCGACACGTCAATCCCGAGGGTCTCCTTCCAGGCCTTCTGGAGGAACTCCGCCTCCGCCTTGCGGTCGGGCCTGTCGAGGGTGGTGATCTCGAGACCTGGGAAGCCCTGACCATCCGGGTAGCCGGCGTCAGCTAGAGCCTTCTTCGCCGCCTCCGGGTCGTAGCCGATGATGTCCTCAAAGGGTGCGTTGCCCTGGTGACCGGGTATGCCCTCCACCAACCAGTAGGTCGCGGGAACATAGGCGTCGTTGTAGACCACCTTGACCAGCGTCGCCCGGTCGATTGCCCGCGAAAGGGCGAGCCGCACGTTGAAGTCCTTTATGATCTCGTTGTTCATCTGCATCTCGACCGACCAGATGCGGCCGGCAGAGACCTTCACGTACTGGCTCTTCAACGCTGCGTCACCCTCGACGGTCGGAATCTCCGCCGCCGGGATCAGGGTCATGTGCAGCTCATTCGTCTGGAAGGCGCGGAACGCGACCTCCGTGTCGTCGATGAACTTGACGGTAATCTCCTGAAGCACCGGCTTCGGCTCCAGCGCCCAGTTCGGGTTCGGCTGCAGGGTCACGTGGTCCTTGGGCACGAACTCGGTGAGGATGAACGGCCCGTTCCCGACGAAGTTGCCGGGGTCGGTCCACTTGTCGCCGAACTCCTCGATGACGTCCTGGCGAGCCGGGAAGGTCGCCCACAGCGACATGATAGTCGTGAAGGTGCTCTTGGGGATCGCCAGAGTGATCTCGAGCGTTAGGTCGTCGATTGCCTTTACTGCCCATCGCGTCTCGGAGAGCCGCCTGCTCCTCCGGGGTCTTCTCACCGGAGTTGAAGTAGTCGTCGCAGCCGACGATGTTCAGGATGGTCTCACCCAGCAGGTACTGGTAGGCGCCGGCAACTTCGGGGCTGCACTCCCGCTTCATGCCATACTCAAAGTCCTTAGCGGTGAGCGGCTCCCCGTCGGACCACTTGAGTCCTGACTTCAGCTTGACGGTGTAGACACTACCATTGACCGTCGGCTCGCCGTCGGCCATAGCCGGCACAGCCTGCACCTCGTCGGCGTCGTTCAGCACGAGCTGGTACAGCCCTCTGTAGAGCATACGCTCAACGGCGATGTCCTGCTCAAAGTTGGAGCGGTGAGGGTCGAAGAACTCCGGCTCCCCGCTCTGAACGACTATCTTCTGCTGATCCGCCGGCGCCACGTCTCCCGCGCCTGTCGTCGCCTTGGGGGTCTCCTTGCCTTCCTCCTCATCATCATCTCCACAACCGACCGCTACCAAGGCCAGTATGGCCACAAGTGCTCCCATGAGCATAAGGAACCATAGTTTTCCGTTCCTCATAGGTCGTCCTCCTTGAACCTGTTTTTCGATTTGTAGTATCGAGCCATTAGAGTTGCTTCGAACGGCCCAACCTCCTTTCGAATGCTGTCGCCGATTCCTTCGTTGCATCAATAATGCAAGATTAACCCAATATGAACTGGTTGTCGAGTGGCTACAGGTTGCCGCAAGCCACTCGCTCCCATCTTGGCGCTGTCCGAATGCAGTACCGACCTGCTGCTTCTATTCCGTATCCTGCTCTGCCACCTGCGCGCTCATCTGCCGCCAGGCTTCGCGCGCCTCTTCCACCGAGCCCTCGTCTTCGATCGTCGACACGTCGCCGGGGTCGGGACCGACAACGACGGCCTTGAGGACGCGACGCATGATCTTGCCGCTGCGCGTCTTCGGCAGCATCTGCACGAAGTTCAGGTCGCCGACGACGACGACG
The DNA here is from genome assembly GCA_963763495.1 of uncultured Chloroflexia bacterium. Lineage (GTDB taxonomy): Bacteria > Chloroflexota > Dehalococcoidia > DSTF01 > JALHUB01 > DAOUEO01. Next base: position 9,568 of record CAVXOY010000021.1, read on the forward strand.
GCCCCCAGCTCCTGACGCACAGTCTGCAGCAGCTCCTTGCGCAGCTGCGTCCGACGGCTCGCTGCCCCTGCTTGAGCACGACGAAACGCCGCTATCGACCTCGCCGCGCAGCTCGTCGGGGCGGCCGGTGACGCCGACCTCGGCGACGGCCGGGTGCTGGAGGAAGGCCGTCTCGACCTCGATGGTGCCGATGCGGTGGGCGGCGATCTTGATCACCTCGTCGGCGCGGCCGCTGAACCAGACGTAGCCGTCCTCGTCGATGGACGCGGCGTCGCCGGTCGAGTAGACGTTGGCGTTGGGGATGCGCTGCCAGTAGTCGATGCCGTAGCGCTCGGGCTCGCCCCACAGGGTGCGAAATCAGGCCGGGGAAGGGCCGCTTGATGACGAACAGGCCCTTCTCGTTGGGGCCGCAGGGCTCGCCCTCCGGCGTCATGATCGCCGCCTCGATGCCGGGCAGGGGGATGCCGCCGGAGCCGGGCTTTATCGGCAGGAGGCCGATCCCGTAGGGGTTGCCGACGATCGGCCCGCCGGTCTCCGTCGCCCACATGTGGTCGATGACCGGCACCTCGTCGCTGCAGGACTTCCTTCTGCAGCCACTCCCAGGCGGGCGCGTTCAGCACCTCGCCGGCGCAGAAGACGCGCTCCAGCGAGCAGAGGTCGAACCGCTTCGCCACGTCGGCGCCGTAGCGCATGAGGAGCCGCACCAGCGTCGGCGAGGTGAAGAGGCCGGTCACGTGATTCTGCTCGATGATGCGATAGAACGTCTCCGGGCCCGGGTGATCGGGCGCGCCCTCGAAGGCGATGGTCGGCGCAGCCGTAGAGCAGGGGCGCGTGGACGATGTAGCCGTGGCCGACGATCCAGCCGATGTCGGAGGTCGCCCACCAGACATCGTCCGGCTTCAGCGCCGAACAGCCAGTTCGCCATGCTCCAGGTGTGCACCTGGTAGCCGCCGTGCGTGTGCACCGCCAGCTTCGGCTTGGCGGTCGTGCCGGAGGTGGGCAGTATGTAGGCCGGCTCGTTCGCCTCCATCACCTCGTAGCCGTCGTCCTGGCCCTCGCCCAGCGCCAGGAACTCGTCCCACCACAGGTCGCGGCCCGCCTGCATCGGCACGTCGAGCGTCGTCGCGTCGAAGCACGACGACCTTCTCGACGACGCTGTCCGCGCCCTCCGCCAGGCAGGCGTCGACTATCTCCTTGAGCGGAGACGTCGTTGCCCTTTCGGTAGGTGACGTCGGCGGCGAAGATGGCGCGGGCGCCGGTGCGGACGACGCGGTCGGCGAACGCGCTGGCGCCGAAGCCGGCGAAGATGGCGACGTGGATGGCGCCGATGCGCACGGCGGCCAGCATAAGCGTAATCGCCTCCGGGCAGGTCGGCATGTAGATGGCGATGCGGTCGCCTTTGCCGATGCCCAGGCCGCGAAGGGCGGCGGCGGTTCGCTTCACCTCGTCCAGGAGCTGGGCGTAGGTGTAGACGCGTCGCCGCCGCGCTCGTCCTCGGCGATGAGCGCCGCTGTCCGCCGCGACCGCGCTCGACGTGGTAGTCGAGGCAGTTGTAGCAGAGGTTGGTCTGGCGCCGACGAACCAGCGGAACGTCGGCGGCGTCCATTCGAAGACGGTGTCCCACTTGCGGAACCAAGGGCATCTGCTCGGCGGCCTGCGCCCAGAACGCCTCCGGGTCCTCGATCGCCTGGCGAGTGAAACGTCGTACCATGGGGTTGATGACTTCCATGTATGCGTACCTCCCGCGATCACGTGACTCTACGGCATCGCCGGCGTTAGTGTCGGATAGGGGAATGCTACCTGCGAGCCTCATCTGTGGTCAACGTCGCGCTTGCCCGGCGTACCACCGCCGCAAATCGACTACGACTGCAGCCCAACGTAGCATTCCCAGAGAGTCCGCTTCGGGCTCAGATCGTGGTTTCACGATTGACACTAGCTTAGACTGGAGGAGATCGCCGTTATGAAGCGTGGAGCCGTCATCGGGTCAGTCCTCCTCGTCTTCCTGAGTGCAGCGCTGCTCGTGGCCTGCGGCGGAGGCGGCAAAGACGAAGAGCCACTGCCACGCCCAGCAGCCGAGACCAGCGCCGCGACACCCGCGCATCCGGTGCACCCGCGCCTGCACCGAGCCCGGCGAAGCGGGGCCGCCGGAGGAGATACTCAAGATCGGCACTGCAAGCAGTCGCGCGCCGCGAGGGGCTGAACGTCGACGATCTGAGGTTGTCGCCGCCACCACGGACGAGTATCCGCTGCTGGGGAAGATCTCCTACAGCGTCAAGGGACTGGACACGACCACGGGCAAGCTGTACGGCGTGTCGCTCGACGCGGACGGCGTCGAAACCGACGCGAGGCGCTGCTGGCCGGTGAAGAGGACGCCTACACAGGAGAAGTACGGCAACCTGGAGGCCGACCTCTTCGATGAGCTGGAGTCCGCTCCCCCGGACGAGCCATCGACGTGTCGATCCGGCTCCAGGAGCCACCCTACAACCCGCCGACGCTGCCGGACATCAACAAGCAGCCGCTCACGGCCGAGGAGGCCGATGCCTACCTGGCAGCTGGCCGACGAGAAGCGCGCCGAGGCGGTGGAGAAAATCACGAAGCCGGCGCTCGAAGAGATGAGAGCATGGGGCTCGAGGCGGAGGCCGACATGTACTCCCCTACCCTTCAGGCGAGCCTAACGCCGGATGAGATCCGCAAGGCGCAAGAGCTAAAAGGCCTCGAGCGCATCTACCAGGCGCCCGTCTTCGAGCCCATGTTGGATGTGGCGCGCCAGGTGGTCCACGGTGACGTAATGGAAGCGCGCGGCATGGCAGGCTGGGGGGTATGGTAGCAGAGATTGAGGTCGGCGGCCAGATCAACACCGCCAATCCTAACCTGATCGACCCCAATCTCGCGGCTGGCGCCCGATCGTCCAGGACACGACCTTTAGCTGCGAGCATGACCACGCCACCGCCGTCGCCGGCATCATTCGCAGCCCGGGGGCTTCGTGCGCGGCGTGGCGCCGGCGCCTCGCTCTGGATCGGCGGCTCCTGCGACGGTTACCAACGCGAGCTCAAGAACCGCACGAACGCCGCCGCCGACTGGGGGGCGACCGTCTTCAACAATAGTTGGGGATACATTCTACCTGCAACTTCTAGACCGATATGAACAAGTTCGTCGACGATATGGTGGCGAACCGCGCGCGCAGTGTCGTCTTCGCCGCCGGCAACCGCGGGGCCAACAGCGACCACTGCGTGATTAGCCCAGCGCTCGCTTACAACGTGATCGCCGTCGGCGCATCGGACGACAAGAACACGACAGACTGGTCCGACGACACGATGGGAAGCTACTCCAGCTACGCCGACCCCACGCACGACGCACAACGACCGCGAGGAGCCGGACGTAACGGCCCCCGGCACCAACTTCCAGAGCACCACCAACGCCGACCCCTGGACCGGCGACGTCGGCTCCGGCACGAGCTACGCCGCGCCTGTGGTCACCGGCGTCATCGCCGATCTGATGCAGCGGGCGCCCACGCTGCGCGTCCTCCCCACGAGCGGTGAGGGCGATCCTGATGGCTACCGCCGCCCACAACATCGAGGGCGATGCCCGCCTCAGCGAGAAGGATGGCGCCGGCGAGATCGTCGCTGACTGGGCGGACGACGTCGTTCAAAACATCAACGGTACCTTCCACGCGGGCACCTACAACTCGAATGAGCAAAGTCCCGCCGATTTCCCGATCTCTGGCTACTACTCGATAGTGGCTGGCCGGCCGACAAGGATCGTGCTGACCTGGGATGTCGACCACAACTACTCTTCCTACAGCAGCCAGCCGAGCGGTGACCTTGACATGCAGATAATCAGACCCATCGGGTCAGATCATCGCCACCTCGGCCAGCTACGACAACAACTACGAAATCGTCTACTTCACGCCGGCGACGAGCGGCACGTACAAGGTACGCGTCATCCGCTCCCGCTGGAGCACGGACGTCACGCGCCAGTTCTCCTACGCCGTCTTCCAGGGCGATCCGTCACTGCTGCCGACGCCGGTGCCGCCGACAGGCCGGGCCATCGCCCACGCCGAAGACCATCGACCACGCCTGTGCCTACGCCCACGCGCACGCTCACACCAAAGCCGCCGACCAAGACGCCGACGCCGGGCCCATCGCCGACGCCGCAGGCCGCCGACCCGCACGACCAGAGGCCGACACGCGGGCTGCCGACTCCCTACATGTAGAGAGGAGACGCACGCATCCAGCGTCGCAATCAGAGATACGGTCGATGGGGGTACACCCGCCGAGCCGGACGTGCCCCCATCAGAAGACAGACCATCACCGGGACCACTTGAAGTGCCTTGAGCACAGAAGAAGCCAACCTTCAAACGGCCGATCCTCCTTACCGGCGCCACCGGCTACATCGGCGGGCGGCTGCTCAAGTCTCTTGAGGCGTCCGGCCGCCCCCTGCGCTGCATGACCCTAGAGCCCGAGTTCCTCCGGCCCAAAGTCAGACCGTCGACGGAAGTGGTCAGGGGAGACGTTCAGGAGCTTTCGACACTGGACCCGGCCCTGGAGGGCGTCGAAATCGCCTACTACCTCGTCCATTCTCTGACCTCAGGCGGAGGGTCGGAGGAGGAGGACCGCCACGGCGCGGCTGCCTTCGCCCAGGCGGCCCGACGCCAGGGCATCCGGCGCATCATCTACCTGAGCGGACTGGGACGCTCCGGCTACCTCGCGGGAGGCCCCTCCGGACAGCGAAGACATCGGCCAGATTCTCCGCGATTCCGGCGTGCCGACGATTGAGTTCACCGCCTCGATGATCATTGGATCAGGCAGCCTCTCCTTCGAGCTCGTGCGGGGCAACGTCGAGAAGCTGCCGATCATGATCGCGCCCCATTGGGTCAGGAACCGGGTACGGCCCATCGCCGTCGAGGACGTAGTGGCCTACCTGATGGCCGCCCTCGACCTCGATATCGAAGGAAGCGCCGTCTTCGAGATCGGCGGCGCCGACGCCGCCTCGTACGCCGACATCATCCGAGAATACAGCCACCAGCGCGGCCTGAAACGGCTCACCATCCCCTTGCCCTTCTCCCTCCCTTGGCTCTCGAGCTACTGGTTGGGCCTCGTGACCTCCTTGTACCCTCCAGTGGGACGGCGGCTTATCGCCAGCGTCCTCAAGGAACACACCGACATCGATGAGACGACTCTGCGCACCTTCAAGATCCAGCCCCGAGGTGTGAAGGAGACAGTCAGCCGCGCCCTGGAAAACGAAGAGGAAGACATTGCCCGCACCCGCTGGTCGGATGCGCTGGTCGCCCATCGCCAGTCGACCCCCTGGGGCGGCGAGCGGCACGGCTCCCGCTTGGTGGATTCCCAGTCCATACATGTGGCAGTACCACCGGCCAAAGCCTTCCAACCGTTGCGCCGTATCGGCGGGGACACCGGCTGGTACTACGCCGGCTGGCTCTGGCACATCCGCGGCTGGTTGGATCTCTTAGTGGGGGGCGTCGGGATGCGCCGCGGTAGACGCCTTCCCGACGAACTCATCCCTGGGGAAGTAGTCGATTTCTGGCGGGTCGAGGCATACGAGGAGGGTCGCCTCATCCGGCTGAGAGCGGAGATGAAAGTCCCCGGCCGCGCCTGGCTCCAGTTCGAGGTAGACGGCGAGGACTCCGAGGCCACAATCCGCCAGACTGCCATCTTTGACACCGTCGGCCTTCCGGGGCTCGCCTACTGGTACGTCCTCTATCCCATCCACAAGGTGATCTTCAAGGGGTTGCTGCGCAAGATCTCAGCAGCGGCGGAGAAGGATTCTCTATCCAGCCAGGACTCCGCGCCGAAGCACGCGCCCGCCTCCTGAACGGGCAATCTACTGCCCGCCCTTCGGCTTCTCCTTCGAGAACTCGATCCCTTCGCCGATTGTCCGGCGACGAGCGACGGAACGGAAGACGTTGCGGACTCCCAGCGGCAAGATCTCCCCGTAGGGGATGTCGGCCGCCAGCATGTGCAGGGAGTATTCCTTCGTGAGCCGCGACGCCAAGGGGATCGAGCGCCGGGTCAGCATCGCCATCAGCGTTTCCAACGGGCCCCGCGACAGTCACCCAGTCGTGCAGATGGAGGAGTTGCAGGGCCACCTTGTAGTCATCCGGCGGGTAGTGCCTGTCGGCGTATTGCCGGAAGGACTCCAGATCGCCGTCGATAATGCTTCCCGCCAGTCTCAGGCCGAGGTCGATCGCAGCGCCGATCCCGTTCTTGAAGGGCCGCGTCGGCCCGGCGTCACCCACCAGGGCTATCCCCCCTCTGACCGGCAGCAGGTAACGGGAAGGCGGCGAGACCGTCACGGTGTTCTTTGTGCAGACGCACTGGAGATGCCCTCCCAGGCTCGTGAGGGTCGTGACCAGCTTGGGGTCGCTTTCACCCACCGTCGCCGGAAGCAAGGCTCGCCCCGGCGGCGCGGTGAAGAACTCCTGGGCGTCGCGAAGGGTAACGTCGCGTCTCCCCATCAGTACCACGCTGACCGCGCCCTCCCGCTTGGGCACGAACGCCGCGAACCAGACATTCAGTTGGGGATAGAGCTGTTTCGGCACGATGACCACGTGGCAGAAATCGCCGTAGGTCTCCTCGCAGAAGTCCTCCCCGAGATGGAACTCGAAGACACTGGACCTCTGGACAGTCGGCTGGTCCAGGCGCTCGTACTCAGAGGTGACAACGCTTTCCGCGAGATGGCGGTTGTGCGCGAAGGCGCCGATCACGAAGTCCGCCGTATCCACCCCATCTGCGGTCGAGAGACGCGCTTCACCATCCACAGCCGTCTCAATCCTATTGACAACCGTCGGCTCGAATCGCACCCCGGCCGCGATCGCCTCAGACAGCAGCCAGGCATCGAAGCCCTCGATGCCGCGCTGGGCTGATTCGAGAGGGCCGAACCCTCGATAGACAGCGATCATACGCTTGGTGAGGATCGTCATTCGGGCGCCGTGAGCGAGGTGGACGACGTAGCCCTGCAGTCTCCTCTGCACCACCTCATCGGGAGGGGAAAGGCCGACCGCTTCCAGGTCCGCCAGACAGCTATCCTGTACCAGACCGGCGCAACCGGTACAGGCCGGCTTCGTGACCTGAAGGATGTTGCGAGGGTCGTAGCAAGTGACGCGCTTGCCGGCGCGGGCCAAGATCAGGGCGGCCGTGGATCCGCCGGGGCCCGCCCCGACCACAGCGATCTTGTCGGCCCGAAAAGCCCCGGCCGGAGGCGTCGATGATCGGCGGTGGTCGCTGCCCCGTTGATTTGGTAGCTCACCACCCTTGGTCGATCCCCGTGCCGGCGGCTCAGACATAGCGCCCATTTTAACGAGCAGCGCCTATTTGTCAATGACCGGAAACGAGATGAGCAACATCCCAGTCACCTCACCAGCGCTGGCCATTCCCGCTATTGATCGTATCACATAGCAGGTGCTTCGGTGTGAGAAGACAGCACTTGATTGAGGGTGTGCCTGCGCCGCTTCAGGGGGCGTTCAGCTATTGGTTCTGAATCTCTGCCAGATTGCGATAGTAGCCGGTGTATTTGTGGAGCGCTCGGCAGGCGCGCTCGATGGTCTTGAAGACAGGGATGTCAGCCTTCAAGAAACGCTTCGTCGCGCTCAGCCTCTCCCTTTCCGACTCCATATTCTCCGAAGGAGACCGGATAGCCACGCAGAAAGGCTGACGATGCGGCTCCTTCGCGAACTTCACGAGCAGCTTGTACATCTTCGTGGCAGCGCCGCGCCAGCGTATCCCTCTCGCCCAGACGTGCATCACCATCATGATCAGGTCGATGTTCTGGTCTCTGGACACGATTTCCAGGACCCGCACGAAGTCCTCAGGACCCCGCAACTGCATGCCGACATCCATCGGATTGCGGACGCTCGTTCCCGCCACGCCGATGAATCCGCGCAGCTCCTCCTGGATCTCCTCGGAAATCGTTGGGACTGACAGACCGGCGCGCGCGCATATGTCGGCGGCTTGTACCCCCGTCCCGCCGGCGCCGCCGATCAAGACAACCCCTCGCCCGCTGCACGGTGGCAGCCGCACCAGCGCCTGCAAAACGTCGACCATCTCCTCCGTCGAATCGACGCGGATGGCGCCGGACTGCGCGAAGAAGGCGTCCCAGATCGCGTTCTCACCGGCAAGGGAGCCGGTATGCGAGGCCGCCGCCTTCGCCCCGGCGTCCGTCAGCCCGCCCTTCAGGATAACGACGGGCTTCTTGGGAGAGATACGTTTGACCATCTCCAGCAGTTTTTGTCCGTCCCGAACGCCCTCCAGATACATGGCGATGTACTTGGTCTCAGGGTCACTCTCGAAGTATTCCAGATAATCCGTGCAGTCGAGGACGTAGCCGTTGCCGTAGGATATAACCTTGCTCATCCGAAGACCGTGATCGCTCGCCAGGCGCGTGAACTCGCCACCCAACGCGCCGCTCTGCGTGATCATCGCCACCGGCCCCACGTCCGCCGGCAGCTTGCCCCAGGGGGATATCCGGCCCCGCGGGGAGTAGATGCCCATGCAGTTCGGCCCGACGATGTTCAGCTTGCCCCGCGCCGCTATCTCCCGCAGCCTTTCGGCCAGCTCTGCGCCTCCCTCCTCACCCGTCTCCGCGAACCCCGCGGTGAACATGTGGATGTTGCGGGCGCCCTTGGCGATGCACTCCTCCAGCGCTTGCTCGGCGCGACCCGCGCCCACAGCCACGATCACCAAATCGGGCAGCTCCGGGACCGCGGCCAGCGAAGGGTAGCACTTTATGCCCAGTATCTCCTCTGCATTCGGATTGATGGGATAAATCGTCCCTTCATACCCCATGTCCTTCATCGACCAGATGAACTGGTTCCCGCCGCCGCGCTCTTTCGTCGAAGCGCCGAGTACTGCTACGGAGCGCGGCGTGAAAGCCGCCTCCAACCCGGGGTCCCAAGCCATTCTTCGTTAACTCCTTACTACCCAGCCAAGTCGATGTCGAAATCGGTGGCAGGAATGGATCATTGAGGTCAAGTGGGCTCTCTGGAGCCCCGCCAGGAACTCCAAGACGATACGGTTGAACTCCTCCGGCGCCTCGATGGCTGCGGCGTGACCCGTCGGGAGGATTTCCAGCCGGCTATTCGGTATCGCGGCGTGAGTAGCTCGCGCCGCCCCCAGCGGCATGAAGCTGTCCTGCTCGCCGGCAATGATGAGCACAGGACAGGAGAGGCGGCTAAGGTCCGGCGGCGACGCCGTCGCTACCGCCCCCCAAACGCGGGCGAACCGCTGAGGGTCATTCCGGAGCTTGACCGCCTTGTAGCGCTCGAACTTGGCGGGGTCGCGCTCCTTGAGCCCCGGCGAGAAGGACGCAGCCGTCATCTGCTCCGCGACAGCCCCCGCCTCGCCGCGCTCCAGCATGGCGACCAGCCTCTTTCGCCTCTCCACCGCCTCGGGCGCGGGAGGAGTAGCTCCCACGCCGCTGTTGGCCAGGATGAGAGCTTTCACAGCCTCCGGATGGTCGATGGCCAACTGAAGGCCGATGCGCCCACCCATCGAATAGCCAAGGACAAAGGCTCTATCGATGGCCAGCACCTGCAAGAGCTGGTACAAGTCCTCCGCCAGCAGCGGCAATCCCGCAGCCCCTTCCGGATACTCAGTCTCACCGAACCCCCGGATGTCATACGTGAGAACGCGAAACCGCTGCGATAGCACAGGTACCTGCTCGTACCACATGTGGAGGTTGTCGCCGGCGCCGTGGATCAGCGTCAGACAGTCCCCCTCTCCGGCGAGTTCATAGTTCATCATGATCCCGTTGGCGCGCGCCTTCATGGCTCTCCCCCTCAAACGATGCACCCTCAGCGACTATCGGCGGGAGCCGATAACCTCGGCTGAATTCGGGGACGCTGTCATTGTGAAGCGGGTGCGCAAATAGTGTCAACCGCGACTGTCCGAGGCAGACATCAACCCCAAGAACAAGGGCAACAGTCCAGATACTCCACCCCAACGTATTCCGTTGCGCGCACTACCCGCCGATGCTAGGATTCACTCACACCTAAGTGGGCGGCCCACTACCCCTGGTGCCGTTTATCTACGGAGGCCAATGGTGATTGAAGCAGTTCTGCGCATAGACTGGAGCGCCGCCTGGGGCCGGCGCAGCCCCTGGTGTTCGGCCAGTTCATCGAGCACATGGGCCGCTGCATCTACGGCGGCATCTTCGACCCCGAATCGCCTCTCTCCGATGGCGACGGCCTGCGGACCGACGTCATCGAGGCGATCCGCAAACTGCGACCGCCGATCATGCGCTGGCCGGGCGGCAACTTCGTCTCCGGCTACCACTGGCTCGACGGCGTGGGGCCGGTCGACAGCCGGCCTGCGCGCTTCGACATGGCCTGGCGGAAAGCCAGAGCCCAACACGTTCGGCACCCACGAGTTCATGCACCTCTGCCGCGTTCTCGATACGGAGCCCTACATCGCGGTGAACATGGGAACCGGCACTATGGATGAAGCGGCGGCGTGGGTGGAGTACTGCAACCGGGAACCCGGCACGTACTACGCCGACCTGCGCCGGCGCAACGGAGCCGAGCAACCGTTCGGGGTACGCTACTGGGGACTGGGGAACGAGGTCTACGGCTCCTGGCAGCTCGGGCACATGAGCGCGGAAGAGTACGCCCGCAAGGCGATGGAGTTCGCCAAGGCGATGCGCCGCGTCGACGGAACCATCAAGCTCATCGGCTGCGGCGCCCACGACCCGGAGTGGGACTGGGAGGTTGCTGAAGACAGCCGGGCACGGCATCGATTACATCTCGGTCCACGCCTACTTTCAGCCCAGCGACGACCCCCTCGTCACCGCGTTGGGATGGCCCACCGCCAAGACCGACGACCCCTACTACTCACTGCTGGCAACCCCGACAATCGAGGAAGGGTATGTCCGCGACCTGCACCACATGATCAGGGCAGCGCGCCGCCGCTACCGCATCCTCCGGCCGATCAGCATCGCTTTCGACGAATGGAACATCTGGTATCGCACACTCGGGGAAGCCATTAAGGAGAACCCTCTCCTCGAAGAGACCTTTGATCTGCGTGATGCCCTCTGCGTGGCCGCCTTCCTTAACATGCTCCGCCGCTGTTCCGACGCCATCGGCATGGCGAACTTCGCGCAGACAGTGAACCTGCTGGGCGCCGTCCTTACGAACGCGGATGGACTCGTCCTCCAAACGGTCTACTATCCCCTCCTGATGCAGCGCCGGACGGCCAACGCGATCGTGCTGGATGCGCTGGTGGAGTCGGAGACCTTCCAGGCCACTGTGAATCCCCTTGCCTACAACGTCAGATACCTCGACGCCTGCGTCACCCTGGACGAAGAGGCTCGCAAGCTCCACCTATCGCTGGTCAACCTCCACAAGTCCGACACAATGCGGCTGTCGATACGAGGAGTGGCGCCGGCGGCGGCCACATTCCATTCTCTAACCGCCGACAGCCCGGAAGCCACCAATACATTCGAGAAGCCCGATGCCGTCACGTTGCGCACCGCGGAGCGCACAATCGGCCCTGAGGGCGTGATCGAGCTGGAGCCGCACTCGGCACACCTGATTGAAATAGCGCTGTCTTGAGGCACCCCACGACGACCGCTCACACTGGCGGTCGTGATGTGGCCACTACCCACTGTCGAGCTCACTAGGAAGGAGACAGACAGCCATGCCGTTCATGCAACGAGCGAACGCCCGCATTTACTACGAAGACGTGGGAAGAGGCGAGCCGATAATCACCACTCACGGCGTGGGGGAGAACGGAGGCTACTGGAGCGAGCCCGGGGTCACCGCGCGACTGGCTGAGCGCTATCGCGTCATATCAATGGACATGCGCGCTCACGGGAAGACCATCGTCGACGGCGAGCCCTACGGCTTCGACGTCGAGACGGTAGCGGACGACATCGGGGCGCTGGCAGACCACCTGGGACTGGAACGGTTTCACCTGCTGACGCACGCAACGGGCGGGATGGCCGGCGTGCGCTACGCCATGACCCGCTCGGAGCGCCTCATAAGCCTCATGCTCACCGACACCGGCTCGGCGACGCAGCTCCTCTTCCCCGAAATGGACGAGGAACAGACGCGCCAGGCGCTCGACCTGTGGATCGCCGCCTTCGCGAACGCGACGCCCGACCAGGTTGTGGAAGGCGCCAAGGTCAGCCCCGGCCCCTTCCTCTTCCGGATGGCGCAGCTCCCCGATGCGGAGCGGATGTACGGCATCTGGGAGAGAATTCTCAGAGGCGGGGACCTGAAGACTGTGGCCAAGTTCCTGGGCAGCTTCTACACCGACCCCGACCCTCATGTAGAAGAGCTGCGCCGGATCAAGTGCCCCACCCTTGTGCTGCTGGGCGAGTACGACCTCGTATTCATCGAGGCGAGTGAGACGATGGCGAAGGAGATACCGGACGTTCGCCACGTCGTCATGAAGGGTATCGGCCACATGACGGCAATCGAGGACACAGAAGGAACGATCCGCGAGATCCTCGACTTCCTGGACACAGTGGCGGCGACGGGAAGAGGCGACTCGGCGGTAGAGGGTCCGCCGGCAGACTAGGGAATCCTCTGCACCGCCACGTCGATGACACCCGTGCTCAGAGGAGCAAGCAGGGCAAAGGCAGCGCGGGAGAGGTCAAGGGCATGCCGGAACGCGCCGCGGTCACGGACGCATACCTCAATGCAACGGTCTCCATGGCAGACCAACAACCGGGTACCCAGAGGCCAGTAGTTGCTGGCCACGATTGTCGGGTCGTCCGGATTGAAGGGGGTCCCATCCGCCATCCCGTCTCCAAGGTTGAAGCCATCGGAACCACCGTACCAGGTAGCGATACCGTAGGTGAAGGCTGACGCTCCGCTTTCAACAGGCGGAGGAGAGCTTATCACCGGCGGCGGCGTGGGCGGCGAACTGGGGATAGCGGCGGGAGGAGGCGTCGCTGGCAGGGGGGGAGCCGGCAACGGGACAGGCTGAGGGTTGGGACGAATCGCCGCACTCATGGCGGCGGAGTACATCATTCCCCGCTCCAATTCATTCGCCTGAATGGCAGCGCGAGACAGCGTCGGGAAAGTACTGAGGAATGCCTTTGCCTGCGTCTGGAACGGGCTCTGAGCGCTGGCTCCAGCAGGACTGCTAACCAGCGCCAGGCTCAGCAGGCAGGCCATGAAGACCTGACCTTTGAGAATCCTGGGGCCCAGGGATAATCTCGCCAACGGGGAAAAAGCCCGCTTGGCGTCCATCTTTGACGCCAACCCAGAACGGGCCTTCCGCCGTAGTGCTATCCACACACCCCACACCGCCAGCAACCAGGCGGCCAGGGTTAGAGATGGACGGAGCCGAACCCTCTGTTTGCGTCCTCGCCGAGTTCGCTGCTCCTTCTTTTTGTTGGCTCTACCCAAAAGCCGTCTCTTTTTTCGCGGGATCGGGTGACCATAAGCGGGGAACTAAACCAATTCAAGCCCAAGACCCGATCACCAAAGAGACAGAACCTCCGTTTCCCAAGGGGCCATGCCCGGCCCAACCTACCGATCACGACAGGAACCGCTATGTGTAGCCTATCCTGTCTTCTCAAAGGGAAGCGCCGTCGCTCCCCCGGTGTACGTCAATCCTAAACGACCGCACCCAGGCAAACGTTACGCCCAGGCGCCGGAGCCGGATTGGGAGTGGCTGCTATCTCACGACAGCATGGCCTCCCGAATCGGCTTGCGCTGACCCATCTTTCTCTTGTTCAGATCCCCTGGAAACCGAGGTAGAAGGTGGGGATTCTACCGGCGCCAGCGCGATTCGCTGAACCGGCGGGGCTATGAGAGACAAAGGTCACCCGAAGAGTGTAGGGCAAATCCCCACTTTATGTCAAACCTAGATACGGCACGCTCTCGAAGCTTTCTTTCGAAGGAATCACAGAATCATCACCCAACTGCGAACAGCTTCATACATCTCCTTGGTCCCGTCCACCATAATGAAGTTGTAAGCGAGGAGACCAGACGAAAAGGGGGTCCAAAGATGTACGGGACAATAGCGCGATTCCATCTCAGACCAGGAACCGAAGAGAGACTAAAGCAGCGGTTGCATGAGTTCCAGACTGCCCAAGTGCCCGGAGAGATCGGGGAATACGTCTACCGCACTGACGAGGACCCGAACGAGTACTACCTAGCGGTGGCTTTCACCGACAAAGAGTCCTACATGGCAAACGCCGACAGCCCCGAGCAGGATGCCCGCTACCGAAAGCTGGCCAAGCTGTTCAAGGATCAGCCCGAGTGGCATGACGGCGAGATCGTCTATGTCGACTCCCGCAGCGGAGCAGCGGCCGGAAAGGGAGGTGATGGACTCGAAGACGAAGAACCGTATTGGTCGTCAGTCCGTATTTAGCGACGAAAAGAAAGAGGAACCTACAATGAAGACGTTCGAAATTGAGTCCGTCTCACACTCCCGAGGAGTGTCTGAAGGCTCTAGACGAGGTCAACGAGCGGGGGCCCGAGGTGCTCGGCAAGTTCGAGTGGGGATGCATGGCCGGCGACCACACCGGCTGGGCGGTGATTGAGGCGGAGAGCAGGCCGAGACTAGGCGAGAAGCTTCCCACGTCGATACTGGAGCGGGCACGCGTCGTTGAGGTGACCAAGTTCACGCCCGAGCAGATCCGGTCGTTCCACGAGATGAAGTAGCTGCTACTTCGTTTGGCTTCACCCCAACATCACAGAGAAGCCGCCCGATGGGGAACCGAGCGGCTTCCTTGTTAGATGCCCCGGTGCAGCCCGCCCCCACGTCGGTGGCGGTCTCACCGACGCTACCCCTTGTCGATCCAGTAGTCGTACTTGTAGAGACCGAACCCGTATGCGGTGGGAGTGTACCCCTTGATGAAATCCATGGCGACCCAGTACCCATATGGCTGATAAAGCGTAAGCATCGGCCCATGGCGCTTCAAGATCAGCCTCTGCGCCGTCCACCACCTCTCGATCCTCTTCTGCTCATCGAGAACCTCCGCAGTACCCTCGATCAGCGCGTCAACCTCAGGGTCATCAACACCATAATAGAACACGTCGCTGCGGCTGTACCCGTGGCTATGATGGAACTCGAGGGAGAACTCAGCGCCGAGGTAGGGCAACTGCTGGAACAAGGTTGCCTGGAAGTCGCCGCCGAATAAGGCGGCGCCCCACGTGCCAAGCTCCTGTGGCGCCAGATCCACCGTGATGCCCGCCTCGGCCAGGTTGTTTTTGACTATGGAGGCGAGGTCTACCTGTTCCGGGACGTGAATTGAAGCTGAGCGGAAATTGCAGCCCCTCGGCGCCGGCAGCGGAGAGGAGACTCTTTGCCTTCGTCACGTCCCTCTGGTAGGCCGCTTCTATCTCCTCCTTGGGAAGAGCCTTGTTCTCCCCTGAGGGGGGTATGGGACCCGCCAATTCACCGTCGCCGAAGCATATCTTGTCGATCATCTGCTTGCGGTCGAGCGCCAGGTCAACCGCCTCACGGACTCGCTCGTCCTTGAACGCCTCGAACTTCGAACCATTGAGTACGAGGGTCAAGTACACACGAGATAGGTATTTCTGAGTGCTCGCGCCGCTGACGTCGCCAACGGAGTCGGCCTTCAGCTTAGTCGACGCGTTATAGACATCGAGCTGACCGGCGCGGAAGGCCGCCTGAGCTAAGGAGTCATCGGCCAATACCTTGAGGTTCAGCCCATCCACATAGGGATACTCGTGGTAGTAGTTAGGGTTGCGCACCATCTGGAGTTCGTTGTTGGCGTCATACTTGCTCATCATGAACGGCCCGCTGCCGACAACGTGGGTCTTGAGGTCGCCAAACTGCTCCACCGCATCCACCGGGACGATGGCCGACAATGGGCTACCAAGGGCCCCCATCGCACCGTAAAACGGCTTCGTGGTGACTATTTCGAGCGTATTGGGGTCAGGAGCCGCGTAATGGTCCAGCCAATCGCTCCAGTCATTAGCGCCGGCCAGAGACCGTCCCCGGTCGAAGCTCTTGACAATGTCCCTGGCGTCAAGGGCACGGCCGTTGACTGGGGCGACGTCCTGAAAGCGGACGCCGCTGCGGATCTTGAATATCCAGGAGACCTGGTCGGGTACCTCCCACGACTCTGCCAAGTCCCCGACGACACCCTCCCAATCAGTATCATGGACCACATAGCTGTAGAAGAAGGGCGCAGATGTAACGCCCTGTGGGTCTTGGGGGTCGAGGTTAAGAATGGCCGATGGGACAGAGAAAGCGGAGAGTGCCGCCGCGCTTTGGCTCCCCACCGGCCGCGCCTGTCGCCTGCCCTGTCGGCTGCGCTGTCTTCTTTCCTTCCTCGTCGTCACCACCGCCGCAGCCCGCCAGCGCCAGCCCCGCCGTCGTCGCCAGCGCCCCTCCTAAGAAGTGACGTCGAGACATGCTAACCCGCCTAAGCATTCAGAGCCCTCCTTCTATACGATTCCTGGTTCGACATAATCGTATGCTACGGCAACCAGCGAGGTCAATACCTCCCGAAGTTTCCTTCACCTATTCCCAAGTCGCCCAGGCCTGTCACAGGTCAACAAAAAAGGGGAACCGCCCGAATTGACATCGAGCGGCTCCCCATAGATGCCTCAATCGCCACCGACCCCACGTCGGTGGCGGTCTCGCCGACGCTACCCCTTGTCGATCCAGTAGTCGTATTTGAACATGCCGAAGCCGTAGGCCGTGGGCTTGTACCCCTTGATGTAGTCGTAGGCAGCCCAGTACCCATACGGCTCGTACAGCACCAGCGTGGGGCCGTGCCGCGCCAGTATCTTTCGCTGCACTTCCTGAGCCAGCCTTATCCTTTCGTTGTTGTCAATCGCCTCCTGGACCTTCTCCAGCATCGCATCGACCTCCGGGTCGTCGACGCCGAGATAGGCTGCGTCGTTCTTCATAAACCCGCGGCTGTGATGCGACTGCAACTGGATATCGTCTGATAGATACGGCAGGTGCACAAGCGTCGTCGCCTCGAAGCTGCCACCGATGTAGCTGGCCAGCCACGTGCCCAACTCGCTGGGCTGGAGATCGGCCGTGATCCCCGCCTCGGCGAGGTTCGACTTGATGATCGCCGCAAGGTCAGCGACATCTCCGTAGCTTGAGAAGCTCAGCGCGAACTTGAGTCCCTCCTGACCGGCAGCGGAAAGTAGTTGCTTTGCCTTCTCCACGTCACGGGTGTACGCCCGCTCCACTTCCTCTTTAGGAAGGGCTGTGTCCCACAGTGGCGGAACCGGGCCCGCCAGCTCAGCGCTGCCAAAGTAGATCCTGTCGATCATGGCCTTGCGGTCGAGTGCCAGATCAACCGCCTCGCGCACCCTCTCGTCTTTGAAGGCCGCGAACTTCGCCGCGTTCAACACGAACACAGCATAGACACGGTCCAGGTAGTTCTGGACGCTCACACCATCTACGTCTCCTACCGCATCCGCCTTCAGCTTGTTGCTGGCAAGGTAGGCGTCAATGTCGCCGGCACGAAAAGCCGCCTGAACGGAGGTCTCGTCCTTCAGCACCCTTATGTCGGTCTCATCGACGTAAGGGAACTCGTGGTAGTAGCCGGGGTTGCGCACTATCGACAGGCCCTGATCAGGACGGTAGTCCTTGAGCATGAAAGGCCCGCTTCCGATCACATGCGACCTGAGATCACCGAACGCCTCGACCGCTTCGACGGGAATGACCGCCGACCCGGGAGCGCCCAGAGAATACAGTAGATAGCCGTAGGGCTTCCTCGTGCGGACGGAAGAAGGTCGCGGGATCAGGCGCCTCGTACTTCTCTACCCACTGGTCCCACCCCTTCGCCGTACCCGGCATGCTGATCTGCCGCTTGATGCTCTTCACGATATCGTCGGCAACGAACTCCCGGCCACTGACCGGAGGGATGTCCTGGAAGCGAACACCGGGACGAATCTTGAATATCCAGTCCAACTCGTCCACGATCTCCCAAGACTCTGCCAGGTCACCAACTGTGCCCTGCCAGTCCGTCGCGTGCACAACGTAGCTATAGAAATAGGCTGCTGTCGCGAGGCCATCCATGTGGGGATCGAGGCCGAGCAGGGATCCCATGCTGGCCAGGCGGATAGTGCCCCCACGCTTCGGCTCCCCGCCGGTCGACTCCGTCGGCCGCGCCGTCGTCTCTCCGCCATCTCCGCCACCACCGCAACCCACCAGCACGACGCCTGCCGTCGTTGCCAGCGCCCCGCCTAGAAAACGGCGCCGCGATAGCCTTCCCTCACCCAGCATTCCGGATCCTCCTTCTGCCAACCCCGGACCTTGCACATCCTATGTATCGTCGGGTTGAGAACGTTCTAGAGCCTTCCCAATGAACCCACTGGCCCACAAGACCGCCCAGGAACAGGAAAGAAGGAGGATCGCCCGAACCGTGCCGAGCGATCCTCCCGCAAGTGCTTCACTCCCCTTGGCTGCCCTATCGATTCTACCCCTTGTCGATCCAGTAGTCGTACTTGTAGAGGCCAAAACCGTAAGAGGTGGGCGTGTACCCCTTGATGAAGTCGTAGGCGGCCCAGTAGCCATACGGCTCATACAGCGTAATCGTCGGGCCGTGGCGCTTCAAGACCAGCCTCTGCACGTCCTGCTCCAGCTTGATCCTCTCCGCATCGTCGATAGTCCCGTTGACCTTCTCCAGCATCGCGTCCACTTCGTCGTCGTCGACGCCGAGGTAGGCGGAGTCGCTGTGCGTCCAGCCGTGGCTGTGAGCCGAGTTGATCTGGATGTAGTCTGACAGATAGCGCAGGCTTCCGTACGCTGTCGCCTCGAAGTTCGCAGACATGAGGTCGGCGATCCAGGTGCCCAGCTCTCCCGGCTTCAGGTTGGCGGTGATGCCCGCCTCCGCCAGATTGTCCTTGATTATCGCGCCAGGTCCGGTACGTTTCCGGAGGTGTGGTGGGCAAGAGAGAAGCTTAGGTTCTCTTGGCCGGCGGCCGCGAGAAGCTGCTTCGCCTTCGCCACGTCCCGCTTGTATGCTTCCGCTATCTCCTCCTTGGGCAGCGCTGCCGGCCACAGCGGCGGCACCGGCCCCGCCATCTCCGCATCGCCGAAGTACAGCTTGTCGATCATCGCCTGCCGGTCCAGCGCCAGATCGACCGCCTCTCGCACCCGCTGGTCCTTGAACGCTTCCACCTTCACCGCGTTCAGTGACAGCACGGTATAGACTCTGTCAAGGAACTTCTGAATGCTTGTGCCGCTGACGTCCTTCACCGTGTCCGCCTTCAGCTTGTCGGTGGCGTTGTATATGTCGACGGAACCGGCGCGGAAGGCCGCCTGGATGGAAGCATCATCCTTTATCACCTTGACGTTGTACCCATCCACGTAGGGGTACTCGTGGTAGTAGGTCGGGTTACGCACGAGTTCTAGCCCCTCGTCACGAGCGTAAGACTTGAGCATGTAGGGCCCGCTGCCCAGGGCATTGCTCTTGAGATCGCCCAACTGCTCGACGGCCTCCACCGGCATGATCGCCGTCAGCGGACTGCCGAGGTCCATCAGGAAATAGCCGTATGGCTTCTTGGTCAGTTCGGTGAAGGTGTGTGGGTTAGGCGCTTCGTATCTCTCCGTCCACTGGTCCCAGGCGGTGCTGGCGCCCGGCATGCTCCGGTACCGGTCGATGCTCTTGACAATGTCCTCCGCCACCAGGGGCCGCCCGTTTACCGGCGGCACGTTCTGGAAGACCGCGTCGCTGCGAATCTTGAATATCCACTCCGTGTCAGTAGGAGTTCTCCCACGACTCCGCCAGGTCACCGATGGTCAGGTCCGGCTGGTGCCAATCGGTGGGGTGGACGACATAGCTGTAGAAATAGGTGGCTACAGAGACCCCTTCCGTTGTATGGGGGTCAAGACTGAGGATGGACGTGAGACTGGGAATGCGAATAGTGCCGCCGCGCTTTGGTTCCCCACCGGCCGCGCCTGTCGCTTGCCCTGTCGGCTGCGCTGTCTTCTTTCCTTCCTCGTCGTCACCACCGCCGCAGCCCGCCAGCGCGAGACCCGCCGTCGTCGCCAGCGCCCCTCCCAAGAAGTGACGTCGAGACATGCTAACCCGCCTAAGCATTTAGAGTCCTCCTTCTATGTGGTCCCTAGCCTAGACACAACTTACGCTACGGTAACCGACAAAGTCAATACTCCCGCAATCGCCTTCACCCATTCCCCGACAACCCAAACCTGTACCGCGGGCTCTCGAACAAACTATAATGAATGCAGTAAGAACCGGCCTAATCCGGAGGGTCGTCAGTCCCGACGGCCGAGCAAGCGAATCGTAGCAGGAAGCACCTTAACGCCCGGAACGGCATGGGAACTCGGTCTCTCCACGGAAGGAGGCGAATCTTGAGCGTACCTCAACTCGACAAGCCCACAGTGTACAACGGCGCCAAGGGGACTCTCCTCACTCCTGCCCTTTCAAAGGTTGGGAAGGAGCCCTCGGATGTCGCCGAATGGCTCAACATCCTCGCGCCGGAGAGCGTTCACAAGGCCCACCGGGAGTCCATCGACGCCGGCTCGCAGGTGATCCAGACCAACAGCTTCAACGGAAACCGTTTCCGCCTCGCGAAGTACGGCCTCGCCGACAAAGTGCACGAGGTGAATGTGCAGGCAGCCCGGATCGCTCGCCAGGCCGCCGGCAGCGCCGTTTCTGTCGCCGGCTCACTGGGCCCCAGCGGCAAGCTGCTTGTCGCGGGAGAGGTCACCGTACCTGAACTCAAAGAAGCCTTCGCCGAGCAGGCGCGGGCCCTGGATGAAGGGGGGGCGGATTTCCTCCATGTCGAGACGATGGCTGACCTAGACGAGGCCGTCGCCGCTGTCGAGGGGATCCGTAGTGTCTCGCAGTTACCCATCGCCCTTACCCTCTCCTTCGATACCGGCAACCCCCAGACCGGCCTGCGAACGATGATGGGCGTCACCGCCGAGCAACTCGTCGAGAAAAGCAATGAACTGGGGCTCTTTGCCGTCGGCCTCAACTGCGGCCGCGGCTTCGAGGGGTACCAAGTCGTCGTCGAGAAGCTCATCGCCGCATCGCCGAAGGCGCCGCTGGTCGCGAAGGTCAACGCCGGAGTTCCTCGCCTGGAGGGAGGCCAGACCACATATGACGCCACGCCGGAACTAATGGCTGAGTACGCGACCTGGTGCGCTCAGAAGCGGGTCAAGCTTATCGGCGTCTGCTGTGGCGGGACGCCTCGACATATCGAGGCCATTGCCAACGCCCTCGCCAAAGCACAATAGACAGCGAATATCGGAAAGGAATGGGGTTTGCGTTACTCCCGGCTGACAATCAGCAATCCCGATGACCTAGTCTTTGGCCGCGCCCCCAAGCCCGTCTCCTGCGGCTTCGGACTCACCATCGGAGCGGGAGAGGTCTTTCCTGAAGTCAAGTTCACCCTGCCTGCGCTCGACCTCAACGACGATACCTGGCCGGAGGCTGTCCGCCAGTACGAGGAGATGGCAGAAACCATGATCGGCCGTGCCATCACCCTCAAGGTGCCGGGCCTCGTCCTCGAATACGAGCTCCTGCCCCCAATGACGGAGCGACCCGAATGGGGGAGGCAGAATTACCGCCCTGCTCCATGACGCCCTCAAGAAGGCCCACGAGTCGTCGGGGTTGCGTTCCGCCCTGCGCGCCACAATCATCGACTTCCGGCAGGCTCACCACCCACCGCAGTTACGGGAAGGTCGGGACTGGGAGGTCACCCGCGCCTCCTTCGAGCAGTGCGCTGATGCCGGCGCCCACCTCCTGTCAATCGAGTCAGAGGGAGGGAAAGAGGTCTCCGACGAAGCGCTCCTCGCCGGTGACATCCCGGGCATGGCCTTCGCCCTCGGCGTCCTCGGCTGTCGAGACATGGCCTGGCTTTGGGACCAGATCAGCGACATCTGCCGGACTCGGGAAGGGGTGCTCCCCGCCGGCGACAGCGCCTGCGCCTTCGCCAACACAGCGATGCAGCTCGCGAACCAGCGCATGCTGCCGGAGGTCTTCGCCGCCACGATAAGGGCGCTGACCGCCCCTAGAAGCCTCGTCGCCTTCGAACACGGCGCCGTCGGCCCCTCCAAGGATTGCGCCTATGAGGGCCCCGTAATCAAAGCGATAACCGGCTGCCCCATCTCTATGGAAGGGAAGTCCGCCGCCTGCGCCCACTTCAGCCCCATCGGCAACATCGCCGCCGCCTGCTGCGATCTCTGGAGCAACGAGGCGGTGCAGAACGTCCGCCTCCTCTCCGGCTACGCCCCCGAGGTCTTCACGGAGATACTGTCCTACGACTGCCGCCTCATGAACGAGGCCCTGAAACGGGGAGACGAACGCTGCCTGCGCGACCTCCTGGTGGAGTCCGACCGCTATCTCAGCCCCCAGGCGCTCGTCCTGTCGCCGGAAGCGACGATTGCCATCGCCGAGGCCGTCGTCGCTGAGAAGAGCGACTACGCCCGCACCGTCGCCGCCGGCCGGACCGCCGTCGAGCTGATACGCAGCGCCGTCGACGAAGGCAAACTGACGCTCTCCAGCGTGGAGACACGGTGGCTGGGCCGGATCGAGCAGGGGCTGGCCGACTTGCCTACCGACGAAGCCGCTCTCATCGAGCAGATGAGGTCGACCTACGGTCACCTCTTCGACCCCGCCGGCTACGGCCTCTAAGTAGTCCTCTAGGGGAAGGGGATATTCTCGGCGAATGCCTCGCGGAAGTCGTCCCGCATGACCAGGTCGATGTGCCGTATGCTCCGCGCCAGCTCTCCCGCCTCCGCCAGATGCTCCGGCGACGTTAGGGCCAGCCGCGCCCCCAGGCCGGCGGTGTTCCCGACGGCATGGATGCGCCCCCGCACGCTCTCCGGCACAACCCCCAGAGCCAAGAGACTCTCGGAGCGGATTGAGCTGCCGAACGCCCCCGCCACGTACACCGCCTCGATCTCCGCCGCCGCCAAGCCGCATTCATTGAGCAACACCTCGACTCCGGCGCGCATGGGCGCCTTCGCGAGCTGCACCTCGCGGATGTCCCTCTGCATCAACACGATATCGCCGCGCTCCCCGTCCTTGTGGAGCAGATAGCGGCGCCCCTCGCCGTCCTCCTGCATCCGGCGACGCAGGTCGGCGGGCACCTCCGGCGGCACCTGGTCCGGCGCCACAAAGCGTCCCGATCGCAAGAGGATGCCGCGGCGCACCAGCAAGACCACCGCGTCGGCGAGTCCGGAGCCGCACAGCCCTATCGGTTCCGCCCCCTCGATGGTATCCAGGCGCAGCGTCCCATCCACCTCATCCACCCGCTCCACCGCTCCCGGAAAGGCCGCCATCCCTGAGTGGATGTGAACCCCCTCGAACGCCGGCCCCGCCGCGCAGGAGACGCCGGCCAGTATCGAACCGGAGCAGAGGACCACCTCGCCGTTCGTGCCCAGGTCCATGAACAGCGACACCCCCGGCCGGTGCGGCAGGTCCAGCGCCAGCACACCGGCGACGATGTCCGACCCCAAATGCCCGCCGATCCCCGGCAGCACCTGCACCTGCGCCCCGGCGAAGCGATGGAACCCAAGCTCTCGGCCCGCCAAGAGGCGGCGACTCCAAGAAGACAGGCTCGTACGGCGCCACTCCCAAAGACCAGGGGTTGATGCCCCGGAACAGGTGCATCATCGTCATGTTGCCGGCGACGGTCATCGCCGACACCGACTCCGGCGCTATCTTGCGCTCAGCGCAGAGGGCGACCAGGTTTCTCTCGATAGCAGCGATGACGCGGCGCTGAAGCTCCTTCAGCTCGCGGGGGCCGCGATGGGCATAGGTGATGCGCGAGATGACATCGGGGCCGAACGCCTTCTGCGGGTTGGCGAAGGCGCTGACCCCCACCTGGAGCGACCGGCTGAGGTCCATCAGATAGCAGACTACGGTGGTCGTGCCGACGTCAATCGCCACGCCGTAACCCGTCGCCGTCGTGCGTTGCGCTGGAGAGTGCGCCAACTCCTCTTCGACGGCGGTCGTCAGCACCCGGATCTTGCGGCGACGGGCCTGGGGAGTCGCCTGGGGGATCAGGATCCGGCAATCGCTCTGGGGAAAGGCTTGGCAGGCCAGCCGCCAGCCGTCCGCCACCTCTTCAGGCGACAGCAGCAGCTCATCCTCCGCCTTAGCCGGGGGAACGTTTTCGAGGAAATGAACGCGGCACTGCCCGCACGTCCCTCTCCCCGCGCAGTCGGAATCGATGGCGAGGCCCGCCTTCCGCACCGCTTCGAAGAGGGAAATACCGGGGTTGACCTCTATCTCGAGGCCCATCCCCTCCAGAGTGACGCGTACCGGCCGCTCTGGTTTGGGACTAGGCATCTCCAATGAGTTTTCGGGCGAGAGTGACGGCTGCCGTGGCGTCGCGCCCGTAGCCGTCGGCGCCGATGCTGTCGGCAAAGGCCTGCGTCACCGGCGCGCCACCGATTATGACTTTCACCTTCCCCGTCGGGTCGGCTTCCCTGATCGCGCGGACCGCCTTCTCCATGGCCGGCAGGGTAGTGGTTAGCAGCGCCGACAGGCCCACGAGCTGGCCGCTGCCCTCCTTGACAGCCTCGGCGAAGCGCTCCGCCGGCACGTCCGTGCCCAGGTCGACGACTTCGTAGCCGTTGCCCTCCAGCATGATCATCACCAGCTTCTTGCCGATGTCGTGCAGGTCCCCCTGCACAGTCCCGACTATCGCCTTGCCGGCGGACTTGTAGTCTCCGGCCTGGAGCTGTGGGCGCAGCAGGTCGAGGGCCGAATACATGGCGCGCGCCGCAAGCAGCAACTCCGGCACAAAGTACTCATTCTTCTCAAACAGCTCTCCCACCACTCCCATGCCGGGGATCAGCACGTCGTTCAATATCGACTGCGCCGCTATTCCCTCGTCCAGCGCCTGCTGCGTGAGGGCCGTTACCCCTTTTGCATCGCCATCGATGACCTTCTGCTTGAGGCTCTCCAGGTCCATTGTTCCCTCCTGAACTCCCACTCAATCTCAGTCTTGAACCGAGACCACGCGCTCCCGGATCCGGACGCGCCTTCCCCGCTCACGGTGGTGCATTGCCGATAGTTGTTTCCGGAAATCCAGCCTACCCCATATTGCCTTATGGGTCAATTGTTATGGCATCTGAGATGGCTGGGTCGCCGGCCCTTCAGAAGCCGCCCATCGCCGCCTAAAGAAGTGCCGCCCGGGGTGAACCGGGCGGCACTCTATTTGCTCTTCCCTCGGTCCGGTCAGGTGACCAGACCTCTTGCTTGCTTCTATCCCTCTGACGCGCAGGGGGAGTGCGACTTCACCAGGCTCGAGTTCTTGGCCGCAACCAAGGCGTCGAGGATGGTGACCGCACCGTTCTTGTCGATGTCCAGGACCTTGTCGGAGCCTGGGGCAGGATCCACTCCGAGCGCCCTCTTGGCGACGAACAGAACGTCCAGGATGCTCAGCGGAGCGGTTGCCGTTGATGTCGACGATCTCGATCCAGTCCTCGCAGCCGTCGCCGTCGGTGTCCTTGTTGGACACCATCAGGTTGTAGCCCATCGCCTCGACCGCGTCGACGATCTGAACAGGCGGCGTAGCGCGGCTGCCCGTCCCGTCGTCGCTGTCGGTGTCGGTGATGGTGCTACCACTCTGGCAGGCGACCCCGTCGCCGTCGACGTCCATCTCCACCCACTCGGTGCCGGTGTAGCCGGGCGCGAAGCTCGGCCCGATGGCCGTACCCGGCAGGTTGATGTGACAGCCCCTGGCGAGTGTCTGCAGCGCAGCCGTCAGGCTGGCCGGGCACTTGGAAGTGGCGCTGTTCGGGTCCTTACCCGTGATCGACTCCCAACCGTCAACGCAGCCGTCACCGTCGCTGTCGGCGTCCAGCGGGTTGGTGTAGGGGAGAACCGTCGTCTCAGCGATGTCCAAAGCCCGGTCGTTGTCGTCGTCCTCGTCGCAGGCGTCGCCCAGCTTGTCCTGCGTTGGGGTTGCTGGCCCAGCTACCGGGGACAACGCTGCCGTTGTCGCGGCGCACGCCGTCGTTGTTCGTCTGGTCGGGGTTGTAGACGGCCGGGCAGTTGTCGTCGGCGTTCACCGACTCAGTCGCCTCAGCGGCGCCCGCCGCGGCGTTGACGTAGTCGTCCTCCGGCTTGTCGAGGAGACCGTCACCGTCGGTGTCCGGGTTCAGCGGGTTGGTGAGCTGGAACACCTCGTAGAAGTCGCTCAAGCCGTCGCCGTCGGAGTCGGCCATCCTCGGGTTGGAGCCGAAGACGTACTCGTTGCCGTCGATGAGCCCGTCGCAGTCCTCGTCAGCGGACTTCGAGGTACTGCCACCTGGACGTACGGGCGCGTTGCCCTCGTTGTAGACGATCGCCGCGCACATCGCTCCGCCGGCGACGTCGTTGTAGTCTACCGCCTTGCCCGGCTGGGCCAGAGGCCGCGTCGGCGACGCAGTCGCCGTCGTCGTCGATGCCTGCCGGCTTGTCGGGGTCAGAGAGGCTCTCAGACCCGCTGATCCAGCCGTCGGCGTTCGTGTCGGGCGCGTCGTCGTCCCCGTCGTACCAGAAGCAGTCGGGCGTCAGCCCAGCGCTCGACGTAGCCCGTGTCGGAGACGATGCCCGTCGCCGGCCTCGACGCTGGCGATACCGACTTGCGGAGGTCGGCCTCCGACGTGGCGCTGTTGAACGACGAGTAGAGACCGGTGTCGTCGTCGATGCCGTCAATAGCGGCAGTCCTGGCGCCGCCGTTGGCCCAGCACGAGACAGAAAGCGATCGTCCAGGCGACGTTGTTCACCGGCGCCGAGTCGCCGATGGCCGTCGGTATGTCAACACCCTTGATCGGCACCAGGAACTTGCCGGCGCTGTCACAGGTGATCTCCAGGTCGGCCCGGACCATGATCATCGGGCCGTCCGGCTCGGTCATCGAGACGTTAAGGGTGGCGCAGGCCATGCCGCCGCCCGCAACGCAGGTATCCGTGATCGACATCGTGCGTCAGGGTATCCGGGTCTGACCCGTAGACAGCGGTCGTGCTGCCGTCGACCCAGTTGACGGTGATGTCGTAGGTGCCGTTGCCGTCCATGTCCGGCGCCTCGGCGCCGAGCATGTTCAGGGCGGCAGCATCCACGGTGCCCACGTTGCGCAACAGCTCCCTGACGTTGACGGTGGCCGAGTCGCCGACCAGGAGCTGCAGGTTGTCGCGCCGGCGGCACGTCGCGACCGTGATCGCCGGGTTGAAGCCGACGCTGCCGGCGTCGAGAGCGGTTATCTGTGAGATCAAGGAGATGACCTGCTTGTCCACTTCCGGCAGAGTTCGCGGGGCACTTCACCCGGATCGTGGAAATGTAGACGTTGGACACCAGGTCGTTGTCTACCGTCGGCGACACCGGGTAAGAGGCCGTCTTGATGGCGACGATGTAGTCGCCCGCCACGGTACAGGTAAGGGTAAGCGTACCCGCGTCCTCGTAGGTGTCACCGGCGACGAGGGCATCCTCCACGAAGCTGATCTCGGCGCCGCTGCCGGTAACGGTGGGAGCGGCCTCAGCGGCCCAGCTCGTGCCGTTCCAGCGCCTCTCCGTGATGCTGGCGCCCCAGGTCGCCGTCACGCCGGCCGGAGCCTCAACGTGCCAGACGTCCTTGAAGTTGCCGCTGTTCGGGCCGGCGTTGAGCGCCCGCTGCGTCACCGCCACCACCTGAGCGCCCTCAACCGAAGCGTCGACGATGCTCTTGTCGGGCCAGAAGCCGTAGACCTGCTTGTCGGCGCAGTTGACGCCGCTGCAGGGGCCGCCCGAGTCTCCCTTTATCGGCGGCGTGTTCGTCAGCGCCACCGGGGTTGTCCAGGAGCCCATCGTGCGCGAAACGGCGCCGATCGGGGCCGCGGTGTCGTTCTGCCCGCTGTCGGCGCACATCGTTCCCGGCTTGGCGGCGGCGCCGCCGACCCAGATCTGGCTCACGCCGCTGTTCGGCGCCCAGGGTATGTGCAGGGTGAAGATGTTGACCGGGATCATAGATGAGCCGGTCAGCGCGTAAGTGAATCGTGCCGAAAAGCCAGACGCCGTCGATGTTCGTCCCAAAGCGGTCGGTCATCGGGAAGACACCCGCCCTGGGGGCGAGGTAGTCTAGGCCCACGGCCACCAGGTCGGTGTTCCCCTCGTCGAAGGTGAAAGGCTATCGGGTGTCGTCGGCGGGAGTTCGCACCGTCCGATGGCCGCTATGAGGTCGCCGTCGGTCTGAGGTCGTCTGGACGGAGTTCACAGAACAGGTCGGTGATGGAAGGTGAAGTCACCAAGAGCGACACCGTCGTCGATCATGATGTCCGGATATCCTGCCCCTCCCCGCGACCAGCCGGCTGAGGCGGCGGAGCGCTTACCGCGATGTCCAATCGCAGCGGCGTAGGAGTCCTGAATCTGTCCGAGCTGGTTGGTGCTTTGGCCTCCCTCTATCGTTGTGTTCAGCCCGATGGGCCTGACCGGCAGAGGCATGAGGGCCTTGGTGGTGCTGACGTCCTGTAGCACTCCCACCAGTGCGAGTGCCACAGCTCCAACTACTACTCCTAGTAGGCCTAACTTATGTTTCATTGACCTCCTCCTGCTACAATCTGTTCGGATACGTTGGCTTTCAGATAGCAAAAGCCGACCCGCGGGTCGGCTTCCCTTCCGTGTAAGACCTGGAACAAGTCCTTTCATCGCTGCGCAGCCCCGCCAACTGACACAGCCTAGGTCTTGGCCCTGGCTCGGCCTTTGCTTTGAAAGCACTGTCTTATGCTAGGAGGGATTATACCACTACTGTCAACTGTAATGTAAATAGGCAGCGGCTATTTATCCGGAATTGTACTTCCGGCCTTCCCCAAACCTCCGCAGACATGAGTTACCACGGTGGATATGACCGCTGAGGCGAAGGCTTCAGCCCTGCCGGCGGTAGCTGGGGATGGGTGTAGCGGAGAGCCTGCCCGCCTCTGGTGGGGCTTTAGACCTCCAGGGGTGGGCCCAACCCTCCCGGGGCGCGAGCCGGCCGCCATGCGTGGACGCTGGACCGCCCCAACGCCTATACTGAGGGCAATCGTCCGCCAGCGCCGTCGCCGGCGCTCTCCCGACAGGAAGGACGGCCCGCCATGCGCAAGAATACCCTCAAGCAGCTCTGGCAGGAGGAGAAGCCGGCATTCGGCGCCTGGCTCGTCCTGCCCGACGCCTTCTCCGCCGAAGTCATCGCCCGCCTCGGCTTCGACTGGGTCTGCATCGACATGCAGCACGGCCTCATCGACTACCAGTTGGCGCTCTCCATGCTCCAGGCGATCTCCGCGACACCCGCCGTCCCCATCGTGCGCGTCCCCTGGAACGACCCCGCTATAATAATGAAGGTGCTGGACGCGGGAGCCTACGGCGTCATCATCCCCCTCATAAACAACCGCGCCGATACGGAGCAGGCCGTCGCCGCCTGCCGCTACCCGCCGGCGGGCATCCGCAGCTACGGGCCCATGCGCGCCACCCTCTACGGCGGCGCCGACTACGCGACTGCCGCCAACGATGAGATCTGCTGCATCCCCATGATCGAGACGGCGTCGGCGCTGGAAAACCTGGATGACATCCTGAGTGTGCCGGGGGTCGATGCGGTCTACATCGGGCCGATGGACCTCAGCCTATCGCTCGGCATCCCGCCCGTGCTCGATGGGGATGCGCCGGGGTACGTGGCGGCGCGGGAGCGCATCCTGGCGGCCTGCCGGCGTCACAACGTCGTCGCCGGCATCAACTCCACCAGCCAGACGGCGACCGCCCGCGCCTCCGAGGGGTTCCGCTTCGTGCTCGTAAGCACCGACATCGGCAACCTCGCCCAGGGGGCCGCGCGGGAGCTGGCCGCCGTCCGCGCCAAGTTCAGCTAGCTACCCTTTCCCGCCATCTCCTCGATCACCAGGAACAGGGCGCTGTTATCGTCGTCCCCGTGGCCGGCGGCGAGGAGAGCCTTGTACAGCTCCGTCGCCTGCGCCGTCCCCGGCAAGGGCACGCCGTACTCACGGCCCGTGGCCAGGGTGATCTCCAGGTCCTTCAGATGCAGGCAGGCGCGAAAGCCGGGGATGAATGTGTGGTCGAGCATCCGCTGGCCGTGCACCTCCAGTATCCGGCTCTGCGCGAAGCCGCCGAGGAGGGCCTGGCGCACCTTCGCCGCGTCGACGCCCGCCTTCGCCGCCAGCACCAACGCCTCGCTCACCGCCTGGATCGTCTGAGCGGCGACGAGCTGGTTGCAGGCCTTGCAGATCTGGCCGGCCCCCGACTCGCCGATGCGGACGATGCTCTTGCCCAGCGCCTCGAATATGGGCAACGCCCTCTGAAATGCCGCCTCCGGCCCGCCGACCATGATCGACAGGGTGGCGTTGATCGCCCCGATGTCGCCGCCGGAGACGGGGGCGTCGAGCATCGTCGCCCCGCGGCGCTCCGCTTCCGCCGCCAGCCGCCGCGTCACCACCGGCGAGATCGTGCTCATGTCGATGATCAGAGCGCCCGGGCGCATCCCCGCGAACACCCCGTTCTCCGCCGTCAGCACCTTCTCCACGTCCGGCGTATCGGGCAGCATCGTGATCACCACGTCGGCGGCCGCTGCGACCTCGCTCGGCGAGGACGCCGTCTTCGCGCCCTGCTTCTCGACTTCGAGGACGGGGCCGGGGCTCCGGCTGTGGACGACGACCGGGTATCCCGCCTTGAGCAGGTTCAGGCTCATCGGTTTGCCCATCAGTCCCAGCCCGATGAAGCCGATAGTCTCTTTCATGTCAGTCTCTCCTCCTGAATCGCTTCCCTACCAGACACGGCGCACGACAACAAAGACCCCACAGGATCGAGGAGTCCTCATAGAGATCGCTAAGGGGAAGATACCGGTTCTTTAGAGGGCGGGCAAGCTCGCCATCATCTCCTCCAGCGAGCCTTCCTTTGGATCGAGATCGAGGTGGCGGACGAGGGCGGCGACGGCAGCGTCGGTGGCCTCGTCGCAGCTCACGTGACGCCCCAGCATCCGGCTGATTGAGGTCACGCCGGCGTCGGCGATGCCGCAGGAATTGATGTGACCAAAGTAGTCCAGGTCCGTGTCCACGTTGAGCGCGAAGCCATGGGTGGTGATGCCGTGCGCTATGTGCAGCCCGATGGCCGCCAGCTTCTCGTCGCCCGACCAGACGCCGGGCCGGCCCTCCACCACCTCGCTCTTCACCCCCAGCGCACGCGAGCGCATCGATCAGCGCCGCCTCCAGCGCCTGGACGTACCAGCGGGCGCCGCGGTCCCAGCGCTTCAGATCGAGCACGGTGTAGCCGATGAGCTGGCCGGGCCCGTGATAGGTCACGTCGCCGCCGCGGTCCACCCAGTAGACCTTGGCCCCTGCATCGTCCAACTGCTCCGGCGTCAGGCTCAGGTTATCGGCGTTCCCGGCGCGGCCGAAGGTGTAGGTGTGCGGGTGCTCCAGGAAGAGCAGCCATCCCTCCGAGCGTCCCTCCCTGACCTCCTCAGCGAGACGCTTCTGGAGGTCCCAGGCCTCCATGTAGTCGACCTGGCCGAGGCGGGCGATGTTGCAGGGAACGGGCATGGGCGGGCTCTCTCCTTATATCAAGCTCGTGAGCATAGTCGCAGTGGGTACTTCTTGATAATAACGGATGGAAATAGCTTTAGGCTAGGGGATAGGGGCAACTGATTTCCAGAATTGGGGATAAACTCTTCCCCGTCGGCGCCTAGGCGATGACCCGCAGCCGCTCGCCGATGATCTCGAACGACGCCGGCAGCGTGCCGATCGGCTCCCCCTCCACCTCGACGGGCACCGGCTTCTCGCTCGTCGCCTCGATGCGGCGGGCCGTGCGGTAGACGACGTCCGGCGTGTCAGCGAAGGCGCCGCTGCGCAGCTTCGACATCCCGAGCAGCTTCTTTATCATGTTTGAGCCGCCGACCTGCACCACGTCGAGGAGCCCGTCGTCGAGGCGCGCCCGCGGCCCGGAGCGGATGCCGCCGCCGGAGTACTGGCCGTTCGCCAGCCAGATGTTGTTGATGATTACCCGCTCCGCGGGCGCGCCGTCCAGCGACAGCATGACCTCCTGGTTCGGGTAGCGCAGCATCGTCACCAGGATCGCCCGCAGGAAAGAGACGCGGCCGCCCCACCGCTTAGAGCTGCGGTTCACCTCCTCGCAGACGGCGGCGCCCATCCCGATCTCGCCTTCATTGATAAAGTAGCGTATCCCCTCGCCGCCGTCGGGCCGCCGGTAGACCACCTTCCCCACGTCGACCTCCCGCGCCGTCCCCGTCGCCAGCCGTTCGGCGGCGCCCTCCAGGTCGCGCGGTATCCCCAGCGTGCGCACGAAGTCGCCCCCCGTGCCGTAGGGGATGACGCCCAACGCCACGTCGGGTCGGACAGGCCGGTCATCGACGATGAGCCCGTTCACCACCTCGTTGAGCGTGCCGTCGCCGCCCACAAGCGCGATCCGGTCATAGCGCGCCGTCCCCTCGCGGGCGATCTCGGTCGCGTGGCCCTGGCGCTCAGTGAAGGCAACGTCGAAATCAGGGAGACGGCGTCCGAATACGCCGCTCGATCTCCGCCCAGCGGCGTCCGGCGTTCCCGTTGGCAGAACGCGGGTTGACGATGATGAGCGTCTCCGCCATGCTATCCTCCGGCGGTGAAGTCGGTCATGCGGGCTACCGCTTCTTTGTAGCGCTCGACCTGCCGCCGCCGCTCCCGCCCGTCCCAGCCGAGGATGCTGCCCAGCAGACGGGCCGCCTCGTCAGCGGCATCGAGCCCGTGCTTCTCGTCGAAGAGCATCAGCTCCGTGCGCCGGAGCATGAAGTCCTCCAGAGTGAGCGCCATCTCCTCCTCCGCGGCGAAGAGCGCTTCCGCCCGCAACACCGGGCAGCCGTCGGCGAGGGGACGCAGCAGGTCCGCGTCGCGCCGGGCATATGCCAGCACCCTCACGTGCTCGCTGCCGTAAGCTCTGCAGAAGCCGGTAGGCGATGGCAGCGGAGATGCCCCAATCCTCCACTAAGGCAGCGACCGTCCCCTCGGCGTAGCGCTCGAAGCCGCCGATGTTGCCGCCGATCAGGGGCAGCGTGCGGGTGCGGCAGGGCTTGGCCTGCCAGCCGAAGCGCTCCCCCTCCTGTTCGACAACGCGGTCGACCAGGGACTCCGCCATCGACCGGCAGGTAGTAAGCTTGCCGCCGGCGATGGAGTACATCCCTTCCGGCCCCACATCGATCACATAGTCTCGGGATACGTCAGAGGCGGTGGGAGCCCCCTCCTCCGCCACCAGCGGACGCACCCCCGCCCACGACGATATGACATCCGCCGCGGAGACGCGCACCCCCTCGAACTGCTGATTGACCGCCTCCACGAGATACGCCACGTCGGCGGCGTCGGTCACAGCGTCTCCTGGATCGCCGCTGTAGTCGGTGTCCGTCGTCCCCACGTAGGCGCAGTCGCCGTAGGGCACGGCGAAGACCGTGCGGCCCCCGTAGACGATCACCGTCGTGGTCGTGAGCCCGAAGCGGGAGCGGGGGAAGACAACGTGAACGCCCTTGGTGGGACGCAGGACCGCGTTCAGGCCGCCCATCGCGCGCAGGCGGTCGTTCCAGGGGCCGGTGGCGTTGACCACCACCCGCGCCCGCACAGTGCCCTCCCGTCCAGCCACGCCGTCGCGGAAGCGGACGCCGGCCACGCGCTCGCCCTCTCGCTCCAAACCGACAGCCTCCACATAGTTGACCGCGATAGCTCCCTTCTTCGCCGCCGTGCGCACCGTCGCCAGAGTCAGCCGGGCATCGTTCGTCAGGCAGTCATAGAAGCGGAAGCCGCCCGTCAGCCCTTCGCGGCGGAGCAGAGGCTCCTCGGCCAGTATCTTCTTCTGCGACAGCGCCGTGTGTCGGGAGATCCCCAGGGTGCCCGCCAGCATGTCGTACGCCGTCAGCCCCATCTTCAGTTTCAGCCGTCCATCGGGCGCTCCCTGATAGACCGGCATGAGGAAGGGCACCGGCTGCACGAGATGGGGAGCGAGCCGCAGCAGGATGCCCCGCTCGTGCAGAGACTCCCGCACCAGGCGGACGTGACGGCCCTTGAGATAGCGCAGGCCACCGTGGACCATCTTAGAGGAGCGGCTGCTCGTGCCGAACGCGAAATCGCCTCTCTCCAGCAGCGCCACCGACAGGCCGCGCAGGACAGCGTCGCGCGCTATCGCCGCCCCCGTGATCCCGCCGCCCACTACGACAAGATCGAACGTTTCCTTCTGCAGGCGGTCAAGGTAGTCGGAACGGATGTGGGCGGAGAACCCGCCGGAGGACGCGACGCGTTTGGACCTAAACATTCGCCGCCTCCTCGCTATCAGGCGCCAGCTTGCCCGG
Source organism: uncultured Chloroflexia bacterium (assembly GCA_963763495.1). Taxonomy (GTDB): domain Bacteria; phylum Chloroflexota; class Dehalococcoidia; order DSTF01; family JALHUB01; genus DAOUEO01. Next base: position 43,776 of record CAVXOY010000021.1, read on the forward strand.
GTTCATGATGCCCTGCGGGTCGAAAGCCTTCTTCAGCGCCGCCAGCGCCCGCACGCCGCCGGAGCCCAGATAGGCGCCGATCCAGGGCCGGTGGTCGACGCCTATGCCGTGATGGTGGCTGAGCGCGCCGCCGTTGTCGATGATCGCCTGCGTGGCGGCGGTCTTCACGCGCTGCCACTGCTCGATCTCACGGCCTTCCTCCTGCTTGGCAAGGAACGTGTAGTAGATAGACGCGCCGTCGGAATAGGCATGCGATAGGTGGGCCATCACGACTCCCCGGCCGCCCATCGCCGTTTCCATCGCCTGCCGCACCGCGCGGTAGAGCTTCAGATAGCGCTCCCAGGTCGTCGCCGTCTCCAGCGTATCGACCATCACGCCGTGGTCGAGCAGGGTATCCCGTAGATAGGGGAGTTCGAAGCGCGAGCGCTCCCACGCCTCGCCGAGGCCTGACCCCAGCGATTGCGCCGCGTGCCGGCTGAGGATGCGCTCCCCCTGCTCCCAGCGAAATCGCAGCTCGTCCTCATCACCATCGAAGCCGAGGATGAGCAGGGACGCGTTCAATCCCACCGCTCCCATCTGCATGATGGCCATCGACTCTGTCTCCGGCTCGTCGGAGAGACGGAGCACCGCCGGATGCAGCCCCGACTGCATGACCTCCCGCGCCACTTCGACTCCGTCGGCGAAAGTGGGGAGAAGGAAGCCCCGATAGTCGGAGCGCGCCGGCAGCGGCGAGAGGCGGACCGTGGCCCGCGTGATCACCCCCAGAACGCCTTCGGTGCCGGTGATCGTCTGCGTCAGGTCGGGGCCGGCCGCCGCGGCGGGAACGAGAGGAGTCGTGACGCTGCCACCGGGGAAGAGCAGGCGCACGCTCCGCACCCGCTCCTCGATCTTGCCGTATCCGGTCGACTTCTGGCCCGCCGAACGAGTGGCGATCCACCCGCCGAGCGATGAATACTCAAATGACTGCGGGAAGTGACCCAGGGTGAAGCCGGCGGCGTTGAGCTGCGCCTCCAGCGCCGGCCCCAGTATCCCCGCCTCAACCGTCGCCGTGCCCGACACCGGCTCGATCTCGACAACCCGTTCCAGGCGCCCCAGATCGAGGGTGATCGTCGGCTTCTCTCCTACCGGCTCGACGCCGCCCACGACCGTCGTCCCGCCGCCGAAGGGGACGACGGATATCCCCCGCTCCGACGCCGCCGCCAGGATCGCCGCGACCTGCTCTTCCGTCTCCGGGTAGACGACGGCAGCGGTGGGGTTAGGCACCTCCCCGCGACGGATGCGCACCAGGTCACGATAGCCCTTACCCAGGCTGTGGACGGCCCGCTCGCCGCTGTCCGTGGTGACCAGCGCATCGCCTGCTATGCGGCGAAGGGCGCCCAGCGCGTCCGCCTCAAGGGGCGATGGAGGAAGGACGACTTGGTCGAGGGATTGTAGTCGCGGGCGGGCGCTCACGTCGCCCAGCCGCTCGCGCAGGAAGGACCAGAACCGTTCCGGGTCAGACAGGGGGAAGCTCTTCTGCTCTTCCCCCCAACCCCACCACTTCATTGCCATCAGCGGTCCTCTCGCGGAGGGAATGCGGCCCCTATCCAGGGCGGGCCGTTGCTCGCTTTGGCGGGGATTATACCACCTTTCGCGGGGTCAGGAGAGATACCGCAGGAATCGCCCGCTAAGGGATTCTAGTGTACAATCCTCAACACGAACGAGCGAGTCGTCAGGAAGGAGCGCAGAGGGATGCCCACCAGCGTCATCAACGGCGTTCGACTCTACTACGAGCGTCACGGCGATTCCGGCGAGCCGCTCGTCTTCGTTCACGGCTACACCGGCGACATCAGCGACTGGAAGTTCCCGCTGGCCGAGTTCTCCTCGGACTACCGTATCCTCGTCATGGACCTGCGCGGTCACGGCCGGTCAGAGGCGCCCAGCGACCGCTCCGCCTACTCCATCGTCCAGATGGCAGCGGATGTGGAAGCGCTGGTCGATGAGATCGGGTTCCAGCGCTATCACCTCGTCGGCCACTCGATGGGTGGGGCAATCGTCCAGGAGATCGCCCTGCGCAGCCCTCAGAGTCTGCTCTCCCTGACGCTGGAAGACACCGCGTCGAAGTTCGGCGTCGACACCGGCGACGACGAGATGACGGAGTGGCGCAAGAAACGCTATGCCCTGGCCATGAGCGAGGGCTTGGCCGCCGCCGCCGCTCTACCGATGCCTAACCCGCCGCCGCACATGCCGGCTGAGCGCCTGAAGGAGGTCGAGCGCCGCCTCGCCCGCCTGTCCCTCGACACCTTCGTCGGCGCCATGGTCGGGCTGCTGGAGTGGGAAGGGACGGAGGCCCGCGCCGCCGCCATCTCCACGCCGACGCTGATAATCTACGGCGATATCGACTCGCCCAGCATCATCGAGCCGTCGCGGCGTCTGGCTGAGACTTATCCCCAACGCCACCGTCGCGGTGATCCCGGAGTCCGGGCACTCACCCCAATGGGAGCGACCGGATCTGTTCAACAAAGCATTGCGCCGGCATCTGGAAGCTCACCGGGCCACAGGTTGATACTGCGGAAATATTTTTCATGGTTCCTTTTAAGACAGTCCGTTGTAAACTGTGTTGCGCTGCTGTAGAAGTAGCCTTCACTGTTATACCAGCAGCGAAGAAGACAACTTAGAAACGGAGGTCAACAGGTATGGCTGAAGACGTGGGAATCCCTGAAGCGGTAAGGGACATTGTCAAGGGAAGCGTACAGGGCATCCTGGACTTCATCGAGAGCGAGGTCATCCCTCTCGAGGAGAAGTTCAAGGACATCATTCACGACGAGCGCAGGCTATTCGGTGAGGACGGGCTGCTGACCCCTGTCATCCGGGAGGCCCGCGACGGCCTCAGGATGAAGTCGGCCGAGGCCGGCTACTACACGATGTTCGCGCCGGAATCTGTCGGCGGCGGCGGCTTGCCCTGGATTGTCTCCCCATTTGTGCTGGAGGCGCAATACCGGAAGTACGGCCCCGGCCGCATCTTTATCGGTTGGGCCAACGGTTTCCTAAGTTCCCCGCTGCTGGCCAGCTTCGTCGACGGGCCCTCTCACCTGCTGCTGGGTGCCGGCCCGGTCATTCGCGAGAAGATCCTGCCTAGCCTGCTTACCGGCGAGAAGACGGTCTGCTTCGGCGTCACCGAGCCCGGCGCCGGCTCCGACCTGTGGGGCCTGAAGACCAAGGCCCGCCGCGACGGCGACGACTGGGTGGTCAACGGCTCCAAGCAGTGGATCACCAACGCCCCCTACGCCCACTATCCCATCATCTTCGCCATCACTGACGAGGATGCGTTCGCGGCCCACAAGGGGGGCCTCACAGCCTTCATGCTCGACGCCGACTGGCCCGGCTTCACGAAAGACAAGCCCGAGCGCATTTTCGGTCACTACGGCAGCGACTGCGGCGGGTTCACCATGGACGATGTCCGCGTTAGCAAGGACTACATGATCGGCGCCGAGAACGGAGCCTTCCAGATCGCCATGTTCGGCATCTCCGAAGGCCGGATGGGCATGGCCGGCGCCTGCCTCGGCCTCGCCGAGTACGCCCTCGACCGCTCGCTCGAGTACGCGGCCGAGCGCAAGACCTTCGGCGTGCCTCTCGCCGACCACCAGGCGATCCAGTTCATGATCGCCGACATGGCCATGGAGATCATGGCGACGAAGTACACCATCATCCAGACCGCGCAGATGCTCGACGCGGGCAAGGTGCCGGTCAAGGAGGTCTGCATCTCCAAGGCGCTGTCGATCGAGATGTGCCAGCGGGCATACGACAAGGCGATCCAGATCCACGGCGGTATGGGGCTCTCCAGCGAGTTGTCGCTCGAAGAGGGCTTCCGCATCGCCCGGACGGCGCGCATCCCCGACGGGACATCCGAGATCCAGCGGCGCACCATCTTCCGCCAGCTCCAGAGGGGCGACACGCAGTTCTAAACGAGGCGTGATTCACCCCTCCACACTGAGAATACGAAGAGCGGGGGCCACAACCGGTCCCCGCTCTTCCTGTACTCCACCACCCATATCCCGCCGGTCACCGCTCGCCCTGGTGGGCAGCCGCTATGAGCCCGCGTATAATAGAGCCGTAGACGGCAGTTCATCGACAGGTGCAAGATGGCTCCAGACCCCTCGTCACCGGGGACAGTCACCCTCATGGGCTCCGGCGAGTTGACGGCGTCCATGAGCAAGGTGCACCAATCGATCATAGCGAGGATCGAAGGGCCGGTACGGGCCGTCTTCCTCGACACGCCGGCCGGCTTCGAGTTGAACTCCGACAACATCACCCAAAGAGCCGTCGAGTACGTCAAGCGCTACGTGGGAGTGCCCTGCGCCGTCGCCTCCTTCCGGTCGGCTTCCCAGGCCGGCGAGCGGGAGACGAGAGATGCCCTGCGCAAGCTGGAACAGGCCAACTACATCTTCGCCGGCCCCGGCAGCCCAACCTACACCGTACGCAACTGGCGCGACACCCCGGTCTTCGATCTCATGGTCCGGCGGCTCAGCGAGGGGGCGCACATTGTGCTGGCAAGCGCCGCCGCCATCGCCATCGGGCGCTACTGCCTACCCGTGTACGAGATCTACAAGGTCGGAGAGGAGCCCCACTGGGCAGACGGCTTGGACCTTCTTTCTCCCTACGGCCTGGAACCGGCGATCGTCACCCACTGGAACAACACTGAAGGCGGGACCTACGATACGCGGCGCTGCTTCATGGGCGAGAGCCGCTTCCAGGTGCTGGAGAGTCTCCTGCCCAAATCCACAGTCGTGCTCGGGGTGGACGAATACACCGCCTGCGTTCTCGACCTCGCCGCCAACGAATGCCGGGTCATGGCCTCGAGTGGCGTCACCCTCCGCCTGAACGGCGAAGATACGGTGTTCCCCTCCGGCAGTTCCTTCAGCCTGGACCTGCTGAAGCGGCGGGTAGCGACAGAAGGAGAGTCCAAGCCGGCGACGAGGCCCCCCGCCGTGAGCGGGCAGCCCTACCGGCCGGCGACACCCTGCTGCAACACTTGGACACGGTCGAGAGGACGCTGGCCCGCGGCGACGGATACGCCGGCCTCGCTGACCTGGCGAGCGATCTCTACGAGCTGGCCCGTGAAGTCGACGAGGCGGAGGCGGCTAACGCAAGCGAGGAGATCATCTTGCGAGGGCGTCGCGCTTTGAGACAACTGCTGGCGAGTGGAATCAGCCGGGTCGATCCATCATCAGCGAACCCAGTCGCCGGAATCGGCCCGTTCGTGGAACTCCTCATCGACCTGCGCTCGCGGCTGCGCGCCGCCGAGGAGTGGGCGCTGGCGGACGATGTCCGCGACCGGCTCGCCGCCCTCGGTATCACCCTCGAAGACGGGCCGGCGGGAACCGCCTGGAGGAGCGGCAGCCCCTCCTAGCCTCACGCAGAGACGACCCGACTACTTCTCGACCTCCGGCCCAGCGGCGCCGTCGCGGAACCACGTCACCGGCCGGAACTCCCGCGGCACGATACCCGACTGCTTGAACTTCGGGTAGCCGAGGACGATTGAGCTGTAGACCTCCCACGGAGGCTCGATCCCCAGCTTCCCCCTGATCACCGGGTTCATCGTGGCGGCGCTGACAAAGCCCACCCAGCAGGCCCCCAGGCCCAGGGAGTTGGCGACCAAAGTCATGTTCTGGCCACAGATACCTATGTTCATCTCAGGAGTGCCGATACTGCGCGTGTCGGCCAGCAGCAGAATCACTGCCGGAGCAGCGAGGAGGCCGGGGCCATACCTCTTGGCGATACTCCCCATCCCACCGATAGCGATGCGCGGGTCGTAGAGTCCCGGCGTGGGGTTCGCCTCGTAGCCGGTGGCCAACCCCTTCACAATCTCATCATTGTTGTACATGCCGCTCAGCATGTTTATCGTCGCCCAGATCGCCTCATCCATCTCGTGGATCAGCGCCTTGTCGGTGATGACGATGAACTTCCAGGGCTGGCAGTTCCCTGCGCTGGGAGCGAAGCGGCCCGCCTCGAGCACCCGCCTGATAAGGGGTTCCGGCACCGGCTTGTCGACGTTGAAGTTGCGGACGCTGCGCCGGTTGAGGACGGTGCGCTCGATGGCGTTCCACTCATCGGGGTTGCCGTTCGCATCCAGTGGCTCCAGAGGCATCTTGGCCGGCAGCGGATAGGGTTCGGACTTGTAGAAGCCCTCATCCACATGGTAGGGATCGACGATGGAAATGGCGCCTCGCGGACAGGCGACCATGCAGTTGTAGCAACTGAAGCACTGGTATTCCGCCTTCAGGTGGGCGCTTCGCCGGGCACGAGGTACATCCCATGCTCGGAACGGGCAGTTGTCCCAACACAGTTGACAGCTAGAGCCGCGAGGCCGCGTGCACTTCTCGGGGTCGGATTTCATGACCCCCATGATGGACGCCTTCCGGACGAAAGATCTGACTTCAAGTCTTCCCAGGGCATGGTTCCCCTCCTGTTCGCGTGAAATCGTTGGCCGACTCGGCGCTTCCTCTATCTATTCTAGTGCATTAGGGGCATTCTAGGCCAAGCTTGCTTTGATGCAAAGCACCCGCCCCCGGGAAACAACAGAAAAGTCGCATCAAGAGGGAATTGGCAAGGCTTCAAGCAGGGGGTAGAATGAAAAAGGAGGGTATCGACCGCTTCCCGGTGATACCCCCATATGATCAGGGCCTAGCTCACCGCATCGGCGCTGACCCGGGACAGGGAGAGAAGAGAGAAGGAGGCTACACCTTGCCATACGAAGCGAAGAACTACGAGAGCCTGATCGGAATGCAGGGCTTCAGCGAGACCCTGCTCAGGAATCACTTCACCCTCTACCAGGGATACGTCACCAACACCAACAAGCTCATCGAGCTCCTCGCCCAGATGGGCAAGGACGGCAAGCTCGCGACGCCCGAATACGCCGAACTGAAGCGGCGGATGGGATTCGAGTGGGACGGCATGCGCCTCCACGAGTACTACTTCGATAACCTCGGCGGCAAAGGAGACCTCGCTCAGTCAGCCAAGTTCCGCGACAAGGTGGCGGCCGCCTTCGGCAGCTATGAGGCCTGGGAGGCCGACTTCAAGGCCACCGGCGCCATGCGCGGCATCGGCTGGGCCGTCCTCTACCAAGACGCCGCGACGGGCATGCTGTTCAACCAGTGGATCAACGAACACCAGAACAATCACCTGGCGGGCTGCATCCCCATCTTGGTGATGGATGTCTTCGAGCACGCCTTCATGCTCGACTACGGCCTGAAGCGCGCCGACTACATCGCGGCGTTCTTCCAGAACATCAACCGGGACGCTGTCGAGAGTCGCCTGAAGTAGCAGCGGACACGCCAATACGAACGTCCAGCAGGAGTGGAGCCGATGCCGGAGGCAGAGGATGCCGTCCGTCAGCTAATCCGTGAGGAGTAAGCGAAAAACAAATCACAGAAGGCCAGAGGTTTCTTCCCTAGCCCTTCGAAGCGAGATTCTTGGGGGCAATCAGCCTAGCGGGATGGACGGCCTCTGTTCGACGGCCTATCGGCGTGCTTGCGCGCCCTTCGCACCGCCTTGGCGACGGCCAATCGACGCAACTCCGACCGGGAAACGAAGTGACGCCTTCTCTTCGCCTCCCTCAGGATGCCGGTCCGCTGCATGGTTTGTCGAAACCGGCTGAGCAGGTGCTCTTGGCTCTCGCCGTCTCTGAGTTCTACGAACAAGCAAACTCCCTTCTTCGATCCCGAAGCATACCCGCTTTCCGCAGCGGGCACTCACCGAAGGACACAGAACGCCTGCTCCGAACCCCTCAGCAGGCGATCTGCACCGATACTATACTATATGAATGTTAGCTTCTAGAACCGCTCACCGGTGGCCGACCGCTTCGAGAAGCAGTCCAAGCAGTACACAGGCCGGTCACCCCGTGGTTCGAACGGTACCTCGGTATTCTGGCCGCACTCGGCGCAAACGGCCGGGTACATCTGCCGGCGAGACTCCTCCATATCCACCACCACCCCGGTAGCCACCGCCACGCTCCGCCTTGCGCGCCTGCCGGCAGCTAGGACAGCGCTTCGGCTCATTCGTGAACCCGCGGCTGGCGTGGTATTCCTGGTCCTCAGCCGAGAACGTGAAATCGGCGCTACAGTCTACACAAGTTAGAGTTTTGTCGGTGTAAGGCACCCGACGACCTCCTTTTGACTGAACTTCCTTGTCATCGAGTGCGAGGCGAATCAGGAGTTGCTTCGCGGCGACTGAAGACTTGGAATTCCGACTTATTCGCCGAAATTATATCACATAAGTCAATACCCTAACAACTTATGGGGCACTCCTATGCCAGACACACTCAACTGCAGCCGTAGGATGAGAAGACTATTTCGACGGGCGGTTGCGCCGCATGTAGTAGACGATCAGTATGGCCGCTAGGCTACAGATGATTGCTGAGACGAAGATGATCATGATTCCTCCCTCACGCAGGTAGCACTCACTTGTGTCAAGTATCTAATCGCCACCTATGGTAGCCTGCGGTGCCGTCAGCGCCCGCAAAGATCGCGCCGCTCGCAGTAGTCGCACGATGAACCCTCAGCCGGCGTGAGAACGTCGCTCCCCAACGCCACCGCGAAGGCTATCGTCTTGTTCGGCCGCAGAAGGTCCGACTCCTGCACATCCACCCCTATCTCAGCGGCCGGCGTCAACTCGGCGATGACACGCTGGCCGGACATAGGCCAGTGACTCGTCCCCGGATTGAGGGGGATGCTTGCCTTCACGCCACGCTCCCCGGCCATCTCTTCGATCAGGTGGTAGCCGACCTCGCCCACCTGGTTCACCGCCACCGACCCGACAACGTCGAGGGTGAACCTTGCTGGATAGTCGTTTGCCTTGTCGTACTCAGCCACCCGCGCTTCGAGCTGCGGCCCGATGGTGAAGACCATCAGAACCACCTCCGGCGCCCGTCCGAAGAGAGAGGCCACTACCGGACTCTCCAAGGCCTTGCCGCCATCCACGATGAGCCTCGATTCCTCGACGCCCGTGACGGGGTGAACGGCGTAGGCGATTGCCGGATGGATCAGCGTCAGGGCCTCAGCTTCCGCGTCCTCAATGGCCTGCTGCCACTTCTCAGCGCGGCCCCCCATCAAGCGGTCGAATACCGCTTTCGTGTCCAGCTTGATCTCGAAGTCTCTTAGGACCGGCATGGAGCCCTCCTGCGTTGGACTGTCTGATCCCATTCTAGGGTTGTCACGCGGAAGCGGCAACCAAAGGAACGATACGCCCTTCGCCGTTCCCTCGCGTCCCACCCCAGCGAGAGGCGGCGCATCTTGAACTCTCCATTGCGTTACGGCTAGACTGGCAATAGGAAGTTGACACGAGTGGTTACCGCGAGATGATGAGACATCTGAGGATGCCCCCTGATATCAGTTCCTTGTAGTCGCGTGTCGCTGCCTAGAGAACAGGAAGAGAACAATGACACTAGACACCGCCGTAAAGCGTCAACCGGATTTCGACAACCTGCGCCGCACGCTGCTCCGCCAGGGCCCACCCGGCCCCGTGCCCTTCCTCGAGCTCTTCGCCGACCCCGGCACGATGGAGGTGGTGCTCGGAGAGAAGTTCCCCGTAGACCTGCGCAAGCTGGTCTTGGGCGCGTCCCAGTTCGAGAACGACGACGGACTTCGTGCTCAAGGCCAAACAGGTCATGGACATGATCCTCCGCTTCTGTTACGAGACCGGCTACGACTACGTCTACATATACCCCGGCCTCAGCTTCCCCCGCAGCAACGTCATGGCAACGGGCGATACCGCCGACAACGCAAACACCAGCGACGGACAGCGGTACTGGCAGGACGAGAACACCGGCCCCATCCAGAACTGGGCCGACTTCGAGCGCTACCCCTGGCCCAAGGCGGAGGATGTCAGCTTCGCCGCAGTCGAATACCTCAACGCCGTCATGCCCGACGGAATGAAGATCAGCGTCAACCTCCCGGGGGTGCTGGAGAACGCCTCCTGGCTGATGGGCTTCCAGTCCTTCTCCTACGCCCTCTTCGACGATCCGGACCTCATCAAAGCCATCGTCGAAAAGGTCGGAGAGGTCACGGTCGCCACCGCCCGCCACGCTGCCAGCATCGACAACGTGGGAATGCTCTTCCTCGGCGACGACATGGGCTACAGCGGCGGCACGCTCGTATCGCCGGCCGTGTTGCGCAAGTACATCTTCCCTTACCACAAGCGCCTGGCCGAAGCCGCCCACGCCGCCGGCAAGTTGATGGTCCTCCACTCCTGCGGCAACCTGGAGAAGATCATGGACGAGGTCATCGACAACGGCTTCGACGCCAAGCAGTCCTTCGAGGACAAGATCATACTGATCGAGGATGCATACCGCCGCTGGGGCGACCGCATCGCCGTCGCCGGCGGCCTCGACATGGATCTCCTGGCGAGAGGAACGGAAGAGCAGGTACGCCGGCGCACGCGCGAGGTTCTAGCGGCGTGCGCTGCCAAGGGCACCGGCTACTGTCTCGGTACCGGCAACACCGTCGCCAACTACATACCAAGGCAGAACTACCTCGCGATGCTGGACGAGGGACACCGCTGGAACCGCGAGCATTTCGGGGCATAAGTAGCGGCAAGGGATTGTATCGATGAATGAAAGGGTCACGTCAATAACTGAGGAGCCCAGGTACGCCCAGAACATCCAGAACTGGGAGGCCTTCTGGTCCCTGGAAGACATCGGGCGGCCGCTCTGGGTTTTCCCCATGGCCGGCACCATCCTGGCGATGCTGACGCGGATGGTGCCCGTGTCGCAGTTGATGAAGGACAAGGTCGACTCAGCTTCAGGCTGAGCTCGCCACCCTCAACTGGCGCGACACGGTCGAGATCGGCGATGACTTCGTCCCCTACCTGCAACCTCAGGGAGGCGTGACCGTCGTCGCCTCCGCCTTCGGCTGCGAGGTCGAGTACTTCGACCACACCCTCCCTTGGGCACACCCCCTCATCAAGGCCGATGACCCGCCGGAGAAGGTCTACGAAATCAAGCCGCCGGCCGTCACCGACGGCCAGCTCGGCCAGATGCTTGAGTTCACCGACTACTTCGTCGCCGAAACCAAGGGGCGCTACCCCATAGCTCTGACCGATCCGCAGGGCCCGCTCGACACCGCCTACCTGGTCTGGGACTCCAGCGCCTTCATGCTGGCGATGTACACCAACCCCAAAGAAGTGCATCACCTGATGCGCCTCGTCACCGACCTGACAATCGCCTACATCAAGGAACAGCGGGCCCACTCGCCCCAATTCCTTCCCTGCAGTTACCCCCCCATCTGGCTGCCTGACGGCCGCGGCGTCTCCATGAGCGACGACGGCCTCGCCGTGATCAGCGCTAAGCTCTACAAGGAGTTCTGTCTCCCCTACGTAAACGAGCTCTCCGAGGAGTTCGGGGGAGTGACGATCCACTCTTGCGGCAACTTCGTCCACCAGTTCGATAACCTGGCGAATGTCCACAACCTGCGGGGGCTGAACTTCGGGGCGACGGAGACGCCGTTCGAGGCGGTCTGGGAGCGCTTCAACGGCAAGACGGCGATCATTCCCCACTTGGGACTGAACAACGAGGTTCACTTCGACACTTGCCGGGAGTACATGGAGCACGTTCTTGAGGACGAAGACCCACAACCGCGGCCTCTGTGTCATCGCCCAGCCAGGAGCTGACCGAGATCAAGACCCTCGGACCCCGACTTCATCAACAAGTTCCTGGAGACCGCCAGGATGACCGTGAAGGAGTTTAGCTAGAGAAGCTCGACCGCTGCCCAAGGCTAGCGGCAGCCCGCCTCCATGAACGCCTCATAGATGGCGTGGTGTTTCTCCGGCGTCATCTCAATGTCGCGCGGCTGCGGGTACCGCCGGGGCACGGGAGCGACGCGACAGCCAGTGTCGTAATCAAGAGCATACCGAGACTCGATAGCGGGGAGGAATGCTAGTGAACGATAAGGTTACGTCAATAACTGAAGAGCCCAAGTACGCTCAGAACATCCAGAACTGGGAGGCCCTCTGGTCACTGGAAGACATCGGGCGGCCGCTCTGGGTTTTCCCCGTGGCCGGCACCATCCTGGCGGTGCTAACGCGGATGGTGCCCTTGTCGCAGTTGATGAAGGACAAGGTCGCCCAGCTTCAGGCCGAGCTCGCCACCCTCGACTGGCGCGACACGATCGACATCGGAGACGACTTCGTTCCCTTCCTGCAGCCCCAGGGAGGCGTGACCGTCGTCGCCTCCGCCTTCGGCTGCGAGGTCGAGTACTTCGACCACACCCTTCCTTGGGCGCACCCCCTCATCAAAGCCGATGACCCGCCGGAGAAGGTCTACGAAATCAAGCCGCCGGCCGTCACCGACGGCCAGCTCGGACAGATGCTTGAGTTCACCGACTACTACGTCGCCGAAACGAAGGGGCGCTACCCCATAGCTCTGACCGACTTGCAGGGTCCCGCTCGACACCGCCTACCTGGTCTGGGACTCCAGCGCCTTCATGCTGGCGATGTACACCAACCCCAAAGAAGTGCATCACCTGATGCGCCTCGTCACCGACCTGACAATCGCCTACGTCAAGGAACAGCGGGCCCACTCGCCCCAGTTCCTCCCCTGCCACTTCCCGCCCCTCTGGCTGCCTGACGGGCGCGGCGTCTCCATCAGCGACGACGGCCTCGCCGTGATCAGCGCCAAGCTCTACAAGGAGTTCTGCCTGCCTTACGTAAACGAGCTCTCAGACGAGTTCGGGGGGATAATGATCCACTCCTGCGGCAACTTCGTCCACCAGTTCGATAACCTGGCGAATGTCCACAACCTGCGGGGGCTGAACTTCGGGGCAACGGAGACACCGTTCGAGGCGGTCTGGGAGCGCTTCAACGGCAAGACGGCGATCATCCCCCACCTGGGGCTCAACAACGAGGTTCACTTCGACACTTGCCGGGAATACATGGAGCACGTTCTGAGGACGAAGACCCACAACCGCGGCCTCTGTGTCATCGCCCAACCAGAGCTGACCGAGATCAAAGCCTCGGATCCCGACTCCATCAACAAGTTCCTGGAGAGCGCTAGGGGAGTCGTGAAGCAGTTCAGCTAGAGAGGCCCGCTCTCGAAGGCTGGTTGCTGCCCGAAACTAGCGGCAGCCCGCCTCCATGAACGCCTCATAGATGGCGTGGTGCTTCTCCGGCGTCATCTCGATGTCGCGCGGCTGCGGGTACTGGCGGGCCATGAACCCGCCCTTGAAGCGGCTGAACTGCTCCACCATGTTGCTCGCCTCCAACCGCACGTCCTCCAAGGCTCGTCTCCGTCGGCGACCGACCACTGGATGTCGACGCAGTTCCAGAAGCAGATCTTGCCCCCAAACTCGTTGGCCAGCCGCTCAACGCCCATCAGACGGGGCTGATCGATCTGAAGCACGTCCATGCCGATCTCGATCATGTCGGGAATGATGTCCCAGATGACGCCGCAGCTATGCAAGATGTAGTGCATGCCGTTCTTGTGGCAGGCCTCGACGATGCGCGCGTAGCGGGGCTTGAACATCTCCCGCCACTTCGCCGGCCTTATCTGAAGTGACGTCTGAAGCCCCCAATCGTCCCAGGTCATGAACCCGTGTACGCCACCGATGCCCGCGTAGGCCTCCACTACCTCGACGGTCATGTCCGTCAGCTTGTCCAGCAGCCTCTCGAACCGCTCCTGGTCGGCGTACATCGCCACCATCAGGTTCTCGAAGCCCATGAGCGACCGCAGCCGTTCGTAGGCGTTGATCGGGTCGGCTCCGACCACGTACTTGCCGGTCTTCGTTCCCGGCGTCTGCGAGGGCCTTGGCAATTGCCACCCTCTCGGTCATTAGCGACTTCGACGGGAACTTGTAGCCGTCCAGCGCGGAGAGATCAGCCAGCGGCGACAGACCTCCGCGTGGCCCCATGCGGCCTTGCCCGAGCTGCGCCAGCCGACCCCCCACTCGTCGAATACCATCTCTCCCTTGGGAACTGGAACATCTTCGGCGCTGCCCGTCGCGCCCGCAACGATCGCCGCCAACTCCACGAAGTCCGATTCCAGAGGTTCGACGAAGCTGTAGGGCACACGCGGCGGATCATCGAACTCGATGGCCCGGCGGACGATCTCGCGGCTGGTGAACCCCGATGGCGTAGGTACTGGTTTTACGTACGCGTCAATGAGCGCCTGTATTCTATCCACACTCATCTTCTTGCCTGAGCTTTCATGATTGGGGGACTAGAGTGTAGCCCGCGGGTTATCTTGTGCCCACACCCTGGCGCTGGGCATACGGGTCTATCAGGTCGCGGATCGTCTCCGCCACCAGGTTTGCGCCCAGTATCGTCAGGCTCAGGGCTATACCCGGAAAGATAGCAAGCCAGGGAGCGTGCTGGAAATAGTCGCGGGCGTTGCCGCTCATGTCGGCGCCCCAGGAAGGATTGGGCGGCGGCACACCGACGCCCAGGAAGCTTAGGGCTGCTTCCGCCAAGATCATCCCGCCGAGAGCGAGGGCAGCAAGGATTCCCGCCAGAGGGATAACGCTGGGGAATAGGTGGACGAAAAGGAGACGCTTGTTGGTGGCGCCCAAGGAGCGGGCGGCTTCAATGTAGAGCTGTTCCTTCTCGGAAAAGATGATCGACCGCACTACACGGGTCAGGATAGGTATGCCCATGATGCCCAGGAGCAGGGTAACATTCCTTACTGAGCTTCCCACGGCCGCAGATACAACTATGAGAAGGATCAAGGCAGGAATAGAGATGATCACCTCCACTATGCGCTGTATGAGGTAGTCAACCCAGCCGCCGAAGTAGCCGGAGATCACACCAAAAAAACAGCCCCCGAGGACCGCTATGGTCACCGCCAAGATGCCGATCTGTAGCGAGGTCCGTGCTCCCGATACAACGCGTGACAGGACGTCGCGCCCCAACCGGTCCGTCCCAAACGGATGGTCCAGGCTCAGACTGGGCTTCACAAACGAAGGGGCATCCTGCGAGAGCGGATCATCGGGGACGATGTAGGGACCGACCAGTGCCACGAACAACATGAAGAGCAGGATACCTGCACCGATCACACCGGTCATGTTCCGCCCCATCCGCGTCCGCAGGCTTATGCCGCGAGGACGCAACTCCTCTGGGGCCTCTAGAGTCTCAACCGCCTCACGCACTTCTTCCTCCTGTGAGACGCACTCGTGGGTCAAGCCAGGCATAGGCCAGATCGACCAAGAGAGAAAGCGTCACGAAGATAGCGGCTGTGTAGAGCGTCATCACCTGGATTACGGGATAGTCCCGCATCAACGCCGACTCCATAAACAGCCGCCCCAGACCATTCAGGTTGAAGACTGTCTCGGCGATAACCGCCCCACCCATGAGAACCGCAACCTCCATCCCTATGACCGTTATGATAGGCAGCATGACGTTACCCAGCGCATGCCGGCGCAAGATCGTAGCCTCGCCCAGACCCTTCGCGCGGGCTGTCCGCATGAAGTCCTGGTTCAGTACGCCCAAGATGGAGCCGCGGACGACTCGCGACAGCCCGCAGGATGAAGCAAACCCCAGCACCAGAGCCGGCGGCCCGAACTGTCGCAGGTTGTCCCAGGGATTCTCGAGGAGACCGACGGCGGTAAAGGGGGGTGCATAAGCAAACCAGAGGGACGGCAGCAGAATAACCAGCGTGGCGACCCAAAAAGTCGGCACCGACATGCCGATGATGCTCACCACCCGCAGAGCGTTGTCGATAAAGCGGCGATGGAACGCCGCCGAAAGCATCCCATTCATTATCCCCAGCGCCGCACTCGCCATCACCGTCATTATCAGGAGCTGCCCGGTCACCGGCAGGCGGTCGAGTATCTCATCGGCTACCGGCCGGTCACGAAGGAAGGAACGTCCCAGATCACCCTGGACGGCGCCGCTTACCCAGTCTGTAAACTGCTCAAGCTTGGGCTTGTCCAGCCCGTACTCGTGCTCGAGAGACGCCAACTGCTCAGGCTCGCAGTTGGGCCCGCACATTATCTGCGCGATGTTCCCCGGCATGAGCCGGGTCAGCACAAACACGATGACCGACACGCCGATTAGGATCGGCACCAGAGCAGCCAGACGGCGGATGATATAGCCGATCAAGTCAATCTCATCCCACTAGATGCCACTCTTGACCGTTTCTTATACTATTCTACCGGAAAGCGAGCTGCCACCGCAGCAGCAGCCTGCACGTTCTCCGGTGCAGTGCCGAAAGGAACAGCGTCGCCGCTGCCCAGAATGAACCCCCGCCGGTCCGGCCCCATCCGGGTCAGCAGGTCCTCGACGTAGGTCTCCATCTCCGCCACCGTGCCCCGCGCGAAGACCGTCGGGTCGATGCCTCCCATCACGATGAACTTCTTGGCCCACGTCTTCCGCGCCTCCGGAATATCGGCATCGCCTGTCGGCAGCGGCGTCACATCGGAGATGCCGTCGTGTCGCGCCTCCCCGAAGTCCTCTCTGAACGCGTTCAACCGCCCGCACCAGTGTGTGATCAGCTTCTTCCCCGCCGCGTGCAGGACATCCGCATAGTCGTTCACGTAGCGCTGGTCATAGCGACGGTACATGGGCCGCGACACCGTCGTCGAAGATAGATTGTCGTGGATGAAGAATATCTCCGCCGGCGCCTCCGCCATCAGCTTCCACGCCTCAAGCTGCTTGGCATGAAACGCCTCCAGCATCTCGTTCACCTCGTCCGGGTAGTCGGCCAGCAGGTAGATCAGTCGCTCCAGCCCGATGTCGAAGTTGATCATCTGCTCGAGCGGCGAGCAGGGCCCGAGAACGGTCACTATGCCCTTCTCCCCGACACGCTCCTGCAACTTGTTGAAGAGCTCGACCGACATGTCGAACTTGGTGTGCTCGATCAGATACTGGAAGGTCTTGACGTCCTCAACTGTCTTGATGTGGTTCTCGATGACCCAGGGAATGAAAGGGCTTTCCGGCGCAAACCGCAGCCGCCAGGTCAGGCTGCCGACAGGTGTGTTCACACCGAGAATGATGTCGCCGTTGTCACCGTGCAGCGTCTGCTCAACGCCGGGGGGAAGGTCTTTGGGACTGGCGCCCAACCAGAGGGGAGTGTTCGGCTCGAATTACGTGGATGCGGAGGAGAATGTGCCCCGCCATCTCAAACTGGAGGTCCCCGACATCCCGCTCTTTCTTGTCGGCCAGACCGGCTTCAAAGTATCCCTCCAAAAGCGGCGTGAAGGGCACGCTATCGCAGGGCTGACGGTTGAACGCAGCCAGCAGACGCTCGCGCGGACTCATAGTCGAAGTTATGCCCGCTGCCACCTCGACTCTCCTCTTAGCAGGGGAATACAGATGGGGATTTAACCACCTCTCACCCGCTCAACCTGATTCTACTTCAACAACACGCTTTAATTCCAGTAGTTGCACGAAATTCACTGCGCATATCTACCCATCCCAGGCCACGACTCATCAGCATCCTCCAGCCGGTCAACAGGAAAGCGCCCCCTGCCGGACGCCGCCGCTTACTTGACCGTACCGCTAGGGACACCTAGACTACCGCTCACCAAGACAATCTCGCCGGCCTCGGTCTGACCCCCCGTCTCGATAGCCGTTGCGTCGGCCTTCTCTGGAGGCTATCCATGGCAGTCCGCATCTCCCGACGTTCCTTCATCGCCGGCGCCGCCGGGGCAGCAGCGTTGACCGCTCTCCGCTGCGGTGACGACGAGATCAGCGTCCCCAACCGGTCGACTCCCACTATGGGCGCTGTCAAGAGAGGCGACATGTTCAAGCTCGCCACCACGCTCTCCCCTCTCAGCATCGATCCTCACACCGATGTGACGATGGGCCTTGCCCTCATCTGCTTCCTCTACGGCTACCTGCTCCACCCCAGCCAGCCGCCCGAAAAGGAGCCGACCCTCGTCTTCGACCACGCCGAAGCGCTGGAGCAGCCCGACGACCTGACCTTCATCTTCAAGATGCGCCCCGGCGTCCACTTCCAGAACCTGCCGCCCGCCAACGGCCGCGAGATCACCGCCGAAGACGCGCTCTACAGCTTCCAGCGTATCTCCTCCCTCCAATCGACTCCCTTCTGGACTGACGGCATCAGCCAGATGTCCGCGCCCGATGCCTCCACCTTCAAGGTGAGCGTCGCCTCGCCCTACGCCTACACGATGGAGGAGTTCGGCGGCATCCGCACCGCCATCGTGCCCAGAGAGGCCGTCGAGGAGTTCGGCGACCTCAAGACCCACGGCCTCGGCTCCGGCCCCTTCCAGTTGCCCAACCTCAACCGCGGCGACACGGTGGACATGCTCCGCAACCCCGACTACTACGTGGAGGGGATCCCCTACGTCGACGGCATGCGCTGGCGGGTGATGGCCGACGACGCCAGCATCATGGCCGCCTTCAAGTCCCGCCAGCTCGACACCTACGGCCCGCCCTCCAAGCTCCAGGCGGACGACGTGGCAAGCTTCAGCGACCAGATCCTCGTCAGCAAGTACCCCAACCTGGCGATCACCATGATCAACCTCAACGAGATCAAAGCGCCGATACTCCAGGACATCCGCATCCGCGAGGCGCTCGACCTCTCGCTCGACCGCGACGCCATGATCGAGAAGATCTGCTTCGGCGACGGCAACTACACCGGCCCCGTCTCCTGGGGACTCGACTTCTGGTCGCTTCCTCAGGACGAGCTGCGCCGCTTCTACAAGCGCGACGTCGCCAAGGCCCGCCAGCTCCTCGCCGACGCCGGCGCCAGCGACCTCACCCTGGCGATGAAGTTCCCCGCCGGCCCGACCAGCGACGTGGCCGCCATGATCAAGGACCAGGCCGCCGAAGCCGGCATCACCATCAACCTCGTCTCCGAGGAGTTCGGCACCTGGCTCGCCGACATGATGGCCAACAACTACGAGCTACTGGTGGGCGGCGGCCTCCCCTACGGCAACGAGCACCTGCCCCTCCAGTTCAACCACACCAAGAACTGGACCCGCAAGGCGGAGCCCGTCCAGCCGCCCGACCCCGAGGTCGACGCCATACTGGACAAGATACTGGTAACCACCGACCTCTCCGAGCGACAGAAGCTCACGCTGGACGTGACGCGAAAGATACTGGCCCGCCACGGCCCCTTCATGTACCTCTACGCGCCCTACAGCTTCACCGCCCGCTGGGACTACCTGCGGGGCTACGAGGACCTGGTGCCGGACATGCTCCCCTACACCTACAAAATGTGGCTGGACAAGTAACCCGCGGCAAGCAGCAGACAGAGTACCGCCCGGGTCTCCTAGGGCGGTACTTCTTATCCCCGTCCCCCACTAGGCCATCCCTGTCCTCTGATGACACAACAAGGCCTGGGGGAGTTCTGAGGGGGATACCCCCTCAGAGGGCGGGCCGGGCGGGTCCCTTCGCGGGGGTGGGGCAATGGAGGGGCGGCGCGGAGGGAGCAGAGCGCGGGCACAACGCTCTCACCCTATCCAGACGCCGCATGGCTCTCCTGACAGCACATCGATGGCGCCTCTGCGTGCTGGACGAGTCCTCCTGTTCGGCCCAACGCCCAACAAATGTATAATGAAAATGCATGCCTTCCATAGAAGTCACCGGCCTCAGCAAACGCTTCGGCTCCCTTACCGCCGTCGACGACATCAGCTTCCAGGTGGAGGAGGGCGAGGTATTCGGCTTCCTCGGCCCTAACGGCGCCGGCAAGACCACCACCATCAACATCCTCTGCACCCTCATGCGCCCGACCGCCGGCAGCGCCCGAGTCGCCGGCTACGACGTCGCCACCCAGAGGGACGCCGTCCGCCAGTCCATCGGCCTCGTCTTCCAGGACCCCACCCTCGACGACCGCCTCACCGCCTACGAGAACATGCGCTTCCACGCCCACATCTACAACCTGCCCGGCAAAGAGCACGCCCCTCGCATCGAAGAAGCGCTCCGCGTCGTCGACCTCTGGGACCGCCGCCACGCCGTCGTCCGCACCTACTCCGGCGGCATGCGGCGCCGCCTCGAGATCGCCCGCGGCATGCTCCACTACCCGCACGTCCTCTTCCTCGACGAGCCGACCATCGGCCTCGACCCCCAGACCCGCGAGCACATCTGGGACTACATAATCGAGCTGCAGCGGAAGCACGCCATCACCATCTTCATGACCACTCACTACATGGAAGAGGCCGAGCACTGCGACCGCATCGCCATCATCGACCAGGGGAAGCTGGTGGCGCTCGACACCCCCGACGCCCTCAAGCGCATGGTCGGCGCCGACATCGTCAGCCTCCGCACCGAGGACAACGCCCGCGCCTCCCAGGAGATCAAGGAGCGCTACGGCCTGGAGACGCAGCAGCGAGGACTCCCGCATCCGCCTCGAAGTAGCGGACGGCGCCGAGTTCATCCCCCGCCTCGTCCGCGAGCTGGGGGTCGCCGTCGCCTCCATCGACCTCCACCGGCCGACGCTGGACGACGTCTTCCTGAAGCTGACCGGCCGCGCCATCCGCGACGCCGAGGCCGACCCCCTGACCATGATGCGCACCTACGCCCGGATGATGGGCAGAGGAGGACGCTAGATGGCTGCTGTTTCGGCGCCGGCGACCGGCCTGCCCATCCGGGGGCGACGCGCGGGCCTCCAGGCCAACGCCCGTGGCATCTACATCATCTGGTACCGCGACATCATCCGCTACTGGCGCGACCGCGTCCGTCTCGTCTCCTCCCTCGGCCAGCCGCTGCTCTTCCTCATCGTCTTCGGCAGCGGCCTCACGGCGTCCCTGGGCGGCGGCCTGAAGGACCAGCTCGGCGACGTCTCCTACGTCCGCTTCCTCTTCCCCGGCATCATCGCCATGGCCGTCCTCTTCACCGCCGTCTTCAGCGGCATGTCCATCGTCTGGGACAGGGAGTTCGGCTTCCTGCGCGAGGTGCTGGTCGCGCCGATCAGCCGGGTAGCGGTCGTGCTGGGCAAGGCGGCCGGTGGCAGCACCGTCGCCATGTTCCAGGGGACGATCCTGCTCGTCCTGGCGCCGGTACTCGGCGTCGACCTCAGCCCCCTCGTCGTGCTCAAGCTGCTGCTGCTCATGTTCCTGACCGCCTACGCCCTCACCTCCGTGGGCATCCTGATCGCCGCCCGCCTTCAGTCGATGGAGGCGTTCCAGATGATCATGAACTTCCTCATCATGCCCATGTTCTTCCTCAGCGGCGCCTTCTTCCCCCTGCGCGGCCTGCCCGACTGGATGAGCGTCATCACCCGCCTCGACCCTGTCGCCTACGGTGTCGACCCCATGCGCCGTCTCCTCCTCGGCGCCGACCTTGCCCCCGGCATCCGCTTCGGCAACCACCACCTGACCACGATTGAGGACATGCTCGTCCTCTTCGTCTTCGCCACCGTCATGATGCTGCTGGCGATGCGCTCCTTCGAGAAGCAGGAGTAGCCCAACCTCAACGCTGCCCGCCGCGACTTGACAGACCCGATCCGGCCGTGATATTCAGTAGCCACAGGTACGGCCACGCCTATTGCGTGATCGGTCAGCGACACCCGCAACAAAGGCAGACGAGCGAGCGAAGTGAGGCTATGGGCTGGCCTCGCAGGAGGAACAGACACGATCCTAGTCAGCCGTTCCGCGGTGCTGAACTCGATGCCGGCAGAGATCCCTACCGGGTGCGGCAGCTGACAACGGGTCGAAGTCGCCCTGCGACGTTGACAACGGACTCAGTCGACGTTGCTGACTCCCAGCCGTGCTCCCTCCCGCCAGCTCCTTGTATGAGCAGACGAGCGTCAGGACTCACAGATCATGGGTAGCGGTTCAGGACACTAGAGTGCCTGAGGCGGCCTTATCCGGCTTGAGGCGCATCTCAGACAAGCGTTGACTCCAGGAGCCGGCGTGAGATCTCGATCTGCGCTAAAACGGGCTCGACTCTTCGACCCGGCGCTGACATTCGTCGTGGGACGCCAGAGGCAGCCGCCGCTCGGTCCACTACGAACTCAGTGCAGCTTGGCAGCGATGCTGGCGACGAATCGATTGCCGGGTATCGATGGACCTCAGATCGGCGACCTCGCGCTCGTGGCTGCATATTTCCCGATCTCGAGACGCGAATAAGCTGGAGATTCACGGCGATTCGATGTCGCGAGATCCTCGGCCTCGGCCTAGACTGCGCCGAACTTGCAGCTCAAGGCGACGGTTAGCCATTCGCTACTTACGAGATCTCCGGCGCCGGTTACGATTGCGAGAGCGGACCTCCAAGCAGTAGAGAGTGAGACCGTGCTCGGTCCGGCAGAGCTCGTGAGGCATCCTTGCCGGCGTCGCTTATGGCGACGATCTCGCGGGACGTCAGTACGACTGGCAAGGTGGCACTAGAGCAGGACCTGAGGCGGATGCATCTCCACGACGGTGAGCGAATCTGACTCGGCTACGTAGGAGGCACCTCATGACAGCTACAGCAACTCCACGCGACTACGTTGACATCGGCTCGTATATCCTTGATAGACGGGCGAGAAGCGCCAGCTGCTCGAACTGTGATCTCATATAGACCTACAACCGGTTAGCATGGCCGTCCTGTCAGTGGGCCGCTATCGACCTGATCGGTATTCAGCGGTCTCGCTGACTGTGGTGTAGGCGATCAGAGATCCCGAATAGTGCAGTTTGCCCAAGAGTCTGGCGATTGCGAGCACTCTGCGGCAGAATCTTCGATTTCGAACAGGCGCCAGCACTACGAACAGTTGCATGTTCAGGTATCGTCCACTCCGATAGGCGTTCCGTCCAGCCTGCGTAGTCAATGCGCCGCCCTTGTCGAGGTCCTTTCCGTAGGCGTAGGGCGCTTTAGCTAGGGAGATATAGATCGCATCTGCTTCGCGGTCATATTTAGGTGTCATGGTGTGTCCCTCAATCTGCTGCCGTTATAACGCGGGGCGGATCGACATCCTTTGCGATAACAACTTTGATCCGCCGACCAGCCACATCGGCTATGAATATCGGGTTCCCCGTCTTATCAGTATAACGCACGTCTGGGTCGGAGAGTACAGCCTCGACCTCATTTTCTGAGATTCCCCGTCGCGCCATCTGATCCTTGGCGTGTTGCGTATAGTGGAGGGCGACAGTAGACCTCCATTTCATTATCGGCTATCCCTCGCCGATACCGTTAGGGCTTACGACAATAGCATCTTTGCCTATGCTCGTCAAATCGGATGTGGCAAGGTGTGTCACGTACATACACTGCCCCTCGCCTTGACCCCTTCCCCTGCCCCGTGCTAGCATCTCCCTACTGGCGACACGCGATCTCGGATTACGGAGGGGACTTGCCCCTCTTTCTTTTACTCCCCCTCGTGCGGCCCTTCTCGCTAGCGGAAGAGTCCGCAGTCGGGTATCCTCACCGCTGGAGGCTCGCTCATGGCCGCGATGACCAAATGGGAGAGGGTTAGGGCAGCCCTGGCCGGCCAAGAGGTAGACCGCCCGCCCGCCGGCTTCTGGGGCCACGACTACGTCCGCGAGTGGACGCCCCAGGGCCTGGCCGACGCCACGCTGGAGCGCGCCCGCCGCTACGACTGGGACTTCATCAAGGTCAACCCCCGCGCCAGCTACTACGCCGAGGCCTGGGGCAACACCCACAAGCCGTCGGGCGACCCGGCGCGCGGCCCCCTGCTCGTCGACTACGCCCTCAAGTCAGCGGCCGACCTCGACAAGATCGCCGCCCTCGATGTCCAGCAAGGCCCCTTCGGCGAGCAGCTTCAGGCGCTGCGCCTCATCGGCGAGGCGTTGAAAGGCGAGGTGCCCTTCGTCCAGACCGTCTTCTCGCCGCTCACCGTTATCGGCTGGCTGGCCGGCCTCGACCTGGCGGCGGTGCGGCGGATGATGCGCGAGAACGGCAAGGCCCTGCACAGCGCCCTCGCCGCCGTCAGCGAGACGCTGGCCGCCTACGCCCGCGCCTCCCTCGACGCCGGCGCCAACGGCATCTTCTTCGCCACCGTCGACTGGGGCACCTACGACACCGCCACGAAAGAGCAGTACGACGAGTTCGGCCGCCCCTACGACCTGCCGGTGCTCGCCGCCGTCGCCGGAGCGGAGTTCAACGTCCTCCACGTCTGCCATCGCAACAACATGCTCGAATCGCTGCTCGACTATCCGGTCGCCGTCTTCAACTGGGCCGCCGAGCAAACGGGAAACCCCAGCCTGGCGGACATACTGAAGAAGACGCAGAAGGCGGTCATGGGCGGCGTCGCCGTAGCGACGATGAGCGGCGGCACGCCCGAACAGGTGACGGCGGAGGTGCGAGAGGCCGTCGCTCAGACCGAGGGACGCCGCTTTCTGCTGGCCGCCGGCTGCTCGATACCGCCCCAGACGCCGGAAGCGAACCTGCGGGCCGCCCTCGCCGCCCTGTCGTCGGGCGAAGACGCGCCGTCATCAGAGGAACAGTGATGGAAGCCATATCCGCCGCCCAGGAGCTGGCCGCCTACGTCCCCGAGCGCGATACCGCGCTGACAGTCGGCGTGTTCGACGGCGTGCACCGCGGCCACCGCCACCTGCTCGCCTGGCTGAAGGACAGGGCAGCCGCGCGCGGTCTGGCCAGCGGCGTGATCACCCTCCATCCCCATCCCGCGCTCGTCTTCGATCCGCTCGCTCCCATCGTCTACCTGACCACACTGGAGGAGCGGCTGGACCTCCTGCGCGCCGGCGGTGTCGACTTCGTGCTGCCGCTCACCTTCACGCCGGAGGTGGCGCAGCTATCGGCGCGCGACTTCGCCGCCCTGCTGCGCGACAAGCTGCGGATGCGCTTCCTCCTCATCGGGCCCGACTTCGCCCTCGGCCGCAAGCGAGAGGGCAACGCCGAAGTGCTGACGCAACTGGGCGCCGAGATGGGGTTCGAGGTCGAAACCGCGGGGCCGCTCGTAGAGGGCGGCCGGGTGCTCAGCTCCTCCGCCGTCCGCGAAGCCCTGGCCGCCGGCGACATGGGCACGGTCGGCAACCTGCTGGGCCGGCCCTTCTCTCTGCACGGCCCCGTCGTCAGGGGCGTCGAGCGAGGGCGGGTCATGGGCTTCCCCACCGCCAACATCGCCGTCGGGTCGGGCATGGCCCTGCCCGAGTACGGCGTCTACGCGACCCGCGCCCACCTGGGCGATGCCGCCTACAACGTCGGTCACCAATATCGGCCGCCGTCCCACCTTCGATAACGGTGAACGAACCGTCGAAGTGTATATAATGGACTTTGCCGGCGACATCTACGGCCGGGAGTTGCGCATCGACGTGCTCAAGCGGCTGCGCGGCGAGACGCGCTTCGCCGACCCGCACGAACTCACCGAGCAGATACGCCGCGATGTCGCCGACGCGCAGGAGTACCTGGAATCACAACCGCCTGTCTAGAGGGGATGGCTTGAGAGACAAGATGCGACCGGTAGAAGAGCAACTGCGGCTCCTCATGCGGGGCGTCGTCTACGGCGACGAGGGCGTGCAGCGCGCCATGGAGAGCGAGCTGCGCGAGCGGCTGGCTGAGGGCCGTCCCCTTCGCGTCTATCTCGGCATCGACCCCACGGCGCCCGACCTCACCCTCGGCCACACCGTCCCCATGCGCAAGCTGCGCCAGTTCCAGGACCTCGGCCACGAGACGGTACTGCTCATCGGCGGCTTCACGGCGCTCGTCGGCGACCCCAGCGACAAGGACAGCGCCCGCCCCATGCTCACGCTCGAGCAGATCGAGGAGAACGCCCGCACCTACGCCGAGCAGGCCTTCCGCGTCCTCGACCGCGACCGCACGATCATCCGCAACAACGCCGAATGGCTGAGCAAGCTCGACTTCCAGGAGCTGATCAAGATCGCCTCCAACTTCACCGTCGGCCAGTTCCTCCAGCGCGACAACTTCGCCCTGCGGCGCGAGCGCGGCGACCCCATCTACGTCCACGAGTTCTTCTACGCCTTCATGCAGGCCTACGACGCCGTCGCTCTGGAGACGGACGTCCAGATCGGCGCGCACCGAGCAGCTCTTCAACCTGATGGCCGGCCGCGACCTCCAGCGCGCCTACGGCCAGCGCCCGCAGATCGCCATCTGCATGCCCATCCTCGTCGGCACGGACGGCCAGATGCGCATGTCCAAGAGCCAGGGCAACTACATCGCCCTCAACGACCCGCCGGCCGAGATGTACGGCAAGGTCATGTCGCTGCCCGACCACGTGATGATCGACTACTTCACGCTGGTGACCGCCGTGCCCGGCGAGGAGATCGAGGAGATACGGCGGCAGCTCGCGTCCCGCTCGGTGAACCCGATGGAGATCAAGAAGCGCCTCGCCCGCGAGATCGTGACCGACATCCACGGCGCGGAGGCAGCGCAGAGAGGCGGAGGAGCCCTTCGCCAGCACCTTCCAGCAAGGCGAAATGCCGGAGGACGTCGGCGAGTAGTCCGCATGTCGCTCCTGGAACTGACCAGCAAGGCTGGTCATCGAGAGTGACCGAGCGAGCGTTGACGCGGCTCGCCAGACGCGTGAGACGTTCGACTGCATGGCATGATCTCCGAGCGTGCATGTGCGGAGCGGCGTTGCTTCCGAGCACAGTGCGAGGCGCAGACGGCTGCATCAGCAGCGATGGCGCCGTGGAGATACTGATGGCGGATGGAGATCACGACGGTCGACAACATGCTGTTCGTCCGCTGCAGAGACGGGCCGACTTATCATCCGCGTGGGCAAGCACCGCTTCCTCCGCATCGTCGACAGCGACAAGCAGGAGCTAGGAGATCAGCGTGGACTTCGACTACCGGCTTGATCTGACAGAGGTGATGAACGTCATCGAGACGGCGGACGTCATCGCCCTCTACTTCCCCCTCATCCGCAAGACGCTGCTCGTCGACGTCCGCTCCAGCGCCGTCGACGGCCCCCTGGTCAAGGTCGTCCCCATGGTCTCGACGCCGGAGGAGCGGCTGAAAACGCTGCGTCAGCTCCGGCCTCGCTTCCCCCGTCCCGAAAGCATAACGATCATCCCCTGGCCCAAGTACGTCGGCAGCCTCGTCCGCCTCGGCGTGTGGGAGCGCATCATGGGCCGCTTCGTGGATCTCGGCTCGCCCGATATCGTGCGCGAGTGCGAGGCCGCCTACGATGAGCTGCTGGCTTTGGAGCAAGAGGAGATACGGAAAGCCGTCAGCGGCGACGGGTACGACGCCGTGTGGGAGAGAGGCCGCGGTCCGGGCGGGCTGCCAACGGAAGACCAGGAGCCGGACGCAGGCAAAGAATAGGCGCCGCCGCCCCTAAGACAACAGGCCGGGGTATCGACTCCCGGCCCGTTTGTTTTTATCGCCCGACTGCTCTGTCCTAGGAGGACTTAGCCGCCTCCTCCTTCGCCTTGTCGACGATCTTCTGGGCCAGGTGGGCCGGCACCTCTTCGTAGTGGCTGAACTCCAGCGCGTAATGGCCGCGACCCTGCGTGATCGAGCGCAGGTCGGTGGCGTAGCGCTGCACCTCGGCCAGCGGCACCTGGGCCTCGATCATGCTGAAGCCGTGCCCCTGCGGCGTGATCCCCGATACCTTCGCCCGCTTGCTGTTCAGGTCGCCCATCGCGTCGCCGGTGTTCGCCTCCGGCACGACGACCCGCAGCGTCATGATCGGCTCCATCAGGATCGGCTTCGCCTGGAGAGCGCCCTGCTTGAGGGCCATCGCCCCCGCGATCTTGAACGCCATCTCCGACGAGTCCAC
The DNA here is from genome assembly GCA_963763495.1 of uncultured Chloroflexia bacterium. Classification (GTDB taxonomy): domain Bacteria; phylum Chloroflexota; class Dehalococcoidia; order DSTF01; family JALHUB01; genus DAOUEO01. Next base: position 71,338 of record CAVXOY010000021.1, read on the forward strand.
CGGATGCTCCTTGCCGTCGTACAGCGTCACCTTCATGTCGATGAACGGGCAGTGGGCGAGCACCCCGTCCTGGAGCGCCTCCACCACGCCCTTCTCGACCGCCGGGATGTAGGTCTTGGGCACAGAGCCGCCGACGACCGCATCGGCGAACTGGAAGCCGCTGTTTCGCGGCAGAGGATCCAGCTTGAGAGATACCCGCGCGTACTGGCCGTGGCCCCCCGTCTGCTTCTTATGGGTGTACTCGGCGCTGGCATGGGCCGTGATCGTCTCCTTGTAAGGCACCTTGGGTATCGTCAGCTCCAGGCCGACGCCGAACTTGCGCTGTATCTTCTCGATCGTCACTTCCAGATGGGGCTCGCCCAGGCCGGAGAGGATCGTCTCGCCCGTGTCAGTCTCGCGGTGCACCCGCAGCGTCGGGTCCTCCTCCACGATGCGGGTCAGCGATGAGCCCATCTTGTCCAGGTCTGCCTTCGTCTTGGGATGGACGGCGGCGCCGAAGGCGGGCGCTGGGAACGAGATAGGCGACAGTACCAGCGGCCGCTCCTTGGCTGCCAGCGTATCGCCGGTCGCGGTCTCCGCCAGCTTCGACAGCGCGCCGATGTCGCCCGCTACCAGTTGGGACGTCGGCTCCTGAGCCTTGCCCCGCAGCGTGAACAACTGCCCGATCCGCTCCGCCGACCCCTTGTTGGAGTTCCAGGCCTGAGAGTCCGCCTTGAGCGTGCCGGAGAAGACGCGGAGGTACGTCAGCTTGCCCACGTAAGGGTCGGCCGCCGTCTTGAAGACGAGCGCCGCCAGCGGGCCCGCCGGGTCGGCCTTCAGCTTCTCCTCCTGGTCGTTATTCGCGTTCTTGGCGACCATCTCGCCGACGTCCTGCGGCGACGGCAGGTACTGGGCGATCGCGTCGAGGATGAGCGACGCGCCGATCCCCTTCGATGCCGCTCCCACCAGCACGGGCACGACCGAGCCGGCGGCGACGCCCGCCCGCAGGCCGCGCGTCAGCTCCTCCTGGCTCAGCTCCTCCCCCTCGAGGTACTTGTTGATAAGCTCGTCGTCCGCTTCCGCTATCGCCTCCACCAGTTGCTCGCGGTAGCGCGACACCTGGTCGGACAGCGAGTCGGGCACGTCGCCCTCGCTCGCCTTCTCGCCCTTGAAGCTCTTCAGAGCTCAGGAGGTCGACGACCCCCTCGAACGCGCTCTGCGCCCCGATGGGCAACTGAAGGGGAGCGCACTTCTTGCCGAAGAACGACTGAAGCTGGCTCAGGGTCTGGAAGAAGTCGGCGTTCTCGCGGTCCATCCGGTTGACGACGACCATCCGCGGCAGGGAGCGCTCGTCGGCGAAGGCCCAGGAGTGCTCGGTGCCGACCTCCACGCCCGAAGTGGCGCAGACGACGACGACCGCGGCGTCGGCGGCGCGCAGCCCCGCCTTCATCTCGCCCACGAAGTCGGCGTAGCCCGGCGTGTCGATGATGTTGAGCTTCTTCCCCTTCCACTCGCAGGGGAGGAGGGAGAGGTTGATGCTTATCTTGCGCTTGTTCTCATCGGGGTCGTAGTCGGAGGCGGTCGTGCCGTCCTCGACCTTGCCCAGCCGGCCGATGGCGCCGCTGCTGAACAGCATCGCCTCCGCCAGTGAGGTCTTGCCGGTGCTGCCGTGCCCCACCAGGGCGACGTTGCGGATATCTTCGGTCTTGAAGTCTTTCATGGGGTAAGCGCTCCTGGGCTAAAAGTGCGAAGTCAATGTTAACCCAAACGAGAGGGGCGGGCAAGGCGAAGCGATTGTTAGGCCAGCCAACGCCTCTTGGCGTGCCAGCCCGCCATCAGCAGCAGCGCGCCGCCAGCGATAGCTCCCCCAATAGCGAGGAACTCGGGCTCCGATGGGCCGTGAGCGCTGGAGGCTGCCTCAGGCTGAAGCTGAGGGTGCTCCGCTATGCCGCCGACGGCTGCGGGGCCATTCCCCAGCACCGACACGGTATCATCCCAGGAGTTGGAGACATAGATGCGGTTGGTTATGGGGTTGACCGCCATGCGATAGGGATAGCCTCCCACGGGGACAGTCGCCACCACCGTGTTTGTGGCGCCGTCGATGACCGGAGACGTCGTCACTAAGCAAGTTGGCGGTGTATATGCGGTTGGTGATGGGATCGACAGCCACGCCGTAGGGCTCGCTGCCCACGGGGACGGTCGCCACCACCGTGTTCGTGGTGCCGTCGATAACCGAGACGTTGTCGCTACCGGAGTTGGCGACGTAGATGCGGTCCGTGGTAGGGTTGACGCCGACGCCGTTTGGGTAGGCCCCAACCACTACTCTGTCCACCACATCGTTCGTCGCCCCGTCAATGACGGAGACGCTGAAGCTACTCCAGTTGGCGACGTAGACGCGGTTCGTGGCGGGGTTGACGTCGACCTCCCCGGTCCGTTCTCTACCGGTAGCCGTGGCCACCACGCTGTCGGTCGCACCATCGATGACGGATATGACGGAGACGGCATCGTTAACCGCACTGGCGACGTAGATGCGGTTCGTGACGGGGTTGACGGCCACGTCCCAGGGTTCATTCCCAACCGCTACGGTGGCCACCACGCTGTCGGTCGCACCATCGATGACGAAGACACTGCCACTATCGCCGCTGGCGACGTAGATGCGGTTCGTATTAGGGTTGACGTCGACGCCAAAAGGCCCATCCTCCACCGCTACCGTGGCAACCACAATGTTGGTCGCACCGTCGATGACGGAAATGGTGTCGGCATACAAATTGGCAACGTAGATGTCGGTTCGTGGTAGGGGTTGATGCCGATGCTACGGGGCCTCAGCTCTCCCACCACTCCACGGGGCGTATCGCTGGCGATGATGCGGTTGTGGGGTGTCGCCGCCAGCTCGGACTGAGACGTTACCGCTATCCCAGTTGGCGACGTAGATGCGGTTCGTCGTCGGGTTGACGTCGATCCTCCCCAGGCCCGTCTCCCACCGGCACCGTTGCCACGACGCTGTTGCTCACACCATCGATGACGGAGACGCTACCACTATAGTGATCGGTGACGTAGATACGGTTCGTGGCAGGGTTGACGCTGATGCCATAGGGCCCGTCTCCCACCGGTACCGTTGCCACGACGCTGTCACTCGCCCCATCGATGACGGAGATGGTGTCGGCATCCGAGTTGGCAACGTAGATGCGGTTCGTGGTGGGGTTGACGTCGACATCATGGGGCCGACTCCCACCCGTACCGTTGCCACCACGCTGTTACTCGCCCCATCGATGACGGAGACGGTGTTGCATCCCAGTTGGCGACGTAGATGCGGTTCGTCGTGGGGTTGGCGGCAATGCCTCGCGGGTGCTCGCCCACGGATACGTTAGTCAGCACGGCGTCGCTGGAGCCGTCGATCACCGCGACATCCTCGCTGTCCGCGTTGACGACGTAGATGAGGCTGGTGTTCGGGTTAACGGCAGCCGCTTCGGGACCACGGCCAGCCCAGCCCGTCCGAATGGTGGCGAGAACTGAGGGATCGTTTTCGGCAGCGGCAGGGGTGTTGCTTACGATCGAAGCGCCGGCCATAAGTATGACAATTGCCGACCTGGGAAGAAGAACAAGCCGCATCGCGCAACCTCCTTGTTGGCGGGGATGACGGCAGATATGCCCCCACGATCAGTTTGTCAAGCCCTAATGCCCATCCAATACATGCACAGCGCGCGCCGCCAGCCGAGCGCGCATCATGCACCTCCTGTTGACGAATAGTGTGCGCTTCCCGCTATCCCTCCGGCGCGCACGGGCTGTGCGACCTCACCAGGTTCGAGTTCTTCGCCGCCAGCAAGGCGTCGATGATGTTCACAGAGCCGTTCTTGTCTATGTCCAGCACCGCGTCGGAGTCCGAGGGGGGGACGATGTGCTGAGAGCACGCTTGGCGACGAACAGCACGTCCAGTATCTCGGCCTGTCGGTTCCCGTTGACATCGACGATCTCGATCCAGTCGGCGCAGGCGTCGCCGTCGCTGTCTGTGGGGTTGGCGCAGGCGCTCCAGCCGGGCGTCATGTCGCCCACGACGGCGCAGGTGTTGTAGCAACGTCGTTCCAGCAAATCGCCGATCCCGTCGCCATCGGTGTCTGGGATCCCACTCTCCCACGGCGGCTTGTCGGCGGCGTTGCAGGGGTCCTTCTCCCTGCGCTACCTCGTATCCGTCCAATGCTCCGTCGCCGTCGCTGTCCCCCACTAGACGGTAGGGGCACGACGCATCATTCTCGCTCGCGTCCGGCAGACCGTCATTGTCGGTGTCCGGGTCGCAGGCGTCGCCAAGTCCGTCGGCAGCAGGGTTGCTGGCCCACTCACCGGGCACCTGCGTCCCGTTGGGCCTGCGGCCGCCGTCGCCGTTGAGTTGATCAGCGTTGGGGGCCAGAGGACAGTTGTCGGCCGTGTCAAGGACACCGTCGCACTCGGCATCGCCCGGACAGGGTGGGTGTATGGTGATAGTCACGCCGCTGCACGTCGCGGGGAGGCAACCGGGCAGGGTGTCGGGTAAGCATTCGGCCTAAGAAGTCGCAAAGCTCGCAGTTGCTGCTGCCGATCTCGACGGTGACGTCTTCGGAATTCCCAGCCCTCGCCAAACAGATCGGCCTGCGGCACAATGATCACCCTCTCGACCCGCCCCGAACCATTGGGGCCAAGCTGCAGTCCCGGACCGGGGCCGTCCAGGGTAATAACAGCCTCTCACTACCGAGTCCTCGCTGAGAACCACAGCAAGGCAACTGGCGATGCGCCCGCCGGACTCAATCCACACGTTATCGGCCACCGGGGTGACGACTACGGTGAGGTGGTCGTATTGGGTCCGAGCCTCCCAGGCGCCAACACCCTCGGGGTCCTCGTCTGGGTCATTTGGAGAATCCGCATCGTACGCGTTGAGGATCCATCGGTCCACCACCAGACAACCCAATCCCTCTTCCGGGTCAACGCATCCGACCTCCATCATTTGGAGGTCGTTGCTGGTCTGGATGCCATCCGTGTTGGGATCCGCATCCAACTCCATGGTAGGACAGCCGGGACACGACGGCGTGGCGGTAGGGGTCGGCGTGGGAGTCCCGGTTTCATCGCCCGCTACGCTCGTTGGATGGATCGCCAGCGCGAACACCGTGATCCCCGTCGCGATCACTGGCAACGCAACCAGCCCGATCCTGCCTAGGTAGCGCATCATGCACCTCCTCGAGGGGCATTCGCAACCGTCAGGGCGGGGATAGCGGCATCATATGCCCCCACGATCAGTTTGTCAAGCTCCAATGCCCATCAGGAACGTGCACAGCGGGGTGCGCGCCGCGAACCGAGCGTGCATCATGCATCTCCTGTGGACGAGTGGTATGCGTTCCCTATCCCTCCGGCGTGCACGGGCTGTGCGGCCTGAGCAGCGACGAGTTCTTCGCTGCCATCCATACGTCCAGGATATTCAGCGCCCAATTCTTGTCGATGTCCAGCACAGCATCAGAGTCAGACGATGGGATAACGTTAAACACCCTCTTCCCTACCCACTGCACATCCAGGATGTTCGCGACCCTGTCGCCGTTGACGTCGTCTATCTCAATCCAGTCGGCGCAGGCGTCACCGTCGCTTTCGGTGGGAGTTGCGCAGGTAGAGTAGTGAACTGCCGGGTCACCGGCCTCGGCGCAGGTGTGGTACTTGTGTTCGATACAATCGGAGAACCCGTCACCGTCCGTGTCGATCGGGTCAGTGCAGGGCCCGTACGGATTTGGAGGCGTGTCTGGGTCGCAGGCGTCCCCTTGGGGGTGGTTCGCGGGGTTGCTTGCCCAGCCGCCGGGTATCTGTGACCCTGCAGGTCGGGGCCCGGCGTAGCTGGCCTTCTGCCCTGGGTTGTACGCCGAGGGGCAATTGTCGACCCCATCCAGGACACCATCGCCGTCAGTGTCCGGGTTCTGGGGGTCTAGGCTTTGGGCGACTTCCGCCTCATCAGTCAGTCCATCGCCGTCCCAGTCGTCACTTGGACTGTCATGGCACCCATCCGTATCGATGATGCCATCATAATCCTCCCGCGTGTCGATGGGCACACCCAGGCTGTTCAGCGGCTCGTCGCCGGTTCCTGGAATGCCATCAGGACCATCGTCCAGTCGGTGCCGGGGCACTGGTCAATGCTGTCCGGGATGCCGTCGCTATCGTTGTCTGGGTCGGGACAACCGTCTTCGTCCTCGAAAGCGTCGAACGTCTCGGGGACGTTGGGGCACTGGTCAGCACCGATGCATGTGGGTACTTCCGGGGTGCAGGGGTACATGCCGTCCATGTCGTTATCTGCGGGACAGCCGTCCCGTGTTGGAGTAGGAGTGCGTGTCGCTGTTGCACGTCGGTGTTGCGGTACGCGTGGGAGTCATGGTCGGGTGATCCGAGTAGGAGTCGGAGTTGGCGTCGGGCTGGTCACCTTCCGAGCACGGCAGCGTTGTATGCGTAAGGGTATAGGCTCACCCATTTCTGGGGGTGCCGATCTGGTGCCTTACCCATTTGTCCCTAACATAGCGGGAAGTTGGTGGTTGCCACTGCTATGGCCGTGCTAGTGCCACTCGGCCTCTTTAGGCTCCAGCAGTCAGAGAGGCGTGACCGCCACCGTCGCGGGCGCGTCGGCTCGAGGTATATGTTGCAGTCCAGCCGCGCTAGGTTGGACGGTTGGTCGGGACGCCGCTCCCGAGGGTAGGCTCGCCGGCGTTGGCGTCCGGGTTGTCATCCAGGCAGTCGCAGCTTTCGTCGGGGCTGCAGTCGCCATTGGTAGGCTGTGCTGAAGCGCGTCTATGGGACTCTACCGCTACCTCATAGGGGCCAAGGCCGGCATCATATGCCCCCACGATCAGTTTGTCAAGCTCCAATGCCCATCCGGAACGTGCACAGCGCGCGCCGCCAACCGTCCTTCACGAAGACAGCCCCGCCTGCCGATTATACATACGTCGGCCGCCGGCCGGCCGCGTCGCTTATAATGACACTCATGACGCTTCGAAGACTCGCCCTCGCCTTCCTGCCGGCGCTCCTCTGGATGGGGTTCATCTTCTACCTCTCCGCCCAGTCGCGCCCGCTGGGAAAGCCGCTGCCCGGCGGCTGGACCTTCGCCGGTCACTTCGGGGAGTTCGCCCTCCTCGCCCTCCTGTTCCTCTGGGCGCAGCTCTGCTGCAATCCCGAAAAGGGGAAGGGAAAGGGGAAGATGCTGCTCGCGCTGGCGCTGAGCTTCGCTCTCGCCGCCCTATACGCCGCCTCCGACGAGTACCATCAGAGCTTCGTATCGGGTCGCGACGCGTCTTGGGCCGACTGGGGAGTGGATGTCGCCGGCGCCGCTGCCGCCATGCTCCTCACGGCGCTTTGGGTTCAGGGGTTTCCAGGGCGACCAGTGCGATATCGCCGAACAGTTCTCCCTGCTCAGCCGAAGCGCGAAGCCCCTTGATAAGCTCCAGCACCGCCATGAACGAGACGATCACCTCCACCCGCGACCGGCAGGCCAATACGATGCTGCGGAAGCTCAGCCGCTTCTCTCTCTTCAGCGCCGCATCGATCTCCTCGATCTTCTGACGCACCGTGAACTTGCTCCGCTCGATGCCCGTCGCCGGCTCCTCCGGCAGGCGGTTCAGCGCCTCCCGAAACAGCGCCAGCAGCCGGTCGAGGCTCACCCTGTCCAGCCCCGACGGCAACGGCACCTCCGGCGGCGCCGCCAGCCGCGGATAAGCGTGCAGCCCCTCATCCTCAATCGCCCGCAGGACCGTCGCCACCTCCTTGAACTGCCGGTACTCCTTGAGCATCTCCGTCAGCTCCCGGCCCACCTCTTCCTCCTCGGCGGCCTCTTCCTCCTCCTCTTCCGGCGTCCGCGGCAGCAAGGCCCGCGACTTGAGATAGATCAGCTTCGCCCCGATCGACACGAAGTCGGCCAGGGCATCCAGGTTGATCCCTTCGAAGGAGCGCAGTTGGGCGAGGTACTGATCGGTGACCTGGACGAGGGAGACCGTAGTTATGTCCAGCTCTTCCTTCTCGATGAGATGGAGAAGGAGATCGAGAGGGCCTTCAAAGACCGGCAGCTTCAGCTCGAACATGGCGGTTGGGGGCCCCGCAGCGCTCGGCGGACCCGAGGCCCCCTGTCCCTCTCTTTATCTTTCAACTCGCCGTCCGCTGCCTACACCCGCTCCAACGGCCGGCCCATGGCCTCACCCATAACGCGCAGACGCTCCATGAGCGCCCGGAAGTTCTCGAACTTGAGGCTCTGGGCGCCGTCCGACAAGGCGCGGTCCGGGTTGGGATGTATCTCCAGCATCAGGCCGTCGGCGCCGGCGACCACGGCAGCCAGCGACATCGGCTCCACCAGATACCAGCGGCCCGTCCCGTGGCTGGGGTCGGCGACGACCGGCAGGTGGCTCAGCCGCTTCGCCAGCGGGATGGCGCTGACGTCCAGCGTGAAGCGGGTCCCCGTCTCGAACGTCCGGATCCCCCGCTCGCAGAGAATCACCTGACCGTTCCCCCGCGCCAGAATGTACTCGGCGCAGAGAAGCCAGTCCTCCACCGTCGACGCCATGCCCCGCTTCAGCAGCACCGGCTTGCCGCAGTGCCCTACCTCGTCGAGGAGGTAGTAGTTCTGGGCGTTCCGCGTGCCGATCTGCAGGATGTCGGCGTAGCTCGCCACCACATCAACGTCGCGGGTGTCCATCACCTCCGTCACGATGGGCAGGCCGGTCTCCGCCTTCGCTGCCGCCAGTATCCTGAGGCCGTCCTCACCGAGGCCGCGGAAGGCGTGGGGGCTCGTGCGCGGCTTGAATGCGCCGCCCCGCAGGATGTGGCCGCCCACCTCCTTGACGAGGCGGGCCGTCGCCATCATCTGCTCTTCGCTCTCCACGGAGCACTCGCCCGCCATCACGACGACGCTGCCGCCGCCGATGGTCACGTTGCCCACCTTGATGACCGTGTCCTGGGGCTTAAGCTCCCGGCCGGCGAGCTTGTAGGGCCGGGTAATCGGCACCGTCTCCTCGACGCCGGGGAATGCCTCCAGTTCCTCCGCCAGCTCAGGATAGATGCTTCCCAGTACGCCTATGACCGTCCGTTCCACGCCCACGCTCATGTGAGCGCCCAGACCGTTATCCTTCAGGTGGTCGAGGACCTCCTGTAACTCTTCTTTAGTATGGCTCTTTTTCATAACCACCATCATGCGCATGCGCCTCCAAGAAAAATCAGCGGGAACTCTAGCTATTTGTCGGGTCTGAGGACGCGCGCCCCCAACAGATACGCGTGCACGATCTCATCGGCCCGCTTTTCTGTATTGACGAGAAGGAGGATGCGCAAACAGGCGGTTAGGCTACCCGGCACTGCCATCTCGTGGCCGCAGAGAAGAGCTACGTCTTTCCAGCCCATCTCGCGGGCAGCCCGGGCGGGGAACTCAGCGTTGAGGTCAGGAGTAGTGGTGAAGATGACCGCCGCTACGTCGTCAGGCTGGATATCGTTGGCGCTGACCATCTCCGTCAGGAGCTCTCGGCTCGCCGCCAAGATGTCCTGGCTGCTATTGCTATCGACAGTGATAGCTCCCCGAATACCCCTAACGCGCACGCAACTACCAGCCCTCAACGCGCCCAAGCCAACCCCTTCCGTCAATTGGGGGCCGGCCCAAGTTCAGTCAAACACGCCGGCCAGGGGACCATACAGGCGGCCACAACGGAGGGTATGGTTAACCCTTCCCGTCGTGACGCCGGGTATTGATCCTCCGGTGGCCGGTGAGCACCTCCACATATTCTCTTACCTTATTCGCCTTTTCATCAGTATCGGAACGTTCAATAACGTTGATGATAGCGCTACCGACGACCGCCCCGTCCAAACCCATAGCGGCAGCCGCCTCGATGTGTTCGCGCTGCGATATTCCGAATCCTACCACAAGCGGCAGGTCTGTGCTAGCGCGCACCTCCCGCACGAAGTCGCTCAGCCCCGGCGGCAGGTCCGTCCGCGCCCCCGTCACGCCGGCCACACTCACGCAGTACAAGAACCCCGACGCCAGCGCCGCCACCTTCGCGATGCGCTCCGCGCCCGACGTCGGCGCCAGCAGATAGATCAGGTCGAGGCCGTGCGCCCGGCAGAGCCCGCGCAACTCCTCCGACTCCTCCGGCGGCAGGTCGACGGCTATCAGGCCGTCCCCGCCGGCAGCCGCAAGGTCGGCGACAAACGCCTCCGGGCCGTACGCCAGAATCGGATTGTAGTATCCCATGAGCAGGATGGGAATCTCAAGCCCCCGCGAGCGCAACTCGCGCACGACCTCCAGACAGTCGCCGGCGGTCACCCCCTGCTCCAGAGCCGTCAGGCCCGCCCGCTGGATGGTGACCCCGTCGGCGAGAGGATCGCTGAACGGTATGCCCAGCTCCACCATGTCGGCCCCGCCCGCGACGAGCGCCTCCACGAGAGCGGGCGTCGCCGCCAGATCGGGGTAGCCGGCGGTCAGGAACGGCATGACAGCCGGCCGTTTTTCGGCGCGGGTTCGGGCAAAGGTCGCGGCTATCCGGCTCACGCTACTCTCACCACCCTCCCACCGACACGCTGTAGCTCACCAAATTGAAGAGAAAGTGGGCCCCTATGGCAGCCCAAAGGGATCCCGTGTACAAGTAAGCCCAGGCAAGCAGCATGCCCACGAAGGTGAACGGCACCAGAGTCGACACCTGCCCGTGCGCCAGCGAGAACAGGAACCCGCTCGCCAGCGCCGCCCAGAAGATGCCCAGACGCTTCACCAGCCCGCCGAACAGAAACCCCCGGAAGAAGGTCTCCTCAGCCACGGGCGCCGTCACGACTGCCAGCAGGCCCGCGACCACCACCAGCGCCCGGTTCTCGAAGAGGTCCTCGCCCAGCGTGCTCTGGGGAAGGAGATCGTCGAGACCCAGTAGCTGGACGATGATGCCGTAGACCACGACGACGGCGAATATGCCCACCACCGTCGCCACGATGACCCATGACCTGTCCAGCGCCAGCGGCCGGAAACCGAGAGTGCTCCAGCGAAGGTGGTACTTCCCCACACTGAACAGCGCCGCCAGGCCGAAGAGGCCCATATCGAGGAACAACGTGGCGACCAGGCCGACCCCCAGCACCTGCGAATCGGAGAGGGTGAGGCCGGCAACGGCAGCGACCAGAGCGACGGTGGCGCCCACGAACAGCAGCCCCGCCACCGCCAGACCGACAGCCTGCGCGATCTCCCTCGGCCCCCAGGCTACTCGCTCATCGGAAACTGCCACCGGCGGCTCTGTCTCGTCCAGCATTCCTCAATAACCCTTTCCAGTATCCGAAGGCTCCCCTATGGCACAGTGACCGTATTATCAACCATCAGAGCGGCGGGCGGCAACGAGATACGCCCTCGAACAATAATGTAGCGGAGGGCTTCAGCCCTCCCAACGGTCGTCAGTAGAGAGCGCCAGTAGAGCCTGCCGGACGCCTCCGCTCGCGCCGTGTCTCCTCCTACAGGGAAACGCCCAGCGCCTGAGCCACGATCTCCATGTCCTTGTCGCCGCGACCCGACAGACAGAGGACGATGATGCTGTCCGCGGGCAGCTCCGGCGCCAGCTTGGCCGCATAAGCGATGGCATGCGACGGCTCCAACGCCGGCACTATCCCCTCCGTCTCCGCCAGCAGACGGAACCCCTCCAGCGCCTCGCTGTCGGTGACGCCGACGTAGGTGGCGCGGCCGCTCTCCTTGTAGAAGCTGTGCTCCGGCCCCACGCCGGGATAGTCCAGCCCCGGCGCCAGGCTGTGCGTCTCCGCGACCTGGCCGGCGTCGTCCTGAAGCAGGAACGATAGAGCGCCGTGCAGCACTCCCGGCCTGCCTCCGGACAGGCTGGCGGCGTGACGGCCCGACTCCAGCCCCGATCCCGCCGCTTCCACGCCGACGAACTTCACCTCGCTGTCGTTGTAGAAAGGATGGAAGAGGCCGATGGCGTTGCTGCCGCCGCCCACGCAGGCGATCGCGTAGTCGGGCAGGCGGCCCGCCTGCGCCAGTATCTGCTCCCGCGCCTCCTGACCGATGACCGCCTGGAAATCGCGCACCATCATCGGATAGGGGTGCGGCCCCACGACGCTGCCCAGCAGGTAGTGGGTCGTCTCCACGTTCGTCACCCAGTCGCGGATCGCCTCGTTGATCGCGTCCTTGAGGGTGCGGCTGCCGCTGCTCACCGGCGCGCACCTCCGCGCCGAGCAGCTTCATGCGGAAGACGTTGAGCGCCTGCCGCCGCACGTCCTCCTCGCCCATGTAGACGACGCACTCCAGCCCCAGCATGGCGCAGACGGTCGCCGTGGCCACGCCGTGCTGACCCGCCCCCGTCTCGGCGATGATGCGTCGCTTGCCCAGCCGCTGCGCCAGCAGCCCCTGGCCGAGCGCGTTGTTGATCTTATGAGCGCCGGTGTGCGCCAGGTCCTCGCGCTTGAGGTAGAGGCGGACGCCCCAGCGCTTGCTGAGATTGGCGGCGAAGTAGAGGGGCGTCGGCCTGCCCGCGAAGTCGTGCAGGAGAGCCGCCAGTTGCCGCTGGAACTCCGGGTCGTCGTCGGCCAGAAAGTAAGCGCTCTTCAACTCGTCGAGCGCCGTCATCAGCGTCTCCGGCACGAAACGCCCGCCGAACGCCCCGAAGCGGCCACGCTCGTCGGGAAGGGTCTGCTTAGCTTTCATGACAACTCCTTCGCCGCGGTTATGAAGGCGCGTATCTTCTCCCCATCCTTGACGCCCGCCGTCTCCACGCCGCTGCTGACGTCCACCGCCCAGGGACGGACGGCCCGCACCGCCTCCGCCACGTTGTCGGGGGTCAGACCGCCCGCCAGTATTATGGGCATCTCTTGGGACACCTGCGCCGCGACCTCCCAGTCGAAACGCTGCCCCGTGCCGCCGCGGGCCCCGACCACCTGCGTGTCGAGCAGGCAGGCGATAGCGCTGCCCGCCTCGATGCCCGACAGCACCGCCGCTGCCGAAGCGCCCTCCCGCACGTGGACGGCCTTGATGACCTGCCGGTTGGCGAGAAGGCAATCGTCCCAGGACTCGCCGCCGCTGAGCTGGATGAGGTCGACGCCGCACTCGTCGGCAATCGAGTTCACCGTCTCGCTGTCCATATCGGCAAAGACGCCGACGGTGAGGGGGCGCTTCTTCTCCAGCAGCCCCTCCAGCGCCTGCGCCGCCCGGCGGAACCAGTCAGCCCGGCCCGCGGCTCCCGCTTCATGCAGCGGTGCCACGCCCGTGTCGCGAAGGGGATTGCCCAGGGCGCGGACGATCTCCTCCGCCTGCGACGTCGATATGCGGCGCGGACTCTCGGCGAAGACCAGCCCGATGAAGTCGGCGCCGGCTTCGGCGGCGAGGAGGGCGTCCTCCGCCCGCCTGACGCCGCAGATCTTGACGCGCGTCACACCAGCATCTCCCGCACCTTGCGCTTCACGTCGGGAGCCAGGATCAGCGCCTCGCCGACTAAGCACCGCGTGCACGCCGCAGTCCGCCAGCCGCTCGACGTCGGCGCGCGTCGATATGCCGCTCTCGCTGACGACGACCCTGTCCAGGGGGATGAGCGGCCGCAGCCGCTCCGTGGTCGCCAGATCGACCTCGAAGGTGCGCAGGTCGCGGTTGTTGATGCCGATGATCTCCGCCCCGGCTTCGACGGCGCGCGCAACCTCCGCTTCGTCATGTACCTCCACCAGCGAGTCCATATCCAGCTCCCGCGCCAGCGCCATCAGCTCCCGCAGTTGCTCGTCGCTGAGGATGGCGGCGATGAGCAGGACAGCGTCGGCGCCGAACGCCCGCGACTCCCAGATCTGATAGGGATCGAAGAGGAAGTCCTTGCGCAACAGCGACGGCCGCCCGCCCGGATAATAGCCGTCGAGGATGTTCCGCGTCTCCAGCAGGTGCTTGATGTCACCCATGAAGTGCTTCTCCTCGGTCAGCACGGAGATAGCGGTGACGCCGCTGTGGACGTAGGCGCGGGGCAGCCCCTGCCGCTCGATGTCGCTGATCATGCGTCCCTTGGAGGGCGACGCCTTCTTGATCTCAGCGATGATCTGGATTCGCTTGCCCCCGTCCAGCGGCCCCCGCGGCCCCTCCAGGATCGCCCGCTTGAGGCTCCACTGCTCGGCCCGCCCCTCCTGCTGCTCGCTCAGTTGCCTGATGCGCCGCTCAAGGGACTCCATCGGCTCTTTCTGTTTGCGCCAGGGCAGGCCCTCTCTCTTGATGGCGACGATCTTGTCGAGGATCGATTCTTCAGTCATGGCGTTTCCTCTAGACAGAGCACGCTCGGCCCTCTAGCCGAACGAGCTGCTTACGCTGACAAACCGTTCCAGCGCCTCCCGCGCGGCGCCGCTGTCGATAGATTCCGCCGCCAGCGCCACTCCCTCGGCCATGGTAGCCGTCTTGTCACCAGCGACGAGACCGGCGGCGGCGTTCATAAGCGTGAAGTCGCGCCGGGCGCCCTTCTCTCCCGATAGCACCCGCCTCAGGGCAGCGGCGTTTTCTTCCGGCGACCCGCCCCGCACGTCGTGGGCTTCGGCGGGCGTCAGGCCCATCTCCGACGGCTCCACCTTGTAGCGGCGCACGTCGCCCCCGGTCAGCTCCCAGACCTGCGTGGCGGCGCTGATGCTTATCTCATCGAAGCCGTCCTCGCCGTGCACCACCAGCGCGTGGTCGCAGCCCAGGCGTCCCAGCACCTGCGCCATCTTGTCGGCGAGTGATGGCTCGGCGACCCCCAGGACCTGCGCAGCTCGCTCCCGCCGGATTGGTGAGCGGCCCCAGTATGTTGAACACCGTGCGCACGCCGATCTCCCGACGTGGCCCGGCGGCAAACTTCATCGCCGGATGAAAGGCGGGCGCGAACATGAAGCCGATCCCCGCCCGCTCCAGGCACTCCGCCACCTGCTCCGGCGTCAAATCGATTCGAGCGCCCAGCGCTTCCAGGACGTCGGCGCTGCCGCAGGCGCTGGTCATGGCGCGGTTGCCGTGCTTGGCGACGCGCAGCCCGGCGCCGGCGCAGACGAACGCGGCGGCGGTCGAGACGTTGAACGTGCCCTGATGGTCGCCGCCCGTGCCGCACGTATCGAGCAACGGCCCGGCGACGCTGACGCGCAGCGCCTTCTCGCGCATCACGCGGGCCATGCCGGTTATCTCGTCGACCGTCTCGCCCTTGAGTCGCAGCGCCGTGACGAACGCCCCGAACTGCGCGGGAGTGGCCTCGCCGGTCATGATCTCGCCCATGACGGCGCCGCCTCCTCCTCCGAGAGCGAACTGCCGTCCACCAACTTGCCAATCGCTTCCTTGATCACCACTGACTCTCCCTATGCCGCCCTGTCAACATACCTATGTCATGATGTCAATATGTCATCGCCAGGAAGTTGCGCAGCACGTCCTTCCCCACCGCCGTCAACACGCTCTCCGGATGAAACTGCACCCCCTCCACCAGATGCTCGCGGTGCCGCACCCCCATGATCACGCCCGACTCGCTCCAGGCGCTTATCTCCAGACAGTCCGGCAACCCCTCCTCCTGCACCGCCAGCGAGTGATAGCGGATCGCCTCGAAGGGGTTGGGCAGCCCTTCCAGGACGCCCTTCCCGTCGTGGCGGATCATCGACGTCTTGCCGTGCTTGATCTCGCCCGCGCCGGTCACCACCGCGCCGAACGCCTCGCCGATGCACTGGTGCCCCAGGCAGACGCCCAGTATCGGCGCCCGCCCGGCGAAGCGCTTCACCACCTCCACGCTGATCCCCGCCTCCTTCGGCGTGCACGGCCCCGGCGAGATGACGACCCGCTCCGGCGCCATCGCCTCTAGCTCCTCCACCGTCGCCTTATCGTTGCGGACGACGCGGATCTCCGCCCCCAGCTCGCACAAGTACTGGTAGAGGTTGAAGGTGAAGCTATCGTAGTTATCAATCAATAAGAGCATCTCAACCTCTACCTAGTACCCCAGGCTCCCCTTCGGCGCTGCCGACGCCGTCGCCTCCGCCTGCTCGATAGCCCGCATCAGCGCCTGCGCCTTGTTCACCGACTCCTCGTACTCCCGCTCCGGCTCGCTGTCGAAGACGATGCCGCCGCCCGCCTGCACGTGCGCGACCCCGTCCTTCATGACGACCGTGCGGATGGTGATCGCCGTGTCCAGGTTCCCCGACAGGTCGAAGTAGCCGACCGCTCCCGCGTAGGGCCCCCGCTGCTCCGGCTCCAGCTCGGCGATGATCTCCATCGCCCGGATCTTCGGCGCGCCCGAGACGGTGCCCGCCGGGAAGCAAGCGCGGAGCGCATCGTACGGCGTCATCTCCGAGCGCAGGCGGCCGCTCACGTGCGACACCAGATGCATGACGTGCGAGTAGCGCTCCACGTCCATGAGCTGCCCCACCTGCACCGTCCCCGGCTCGCTCACCCGCCCGATGTCGTTGCGCCCCAGGTCGAGGAGCATGATGTGCTCGGCCCGCTCCTTCTCGTCCTGCCGCAGCTCCTCCTCCAGCGCCTGGTCCTCCTCCGGGTCGCGACCCCGCGGCCGCGTGCCGGCGATGGGATGCGTCGCCACGACGCCGTCCTCCACCCGCACCAGCAGCTCCGGCGACGCGCCCACGATCTGACAGTCGCCCAGCTCCAGGTAGTACATGTAGGGCGACGGATTGACGGTGCGCAGCGCCCGATAGACGGCGAAGGGATGGGCGCTCGTCGGGCGCTGGAAACGCTGCGAGATGACCACCTGGATGATGTCGCCCGCCTCGATGTACTCCTTCGCCCGCTCCACCTTGGCGATGAACTCCGCCCGCGCCATGTTCGACGCGATGCGCGGCTGCCGCCCGCTGGGGGCCGCCTTCTCCTCATAGGGCAGGGCGACCAGCGGCTTCTCCAGTCGCGCCACCAGCTCGTCGATCCGCCACAGCGCCTGCCGGTAGGCCGCCTCGATGTCGCCGTCGAGGCGGACGTGCGTCACCACCTTGATGTTGTGGCGCAGGTGGTCGAAGACGAGGAGCGTGTCCGTGAACATGAAGATCGCCTCCGGCAGCCCCAGCGGGTCGTGGGAAGCGACGGGAACGCGCGGCTCGAAGTGACGCACCACCTCATACGATAGGTAGCCGACCGCGCCGCCGTGAAAGCGCGGCAGCCCCGGCAGCGAGACGACGCGGAACCGCCGCAGCTCGTCCTCGATAGCCAGCAGCGGATCGGTCTTACCGAGGGCGGCGTTCGACCCCGCACGCAGCACACGATAGGGTTCCGTCCCAATGAAGCTGTAGCGGGCCAGCCGCTCGCCGCCCTCAACGCTCTCCAAGAGAAACGAGTGCCCGCCGCGCGCCACCTTGAGGTAGGCGGAGACCGGCGTCTCCAGGTCCGCCGCCACCTCGCGGTACACCGGCGCCAGGTTGCCCTGGGCAGCCAGGCGTTTCGCCTCGTCCAGACTGGGCACGTACATGATAACCTCTACACCTCGACGCCCCGACCGACCTTCATCGCAGGTACGTCAGCCCCATCGCCTCGCGGGCCAGACGCAGCGTCTCCTGCGCCTCCGTCCGTGTCCGCCGGCTCCCCGCATCGACGATCTCCTCCGTCAGTCCCGGCTTCGCCTCATAGCGGGCCCGCCGCTCCCGGATCGGCTCCAGGAACTCGTTGAGCGCGACGATCAGCAGCTTCTTCACCTCCACGTCGCCCACGCGGCCCTGCTTGTAGCGGCGCTTCAGGTCCGCCACCTCCTCCGTGTTGCGGTTGAAGGCGTCGTGATAGGTGAAGACGGGGTTGCCCCGCACGTGGCCCGGGTCCGTCGCGTGGATGCGCGTCGGGTCCGTGTACATGCTCATCACCTTGCGCCGCACCGTCTCCGCATCGTCGGAGAGATAGATCGCGTTGCCTATCGACTTGCTCATCTTCGCCTTGCCGTCCGTGCCGGGAAGCGTCGGCACCTCGCCGATCAGCGCCTCCGGCTCCGGAAAGACCGGCTGGTAGAGATCGTTGAACCGCCGCGCGATCTCCCGCGTCAGCTCCACGTGCGACGCCTGGTCCTTCCCCACCGGCACCACCTCGCCGCGCACGCAGAGGATGTCCGCCGCTTGCAGCACCGGGTACTCCAGCAGCCCCAGCGACGCCGTCTCCAGCTTGCAGATCGCGGATGATATCCTTCAGCGCCGGCATCCGTTGCAGGCGGGGCACGCTGACCAGCATCGAGAACAGCATGTACAGCTCCGGTATCTCCGGCACCAGCGACTGCAGGAAGATCGTGCTCCTCTCCGGATCGATCCCCACGCTGAGATAGTCCAGCACCAGCCCGCGGATGCTCCCCTGCACCTCCGCCGACCGGTCGTACGCCGTCGTCAGCGCGTGATAGTCGGCGATGATGAAGAAGCACTCGTACTCGTCCTGCAGCCGCACCCGGTTCGCCAGAGAACCGACGTAGTGGCCCAGATGGAGATCGCCTGTCGGGCGATCACCCGTAAGGATACGTTTTCGTTTCATCACGTCTCCGTGTTCGTTACTTCCCAAGTCGTACGGCGCCTAAATCTTCGGCAGATGCGCCAGAGCCTCCTTAACCTTGTCCTCAGAGAACGCCATGTCCTCCAATTCGCCGGCGAAGTACTTGTCGTACGAGCCCATGTCGAAGTGGCCGTGGCCGCTCAGGTTGAACAGTATGACCTTCGACTCCCCCGACTCCTTGCAGGCCAGCGCCTCGTCGATGGCGGCGCGGATAGCATGCGCCGACTCCGGCGCCGGCACGATCCCCTCCGTCCGCGCGAACTGCACCGCCGCCGCGAAGACCGGGTTCTGATGGTACGCCCTCGCCTCCTGCAGGCCCAGCCGCTGCAACTGCGAGACGATCGGCGCCATCCCGTGATAGCGCAGCCCTCCCGCGTGGATCGCCGGCGGCACGAAGGTGTGGCCCAGGGTGTACATCTTCACTATCGGCGCCATGCCCGCCGTGTCGCCGAAGTCGTACGCATCCGGCCCCCGCGTGAGCGTCGGGCAGGCCTCCGGCTCGACCGCGACGAAGCGCGTCTTCTTGCCGTTCACCAGCCGCTCCCGCACGAACGGGAGCGCGATCCCCGCGAAGTTCGACCCGCCGCCGACGCAGCCGATGACGACGTCCGGGTACTCGCCCGCCATCTCCATCTGCTTCATCGCCTCTTCGCCGATGACCGTCTGGTGCATCAGCACGTGGTTGAGCACGCTGCCCAGCGAGTACTTCGTGTCCTCCCGCTTCACGCAGTCCTCCACCGCCTCGCTGATCGCCATCCCCAGGCTGCCGCTCGACTCCGGGTCCTCCGCCAGCATCGCCCGTCCCGCCTCCGTGTCCGGGCTGGGGCTGGGCACCACCTTCGCTCCCCAGGTCTCCATCAGGAGCGGCGGTACGGCTTCTGGTAGTAGCTGACCTTCACCATGTAGACCTTCAGCTCGATGCCGAAGAAGTTGCAGGCCAGAGCCAGGGCGCTCCCCCACTGGCCGGCGCCCGTCTCCGTCGTGATGCGCTTCACTCCCTCCTTCTTGTTGTAGTAGGCCTGCGCCACGGCGGTGTTCGGCTTGTGGCTGCCGGCGGGGCTGGTGCCCTCGTACTTGTAGTAGATCTTCGCCGGCGTGCCCAGCGCCTTCTCCAGCCGGTGCGCCCGGTAGAGCGGAGTCGGACGCCACAGCTTGTAGATCTCCCGCACCTCCTCCGGTATCTCGATGTAGCGCTCCGTGCTCACCTCCTGCATGATGAGCCCCATCGGGAACAGCGGCGCCAGGTCCTGCGGCCCTATCGGCTGCTTCGTCCCCGGGTGCAGCACCGGCGGCAGCGGCTCCGGCAGGTCCGCCTGGATGTTGTACCAGCTTGTCGGTATCTCCTTCTCCGGCAGTAAGAACTTCGTGTCCATGCTTCCTCCCTTCTTCTTTGTTCTTGCCTTGCGACTGCGAGGGTAATTTCACCAAACAAAAAACCCCTCGCCCATAAGGACGAGAGGTCTTCTCGCGGTGCCACCCTACTTGTCCCGGCCGGCCCTCAGAGGGAATAGCCGAGACATCTCTTCTCAGGTACGTTCCCCGATGGGGAAGATACCCTGGGCTCTGATAACGGTGCCCCTCCGACGAAGCCTACCGTCCACCGCCGTGGAGTTCGGCTTGCGGCTCCCAGGTCCATTCAGTCCGCCGCGCCGGTGCCAGCTTTCACCTAACCTGGCTCTCTGCCTTCCGCCGGTAGGCGAAACCTCGCTTTGCGGCCTACTAGTCCTGTTCCCAGCCGTTCACGCTATTCAGTTGTGCGGCGACTATATCAGCCCCCCAGAAATATGTCAAGCCCCAAACTCGCACCACAGGTAGAGCCCGCCATCCCCCACGATTCCCGTAGGGTCGGGCGTCTGCCTGTCCTTCTCTGGAAGGATGCCCGCACCCTGTGTCATCTCGACCGCAGGGAGAGATCTGAACGTTCTCTTGGCCGACGCAGACTTCTCCCTCCGGTCGGAATGACATGTTGCGTGCGGACGCATCCCCGCCAAGCTCGTCAGGCGGGCGCATCCCTGCCCGCCCTGCCAACCCATGCCTCGGCCTTCAGGCCGTCAGGTGCCGCTACAACGCCCCCTCCGTCATCTCAACCGCTTCCCCTCTGTGCATCTCGACCGCAGGGAGAGCATCTGAACCCTCCCCCTCGCGCGACCAGCGTCCCTTTGGTCGAAACGACGACCTGCGCCGTCGTAGGCGGGCTTCCTGAGCGCGGGCGAGAAGCCATCCTAGAGTGACCACGCCTGACGTCGCCCGCAACGGCGGATGAGGGAAACCCAGATAAATCAGGATTCCAACGTTCTATCCGTCTCCCTCTAGATGCGAACAAAGGTATTGGCAACCCACGCAACTTCTCGGTTTGGGTAAACCTGCCGATAGTAAATTGGTTACCCTCCTGTGGAGCCGCTGAACTGACCCGGGAACTGGGCCGGCATGACCAGAAGCCGACTCATTTTGCTGTCTGAGCGGAGATGCGCCATGGCTACAGCAGAACGAATGACTAAGAGCATCGACGATCCAATAACTCGTCTCGCCGATCTTTTGCAGCAGTGGCGTCTGAAGCCGACGCGCAACGCCCGCTGGCTACAGGATCTCTGTCGCGCATTAGAGGAACACGAGCCCGCTGCCTGGGCTCACTACCAGCGCGTGGCCGCTCTAGGCGTGGACATCGGTGCTCTCCTCGATCTCCGCCCTGGAGCCGCGCCGCCATCCGTGGATCGGCTCTACTGTCGGCTATCGCTCAGGCCACAACGGATCCCGCCTCCAACCGGCGGCAGAGGGGGGCGGACTCCCGGCAGGGTGGAAGCCCAGTTGCGGGATCGCGCTGGCTCACCGCGTCAACAGGCGTGCTGAATGGCCTGCGTCCTGGCTTCGACGACAGCCGGCCCCAATCCCGCTACGCCAGGCAGGCCCCCATCGAGAGCCGCGTCCTCGCTCTGGCCGAGGGTTTCGATGACTCTGACCTCAGGCCGAGGGGGTGCGCCCCGCGATGAGATCCCGAGGCCCTTCGGGCCCTGCGCAGCAGTTGGGGCCATCATGACCCCCAGTTAGTCGAGCTTCTCTGGTCCGAGGCGGGCCAGGCTGTCTGCAACAAGCTGGCCAGGATTGGCGGCGGTCCCTTCGAGAACATGGTGAGCGAACTGAAGGCTTGCATCCGCCTCCTAGAGCGGGAGCAGCCTGCCTCCGTCCTACCGGTACACCCGCACAGCAAGGCCGACAACGCGTAACTCCGGTTGTGCCCGACGATCCGGATTCGGCAAAGGAAGGCGAAGCGAGGGCCCATGAGGATGTGAAAGGGAGAGGGGAAATGAGCTTAACCAACACCAAGCAAGAAGCAGAACTGACACAGGCAAGACCCAGCGTCACACCGAGGCTTCCCTGCCGAGCCAACTAGCGGCTGCCATGCGCGAGTTGGAGGAGATACAGGCGGCGGCCGCCAGGGGTCTTGAGGCTCTAGCCTCTGTCGCGCCGGCACTGGAGAGGTCTTCCAGACCTTGTCTCTCGCCTCCAGTCCAGCGTCCAGCGCGTCCCAGGGTGTCGGGGCTGGCCCTCGGCCCGTCCAAGGCGCCGGCGATCTGCAGTCGGTGAGTCTGGACGAGTTGAGCGGCCGAGGGTCCACTCGACGTTGAAGAGGCGCTCCGCGTGCTCGACAGTCTGCTTGATCTCCGCGACCTCCGCGGCGCGGACATCAGGACTCTTCCTGGGTCATCCTGCAAGCCCGCACCGACCGCGAACGCGGACCTGACCATCCTCGAGGCCAAAGTCGCCGGTCTGCTGGCGCGGCATCTGGATGGTAGCGGCGAGGGCGAGGCCGTCAAGGTCACCTTCCTCGGAGGCGGCGCAGGCCGCGCGACCGTATGCCCTCGCCCTCGGCACTGCAGGGTCGGGCTCTGCCTGTCCTTCCTGGAGGGAGGCCCGGTGTCCGCCTCGGGACCACGCCCCACGTAGGTCGGAGCTCAGTACCGCGACAGTGCAATCAGCCGCGAGGCAGTGGCATCGCCGCCCGCCTTCTCCTAGAGCGACTTGTAGGGGAGGACTGTAGTCCTTCCTGTGCTGCTACTGGGCCTCCGTAGTCATCTCCTACTCACCAGAGCTTGATGTCAGGAGCCAGTCTCCCGACACCGGGCGGCGCCGCTGCCGGTCGCAACCACGATTTTGGCCTACAACCGGAAGGGGTGCGGCGTCTCGCCCACCCGCCTGTCCTTCCAGGGAAGGATACCCGCCTCTGGAGGGCGATTGGCGGCGGCTGCGTACCCTGTGCCACTTCCCTCTTCAGAATCACTCCACAAACTGCTATCCTTGGATTCTCACGCCCCAGCCTTCAGGCTGGGGTACCGTAACGACCACCGGAAAGAATAAGAGGCGTCTACGCCGCACATTTCGGCCCTGGCCCGCCAGCCAGCTTTCGCCCTACGCTCGGCCTTCAGGCCGAGGTGGTGCAATGACCCGCCTTAATCCGTAGGGCGGGCGTCTACCTGCCCTGTTGCGAAGGATGCCCGCCCCGCTGCCCGCCGCAGTCCTGCGGCGCAGAAATCAATAGCACCAACAAGGTGAAAAAGTGAATTGTATTCTGCAACCCTCGAATCTACCGGCTGCACAGACAGATTCCCAAGCCGCGAATAGTTTTCGCCTCTCGATGGGGCTGCGTCGAATCTGGGAGGGCAACAGATCGCAGAGTCAATTCCGCAGAAACGCCTCCCGCAGATTCGGGAAGAAAAAAGAAAATGCGAAAATCAACAAAACAAAAAAACAATTCCGCCGCGCCCGTCGCCGGATAACACTGAAGGGCACCCTCAGGTGCCCCCCACGTCAAGCCCGCTGCCGGCGCTGCCCCTATCCCGATGACGGCGGCTTGTGCTTCTCGAAGTCGTCCAGGTCCAGCGTCTCGATGAACTCCTTGAAGGCCGACATCCTCTCCAGCTCCGCCGGGTCCACCGTCTCCCCTTCCATGGCCTTCTCGCCTTCCTTGTCCATCACCACGCCTGCCTTCTCCAGCACCGACTCGTCGGCGAAGATCGGCACCTCCGCTCGAACCGCCAGCGCTATCGCATCGCTGGGCCGCGAGTCGATCTCCAGAGACTTCCCGTCGACGTCGAGCAGGAGGCGGGCGTAGAAGGTGTCATTGGCGAGGTCGTTCACGATGACGCAGTTGATCTGGGCGCCCAGAGCGTCGATCACGGAGCGCAGAAGGTCGTGCGTAAGGGGCCGCGCTACCGCCACCTCCTGCAGCCGCACGGCGATGGCGTCCGCCTCCGCCGGCCCGATCCAGATCGGCAGGTACCGCTCCGACCCCTTCTCCTTAAGGATGACCACCCGCTGGTAGTTCACCAGACTAACGCGGATGCTCTCAATACTCATCTCGATCATGCCACCACCTCATGCGCGCGGGGTCCGAACTGCAATTCCAGTCTAGTCCAGCCCCTGTATCCTGTCAATTGAACCGGCGATGCCGTCCCCGGCTGGCATATCGCCCGCCAGAGGCACGTGCGGCGCGTCCACCCGCGCTACGCTCACCGCCTCGACGACCCGGCCATCGCTCCTCCTCGTAAGGAAGACGCTGACCGCCGCCACTATCGCAACCACCGCCGCAATCGACAGGAGAACGAGGCTTACACCATAAAGATCGACCACGGCGCCCACCAACAAGAGGGGCACGATAGCCACCACGCTCGCCAGAGCGAGTTGAGCGCCGAACACGCGCCCGCGCATCTCCGGCGGCGCCCGCTCATGGAGCACCGTTTGGGCAGGGGCGTTGACCATCGCATAGGTGAGCCCCAACGGCCCGGCGAACAGCATCGCCAGCGCGACCAGCAGCGAGAGCCCGCCCAGCCTCTCGCGGCCGAAGGGATTGAAAGACTCCGTCCGCTTCAGCAGATCGGCGATAGTCTCGACGAACCCCAGCCCGACCAGGCAGACGGCAAGCCCGATAAGCCCGAGGGCGACGAGGCGGTCCTTCCCGATCTTTCCCGCCAGCCAGGGCAGCATACGCAGCCCCAGGAGAGCGCCGACGCCCGTGGGGAAGAAGACGTAGACGGCGTCATCGGCGCGGATCGCCAAGACCTCCTGCATGAAGCGGGGCACGAGCACAGCGAAGAGAAGAACGAGCGAGCTGCTCAGCGTGAGCTGCGCCATCGCCAGGCCCGAGGCCCGGTCGGCGCGAAGAAGCCGCAGCGCTCCCGCCAGCTCCGACGGCGCCGCCTTCAAGAACGTCTCCTGCTGCGCCGCCTCGCGGTCGCTGCCCTTCTCGATCTGGGGAAGCAGTCGCGTCAGGGCAGCGGCAGCGGCGAAGAGGAGCGCCGTGGTCACGAACAGAACGTCCGACCCGAAGGCCTTCAGGAAGATCGGCGCCACGAAGACCATCCCCGCGAACTGGCTCATCGTCCAGGCCAGGCTGACCAGGCTGTTGGCCGCGATCAGTTGCCGCTTCGGCACGATGAAGGGAACCGTACAGACCTCCGCGGTCGTGAAGAACTGGCTAACGGTGGAGAATCCTATGTTGATCATGTAGAGCGACCAGACATGATCGCTGCCAAAGAGGAAGGCCAGGGCGGCGCCGCAGCGGACGGCGTTGGTCGCGATAAGGACGCTCCGCTTGCGCCAGCGGTCCACGAGGACACCGGCCACCATCCCAAAGAGCACTGAGGGCACTACGTAGGAGAGGACGAGGACGCTGGTGGAGGTGGTGGAGTGCGTCTTGTTGAGCACGATGATGAGCAGCGTGAAGAGGATGGCGTTCTGCCCGATCTGAGAGAAGAGCTGCGCCAGCCAGAGGACAAGAAACTGACGATTGGCGAGAACCGGCGCTTTCTCTCGCTCTTGCGGCGTGGCCATTTCCGCAGCGAGCTCACCAGCCATGCGCACCCTCCGGAGAGGCAAACCTGATTCGCCACGCTACCCAGAAGACGAAGACGGACATCACTATGGCGATGCCCACCGCCACCGGTTGCACGCCCAGCCAGTCCGCGAGGCCACCCGCCACCACCAACGGAAGGATCGACGCCAAACTGGTGAGCACGGCCAGGGCGGCAAACACCCGCCCCTGCATCTCCACCGCGACACGCTCGTTCAAGAGGGCGCGGCTGGCCACGCCGATCAGAGAGTAGGCGAACCCGGCCGGCACCGCCGTCAACATCGCCACGATGATTCGCCCGCTGCGATCGTCGAATGGCCCGGGGTCGAACACGCCCAGCGGGTTCTGGTTGGCCAGGAGGAGACCCAGCCTGCTGGTCAGGCCGAACGCAAGCAGCGACATTACCAGCAAAAGGAAGCCCAGGCTAACCGTCCGCGCCTTCCCCAGCAATCCCTCCAGCCAACCCGCCAGCCGCAGCCCCAACAACAGACCAAGGGCTGCCGGCGAGAACACGAAGATCAGGTTCTCCGTCGACACGCCAAGGACGCTCTTGGCATATCGGGGCACTATCGCGACACATATCAAGACGGAGGTGCTACCGACCACACTCATGATGAGCGCCATGTAGGCCTGCTCATCGCCGCGCAGGGTGCGCCAGGCACGGGCGAACTGAACCCTCACGCCGGCCCCCGAAGGATAGCGCGGAGCGGAGGCAGCGCCCAGCCGGGGCACGGTCGCGATGATCACGGCGGCGGCGGTGAAGAGACATCCGGCAAGGATGAACAGGGGCGTGGCGCCCACCGTCTTTAGGAAGATCGGAGCGATGATCGCCATTCCTCCCACCTGACCGGCGAGACCACCCAGGTTGAACAGAGAATTGGCCTCGGTCAACTCCTCCGGCTCCACGACCTGCGCGAGCGCCGCTGATTCCGCTGGGCCGACGAATTGCATCGAGGTGGCAAACACCAACGAGAAGAGGTACAAGATCCAGACACTCTGGTCTGATGCCACCAGCGCCAGACACATGATCAGCCGCAGCCCGTTCACAGCCACCAGCAGCCATCCCCGCGAGACGCGATCGATGACAACGCCGGAGAGAGGGCCAAAGATCGCTGCCGGCACCGCGAAGACGATCACCAGCAAGCCGGTGTAGATGCTGGCATTCGTCTTCTGCGCGACCAGCACGAACAGGGCGTAGAAAATAGCGTTCTGCCCAAGTTGGGCGAGGACGCGCGTGAGCAGGAGACGCCGAAACCCCCGTTTCTCGAGAAGGGCCTTTCCTCCGGTGAGAGTCCAGATGTTGATCCTAGGCGCTCTCGCCTCTGCCATGTTCCTTCCCTGGAGGATCAGCCTCCTCCTCACCAAAGAGCAGCTTTTCGATGGCGGGGTCCACGGGTTCGCCGCGGGAGACGAACCCCTTCAGCCGTTTCTCGAACTCGCGCCGTTCCATGAGAACGCGATGATTGCACTTCTGGCAACGTATGCCGATGTCCGCCCCCAGGCGCACGATCCGCCACTCGTAGCTGCCACAGGGGTGGGGCTTGCGCATCCGCACCACGTCTCCCATCCGAAGCTCCAGGGGCATCGCTAGGACTCCGCCAGAGCCCGTTCCCGCTCGCGCGCGATCTCGTCTCTCAACTCGCGCGCCGCCAGCCCTGCCGCCGCCGCGAAGTCCTTCTCCCGCGAGGCGTAGAGGACTTGCCGCGAGACGTTGATGATCAGCCCCCGGCCCGCCTTATCGAGGCCGTTGCGCATCACCGCCGCCACGTCTCCCCCCTGAGCGCCGACGCCGGGCACCAGGAAGGTCATCTCCGGGCAGAGCTCACGCACGCGCTTCAGCTCCTCGGGATAGGTGGCGCCCACCACGAGACCAACGTTGCCGCGACTGTTCCAGCGACGGGCCATCTCCGCCACGACCTCAAAGAGAGGGCGCGCCTCAGCGCCGGGTGTCATCACCATCAAGTCCTGCAGATCACGGGCGCCGGGGTTAGAGGTGCGGCAGAGAACGAACGCCGCCTTCTCTTCCCGCTCCAGGAACGGCTCGACAGCGTCGCCGCCGAGGTAGGGGTTCACAGTGGCGGCATCAAAGCCCAACTCGTCGAACAGGGCGCGGGCGTAGGCCTTGGCGGTGTTGCCGATGTCGTTGCGCTTGGCATCGGCGATGACCGGGATGTCCGGCGGTATCGCAGCGAGGGTATCGCGCAGAGCGGCCATTCCCCTCTCGCCAAGCGCCTCGTAGAAGGCGAGGTTCGGCTTGTAGGCGCAGACGAACGCCGCCGTCGCCTCGATGATCGCCCGGTTGAAGGCGGCGACGTCAGGAACGGGCATCTGCGCCGGGTCGGGGTCGAGGCCGACGCAAAGAAGGCTGCCGCTCCGTTGGGCAGCCCGCTCCAGCTTATCGAAGAAGCCCACGCATCACCTCGGCAGATACGAATATCGACAACAGGGGTCAAGGTGATGGTATCGCCGCCGGGGAGCCAAGTCAAGGTAAGAAGCCCTCAGCCGTCCCGACTCGCCGCTTGACACGTGCCCGCCTCTCGCGGTACAGGTGAAGGGATGAAGCTCGACGTTGCCTTCCTGCCCCATCTCCTGTCCAACCCAGAGGAAAGCGCCTGCGTCATGATCGACGTGCTGCGGGCCAGCACCTCCATCGTCACGCTCATCGCCCAGGGCGCCGCCGACATCACCCTCGCCAGCGGACCCGGCCGCGCCCGCCATCTAGCGAGCCTGGCACCCGGCAAGTACCTCCTCTGCGGCGAGGTGGGTGGGCTTCCGCCCTCCGGCTTCGACTACGGCAACTCCCCCAGCGAGTTCGCCTCGATGGACCTCAAGGGGCAGCGCGTCATCCTCTACACCACCAACGGGACGCGCGCGCTCCAGGGAATGGCGCAGTCGCCGCTGGTGCTGGTGGGAGCGCTCGTCAACGCCGCCGCCGCCGTGCGGACGCTGCTCGCCGAGGCGGAGGCGCGCCGGCTGGACGCCGCTCTCGTCTGCGCCGGCCTCGAGCACGGCAAGCGACTGAGCCTGGAGGACGTCTTCGTCGCCGGCGCGCTGGTAGACAGGGCGGTCGAGGCTGCCCCCGGCAGGGCATCGCTCGAACTGACCGACGACGCGGACATGGCCCGCCGAATCTACGACTCCTATCGCGGCGACGCCCTCGCCGCCTTCCGTCAGTCCGAGCACGGCCGCTCCCTCATCGCCCTCGGCCTGGCGCACGACCTCGACTTCTGCGCCCAGACCGACCGCTTCGACGCCGTCCCCCGCCTGCGCCGCGAGCAGACCGGCCGTCTCACCCTCGCCGTCGAAAAGGTGTAGAATACCGGCGAGTCCGGCCAAGCAAGGAGCGCGCATGAGAGCCGAGATAATCGCCGTCGGCACCGAGATACTGCTGGGCGAGATCACCGACACCAACTCCTCCTACATCGCCGCCCGCCTGCCGGCGCTGGGCATCGACCTCTACTGGATGTCGCAGGTCGGCGACAACCCGACCCGTCTGGGCGAGGCGCTGGAGCGCGCCTGGCGCCGCAGCGACCTGATAATCGCCACCGGCGGCCTGGGCCCGACGGAGGACGACCTCACCCGCGAGGCGATCGCGCTCATGCTGGGCGAGGAGATGCGCGTCCAGCCGGCGCTGGAACGGGAGCTGCGCAAGTTCTTCGCCCGCCGCCGCTTCCCGATGCCGGAGCGCAACGTCAAGCAGGCCACGCTCATCCCCTCGGCGCGGGCGATCCGCAACGCCTTCGGCACGGCGCCCGGCTGGTGGGTCGAGCGCGACGGGCGCATCCTCGTCGCCATGCCGGGGCCGCCGGGCGAGCTGCGCCGCATGTGGGAGAAGGAGGTCGAGCCGGAGCTAAGGCGGCGGACCGGGGGCACGATCCTGGTCACCCGCACGCTGAAGACGGTCAACATCACCGAGGGCGCGGTCGACGAGATGCTGAGCCCGCTGCTGGCGTCGGACAACCCGTCCGTCGGGGTCTACTCGCGGGCCGACGGCATCCAGGTGCGCATCGCCGCCAAGGCCACCGACCGCGAGGAGGCGGAGGAGCTTATCGCGCCGGTCGAGGGGGAGGCGCGCCGCCTGCTGGGGAACGCCGTCTGGGGCGCCGACGACGATACGCTGGAGAAGGCCGTCGGGGCGCTGCTGCGGGAGCGCGGCCTGACGCTGGCGACGATGGAGTCGTGCACGGGGGGGCTGCTGGCGAGCACGATCACGGACGCGGCGGGCAGCTCGGACTACTTCCGGGGCGGGCTCGTGTCCTACGCCACGGAGGTGAAGCTGGCGCTGGGCGTGAGCCGCGAGGTGGTGGAGGCGCACGGCGTCATCAGCGGGGAGTGCGCCCAGGAGATGGCGCGGGTGGCGCGGGAGCGGCTGGCGGCGGACATCGGGATCGGGATCACGGGCGTGGCCGGGCCGGACCCGCAGGAGGAGAAGCCGGTGGGCACGGTGCACGTCGCGCTGGACGATGGGAGCGGCTCGCCGCGGGTGGTGAGCTACGTCTACGCGCAGAGCCGGGAGATGGTGAAGCGGCGGGCGGTGACGGCGTCGCTGGGGCTGCTGCGGAGCCTGCTGCTGGAGCGGGCCGGCGGCTGACGCTGGAGCGTCCGGCCGAATTGTTTTTTTGTTTTGTTGATTTTCGCATTTTCTTTTTTCTCCCCGAATCTGCGGGAAGCGTTTCTGGAGAATTGACTCTGCGATCTGTTGCCCTCCCAGATTCGACGCAGCCCCATCGAGAGGCGAAAACTATTCGCGGCTTGGGAGTCTGTGCTGTGCGGCAGGTAGATTCGAGGGTTGCAGAATACAATTCACTTTTTCACCCTGTTCGAGGGCTATTGATTTCTGCGCCGCAGGCTGCGGCGGGCGGGCAAGTGCGGCGCGCCTACGGGAGCGGGCACGCCCCTAACGGAGCGCTGTCATTTCGACCGAAGGGAGAAATCCGGCGCCAAGAGAACGTTTGAGATCTCTCCCTGCGGTCGAGATGACACAAGGGGCGCGGCAGTTGTAGCAGCACCGCGGCCTGAAGCCGCGGCATGGCATGTCAAGGATAGCAGTTGGAGGCGGGATCTCAAGAGGAAAGTGGCACTGGCGGAGTGCTGGTGGCAAGCGTAGCCGACAGCATTATTGACAAAACATTGTGGGCGAACTATGCTTACGCCACCCCCGGCATGCGATCCGGCAGGATGCCGGCACGACCCGAAGGAGGCTGCGATGAGCGCCCGAAACCTCAAGCGAATTCTCTTGGTTGGGATCCCCTTGGTGGCCGTGGCTTTGACGTTTGGCTTCGACCACCTGACAGCGGCGGGAAAAGGGACAGCGCCAGACAGCTTCTCCAGAGATGCCGAGACGCTGGGGATGGCTACGCCATTTGTTGAGGCAGAGGAGTCCGCAACTGCCACGGCATCTCCTGTTCCGCTGCCGGTGATCGGTCCCTTGGGGATTCCGCCGGCGCTTCCCTCTGCGACCAGGGAAAACGCAAATACCGAGAGCGCACCGAGTTGGCGGTTCCCCTGGCGAGCGGCACGTTGCGCACGGCGGTCGACCTACTGGGCCGCGGATTGTCGGCGGGGCAGGGTGTTGATGTCGTCGGCGACAGCGTGCGCGTGGAGGTTTTCCACGAGTTGGAGTCGTCTGAGATCCGCACGGTTATCAGCGGTGTCGGCGGCACGGTAGAGGGAGAGATCCAGGGTCTGGTGCAAGCTCTTGTTCCCTATGACAAGCTGGTTGACCTGTCGAGCCAGAATGGGGTTACGTTCATCCGTCCAGCATTGAACGCGAACGTTCCGATTGCGGATCCGTCGAGCGTCGGGGCGGAGGTTCAGACCTCCTCGGTTATTGGAGGGGAGGTCACGAAGACCCACGCGGATGCGTGGCACACTGCCGGCTACAACGGAAGCGGCGTCAAGGTTGGGATCGTGGACTGGTTTGGCGGCACCCGTGTGGAACAGTGCTCAGGGAGCGGGAGAGGTACCGACGCCGGCCGGTACCTTTTGCCGGTAGGACGGGAGCAGTTGCAGCGTCTGGACCATCGACGCGACCGTAGAGCACGGTACAGCGGTCGCGGAGATTATCCATGAGATGGCTCCCGAAGCGCAACTGTACCTGGCCTCGGTCGGAACTGTGACCGATCTCCAGGCAGCAGTCGACTACTTCCACGCACAGGGCGTCAAGGTCATTTCCCGATCGCTCACAGCTCCTTACGACGGCCCGGGGAACGGCACGGGGCCGATGGCCACAGTCATCAACAACGCCGTCTCCGACGGCATGGTATGGTTCAACTCCGCGGGCAACACGGCCAGTGACGGCACTATCTTATGGGCAGTACTGGCGAGGGTCGTGGGCCGACGCCAACGGCAACGGCTGGCTGGACTTCCCCGCCGGAGGCGAGTTCTTTCCCTTTGTACTGTGGGATGGCGAACGGCCTGCGTTGGAGCGACTTCGGGAAGGCCAACCCCACTGACTACGATGTCTACGTCTATCGCATGACGTCCTGACGTTCACTCTAGTCGGTTCAAGCGTCGACGCCAGACCAGCCGGTGCACCGCCGCTGGAGCTCGATATACCGTGCCCCACGGGCAGGGCGAGTCTACTACATGGCGATCAACCGGTATGCCGCCGGCAACGGAACGGCCGGCGACGTACTGGAGTTCATGACGAACGGCGGAGACCTATACTACTGGCAGAACCCGTATAGCGCCTCCGGGCCGGCCTCGGACACGGCAAGTACGGGAGGGCTCTCGGTGGGAGCGATAGACCCGGCCGCTGGAACGGCCATTGCTGTCTACAGCTCCCAGGGCCCGACCAATGACGCGCTGTACCCACCTGCCACGGCCAGGATCAAGCCGGACTTGAGTGCCGCCTCCTGCGTCGCCAGCTACACCTATGCCCCAGACTGTTTTAACGGGACGAGCGCGTCAACGCCGGTGGTCGCAGGCGCCGCCGCCCTGATCATCGGCGCTGGTCTGGCGAACACACCGACGCAGGTCAAGACGTATCTCCTGAGCAACGCCGTGGTGGACAGGGGAGCTGCAGGTCCCGATAACCTATTTGGTGCGGGTGAACTGATCCTTGGAACGCCTCCCGCTCCCACCGCTACCCCAACTCCTACCCGTACTGCCACCCTTACCGCCGCTACCCGTACTGCCACGCGCCAGCACTCGACTCAACGCCTACACCTACAGATACTCCGACGCCCACCAACACGCCGACGATCACGCCGACACCGACCTCTACTCCTACGCCCACAGCGACGCCCAACATCGATACGGACGGCGACGGCATCCTCGACCACCTGGACAACTGCCCG
The DNA here is from genome assembly GCA_963763495.1 of uncultured Chloroflexia bacterium. Classification (GTDB taxonomy): domain Bacteria; phylum Chloroflexota; class Dehalococcoidia; order DSTF01; family JALHUB01; genus DAOUEO01. Next base: position 103,892 of record CAVXOY010000021.1, read on the forward strand.
CTGCTCACCAACCCGGCCGAGGCCAACGGCCTGGACGACGACGCCGACGGGACAGTCGACGAGGCGGGGGAGCAGGCGAACCTCGACCATGCAGCCCGCGACAACGGCCCTGACGTGCCAACACGGACGTCACGATCCCCAGCGGCGACTACTATCGGCGATGCCTGCGACGAGGATATCGACAACGACTGGATGCTGAACACGGGGACGAGCCCACTGGGTGTACCGGGAGAGGACGTGGGCTGAACGGCTCCGGCCCCACGAACTCGCAGCTCGCCGATGACGGACGGGGACACGGTGCTGGACGGGGCGGAGTGCCTGCTGGGGACGGACCCCAACAACCCGGCCAGCAAGCCATCGGGAATACCAGCGGGGGACAGCGACCGGGACGGGCTGCCGGCGGCCCTCGACGTCGTCTTCTGTGACGTCGACTATGACGGAGACACCTTGGTCGGCGACGCTGACCAGGACTGCGACAACGACGGCCTGTCGGACGGTCTGGAGGTGAGGGGTTGGGACACCTTGCCGGGGCGACTGGACAGGGATGGTGACGACTGTGACGACGACAAGGAGGTTGCGGACATAAACGGCGACCGTATTCGAACATACTGGACGTAGTTTGGGTAGCGAAGGCAGCGTTCAGTGTCATTCCGGTGCCCGTGGCGCTTGACCTCAACAAGGATGGGGTGGTGAGCATCCTAGATGTTACCTTGGTAGCGAGGAACTCGGCACTCGTCGAGCCGCCAGAGCTGTGTCCGCCGGGGTAGCGTTTCCCGGGGGCGAGTGACAGCCCCTTTTAGGGCGGGCAACCACCGCCCGGCGGGTAGAGAGGCTCCACCCACCATATTCGCGCCGCTAGGGCTCCGCTTCCACCGAGCGGTACTGGATCTGCGCCGTGAACGCCAGGTCGGGGTCGTCGGGGCGGGATTGGGCCGCTTGCTCGCGCCTCTAAAGGGCGGTAGCCTTTTCGTGGAGGAGGTCGGTCGTGCCGCAGAACAGGAGACGGAGAGCGATAGGGCTGGTCGCGGTCATGGCGCTCGCGTCGTTGGTCTTCCTTGCCTGCCCGATGGCGACGGAAGAGACGGCGGAGGAGACGGCCACTCCCGACGTCGTCCGTCCCCAGGGGGCGGAGAACGTCGACCTCACAGCGGCGCCACCACCGCCGGAGGGCGAGGAGGCGCAGTGCCCCAATCCCTATCCGTCCCTCGCGCCGGCGGAGGATGCCCAGCCGCCCTTCCGCATCACGCCCGCCGCTACGGTCGAGCCGCCGCCGCCGTACGAGCCGCTCCCCTTCGAGCGGGACGAGGCGCTGGAGGAACTGCTGCGGGAGCAACTGGGGGAGGAGGTCGATCACTACGGCGTGGTCGTCAAGAACATCGCCGACGGCAGCGGCGCCGCTATCAACGCCGACAAGGTCTTCAACGCGGCGAGCCTGTTCAAGGTGGCGGTGATGTACGAGGTGTTCCATCAGCAGGCGGCCGGGCTCATCAGCCTCGATTCGGAGCTGGTGGTGACGCCCTACTATGAGTCGTTCGGGCTGGGGCCGCGTCTGACGGCGCTCTGCCAGTCGCTCACGGTCGGCGAGGCGCTGGTGGCGATGATGGCGGTGAGCGATAACGCGGCGGCGGTGCTGCTCCAGGACCTCGCGGGCTCCCGGCACGTCAACGCGAGCATGGCGGCGCTGGGCCTAACGGACACGCGCCTGCTCGAAGACGGCCTGCCGACGACGGCGCAGGACATGGCGCTGCTGATGGAGATGATCGCCCGCGGGCAGGCGGTCGACAAGGCGGCCAGCCAGGCGATGGTCGATCTGATGTCCCTGGAGTCGCTCAAGGACCGGCTGCCGGCGCTGCTGCCGGAGGGGACGAAGGTGGCGCACAAGACGGCGAACTGGTCGGACGCCACGCACGATGTGGGGATCGTCTACTCGCCGCAGGCCGTGTACGTCATCGCGGTGCTGTCGGACAAGCTGTACGAGGCGGAGCCGATCGCGGAGCTGTCGCGCGCGGTGTACGAGTACTACAACGGGGAAGGAAGCGCCGGAACTCCGTCGGCCGGCGGTGATTGAGGGACGGACGGCGGCGTGTCCACCGATCGCTCTCCGGGGCAACCACGCACGGACTGAGCGTCCCACGATCTCAACGATTCCAGCGGGGACGTGATCACCGAGCGCGGGTGGATGGACTCGACGGCTCGTCAATCGAGATCAGCCTCTGCGACGGGGAAGGTCACAGTGAATACGGAACCCCGACCGGGCGCGCTCTCGACTGTCGCCACTCCGCCCTGTGCCTCCACTAGCTGCTTGACGATGGCCAGCCCCAGGCCGGTGCCGCCGCCGCGCGCCCTCGCGGCATCGACACGATAGAAACGGTCGAAGACGTGCGGCAGGTGCTCGGAGGCGATCCCTTCACCTGTGTCGGCCACGTCGAGGGAGAGCATCCCTTCCGGCGCCTGGCGGATCCGCACCGCGATCCGGCCGCCTCGCGGAGTGTGTCTGAGGGCGTTGTCGAGGAGATTGCCGACGATCTGCAGCGTCCGGTCACGGTCGACCAGGCACTGCGGCAGGCCCGGCGCAGCGAGCGCCTTCCACCTCAACACCGCTCTCCCGCGCCCGCGGCAGTAGAACACCGACGGCCTGACTCACCAGCTCGGCGACGTCGATTGGCTTGCGCTCCAATCGCAGCTCACCCGCCTCGGCCAGCGCCAGGTCGCGCAGGTCGGTGATGAGCTTGCCCAGAAGCGCCGCCTCGTCGCGGATGACGGCGGCGTGCTCCGGGTCGGCGGGGATGACGCCGTCGAGGAAGCCCTGCGACGTGCCCTGTATCACGGACAGGGGCGACCGCAGCTCGTGCACGATGTCGGACGAGCAGACGGCGGCGTGTCTCCCGGTCGCGCTCTAGGGTTTCCGTCATCCAGTTGAAGGAATCGGCGAGCTCTGCCGCCTCCAGCGGGGACGTGACTGCCACACGCTGGCTGAAATCGCCGCCGGCGATCCGCCTCGCGGCATCGCGGAGACGGCGCAGCGGGCGGGTGATCCCGTCCACAAGCACAACGCCGAGTATAAGGGCGATCACAGGGCGCCAATCCCACCGACGAGGAGCGCCAAGCGCATCCGATCGAGGAAGCGATCGCCGTTCTCGCTCGCGGGCGTGGCAGCACCCGCACCCGACATGACGACGAGTGTGGCCACTTGCTGCCCGTTCGCGAACACGGGGATTCTCTGAACGACTTCGCGTCCGGATGCGGCGCCTCCAGAAGCCTCCTCTGTCGGGACAGGGGTTTGTTCGGCGGGAGCGATGACTATGCCGCCTTCACCCTCGGCCTGAGCGAAGAGCGGCTGGGAAGCAGGAGCCACGCTACTCTGCGGCCCTCCTCCGCTACTTGACCCGGGGCCGGCGTCGCTGGGTCGCGATCCGCCGTCGGGACCGGGACTGCCGCTTCCCGGGCCTCCCTGCGGGCCGGTTCCACCACCGTCGGGACTGGGAGTACCACTCCCCATCCCACCACCTGTGCCGGAGCCACTACCCCCTTGGCCGGGACCTCCGGGGCCGCGGCCCGGCGACGAGTCAGCGATGGTCGTTCCTGTGCTGTCCTGGAGCTGAAGATAGCCCGGCGTGCCCGGGAGGGTCGAGAAGACGGACTGGACGTCTTCCCAGCTACCGTTGGCGGCATAGTAGTCGCCGAGGTTCTGGGCCAGCGTCTCCAGGTACACGGTATCAGTACGGCTCAAGTAGGAGTCGAACTCGCGGCTGGCGGTGCGCTCGGCGATGATCTCGGCGATGCCGATCCCGACGGCGATGACCAGCAGAAACGACAGTACCAGGCGGACCCGCACGCTACGTAGCATCGGCGGCCTCCAATCGGTAGCCGACGCCGTGCACGGTCACGATGTACCTTGGCTGACGCGGGTCGGGCTCCAGCTTCTGGCGCAGGTTCTTGATGTGACTATCGATTGCCCGCTCGTAGCCCTCGTAGGTGTCGCCCTGGACGGCTTCGAGGAGCTGCAGCCGCGAGTAGACGACGCCGGGATGGCGGGCCATCGCCTGGAGGATGGCGAACTCGGTCGGCGTCAGGTCGATGCGGCGGTCGCCCAGCCGGACTTCGTGTCGCTCCGGATCGATTGCCAGCTCGCCGGCGACCAGCGTCGTGCGGGCCTCCAGGGGACGCGCCCGGCGGAGGACAGCCCGCACCCGCGCCAGCAGTTCCTTCGGCTCGAAGGGCTTGACGACGTAGTCGTCGGCTCCAAGCTCCAGGCCCACGACTTTGTCCGTGGGATCGTCGCGGGCGGTGAGCATGATGACCGGCGTGTCGGAGGTCTGCCGCAGCGAACGCATGACGTCCCAGCCCGACAGCTCCGGCAGCATGAGGTCGAGGATGAGGAGAGCGGGCCGCTCCCGCGCCGCGAGATCGAGCGCCTGACGGCCGTCGTAGGCGGCGACGACGCGATAGCCGTCCTTCTCTAGATAGGCCTGCACGATCTCCACTATGTGCCTGTCGTCGTCGACAACCAGTATCTTCTCTTTCACCAGCGGCTCCTCTCGTTCGACGGGCGCCCCGCCGACTTGCATCAGGCCATAAACACAGTCTAGCGCATAATTGTGGACTTTTCTTGTAGAAGATGTGGAGATTGCGCCCTTTTGGGAATCGGCCGACTCGCGCTCAATCTCCATCACATCTCCACGGCGACCGCACCACTGCTTCCCGGCGCACCGCTATTCTGAAATAGACAAGGCAAGCGGGCTCCAAACAGCCCATCAAGACAACAGAAAGGAAGCAAGGAGCAATGTTGAAGAGATTAGCAGTAGTAGCAGGCGCCGCCATCACGGCGGTGGCAGTGGGAGCAGTGCTGTTCGGCACGGTGCTCGCGGCCGGACCCGGCCCCAAGAACAGCGCCGGAACCGACATCGGCGGGCGGGATATCCCGCTGGCGGTGGCGGCGGAGCTGACAGGGCTCACGGAGGAGCAATTGCTGGCCGAGCTTGAGGGCGGCAAGACGATCCCGGCGCTCCTGGAGGAGAAGGGGATCGACCTGACGGTCTTCCATCAGGCGGTGGCCGACGCCCGCCAGGCGGCTGTCGATGAGGCGGTAGCAGCGGGCACGATCACGCCGGAGCAGGCGCAGGTTATGCTCCAGCGCATGGCGCAGAACCAGGCGTCGGAAGGCCCTCACGGCCCTCAGTACGGCGAAGGGCAAATGCTCGGCGACTGCACGGGCGGTGGCGACGCCAACCGGTACGGCATGTCGGCTCAGGACGAGGGTTGGGGCGTTCCCGGCGAGGGCACCGGCCCCGGCCTGGAGCACCGCTACGGCGGCTCGACCCGGTAGCCGACCAGCAATACACATTCTAATAAGAAGAGGGGCGAGAGAGATCCCGCCTCTCTTTCTTCTCGTCGGGCGAGACGCCCCGGAGGGCCCGACTACGGAGGCGGCGCTGGAAACGTATTGACAAGGGGCTTACAATAGGTCGTAACAAACCAGTCCGGCACGGCGCCGCGTTGCGCTCAGCGGAGTCATAGAGATGCGATGCAGAGTATTCTTCTTGAGTGCAGCAGCGATGAGCCTGATGCTGACAAACGCTTGTGGAAGCACGGACAGCCAAGTCTCTGCCCCACCAGACCACTGCGACAATCGAACCGACGGCATCGAGGCCCGCCACCACACCGGCAGCCATTCCCACAGCGATGTCCAGCCCTGTTACTTCACCCAAGCCTGAATCACACTACCCTCAAGAGGATCAGTGGGGCGTCTACATCATGCGCGCCGATGGGTCCGATATTCGCCGCCTAACGACAGGGAGCAGCCAGATCCTAGGCTGGCTTTCCGATAGCGCACACCTAGCGGTCCTTAATCCCTGGGCAGAGGAGTCTCTTACGCTCACGGTCGCGGACATACGCGGAGAAAACGAAGCTCGCTCCGTCTTCACAGTCCCGGGCTCCTGGAGCATGGCCCGGTTGTCAGCCCAACGGTCAAATGGTGGCCTGACATCCGCTCCGAGAAAGAGGCTTCAGGAAACGGCCCGGATGAGTTCCGGCCGATTGGCCTAGAGACGGTAAGCCTGGCAGACGGAACGACGCGCCGGATCTTGGACGGGAAGTTCACATTCCTTGACTGGGCACCCGACAGCAGTCGGCTCGCCGTCCAGATTGGCCCAGGCAGATATCTATTCTCAGCAGCTAGAGATCGTGACACTGCACGAACCGGCGATGGTAACGCAGATCACCACTGGAACATCCCCAATGTGGTCTCCCACGGGGAAACGCATCGTTTTCGGTGCCCAAACCCCCGATGACTCTGGTTCGGCGATGTCTCTCCTCGTAGTGAACGCCAACGGAGGTGCTCCTCTGCGGATAGCCACGAACTTTGCTGGCGGCTTCGACCCTGATCTGGTTTGGTCTCTTGATGACGCGTTCATCTTCACCGGCAGCGGATACCCAGCCCAACTATTTCGTTATAGCGTGTTCTCGCCGGACATGCCCAAGGTCCTCGCTTCAGGCATCCTTCCCCAACTGGCCCCTTCCGGTGAGTGGCTCGCCTACATTGGCTGGGGAGAGGGTGGCAAGCGTGCGATCGGAGTTGTGAATATCGACGGCACTGGGCAACAAGTGCTGCATGGCAATATCGAGTTCTTTGGCACCACTCTGTCATGGTCACCCGATTCGCGCCTGGTTGCATATACTGCGTCAGAGGCCGGGGACTTGGACACCGGGGTGTACGTAGCCGATGTGAGAACTGGAGATCACCGCCTTCTTTTTGACGAACCGACCTGGGAATGGAACGCCGTTTGGTCTCCGGACGGCCAGTGGATAGCGTTCGTCCGAGAAGGACCAGCCTCGTAGCTAGACGGCGTCACTCGGTGAGGCGGCGGTAGAGGGCGGGCAGGCGGCTGGGCAGCGACTCGATGTCGCCCACGATCTCGTAGTCGATCTCCTCACACATCTGGCCCAGGTACTCGTGGCCCTCCCTGTCCACCGTCAGACAGAAGGGCACGATGCCCTTGCGCTTCGCCTCGATGAGCGCCTGATGGGTGTCGTTGATCGCGTACTCCTTCTCCGTGCGGTCGCGGCCGTAGCCGTGGTCCTGGGGGCGGCCGTCGGAGACGAGGAAGAGGATGCGCACCTTGGCGTCGTGGGCCTCCAGCTTGGCGGTCGCGTGACGGAGGGCGGGCCCCATGCGCGTCGAACGGATGGGGGTGGTCTTGTCGATGCGCGCCTTCACGTGGTCGGATAGCGGCTCGTCCAGGTCCTTGAGGATGTAGAACTCCACGTTGTCGCGGCCGTAGCCGGAGAAGCCGTAGATGCCGTAGTCGTCGCCGATGGCCTCGAGGGCGCTGATGAGAAGGACGATGCTCTCCTTCTCCAGGTCGATTATCCGCTTCGGGGGCTCAAGAAGGGCCTGCGCCTTGCGCTGGGCCAGCCAGGAGTAGTAGCGGCTGGTGTCGTCGGCGAAGTCGACGGTGTATTTCTGCTTGCGCTTCTCGATCTCCTCGTCGGTCGAGGCGCTCATGTCGAGGAGGAAGGCGACGGCGACCTGGCGCTCCACCTTGTTGCGCCGCCAGTAGACCTTGTCGGTGAAGCTGTGGCCGCTGCGCTTCTCGGTCAGATACTCGATTATGAGGTCGAGGTCGAAGTCTTCGCCGTCGTAGAGACGCTTGATCTTGCGGAAGAGCTCCGGCCGCAACTGCTCGAACTGCTTGCGGGTCTCCGCCGCCAGGCCGCTGTAGCGGCGCAGCGTCTCCTCGAAGTACTCCTCGTCGCCCTCTTCCAGGGGACGCTGGAGGACGCGGCACCAGCGGGGCTTGTAGTCGCCGGCGCGGAAGTCCCACTCGTCGTAGTAGAAGATCTCCGTCTTCTCGACGACCCCCTTCTCCTCGAAGGCGACGTCGCTCATCGGCTGGCCGTCCTTGACGGAGACCTGCTGGTCGGGGATGGGAACGCCGGCCTCCTTCTCCAGGTTGGTGAGGAAGAGACCGACGGCGGACGAAAGGTCGCCTTCGGCGAGGGCGCCGACCGTGATCTCGACGCTCTTCTCGAACAGCTCCTGCAACTGCTCGGCGGTGAGAGGCGACATCTCCTCCGGCACCATCGCCCCCTCCTGGAGACGCAGCCGCATGAGAAGCTGGACGAGCTCCGGCTTGAAGTCGCCGCGGAACTCGACGGGCTGCGGGCTTTCGTAGGGCTCCTCGGAGCTTGCGGGCAGGGGCGTGCCGGAGGGCTCGCCGCCGCCGGACCTCGGCTTCATGAGCATCAGGTCGAAGAGCTCGTCGACGGGCTGCCAGTCGAGGCGCTCCGCTTCGTCAGGGGCGACGTTGGGCAGGGCGACTGCCAGCTCGTAGAGTCGCAGCGCCGCCTCGGCCGCATCCTCGACGCGGGCCTGGGGCTGCTGCAGGGAGTGGAGGAGACGCACCGCCTCGACCAGGGTGTCTCGCAGCTCACGCGGCCAGACGATGGCAGCGAGGCCGTCGAGGCTGGCGCGCACAAGGTTCTCCAGGAACGCCTCACGCAGCGGCAGGCCGGGCAGGTGGGGACGCCGTTCCAGCTCCCGCGCCTGGACGATACGCCAGGAGCTACGTATGCCGCCGTACTCGCTCTTCACCAGGTAGTCGACGCGGGCGTCCTCAGCGATGGTGAAGAGATCGGCGGCAAGCTGGCGGTCGGGGAAGAGGTCGAAGAAGCGCTCCATGTCGGTTAGAGGCGCCGCTTCCTTCTTGCCGCGGACATGGGGGCGCTGGCTCTTCATCCGACGCCGGCGCGCGGGAAGGATGTTTCCCTTCTGTCTTGAAGAGGAAGCGGAAGCTGCCGAACTCCAGGTGGCCCGCCTGATGGGTGGCATACACCTTGTAGATAGCGAAGTTCTCGGGCTTGCTCTTGAACTCTTCCACGGTCTCCGGCAGATAGACGGCCGTGCCTTCCGTGGAGGGACGTTCCGTCGCCACCCAACCGATCCCCTTGTCGGTGAGGGAGAGCGTGGGATGAATGGAGACGTTGACGCCGGTGAGCGCCTGACAGTAGAGGCGCAGCACTTCGCTCACCCGCGACAGCTCCAGCCGCGAGGAAAGGGTCTCCAGGACACGCTCGCCTTTCCCCGATTCGAGGCGGAAGTAGGCTTCGCCGCCCTCGGGGCTGTGCCGAAGGATGCGATGCCCGGCGGCGTGCCAGTGCGCCAGGGCGGCGACGTCGATCCGAGACAGGACATCGGGGCTGCTCTTAAGGAACGCCATGGCGGCGGCAGGAGAGTCGACCGCCAGCTCTTCCGCCAGGGTCAGCAGGTGAAAGTGCGCATCCACATCTACGTCGCCCAAAGCGACGGCGGCGTCGGCGAAGAGATTGTAGCCGCGATGCCCCACTCTCTCCACTACACCGGCGGACAGGTGGAGGAAGCGCGCCCGCTGCTCGGAGACAACGTTGGCGAGAAGATCAGGGCCCTTGTCCAGATAGGCTCGAACATCGGCCCAACCGGACTTCGCGATCGCCTCCGCCAGTTCCAGGAAGGGCAGCCGGTCGTCGGCCATGATCTCAGCCAGCAGGCGAGGCATCGTCTCCAGGCAGTTCCCGGCCAGCTCGTAGCTGCGCTCCGCCAGGCTCTGCGCGAGGCATTGCAGCCGGTCCAGCTCGGGCAGGCCCATCGTGTCGAGTAGCTGCGGGGTGACCGTGAAGAAGAGGGCGGCCAGGGAGACCGATTTCCAGTTGCCGTGATAGAGGCGCTGCCCCAACTGGGCCCACTCCTCAAGCTCCGAGGGGGAGAAGCGGCCGACGCACTCAGGGCCGACATGGAAGTAGGCAGCCGCGACCACGGATGACTCTTCGGCCAGACCGCGGCCGATACCGACCCAGCGCAAGACCGCATCGAAAGGAAGAATGCGCACGACCTGGGGGCTGGCCTGGAAGTACTCGGCGGCGGCTTCCCATGACCGCAGGGACTGGCGGGCGAGGGCGACGCCCTCCTCGGCCCACTGCTGGAGCTGCTCCGGCGTCAGGCAAGGAGCTACCTCGGCGGCGGCCTGTCGGAATTGCTGGGAAAGGGTTGCGGACAGGCCGGCAAGCCGCTCTTCGTAGCCCGCCAGATCAATCCCCTGTTCGCTCATGATTGCCGGCAGCGGCTACGGCGCCGGGCCCTCCTGGATTGTTATCGTGAGTATCTTGTCGCCGGGAGGGCCATGGTCCTGGGCTCGGCGCGGCGTCAGTCGCTCCAGGACATCGAGTCCGGCCACGACGTCAGCAAAGACGCTGAACTTGCCGTCCAGCTCCGGCGCGTCCTCGAGGCTGATGAAGAACTGGCTGCCGCCGGTCGGCGAACCCGGGCCCCGGCTGGACATCGCGACCGTGCCCTTCAGGACCTTGTGGTCGCTGATCTCGGTGGGGATGTTGTAGCCGGGCCCTCCTAGCTTCGGCGTCGGCGAGGCCGTACCCCGACGGGTCGCCGGCCTGGACGTAGGGGTGGGGAATCCCCGCCGGCAGCGGCGGCAATGTTACCTGGTGGAAGGTCAGATTGTCATAGAAGCCGCTGCAGGCAAGAAAGACGAAGTTGTTGACTGCCCAAGGCGCGATATCGGGCAAGAGCTTGAGGGTGACATCGCCCTTCTCCGTGCGGATCACGGCGGTGTAGGAAAGCTTGGGATCGATGATCATGGGCGGCATCTCGTCCCACTGCTTCTGATCGGTCTTCTGGCAGAGGGAAGCGAAGTCCGCCGTTCTCGTGGGCAGCGGGCCCTCGGGCACGGCGACCGTTGCCAAGGGTGTAACCTCGACTACTACGGTCGGGCCGGCCTGGATTGTCGTCTTGTCTTTGTCGTTGCCGTCGCCGCAACCGGATAGGGCAACAGGCAGCAGCAGCCGCAAGTCCGGCAAACAGTACGACTCGGAATAATGAAGCTCTCAACTCCTCTTCCTCCTCATCAGCCGCTAGCTCCCCCCATTACTACTACATGCTAACGCCGCGAAGGCAGACCTATTTCTCCGTGACGACTATCTCTACGATCTTGTCTCCCGGAGGCAGGTTCGGGGCTGTTGAGGGGTCGCGCGGGGTGATCTTTCCCAGCACATCCATACCCGCCGTCACCTTGCCGAACACGGTGTAGCCTCCATCCAGCTTGGGCTGCGGCTCAAAGCAGATGAAGAACTGGCTGCCGTTGGTGTTGGGGCCGCGGTTGGCCATCCCCAGCGCGCCCTTCTCGAACAGGCGGGAGTTTATCTCGTCCGGTATCTCGTAGCCGGGGCCGCCGTTGCCCTTGCCCGTCGGGTCGCCGGTCTGGGCGACGAAGCCGGGGAGGACGCGGTGCCAGGTCACATCGTCGTAGAAGCCTTTGCAGGCCAGGAAGACGAAGCTGTTGACCGTCACCGGCGCAACGTCGGCGTAGAGATCGACCGTTATGTCACCTTTTTCCGTCTTTATGACGGCGCTGTAGGAGCGGGCAGGGTCGATGATCGTGAGCGGCGCTGAGAACTGCTTCTCGCCGCTCTTCTGGCAGAGCGAAGCGAAGTCCCCCGTGCGCGGCGACAGAGTCGATACCGCCGCCGGCTTCGTGCTCGCAGGCGTCTTCCCGGGTGTCGCGTCGCCGCTTTCCTTGTCGTCGCCGCCACAGGCCGACGCCCCCACGACAACGAACGCCGTCGTCGCCACCAAAAGGGACACGCTAACGAATGATAGCTTCATTTCCACTCCTTCATTCAAATATAGAAGACACCACCTCTTCGATGCTGCGCTGGAGCTCGCGGTCGTCGGTGAGCGCCCAGACGACGGCTGCCTCGCAGGCCTTCCGGGCCGGCACCCCCTTCACCATCAGCTTCCCAGCGTAGATCAAGAGGCGTGTGCTCACACCTTCAGCGAGACCGTGCTCCTTGAGATGGCGCACCTTCTCGCCCAGCTTCGCGAGCTCGCCGGCGACCTCGGGGGCGACTTCCGCCTCGTGGGCGATGATCTGCGCCTCTTGCTCGCGGCCGGGATAGCCGAACTCGATGGCGACGAAGCGCTGGCGGGTGCTGTGCTTCAGGTCCTTGAGGGCGCTCTGATAGCCCGGGTTGTAGGAGATCACGAGCAGGAAGCCGGGCGCCGCCTCGACTACCTGGCCCCGCTTGTCGATGGGCAGGATGCGACGGTGGTCGGTCAGGGGATGGATCAGCACCGTCGTGTCCTTGCGGGCTTCGACCACCTCGTCCAGATAGCAGATGGCGCCGGCCTTGACGGCGCGCGTCAGGGGGCCGTCGATCCAGCGGGTCGATTCGCCTTCCAGGAGGTAGCGGCCGACGAGGTCGCTCGCCGTGAGGTCTTCGTGGCAGGCGACGGTCACGAGGGGGATGCCGTGGGCCTTCACCTCGCCGCCTTCGCCCACGTCCTTGATGATCGTGAGAGGGCGGGCCAGCTTCCAGGCCATGTATTCGATGAAACGGGTCTTGCCGCAGCCGGTGGGCCCCTTCAGGAGGACGGGTATGTGCTGCTCGAAGGCAGCGTTGAAGAGGGAGACCTCGTCGCTGATGGGCAGGTAGAACGGCTCTTGGAAGGAGTAGTACTCCTCCACCGCGTACTGACGGTACCCCGTGGTTTCTTCTGTCTCTTGGTCGACCACCGTTACTCCACCCTTCTCCCGCGTTCGCTATGACCCGCCGCGGCGGGCGATGCGCCGCTGAAGCTCATTCCACTGCTCGTCCACCCGGCCCTGGAGGTCGGCGACGCTGCCATCGTTCTCGATGACGACGTCGGCGTACCATTTCAGCTCCTCATTGCTGAGCTGGGCATGGATGCGCGCCTTGGCCTGGTCGTCGGACATCCCTTTGCCGTCGACGAGCCGTTGCTTTGTCACCTGCGGCGACGCGATCACGACCCACACTTCGTCGGCCAGGTATCCCCAGCCGGCATCGATAAGGACGGCGGCCTCGACGACGGCGACAGCGGCGCCGCGGGCGCGCAACTCCGCCAGGTCTTCCTCCATGATCGTCGCCATCGCCGGCCAGACGATGTTGTTGAGCCGCTCCCGCTCCTTGGGGTCGGCGAAGACGCGCTGCCCCAGCTTCTGGCGGTCGATCTCGCCCTCGGCGTCGAGGATGTCGCGTCCGAACTCGGCGATGAGCCGCTCATAGACGGGCGTCCCTTGGCGGTAGGAGCGATGCCCCACCAGGTCGGCGTTTACGAGGGCAGCCCCTTTGGCGGCGAGCATCTCCGAGACCAGGGTCTTGCCGGCGCCTATGCCTCCGGTGAGGCCGATGGTAATCATAGCCTCCTCCAAAAAAAGCGCCCTTCCCGGAAGGGCAGGCCGACAATGCGCCTATAGTATGTCCATTCTATGCGGCGTCGTAACCGGCGGTCAAGCAAGCCCACCCATCGACATCAAGACGCCGGCATCTTCGTTGCATCCCCCGTTCAAGAATTTCGACCAGCGGCTCTTGACAACCCCTGGTAACAACGTCTAGAATAGTTATGGACATAGGTTCATAACACAGATTGGAGACGTGCCTGATGCCCAGGCCAACCAAGTGGCGGCGAGTAGAGACGGTACCGACGGTGGTCTATTTCAAGCCGGCGGGGGTACCCCTGCGCCTGCTTTCGGAGACGGTGCTGGCCGTCGAGGAGGTCGAGGCGATCCGGCTGAAGGACCTGGAAGGGTTGGAGCAGGAGGACTGCGCCGAGAGGATGAGCATCTCCCGCCCTACCTTCCATCGGGTCTTGAAGGCGGCACGACAGAAGATCGCGGATGCCCTCATGAACGGCAAGGCGATCAGGGTCGAGGGCGGCAATTTCGCGATGGCCAGCCAGACGTTGCGCTGCGCAGCTCACGGACACGAGTGGGAGGCACCGTTCGATGCGGTAGTCTCTGGACGACCGCTTGCCTGCCCCAGTTGCGACAGTCCCGCTGTCTTACCAGTCTCGCTTCACGGGCCAGGCCGGGGCCAGCGCGGTCCGTGGCGAGGAGGGCAGCGCGGCGGACGCGGGAGAGGAGGCGGTAGATGAAGTCGACAACCGACTGAACAGCAGGCCACCGTGCGAAAACGGAGCAACGACAGTATCACTCAATAACATCGATTCGGAGGTAACTAACATGCCATTCGGCAACAGAAAAGGACCTTGGGGCCTTGGGCCCATGACGGGACGCGCTGCCGGCTATTGCTCCGGCAACGACGCGCCCGGCTACCTGAACGCCATCGGCGGCCGCCTCTTCCGGCGACGCGCTCAGGGCGGTGGCCGGGGGCAGGGGTTCCGGTTCGGCAGGCAAAGCAACTTGCCGGAGGCGGAGGAGATGACCACTCCCTCCACTACTCCGGCCACTCGAGAGGAGCAGCTCGCGACGCTGAAAGGGCGAGCCGGCCAGCTCCAGAGGGCCTTAGAGAACATCCAGAGCCACATCAACGACCTCGAAGCTGAGGGGAAAGACGCGTCATAGGAGACGAGCATGCGGATAGCAGTGGTGTCGGACGACGAAGAGAGGGTCAGCCAGCACTTTGGACGGGCGCCCTACTATGTGGTGATCACGGTGGAAGACGGGAAGATCGTGGACAGGGAGACCCGGGCCAAGGCCGGTCACCAGGGATCGGGCGGATGCGATTGCCATCCCTCGCCGGAAGGACCACGGGGCCAGGGGCAGCACTCTGAGGCAAAGCATCAGATAATGGGGAGAATGATCGACGATTGCGACGCGGTCATCGCAGGCGGCATGGGCTGGGGAGCTTACGAGAGCCTGAAGAGACGCGGCATCGAGCCGGTGATCACCGACGTGCCGGGCGTAGCTGAGGCCGCCGTGGCCCACGCCGAGGGCCGGCTACCCAATCTCACCGAACTCCTCCACTAGAGCCGTACCACTTCGGGAAGCGGCCTTCTCACCCCTGAACCAGTTGACTGACCGGTTCAGGGCCCGTATAATATATTAACAGAGGTTCATATGCCATGCGCAGCGAAGACGATAGCAGAGAGCGATAGGATTCTCAGAGAGAGAGCACCGGGAGACTGGACTGGCCCAGTATCTCCGGCTCCTCGGCGACGAGAACCGGCTGCGCATCTTCGCTCTCCTCACCAAGGCTGAGATGTGCGTCTGCGAGATCGAGGATGCGACGGGCCTCTCCCAGAGCCTCGTCTCCAACCACCTCGCGGCGCTGCAGGCGGGCGGGGCTCGTCGAGTGCCGCCGCGACGAGGAGGACGCCCGGTGGGTGTTCTACAGGGCCAATCGAGAGGCGGCGGCCGCCCTGCGCGAGCGCCTGGCGACCCTGCTCGACGTCCAACCGGCAGCGGGAGACCGGCGGCGGGCGGAGCAGGTGTGTCGACTGCACGACAAGAAGAGCAACAAGATATGAGTGAGGAGCGGCACGTTCGCCCAAGGGTATTGTTCGTCTGCACGCACAACTCGGCGCGCAGCCAGATGGCGGTCAGGCGAATTCCTTTCGCAGAGAATGGAGGGCACTAAGAATGCTGGAAGCGAAGCGGGAGGCGGTGGCCCTCGAGCCGCAAGAGCTCGTGGAATTGGAGCAGATAGTGACGGACGAAGACAGGGATAGTGCCTATCTGTTCTTGAAGGAGCGCGTCTACAAGAGGATCCTCTCCGCCCAGGGAGCTCGTTTGAAGTCGCACCTGGACGGGGCGGTTGACCCTGCGGGCTCGTTCAAGCGCCGGAACCAGTGAGTACGTTTAACGAGAGCGGTCTCTTGGGCAACGGCAGCGGCCCGGAAGTCACAAGGGAAAGAGGCAGGACAGGCGTCCTTTTCGTGTGCACTCACAATTCGGCCCGCAGCCAGATGGCCGTCAGGCGGATTCCTTTCGCAGAGAATGGAGGGCACTAAGAATGCTGGACCCGAGCCGAGAGGCTGTGGCCTTCGAGCCGCAAGACATCATGGAACTGGAAGAGATAGTCACCGACCAAGACGAGAAGGCTGCCTACCTGTTCTTGAAGGAGCGCGTCTACAAGAAGATCGCCTCCGCCCAGGCAATGCGTCTGGAGCACGAGCGTCTGGGGCGGCGGACGCCACGTGAGGAGAAGGGCGACTGATGACTGCTACAAGCGTAGAGGCGGTAGGGCAGCGGCCAGGGGTCGCCGGGCGCCTCTCCCTCCTCGACCGCTTTCTCGCCCTCTGGATCATCCTCACGATGGCCTTCGGCGTCGGGCTGGGCAAGCTCTTCCCCGACGTGGCGGACGCCATCGATTCCGCCAGCATCGGCACGACCTCCATACCCATCGCCATCGGCCTGCTGTGGATGATGTACCCCGTCCTCGCCAAGGTGCGCTACGAGGAGCTGGGCAAGGTCGCCAAGGCGGGGAAGATGTTCGGCGTGTCGCTGGTGCAGAACTGGATCGTGGGGCCGGTGATCATGTTCGCGCTGGCCTGGCTCCTCCTGCCCGACCAGCCGGAATACCGGACAGGGCTTATCCTCGTCGGGCTGGCGCGCTGCATCGCGATGGTGCTGATCTGGAACATGCTGGCGGAGGGCGACAACGAGTACGCGGCGGTGCTGGTGGCGCTCAACTCCGTCTTCCAGGTGCTCTTCTATTCGCTCGTACGCCTGGTTCTTCGTCGCGTCGCCAGTTCCTGGTTCGGCGGCGGCTCAGGAGGTCCACATCAGCTTCTGGGAGGTGGCGAGAAGCGTGCTCATCTTCCTGGGCATCCCGCTGGTGGCGGGCATGGTGACGCGCTACGTGGGCATCCGCCGTAAGGGGCGCGAGTGGTACGAAGGAGTGCTGATGCCGCGGCTGGGCCCGACGGCGATCATCGGGCTGCTGTTCACCATCGTCGTGATGTTCGCCCTCAAGGGCGAGTACATCGTCGACGTGCCCCTCGACGTGCTGCGGATCGCGATACCGCTGCTGCTCTACTTCCTTATCATGTTCAGCGTGTCGTTCCTGATGTCCTGGCGGCTGCGCTTCCGCTACCCGGAGACGGCGACGCTATCGTTCACGGCGGCGAGCAACAACTTCGAGCTGGCGATAGCGGTGGCGATCGGCGTCTTCGGCATCGAGTCGGGGCAGGCGCTGGCGGCGGTCGTGGGGCCGCTGATCGAGGTGCCGGTGCTGATCGCGCTGGTGTACGTGGCGCTGTGGGCGCGCAAGTTCTTCTTCGACGCCGCACGGCGACGCGAAAGCGCTGGGATGATAATCGACGAGTTGCTGGAGAGCCTCACGGCGGACGCCCCTGTGCAAGAGGTGCGCGTCGGGCCGCACTGGGTGGCGGTCTGCAGCCGTCACTGCGGCCTGGCATCGACGCTGGGGGAGGCGGTCGACGTCGATCCAGCGTCGCTCAGGGGCAGGAGCGCCCGCGAGCTGGCGGAGCGGGCCCGCTCGAAGACGGCGGAGGCGAGCCTGGGCATGGCGGCGGTCAACTCGCTGCTGGACGTGGACGAGAGCCGCTGCGTCGAGATGAACGCCCGCGACCTGCTGATCGAGCGGGGCCGAGGCAAGAAGGTGGCGCTGGTCGGCCATTTCCCCTTCGTGCCGGAGCTGCGAGAAGCCGTCGGGCAGCTCTGGGTGCTGGAGCTGCAACCACGGCCGGGCGACCTGCCGGCAGCGGAGGCGCAGCGCATCATCCCTCAGGCCGACGTGCTGGCGATATCGGGCACGACGCTCCTCAACCACACGCTCGACGCCCTTCTCAGCTACCGCCGGCCCGGCGCGCTGGTCGTCGTGCTGGGCCCGACGACGCCGCTCTCGCCCGTCCTCTTCGGGCACGGCGTCGACGTCATCTCGGGGGCGCGCGTCGTGGCGCCGGAGGTCGCGCTGCCCCAGGTGAGCGCGGGCAAGAGCTTCCGCGAGATGCCGCGGGGTGCGCCTGCTGACGATGCTGCGTCCGGACGCGACGGCGTGAGCAAAGACGCCGCCGTTATGGGGTCGATCTACTAGTCGTCATCCCTAATTCTTCCGCCCCAAGATGCCGATAATCCTTCAAGGAAACCGGCTATCTCTGCGCAAGGCGGCGCTATGAAGAAATCTGTCGACAAAGACGGCATCCCATCTGACGACCAGCCGGCAGCGGACCTGGATAGGGGCAGCGCTGTCGATTTCTTGGACCGCCTCCTCCCGCTCTACGCCGCCCAGGACTTCCGCGCCCTCGCCGACGCCTTGCCCTCACTCGTTGACAGCCCGTCCGGCAGCTTGACGGCCTGCGCGTTCGTCGACGACGGCAGCGGGATGCTGTCGCCGCTGATCGGCGAGCACAGCCCGCCTCCCGATCTGGCCGACATGCGGCTGTCCGCCACCGAGGCGGGGCCCGTAGCCGACGTGCTCAGCGGCGGTGAGATCGTGGTGTCGGACAACCTGGAGGATGTCACGGGAGAGGACGGAGCCGATGCCGGCCCGCGGCGCGCCGCTCTCTGCCGCCTGGCCTGGGAAGGCGAGAACCTGGGTGTCGTGCTCTTCTGCGATCAGGGCGAGGGAGACCTGGAGCAATACCTGAGGCTCGCCGACCACATCTCTCTGGCCCTGGTGCGTCTGCGCGCCTTGAACCGCAGCTATCGTTTCGGCGGCATCGACCCTGCCCGCTGGATGTTCGACCGCGAGTGGTTGAGCCAGCGCCTCGAAGAAGAGGTCGCGCGGGCAAAGCGGTACAGCCGCCCCTTCGCCCTTCTGCTGTTTCGCTTCCAGAACCTTGACCGGTTGACGGAGGAAGCGGGGAGCCAGCAGACAGGGGTGTTCCTGCGACGGGTGGCCGCGGTCATACGGGGCCTTATCAGGACGCCGGACATCATGGCGGGCTACGGCGAGGCGAGCATCGCCCTGCTGCTGCCGGAGACGGAGCGCATCCCCGCCATCGCCACTCAGGGGCGCATCGCGGCCCGCGTTCGCCAGCTCCGGCCGACGGGCGGCGCCGAGACCGACTGGACGCCCGACCTGCGCCTGGGCGCCGCTGCCCATCCCGACGACGGCGACACGGCGGCAACGCTGCTCACCATAGCAGAGTCGCAACTCGAAGAGCGGGACGAGCTGCGAGAGTCGGCCTGACGTCCTAATCCTCTAGACGCTCCCAATCAAGCGCCCGTTTCCGTGCTATTCTGCGGGTTATCCCCACCCCTGGAGGAGCAAAGTCCCCTGCCACGGTCGGGCAGAGATCCTGCCCCGACACTGCGCAGCGCCCGACCTACGAGTCTCCGTGATCGCCGGCAGGCACGGCTACGTCGCCGTCACTTCCGGGATCGCCGTAGCCCCTTTATAATTGGAGTCCAGGGCTGTCCGCGGCGGACGGCGCCGCTCCAGCCATAAGCAGGGAGGTCCACGATGGCGAAGGATAAGAAGACGCTGGTGATCATCGGCGGGGGAGCCGCAGGCATGAGCGCCGCGACGGCCGCGCGCCGCTGCCAGCCGGACTGGGAGATCATCGCTCTGGAGCGCGGGCAGCACGTATCGTTCATCCTCTGCGGGCTGCCCTATCTCGTCTCCGAGGTCGTCAAGGAGAAGGAGAGCCTGATCGTCTACACGCCGGAGTACTTCCGCGAGGAACGCAAGATCGACGTGCGCACCGGCCACGAGGTGCAGCACATCGACGCCGAAGCGGGCACAGTCGAAGCGGCCGACCAGTCGACGCGCCAGAAAGTCAGCATTCCCTTCGACAAGCTGGTGATCGCCGCCGGCGCCCATGCCATCCGGCCCAACATACCGGGCATCTCCCTCGACGGCGTCTTCACGCTGCGCTCGCTGGAGGGCGGCGTGCGGATACGGGAGTATCTCAAGGCTCACAAGGTACGCAAGGCAGCGATCATCGGCGGCGGCTACATCGGCCTGGAGATGGCGGAGGCGCTGCGCCTGGTGGGCGCGGAGGTGACGATAGTGGAGGCCACGCGCCTCGCTCATGCCGGGGAGCGAGCCGCCGATCGTCGAGCTTATCGACGATGAGATGAAGAGCAACGGTGTCGCAGTGCTCAGGCAGCAGCTTGCGGTCAGCTTCGAGCCGGACGCCGAGGGGGCCGTCCAGAAGGTGGTCACCGATCATGAGGAGGTGGAGGCCGACATCGTTATCGTGGCGGTGGGGGCGCGGCCGGACGTCGCCGTCGCGCGCGAGGCCGGCATCGCGCTGGGCGAGACGCTGGCGATCGCCACGGACGATATGATGCGCACGAACCTGCCGAACATCTACGCCGCCGGTGACTGCGTGGAGACGCGAAACCTGATCACGGGCAAGGCAGTGTACTATCCGCTGGGGACGACGGCCAACAAGCAGGGGCGGGTCGCCGGGGAGAACGCGGCGGGCGGGCACTCGACGTTCCCCGGGATCGTCGGGACGTCCGGCGTGAAGGTGTTCGGGCTGGAGATCGCGCGGACGGGGCTATCGGAGGAGCAGGCGAAGCTGGCCGGTTTCGACGCGGTGGCGGCGGTGACGCGCTTCCCCTCGCACGGCCGCTTCTATCCCGACGCGCAGACGCTGACGGTCAAGCTGGTGGCGGAGCGGCGGAGCGGCCGGCTGCTGGGGGCGCAGATGGCAGGCCACGACACGGTGGCGAAGCGGATCGACGTGATAGCGACGGCGCTCTACGGCAAGATGACGGTGGCCGACCTGCTACGCCTCGACCTGACGTACGCGCCGCCCTTCGCGACGGCTGCGGAGGGGGTACAGCTCGCGGCGCAGTCGCTGCAGCGGCGGTTGGCGGAGGCGGAGTAGCCCCTTTCAGTCGGTAGACAGCAGAGCAATGAGCTCGTCGGCCGTCACCGTCTTTATCCCCTCGAACTCGCCGACGTCCAGGATATCCTTGTCCTCGCTGACGATGTACTGCGCCCGGCCCGCGACGGCGCACTCGAAGAACTTGTCGTCGTTGGGGTCGCGGCATATCGAGAGCCTCTCGGCGGGCTCGACGACCTCCGCGCGCTCAAGGATGGCGAGGACCTTCTCGAGGGGAGCCGGCTCAGCCATCCGAGGGAAACGGCGGCGAAGGCTCGGCCGGTAGAGGACGGAGATGACCTCCCTGATGATATCGGGCGAGAGGACGATTGTGTAGCGGTCGGAGAGCTGGAAAAGGAGGCGCCCCCATCGGCCGTGGGGGTTGATGAGGGCGCGCACGAAGACGACCGTATCGAGGACGACTCTCATTCCTTGCTCTCTCTCGCCTCGCTTAACGCCTCATCGATCGCCGCGTTGACCTCTGCCTCTGAGCGGCCTTTCAGGCTCTCCCGTAGCGGCGCGAACGTCTCATAGATCTCTTTGGCCCAGGGGGAGCCCTTGCTCTTGGGGGCGACCCGCACCGGCTCGATTTCCAGCCTGCCCCCGGCGACGGAGATGGAAAGCATATCGTCCTCGTCCAGGCCGATCGCGTCCCTGATCTCCTTGGGGATGGTGATCTGGCCGTGCCGGAGCTGCTTGACTACTTTTCTCATGTCTGCCTGCCTCCTCCTGTCCCTTCGGCGCGATGATGATATCACACAATAACACCATTCGTCAAATACACAACGGCATGGCCATCATAAGTTGATGTGGTTAGCGGAGGGAGCGCGATAGCCGCCGAGTGAGGTCAGCAGAGCACGACCCTCAGTAGGGGTCCTAGGCTGCCTATCAATTCGGCGGATCTCGCGACAGTGGCAGGTGTAAGGTTGGCGAGCAGGAATCGCCGACACTGGATTCCTGAAGCCCTGAACGCGGACTCTGACCTCGTATACTTGATGTTGGAGCCCAGGACTGAGTTCTTCCATTCGCAGAGAAGCGTAGGACTCAGCACCCCACGCGTGAGCCGTGCCATCTTGCCGCAGCACTGCAACTGCGACCTCCTGCCCAAGCATCTGCCGCTGGGACATCGAATCATCAATGTCTGCTGCACCATCGTCTGGTCAGTAGTGCGCCACGAATGCTAACCGCAGCCGGCCAGCTGCTCACACCAGTGTCTGAGCGGTCACCACAGGTACAGCATCGATGGTTCAGGTTGACGACTCCATCGGGCGGCCACCTCAGGGATAGCCAGTTGCTTCTGTCCCGATACGCGAACTTCAGAGTCACTTCACACCCGAGAGCGCTCTCCCGTACCAAGACTGCCTGAAGGGGCCGCCATAAGCGCTTATTCCGCATCTCGACGGTTGCAAACACCACGTACAGGCAGACTGGCTCGCCACGAGGCCGCGCGGATTCAAGCCTCGGGCGCTTCAGCCACTCAAAGGCAAACACGACTACTAGGGCCGCTGCGGCCAGGATGATGCCAGTCAATGTCCATCGGCGTGACCTCCATGCTCAATAGCATCGTGGATTCGATAACAGCCGATGAGGAAGCCGCTGCCAAAATGAAGAGCCGTGCGACAAGCTTTGGCGTCGTCTGTCATCCCGAGCACGTAGATTCCCGCATCGTGTTCGATCGTCACTACGCAAGAGCCCCGGTTGGCGCGTCCGAGTCACGCATCGGCCTGGCGGGCTCTCCGGCGGGGACTCCAGGGCGAACTCTTGCCAGATGCGCCAGACCGGCTTGGGCTGCATGTTAGCCCAGCGGTCGTACACGCGTCAAGCTTGAGGGGAGGGAATCAGCGGAGAGGGAGCGGCCGAGTACGGGGCTGCGCCGGCGGGCGCAGGCCGTGGTTGCGCACTCACGGCCCGTGTCTTAAGACGACCGACTCACTGAAGAACACACTGGGCCCCTTGGTAGGCGTGAAGCCGGCGGCGATGGCCTTGGCCACGGTCTCCTCAAACGCCTTCTTCGAGACATGGAACCTCGGTTCCACGACCAGCAATTGCCCGTCAGGTTTCAATATGGATTTGAGTTCTCGGAAGAACTCATCCTGGTTCCGGACTTCATGAACCATGTAGAAAGCCAGAATGAAATCGACTGTCTCTGCGATCCCTATTCTGTCTTCCTCGCAGCGATGTAGCTGAATCCTCTCTTCTATTTCCTGCCCACTGACCCTGTTCTTCAGTCGTTTCAGCATCCCTTCTTGCAGATCTGCTGCGATGACCTTTCCGGTCTTGCCAACCATGGTGGCCATTGGCAGGGAGAAGAATCCCGGCCCGCAGCCAACGTCCAGGGCCGTCATCCCCTCTTTGACGAAGTCTCTGAGGATCCTCTGAGGGTTGTGAAACCATTTCCTGATAGGAATAAGAAGACTCCAAGAATGCTCGGCAGGGCAGACTCGCCGGTTATCCTTTTGCATATGACATCCCTCCCATGATCTGCTTCCCCGAACGCTACCACAGTCTATGTTAGTTTGGCCACGGCGGGAGAGCCTCAGGCACCGGCAGATCACCGTCTCGGAGTACGCGAGACGAGGGTGGAGCGAGGGAACGCGGCGGCGCGGGGCTGTCAGCGGAGGCGCCGGATGTTGCGACGGGTAAACTCCTGCAAGAGGAGCTTGAGGGCCTCTCGCTTCTTGTCGGAAAGGACGCCGAACAGCTCGTCGCTGACCGCGGCTGCCGACGCTCGGACATCATCGTGCACCTTCCGGCCCTTGTTGGTGAGCTTGACCAGGGCCTTGCGCCGATCATGGGGGTCTTTCAGGCGCTCCACCAGACCCGATTCGCACATCCGATCAACCAGGCTGGTGACGCTGGGGCTCTCCAGTAACATCAACTCTGCCAGCGTGCCTACGGACAGGGGCTGCCCGGCTTCGGCGAGGAGACCCAGGACCGTAACCTGGGAAACGGTGACTTGCCAGGCAGACAAGGCACGCTCCGATTCTTTGCGGAGAATGGCGAAGGCGACGTATAGGCTCGCCCATTCTTCTCGGTCGGCGGGCGGCAGGCTGTCCCCAGTCATTCGTACGTTCTCGATTCGTCAGATGCTCCAAGTCACGCGCGCTAAGGTGGAGAGCAGGGAATCGGCGAAGACACGCGAATCGGTTTGGAGCCAGCGGGGGGATTCGAACCCTCGACCCGCGGTTTACGAAACCGCTGCTCTACCCCTGAGCTACGCTGGCCCTCCCAGAGTATAGCGAAGAGGGGAAAGCGAAATCAAATCCGGCGTAGATTGCTCGTGGGGTCGCCGCCGGTCTAACATGGGGAAGCGCAAGAATCCGACGGTTCGCCAGCGCGGATGCCGCCGGCTGCAGCATCAGAAGGTGGCTGTCTTTGCTCCCTGAAATCCAACCCCCGCCGGACGCCCAGTCGCACGCGCCAGCGACAGGCGTGTTCCGGCAGACGCGGACCTGGGTCATCCTCATCTTCCTGCTGGCGCTTGCCCTTCGCCTGGCCTGGGCCATCCACGTCGACGCATCGCCCCGCGCGGCCTGGCGCTTCGACATGACGCTCTACGACTACCAGGCCCAGCAACTGGCGGCAGGCAAGGGCTACATCGACCACTGGTACCACCCGAGCGCCCACTGGCCGCCCGGCTATCCGCTGACGCTGACGCCGCTCTACTATCTCTTCGACGACAACACGCTGTCGGTGCGATTGCTCAACGCCGTCCTGGGCAGCGTCACGGTGGTGCTGCTCTACCTGCTGGGATCGCGGCTGTTCGACCGCCGCGTGGGGCTGACGGCGGCGCTGCTGCTGGCGCTGTTCCCGAACCAGATCTTCTTCGCCAGCCTGACGCTGACGGAGGTCCTGTTCACGACCGTCTTTGTCCTGATCTTAGTGTTGACCGTCTATCTGATGCTGGGACGGACGGCGCCCCGTCTCTGGCAGGTGGGGCTGATCGGCGCGCTCATCGGATACGCCGCCCTCGTGCGCGGGGAGGGGCTGCTGCTCATCGCCTTCATCCTGCCGGCGCTGCTCCTGCGCTGGCGCTCCTGGCGACGGACTGCCCTCTACGCCGCCGTCATCCTTGTCGGGATGGCGGTGATCATCGGGCCCTGGACGGCGCGGAACGTCATCCGGATGAAGTCGTTCATACTCATCTCGACGAGCGGGAACGAGGCCTTCTGGGTCGGCCATCACGACGGCGCCAACGGCCGGATCTCGGACTTCGACGTGGGCTTTCGCTACGAGGCGATGACGAACCCGGAGAAGGAGGTCAAGATAAGCGAGGTCGCCCTCGACGAGGCGCTGACGTTTATCCGCGAGCACCCAACGAAGGACCTGGGGCTCATTCCCACGAAGCTGTTCTTCCTGTACAAAGACGACAATTCCAGCATGCACTGGATCCAGTTGGAGGGGCTGACGATATCCCGCTCGGCGGAGAGGTTCTTCGGCGGTCTGGCCAGTGTCTATTACTGGATCGCTCTGCTGGTGGCCGGGCTGGGCATCCGCGCCTGGTTCTCCTTGCGAGACCCCGGCAAGGCGCTCCTGATCGGCGCCGTCATCTACTGGACGCTTGTGTTCGGCGTCGTGTTCTTCGGCGAAGACCGCTTTCATTTCCCGCTCATGCCCATCCTCTCGCTATGGGCGGCGGCCTCGCTCGTCATGATCGGAGATTGGCTGCGCAGGCGTCCGGCGCCAGTTCCCGCCTCCTCGAACGCAGAGGGTGAAGGGCAGCAGGGAGACCAAGCAAGCGCCTGAGGGGACAACGGCAGCAGAGATAGAGGGGGAGCCGCAGCGGCTGCTAGAGGCACGAAACTGCGGCGGGGAAGGCACCTGTGAGCACCGCAGCGACTCCCCGCTCCAGAATACAATCGGCACAATCGGTGGAATCTGTGATCGCCGTCGGAGTTCCGGGCCGCTTGCGCCCTCTGCTATACTGGTGTCCGAAAGGCGGAGAACATACAGTCGTATCCAGCGAGGGAGTTTGCAGAAGGTACTAGTCATCGGGGAAGGCGAAAACACGGAGCAAGCCGCCCGTGAGTTGCGCGATGCCGGCTATCAGGTGGAAACGTGCGGCGCCGGTGACGCTCCGGCCCTGCTAAGGCGGCAGCCCTCGCCGGTCGCTCTCGTCGTTGACCTGACAGCCGGCCTCGATGAATCACCACCGTCCGGTCTCTTTGCCGACGACAAAAGCCGCAAGCCGACGCTGGCGATCCTTCCCGAGGGACGCTTCCCGACAGACGGCACCGGCCTCGGTGTCGATGACTTCGTGCTCCATCCCCTCCGGCCGGGAGAGCTAACGGCCCGCCTGCGCCGCCTGGCCGGCCAGCCGGAGGTTGACTCGCCGGACATCCAGCGCCACGGCAGCCTCGTGATCGACCTCGCGAGCTATCGGGTGTCAGTCGGCGGCTCGCCGGTGGAGCTGACCTTCAAGGAGTATGAGTTGCTTCGCTTCCTGGCGACCCAGCCCGACCGGGTCTTCACGCGCGAGGCGCTGCTGGACAAGGTCTGGGGCTACGACTTCTACGGCGGCGCCCGCACCGTCGACGTCCACATCCGCCGTCTGCGCAGCAAGCTGGAAATCGGCGGGCACACCTTCATCGAGACCGTCCGCAGCGTCGGCTACCGCTTCCACGCCTCATCCTAGCCCCCACTCCCCAGTAACCCCATCTTAACGGGCGCGTAACGCGTCGGTAATAGGGCCTCCCTAGACTGGTGAATATACGAACGTGAGCCAGACAGGGGAGGAGAGCCATGCCTACTGATTTGATTAGCGCCGGCGATACCACGTGGGTCATCGTCGCGGCGGCCCTGGTGATGCTGATGACGCCCGGCCTCGCCTTCTTCTACGGCGGACTGGTGCGGGAGAAGAACGTCCTCGGCACCATCATGCACAGCTTCGTCGTCATCGCTCTCGTCAGCCTGCTCTGGGTTACGGTCGGCTACAGCCTCGCTTTCGGGCCCGACCACGGCGGCATCATCGGCGGCCTCGACTGGCTTATGCTGAAAGATGTCGGCCAGACTGCGAACGCCGATTACTCAGCGACGATACCCCACCTGGCGTTCATGGCCTTCCAACTGATGTTCGCGATAATCACTCCGGCCCTCATCACCGGCGCCTTCGCCGAGCGGGCCAAGTTCAGCACCTTTCTCGTGTTCATGGCTCTCTGGTCGCTGCTGGTCTACGCGCCGGTCGCCCACTGGGTCTGGGCGCCCGGCGGCTGGCTGCGCGAACTCGGCGCCCTGGACTTCGCCGGCGGCACGGTCGTGCACGTCAACGCCGGTATCGCCGCCCTTGTCGCGGCGATCATGTACGGGAAGCGCCTGGAGTTTGGGAAGGAGGCGGTGGAGCCGCACGACGTCTCGATGATGATGCTGGGCGTGGCTATCCTCTGGTTCGGCTGGTTTGGGTTCAACGCCGGCAGCGCTCTGGCGGCGAACGGCCTGGCGATCAACGCTTTCGTCGTGACGCACGTCGCCGCTGCCGCCGCCGCCATCACCTGGATGTTTCTAAGCTGGGCGCAGTCGAAGAAGCCGAGCGCGGTTGGGGTCGGGGCAGGCGCCGTGGCCGGGCTGGTCGCCATCACCCCCGCCTCGGGCTACGTCGACGCGGGGCCGGCCATCGCGATCGGTGTCGGCGCCGGCGTGTTCTGTTACCTTGCCGTCCAGTTGCGCCACCGCCTGCACCTCGATGACACCCTCGACGTGGTCGGCGTGCACGGCGTCGGCGGGGCCTGGGGAGCCATCGCGACGGGCATCTTCGCCAGCGTGGCGGTGAACGCGGCCGGCGCCAACGGTCTCATCCACGGCAACCCCGGCCAGCTCGGTGCTCCAGGCGCTGGCGGTAGGGGTCACTCTCGGCCTACTCGCTGGTCGCGACGCTGGTAATTCTCCGCGTCCTCGACTGGGTGATGGGGCTGCGGGTCTCGGAGGAAGAAGAGAAGATGGGTCTCGACATCTCTCAGCACGGCGAGCGCGCCTACACCCTCCAGGGGCTGAGCGTGCTGCAGGTCGCCGAGCTGACAGTCCCAGCGGCGCGGCGGGCCTACGATGCGGCGAAAGGCCTGGTGCGAACGGCACTGCCAGCGCCTTCGATGACACTGGCCGAAGGGAGACCGAGCCGTGGATCAGAAGATGACCGAGCGCGCCTGGGCGGTGGCGGTCGGCCGGAGAGCGACTCGCCGTTGCGCTCCGCGCTGCCTCTCGGCAGTCCTCGTAATGACAAGTTCACCGACTCGTAACACTCTCGTAACGCGCTGCCTCTAGACTCGTGAGGACAGAGGCGTTACCGAGAGGGAGGACTGCCATGCCACTAGATACGATTAGCGCCGGCGACACGACCTGGGTCCTTGTCTCCGCCGCGCTGGTGATGCTAATGACGCCCGGACTCGCTTTCTTCTACGGTGGCCTGGTCAGGGAGAAGAACGTTCTCGGTACGATCATGCACAGCTTTGTAGTGATTGCCATCGCCAGCATACTGTGGGTAACCGTCGGCTACAGCCTGGCTTTCGGGCCCGACCACGGCGGCATCATCGGCGGCCTCGACTGGTCCTTCCTGCGCCACGTGGGGCAGGCGCCGAACCCCGATTACTCGGCGACGATACCCCATCTGGCGTTCATGGTCTTTCAGATGATGTTCGCCGTCATCACTCCCGCCCTGATAACCGGCGCCTTCGCCGAGCGGGCCAAGTTCGGCACCTTTGTCATCTTCATGGCTCTCTGGTCGCTGCTGGTCTACGCGCCGATCGCCCACTGGGTCTGGGCGCCCGGCGGCTGGCTGCGGGAACTCGGCGCCCTCGACTTTGCCGGCGGCACCGTGGTGCATGTGAACGCGGGAATCGCCGCCCTTGGTCGCGGCGATCATGTACGGGAAACGTCTGGAGTTCGGCAGGGAGGCGATGGAGCCACACGACGTCTCGATGATGATGCTGGGCGTGGCGCTCCTCTGGTTCGGCTGGTTCGGCTTCAACGCCGGCAGCGCTCTGGCGGCGAACGGCCTGGCCGTCAACGCTTTCATGGTCACTCATATCTCTGCGACCGCCGCCGCCCTGACCTGGCTGGCGTTGGGCTACTGGCAAACGAAGAAGCCGAGCGTCGTGGGCGCGGGCGCCGGCGCTGTTGCCGGCCTGGCGGCGATTACACCCGCGGCGGGCTTCGTCGACGTTGGGCCCGCTCTCGCCATCGGAGTCGGCGCTGGTGTATTCTGTTACCTGGCCGTCCAGATGCGCCACCGACTGCACCTGGACGACTCGCTGGACGTAGTCGGCGTACACGGCGTCGGTGGGGCATGGGGCACGCTCGCCGCGGGCCTCTTCGCCACTGTCGCTGTCAACGCCGCCGGCGCCGACGGTCTCATTCACGGCAATCCCGGCCAACTCGGGACACAGGCGCTCGCGGTAGGCGCCACTCTCGGCTATTCGCTGATTGCGACGATAGTGATCCTGCGGGTCCTCGACTGGGTGATGGGGCTGCGGGTCTCCGAGGAAGAGGAGAAACTGGGTCTTGATATCTCCCAGCACGGCGAGCGCGCCTACACCCTCCAGGGGCTGAGCGTGCAGAGCGTCGCTGAGCTGACGGTTCCTCGGCCGCGCCGGGGGGCCTACGAAAGAGGGCGGAGTCTGGCGGCGAACGGCACGGGTGGTCTTCCATCCAAGTTGCTGGAGAGAGAAACCAAGCCCTGGATCAGGAAATGACCCGGCGTAGCTAGGCGCGAAGCCGGGCTAACAGTTAGAATTCAGATCGCCAAGATCAAGAAGAAGGAGAATAGAAATGGTCGACAAAGGCAGCAAAGAGTACGCGGTCCAGACCTGCAAGGACCAGGACATCAAGTTCATCCGCCTCTGGTTCACCGACATCCTGGGCTCGCTCAAGAGCTTCACGATCACTGTCGAAGAGCTGGAGGGCGCGTTGGAGGAGGGAATGGGCTTCGATGGCTCATCCATCGAGGGGTTCGCCCGCATAGATGAGAGCGACATGATGGCCTTCCCCGACCCCTCCACCTTCGTCGTCATCCCCTGGCGGCCGCAGGAGAAGGGCACGGCCCGCATGTTCTGCGACATCTGTATGCCAAACGGCAAGCCCTTCG
The DNA here is from genome assembly GCA_963763495.1 of uncultured Chloroflexia bacterium. Lineage (GTDB taxonomy): Bacteria > Chloroflexota > Dehalococcoidia > DSTF01 > JALHUB01 > DAOUEO01. Next base: position 133,516 of record CAVXOY010000021.1, read on the forward strand.
AGGGCGACCCTCGCTACGTACTCAAGCGCAACATCAAGCGCGCCGCCGACCTGGGCTACACTTTCTACGTCGGCCCTGAACTGGAGTATTTCTACTTCAGGAGCGCCGACAATCCGGAACCTCTCGATCAAGGCGGTTACTTCGACCTCACGCCTCTGGACGTCGCCACCGATCTGCGGCGGGACACGATCCTGATCCTGGAAGACATGGGGATCGGTGTGGAATACTCTCATCACGAGGTCGCTCCCAGTCAGCACGAGATCGACCTACGCTACACTGACGCCCTCACGATGGCCGACGCCGCCATGACCTACCGGCTGGTGGTGAAGGAGGTCGCACTCTCGCACGGGGTCTACGCGACCTTCATGCCCAAACCGATAGCGGGGCAGAACGGCTCCGGCATGCACGTGCACCAGTCGCTGTTCAACGGCAAGCGCAACGCTTTCTTCGACCCGAATGACCCTTACCACCTCTCGGAGACCGCCAAGGCATACATCTCCGGTCTCCTCCACCACGCCCGCGAGATCACGCTGGTCACGAACCAGTGGGTGAACTCGTACAAGCGGTTGGTGCCCGGCTACGAGGCTCCCTGCTACATCACCTGGGCCCGCCGCAACCGCTCCGACATGGTCCGGGTGCCCGAGTACAAGCCGGGGAAGGAGACAGCCACCCGCGTCGAGTACCGCTCGCCCGACCCCGCCTGCAACCCCTACCTAACCTTCTCGGCGATGCTGGCGGCCGGCCTCGAGGGAATCGACAAGAAATACCCGCTGCCCGACCCTGTCGAGGAGAACGTCTTCCACATGACGGAAGCCGAGCGGAAAGCGCGGGGCATCGACGTTCTTCCGGGCAGCTTGATCGAGGCGATTGAGGTGGCTGAGGGCAGCGACCTCCTACGTCGGGCCCTGGGCGACCACGTCTTCGAGACGCTGATCGCCAACAAGAAGATAGAATGGGATGCCTACCGCACGAAGGTGACGGACTACGAGCTGGAGCGCTACCTGCCTATCCTGTAGCCTTCAGCGCGACGAAGTTCATAGTGAAACCGAGGGGCCGGCGGACAAGTTCCTGGAATAGGAAGCCGCCGGCCTCACATTCTCTGCGGACGCTGCTCTCTCGCTGATAGTCAGGGTCGGGCAGGCTCTCGGTGATAGAGAGAACGCCTCCTCCTTTCAGCACCCGCCGCAACTCGGCCAGGGCGCGCCGCCGGTCCGGAAGCTCTCCCAACACGGTCACGAGAAACGCCCCGTCCAGGGAGTCGCCCTCCAGGGGCAGGTCAAGGGCGCTGGCAACGGCGACCTGGGCGTTCCTGACGCCCTTCTTCCTCAAACGTCGCTGTAGGGCACGCGTCATCTCCGGCTGCAGGTCGAGACAGAGCAGCCCTCCCTCGGGGCCTAGGCGGCGGGCCGCCTCGACGCTGAAGTAGCCGGGGCCAGGGCCCAACTCCAGCACTCTACCCCCAGGAGACAGCGGGAACACGTCGAGCGTCCTTCCCAGGGGATGGACCAGCCAGCGCAGCGGGTTGTCGAGAATCCAGCGCTGTCCATAGGGGCAGGGGCCACGCAGCCAGTAGCGGAGCAGCACCCAGAATGACCCGGCGGAAAGAGCGGCGATGGTGAACAGCCGGAGGAAAAGGGGAACAAGGCGCAGGACCGATTTCGGCCGCATCGCTCGCTACCGGCCGTCGGTGATGACGGTTGTCTGAGCCGTCGGGAAGATCGACTCCGTCGCGTTGTCCACGGCGTCGAAGAGGGGGCGCGGGAAGAGACCGACGACGAAGATGCCGACGACGAGAACGAAGACGACGGCGTTGGCGGCGAAGGGCACCCGCAGGCGCGTCTTCTCCTCCGCCTCCGAGACGTACATCTGCCTGATGACCAGCAAATAGTAGTAGAGGGATACGAAGCTGTTGATCACCGCTATGACCGCCAGCCAGAGGAAGCCTTCCTCGGCGACCGCCTGGAAGAGGACGAACTTGGTGGCAAAGCCGGCGAACAGCGGCATTCCTGCCAGCGAGAAGAGAGCGACGGTCAGAGAGAGGGCGAGGAAAGGCGCCCGCTCCGCCAGCCCGCTGTAGCCGGGTATCTCGTCTTTGTCGGTCAGGTTGTAGTAGACGATGATCACGGCGAATGCCGCCAGGTTGGTGATGACGTAGCCGACCATGTGCAGCACGAGGGCGCTCGCCGTGTCGTGGGACAGGGCGGCGATGGCCATGAGCATGAAGCCAACCTGGACGATGCTGGAGTAGGCCATCAGCCGCTTGATGTTGTGCTGCTGAATAGCGACCAGGTTCCCCACGATCATGCTCGCCACCGCCAGCACCGCTACCATCCATTGCCAGTCCTCCAAGACAGGCAGGAACGCGCCGGAGAAGAGACGCAGCAGCAGGGCAAAGCCGGCGGCCTTGGAGGCAGCGGAGAGGTAGGCGGTGATAGGCAAGGGCGCGCCCTCGTAGGCATCGGGCGTCCACATGTGGAAGGGCACCGCCGCCACTTTGAAGCCCAGCCCGGCGACGACGAGCACCAGCCCCATCAGCATCGCCAGGTCGAAGTCGGCGGTCCCGGCAGCGAGGGCGGAGGAGATGTCGCTGTAGAAGGTGGAGCCGGTCACGCCGTAGATGAGGCTCAGGCCGTAGAGGAACAGCGCCGAGGAGAAGGCGCCCAGCAGCATGTACTTCATCCCGCCCTCGTTCGACTTGGGGTCCATCTTGGCGAAGGAGACGAGGACGTAGAGGCTGAAGCTCAGCAGCTCCAACGCTATGTAGGCGGTGAGCAGCTCGCGGGCCGCGGCCATGTAGATGGCGCCGATGGTAGAAAGCACCAGCAGGCCGTAGTACTCACCGGCATGGCGGAGGTGACCCTTGACGAAGTGGGTCGAGGCCAGCGCCACGACCGCCGTGGTGGCGATGAAGAAGACGCGGAACAAGGTCGTGAAGTTGTCGATCTGGATGAGGCCGCCGAAGTCCTTCGGAGTGTCGTTCACATAGAGCAGGGAGACGACAAGGATGACGCCCAGCGCTGCCGCCGTCAGGTAGGGCAGATAGTCGCGGACACGCCGCCCAACGAACAGGTCGAGCCCCACTACCAGGGCCGCTAGGCCCGCCAGCAGGTACTCCGGTATCAGCAGCGAGTAGTCAAGGTTCATGTCACGGCCACCAGATGCAGCACGGTGCTGGAGATACGGTCAATGAAGGGCGCAGGCCAGAGACCCATGAAAAGCAGGAACGCAATCAAGATCACTCCGGCCGCCTGCTCCAATCGGGACATCTCCTTGAGCTTGTCCCACTTCTCGTTGAAGGGGCCGAAGAAGGCCATCGCCAGCATGCGCAGAATGTAGGTCGCGGTGAGCGCGGCGCCGAATACGGCGAGGGCGCCGAGCGCCGGGTAGGTCTTGAAGACACCGATGAAGATGTGAAGCTCGGCTACGAATCCGGAGAGCCCAGGCAGCCCCAGCGAGGCAAGCCCGGCAATGGCAAAGAAGGCGGTGAAGCGCGGCATCTTGTTCGCCAGGCCGCCGAAGATCGACATGTCGCGGACGTGGGCCTGGTCATAGAGGGCGCCCACCATAGCGAACATGAGAGCCGTCATGACGCCGTGGGAGAACATCTGGAGCACCGCCCCGTTCACCCCTATCGAGTTCAGCGTCGCCAGCCCCATGAGGACGTAGCCCATATGGCTGACGCTGGAGTAGCCAACCATGTACTTGAAGTCGCGCTGGGCCATCGCTGAGATAGCACCGTAGATGACGTTGATGGTGCCCAAGACCATCAGGCCCGGCATCCAGTACTCCGCTCCCTGCGGCAGGAGCTGGATCCCCAACCGGATGATACCGAACGCCCCCAGCTTCATCAGGACACCGGCGTGGAGCATGCTGACGGCGGTCGGCGCCGCCACATGGCCGTCGGGCGACCAGGTGTGGAACGGCCAGAGACCGGCCAGCACACCGCAGCCGATGAGGAAGACCGGGAACAAGGCCTTCTGGAAGCTCTCCGAAAACTCGACGGTATAGAGCGACGGCAGGTCGAAGGTGCCGAGACCGGCCTTGACGAAGACGGCAAGGATGCCGACGAAGATGAGAACACTCGCCGCCACCAGGTACAGGGTCAGCTTCATCGCCCCGTATTCCTTCGTCCGCACGAAGGTCGGGAAGCGGCTGCTCGACCCCCAGACGGCGATGAGCAGGAACATCGGCAGCACCGCCAGCTCATAGAAGAAGAAGAAGAAGAACAGGTCGAGCGAAGTGAAGGTACCGAAGACACCGGCGACGAGGGCGAAGAAGAGGACGAAGAAGTCCTTGTTGCGATAGTCGATCTTCCAGGAGATGAGGACGCCGGTGAAGGCAACGATACCGTTCAGCAGCACCATCGGCGTGGAGATGCCGTCCACCCCGAGATGGAAGGTGATGCCATCCTTGCCCAGGAAGCCGACGTTCTCCAGCCAGGGCCAGCGCATCTCGAACTGGAAGGGCTCGTTACCCCCCAACTGGAAGGCGAAGAAGATGTACAGCGACAGGCCGAACAGGATAGCGCCCGCCACCGCCGAGATGTAGCGCACGAGGTTCGGGTAGCGCGACGGCACGGCGATGAGGATGACCGATGTGATCAGCGGCACCGCTATCAAGGGCAGGAGGACGTATTCTTCCACTTAGCTTTCCGTTCCGCTATCCACTTTCCTTAAGTACCAACAAAGAAGGCGATGACCGCCAGGACGACTATCCCCAAGGTCATGGCGAGGGCGTAGTTGGGCATGCGACCGGTCTCGTGGAACTTGAGCAGGAAGCCGCCGAACCGCGTCAGGTCGGCAGGGCCGTTCACGCCGGTGTCGTTCACCACCGCGCGGTCGTACCAGGAGACGGCGCCGGCGACGACCAGCACGACGCGGTTGATGACCCACTGGTAGGCATCGTCGATGTAGAACTTGTTGCGTACCAGGTCATAGAGCCGAGGCATCGCCTGAGCGGCAGCCTGGGCGCGCAGGGCGGGACCCCACCAGAAGTAGAACCCACCCCCTATACCCGCCAGCACGAGAACAATGGAGGACGCCATGATGAGAGCCGTTGACCTTGAACACCTCGCCTTCGTGGCTGAAGACGAACTGCCCGAAGCCGCCGGGGAAGCCCATCAGACGCCCAATCTGGTCGAAGACGACGAAGCCGGCGACGAGCGTCAATGCGCCCAGCAGCACAGTCGTCCACTTCATCGCGGGAACGGGCTCGTGGGCGTGCTCGTAGATCGCCTTGTTGCGCGGCTCGCCGGTGAAGACAAGCAGCACCAGCCGCGTCATGTAGAGCGCCGTTATGACCACGCTCGCTAAGGACGAGCAAGAACACGATCGAGTTCTGGTTGTCGAAAATCGTCAGCAGCAGCTCATCCTTGTTCCAGAAGCCGGAGAGTGGCGGCAGGCCCGCCATCGCCATGGCGCCGATGCGTGAAGACGGTGGCGGTCAAGCGGCATCTGCCTCGCGAGGCCTCCCATCTGGTCGATTTCCAGCTCATCGGTCGCGTGGTAGACCGAGCCTGAAGCGAGGAAGAGGAGGGCCTTGAAGAAGGCGTGGGTGAAGAGGTAGAGCATCGCCACCGTGACCGAGCCCCGAGCCGAGGGCGACGAACATGAGCCCCAGGCTGTTGAGGGTGGAGTAGGCAACGACCTTCTTGATATCCGTCATGACGAGGCCCATCGTCGCTGAGAGGAAGGTGGTGATAAGCCCGACGACGGTGACGATCACCAGGGTGCCGTCCGCCGCCTCGAAGAGCGGCATCGTGCGGGCCACCAGGTAGACGCCCGCCACGACCATCGTCGCGGCGTGGATGAGGGCGCTGACCGGCGTCGGGCCCTCCATGGCGTCGGGCAGCCAGACGTGGAAGGGGAACTGGGCCGACTTGCCCATCGCCCCCAGCAGGATCAGGATGACGCTCACCGTCAGGTAGGTCTGGTCGACCTGCCCGGCGTCGACAGCGGCGAAGATCTCGGACAGGTCGAAGGTGCCGACGGAGCGCCAGAGGAGGATCGTCCCGATAAGAAGCCCAACGTCGCCCAGGCGGGTGGTGACGAACGCTTTCTTGGCCGCTTCCGCCGCCGACTGCTTCTCGTGGTAGTGGCCGATGAGCAGATAGGAGCAGATGCCGACGCCCTCCCAAGCGAAGTAGAGCAGCAGCAGGTTGTCGGCCAGGACGAGGGTGAGCATCGACGCCGCGAAGAGGGACTGGACGGCGAAGTACCAGCCGTAGCGGGAGTCGCCCTTCATGTAGCCCAGCGAGTAGACCTGGACCATGAGGGATATGAAGCTGACGACCGCCACCATGACGGCGGCAAGCTGGTCGAAGGAGAAGCCGATGCGCAGCTTGAAGTCGGCGAAGGCAACCCAATCGGTGCCGGAGCGCCCGGGCTCAAACTCGCCGCCGGATGCGAGGGCGTCGGCGAGGTCTTTGAGGACGAAGAGGAAGATAACGAAGGAAGCGGAGATGGCGAGAACGGAGAGCCAGTCGCCTTTACGCGGCAGGTACTTGCCGACCAATATGAGGACGGCCGCCGTCGCGGCGGGGATCGCAGGTATCAGCCACGCCTGCTCCATACCCATCGTTACTCGACCGCCATCCTAGCTACTGTTGCCAATGCCGTCTCCTCGTTACCACTTAAGCTGGTCCACTTCATCGACGTTCGCCGTCCGCCGGTTGCGGAAGAGGCGCAGGATGATCGCCAGGGCCAGGCCGACCTCGGCCGCCGCGACGATGATGATGAAGATGGCGAATATGATGCCGATGAACCTCTCCGGCGAGGTGTAAGCAGCGAAAGCAACCATGTTTATGCTGGCGGCGTTCAGCATCAACTCGACCGACATAAGGATCAGAACGGCGTTGCGCCGCACCAGCACACCGTAGACGCCGAGAGAGAAGAGGACGGCGCTGACCACGAGGAAGTGCTCCAGCGGTATCATTCCTCTCCCTCCTCCGGCCCGGCCAGAACGATGGCCCCGACCAGCGCCACCAGCAGCACGAGGGACGCGACCTCAAAGGGCACGACCCAACTGCGGAAAAGGGCGTCGCCGAGGGCGTTGAAGTCCACCAGCGCCGGCTCGTCCGCCGCGCGCGGCCAGGTTGTGAGCACGGTCATCGCGATGAGCACGCCCATGAGGGCGAGCCCCGCGATCGCCGCCAGCGGCTTCTGGTTGTTGTCCAGCGTCTGGTCCATGTCGCGGGCGCGCGTCAGGACGAGAGCGAACAGCAGCAGGACAGCGACACCGCCGGCGTAGACGAGCACTTGCACGAGGGCTAGGAACTCGCTGGCCAGCAGGATGAAGAGGGCCGCCACCGCCAGCAGGGTGAAGACCAGGGACAAGGCAGCATGGACGACGTTGCGGCTGACTACGACACCCAGGCCGCCGAGGATGGCCGCCGCCGCGATGAAATAGAAGATGACTTCCGTTACCGTCATGGGGCCACCCACGGTTCTATCTGCTTAGCTTTGGACTGGGCCAAGAGCTGCTCCAGGTCCATGACCAGCTCGGCGCGGTCGTAGCGCGACAGCTCATGACCTTGCCAGGTGTTGTTCATAGCATTGGCGCAGAAGTTGCAGACCTCGACACAGATGCGGCAGCGGGTGCAGCGCCCGTAGTCGAGCAGGTAGCGGTCGACGATCTTGCGCCGCTTGCTCGTGCCCTCCGCCGCCAGCGGGTTGTCCTTCATCGTTACGGAGATGCACTCCGTCGGGCAGGCGCGCTCGCAGGCGTGGCAGCCGGTGCAGAACGGCTCGCCGACCTCATGGTCCCAGAGCAAGACCGGGAAGCCGCGCTCGCGCTCCGGCAGGGGCTTATGCACGTTGGGGTACTGGACGGTCACCGGTTTGCGAACCATCGTCAGGAGGGTGCCGGCCATGCCCCTTAGAACTCCCAGCATCAGGCGTCGCTCCTTAGAGTCACGGTGCGCAGCGGCTCTTTCACCCGCAGACCCGCGTGGAGAGCGTAGCCGGCGGCCGCCAGCGCCAAGCCCGACGTGACCAGCAGCGTCCAGTCGGGCCAGTCATAGACAAGGATCAGGCCGTTCAGGAATACCTGGACCAGCCCCAAGCGGCAGCAGGAACTTCCAGCAGAATGACATCAGTTGGTCAACCCGTACTCGGGCAAAGGTGCCGTTCGCCCAGAGGAAAACCATGAGCAGCAGGCTGGTCTTGGTGAAGATGAGGATGACCTGCCACCACCAGCCCCAGTCCCGTCCCAGAGGCCAGTCCCAGCCGCCGAGGAAGATGAGGGAACCCAGGGTGGCAAGAGCGAACAGGGCCGCGTACTCGGTGAGGGCGTAGAGCATGCTCCAGCGGATGCTGCTGAACTCGATCCAGGGGCCGCCCACAAGCTCTGATTCGGCGGCGGCGGTATCGAAGGGTCGCCGCGTCACGTCTGAGAGGGCGCACATCAAGAAGATGAAGAACCCCAGCGGCTGCCAGACGACGAAGGGAACGCGCCCCTGCCGTCTCGACGATATCGACCAGATTAAGAGAACCGGCCAGCATCGACAGCGCCAGCACCGCCAAGATGAGGGGCACCTCGTAGCTGATGAGCTGGGCGGCGGTGCGCATGGCCCCCAGGAGAGCGTACTTGTTGTCAGAGGCCCAGCCGGCGAGCAGATAGCCGAGGGCGGTCAGGCCGGAGACGGCGAAGAAATAGAGCAGGCCCAACGATAGCACCCGCACGCCCCAGCTCGCGGTGAAGGGCAGAGCGACGAAGGTCAGGAACACAGGGACAAACGCCAGGAAGGGGGCCAACTCGAAGGCCAGCCGGTCGGCGGTCGCCGGACGCAGGTCCTCCTTCAGCAGTATCTTTATCATGTCGGCGATGGGCTGGAGGATGCCGTAGGGGCCGGTGCGCATGGGGCCCAGCCGCATCTGGATGCGGCCGATGACCTTCCGCTCCCCCCAAGTGAGGGCGAGGACGACGAAGACCATGAGGGCGAGCACGACCAGGAGACGCCAAAGGGCGTCGATCCAGACGTTGTCGAAGAAGCTCTCTAGCTGGTTCACCTGTCGACCTCTCCCAGGACGATATCCACGGAACCGAGGATCGTGACCGCGTCAGCAACGTAGTGACCCACCGTCATCTTCTTCAGGGCCATGAGGTTGCAGAAGCAGGACGACCGTATCTTCAGCCGGTAGGGCTTCTCACCGCCCTTGGAGATGAGATAGATGCCGTACTCGCCGCGGGGGTTCTCGGTGCGCATGTAGACCTCGCCCGGCGGCAGGCGAAGGCGGCGCGGCAGCTTCTCCGGCAGGATGGGGCCTTCCGGCATCTGATCCAGCGCCTGTTCGATGATGCGCAACGACTGACGCATCTCTTCCATCCGCACCAGATAGCGGTCGTAGGAGTCGCCCCGGTCGCCGACGGGGATATCGAAGTCGAAGCGGTCATAGATCGAGTAGGGCTCCTCGCGCCGCAGGTCCACCGGCACACCGGACGCTCTGAGCATGGGGCCGGAGAGCCCGTAGTCGATGGCGTCCTCGCCGGAGATGACGCCGATGTCGCGGGAGCGGGCAAGGAATATCTCGTTTCCGGTCACGAGGCGCTCGATGTCGTTGATCCCGACCCGTGTCTTCTCGCACACCGCGCGCACCCGCTCTTTGAAGTTGTCCGGCACGTCCCAGACGACGCCGCCGGGACGGAAGTAGCCGTACATCATGCGGTCGCCGGTTATCTCTTCGAAGACCTCCTGGATGAACTCGCGCTCGCGGAAGGCGTAGGTGTAGACCGTGCCGTAGACGCCGAGGTCGGTGCCGAAGGCGCCGGCGAACATGTAGTGGCTGGTGAGCCGGTTGAGCTCCGATAGGATGACCCGGATGTACTCGGCCCGCTCCGGCACTTCGATGCCCGCCAGCTTCTCCACCGCCATGACGTAGCACATCTCGCAGTTGAACTGGGCCAGATAGTCGGTGCGGTCCTGGAAGATGAGGGCCTGGCGGTAGTCCGCGTTCTCCGAGAGCTTTTCGGCGCCGCGGTGCATGTAGCCGATATGGGGAACTACGTCGACCACCTTCTCGCCGCTGACCGTCAGGACCATGCGGAAGACACCGTGGGTCGCCGGGTGCTGGGGCCCCACGTTGACGTTGATATCGATGGTCTCTAGATCGCGTTCTTCCTCGACGACCATCAGCCTATTCTTTCCCCTCTTCGCCCTCGCCGGCGCTCTTGGCGGCGAGCTCCTCGTAGCCGGCGGGAATGTGCCCCACGTTGACGACATCCTCTCCCAGACGGACACCTTGCCACTCTTCGATCTGGGCAAGGGGGTTGTCCTTGCGCAGGGGGTGATGGTCGGTCATGTCATCGGGCAGCAGCAGCGGCACCAGGTTGGGATGGCCCTCGAATACGATGCCGAACATCTCGGCCGCTTCCCGCTCGTGCCAGTCGGCGCCGCGCCAGATGGGCGTGACCGAGGCGATGCGGGGGTCATCCTGAGGCAGGCGCGCCTTCAAGGTGACGCTGTGTTTGTGGGTGTAGGAGTAGAGCTGGTAGACGACCTCTAGCCCTCTCTCCATGTGGTCGACGCCGGAGAGACAGCGCAGGTACTTGAAATCGAGGCGGGGGTCATCCTTCGCCGCCCGCAGGACACGAGGGACGTCCTCCCGCGCTATCATCAGGATGACATCGAGGGCGCCCTGGGCAGAGGCAAACGTGACGTCAGGCAAGACCTCTTTGAACGTGTCGGCGACGGTGCCCGGAGAGACAGGCGCCTCGTGGTCTTCCTGCAGCATCTTGAACACGTCGCCGTTTGCGGGCGCAGACTCGGCCAGGTTGTCCTCTTTCTCTTCGTCGATGTCGCTCATCCGATGGCCTTTCGGTCCGCCATGATCTTGTTCTGAAGAGCGATGAGCCCCTCGATCAGGGCCTCCGGCCGGGGAGGGCAGCCGGGCACATAGACATCGACGGGAATTATCTTGTCCACGCCTTGCACGACGCGGTCGTAGCGGGTGTAGGGGCCGCCGTTGGTGGCGCAGGCGCCCATGGCCAGCACCCACTTGGGGTTGGGCATCTGCTCGTACAGCGTCTTGATGGCCGGCGCCATCTTCTTCGTCACCGTCCCGGAGATGATCATGACATCCGCCTGTCGGGGCGAGGACCAGGGGATGATGCCGAAGCGGTCGAGGTCATGGTGCGACATGTAGGAAGACATCATCTCGATGGCGCAGCAGGCGAGGCCGAAGGTCAGCGGCCAGACGGATGACTTGCGGGAGAGGCCGAGGATGTAGTCGGCCGGCGCCTGGATGACACCGGGCAATATCTGGCGGTAGAGGGCCTTGCCGGGTATGACCTCAACCGGACGCAGCCGTTCCGCCTCTCGCAGCTCGCTCTCTGAGGTCGGTTTCCAGACCGCAGGCGGCGTCTTGGCGTGCTCTTCTAGCGCCACTCCAGCGCCCCCTTCTTCCAGGCGTATATCAGGCCGCCGACGAGGACAGCGAGGAAAAGCACCATCTCGTAGAAGGCCGCCTTCCCTACTCCCAGGAAGGTGACGGCCCAGGGGAAGATGAATACCGCTTCAACGTCGAAGACGAGGAAGAGTATGGCAAAGAGGTAGTAGCGGACGTTCATCTGGGCGCGCACGCGCCCGATGGGGAGCATGCCGCACTCGTAGGGTGTCGCCTTTGTCTTGGAGGGAGAGAAGGGCGCCAGGATGCGGGAGGCGATAAGAGCGGCCAGAACCATCGCCACGCCGATGCCAGCCGCCACGAGCACGGCCGCGTAGTTGTCAAGCAGGCTCTGCATGGGCACCCCGATGTTCTGGAAGAAGACTCTGTCCCGAGAGGAACAACAGGTGAATCGTTACCAATCTCACATACTATGTTATCAGCGCACAGATATTGGGTCAAACCACAGACAGATTCGCCTGACCAAGAACCGACGCTTTCCATGACAGAACGTCCCTACACTCTCGCCGGGCCAAAAGCGGCGGGCAAAGCCTACGCGATCTGGCGCAGCCGCTCCTGCAAGCCGGCCACTCGTGCTTGAGCGGCCTCCAGCTTCTCCTTCTCCTTGTCCACGACTGCCGCCGGCGCCTTAGCCAGGAACTCCTGGTTCGCCAGCTTGCTCCGCAGCCGCTCAACATCGGCCTCGGCGGCGGCGATCTGCTTCTGGAGCCGTTGCCGCTCCGCTTCGAGGTCGAACATGCCGCCCATGGGAAGGACGACCTGGCTATCCTTGAGGACCGCCGTGACGACCGCTTCCTGAGGCGCGTCGCCGGGCTGGGAGACGATATGGAGGGGCTGCACCCTGGCCAGCGCGACGATGAGGGGTTCGCTCGCCGCCAAGGTGGAGCGCGCCGCATCAGCGATTACGTAGGCTTCGACATGGCGGGCCGGTTCGACATTGAACTCGGCGCGGATGTTGCGGACGGCCCTTATCACGTCGATGACGCTCTGAGCGCGCTGCTCCGCCTCGTCGTCCAGCCACGCCGGTTCGGCCGCCGGATAGGGGGCAGCGATCAACGCCGACGCTCCGGGATCGGCGAGATGGGACGCGAGGCTCTGCCAGGCCGCCTCGGTGACGAAGGGCATGAAGGGATGGAGAAGCCGGAGGGTAGCGTCGAGGGCGTGGACGAGCACCGGCAGGGGAGAGCGGTCGCCGTTCGACAGCCGGACCTTCGCCATCTCCAGATACCAGTCGCAGTACTCGCCCCAGAGGAAGTCGTGCACCTGACGGCCCGCCTCGCCGAGCTGGAAGTCGGTCATCGTCTGGTCGACGTTCGCCGATCACACGGTTGAGGCGCGACATGATCCAGCGGTCCTCCAGGGGCAGCGAGGCGCGGCTATCCAGCGAGGGACGGGCGATCTTCTCGCCGTCCAGGTGGCTGATGACGAAGCGGGTGGCATTCCACAGCTTGTTGGCGAAGTTGCGCCCGGCCTCCATCCGCTGCTCGGAGATGCGCATGTCGTTGCCCGGGCGTGCCGCCGGTCGCGAGGGCATAGCGGAGGGCGTCGGCGCCGTAGCTCTCGATAGCCTCCAGCGGGCTGGGTATGTGGTGCTTGGTGGTGATCTTGGACTTGCTGATCTTCTGGCCGTACTCGTCGCGCACGAGGCCGTGCAGGTAGACGTGACGGAAGGGGATCTCCTTCATATTGTAGAGGCCCATCATGATCATGCGGGCGACCCAGAAGAAGATGATGTCGTAGCCCGTCTCCATGACGCCGGTGGGGTAGAAGTAGCGCAGGTCTTCCGTATCGTCGGGCCAGCCGAGGGTGGAGTGGGGCCACAGCGCCGACGAGAACCAGGTGTCGAGGACATCGGGGTCGCGCTCGATGTTGCGGGAGCCGCAGTGCTGGCAGACCTCGGGGTCTTCCACCGTCACCGTCTGGCCTTCGCAGTCGCGGCAGTACCAGACGGGGATGCGAGTGCCCGAACCAGAGCTGGCGGGAGATGCACCAGTCGCGGATGTTCTCCATCCAGTTGAGGTAGACCTTGGTGAAGCGGTCGGGCACGAACTGGATGCGGCCGCTGGTCACCGCCTCGATGGCCGGCGCCGCCAGGGGGGCCATGTTAAGGAACCACTGCTTGCTCACCAGCGGCTCGACCAGGGTGTGGCAGCGCTGGCAGTGGCCGATGCTGTGGGTGTAGGGCTCCGTCTTCACCAGATAGCCGCCTTCCTCCAGGTCTTTGACGATGGCGGTGCGGCATTCGAAGCGGTCCATCCCCTTGTAGCGGCCCGCGTCCTCAGTCATCGTCGCGTCGAGGGCGATGCAGACGATGGTCTCCAGGTTGTGGCGCTGGCCGACCTCAAAGTCCACGATGTCGTGGCCGGGGGTTATCTTGAGAGCGCCGGTGCCGAAGGCGGGGTCGACCGCTTCGTCGGCGATGACGGGGATGTGGCGCTCGACGATGGGCAGGAGCACCTTCCTGCCGACCACCGACTTGTAGCGCTCGTCGGCGGGGTTCACGGCGACGGCGACGTCGGCGAGGATCGTCTCCGGCCGCGTGGTGGCGATGGTGATGTACTCGCCGCTTCGCTGCCCGGCGTCGTCGAGGAGCGGGTAGCGGACGTACCAGAGGTGGCCCTGCGACTCGTGGTGCTCGACCTCCAGGTCGGAGATGGCGGTGTGGCAGCGCGGGCACCAGTTGGCGATCCGCTCGCCGCGATAGATGAGGCCGTCGTTGTAGAGCTTGACGAAGGTGGTGCGGACGGCCTTGGCGGGCCTGGGTCGAGGGTGAAGCACTCGCGATGTCCAGTCGGCAGGAGGCGCCCAGCCGCTTGTGCTGGTCGCTTATGCTTGCTCGCGGTACTGCTCTGACCCATTCCCACACCCGCTCCAGGAACGTCTCGCGACCCAGGTCGTGACGCGTCGATCCCTTCCTGCGCCAGCTGCTGCTCGACGATCGTTCTGCGTGGCGATGGCGGCGTGGTCCTGGCCCGGCAGCCAGAGCGACGGCTCCTGCCGCATGCGGTGCCAGCGAGTGAAGATGTCGTCAGGGTAACGAAGAGGACGCTGGCCCAGATGGAGGTCACCGGAGACGTTGGGCGGCGGCATGATGATGGTGAAGGGCGGCTTCTCAGGGTCGATCTTGGGGATGAAGTAGCCGTTCTCCTCCCAGAAGCGGTAGAGCTTCTCCTCGAAGGCCGCCGGGTCGTAGGCCTTGGGCATGTCGCCGGATGTTGTCGGTTCTTCGGTCATAGCTTCACTCTAGAATGACGGGGCTCGTTGAATACGCAGGCGCGAATGCAAAACGGCAGGGCTGAAGGATCACCATCGACTCGGGGATCACCGGGCGCTGCCAGTCCTAGGATAAAGAACGCGTGGGAGTGAGGCAAGTGCGGCGAACCGAAGGGACTTCCGCCCCAGCGCCTGCTAGTAATGCAGCCATCCAACTCGCGGAGGGCGCATTCAAGCATGGTGACGTGGGACGCTAACGACTACAGCCGCAGCTCAGCCGCTCAGCAGGCCTGGGCGCGGGAGCTTATCGCCAAGCTCCGGCTCCAGGGCGACGAGTCGGTGCTCGACATCGGTTGCGGCGACGGCAAGGTGACGGCGGAGATCGCCGCTCTTGTGCCCAGCGGCAGAGTCGTGGGCATCGACAGCTCGCCGGAGATGGTCAGCTTCGCAGCCGGCAGCTTCCAGGGCGAGACGGCGGCCAACCTGACCTTCCTCGTCAAAGAGGCCAGAGCGCTGGACTTCGTAGAGGAGTTCGACGTTGTCTTTTCAAACGCCACCCTGCATTGGGTCATCGACCACGGGCCGGTCCTGCGAGGCATCCAGCGCGCGCTGAAGCCCGGCGGACGTATGCTCCTCCAGATGGGCGGGCGCGGCAACGCGGCGGAGATCCTGGCGGTCTTGAACCAGCTTCCGGACGACCGGAAGTGGCAGCAGTACTTTCCGGAGGCGGTGAACCCTTACGGCTTCTACGGGCCGGAGGAGTACACCCGCTGGCTCGTCGACGCCGGACTGACGCCGCTGCGCCTCGAGCTGCTGGAGAAGGACATGGCCCAGCCGGGGAAGGACGGGCTGGCAGCGTGGGTGCGCACCACCTGGCTTCCCTACACCCAGCGCGTCCCTGAGGCGATTCGGGACGAGTTCGTCTCGGACGTCGTCGAGCGGTACGTGCAGTTGCACCCGCCGGACAGGAACGGGCTGGTGCACGTGCAGATGTTCCGGCTGGAGGTGGAGGCGCGGAAGGACGTCCCGCCCACCGGCTCAGGCTGAGCGGCGTTTCGAGCGGCGGCGACGAATCTCTTCCATCTTGGAGAGCTGGATCATCGCCCGCCGCGTATCGGAGGCGACGCGGGCCCGGTCGCAGTTGTTCACGCGGTACTTGAAGAGCCAGTAGGTGAAGGCTTTGAGGTCGCTGTAGGAGATGGAGTCGGCCGGAGGCAGGCAGCACTCCTCGCGGAAGCGGGCCAGAAGCTCCGTTCGCTCCTTGCCGTAGATGCGACGGCAGACCTCCTCGTCGACCCAGGCGTGACCGTCGCCGGCATGGGACCGGCGCTCTTTGTGCACTTCCTCTTCAACAGCGAGCTGCAGGGCCTCTTCGACGGTTATGCCGTAGAGGAAGTTGAGGTGGGCCCGGTGCTTGGCGCCGCCGATGGCACCCTTGAACTCGTCGTCGTCCATCTCCACAGGCGCCTGACCGAAGAAGAGCAACGCCTCTCGTTCGTCTTCGGGGATCGCGCCGTCCAGGGCCTCGGTTAGGCGCTCGGCGAGGAGGAGCCAGTCGAACGCTTCGCCGCCGATGAGGTAGCGATAGTGGCGGTCGGCGACGGTCTCTTCGGGCAAGCGCCACAGGGCGATCGCTTCGAGGAGGGCGGGATACCAGTGGGCCCCTTCGGCGAGCCGCTGTCGCAGGTGGGCAAGGGCGTCGGCACAGCCGGTGGCCGCTTCCTCCTCCGCCTCGGGGATAGCTTGTTCCTGCTCTGGGTCAGACATCTTCTAAGCCGTCCGGCCGTGACATTTCTTGTACTTCTTGCCGCTGCCGCAGGGGCAGGGGTCGTTCCGCCCGACCTTCTGAGCGCCGACCGGGCGGCGTCCGGCCTCTCGCGCGCGGCTGGCGGCCGCTAGCTGGCGACGGGGGGCGCCCTGGGCGACCGCGGCGGCTTCCCGGGCGGGCTTCTCCTCGCCGGCCGGTTCTTCGGCGGCGGCAGGGGCGGGCGCTGTGCGCGCCGGCGCCAGTTCGACGTGGTAGATGGAACGGGTTATCTGGCGGCGGATGTTCTCGAGGAGCTGCCCCCACATGTCATGGGCTTCGCGCTTGTAGGCGACGAGCGGGTCCTGCTGGCCATAGGCGGCCAGTCCGATACCCTGTCGCATCTCCTCCATTGCCGTCAGGTGCTCCACCCACAGGGAGTCGATGATGCGGAGCATGACCAGCCGCTCCAGCGTCCGCATCACGTCGTCACCCATCGCCTTCTCCCGGCGCTGGTACTCCTCCTCGGCGGCGGTGAGAACCTTCTCCAAGACATCCTCGCGCGACAACCCCGTCAGCGCTTTCGCGCGGGGTGCGGAGGGAACAAGCGCCTCGACATCGCTGGCAAAGCCCTCCAGGTCCCAGTCCTCTTCACGGCGACCGGGGAGATGCATCTCCACGACGCCGGAGATCTCCTCGCGCACCATGTCCAGGACGTTGCTCCGGAGGTCGGCGCCTTCGAGGATCTTGCGCCGCTCGGAGTAGATGACATCGCGATGCATGTTCATGACGTCGTCATACTCGACGACGTGTTTGCGGATGTCGAAGTTGTAGCCCTCCACCTTCGTCTGCGCCGTCTCGATTGCCTTGCTCACCATGCCGCTCTCGATGGGGGTGTCCTCGTCCATGCCGAGGCTCTTCATCATTCCCGGCAGCCAGTCGGGAGCAAAGCGGCGCATGATGTCGTCCTCAAAGGAGACGTAGAAGCGAGAGCTACCGGGGTCGCCCTGACGCCCGGCACGGCCGCGGAGCTGGTTGTCGATGCGGCGGGCCTCGTGGCGCTCGGTGCCGATGATATGAAGGCCGCCGGCCTCCACCACCTTGTTGTGCTCCTCCTCCCACTCCGCCTGGGGCCGGCCGTCCAGCTTGCCGCCGAGGATGATGTCGGTGCCACGGCCCGCCATGTTGGTGGCGATGGTTACCGCTCCGTAGTGGCCGGCCTCGGCGATGATCCCCGACTCCTTCTCATGGTATTTGGCGTTCAGCACCTGGTGGGGTATGCCGCGGCGCTTCAGCATCTCCGCGAGGTATTCGGACTTTTCGATGGAGACCGTGCCGACAAGCACCGGCTGTCCGGTACTGTGCTTCTCTTCGATCTCTTTGGCGGCGGCGCGGAACTTGCCCTCCTCGTTGCGGTAGACGAAGTCGGGGAACTCGGTCCGGATGAGCGGCTGGTGGGTGGGAATCATGACGACGTCGAGGCGGTAGATCTTGAAGAACTCGTCGCGCTCCGTCCAGGCGGTACCGGTCATGCCCGCCAGCTTGTCATAGAGGCGGAAGTAGTTCTGGAGGGTGATCGTGGCGTAGGTTATCGACTCCTGCTGGATCTTCACGCCCTCTTTCGCCTCGACCGCCTGGTGGAGGCCGTCCGACCAGCGGCGGCCGAACATGAGACGCCCCGTGAAGTCGTCGACGATGATGACCTCGCCGTCCTTGACAACGTAGTCGCGGTCGCGCTTGTAGAGGATTTCCGCCTTGAGCGCCGCCTCCATGTAGCGGGTGAGGCGGTAGTACTGGGGATCGTAGATGTTCTTGATCCCCAGCCACTGCTCCAGCTTGGCGACACCCTCTTCCGTAAGAGAGACAGCGCGGTGCCTCTCGTCAATCGTGAAGTCCACTTCCTGCGAAAGGCGGGGCACGAGACGGGCGAAGGTGAAGTAGACCTGGATGCCCTCCTCCGCCGGGCCGCTGATGATGAGAGGGGTGCGGGCCTCGTCGATGAGGATGTTGTCCACCTCGTCGACGATGGCGTAGTAACGCTCCCGCTGCACCGTGCGCTCCAGGTCGACGGCCATGTTGTCGCGCAGAAAGTCGAAGCCGAACTCGTTGTTCGTGCCGTAGGTTATGTCGGCGTAGTAGGCGTCGCGACGAGGTATCGGCGTAAGGTGCTCCATGTTGGGCAGGTCGCTGACCTTTTCCCGGCTGAAGAGGTAGGCGGACTCGTGCTGGAGACAGCCGACTGAAAGCCCCAGCGAGTCGTATATCGGGCCCATCCACTGGGTGTCGCGCTTGGCCAGGTAGTCGTTGACGGTTACGAGGTGAGCGCCGTGGCCCTCCAGGGCGTTGAGGTAGATGGGAAGGGTGGCGACCAGCGTCTTGCCTTCACCGGTCTTCATCTCGGCGATCTTGCCCTGATGGAGAACGATGCCGCCGATGAGCTGGACGTCGAAGTGGCGCATGCCGATGTGACGCCACGACGCCTCGCGCACGACGGCGTAGGCCTCGGGGAGGATGTCATCCAGCGTCTCTCCCTCGGCGAGGCGGGCACGGAACTCGTCCGTCTTCGCCCGAAGCTGCTCATCGCTGAGACTCTGGATGTCAGCTTCCCACTTGTTGATCTCGGCGACGAGCGGCCAGAGCTTCTTGACCGTCTTCTCGTTGGCGTCGCCGAAGATCTTGGTAACCAGCTTCACCATTGGTGTTCGTTCTCTCTTACGTGCCCGGCTCGAACATCGCGCCCACCGACTGGCCGGTGTGAATGCGCTTGATCGCCTCGCCCAAGAGCGGCGCCACGGTGAGGGTGTGAATCTTAGCGAGGCGCTTCTCCGGCGGCTGGGGCAGGGTGTCGGTGATCACTACTTCTGTTATCGGGCTGCTGCTCAGTTTTTCCATCGCCGGCCCCGAGAAGACGCCGTGGACGGCCGCCGCCATCACGCCTTTGGCGCCGCTCGTCTGGAGAAGCTGAGCGACCTCAGTCAGCGTGGATCCGCGGTCGATCTCATCATCGACGACGAGCGCGCTCCGCCCCTCGACCTCACCGATCAATTGTAGCGCTTCCGCTGTCTGGTCGTTGCCCGCCCGCCTCTTCTCTACAACCGCCAGGGGGACATCCAGCTTAGCCGCGATGTTGCGGGCATCCTTGGCGCGCGCCAGGTCGGGGGCGACGACGACGAGATTCTCGTGATCCCTCGCCCGGAAATAGTCGCCCAAACTGGGGAAGGCGGTCAGCTCGTCGACGGGAATGCGGAAGAAGCCCTGGATCTGAGAGGCATGAAGATCGATGGTGAGAACGCGGTCGGCGCCGGCTGTCGTGATGAGGTCGGCGACGAGGCGGGCCGTGATCGGCACCCGCGGCTGGTCCTTCTTGTCGCTGCGGCCGTAGGCGAAGTACGGTATCACGGCCGTGATCCGTCCCGCTGAGGCGCGACGGAAGGCGTCGATCATGATCAGCATCTCCATGAGCCGCGTGTTTACCGGTGAAGCGACCGGCTGGATGAGAAAGACGTCCTGCTCCCGCACGTTCTCACAGATGCGGACGAAGATGTTCTCGTTGCTGAACTCAAAGACCTCGCATTTGCCCAAGGGCACTCCGAGATAGCCGCAAATGCTGTGGGCCAGTTCAGGGTGGGCGTTTCCGCTGAAGATGCTCATCTCTCGGAACACGAGATTCCTCCCACTAGACAACTTCTCTGCCGGAACTTGACGGCTGTCCCTCTTGCCGACATGCCCGCGCTGCAACCCTCGCACGTGAAAAGGCCGAGCCGAGACCCGCTAACCAAACCACCGGTCCCGCCTCGTCCTTATTATGAGATCGTGTCTGCCTGGTAGGCAATTTCACTATAGCACAGCCCAGTACCGCTGGCAATCGGGGGCAGCGCTTGGGAAGCCTACGCCCGCCGAGCCACATCGGCCAGCATTTCGGCCAATTCCAGGGTGGTCAGACCCGCCTCCTTGTGCTTGCGCAGGATCTCGCCGTAGTACAGACGGTAGTGATTTCGCCGCCCCTCTTTCTGGCGGCTTATCAGGCCGTCTTCTTCCAGCGCCCGCAGTATGGAGAGGGTGGCCCGCTCCGTTATGCCGACGGCATCGGCGATCTCGCGCAGCGTCGAGCGGGGGCGCTGCCCAACGTGGATCAAGACAAGAGCGTGATTGGTGAGGAGACTCCACTTGCTCATCTTGTCATCCTCCTTCGACTCCAGCGACCGGCTGCCGAGGCGCCCCGCCTCTATGAGAAGCGCAGGAGAAGCTGATACAGATGAAAGAACAGCTTGCTGCTATCCACAACCAGCACGTGAGCGGCCCGGTTCGCCGTGGGCTCCACGTGCTCGAAAATGTCTAACTCAGTATAGTGCAGTTTCACCTGACCATCCAATGCGTCGCGCAGACGCCTTGACTCGACGTAGGGAATATAGCGGTCCGAGCGGTCGTGGAGGATGAAGGTCTCCGCCTTGAGCCCCGCCAACTGCCCTTTGAGCGAGAGGGATTGCAGCGCCTCCCACGCCTTCACCGGCATGCGGTCGATGAGCGCCGCTACCCGCGACGGGTCGGTGTTCGTCAGGAGGTCGTAGGCGGCGCGGCCCTCCGATGACAGCCGCCAGAGGTCTTTCGTCGCCCCTTCCTCTCGATCAATAAGGATGCGCGTGAGCAGCTCCTTGTCCTGATCGCTGTCCAGCCGCTCGATGACCTGCTTGGACATGACCTTCACGGTGTGCCACTTGGGGTCCCAGCTCTCCTCGTGCCCGTCGTAGGAGATGACGCCGGTGGTGATCGAGGCGAGGAGGTCGAAGGTGTCGTAGTAGCCGCCGAAGGCGATCACGAAGGCCACGTCCTCGTTTATCCGGCTGTCGGCGGCGGCGAGCATGGCCAGCGGCGACCCCACGCTCACGCCGAGATAGCCGATCTTGTCGGGCTTGACGTAGGGCTGGCTCTCCAGGTACTGGAAGGCGGCCACCAGGGCGTCCACTTCCTGGGGGAGGATGATCTCTTCGTCCAGATCGGGAGAGAAGGGCACGATCATCACCAGACCAGCCCGCGCTATGTCGCCGCCCAGCCGGATGAGGCGGGAGTCGTCCGGCTCCAGGGGCGGCGCGCCCGGCGACAGGATAAGCGCCCCATGGGCATCGCCGCCGGCGGGACGGTAGACGTCGGCGGGCATCTCGCGGTCGCCGTACTCGAGCGTTACATGATCCACCACCGGGTCGGCGGTGAACCAGGTGACGGGACGGATGGGCAGCGGCGACATCATGTCGGGGAGGAAGAAGACGCTGGTCACGGCGGCCCGGCCGTAGCGGTTGCAGGAGAGCATCGACGCCACGAAGACGAGGATGATCAGGGCAGGGAGCAAAGGCCAGGCGCGGCGAAGGGGCAGAGGCAGCGACGGCCTTCCCTTGGGCTCTTGGGTCATACGTCTCCTCACCAACCGAAAACGGATTCCGGAAATCGGGGCGCTCAGCGCCGCTGATTCAGTTTGCCACCGCTCTCGGGACAGCGTCAACGCGCACCCCCACTGGAAGCAAGCTCAGGCGCGAAAAGGCCGGACCCATGCGGGCCCGGCCCTCGGTCTCAATAGGAGTTCGCTCTACTCTGTCTTCTTCCCCTCGATCACCGGCTTCGGCGTCACCTTGATCGTCTTCGGCCTTGCCGCGGCGGCCTTAGGGATGGTGAGCTTGAGGACGCCGTGCTCGAAGACCGCCTCCGTCTTCTCCGCCTCCACCTGCGACGGCAGAGTCAGGGAGCGGGCGAAGGTGCCGTACCAGGACTCCTGGCGGTAGTAGTTGGTCTTCTTCTCCTCTTCCTCGCGCTTGCTCTCGCCCTTGATGGTCAGGGTCTCGCCGGTGATCGTGACTTCGACGTCTTCCGGCTTCACCCCCGGCAGCGACGCCCTGACGACGAGAGCGTCGTCGGTCTCATAGAGGTCGAGGGGGACATTGCCCTCGCCGGCGTCCCAGCCGAGCATGCGCCAGGGTCGCGGCATCCCTTCGTCCAGCCAGCGATCCATGGCCCGCCGCAGGCCGGTCATCTCACCAAACGGGTCCCAGCGAATTACGTTTCCCATCTGAGTAACCTCCCTTTGCTAGATTCCCATCCGTCCTCGAGGAGCTTTCCCTTGATTGCCGACCGGCTCCCAGGAGCTTTCCTCGACCCTATGGTAGCTCAGTATCCTCAATTTGTCAAGTATCTTGCTAATACTATTATCAAGTCTATTGACTTACCTGTAATAGAGAGCTATCATTGAGCCGGTGAGTAGAGATGGCCGCTAAGGACTTCTATCAGACGCTCGGCGTCAAGCGCGACGCCTCCGCTAAGGAGATACGGCAGGCGTACCGTCGCCTGGCCCGCAAGCTTCACCCGGACGTGAATCCGGGCGACAAGACGACCGAGTCCCGCTTCAAGGAGGTCAACGCCGCCTACGAGGTCCTCTCCGACGCCGCCAAGCGGAAGAAGTACGACCGCTACGGCGAGCACTGGGAGCACGCCGACGAGATCGAGGCGGCGCAGCGCCAGGGCGGCGGCTTCCGCTGGCAGACGGGCGGCCGCAGCTTCTCCTTCGATATCGACAACGAGGGCTTGGGCGGCATCTTCGACAGCCTCTTCCGCGGCTTCGGCGGCGGACGGCGGGCGACACGGCCGCGGCCTCAGGTCGCTGAGGTGCCGGTCGAGCTGACGCTGGAGGAGGCATATCAGGGCGTCACCCGTTCCCTCCAGTTGGCGAGCGCGGAGCCCTGCCCGACCTGCGGCGGCAGCGGCCAGGTAGCGGGCGCGCTCTGCCACATCTGTCAGGGACAGGGCGTAGTAGCTAAGCCGCGACGCATCGAGGCGAAGATACCGGCGGGAGTCCACGACGGCTCGCGCGTCCACATCGGCGGCGGCGGTCTGGGCGACGTCTACCTGCGGGTCGCCGTGCGATCTCATCCGCGATTCGAGCGGCGGGGCACCGACCTGCACACGGAGGTGAGCGTGCCCCTGCTCGACGCCGTCCTGGGCGGCGAGGCGCGGGTGAAGACGCTGAAAGGGGAGGTGGCGCTGACCATACCCCGCCTGACCCAGAACGGAAAGGTGTTCCGACTGGCGGGACTGGGGATGCCCCATCTCAGCGGCAGCGGCAAGGGCAATCTCTACGCCAAGGTGAAGGTGACGCTGCCGGAGAAGCTGTCGGAGCGGGAGGAAAAGCTATTCAAGGAGCTGAAGTCATCCAGCTCCTAGGTTGATTTGAGATGTCGACACAGAACGCTGAACGGAAAGCGATGGACGCCTACTCGGAGGCGGTGAGCGGCGCCGCGGCGACCGCCGGGCCCGCCGTCGTCCGCATAGACGTGGCCGGGCGTCCGGCTCGCGGCCCTCGCGGCGAGGGCGCTGGGACAGGCTCCGGCGTCATCTTCGCCTCCGACGGGCGCATCCTTAGCAACGAGCATGTGATCAGGGGCGCGCACACCGTGCAGGTCACTCTGACCGACGGTCGCCGCCTCCAGGCCGGGGTCGAGTTCGCCGACGCATCAGCCGACCTGGCAGTCCTGCGCGTCGGGGCGACGCATCTGCCGGTGGCCGAGCTGACGACGGAGTCCCTGCGGGTGGGCCAGCTCGTCATCGCCATCGGCAACCCGTTCGGGCTCAACTGGACGGTGACGGCAGGGGTGGTAAGCGCCCTGGGCCGGACCCTGCCGGTGAGCCGCGATGTCCAGCTCGTCGACCTCATCCAGACGGATACGCCGATCAACCCGGGCAACTCCGGCGGCCCTCTGGTCGATGCGCACGGCCGGGTGGTGGGAATAACGACCGCCGTCATGCCGTTCGCCCGTGGCGTGGGCTTCGCCGTGTCGATGGAGACGGTCTTGCAGACGCTCTCCCGTCTCCAAGAGATACGAGAGCGGCAGAAGCGGCGGCTGGGGATCGGCGGCATCCCGACGGCGGTCGACGAGGGGCTGCGCCGCACGCTGGGCCTCAAGCAGCGGCAGGGAGTATTGATATTGGAGATCGCGCCGGACAGTCCGGCCGACCGCGCCAGCCTGCGGCCCTCCGACATCCTGCTGGAGGCGAACAGCCGCGCCGTGGCATCGGGCGAGGAGTTGATAGCGGCCGCCAACGAGGCCAGCGGCCCAATGAGCGTGTCTTTCCTAAGAGCGGGCCGGCTGCGCAAGACGACCCTGGCAATCTGAGTGGGGTGATTGAATTGAACGAGCGATATGACGACCCCCAGACCGAAAACCAGCCCTGCTACGTCATCAGCGTGGCGGCGAAGATGGTCGGCATGCACGCGCAGACGCTGCGCTATTACGAACGCGCCGGTCTCCTGAAGCCATCGCGGTCGCAGGGGCGCATCCGGTTGTACTCGGTCGCCGACATCGGCCGGTTGCGCCAGATCCAGCGGCTGATAAACGACCTCGGCGTCAACCTGGCGGGCGCGGAGGTGATACTGCGCATGAACCAGCGCATCCAGGATATGACGGAGGAGATCGAGCATCTCCGCCGCGAGTTGCAGCGCATCCGCGACCGTCGCCTGCCGATGGCGCGGGGGAGTGGAGGACGAACGGATGATAGAGCCACTTTGATGCATCAGGTGTTGCCCTTTGGCGATCGCTTCACCGCCTATACTCGAGCTGGCTGACTGCTCAAAGCGCAATCCGATGGGCGCAAGTCGCATACTGGCAAGAGCCAAGGGTCGGGCGCAGGCTGGAGTACCCCGAAAACGTCGAGAGGGTCGGGGCGATGAACTCGCCGGCTGCAGCAGGAAGCAAAGCGGCGCCATGCGACAAGGCACGCACCGCGGTCAAGCATCTGCCAGGGTGTCCAGGTAACCTCGAGAGCGGAAGCAGTCAAGGATGGCAGCTTACAACAACGCTGGAGGACATCGGCCAGGATCAGCGAAGGCATGTCCTCGTCAGGTCAGCACTGGCCGGTAGGGGACGCGGGCAGGCGCGATTGAACACCGGACCAGACGCAGCTGATCGTCAACGGAACGAACGAGGTAAGTCATCATGATGAGACAAGATAGGTTCACCCAACAAGCGCAGGAGGTGCTCGCCGCCTCCCAGGAGATGGTGCGACAACACCGCCACTCCCAGTGGGACGTGGAGCACATCTTCCTCGCGCTGCTGCAGCACCCAGGCGGGCTGGCGCAGCAGATATTCGAGAAGCTGGGCGTCGACGTGGAGCCCCTGCGGCGGCGCGTCTCGGAGACGCTGGAGCGCGCGCCCCAGCTCAGCTATGACGTCGTCCAGATCTACACGACGCCGCGCATCATCCGCCTGCTGGAGACGGCGAACGCCGAGGCCGACCGCCTGAAGGACGAGTACGTCGGCGTCGAGCACCTGCTGGTCGCCATCGCCGACGAGCGGGAGGGCGAATCGGCCCGCATCCTGAGCGAGTTCAAGGTCGATAAGGAGCGCATCTACAGCGCCCTCCAGGAGGTGCGCGGCGGCGCCCGCGTCGACAGCCCGACGGCGGAGAGCCGCTACGGCGCCCTCGAGAAGTACAGCGTCGACCTGACGGAGATGGCGCGCCAGGGGAAGCTCGACCCGGTGATCGGCCGCGACGACGAGATCCGGCGGGTCATGCAGATCCTCAACCGGCGCTCTAAGAACAACCCCGTCATCATCGGCGAGACCGGCGTGGGCAAGACGGCGATCGTCGAGGGGCTGGCCCAGAAGATCGTCGCCGGCGACGTCCCCGACAACCTCAAGAACCGGCGCGTCCTCGCCCTTCAGTTGGGCAGCATGGTCGCCGGCAGCAAGTTCCGCGGCGAGTTCGAGGAGCGGCTGAAGGCGGTCATGGACGAGATCCGCCGCGGCTCCGGCGAGATAGTCCTCTTCATCGACGAGTTGCACCAGGTGGTGGGCGCCGGCGCCGCTGAGGGCGCCATCGACGCCAGCACGATGATGAAGCCCGCCCTGGCCCGCGGCGAGCTGCAGGCCGTCGGCGCCTGCACGGACGACGACTACCGGCAGCACATCGAGAAGGACCCCGCCCTGGAGCGGCGCTTCGCTCCCGTCTACGTCGAGGAGCCGAGCGTCGAGGAGACTATCGAGATGCTGCGCGCCCTCAAGCCGCGCTACGAGGGCCATCACAAGGTCGAGATATCGGACGCCGCCCTGGAAGCGGCCGCCCGCCTCTCCGACCGCTACCTCACCGAGCGCCATCTGCCCGACAAGGCTATCGACCTCATCGACGAGGCGGCGAGCAAGCACGTCATCGACAGCCAGAGCATGACGCCGGAGCTGCGCCAGCTCAAGCGCCGCCTGGACGAGCTGGCCCTGGAGACGGAGGCGGCCGCCCAGCGCCAGGACTACGAGGCCGCCGCCCGCATCAAGGCGGAGGTCGAGAAGATCAAGTCGGAGTATGAGGAGCAGAAGGGCCAGTGGGAGAAGGAGCACCCGGCCAGCAGCGAGGTCACGGAGCACGACATCGCCGAACTGGTGGGCACGATGACCGGCATCCCCGTCTCGCGCCTCTTGGAAGGGGAGGCGGAGAAGCTGCTGCACATGGAGGAGAACCTGCACGAGCGGGTCATCGGCCAGGACGAGGCGATTGCCGCGGTGTCCGACGCCATACGGCGGGCACGGGCCGGCCTCGGCGACCCCCGGCGGCCCATCGGCAGCTTCATCTTCCTGGGGCCGACCGGCGTCGGCAAGACGGAGCTGGCGAAGACGCTCGCCGAGTACCTGTTCGACGACGAGGACGCGATGGTGCGCATCGACATGTCGGAGTACACGGAGAAGCACACCGTCTCCCGCCTCATCGGCGCGCCGCCCGGCTACGTCGGCTATGAGGAAGCGGGCAGCCTGACCGAGGCGGTCCGCCGCCGGCCCTATCGCGTGGTGCTGTTCGACGAGATCGAGAAGGCGCACCCGGAGGTGCTCAACGTCCTCCTCCAGATCATGGACGACGGGCGCCTCACCGACGGCCACGGGCGCACGGTCGACTTCCGCAACACGATTGTCATCATGACCAGCAACCTGGGCACGAGCTCGGAGGCGAGGGGCGCTTTCGGCTTCATCACCGACAAGACGGCGTCACGCTCGGAGCGGGAGAAGCTGCGGGAGAGGACGGAGCGGGCGCTGCGCGAGTTCTTCCGGCCCGAGTTCCTCAACCGCGTCGACGAGGTCATTATCTTCGAGCCGCTGACGGAGGAAGAGCTGGAGCAGATCGTCGAGCTGATGGTCGATGAGGTGCAGGACCGGCTGGCCGACCGCCACGTCGAGCTGGAGCTGACGGAGGCGGCGAAGGCCGAGGGGCGCTTTCGGCTTCATCACCGACAAGACGGCGTCACGCTCAGAGCGAGAGAAGCTGCGGGAGAGGACGGAGCGGGCGCTGCGCGAGTTCTTCCGGCCCGAGTTCCTCAACCGCGTCGACGAGGTCATTATCTTCGAGCCGCTGACGGAGAAGGAGCTGGAGCAGATTGTCGAGCTGATGGTGGATGAGGTGCAGGACCGGCTGGCCGACCGCCACGTCGAGCTGGAGCTGACGGAGGCGGCGAAGGCGAAGCTGGTCAAGGAGGGATTCGACCCGGTGTTCGGGGCGCGGCCGCTGCGACGGGTGGTGACGCGTCAGGTGGAGAACCCGCTATCGAAGCGGATACTGGAGGGTGAGTTCGGCGACGGCGACACGGTGGTGATGGACGTCGGCGAGGAAGGGTACACGTTCGCCCGCAAGGAAGCGGTCGCCGCCGCGAGTTGATCTTCGTGAGCCGGGGCGTCTTGCTCCGGCGCCGGAGACTGAAGAGGACGGTGTGAGATGAAACAAGAAGTCTTGGGACTCAGACATCGCTGGCACGGCCTGCTGCGACGTCGCCTGGAGCGGCTGCGGGAGCGCATCGACCGGCGGATCGAGCGGCTGGACGAGAAGCAGCGGGACCTGGCGCGATCATCCGCCAAGCCCGCCGAGGAAGCGCCGAAGCCGCCATCTCGGCCACGCACCCGGCGTCGGGCCACGAGGGGTCGCGCTGCGCCGTCCGCGTAGGGACGGCCTACCGCAAGAGAAGCCGCAGCCACACGCTCTGTGCTATAATCCGCTCGGTCGGACGACGTCCACCAGGCTAGGCTGATGTCAACTGGGGACACCGACCCTAGGCAGCGAGGAGGCATGCGGTGAGAAGAGTCGCAGCCCTCAGCGATGAGACCAAGATTGCGAGCGTTTCCGCACTCTGCCTGATGGGCCTGATTATCATCCTCAAGAACGTCGTGCATGTTTCGCCGGAAGTCCTCTCACGCGACGTCATCCTCTTTATTCCCACTTACCTCTTCTTTGGGTGGTTCCCCTCCGTATACGACCGACGCGTGAAGAAGGCCAAGCTTGACAGGCCCCTTGTCTGGAGCCTCATCATTGTGGCTGTCACGTTCGGTATCATCACCGTTTACGCTGTGTAACCGCGCACGGGGTGCAGCCAGGCGCTCCCTAGACCGCTGGCCCGCCGCTGGGCCACGAGGGGTCGGGCTGCGCCGGGTGCATAGGGACGGGAGGAAGGGCGACCAGCACGATTGGGAAGGACTGAACTGACCCCCTTTCCTTGGCCCGGTACCATCCATTCTCTCGCCGAAGAATAACCTTCAATTCGGACTCGTTTTCGGGGGTAGGACGCAAATGGAGCGAAGGCCTGTTTATTGCTTTGGTCATAGTCTGTATTCTCACCCATCTTGTCAGGGCTGTTTATGAGATCCTGAAGCACAGACAGATGGTGCAACCTGATAGAACGACCTTTCTGGTCATCTTTGCCAACATGGGATTGTTATGGGTGTCATGGTGTCTCCTGTGTGGCCTTGACCCGCATAAAATCGACCTTCCCGGCGTTGTAAGGTATTCGGGCATTTCGCTGTTTGTCATCGGAATACTGCTGTTCGTCGTAGGTCTGCTCACCATTAGGACATTGGAAAGCTACGAAGGGGACCTAATAACCGGAGGAATCTACTCCAGAATAAGGCATCCGATGTACTTGGGTTTCATACTCTGGCTAATAGGTCTGCCGGTCTTCTTTGGGGGTGTTTCTTCATTTATTCTTTCGCCCCTGTTCATCGCGAACATCTTGTTGTGGCGGTATTTTGAGGAGAAAGAGCTAGAAAAGAGATTCGCTTCCTATAAGGATTACAGAAGAACGACGCTATTCTAAGGGGCAAGATGTTATTCATACGAAAGCTGGGATAACACATCCGGCTGCGGGGCCTGCACCTGAAAGCGAGGTCAGACTGAGTCCTACTTCACGGGCGGCTCCTGTGGCGGAAGGCCCCGTTTCTTGACCTCGCGTTCGACGATCCGGTCTTCCACGTTGCGTCCCCAAAGGAGAGGCCCGACAAAATCCCGCAAGAAATCCAGAAGCAGGAATGCGCCCCAGATTCCCGCCACCCACGGTACCCACCAGTCGCCGCCGGTCAGCCAGTCGATGATTGCCAGAATGCTCACGACGACCACGTACGTGAACACGTGCCGGTAGAAGTTGAGCCTCCGCCGCACCTCAAGCCGAATCTGACGTATTTCGGGACGTTCGTCGCTTTCCGTCGCCGAGGGATGTCCGGACATCTCGAATCTCCTTTCCCGAGCGAGGAGGCGCATGTCGACCTCCGATTCGCTGCCGCCATCCTACGTCGATCGGCGAAAGGATACAAGAAGTGAGGGTAGATCAGTGAACCGACTCGACCAAGTCGTTTTCCAGGGTCTTCACGACTGCCCGCTGCCTGGTCGCGGCCACGCGCCCGGCGACGGGGCACGAGGGGTCGCGCCGCGCCGTCCGCGTAGGGCCGGCCTACCGCAAGGACGTCGAGCAGGTCGCCTAGGAGCGGCGACTCCACCCTCCCGCTGGATATCACGGCTGCGGGAACGGCATCGGATGTGGTACTGTAGACGGTGCCAAGTCACGTGCCCTATTCGTACCGGACGCCTAGTATTCCTCCGATGCCACTTCTGACCACCGAAGCAATCACCAAGCGCTACCCCGGCGTCACCGCGCTGGACGCGCTCGATCTTTCTCTGGAGCCGGGCATCATCGGCCTCGTGGGCGCGAACGGCGCCGGCAAGAGCACGCTGATCAAGATACTCCTCGGCCTCCTGCAACCAACGAGCGGCCAGGCGACGCTCCTCGGCTACGACGTCCTCCGCCAGGGGACAGATCTGCGTCAGTTCGTCGGTTACTTGCCGGAGCACGACTGCCTGCCGACCGATGTCTCAGCGACCGAGTTCGTCACCCACATGGCGCGCATCAGCGGCCTCCCTCACACCGCCGCCCGCGAGCGCACGGCGGAGACGCTTCGCCACGTCGGCCTCTTCGAGGAGCGCTATCGCGAGATCGGCGGCTATTCCACGGGCATGAAGCAGCGCGTCAAGTTCGCGCAGGCGCTGGTCCATGACCCCCGCATCGTCCTGCTCGACGAGCCGACGAACGGCCTCGATCCCGCCGGCCGCGAGGAGATGCTCGAGCTCGTGCAGCGCACCGGCCGCGATTTCGGCATCGCCATTATTATGGCTTCCCACCTGCTGAGCGAGATCGAGCGCATCTGCAACCACCTCGTCGTCATCGACGCCGGACGGCTCGTACGGTCGGCGCCCATCGCCTCGTTCACGGAGCGGATGCAGGCGCTCGTCGTCGAAGTCGAGGGCGACAGCACGGCGCTGGCGAAGAGGCTGGCGGAGTCCGGCCTGACCGTCCGCGAGGAGGGCGATCTTGTCGTCGTCGGCCTGGAAGATGACCGGCCGTACGACATCATTCGCGACAGCGTCGTGGATTTGGGATTGGGCCTGGTCCGGCTGGAGCAGCGACGGCAAAGCCTGGAGGACATCTTCCAGAGTCACGAACCTGAGGCGAGCGATGCCAAAGCCGGCTGAGTCCGCCGCGGGCAGCATCTACGACCTCGGCTATCGCAAGTACGAGGGCGTGCGCCTGGGCCGCCGCCATGCCGTCTTCTCGCTGTATATCCACAGCCTTCGCGGTATCTTCGGCTTCGGGCGGCACAAGTCCAGCAAGATCATCCCCATCGGCCTCACGATCATCGCCCTCTTGCCCGCCATTATCCAGCTCGGCGTGATCTCTATCGCCTCAGAAGTTATCGAACCCTCCGGTCTCTTCCAGCCCGCGGACTACTTTGAATACGTCCAGTGGCCGCTGGCGCTCTTCGTGGCAGCGGTCGGGCCGGAGTTGTTGGGGCGCGACCAGCGCAATCGCACCCTCTCGCTCTACTTCTCGCACGCGCTCTTGCGCAGCGACTACGTCCTGGCAAAGCTGGCAGCGCTGGCGACGGCGCTGATCACCATCTCGCTGGTGCCGCAAATCCTCGTATTCGCCGGCAACGCGCTTTCCGGCGATGACGCGCTGGAGTACCTGCGCCATAACTGGGGAGACGTCGCTCCGATCATCGTCAGCGGCGTCTTGATATCGCTACTCATGTCCAGCGTTACCCTCGCCATCGCCTCGCAGACCTCTCGCTGGCAACTGGCGTCCGGGGGCGTCATCGCCTATTTCGGCATCACCTTCGCCCTGGGAGCGATTCTCGTCTCTTCCTTCCCGAACGGGCCGGCGGGCTATTCCCTCCTCTTCAGCGGCTTCCACGTGGCGCGCGGTATCACCTCCTGGCTGTTCGGCTTGACGCCGGTGCTGAGCGATGAGGGCGAGGGCGGCCTGGCCCAAGCCGACATCCCGCTCT
This sequence comes from uncultured Chloroflexia bacterium, assembly GCA_963763495.1. Lineage (GTDB taxonomy): Bacteria > Chloroflexota > Dehalococcoidia > DSTF01 > JALHUB01 > DAOUEO01. Next base: position 165,492 of record CAVXOY010000021.1, read on the forward strand.
TCCTCTACACGGTTGCTGCCGGCGTCACGATCGCGATAACGCTTGCCATCACATATCGTCGCTACAGGCGGCTCATCGTATGACGGTCGAACTCCAACCGCCGCCGGATACCGCCGAGAGCGCGACACCCGCCATACGGCTGGAAGGCGTCTCCCGCTGGTACGGGAACGTGGTAGCCGTCAACAAGATATCGTTCTCCGTCGGGCCGGGAATCACCGGCCTGCTGGGCCCCAACGGCGCCGGCAAATCGACGATCCTCCACATGATCGCCGGCTTCCTAGAGCCGTCGAGCGGCAGCGTCGAAGTGCTGGGCAGCCCCGCCTGGCAGAACCAGGAGATGTACCATCGCGTCGGCCTCGTGCCGGAACGCGAGGCGGTCTACCCGTTCCTCACCGGCTACGAGTTCGTCCTCCTCAGCGCCCAACTCCACAAGCTGCCCAACGCGCAAGAAGCGGCGCGGCAGGCGATCCGGCTCGTTGACATGGAGCAGGCGCAGGAGCGAAGGACCGGCGGCTACTCGAAGGGAATGAAGCAGCGCATGAAGCTGGCGGCCGCCCTCGTACACGACCCGCCGCTCCTCCTCCTGGACGAGCCGTTCAACGGCGCCGACCCCAGCCAGCGCCTTAGGATGATGGCCCTGTTGCGGGAGATGGCCGCCGCCGGCCGGACGATCGTCTTCTCATCGCACATTCTCGAAGAGGTGGAACGGCTGAGCGATAACGTGCTCGTCATCGTCGCCGGGCGGCTTGCCGCTTCCGGCGATTTCCACGCCATCCGCCGCCTGATGACCGATCACCCGCACACGTTCACGTTGCGTTCCAGCGACGACCGCCGCCTGGGGGCCGCGCTCATCGCCGAGCCCTCGGTGGTTGGTGTCGAGCTGATGGACGGCGGGCTAAGCGTCCGGACAGCCGATTTCGGAGCGTTTGCGCTGGCGGCGCCGCGCGTGGCCCATGACAGCGGCATCACTATCTTCGAGATACTGCCCGCCGACCGATCGCTGGAAAGCGTATTCTCGTATCTGGTTAAACGATGAACAGCACCATTCTCGTTCTCACGCTGAGGCAGCTATTGGGCAAGCGACGCGCTCTGTTCATGATCGCGATTGCCGCCTTGCCGGTGCTGGTGGCGGTCATCTTCCGTCTGGCCGACCCGGACATAAGTCCTCAGCGCTGGACAGCAAATCGTCTCCTCGCAGGACTGATAATACACGCTCCTCCAACCATTGACAACGCTGGTCTTCGGCACGACGGCGCTGGGAATGGAGATCGAAGATGGGACAATTGTCTATCTGCTCGCAAAGCCCTTGCGTCGTTTCGACGTGATCGTCTCCAAGCTCACTGCTGCCTGGCTGCCGGCGGCTGCCTTGCTTGCGCTCTCCACGATAGTCTCGACGATTATTGCCTTGGGGAGCGATAACTCCTCTATCCTCATCGGTTTTACGATTGCCATCGTTCTCGGCTCGCTCGTCTACTGCTGCATCTTCCTTGCCCTGAGCGTCTTCACAAACCACGCGCTCATCGCCGGGCTGATCTACGTCTTCCTTTGGGAAGGCGTGGTCACGGAGTTGTTCACGGGAACACGCTATATCAGCGTACGACATTATACGCTGGGTGTCGCCGACCTCATCGCGGAGACAACTCGCCGCACCTTCCGCGCCGATATCGATGGCGCGCCGGCGCTGGTCTTGATGGCGATAGTGGGCGTCGCCGCCCTGGCCCTCGCCGTCCGCCGTCTGAGCCGGTTTGAGATCCGCACCAACGTTTAGGCCATCGCGGTACAGCCAGCCTGTTGAGCCTGCACTTTGAGAAGCCTCAGTTAGTCGTCCTGTTTGAAGGCTCGGCTTCAGAGCGGATAGACTCTCCAGGGGCACGCCGAGCCCCCTGATCACCGCCTCCTTGTCCGCCCTGATCGCGCCCCGTTGACCGGTCCGCGCACGTTCATCCGTAGGAGCGGCAACGGGCCGGCCGAGGCGCTTGACAAAAGCCGAGGAGGTTGTACGATGTGGTCGATCGGCGGCACACGTCTCCGCGCGCCGCGAGTCCCTCCGATCCCCGGGGTGGGTTAGGTCGTTGTAGCTTCTGCTTGAACCACTGAAAGGGGGACATGATGAGAGGACCCACACTCAAATGGGGCGTCTTGCTGTTGGCAGTAGCACTAGCGCTCACCGTTCTTTTCGCAGGCGGCTGTGGCGACAACGATGAAGAGAACGGATCGCCCACAGCCGCGGTCGGCGACTCAACCGGCGTCACAGACACCGAGATCAAGATCGGCACGCTTCTGCCCCTGACGGGCACGGCAGCAGCCTGGGGAATCGCCCTGGCGGGGGGGATGAAGGCCTACTTCGACTATATCAACGACCAGGGGGGCCTCTACGGCCGCAAGATCACGCTCGTTGTCGGCGACAGCCAGTACACAGGCTCCGGCGCTGCGGAGTCCGGTCGAAAGCTGGTTGACCAGGACAAGGTATTCGCCTTTCAGGGTAACCTGGGCACAGAGGCTGAAAGCGGGATCTACCAGTATCTAGAGGAACGAGGCATCCCCGACATGTACATCCTGTCGGGGGCCAGCAAATGGACCGTACCTCTCTCGAAGACCCGCTTCACCTCCCTCATAGACTACATCTCTGAGGGCCGGACATTCGCTAAATACGTAAACGAAAACTACGCCGGAAAGAAGCTCGGGATCCTCGCCCAAAACGACGAGTACGGCAAAGAGGGCGTGGAGGGCATGAACCAGGGGTTCGAGGAGCTGAATGCCGACGTGGACGTGACCGTCGAGTACTACGACGCGTCACAATCGGACGTTACGGCCCAGGTGCAGCGCCTGAAAAACGCGGACGTCGATATCATGGCGTTCTGGGGCGCAGCCGGTCCAGGCCGCCAACATGATGAAGACCGCCCGTCAGACCCTGAGCTGGGACGTGCCCATGATGATCAACAGCGCCAACGCCCTCGACGTTACCGCCGTCCTTGCCGGCTACGACAACATAGAGGGCGTTGTGAGCGCACAGATCGGCCTTCAGGCGTGGCAGACAGAGTATTCAGCGATCACTGATAGGAAGGCGATAATGGCCAAGTACGCCCCAGACGTGACATTCGACAACACCTCCCTGGGGGGCTACGTCATATCTGAGGGCATGGTGTCATTCCTCAAGCAGGCGGGGCCGAACCCGACCCGCGAGTCCTTCCTCGCCGCGGTGGAGTCGGTCTGCAAATACCTGTGCGACACCTGTTTCACGGAGGCGACCACCAGCCCTACCGACCATCGCTTCGTAGAGGCCGAGGTTCTTCAGAAGGGAATGGTTGACCGTTCGACTGACCCTCCTACCTTCCGTTGGGAGCCCTTCGGCGATCTCGTCACCTATGAGTCAACTACCGAATGCGCCGAGGCGACGCCGGTGCCCGAGGCAACGGACCAGCCGGGCACACCATGGGGCCAGTAGCAGTAGTTCCGCCGGTAGGCAAGAACCACAGAGCCGCCCGGGGAACCACCACCCTGGGCGGCTTCCTTGTGCCCCCAACGGGCGAGGTCCGTTCAGTCCGTCAGCTTGAACACCCGGACAGCGTTGTCGCGGAGAAACTTGCGCCGAGCACCCTCATCGAGACCCAAGCCGTCGACCTCATCCAGGCAGCGCTTTAGAGGGATCATCGGGTAGTTCGTCCCGAGGAGGACCTTGTCCTGGCCTGACCCGCGCAGGTAGCGGGTGAACTCCTCAGGATAGCGGGAGGGGACGTAGGCGGAGGTATCGATGTATACGTTGGGATACTTCCTGGCGATGGCGATCATCTCCTCCGTCCAGGGATAGCCGATGTGCCCGCCGACGATGACCAGCTCAGGGAAAGTCAAGGCCACCTCGTCGATGTAGGGGATGGGGCGGCCGGTATCCGACACCGCCAGCGGCCCGGTGTGCCCGGTCTGGTAGCAGAACGGGATGCCCAGATCAATGCACTCCACGTATAGCGGGTAGTAGTGGCGGTCGTTGGGGGGCAGGCCCCAGAGCCAGGGCACGACCCGGAGCGCCTTGAAGCCCAGGTCGCGGACGGCCCGCCGGAGCTCGCGCACCGCCTCTGCCGGCCGAAGGAGGTCGACCGCCGCCACTCCGGCGAAGCGCTGCGGGCCAGCGGGAGACGATCTCGGCGATCTCATCGTTGGTGACGATGGGACCGGCCGGCCCCCACCAGGCGCTCAGCAGAGCGAACCCCACGCCGGCTTCGTCCATCTGCTCGATGGTCGTTTCGATGGGAACAGGGGGGACGGGGCTGGGCAGGTGGGCCCAGCGGCGGAGCGACTCGAACATGGGGGCGTTCAGGAAGAACTCGGTGCCGGGCTGCATCCAGGCGTCTACGGCCGTCACTTCATTTGTCGATGTCACACGACACCTCCGCCGTCCAAGATGTGTTCGCGGTCATCTGAAGCTGAGGCTCTCTCGACATGCTATGACGCAAGTCCCAGGCGGTCAAGGGATGGTGCATGCACGGCGGAGCCGCAGCGGCGGGCCGGCCAAGACGCTTGACAGAAGCCGAGAAGGTTGTACGATGCGATAAACCGGCGGCCGGGTGGCCTCCCGCGTCGCCGGGGAAGCCTGCCCATTCTTGGACTCCTGCTGGATCTCGATCGCCCCAAGCGAACCAGGGAAAGGGGAACGTGATGAGGGGACGCACACTCAAACGGACCGTCTTGCTGTTGGCAGTAGCACTGGCTCTCGCTGCGCTCGTCACGAGCGCCTGCGGAGAGAAGGACGACGGAGACGGGCCGCCCACGACTACCGACGGCGTCGAGGCCCTTCCCGGCCAGATGCAAGGCGTCACCGATACGGAAATCCGAATCGGCGCGCTCCTGCCCCTGAGCGGGAATCCGGCGGCAGCCTGGGGAGTCGCCATCAGCAGGGGGATGCAGGCCTACTTCGACTACATCAACGACAACGGCGGGATCTACGGCCGCAAGATCAAGCTGTACGTCGGCGATAGTCAGTACTCCGGGCCTATCGCCGCCGAGGCGATCCGCAAGCTCGTCGAGCAGGACAAGATCTTCGCCCTTCAGGGCAGCCTGGGCACCGCTTCCCATAGCGCTGTCTGGAAGTACCTCGAGGAGCGCGGTATCCCCGACATGTACGTCCTTACGGGGAACGCCAAGTGGACGGTGCCGGTGGCCAGGACGCGCTTCACCGGCCTCGCCGACTACGGCACTGAGGGGCGCATCCTGGCAAGGTACGTATTCCAGAACTACAACGGCAAGAAGCTGGGAATCATCGCCCAGAACGATGACTACGGCAAAGAGGGTACGCAGGGCATGGAGCAGGGGCTTGAAGAGCAGGGCGCCGACGTGGATGTCACCGTTCAGTACTACGACGAGACCCAGTCGGAAGTCACCGCTCAGGTGCAGCGTCTCAAGGTCGAGAATGTCGACGTGATGGCCTTCTGGGGAGGCCCCGTTCAGGCGGCCAACATGATCAAGACGGCCCGCGAGCTTCTAGGCTGGGACGTGCCGATGATCATCAACGGCACCAACGCCCTCGAGATCGTCGCCCAGCTTGCGGGATACGACAACATAGAGGGCACCGTAAGCGCGATGATCGGCCATCAAGCTTGGGAGACCAACGTCCCGGGGATCGCCAAGAGGGCGGAGCTCGTGGCGAAGTACGCGCCGGACCTACCGTTCGACAACACCGTCCTCGTAGGATGGGCCGTCTCTGAGGGTTTGACAGGCATACTGAAGCAGGCCGGGCCGGACCTCACCCGAGAGTCCTTTCTCGATGCGGCGGAATCGGTCTGCCGCTACATGAGCGACACGAGCCTGGTACCCACCAGCACCAGCCGGACCGACCACCGGCCCGTCGAGGCTGAGGTGCTGGTGAGGGCAGTGGTCGACCGTTCCACCAACCCGCCGACATTCCGCTGGGACCCCTTCGGCGAGACTATCGATTTCGAGTCGACAACGGACTGTGTCGTGCCGACGCCGCCGCCCCTGGCAACGCAGCAGCCGGGCCCGCCGTCGCAGAGCCAGTCGCAATGACGCCCCGGGCGTGCCGACACCGCGGCCGATCTGGTTATCCTTCGAACACAAGGCGAGTCAGGTTACTCCTGTCTAGCTGCACAGAGGGCCGGTAATGGACGTCGAACGGAACTCGGCGCTGGCCCCGGCCCTCGATCTCGTAGCAACGATTACGTAGGTTCCCGACGCGCTCAGTTAAGGGGTACGTTCGCTGCAAGCTGGAATCTCTGGTCCTGTCCGGCCTTCACTCCTGCTGGTTGCCCGACCTCGAACTGCGCGCGCACGTTTCCCGCGGACTGACCGTCGTCGGTCTGGAACTCGATCTCGACGTTGTGACGCTGGTTTGTCTCGTTCCAGGCCACCGAGGATGCGCGGCAAGACCAGCAGGGCGTGCAAGAGGAAAGGCGCGTTGCGGACGGTCAGCACATCCCAGCCTCCGCCAAGACCATCCGAGAGCCTTGCCGACCGATGATTTCCGCATCATCAGATAAGATCAGCCATTCAACTTGCACTTGACACCTCCTCCATAACCCACTACAATACGACTACAGAGTGCGCAGTGGGACAGGCCGAATATGTCAATGCCGGATGTTGCCGACTTTCTGTTCGACGAGGAGAACGAAGAAGAAGATCGCCGCTCACAGAGCTCACTCCGACGAGAGTCCTCAGGTGTTAGAGATCACGCACATCATTGTTCCGAATCGACGAGGGCGGAGAGCTCCGTTCCTCAAGGTTGGGAAGGACAGCGGTGGCGCGTGCATCAGAATTCCAGTCGAACCGACGCGTGATCCGTTCATCGGCGACCGGTGACCGCGTGGCCTGCCAAAGAGAGTGAACGGGAGCAGTTAGAGCGGCGACAATAAGAACCGTGCTTGGCGGTCGATGAGCAGGTGAGACAATGGTTGACAAAGAGCAAGACGAGCTAGAGAATCCTAAGACTTGGGACTGGGAGCGGGCCGAAACCCGCCGGGGCCACAAGAAACCGCGCGCTGTGGTGTCAGCGGCATTCAACCGCGACGGACTTCGAGACCGTCGCTCTCTTCGCCGAGCGCGCACAGATGAAGCTCTCCGAATTCATCCGGTCGGCGGCTATTGGGTGTGCCGAAGGCGAAGAACCTGCTTGTGTTCTCGAGCGCTGGCAGTCCTGACGCCGGGAGCGTGGGCTACTTGCCAATCCGCCCTGCGCCGACGAGGGCGGGAACCGAGGTAGTTAGCAGCGACGTGAATGCACGCCCGTCCTCGAGCGTTCGTTACCCTTGCGCCTCCAGAGCGAGAGAATACGCCCAGCTAGTCGTCCTGCTTGAAGGCGGGCTTGCGCTTCTCCGCGAACGCCTTGGGCCCCTCGTAGAAGTCGGCCTGGCCGATGAGCGTCATGAAGGTCGAGCCTTCGAGGCGCAGTCCCTCCTCCAGGGGCACGCCGAGGCCGCGCATCACGGCCTCCTTGTCGGTGCGGAATCGCGCCCTGGGGGAACCGGCAGATCGCCTCGGCCATCTCCGTCGCCCGGGCCATCAGCTTGTCGGCGGGCACGATCTCGGTGACCAGGCCGATGCGGTAGGCCTCCTCGAGCGTCGATGCGTTTCCCGTTGATGATCATGTCCATCGCCCGTCCCAGACCGACGACGCGGGGCAGCCGCTGGGTGCCGCCATCGCCCAGGCCGACGTTCCAGCGGCGGTTGAGGACACCGAACTCGGCGTGGGCGGCAGCGATGCGGATGTCGGCGCAGAGGGCGGTCTCCAGGCCGCCGGCGAAGCAGTAGCCGTTGACGGCGGCGATGATGGGCTTGAAGATGTCGTTGCGGCGGGTGTAGCCCATGAAGCCGGGGTGGCTGTAGATGAAGCGGCGGATCTCGTTGGGGGAGCGGGGGAGATGCGCCGTGGCGATCGCCTTCAGGTCGAAGCCGGCGCAGAATGCCTTGTCGCCGGCGCCGGTGATTATGGCGACGTAGGTGGCATCGTCGTCGCGGAAGTCCTCCCACGCTTCGACGAGGGCCTGGGCGGTGGGAGGATCGACGCAGTTCATGACCTCCGGCCGGTTGATGGTGATGTAGGCGACGCGGTTGCGCTTCTCGTAGAGGACGGTGGCCATCTCTCTCCTCCTTGATAGTCGATGGGCTGCTGTCCGCATGATAAGGGTTGGCCGGGAGGTGTCAAGCCCGCGCGGAGAGAATGGCAAGCGGCGGGAGATAAAAGAAGGGCTGCGCTGCCCCCCGGTCGTCTACGCCATCGCTAGTCGGTTGGGGAGGCGCAAGCCCTGCACTCATATAACGCAAAGGGCGGAAAAATCGTTACAGGTGACGATTCAAAGTTGATGGGGGTGCTGCTGATAGACTCAGACTTCACCCCAGCCTAAAGGCCGGGGCATCAGAAAATGAATCTGTTCAGGCGGCTTGCTGCGGGATAGCAGAAATCATCTCCTCGAAACACTGCACGAGCGGCCTGTAGCAATCTTGCTCCGCACGGCTTAGAATACCGGTGAGAAAGCTGTATGGCAGGAGAGTGAAATATGTCTGTCATCACGATCAGCGGCAACACGGGCAGCGGCGCCATCGATATCGGCCAGCGGGTGGCGAAGGCGTTGAAGTTCGACTATATGGACCGGGACATCTTGCTCGAATCGGCGACGGCGCTGGGGGTGAGCATGGACACGATGGCGCACCGAGACGAGAGAACGCTCGGCTTTCGGGAGCGGCTGGCCGAGATGTTCCGCGATTTCCTGGAGCGATCGGCGATGGCCGGCGCCGCCGACCCGATGATGGGCAGCAGCGGGCTGGAGGTGCTGATGGCGACGTCGTACAGCGAGGCAGCGGCCTTGCCTCCCCGAGAGGTGAGCGAGTTCAGCGAAGACCGCTACAAGGAGGCGATCACCACGATCATCGACAACGTGGCGAACAAGGGGAACGTGGTGATCATCGGCCGCGGCAGCCAGGTGGTCCTCGAGGGCCGGCCGGAGGTCCTCCACGTGTGCATCACGGCGCCCTTCGACACGCGCGCGGAGCGCGTCGCCGAACGTGACGGCGTTTCCATCGAGGCGGCCAGGCACCAGGTCCACGATAGCGACAAGGGCCGGATAGACTATCATCACAAGTACTTCAAGGTAGACCCGACCAACCCTGACCTCTACGACGTCACGATAAACACGGGTCACCTCTCCAACAAGCAAGCGGCGGAGCTGATAGTCGCCGCCTACCGCCGCAAGATGCCGCACTCTGACTAGCGAAGTCAGTCCTCAGGGATGACGAGATAGTGGACACCACCCTTAGCCTGCTGATAATCGTGGCATCGTATCTGATAGGATCGATCCCCGTTGCCTACCTGGCGGGTCGCATCCTGAAGGGGATCGACATCCGGCAGTACGGGAGCGCCAACGTCGGCGCGTCCAACGTGTACCAGTCGGTCGCGCGCTGGGCCGTCGTGCCGGTGGGGCTGGCCCAGATCGGGCTGCCGATGGCGGGGATCGGCCTGGCGAAGGGGCTCGACCAGCCGCTGGGGGTGCAGGTCCTGGCCGGCCTCGCAGCACTGCTGGGGGCCGTAGGGCCTGTCTTCTTGCGGTTCTCCGGAGGACGGGGGGTAGGCGCATCTATCGGGTTCATGCTGATGCTGACGCCGCTGACGCTGGCCGTCTTCACCATCGTCTCGTTGGCGGGAGTAGCGCTGCGCAGCGTCCCTCTGGCGGTAGGATTAGGGATTGCGGTCGCGCCTCTCTCGTCGCTGGTCGTCGATGGGCCGGGAGAGATCGCGGCGGGCTGCCTGGCGATGGCGGTCATCGTGTTCGCCAAGCGGCTGCTGACGAATCGAGGCGCCTTGCCGGAAGGCGCAGCGTGGCGACAGGTGATGCTGAACCGGCTTCTCTTCGACCGCGACGTGCGCGACCGCGACGAGTGGGTGCGCCGCGGCCTCCAACAAGACTAGCCCCCTATTCTTCAGAAGGCGTCCGGCAGACGGTAGCGGTCGCCCCAGCGCTCGCGGTGTTCCCGCTTCCGCCGCCGGTACAGGTCCCGCTCCGTCTGGGCAGCCAGGGGCGGCGTCGTCATGATGATGGCGTCCTCGTTGTTGTCGGAGTAGTAGCGGGGCCGCATGCCGACTTCAACAAAGCCCCACTTGAGGTAGAGGGCACGGGCGACCTCGTTGGAGCGGCGATATTCGAGCGTCACGGCGTCCATTTCATTCGCCATGGCGAACTCAACGGCGCACTGGATGAGCGCCTCGCCGGCGCCCTGACGGCGGAAGGACTCGCGGACGGCGATGGTCACGATGTGCAACTGGTCGACCATCATCCAGAGGCCGATGACGCCGATGATGAGCTCGCGGGTCGGCTGGGGATCGGGCTCGCTGTGGAGGAGGCGGCGCATCGCCCGGCGCCAGGGGCTCCGGCGGACAGTCGCGGCATCCGGGGACGCAGGTTGATCGGCGCCCGTATCCTCAGTAAGCACGTAGTAGCGGGCGAGCCGGTTCTTGAGCTCCCGCTGGTAGGCGGTGGGCGGCCACATCGTGGGGAAGGACTCGCGGTCGATGTCGGTCACCTGGGGGATGTCGGCGACGGTCATCGGCCGGAGCACGAAGCGGGATGCCCCCGAAGGTACGCTCTCTCTTTCGATCTGTTCTGTGCGCGCCATAATGAGTAATTCTATGATACGCAGCCTTCCCCATCCCTGGCAACAGAGGCAGCCCGTCGCCTTTGGGGGTGCTTACGCTAACGTCAATGCGAGATATAATCTCCCTGGAAACCGGCGGGCCGGCGGCCGATAATAGGATCGGCAGCCATTACAGATCGTTGAAGGGCAATCGCCCCGAGACACGCGGCCCATCTTCGACAGCAATTGAATAGCGGGCATGATTGAGGTTCAGGGGGAGAGAGATTGAAGACAGAGATTTATGAGGCGGACCCCTTCACCAGTCGCAAGGGAAAACTCCTGGCCACCTTCAACGGCGACTACCGCCTCGAGAGACAGGACGAGCTTTTCATCGACGGCGCCGGGAAATCGACTAAAGTACGTGTGATCGGCGTCACCCTGCGCTTAGTCGGGGGAGAGTTGGAGCGAGAGCTGCTGGTGATGCGGCTCTAGTCGCGGAGGCGCACTCGCCGGTCAGGCGGCGTTCTCAGGGCCAATCTGCCTGCTATGCACTGTCTGGGCCGTAGCAGAGCAGACCATTTCAATGTGGCGGCCGTTCACCACAAGGAATTCGTTCTCCCAAACCAGGCTATCGTCCTGTTCGTGGACGACCCTCGCCCCTGTTACGGCCAGGAAATTGTTGAACAGCTTGGGAAGCGCAATCAAGGGGTCGGCATCCCTGACTACGTAGACAGTCCCCGTGATGCGGAACGGCGCCGCAAAGACGATGACGTGGTGCTTGTCCTTCTCCACCCGGTCGATCTCGCGGGTTCTCCGTCTCCGCTCGAGCTCTTCAGGCGACTCAATGGTGCTGGCAAAGACGATCCTCATCTTGTCGAGAAAGAGGTAGCTGCCGGGCGCCGCTATCTCCTGCGACCCGCTTAACCCTCTGACCTTCGGATCGAACATCTGCAAATGGGTGACATCGGGGTTGTTCAGCAGGTCGACGAGACGGGTGTACTCCGTCAGGCCACCGCAGCGAGCGCTGACCAGGTAGGTCGGCGTGACAATCTCAACGGTTGAAAACGGCCGGTTGCCGTACTCTATCATTGCCGTGCTGTCTTCTTCTCGACTAGTGAACGATAGGTGCAGCCTATCGGCGGCACTGAATACAGTTCCCCTTAGGCTTTTCGGAAATGGGGCGAATCCCTACATCGGGGTTTTTCCTACTCCCACCGGTAGATAATCCGGGCAGTCAGCCGGCGGCAGCAGCGGGCAGCTAGGAGTTATCCCAGAGAGCGGTTTGGGGTGACGGGGATGGACCTTTGGGGGGCAGGCCCAGGTGCTCGTAGGCGCGGCGGGTGGCGAGTCGGCCGCGAGGGGTGCGCTGGAGGAAGCCCACCTGCATCAGATAGGGCTCGTAGACGTCCATGATCGTGTCGGCCTCCTCGGAGATGGAGGCGGCGATGGTGTCGAGGCCGACGGGGCCGCCGTCGAACTTGTCGATGATGGCGCGCAGCACCTTGTGGTCGACCTCGTCCAGCCCCAGGAAGTCGATCTCCAGGCGGGCGAGCGCCTCCAGGGCAACCGCCTCGGTGATCACGCCGCCGGCCATCACCTGAGCGTAGTCGCGGACGCGCCTCAGCAGGCGGTTGGCGACACGCGGGGTGCCGCGGGCGCGGCGGGCGATCTCGCGGATACCCGCGTCCTCGATCTCCACGCCGAGGATGCGGGCGCTGCGGCGGATGATGGCAGCGATCGCCTCCGGGTCGTAGAAGTCGAGGCGGTAGACAGCGCCGAAGCGGTCGCGCAGGGGCGGGCTGAGCATGGCGTAGCGGGTGGTGGCGCCGACGAGGGTGAAGCGGGGCAGCGACAGGCGGACGCTGCGGGCGCCCGGCCCCTTGCCCAGCACGAGGTCGAGGGCGAAGTCTTCCATCGCCGGATAGAGGATCTCTTCGATGGCGCGGGCCAGGCGGTGGATCTCGTCGATGAACAGGACGTCGTCCTTCTGGAGATTGGTGAGGATGGCGGCGAGGTCGCCCGGGCGCTCGATGACGGGGCCGGAGGTGACACGGACGCTGACCCCCATCTCGGCGGCGATGATGTAGGAGAGGGTTGTCTTGCCGAGGCCGGGAGGGCCGTAGAGGAGCACGTGGTCGAGGGGCTCGCCGCGCATCTGGGCCGCGGTCATGGCGATGCGCAGGTTGTCCTTGACCTTGTCCTGGCCGATGTACTCGTCGAGCCGGTGCGGGCGCAGGGAGGTATCGAGGGCAACGTCCTCGTCGCGGGGCTTGCCGGACAGGATACGCTCAGGCGCCGGAGGTCCGTCTCCTACCACTATTCCCTCACCCGCCGCAGCTCTATCGTCACCTCGTTGTAGCGGTCCATGCACTGGAGGGTCAGCGTGTCGCCGCCGCCCCACTCAGCCGGGAACTGACCGCCGAACTGGAGCATAACAATATAAGGAAAGATGTCGTGGTAGAAGAAGCCGCAGAGGCCGGCGGTGTTATGGGCGCTGATCTCGAACTCGTCGCCGGGCTTGTGACCGGCATTGCAGTGGCCCTTCACGCCCTTGATGCTGGCCATGATCTTGTGGCCGACCGGGGGGTACTGTCGTTCATCCGCCATGATGACGCCTCCTTCCCGTCGCTCTATCGGGGCAAGCGTAACTTCAGGAAGGGATGCGTGTCAACGGCAGGTGGGCGACGGCAACATCAGATGTCGCCGACATAGGCGCGGTTATCGAGCCAGGCCAGCTCGGTGTCCTTCATGAAGCGGACCGACCATACCTCCATGGCCTTGTTCCAGAACTGGAAGTCCCTCACCGCCAGGTAGAATGCCTTGGCGTTCTCGATGGTGGGCCCTGCCAGAAGGGCATCGATCAGCGCCAACAGGTTGTCGGGCTTTTCGGGGGCTCTCTCCAGTTCCGTCATGAGGAACTTGTGGTAGGGGTAGAGGACTTCGTTGTGGGCAAGGATGAGCCGCCCGCCGTAGAGGACGAGGTCGCCGACGGCGCGGGTCAGCAGGTACTTATCGTTTCTCTTTATCCCCTCGCTCACCAGCCAGTGCGCGACCTCGAACTGGGCATAGAACGCCTGTATCTTCTCCTGTTTCTCCTGCGGCTGGTAGACCGGTATCTTCCTTATGATCTCCTCGAGGCCGGGAATCCGCGAGAAGGCGACGAACGCCCCGTTGAAGGCGGCCCTGGTCACCTCGTTGCCCCGCTCGGCCGCCGCCTTGATGTAGTTGAGGTCGACGATCTTGCCGTCGATGTAGCCGCCCGGGTAGTCGCAGAAATCCAGCGAGAAGAAGATCAGGTTGTTCTGAGCCCATCTCTCTTTGAAGGCCTCGTCGGTAACGACAAGTACGACATCGATGTCGGAGTCCTCGCGCTCCAGCCCCTTGGCGATGGAGCCGCCGATAATCAGGGCCAGGTACTCTTCCTGGGTGGAAATGTACTCTGTCAGCTTCTGGATGGCCCTCTCGTGGTGCGGTCTCATGGGTTATCCTCCACCTAGTCCCTTTGCGATTTGTATACTGGGGCAAGCGTACCTGGGAGGGGAAATGCAGTCAACGAGGCATGACCGGTCAGTCTTCCCAGACGGCGGGGAGGGCGCCGACACCGGCCCGCACGACGAGGCCGCGCAACTCCTCGTTCTTGGTCACGTCGTCGTCGCGGAGGGGCGGGGCAGCGTTGTCGGGCAGAGGCTTTGCCCCCGACGGCGGCGGCGACTTCGATTGCCTGCCGGCGTCAGCCATTCTCCCTCTCCTGCCGCACAGCCTCGCCCTTCGCGTCGCCGGGACGTAGGTAGCTGGAATAGAAGTCGTGGACGTAGCTGGCGCCGCGCCCCAGAACGACGCCGCTGAGGATGACGCCCAGCTCAGCCGGACGCGGGGTCAGGCCCAGCACGTCGCGTGTTATGTCGAGATCGTAGGCCCAGGCGAGGAGGACGCCTACGGCCACCGCGACGTAGCGAATGAGGGATGCGGGCAGACGAGCGGCGGCAAGCGGCCCGGCGAAGAGGTATTCGGTGAGGCTCTCGGCGAGGAAGGCGAGGGCCAGGACGGCGAAGATCGGCTCGGTCATTGTTCGTTCTCCCAGGGGATCAGGTGTAGACGGCAACGAGCACGGCGTCGTCAGGGTTGGCATCGTCGAAGAAGATGAGGGCGCACTTGCGGCCGGGGACCATCTCGCCGGCGGGGATGTTGCGGGCCACGGGCACGCCGGAGAGCCAGACGGAGAGGCTGCCCGCCACCTGCACGGTCGCAGTGTAGGCGCCGGAGTCGAAGGCTTTGAGTTCTCCCTTGCGAACGCGCATTGACGACTCCTCCTAGACGGCGCCCAGCCGGAGGCGCATCTGGTAGACAGGCGACGCTCCGGCGCGCGAGTAGTGCAGCGAGATGCCCAGCACGCGGCGGCAGGCCTCGCTCAGCCCGGCAGCGGCGTCGGTCACGGTCACGACGTCGTACAGCTCCTGGCCGCAGTTGACGGGCACGACGATCTCGCCGTCCAACGACGCCATCGCCGCCTTCCGCATCAGGGCGTCGACGCGCTCTTGCAGTTGGGCGGCGGTGGTCAGGTTGAGGTCGTGCACCTGGCGCAGGCGGTCGTAGACATCGTCGATGCTCTCCCAGTCGAAGGCGTCGAGCATGCGTCCCTGCCCGAAGACCTGGACGCGGTTGAAGTCGAGCGCTCCCGTCCCGTAGCGGCCGGAGAAGACGGGGTGGTCGGCGCCATAGGCGTAGTCGGCCTCTTGGTCGGGGAGGGGGTTCATCGCCAGGCCGCTCTCGCCGGCGATAGCGATCACGTCGGGCACGGTCTCCAGGAGACGCCGCACCGCCGTCCGGCCGTCCTCGCCGGGATGGATGGCAAAGGAGGGGCGGAACGATGTGATCGTGGAGCTGCTGCTGTGGCAGCCAAGCTCCAGACCCGCCCGCGCGAAGAGGAAGCTGAGCAACTGAAAGACGGTCGCCGTACCTGCGGCCCAGGCGTATTCGCGGCGGGCCCGCCACCTCTCCAGCAGCGACCAGCCACCGCCGGCATGGAGGGTGAAGGTGGCCTTCCCCGCGCCGCTGCCGTACTCCCAGCCATCGATCCAGTAGCGCGGCCCGACGGAGACGGCGGGGCCATCGCTGGTGACGTAGCCGGGGCTAACGTCGACCTGGGAGCCGCGCTTGATGAGGGAGAGCGACCCGCTCGTCAGGTCACGGTAGCGGCCGTCGTCGTTGCGGAGGACGATGCGGACGCGCCCGTCGAAGGGGGCGGTCTCTTCCCGCACCTCCAGCACGTCATCGCTTAGGTCGAGGACGGAGGTGTCGAACGGGGCACGCCATACGCCGGAGGGGGCGGAGAGCCAGGCCGCAGTCGAGCTGTGGGTCATCGCGACGCCGTACGCGCTGCTGACGTCGAAGGGCACGGGCTCGCGCCAGGTGTGGGTGAGGAAGTCGCCGAGCGCGGAGACGTGCGTCCAGAAGGGTCGCGAATAGGACTGGCTGCCGCTGAACTTCTCGACGAACAGCATGCGGTAGGTGTCGGCTCTGTCGAGGGAGGGTGCGCGGAACTCCACGCCGGAGCCGGCATCGGCGCGGCTCAGTTCGGCCAGGCCCGACCAGGTATCGATGGGTTGGTTGAAGCCGTCGCCGTAGATCGCCGTCCAGACACCGCCGGCGCCGGAGGCATCGGTGCCGGCGACGACGACGTTGAAATCGATGGAGTAGCAGCAGGCCAGCCCCGTCACTGAAGCGAGGCTGTTGCTCCAGGCGGCAGGCGAGCCCCAGACGCCGCCGCTGCGCTTGACTCGGTACACGGTCGCGCCGACGGAGTAGAAGAGGAGGGCGGTGCCGTCGCTCTTCAGGCCGGCGGCCAGCCAGCCCACAGCGCCGGACGCCGTCGCCACCGTGACCGGGCCGGCGAACGACTCGCCGTAGTCGCCGCTCTCCGCGAGCTTGATCGTCACGTTGTCGGTGTCGACGTAGAAGAGGAGGACGGCGGCAGCGGAGGCGGCAAGAGCGATCCCCGCCGTCGCGGAGACGGTCGCAAAGGAGGACCAGGCCGCAAAGTCGCTGCCCGGGCCGGGGTCGACGACCCGCTGCAGGTAGAGGCTGTTTGCGGAGGGATCGACGCGGGCGCGGACGAGGGAGCCGTCGCCGGGCATCGTCGCGGCATGGAAGTAGTCGCTCTCGCCGCCGCTGTAGAGCCGCTCCCAGGCCAGGCGGGCGACGTTGCCGATGCGATTCCTGATCCGGACCTGGACGTAAGGGACGGCGCTGGCGCTCTTCTGGGCTGCCAAAAGGGAGTCGGTAAGCTGACGCATAGTCTAAATAAAGGAAGGTATTGCCCGACGCTAGGGGGATAGACCTCCCGCCTGGCTCTCCGCCGCCAAAGCGGGACGATACAGGCGGCGAGCCCGCACACCACTGCGGCGGCCATGTCGAGCCAGGGCGGCGGCAAAGGCGGCCATACGCTCCTGGCCCCAGACAAGGTAACTGCGCCAGACATCGCTGCCGCCGGCGTTGACGCGGTTGGCGGCGAAGCTCGCCCACTCCAGCGCGGCGTAGGCAGCGGCGCCGGTGGCGAGGACATCCTCGAGAGCCGGCGGGACCGTAGAGGTCGTATCGTCGAGCGTGTGGAGCCTGCCGTAGAAGACGTTGACATCCTGCGCGGTCAGCGGCGGCGAGTCGACCAGCAGGGTGAGGGTGTCCGCCCAAAGAGAGAAGGAGACGTAGGCGGGCGGGTACTGTCCCACCGGGTACTCCACCGCCTCGACGACGACGCGGTCGCTCAGCGACGCCAGCGATAGGTCGCGGCTGCCGGCGCTGGTGGTGAGGACAGCCTTCGCCTCCCAGGGAACAGCCAGGCTGAGCTCGCGCAGCGCCCGCGCGATGTGCCGGTCGATCTCGTCGTCGGACCAGCGGTAGGCGGCAGAGTCTTCGTCGTGAAGGTCGCGGCGGACCAGAGTTCTCATCTGGGGAAGGTTCATCGCTTTGCTCCTACTGAAGCTCCAGCACGGCGAAGACGAGAGGCGTCTCGGCGGTGCTGGCGCGCAGGATAGCAGAGCCGCCGCTGACCCGCCACTGGGGCCGGAAGACGTGGCTCCCGGCCGTCACCTCGGTGAGCCAGGCGATCTGGAGGTCCTGGGTGTAACCGGCCTGTACCTGCTGCACTCCCTTCGTCTGTCCTTGCCGCACACCGTCGATCGTGAAGTCGAAGCAGATGAACTGAAGGCTGCCGCTGTAGACGGCGCTCATGAGCAGCAGCCAGACCCAACCGGCGCCGGTCGTCAGATTGACTCACTAGGTTGGCGGTGTCGATGTCGACGAAGGAGGTGCTGGGGTCGAGTAGTCGCCGGCGGTGCGGACGACGCGGGCGATCTGATGGCCACCACCACCACTGCCACCTCCTCCCTCGATGGCGCCTCCCGCTTCGACCAGCTCTCCGAACAAGCGCAACCTTCCCATCGACTCCTCCTAGCTAGGGGTGGCGTAGACGTTGAGAAGAAGGCTCGTCGCCGTCGCCGAGACGACCTTCAGGAAGACGGTTGCGCCGCGCACCTCCGCCTCCAGGGCGGGAAGGGAGTTGGCGGCCAGTTCCGCCTCGCTGAAGTCGCGGGCGGCGCCGCGGAAGTACTTGCCGGCGGCGGCGTTCCAGTTGAGGATTTGCACCTTGAGCGCCGTGAGGCCGGTGCTCCCCGTAGCGTCGATGTCGAAGCGGACGCGGCGGTAGCCGGCGCAGTCCACGCCGACGCTGCGGGCCGTCGGGTCGCCGCTGTCGGGGGCGGTGAGCGCCTGGCGGTGGAGGACGGTCGCCGCCTCCTCGTAGACGGGGGCTTTGGGGACGCCTCGGGTGTCGATGCGGACGTCAGCCACGGCTTACTCCTTGTTGTCGAATGGGGCGCTTGCCCGGCGGCAAGCAGAGCGAATAATAGAATATGCGTTCTTGTGCCGTCAAGGGAGACGTGGCACCTGTCGTGAAGAAAACTCCGCCAGAATTCGGCACTTGACAAAATATCGCGAGCACCCTATACTCGCCTCCCCCGCCATACTCACTGGCTGCAATGCCACCGGGAGGTGCATGATGCGCGCTCGACGGCTGGTTCGAGCTGCGATTCTAGCGGTGCTGATGACGGGAGCCGGGCTGAACCCAGCCGCCATCGGAGCGCAAGAGCAAACAGTCGGACTGTTCCTGAATGAACCGGGCTCCTTCCAGGGCTACACGCTGTTTGACCCCATGGACTACACAACCACTTATCTGATCGACAATGAGGGGAGACTCGTTCACTCCTGGGACAGTGAGTTCTCGCCTGGGGGCGCCGCCGCATCTGCTGGACAACGGCAATCTGCTTCGCCTCGGCCGGCAGGGCTGACGACCGTGGAGGTGGAGCTGCCTCTCGCTGAAGGAGAAGGCACTAGGCTCGAGGAGTTCGCCTGGGATGGGACACTCGTTTGGCAGTACGAATACCCGGATGATGAACACGCCGTCCACCATGACATGAAGAAACTGCCAAATGGCAACGTGCTGATGATCGCCTGGGAGTACAAGACGGCTGCCGAGGCTATCGCCGCCGGAAGGGATCCCTGCGCTGCTCCTAGACGGCGCACTCTATCCCGACCACATCATCGAAGTTGAGCCTACAGGCGCCATCCGGCGGGAATATTGTCTGGGAGTGGCACGTGTGGGACCACCTGGTCCAGGACTACGATCCCACAAAGGAGAACTACGGCGCTCGTCGCCGATCACCCGGAGCTGATCGATGTCAACTACTGCCTGTTCCTTTCTCTGCGGCAGGGGAATCGCCGACTGGTTGCACACCAACTCCGTCGACTACAACGAAGAGTTCGATCAGATCGTGGTGAGCGTTCGTCATTTCAGCGAGATCTGGGTGATCGACCACAGCACGACGACGGCGGAGGCGGCCGGCCACAGCGGCGGTAACAGCGGAAAGGGCGGCGACCTTCTGTACAGGTGGGGTAATCCTGAGGCTTACAGGAGCCGGGGACGCAGACGATCAGAAGTTCTTCTCGCAGCATGACGCTCAATGGATCGATCCCGGTCTACCCGGAGAGGGGAACATCCTGGTCTTCAACAACCTCGCGGGCCTTGTAGACGGTCCTGGTACTCCTCCGTCGATGAGATCGTGCCGCCCGTTGACAGCGAGGGCAACTATTCACTGACGCCCGGCCAGTCGTACGGCCCCGAAGAACGAGCATGGAGATACATAGCTGAGAATCCCACTGATTTCTTCTCCGTGATCATCTCCGGCGCGCAGCGCCTTCCCAACGGCAATACACTTGCCTGCGAAGGCGTCCCCGGCATCTTCTCCGAGGTCACTCTCAAGCGGCGAGACCGTGTGGCGATACGTGAGCCCGGTCACTGAGCAGGGCCCCATCTACCAGGGAGATTCTTCGGTCGGCAACTGGGCCTTCCGGGCGAATCGATATGCGCCGGATTATCCCGGACTGGCGGGCAAAGACCTGACGCCGGGAGATCCCATCGAACTCTACCACCCGGACAGCGACGGCGACGGCGTGTGGGACGAGCCAGACAACTGCCCCTCTGTCCCGAACGCCGACCAGACCAACACGCCGCTCGGCCCCATCGACAACGGGCCCGACATCGCCGGCGACGATATCACCAACCCTTACGAGGACGCCGTCGGCGACGCCTGCGACGACGACGCCGATAACGACGGCCTGCCCGATGCCCAGGAGTCCGACTCCGCCTGCCCCTTCCGCCTCACCCGCGACAGCGACGGCGACGGCTCCCTCGACGGCTACGAGGTAACACAAAGCTCCGACCCTTGCGACCCCGCGAGCAAGCCGTGCCTCGGCTCCGCCGACGATTCCGACGGCGACGGCTTCACGGACGACGTGGAGGCCAGAGGCTGGGGCACTGACCCCTACTCCAAAGACTCGGACGGCGACGCCTGCCCGGACGAAACGAGATCGCCTCCGTCAACGACTGACAAGCAGGCCAACATCCTGGACGTCCTCTGGGTGGCGAAGATGGCCTTCGGGATCATTCCACCACACCTAGCGCTTGATCTGGACAAGAACGGAGCGCTCAACATCCTCGATGTCCAGATGGAGGCGAAGAACTCAACGCTGCTGAGACCACATGCTCCCTGTCCCTAAAAAGCACACGTCGCTGCAGATAGAGAGACCCCCCACCATCAGTTGACCTTGCCCCCAAGAACGAGTCCAGTCCCAATGTTGGTGCACACGGGTTCTGAACCAGCGGAAGGGGGCATTTGTCATGGTCAAGAGGCGTCTCACTCCGGAGCAGATCATCAACCAGCTCAGGGAGGCGGAGGTCGAATTGGGCAGGGGGATGAAGGTTCCCGGGGTCTGCAAGAAGCTGGTGGCGGACTTGTCTCTGGACAACGCCATTCTGAGGCAGGCGACCAAGGGAAACTCCTCAGCCCGGTGAAGAGAAGGCTTGCGGTCGAGGAGGTGCGGGACGCCCTCGTCCGCGACGTCGTCTCCGAGCGCCGGGCGTGCAGGGTACTGGGGCAGGTCCGTTCGACACAGAGGAGGGAGTGGGGTATCCTCCTGACGATGAGCGCCGGCTCCTGAGACGCACGGTGGGGCTGTCAATGGAGTACGGTCTCTACGGCTACCGGAGGATAGCGGCGATGCTGCGTGAGGAAGGGTGGCTGGTGAACCACAAGCGGGTGGCGAGGCTATGACGGCGGGTGGGAGTGAAGACGCTGTACATCGAGCCCGTGAGTCCTTGGGAGAACGGCTACATCGAGTCCTTCAACGATAAGCTGCGGGACGAGTTCTTGCACAGCGAGACGTTTGACACGGTGCTGGAAGCACAGCTGCTGGTCGAGAACTGGCGGCGGCACTCCGTTGTAGTGCCGCCCTCATAGCTCGCTCGGATACCGTCCTCCGGCGCCGGAGGCCGTGCAGCCATGACCATCAGGCTCCGCCGCGCTGCGCCTGCAGGCCATGGTTACACTAGCATAGACTGTGCTAGCGTTTGTGGGGGAAAGGCTAGGTGACGCATACTCGGCATGGCCCGAGCCTAAGCGGGATTCTGGCGCCGCAACGGGTCACGCTTGCCGCGCTGCTGGCGGTGTCGCTAGCCCTGCGCCTCATCGTCGCCTGGCGGCCAATCCCGGAGTTGGTCCTCAAGACGCTGCCTGATGACGCCTTCTACTACTTCACAACCGCGCACAACATCGCCCATGGCCTAGCGGCGAGCCTGGACGGCCACACAGCGACCAACGGCTTCCATCCGCTCTGGATGGCGATGCTGGTACCGGTGTGCCGTGTCTTGGAGCGTGACCTCGCCGTTCACGCGGCGCTGACGTTGACGGCGCTGCTGGATACCGCGACCATCGCGCTGGTGTACATGGCTGCGCGACGATTGACTGGCCGACAGGCGCCGTCGCTGCTCGCCGCTGCCGCCTATGCGCTCAACCCCGTGATCGTGCTGAGTGCGGTGAACGGAATGGAGAGCGCCGTTGTGCTCTTCACCGGAGTGTTGCTGCTCAACCTGTACTTGCGCCTGCTCGACCCCAGGACCCGGTCGCCCGGGTTGCTCACGTTCGCTGTCTTCGGCGCTGTAGCTGGTCTTGCCATCCTGGCCCGCACCGACGGCGTGTTCCTGGTGATAGCGCTGTTACTAGCGCTCACAACGATGCTTCAGCCGTTGCCCTGGCATCGGCCGGCGGTCGCAGCCGTTGTGGCGATCCTCGTCGTGGCCCCATGGTTCGGCTGGAGCCTGGCCCGATTCAGCACACCGTTCCAGGTCAGCGGTGAGGCTAGCACCTGGATTGAACATCGGGCGTTCGACCCGGCAGCAAACCGGCCGTTTCGTGACAGTTTGGGGCACGGAGCCAGCCGGATTCAGCGCTCCCTCACGGCCAACCTGGCTGAAGACTACTTCTACGGCCGTATCTGGCTGGTAGCTGGCCTGGCGACGTTGGCTGGAGCCGCCGCCGTCGCCGCGATGCGCGGGCAGGTGCGCCCCAGGGGCTGGCGTTCTTTCCACGGCCCATTATTGCTGATGCCTCCGACGGCTGCCTTCCTGGCGCTCCTCATCGCCCACGACGGCGTCCGCTGGGTGGTGCGGGAGTGGTATTTCCTGCCAGTCGTGCCGCTGGCTGCTCTTTGGCTGGCGCTGGCTGCCGCTGCTCTGGAGTCGATAGTTGCGGACCAGGCTGCCCCGGCTAGCCGGCGTTGGGGCCTTGCACTCGTGGCTGCTGTTGGATTGGCGTTTCTTGTGCCGTACGCTGCCCGCGGCTCAGAGGACTGGCGACAGGGCCGCTACTACTGGCAAGCGGACTACTACCGGGCGGCGCGGTGGATGGACTCGAACCTGCCGCCGAACGCCGTGGTCGGAGCGTTCAATGCCGGGATCGTCTCCTGGTTCAGTGGTCGGAGCACGATCAATCTAGACGGAGTGATGAACGCGCGGGCATACCACGCTCTCAAAGGGCAGGATCTCATCGCATACGCCGACAGCGCGGGCATTACCCACATCGCAGATACTAATTTGACTATCTTTACCATCTACGGCCGCTATTGGGCCCTCGAGCCTTCAGTCCTCCTTGACCGGATCGACAGTGAGTCGCTGACGACCTTCTACATCGATGAGCGGACCAGTCGCTTCGGGGAGTACATCGTGTTCCCGTATCGGCCGGCGAATCGCTAGACGCCGGATTATCCCGGACTAACAGGCAAGGGCCTCACACCGGGAGAACCCATCGATCCCTACCACCCGGACAGCGATGGGGACGGCTTCAGCGACGACGTGGAGGCAAGGGGCTGGGGCACCGACCCCTACGCCGCAGACTCCGACGGCGACGCCTGTGAGGACTGGATCGAGATCGCTTCCGTTAACACTGACAAGCAGGCCAACATCCTGGACGTCCTCTGGGTAGCGAAGATGGCCTTCGGGATCACTCCACCACACCTGGCGCTTGATCTGGACGAGAACGGAGTGGTAAACATCCTCGATGTCCTGATGGAGGCCAGAAACTCAACGCTGCTGAGACCACACGCTCCCTGTCCCTAGAAAGCAGACGTCGCTGTTAATAGAGAGAGCCCCCACCATGACGGTAGGGGCTCTCTCTGTTAGCCGGAACATTCCCGTGAGAAGATGGCACGTGTCGTAGAAGATAACTACTCTCAGATTCAGCGCTTGACAAACCATCGTGGCCGCCATATACTCCAGTAATCCTCCGGGGCGCTGGTGGCAGCAATAGTTTCGGGAGGTGCATGATGCGCACTCGACGCTCGATCCGGTCTCCTTCCCTTCGGCATTCTGCATAGCCGTCTCTCCTGGCCGCAATAGCGGTAGCGGCGCCGCGTCTCGTCCCTCGCACCGACGAGGCGGCGGCGCAGGGCGGCCTATCCGTGTCGCTGGACATGGACACGACGGACGGCGGCCCCTGCGCCGACATCGACGCCTCGGCCACCCACGGCGTGGGAGACGACTACACGGTGGGGATATGTGTCGAGGGGCTTCCTGAGGCGGTCTGGCGTATTCGAGGTTGATGTGCTGTACGACGACACGCTGAACAGTGCGCCGGAGATACAGCTGTCCGGAGAGCGGCTGCTTGGACGACAACCCGGACGCCAACGCCGGCATCACCACCTGGGGCGACAGTCTCGGCAGCGGCTGGGACTGCAGCGGCTTGGGGATGCACGAGCCGACAGGCTGATAGGAACCCGGCAACCGGCCCCGGCAAGGGCGCAGACCCACATAGCCTGTATGAGTCTCTCGTCGGTCCATTCACGTTCGGAGACGACGAAAGCTCCGGCGTGCTGGCAGTAGTCCACTTCCGGGCCACTGCCGCCGGCACCGACGAGATGGCACTGTCCAACGTCGTCGTAGGTGACGCAGGGCACAGCGGAGCTGGGGACCTGCAACCCTGACGTCTCCGTCCCCATGACCTGCAACGGCGGCACAGACTACAAGGAGATGCCCACGCCCACACCGACAGCGACTCCCTGCCCGGGCGGCGTTTGCCCGACGGCGACGCCCATTCCCACACCGGCGCCGGACAGCGATGGCGACGGCGTTCCGGACCCCTCCGACCGTTGTCCGCGCAACGCGGAGGATGTTGACGGTTTCCAGGACCAGGACGGTTGCCCCGACACCGACAACGACGGGGACAGCATACCGGACCGCGTCGATACGTGCCCGGACGTACCGGAGGACAACGATGGTGAACGCGGATGAGGACGGCTGCCCCGAGCCGGACCACCGGCAGCCTGATACCCGTCTCGGGGCCGGGGCTACACGGGGTGGACGGCCTCCTACTACCGCATCTACGCCATCAACTGGGATACCGGTAGATCTCGGTAGTCAACAGGACTACGGGCACGGTGCTGGCCACGATACCGGTGGGGCAGCACCCGCCGGAGCATCGCTGTCGATCCTGGGATCGAAGCTACATTTACGTGGGCGTATGGGGTCCGACTGACGATCCCGGCCCGGCCTACGTAGCCGTTATCGATACGAGTCCACCCGATCCGTCTCGCGGGCAACATCCCCGTTGGGCAGTCACCTGAGAGGTATCGCGGTGGACCCGGTCATGGGCGCATCGTACGTGGCCGACTCTACCGGCGAGGCCAAGGCGATTTAATGCAGGCACTATCGCAGTGACCGTTGCTGGCCTCCCTCAGTGCGCCGATTCGTGGGCTATCGCGGTCAACTATGTCCGGAACCACGTCTACTGCTCAAGGCCGGATCGGGATGAGGTTGTGGCAGACGGTGCCTCGATCTCCGTCGGTGACTCGCCCAAGGGACTGGACGTGAACTCATACACCAACCGCGTCTACGTGGCCAACTCGCGGCAGCAACGACGTGTCAGTGATCAACGAGGCAACCAACGCGGTGCTGGCCACCATCCCTGTCGGCGAGGAGCCGGTCGACGTTGTCGTGAACGAATACACCAACCGCATTTACGTGGCCAACCGCGGCGACAACACGATTTCCATAATCGACGGGGCAACTAACACAGTGCTGGCCACGGTCCCCTCTGAAGCCCCCCAACGACCTTGATCTCGATCCGCGGCTTCGGAAAACATCTACGTGGCCAACTGGAATGGCACGGTGTCGGTGATACAGGACGGGGACTGGGATGGCGACGGGACTGCCAGCTACTCGCGACAACTGCCCGACGTCCACAACCCTGACCAAGCCGACGCCGACGGCGACGGCGTGGGCGATGCCTGCGACAACTGCCCGAACGTCTCCAACGAGGACCAAGAGAACACGCCCCTCGGCTCTGTCGACAACGGGCCGGACATCCCCGGCGATGACCTCACTCTCCCCGAGGAGGACAACATCGGCGACGCCTGCGACAATGACTTCGACAACGACGGCCTGGCCGACAGCCAGGAGTCCGACGACGCCTGCCCCTACCGCATGGTGTGGGACAGCGACGGCGACGGCTCGCTCGACGGCTATGAGGTCGCTCACGGCGCCGACCCCTGCGACGGCGCGGGCGCGAGCGGCCTCATGAGCATGGCGGACGCAACTCCCCGGCGACAGCGACGGCGACGGCCTAACGGATGACGTTGAGGTGCGCGGCTGGGGCACCGACCCCTACTCCATCGACTCCGACGGCGACAACTGTCCCGACGACAAGGAGGTCGTCGACATCGACGGCAACCGGCAGGCCAACATCCTGGACGTGTTCTGGGTAGCGAAGGCGGCGTTCGGCATTCATCGACAGCCAGGCAGCATTCGACCTGGACAAGAACGGGGCGGTGAACATCCTGGATGCGCTGCTGGCGGTCAGGAACTCCAACCTGGTGAGAGCCGCACGCGTCCCTGCCCCTAGACAGCCCACATACCCGCTAATAGCGGAGAGCCCCCACCGTCATGGTGGGGGCTCTCTTCGTGTATGTCGGTGTCTCGCTCGGGGCTAGGGACGGACGCCGACGAGCTTGGCCAGCTTCAGGGTGTTGAACAGCGCCAGCGAGACGTACCACTTGATGCGCGTCCGGGTGGCGTCCTTCGTCTCCAGGCTGCCCACGCGCTCGACCTGGAGGCCGCCGGGCGAGGTCAGGCCGGAAAGCGCCCCTTCGCCGAGCTGCACGGCGTAGATCGTCGAGCAGTCGTTGCTGGTGCCGACGGTCTTGGCGTCGGAGATGTAGTCGCAGACGCCGACGGGGATGCCGTCGTAGTACTGCACCATCTGGCCGAACTCGTTGCGGTCGGTCTCGAGGAAGCCGCCGGCGGTGCGGGCGAGGTTGTTGAGGCTGCGGCGGCTGCGCTTGCTCATGAGGAGGACGTTCGGTTTGCCGCCCTTGATCAGGTCGACGAGCTCGTCCAGCTTGGCCAGGGTGAGGGTGGCGCCGTTGACGCCCATGCTCAGCGTCTGGCCGCTCTCCGTGAGCTTGTCGACGCCGTCGAAGGCTTTGGGGTCGCTGCCGGTGTCGCCGTTGACGAATGTGTCTTCGAACTTCTGCTGGACGGCCTTCGCCTTGAGCTGGACGACGGCCGCCTCCAGGTCCTGGAGGTTGCTGCGGGTGGCGATGAGGAAGTTGTCGATGTCGGCGTCGCCGCCGACGATCTTGAGGGTCGCGGTGATCTGGGTGAAGGTGGGCGTGCTCTCGCTCCAGGTGTCGCCGACGTCGTAGAAGGCGGCGGTGGCGGCGGCGTTCTCGCGGTTGTAGGTGAGGCCGTTGCCCACGATCTCGATGAAGGGCAGCGACTGGAGGATGGGGCTGTCCTTGATGATCGTCTCGACGACGCCGGTGAGGAGGACGTCGTTGGACAGCTTCGAGGCTTCGGCAAGGGTGAGTGCCACGGTGATTCCCTCCTGTGGTGGATATGAACGGGCTCGAAGGCCCCGGCTGGATTGGGTTCGACGTTACTTCCGCGTGAGGCCGAGACGTATCTTCTCGATGGGGCTGAGGGCGGAGAGGTCGGGCGCCGCGCGGGGAGGCGACCCGACGGGCACGCGCCCCGCCTGCGCCTGCGACTCCAGACGCTCGCGGACCTGGAGGACCATCTGGCGGGCGCGCTCCATAGCCGCGTCCACGTCCTCTATCGACTCGCCGTCGACCATCTCTTCGGCGACCTCGGGGGCCGCCGCCAGGAGCACCTGACGGTACTTCCCAACGGCGGCCTGGAGGCGAGCATGAAGGCCATCGTTGTCGGTCTGAGCGGCGGCCAGGTCGGTCCGGGCAGTCGACAGTTCCTCATCGAGGGTGCCGATCTTCTCCTGGTGGGACCGCTTCTGCCTGAGCGGCAGACAGGTCCGCCTGGGCAGCGGCAAGCTGCTGACGGAGCTCCGCGTTCAGGCCGTCGAAATGGAGGGCGCGGGCCTCGCCGTCGGCGGCGGTGGTCTGGAGGCGTTCGATCTCTTCTCGCGCTTCGCTGAGCTGCTCCTGCAGGGCTGACACTTCATCATCCGGCATTCTCCACCTCCCAAGTTCAGCGTTCTGACAGGGGGAGAGGATAGAATATATGTTCTGTCCTGTCAACGCGCTGGTGTCACCGGTCGCATCGCGGGCCGATTTCGACTATCATGTCGAAAAACGCATATCAGAATCTAACGGGCGCCGAAGGTAGACTGGACGCGGCACGGATAGACTATCCGCAGCGTTGGCCGGTAGAGGCCGGGATTGATGCTGAAGGAGCTCACAGCGAGGCTGAGACGGCCGGCGAATCGCAGCCATCTGATCTGGATGGTTGTCATCTTCGCCGTGGCGCTGACGCTGCGTTCGCTCTGGGTGGCCTACACCTCCGTTGACCCCGGCGACGGCCGCAATCTGGACGACACGCATCTCTACTTCGGGTCGGCTGTTCAGCTCGCCGCCGGCCACGGGTACGTGAGACCCTTCTCCCTCGCTCCCACGGCCTACTGGCCCCCCGGTTACACCTTTCTCCTGGCGGGGCTGTTTCGCGGTCTTCGGCTCTCATGTGGAGGTCGCCTGGGGCGCCAACATCGTCCTGGGGGCGCTGACCTGCGCGGCCTTGTACGTCGTCGGGAACCTCGTCGGCGGGAAGAAGGTGGGGATTGTGGCCGGCCTCTTGCTGGCCGTCTTCCCCGGACACATCTTCTTCTCCTCGCTCGTCTTGTCGGAGACGTTGTTCACCTTACTTGGTTGTCATCACTATGGCGCTTGATTCTGCTGGCGGCGCGCAAGAGCGACGCGGTGGCGTTGCGCTCATCCTCATGCGGCGTGCTGGTGGGAGCAGCAGCGCTGGTGCGGGGACAGGGGCTCTTCCTCCTCCCCACGGCAGCGCTTTTCTGGTGGCTGTTCACGGCGGACCTGATGCGGGCGCTCAAATGGACGGCCATGACCGCGCTCGCGTGCAGCGCCGTCATCATACCTTGGACGATCCGCAACTACGTGACAATGGGCAGTTTCGTCTTCATCAGCACCAACGGCGGCAGTAACCTCTACATGGGGCACCACGAGGGGGCGAGCGGTAGCTTCGACTGGGGGGCCAGCAGGTGGACGGAGGAACGCTACGCCTACCTGCCGCCGGAACGAACAGGAGGTGAAATCGAGCAACCTGGCGATGCGCGAGGGGCTGCGGTTCATGTTCACCCATCCGGGCGAGGAGGCAAGGCTGGTGGGATCGAAGCTGCGCTATCTCTACGAGAACGACGTGGAAGCCCTGGACTGGATCGAAGCGCCGGAGGTGGGCAAGACCCTCGATCACCGTCCGCTGTGGGCGGGAATCGCCAATGGCTTCTACTTCACGGTACTGGCTCTTTCCGCCGGCGGGCTGATCCGCTGGCTGCAGCGACCGCGCAGCGATGTGGCCCTACCGCTGATTCTGGTTATACTGTTTACGCTGGGACAAATGCTGTTCTTCGCCATACCGCGTTTCCACGTCCCGATGCTGCCGTCGTTCTGCCTGCTGGCGGCGGTAGGGCTGATAGCGGGGACGGAGTACCTGCAGTCCCGATTCCGATTGTCGAGGGCTGTCTGAGTTGCCACTAACAATGAGCCTCGAAGCGATGACACTCAAGCTGAAGGGCCTCCCGGCCCGCCTCAGGGAGCCGGCCAACCGCAGCCACCTGATCTGGGTCTTGGTCATCTTCGCCGTGGCGGTGGCGCTGCGTTCGCTGTGGGTGGCCTACGCCCGCGCCGACCCTACCGACGGGCGGGCATTCGCGGACGACGCGTTGTTCTACCACTGGTCCGCCGTCAGCCTGGCCGCCGGCAATGGGTACACCATGTTTTGGATAGAGCTATCCCACCGCGCAGTGGCCCCCCGGCTACAGCCTGCTCCTGGCGAGTGCCTACAAGTTGTTCGGGTACGACGTGACGAGCCGGCTGGATCATCAATATCATTGTGGGTGCGCTCACCTGCGTGGCCCTGTACGGGCTGGGCTGCCTGATGGTGAACCGGCGGGTGGGCGCCATAGCGGGCCTTCTACTGGCCGTCTTCCCGGGGCACGTGTTCTTCTCCTCGCTTATCATGTCGGAGGTCCTGTTCGCCTTCCTCATCGTCATTGCCATGGCACTCATCGTGGTGGCGGGCAGGAGGAGGGATGCCGGCTGGCCCTGGATCATCCTGCTTGGGGTGGTAGTCGGAGCGTCAGCGCTGGTGCGCGGGCAGGGGCTCTGCCTCGTGCTGGTGGCAGGGGTGTTCTGGTGGCTCTCCACTGCCGACTGGGAAAGGGCCCTCTATAGAGCCGTCGTGGTCGGGTTGACAGCCGTAGCAGTCGATCATCCCCTGGACGATCCGCAACTATATCGCCATGGACAGCTTTGTCTTTCTGAGCACCAACGACGGGGAGAACCTGTACATCGGCAACCACGAGGGAGCAAACGGACGCTACCAGTGGGATATGAGCCTGCAGTGGTTCGCCACGTATCGAGTTCTATCACCTTCCCCTGGACGAGCGGGAGGTGGCGGCGAGCAACGCGATGATGCGCGACGGGCTGCGGTTCATGTTCACCCATCCCGGCAAGGAGTTGCAGCTCACGGTCACCAGGCTGCGGGCACTCTACGAGGAGGACGCCTACGCCTTGCGGGCGATCGACGCTCCAGACGTGGGCAA
The DNA here is from genome assembly GCA_963763495.1 of uncultured Chloroflexia bacterium. Classification (GTDB taxonomy): domain Bacteria; phylum Chloroflexota; class Dehalococcoidia; order DSTF01; family JALHUB01; genus DAOUEO01. The sequence goes on from CAVXOY010000021.1 coordinate 196,031, forward strand.
ACCGCTTCACCACAGGGATATGATCAGAAGACGTGGCCAACGGGTTCTACTTCAGCGTGCTCGCCGTCGCCGCCGGAGGGTTGCTCTACTGGGTGCGCCGGCCTCGCAGCACCGTCTCTCTGCCCCTGATCCTCATCGCCGTCTTCACGCTGGGGCAACTGCCGTTCTTCTCACTTAGCCGTTATCACTTCCCGATGTTACCATCGTTCTGTCTGCTGGCAGCGGTAGGGCTGGTAGCGGGGACGGAGTACCTGAAGTCCCGATTCCGATTGTCGAGGGTTGTCTGAGTTGCCACCAACAATGAGCCTCGAAGCGATGAAACTCAAGCTGAAGAGCCTCCCGGCCCGCCTCAGGGAGCCGGACGTCCGGAGCCACCTGATATGGGCCCTGGTCATCTTCGCGGTGGCGGTGACGCTGCGCTCCCTGTGGGTGGCATTCACCCATGCCGACCCCTTCGACGGGCGCCATTGAACGATGGGCAGTCCTACCATGCCACAGCGATCTCGCTGCTCGAGGGCAAAGGCTATCTGGGTGTCTGGACGCTAGAGCCCACCGCTCAATGGCCTCCCGGCTACAGCTTCCTCCTGGCGGGGCTGTACTTCATCTTTGGCCGCGACGTGTCAGTCGCCTGGGCGGCCAACGTCGTCCTGGGCGGGCTGACCTGCGTGGCCCTGTACTTCCTGGGGAACCTCGCCGGCGGGAAGAAGCTGGGGATTGTGGCCGGCCTCTTGCTGGCGGTCTTCCCCGGGCACATCTTCTTCTCCTCCCTCGTCCTGTCGGAGGTGCTGTTCACCTTCCTGGTCGTCGTCATTATGGCGCTTGTGCTGCTGGCGCTGCGCCGGAGCGACGCCGGGCCGGGCGGATCATTATCATCGGCGTGCTGGTGGCAGCGGCGGCGCTGGTGCGAGGGCAAGGGCTCTTCCTCATCGTCGTGGCCGGGCTCTTCTGGTGGCTCTCGACGAGGGATTGGGCCCACGCCCTCCAGTGGGCGACGCTTATCATGGTGACGGCGATAGTGCTCATCATCCCCTGGTCTATCCGCAACTTAATCGAGATGAAGAGCTTCGTCTTCCTCAGCACCAACGACGGGGAGAACCTGTACATCGGCAACTCCGACCTTGCGAGCGGGCGCTTCGAGTACGGCGTGGGCATATGGATCGCCGAGCAGTTCAACGACCTTCCCCCGAACGAGCAGGAGGCGATGGCGAGCAACGCGATGATGCGCGAGGGGCTGCGGTTCCTGTTCACCCACCCGCGGCAAGGAGTTGCAGCTCGCCGGCAGCAAGATCCGCGCCCTCTACGAGGACGATGAGGACGGCCTGCGCTGGATCGACGCGCCGGAGGCGGGGAAGCCGCTGCACAACCGCTCGCTGTGGAAGAACATCGCCAACGTGTACTATTTCGCGGCGCTGGCGCTGGCCGGCGTCGGCCTGGTCGCCCTGGTGGCGGCAGCGACGGGGCGCGCTGCTCCTGCCGCTGCTCCTGATAGGCATCTTCACGCTGGGGCAGTTGCTGTTCTTCGGCACGCCGCGATTCCACGTCCCGATGCTGCCGTCGTTCTGCCTGCTGGCGGCGGCGGGGATAGTGGCGGGGGTGGAGTACGCGCGCGCTGGCCGCCGCGACCGGCACGTCCGAAGCACAAAGCCATCCAGCCGCCACGCAAGGGCTCACCGGGGCAAGTCCAAGCGAAGGCGCTAGCCCGCGACCACCTCCGGGGCTTGACAGTGACCGCCACAGTATGTATGTTCTATTGACGACCGGCATGACGCATAGGAATTGACCGGATGAGCCTGCAAACAGAGAGCGCAAGTCCCCCTTCATCCACGTGAATGACACGACCCGGCCCGGTCTTGTCTGCGGGGCGTTTCACGCCATCAGCTACTACATCGGCTGCCCCTACCGGTGCTCCTATTGCTACCTCCAGGGCACTTTCAGAGGCCAGGTGCACCCGGTCGCCTACACGAACCGCGAGAAGCTGCTGGTTGAGCTGGACGAGTGGCTGGCGCAGCCGGGAGAGTTGAGACTGAACGCCGGTGAGCTTATGGACTCGCTGGCTCTCGACGGGGTGATACCTCTGGTGGATGACCTGGTGCCCCGCTTCGCCTCCCAAAGACGGCACAAGCTCCTGTTGGTGAGCAAGTCGACGAACATCGGCAATCTGCTGAAATACGACCCCCAGGGGCAGGTCATCGTGGCGTTCTCGGTCAACGCGCCGGAGGTGTCGGCGCAGTTCGAGCAGGGGGCGCCGAACCCGCTGCGACGTGTCGAGGCGGCGGTGCGGGTGAAGGAGGCGGGATACTACGTGACGCTGCGCCTCGACCCCATGATCCCGATAGACGGATGGAGGCAAGCCTACACCAGCTTCTTGGAGGAGGCGTTCAAGGTGATAACGCCTCACCAGTGGACGATGGGCAGCCTGCGGCACTTCTCGTCGCTGCCGATGTGGGCGGGAAAGCTGGGGCGGGACACATCCGTCTTCCGCTTTGCCAGCGAGTGGTGCAGCGGCGACCGGCGGCGGCGCATCCCGATGCCGGTGCGGGCCGCGATGTATGAGACGGCCATCGACGTGATCCGCACAGCACGACGGAGACGTACCGATCAGGTTATGCAAGGAGACGACTGCGCTCCACGAACGACTGGGAACCGAACAGGACGGCTGCTGCTACTCACAGGTCCTCACCCAACGATTGTAGGAATCATCAATGGCTCGGCAACAGGTCTCTATCCGCGCGTCATCAACAAATGGACCGCAATCAAGCTTGAGCACCTCGATGCCTATCTGCAAGGGTACGTACAGGCAACAAAGAGTTACGGGGAATGCTACTACATCGATGCATTTGCCGGTTGCGGAGACTGCGTCTTAGAGGAAAATCGATGGCCAATTCTTGGGTTCCTTGGCGGGCCCTGCAAGCAGTGCCTCCATTTCGGCAATGCTTCTTTATCGAGAAAGATGGAGACTCAGCAAATCACTTGGCCAGAAGGCTTGAAGAGGCCGGTATTGGAAATGCGCACGTGATCAACGGCGACTGCAACGAGGTGATACCTTCACACGTGTTACCCCGGGTCTCAAGACGAGCGCCCTCATTCGCTTTCCTGGATCCACAGGGCTGCAACTGCACTGGGATACGCTGGCCGCCCTTGCCAAGCACAGAAGCGACTCGCCACAAAAGATGGAGTTGCTGATTCTCTACCCCTATGACATGTCCATCAACCGGAACCTTCGAAACCCACGGGGGCAAGCCGCTCTCGACAGGTTCTACGGTACAGATGAATGGAGGAGCGAACTCCTAGCAGAGCGCCCTTGTCAGAGGCGAGGACGTTGCTGAGCGGAGGGAGCGTTTTGTCGCCTTCTTTGTACGCCGACTGAAGAGCCTCGGCTATACCCACGTGGAATTGTGCGGCCCGCTTTATGAGGGACACACCCTCAAATACCACATGGTGTTTGCGGGCGACAACGACACGGGCGCGAAGATTATGCGTGAAGTGTGGTCGAAACCCAGACCCATCCCCGGTGAACTCAACTACAAACAGCGCAAGCGCCCTCAGAGATGACCGCGTCTATCTGCTGCTGACGCCCCCCTGCTCCTCTGCCAGCGGCGAAACTCCTCTTCCGGGTCCTCCACGCCCAGCTCCTCGGCGGCGCGGCGGCGGGAGTGAAACGCCGAGGCTGGAAAGCCCCGGCTACGTTCTCAAGGGGCGGGAGTTTTCTCCACCCCCGCCTAGGCGTGGCATCTATTACTCTTCATACCGGATGCCCCTGCCTGTTCCTTCTTCCCACCGGCGGCGGGAGTAGCTCGCGCTTGGATATTTCTGCAGGATGCCGTATGGCAAAGCGGCCGTAGGGCTAATAGGATCTGGGTGCGCTCCGGTGCTCCGCTGGCCGTTCGTGGAGCGATCATCGCCATACTCGTCGACGCCAGCGACATGTTCCTGCTGGACCTGTTCGACCTTAAAGCGATGGGGGGCTATCAGCAGTTTGACAAGCTCGCAGACCAGGCCTATGCGTTCACTTTCCTCCGGTCGCCCTGCGGTGGCGGGGCACGCCCAGCATAGGCGGTCGGGCTGTACGCATATCGTCTGATCGGCTTCGTAGCCTTCGAGGCAACCGGCGCACGGTGGCTGCTGTTGGTGTTCCCAAACCTGTTCGAGTTCTGGTTCCTATTCGTGGCCAGCCTTCCCCACTGGAATCCCAACTTCACTTTCACTTCACAACGTGTGCTCGCCGGGGTGCCGTGTTGCTGGTCGGCAAGGAGTGCCAGGAGTTCATCTTGCACTGGGGTCGCTGGCTGACAGCTTCACCGCCATCGAGGCTGTGGAGGCGATTTCGGCATTGGCTTACCTCGCCCTTCAGCTGATGATCGGGCGGTAAGACAGTCAACGCGGCGAGCCGTTCGAATCCAGTGTCTCCTGCTCCTCCTGCCAGCGGCGGAACTCCTCCTCCGGGTCCTCCACGCCCAGCTCCTCGGCGGCGCGGCGGCGGGAGTGGACGCCGGCGGTGACCAGCCGCACCTCGTCCTCGACCAGGCGGCTGCGGTCCTCCGGCAGCACGGGGCCCCAGACGATACGCGATCGATAGGGGGCGTAGGAGACGCCGCTGAACTGCTCGAGGATGCGCAGTATCATCTCGTTGCGCTTCCGGTAGGCGGCGCTCCGGATCAGCCGCTTCCGCTGCACCTTCTTCAGCAGCGGGTCCATCTCGACGTTCAGGGCGACGCCCGATAGCCCCTGCCGGTTCTCGCCGAAGGCCGTGCGCGGCGACTCCCCCAGGTCGTGCAACGTGCGGTAGATGAGGTCGACGTAGTCGACGTGGAGCTTGACGCCGCCGCCCTGGAGGAGGTCGAGGAGATAGGCGCGGGCCCGCTCCGGCAGCTCCCAGACGGCGCCCGGCTGGACGGCGATGTCCTGCGACTCGCCGACGTTCTCCAGCACGGCGATGGGGTTGCCCGACAGCTCCAGGATCATCGAGAGCTGGGAGAGGGCGCGGTTCAGCTCGCAGACCGACTCGCGGATGGCGGGCACGTCGGAGACGCCCCAGAAGCGCTTGGGCTCGCGCAGGTTGGGGTAGACGACGAAGGGGATGAAGCCGTAGGGGTTGGCCTTCCGCTCGATGGGGACGCCGTCCAGCCAGAGCTCGAACTCGCGCTCCGTCCACACCTCGACGACCTCCGAGCCCTTGGCGCGACCGCGTCCCTTGGCGGCAGCGACCCCGTAGAGCATCGCGACCTCCTCGGGCAGGAGGGTGTAGCGGCTGGCGACGCGCCAGATGCGGGAGACGTCGTCGCCCAGCCACCAGACGTAGATGCCCTGCACGTCGGGGGCGGAGACGCGGACGCGGCGCTCTTCGCTGTCCCAGGTCACCTTGAAGGCGCCGTCGCCGAGAACGGCGGCGTCGAGCTCGGTATCGAAGTCGAGCTGGGCGAGCTGGTTGGCCTCGTAGACGTCGAGGAGGGCCTTCTCGGCGAGGCGGGCGCGCTCCTGGGTCTCCGGCGAGTCGCCGTCCGGCTCGACGGCAAAGCCGATGCCGCTCATGAGGTAGGAGGTCGTCTTCTCGACCAGCGACCGGGCGTAGTTGAAGACGAGGCGGCGCTCACGGCGGCTGCGGCGCGAATCCGCCCACTGCTCGCCCTGGTAGAAGGCGAGGTTGTCGGCGTAGGCGCGCAGGCGGGGGAGGTCGCGCCGGGCGATCTGCTGGGGGATGCTGAGTTCGGTCATTGTCGGGCTCCTATCGTCGGGATGCTGATTCGCCGTTCCGTACGCGGGGCGACGTCGGCGTCCTTCCCTGCGGCCAGGCTGGAAAGCCCGGCCTACGGAGTTGCACAACATCCTCTTCCGGCTGGAGGCGCCGGACGGCTGGGGATGCGCCGTCGCAGCGGCGGAGGATGCGGAAGACGGTGCGGCGGGATACGCCGAAGCGTCGGGCAAGGGTCGCGATGGGCACGCGCTCGCTCTGCCGCAGGCGGATGATCTCCTCGTCGCGGCCGCGGGTGCGCAGGCCCCGTATGCCGCCGGGCTGGTCGTAGCGGCAGAGGGGCAGCACGCAGTTGAGGCAGGAGGGCGACAGGTCGCAGCCCTCGTCCTGGTAGTGGATGTGCTCGGGTAAGGCGTCGCCTCTAGCCTCCCTTCTTTCGTCTAGTTCTCGGGCCGGGTCTTTCACGTAGAGCTGCAAAACCGTCATTCTAGCCATTCTCCCTAATACGTCCGCGCGCCGTGCGGGGCTTGCTCGACGCCCCGGCCTCCACGGCCAGGGCAAGGCTCATCAGGTAGTCGTCGTGACCGTCCTGGGGGTCGACGAAGAAGTTCATCGTCTGATTGGCGCGATAGGCGACGCGCGCCCGCTCCGTCTGCTGCCAGAAGTCGCGGTATTCGTCGGAGGCGTCGGCGGCGTACATCTTGAGGCGGCCACCGTTGACGGCGGCGATGAGGTTGTAGCCCAGCCGCGACTTGCTCTCGCCGGTGAAACGGAAGGGCTCGACGACCGCGCTGCCCAGCGCCGTCGTGAGGAAGCGGGCGGTGGCCTCGCCGAGGCCGGTGGCGTCGACGGCGACGCGGCGCACCCGCCACACGTCGCGCAGGAGGTCGACGAGGCGCTCGTAGAGGCGGTCGTGGGGCTCGCCGACCCAGGCGTAGTGCTCGACGACTTCGAGTCGCGGCTCCTGGACGAGCGCCGGTCGAGGGGGATGGAGCGCTCGGGCAAGGGTGAGGACGGTGGAATCGCGGCGGGGGCGCGGGGGTGCGCCCAGCTCCAGGGACTCGCCCGCAAGGTCGAGGCCGGCGACGTATACGTCGCCCGACCGCGGCCGGCTCTGCCGGACGTGGTCACCCTGGAGCTGGGCGCACTGCTGACGGCTGAACAAGCGACCCCCGCCGCTTATCGGGCGCAGGCAGTATTGGGTGAGAAAGAGAGGATGGTTCTCGCCCAGGCGCTGCCGCTCCCCCTCGACGTAGCGGGCATAGGCGGGATTGTGCTCGGCGACGGCCTGCCAGTCGTACTCGAAGTGACGGCGAATGCCATCGCGACGCTGCGCTTCGAGATTGGCCTGCTTCGTCCGCTCCAGGAGCGTGCGGTCGTCCCAGGCCGTGCCGTAGAGGACGGTCGTCGCGCCGGTCGTCGCCGCCATGGGACGGAACTCCTTGTCGAACTTGTCGGCGTCGACGTCCTGGGCCTCGTCCACCTCCAGCAGGACGTGCGCCGTGTGGCCGACGACGTTGCTCTCGGGCTCGGCGGAGAGGAAGAGCTGGCGGGCCCGGCCGACGCGGATGGCGCGTCCCTCCTCGCGGGCGCAGACATCCCGCAGACCCGCCTCCGTCAGCCGCGACCAGAGGCGGCGCATGCTGATGCGGCACTGCGGCTGGAACGTCGGCGCGCACTTGACGGCGTCGGCGCTGCGGAGCATGTTCGCGGTCAGGAGGAAAGCCTCCATCTGAGCCGACAGCTCGTTCTTGCCGCCCTGCCGGGCCATCTCGACGGAGATCGTCAGGCCGCGGCGGTTGAAGACGCTGTCCATGATCGCCCGCCCGGCCTCGACCTGGTAGGGACGCAGGCGGTAGCGACGCCAGGGGCTGCTGTCGACAGCGGACATCGTTTTCACTCCAGCAGACGCAGGACGACCTGCGTGACGACGACACCGGCGATCAGGAAGATGAGACCGTTGACGCGGCCCTTCAGCTCGTTCAACTGCTGGTCGAGGTTGCGCAGCCGCTCCTCGACCACGGCCTGAAAGGCGGCGTTGACGCTGCGGGCCCGTCCCGTCCGGGTCGCCCGGCGCCGGGGGGCCGCGGGCTCAGCAACCGTTGTTTGGGGTGACGTCACCGATAACCTCCGGACACAACCTGCCGCCGATCTCGTCCACAAGACTCCTGACGCTGGCGGAGAGATCGGCCTTCTCGTTCTTGGACAGCCGGTAGCGGGCGGCCAGCGCCTTCACCAGCAGATCGACGCCCTTGGCCATCAGCTTCAGGTCCTCCGGGTGCTCCTCCAGCGCCGACCGCAACCGCAGCCGGACGACCGCGATCTCTTCGTCGAGACCGTCGATCTCGCGCGCCAGGGGCAGCGCCGCCCGCTCCGCCTCGGTCAGGGCCTCGTCGTAGAAGCCGGCGACGATGCGCGAGCCGTTGCTTCGCCGTCGCGCCGCCTGGGTCTTAGCTGCGCCCACGCGACGGCCTCCCTTCCAGCAGGTCGAGAAGCCCGTTCAGGGCGTCGGGGGGCAGCTTGGCGGCCGCCTCGGCGACGCCCAGCAGAAGGAAGAGGGCGACCAGCGACCACTCCCGTCTCTCCACAGCCAAGGCGAAGGAAGACATCGGCGGTCCTTTCTAGACCCGTCGCTGCTGACGGAGGATAAGGATCGATATGAAGGCGGTGCCCAGGAGCAGCAGCGCCCGGGCGGAGATCCAGACCGGCGGCGACAGGAAGAGATCGACCGAGCCCCGCCAGCGATGGGCCGCGTACAGGGCGAGGAAGAAGACGCTCTCCACGACTATCGCCGCGTTGATGACGGTGAGGGCGGCCGCGCCGACGCGCCGCGACGGGGTGTAGCGGCCCAGCCAGTAGCCCAGGAAGTGGAGGGCGTTGAAGCCGCCGCAGACGGCGGTCGCCAGGTCCTGGGCGAGGATTACAGCGTCAAACATCGAGAACCTTTCGACACCCTCGCTGCTGATCGGTATCCGGGAGTGGGACGAGGTGACTACGTAGGCCGAGGGTGAGACCGAGGGTAATAATAGAATATGTGTTCTGTTCCCGTCAAGAAGGGGCTGGCACTAATCTCGTGGTCGAGCGATATTTCGGGTGGCGCTTAGGGCCGGGCGCGCTGCTGGAGGAGGTAGTTGCGGGCGGCGATGGTATCGGGGTGGAGGAGCCAGCCCTTCTTGAGCGCGTGCTCGATGGAGAGGTCGATTCCCCGCAGGAGCGCCGCATCGAGGTCCCTCTCCACGATCTCTCGCACCTCGGCCCATTCGGGGAACCACTTCAGGCCGCCGGGCTCCGTCTTGTCGGCGATGTACATGACCTTCTCCAGCGCCGACATGCCGGCGCGCGCCGTCGTGTGATAGCGGACGGCGTCCAGCACCGCCGGGTCGTCGACGCCGAAGCGCTGGGGCAGCAGCCGCGCCGCGATCGCCCCGTGCAGGAGGACCGGCTCTGCCCGTTCCAGGTCGCTCACCTCCAGGCCGACCTCGCCGGCCAGGCGCAGCAGCTCATCGTGGGGTGTCGCGCGGACGATGTCGTGGCCCAGCGCTGTGAGCCGCGCCCGCTCTTCATCGACGCCGTGCAGGCGCGCCAGCCGCATCGCCTCCTCAACCGTGCGCTCGACGTGACGGCGCAGGCCGTCGGGCTGGCCGTCGTTGTATTGCGCGCAGGGCCTCTTCCGGCGTGGCCATCGCGGGGTCAGCCCTCCGCTCGCAGGGTGCGGCCGCCCAGGACGTGCATGTGGAGATGGAAGACCGCCTGGCCGCCCTCCGCGCCGCAGTTGATGACGACGCGGTAGCCGCGCTCGGCGATCCCCTCTTTGGCGGCGACCTCACGGCCCACCTCGATCATGTGGTAGAGCAGAGCGGCGTGGTCTTCGGTCAGTTCGGCGAGCGTGGGGATGTGCTCCTTGGGGATGACCATGAAGTGGACGGGCGCCCGCGGGTGGATGTCGCGGATGGCGAAGAGTCGGTCGTCGTCGTGGAGCTTGTCGACGGGTATCTCGCCCGAGGCCATCCGGCAGAAAAGGCAGTCAGCCATGGCTCGTTCCTTTCCCTCTCTGAAGCTATCGCCTGATAGTATAGCCCGACAGCGGCCTCTGTCCCAACAACCCATCCAGCACGAAGGCTGCACGAAGGAAGGCCGGTGCTTGTTGGGCACCGGCCTCACTATCTCTTGTGTTCTAGGTGTTGCGGCTGTTAGGCCAGACCGGCCATCGCCCGCAGGCGGCGCACCCGCTCCTCAATCGGTGGGTGGGTGCTGAACAGACCGGCCATGCCCTGGCCCTTGAACGGGTTGACGATGTAGAGGTGGGCCATGGCCTGCGCCCCGGCCTTGTTCTCGGCCATCGGGCGGACCTGCACGCCGGCCTGCAGCTTTAGGAGAGCGCTGGCCAGCGACTCGGGGTCGTGGATCATGCGCGCGCCCGTAGCGTCCGCCTCGTACTCCCGCGAGCGCGAGATCGCCAGGCGGATGAGAGTCGCGGCAATAGGGGCGAGAATTATCGTCGCCAGAAGCCCGATTATCCCCAGCGGGTTGCCGCCCTGGCTGTCGCGGCGGCTGCCGCCGAAGATCATCGACCACTGGAGCATCCAGGCCACCATCGTGATCGCGCCCGCTACCGTCGCTACGACCGTCTGGATCAGGATGTCGCGGTTGCGGATGTGGCCCAGCTCGTGGGCGATAACGCCTTTAAGCTCCTGGTAGTCGAGGAGGCGCATGATGCCGCTGGTCACGGCCACGGCGGCGTTCTTGGGGCCGCGGCCGGTCGCGAAGGCGTTGGGGGTATCGTTGTCGATCATGTAGACCTTGGGCTTGGGCAGACCCACCAGGCTTACGACGTCCTCGACCAAACGGTGGAGATTCGGCTCCTGCTCCGGCGTCACCTCGTGCGCCCCCGACATCTTGAGCACGAGCTTGTCGGAGAACCAGAACGAGCCGAAGTTGATGACGGCGCCGATGATGAGGAAGACGATCATGCCGCCGAAGCCGCCGATGAGCCAGCCGACGCCCACGAGGAGCGAAGTCAACAGGCTAAGAAGAAAAAAGGTCTTCAGGTTGTTCATTACATCCAGCCTCCGTACCCACCATTACGCCGGAAACGCGTAGATCACACGTCCCTCGCTACCATTATACTATATCGGCTGAATAGGCGGGCGACGGCAGGCGGAGTCCCGACCCTACGGTCGGTGGACGGAGACAAACGGGGGCCGCCCCCGAAGAGGCAGCCCCCAAGAGCTATGTCTTTAGGCTGATTCGCCGTCGCCGTCCTAGAGGCTCAGCGACTGCGCTGCCAACTCGCGGTGGAAGTCGGCGTCGCCCCACATCAGCTCCGCCATCTTCTGGCGGCGGAAGTAGAGCTGGATCTTGTAGTCCTTCGTGAAGCCGATACCACCGTGGATCTGCTGGCCATGGGCGACCACGCGCCGCGACGCCTCGCTGCACCAGGTCTTCGCCATGTGCACGAGCTGCTCGGCGTCCGGCTCGCCCTCGGCGATGGCCCAAGCGGCCCGGTACATGATGAAGCGGCTGCCGTCGACGTCGGTGACCATGTCGGCGCACTTGTGCTGGATCGCCTGGAAGCTGCCGATTGGCCGGCCGAACTGGACGCGCTCCTTGGCGTAGCTGACGGTGACCTCGAAGTCCATCTGGGCCAGGCCGACGATGTAGGCGCACTCAAGAGCGGTGGCCTTGAGCACGATGCTGTTCAGCGCTGCCCAGCCGTTGTCCACCTCACCGAGGACGTTCGCCTTCGGCACAGCGACGTTCTCGAACTTGATCTCGCACTGCTTGTCGCTGCCGATGGTCTGGAGAGCGGTGTTGGTGATGCCGGGGCTCTTGGCGTCCACGATCAGGAGGGTGATGCCGTCCTCAGCCTTGCCGCCCTTCTTGGTGCGAACGGCAACCGTCATGTAGTCGGCGACGTGGGAGTCGCGGACAAACAGCTTGGTGCCGTTGAGGACGAACTTGTCACCGTCCGCCTTCGCTTCCATCTGGACGCCCTCAGCGTCGAAGCGGGCCGACGGCTCGGTCATCGCCAGCGTCCATATCTGCTCGCCGGCGGCTATCTTGGGCAGGAACTCCTTCTTCTGAGCGTCGCTGCCCCAGTCGAGCAGGGGGATGGCGCCGCCGACCTGCGTGGAGAGGAAGGGGCCCGGCACCAGCGCGCGGCCGAACTCCTCGGTCAGAACGACGAGGTCGAGGTAGGTCATGCCGCTGCCGCCCAGCTCCGGCGGGACAATCAGGCCCAGCCAGCCTTGCTCGGCCATGCCCTTCCAAAGCTGCGGCGAGTAGCCCTTCTCATCCTCTTCCATCTCGCGGACGAGAGTCTCCGGGCATTCCTTCTCCAAGAAGTCACGGGCAAAGTTCTTTAGTAGTTCTTGCTCTTCGCTAAGCCCCAGGTCCATTGTTTGCTCCTTTCTTGTCGGCGTTTCCGCGCGCTATTAGAATTGTGTTCTGCTGGCCGGGGCTAGTCCCGGGCAAGGCCCAGACCGCGCTGGGCTATGATGTTCCTCTGGATCTCCGACGTCCCCGCTTCGATGGTGTAGCCCATCGAACGCAGGTATTGGTGGCACCAACGGCCGCCCAACGGCGACAGCGGGCCGCCCAGCTTGAGCTGACCATAGAGACCCAGCAGTTTCAGTTGCGTGCGGGCGATCCGCTGGTGAAGCTCCCCGGAGAACACCTTGAGCAGCGAGGCCTCGTAGTTGGGGACGAGACCGCGGGTCTGCATGCTGGCGATCCGGTAGGAGAGCATGCGCCCGACCTCAGTCTCGATCAAGCGGTCTGTCATCTCGTAGCGGATGTTCGGATCGGTCTTCAGGGTGCATCCGGGCTCGTCGGCATGGACGTGGGCGTACTCAATCATCTCCTCGACCTCTTGCCTCATGCCGATGGCGGAGCCGACGCTCGAGCGCTCGAAGTCGAGGGTGGTCATCCCGACGTACCAGCCGCGGTTCAGCTCACCCAGGATGTTCGCCTTGGGCACGCGGACGTTGTCGAAGAAGACCTCGTTGAACTCGTGGGTGTCGGCCATGTTGGTGAGGCCGCGCACCTCGAGGCCCGGCGACTTCATATCAATGATGAAATAGGTGATGCCCTTGTGCTTGGGAGCATCGGGGTCCGTGCGGGCGAGGCAGATCATCCACTTCGCCACGTGGGCAATCGTGCTCCAGATCTTCTGGCCGTTGAGGACGTAGTCGTCGCCGTCCTCCACTGCCTTCGTCCGCAGCGAAGCGAGGTCCGAGCCCGCCTCCGGCTCCGAGTAGCCCTGGCACCAGATGTCGGTACCGGCGAGCATGCCGGGCAGCCACTTGGTCTTCTGCTCTTCCGTGCCGTGCATGATGATCGTGGGGCCGGCCATGCCCAACCCGATGATCAGGTGTAGAGGACGGGGCGCGCGGTGCATCGCCATCTCCTCATTGAAGATGAACTGCTCCGTCACGCTCATGCCGGCGCCGCCGTACTCCTTGGGCCAGGCAGGAGCGATCCAGCCGCGGTCGGCCATCTGCCTGAACCACTGGCCGCTTTTTGCCATCGACTCCTCGATCCTCGTCCCCCGCTCGATCTTGGGGGCCTCCGTCTCGATGAACTCAATGACTTCCTTGCGGAAAGCGGCCTCCCCCGGCGAATCTCTTAGGTCCATTGCTTTCCCTCCTTAGTCTCTAAGCTTCACCCGCTACGCCCGGCCCGTGGAAATCGGGCTCTCGTCTCTCAATAAACGCCCGAATCCCCTCGCGATGCTCAGGCGTCAGCACACACTGGACTAGGGCCTCCATCTCCGACTGCCACGCGTCATCACGCGACGCGTCGAGGTTGCGGTACAGCATCTCCTTCGCCTTCCTCACCGCGAACGACGGCCCTTGGGCAATCGTTTTCGCCATAGCCATCGCCTCCGGCATTAGCTGGTCGGCTGACACCACCTTGCTCAGCAGGCCCATCTCCAGCGCCTCCCGCGCCGCCAACATGCGTGGCATCAGGACGAGCTCGCAGGCCTTCGCCAGACCGACGACGCGGGGCAGCAGCCAAGTCGAGCCGAACTCCGGCACGAGCCCCACGCGCAGGAACATGCTGTTCAGCTTCGCTTCCTCAGAAGCGATCCGGATGTCACAGTTCAGCGCGAACGTGAAGCCCGCGCCTACCGCGTACCCGTTGATCGCCGCGATTACCGGCTTGCCTCGGTGAAGGGGGTCCCGCAGGAGCCCCAGGTTGATGCCCGCGCCGCGCTCCTTCTCCTCGTCGAGATGCCCAGCATCGATTGAGTCGGTTCGCCGCTTGAACTCTTCGATTATGTCAGCCCCCGCGCAGAACCCACGCCCCGCGCCCGTGGCAACTATCGCGCCCACACCATCGTCTTCGTTGGCCGACACGAGCGCGTCCCGTATCTCCCCCACCATCTCCCCCAGCCAAGCGTTCAGCTTCTCCGGCCGGTTGAAGGTGATCACCGCCACCCGGTCTTTGACTTCATAGAGGATGTACTTATAGCTCACTAGAATCTCCTCGGGATGGCGACTACTCGCGCGGCAGCCCCAGACCGCGTTGCGCGATAATCGATCGCTGGATCTCGTTGCTGCCGGCGTAGATCGTCTCACCCACCGTCCACAGGTAGAGGTATCTTATCTTCCCCTTCAACTGCACCCACTTCGACTGATCGCCGAGGGCGCCGTAGAGCCCCAAGAGCTGCATACCCGTGTTGGCGAGGCGCTGGTGAAGCTCGGTGCCGAACGTCTTGGCCATCGAGGCCTGGTAGTTGGGCATGAGCCCTCTCTGCTGCATCCAGGCGACGTGGTAGTTGATGAGCCGCGCCACCTCGATCTCGATCTTCATCTCCGCCAGCTTGTGCGCGATCAGGCGGTCCTCGATGAGCGGCACGCCGTTGCGCTTCGTCTCTTTCGCCCAGGCGATGAGGTCTTCCAGGGTGCGGGCCGACTCAGCGGCGAAGCTGATGGAGGAGCGCTCGAACTGCAGCGTCGTCATGGCGACGTACCAGCCGCGGTTCTCCTCGCCCAGCATCTGGCTACTGGGCACGCGCACGTTGTCGAAGTAGGTGTCCGTGAAGCCTTTCAGACCCGCCATGTTGACGATAGGCATGATTGTTATGCCGGGCGATTTCATCTCGACCAGGAAGTAGGATATGCCGCGGTGCTTCGGCGAGTTCGTGTCGGTGCGGGCAAGGACGTGGATCCAGTCGCCGACGGTGCCGGAGGAGGTCCAGGTCTTCTGGCCGTTGAGAATGTAGTCGTCGCCGTCCTTCACCGCCCGCAGTTGCAGGCCGGCCAGGTCGGAGCCGGCGTTGGGCTCGCTGAACCCCTGGGCCCAGATCACCTCGCACTTGCTGATCGGCGGCAGGAAGCGCTTCTTCTGCTCTTCGGTGCCGTGAACCATCATGCAGGGGCCGATCATGTGCACCCCCTGGCCATCGAGGATGCGGGCGCCGACGTAGGACATCTCCTCACGCAGGATGATCTGCATCATGTGGGTGGCACCCTGACCACCGTACTCCACCGGCCAGTGCATCGTCCGCCAGCCCCGGGCGGCCATCTTCTTCTCAAACCTACGGGCCTCGGCGAATACTTCCGGGTCTTCGATGCTCACCGAGCCCAGGGTCCATTCCTTCTTTAGGAATTCCCGCACTTCCTGACGGAACGCCTCTTCCTCTTCAGTAAAGCGAAAATCCATGATCAGGCCCCCTTTTTGACTCCGAATCTATTCCGGCCGGTCTCTATTCGGGTTGCCTCAACAGTCGTGACAGTATCTCTGCAACAGTACTGCGCGGGGATAGCTGGCTACGGGGAGTGGTCGCAGCGGCAGGCAACAGGACATAGTCACTCGACGCTCTCGCGCTTGCGGCAACGCTCCGTCTGCGTTCTACGACCGAAAGTTCTCGCTCTCTCGTCACGGCAGCATGGCTACTGGACACTAACATCGAAAAAGCTTCTCAACGTTACCGCCGACCCCGTTTAATCGTCAAGAGAGCGGAAGAAGCAAGATGGGGAGCTAGGAGATCTCCTTCTGTGGCGGCTTGTCTTTCCCCCGTTTTCGTCCCTTTTCGGCCCGCTTCTCCTCCTCTTCCTTAGCCATCTCCATGTGCTCCTCGAATGCTTCGGCGAGCGTCTTTTCGGCCTCGGCCGGCTTGGGGATGCGGGCCTCCATCTTTTCCCCAAGGAGGGCGTAGCGGTTCACGCCCAGATAGTGGAGCGGCTTCTCGTCGTCGTCTTCCAGGAGCCACGTCTCGTCGAACGCTTCGGCGTCGGCGGAGGCCGCCAGCACCTGGCCGACGAAGAGCACGTGGTCGCCGGTGCGGAGGGCATCGACGAGGCCGCATTCGATGTAGGCGACGCAGCCCTCGATGAGAGGCGCCTCGACGCGGAGGGCTTTGAAGGTGGGCAGCTTCGTCAGCTCGAGTTTGTCGACGTCTTTGCCGCTGATACTGCCCAGGTACTGGACATGGTGGAGGAGACGGCGGCCGGGGATGTTGAGGGCAAACTGCTCGGAGTAGCGGATCATATCGTAGCTGTGGCGGCTGGGGCCGATGGCGACCCCGACCAGGGGCGGGTCGAAGCTGAGAGGGGTGACGAAGGCGGCGGGCATGACGTTGTTCTTGCCATGATAGGCGCTCGTCACCAGGGTAACGGGGCCGCCACTCAGGAGGCGGCGGGCATCGGTCTCAGCTATTGGGCGTCTCACGGGGTCCTCCTAGAACAGCAACTATATCGCTCTATCCTAAATCAACAAGATCAAATGAAAGCGCAAGGCATAGTATAGTATCCGTACATGGGTGAGCGCTGCAAGCCGGCTCTTGGCGCCATCGCAGCGACGAAACGAAGGAGGTGCGAAGTGCACGAGTTGGTTCGAGACTTCTTGAAAGACCGCCTCGGCATGAGCGACGAGGATATCGAGCGGATACCACCTGGGATGCAGAAGATCCTGTCCCCGAGCCTGTTCTCCTACAAGATCGTCGCCGAGGTCACCCAGGCCGAGTACTGCACCGCCGGCTGCAAGGTGGGGGACAAGCTGGTGGTCGGCCCCGGGACCAACGTGAATGTTCAGGAGTCAACCTGTCCCCTGTGCATCGGGGTGCTGGGCCCACTGATGGAGCGCGTGCATCTGATGTGGGACCGCATCGTCGAGGAGCGGGACCCCAACGAGGTCTGGCTCCGCCACCTGGTATGCTACGATCCCGGCCTGGATAGAGGCGGCCTGGGAGCCGTTACTTTTAAGATGTACGCTGAGAAGGTAGGATAGCTCGCCCGCCCGTTAGCCCCTGAGTTTCTGAGTGGACGCTACTCAACCCTTCTTCAGCCCCTCCACCGCATCCCTATCGGCGGCGGAGAAGGCGCAGAGCGTGCACTCGATGTCCGGGTATTCCTCGATGGCGCGGGCCATCGCCGCCGCCACCTCTCGCGGCGGCACGCCGACGATACCGGCGCCCAGCAAGGGGAAGCCGGCGCTCTTCAGTCCCAGCTCGCGGCAGATATCGAGGGCGGCTTTCGTGCCCCGAAAGATATCGTCGAGGCCGGCGCGGCGGCCGCCCCTATAGTCGATGGTCGGCACGTGGATGACGTAGCGGGCGCTCAAGTTGCCGGCGGACGTGGCCACAGCCTTGCCCAGGTCACACCAGCCGATGCGGTCGCTCTCTTCCTGGATGACGCGCCCCCCTGCCCGGACGATGGCCGCCGCCACTCCTCCGCCATGCCGGAGTTGCGTGTTGGCGGCGTTGATTATGGCATCGACCGCAAGCTCGGTGACCGGGCCGTAGTGGATCTTCATCGCCTTCCGCCTCCTTGTCGCAACTACTACCCTGGCCAAAGCCCCCCTCAGATGATAGTATCTTTACGAGATGAGACAACCCCAAGAGAGGCGGCCCATGATCAGAAAGCATATCCCAGCTCTTCTTCGCTTCGCTGTTGGTCCTCGCTCTGGTATCATTGCTGCCCGTTGCCTGCGGCGGCGATGATGAGAGTCCGACACCCACCAACGTCCCTCGCACGACATGTAAACCGGCAGAAGCGGTCGTTCCCGCCACACCTACCGACCTCCCGGCGGGGATGGCTGAGTACCAGTCGCCGGAGCGGGGCTACAGCGTCCGCTACCCCAGTGACTGGAAGGCACAGCCCAATACGATAGCCGTGCAGAACATGGCAGGAGATGCCTTCTTTACGACCGCCACTACGACGCAGGTCAAACCCAACTTGTCGGTTGCCTGCGAGACGATCACCGATAGGCACGACATCACAGCAGTTCGTCGATGCGAAGCTGGAGGTACTTCGAGCAGGTGCTCGGGACAGCGTCCCGAGATCGAGAAGACGCTGACGGTAGACGGCAGAGAAGCCTTTCAGGTCAGGTACAGTATCGAGAAGGTGCAGGACCCCTGAGCCTCTGAAAGTGCAGAAGGTTGAGGTCTTTTTCGCGGACGACCTGGGCGGCTGGACAATCGCGTTAACCGTGCCGAAGGGAGCAGATCGATACGTATCGGCCGGTTTTCGACGCTTTCGTGCAGTCTTTCCGCGGCGCTTAGAGCGCTCTTCGGGGGATGGTCGGCGAGACGGCCGGTTGCCGTCTCCGTCATAAGTTAAGGGTGCGGCGCGGGCACCTGCTCGCTGGCTGGTGGCTGCGCGCTACTGTGGAGATACATCGGTTCACCCGCGCCGCCGCGCTCGTCCCTCGGTCTATTCGCTGGCCAGCGGCCCCGAGAGGCCGGAACGATCGGCACCGCTATTGGCGGGGGTGCGGTCGCCGGTCGGCTATCTTGACTCTGCGTTCTTCCGACGGGACAAGCATTGTCAGAATAGCTGCCCGCCGCCGGGGGATGCTATCGGGGAAAACCCTAGAGTTTTCCTCGCTCTTCCGCAGTCGGGGCATCGGGAAACCGCCTCTGAGGTGAGATGGCCGGGCGCATCTTGGTCGGTACCTGTTCCTGGACGGACAAGAGCCTCATCGACTCCGGCCGCTTCTACCCGCCTGAAGCGAAGACAGCAGAGGACCGTCTACGCTTCTATGCTTCCCGCTTCCCTATCGTGGAGGTGGACAGCACTTTCTACGGCCTTCCCTCGGAGCGAAACGCCGCCCTCTGGACGGAGCGGACAGCCAGCGATTTCACCTTCGATATCAAAGCCTTCCGCCTGCTCACCCAACACCCCACCCCACCCCAGACCCTCCCCAAGGAGATCCGGCAAGAGCTGCCACCGCCGACCGGCGACAAGAGGAACCTCTACTATCGTGACTTTCCCGAAGCCCTCAAGAATGAGGTTTGGCACCGGTTCGCCGATGCTCTGCTCCCTCTGGACAGCGCCGGCAAGCTAGGGGTGGTGCTCTTCCAGTTTCCGCCCTGGTTCCTCCCCGGACGCCAGAGCAGCGAGTACGTCATCGAGGCCAGGGAACGCCTGCCCCAGTACCGGATTGCCGTGGAGTTCCGCAACGCCCGCTGGTTCGCGGAGTCCAACCGCGAGCGCACGCTGGATCTGCTCCGCGGACAGCGCATCCCCCTCGTCTGCGTCGACGAACCCCAGGGTCTCGCCTCCAGCGTTCCTCCTGTCACCGAGGCGACGGCGGAGATAGGTCTCGTGCGGTTCCACGGCCGCAACACCGCCATGTGGGAACGCAAGGGAGCGACCGTTGCTGAGCGGTTCGACTATCTCTATTCCGAGGATGAGCTGCGGGAGTGGGTGGCGCCCATCCAGCACTTGGCCGCCCAGACCCAGGAAGTGCACGTCCTCATGAACAACTGCGTTCAGGACAAGGCAGTCGTGAACGCCGACCAGTTGAGGACGATGCTGTCCTCCGGAGCATGAACCGCCGCCTAATAGCAGGGGGAGGACTCTTTAGGGAAGAGGGGTCGCCGTAGAAGCACTGGGACCCAGTCCTTCCGACGACGATGGTGGCCGTCCCCGCAGGTGGCGGCACCGGCGTTTCCGTCGGGACCGGCGTGGGCGTGGGCGGCGGCTCGATGGTAATGCTCTCCACCATGAAGAGCACCATAGCCGCGTACGGGGCGTAGAAGCCCTCCAGCGCGGGCAAGTCCGCCTCATACATATCATCGCCGGCGGTGACCCTAACGATGAAATCCTCGAAGAGCCCGTCTTTGTACTGATACCAGAAGGTATCGCCGTTCTTGGGGTTGATGACGATTATCGCCGTGCCCTCGGTATTGGTGATCCGGAGCAGGTTGGGGGCAGGCGCGCTGTCATCGGACCCAAAGCCGAGGTCCATGATCCGCCAGCCGTCCGCCTCAGACGGCACTACCATCGAAAACCTGCCGATAACCACGCGGTCCCAGGTAAGGCCCGTCGTCCCTTCTTCCGGCACGGATCCCCGTTCGATGGAGATTACCGGCTCGCCCTCGGGGACTGGGGTGTCGGGCTCCGGCGAGGGTTCTACACCTGTGCCCTCTTCTGTCGGAACAACGGCGACGGATGGGACTTCCGTCGCTTCCTCTTCGGGCGACTCCGACACTTCGACGCCAGGTACCTTCTCACCCTTTCCGCTCTTTTCCGAGAACAAGGCAAGAGCGTAGACCTGGGCGGCCTTCGCATAGGTTTCCTGGGAGGCCGTCCGCGCAGCTACCAGATTCTCTTGAGCATCCGGCTTCACCAGCGGCTCCACCTGGGCGAGCACTTCATCCTGGTGACGGGCTAGGTCAGCCACCTCACGCACCTCGCCGGCATCCAAACCGGCCTTATCGAGGTTGCTGGCCAAGGAACCGGTCTCGCCTTTGAGATCGTCGAGCAGGTCACCGCCAATGGGACGGCCCTTCTCAGCCATCTGTTGGATCTCCGAAAGACGCTCATTCGCCAGATCGATCTTCACGCTGCGCTCAGCAGCATCACTGAAGGCCAGGGTAAGGCGCACGTCTTCCGTGAACCGCTTGACGGGGTAACGCCAGTCGCCGGGAAGAGCGCTGCCGGAGGTGGTGACCGCAAACGTGCCGAAGCCGATGAAAAGCAGAAACGCGGTGGCAAGGGCGGTCGCCAGGGGACGGGCATGTATGGCTATGACTCCCTGCGGGAAGGGACGCCACTCTCTGCTCTGCCCGGCGCCCACCATCCTCTGGGCCGCCGCCAAGAAGCGCTCACGGGCCGCCTTCACGAAGGAGGGGCGCGGCCCCTCTCGCAACGCCTCTGCCAGACTCTTGCCGCTGGACACGACAAAGCGCTGCCGGGCCGCTGCCCGAAACTCTTCGCGGGGTTCGACGGAGAGCGTCCCCTTGATGCTCAGAGCAGTCCTCAGAAGGGGCTCCAGCCGGTCTGCCTCTTTGGGGTATTTCGCCAGGCAATCTTCCAGAGTGCGCTGCCCGCTGGCCAGCGCCTCCAGACACTCATTCAAGTGCTCGTGAAAACGGCTCCTCACCTTACACCTCTGCCGCCAAACGTCCCGGCTTCGCCCCCAGCAACCGCTGGAGCCTCACGACCGCCTTGTGCTGAAGGGCTTTCACATTCCCTTCACGCTTCCCTAACACCTGCGCTGTCTCGGCGACGGACAGGCCGACCGCGAACCGCAGAGCGATGACTTCTCTTTGCGCCTCGGGCAGGTCGCGGGTCGCCCTCACCACTTCCTCCATAGTCAGCCGCATCTCCACGGCGGTGGCCGGGTCCGGCCGGGAGTCGGCGATCGCCTCGTCCAGGATGTCCCGCGTACCTCGCGAACCCGCCTTCCGGAAGTAGCTCATTACATGGTTGTGGGCAATCCGAAAGAGCCATGCCGAGAACGGTATGTTGCGCTCGCGATAGCCACTTATCGCTCCCAGCATCCTCAAGAAGATATCCTCCGTCAGGTCTTCCGCCTCGACCACGTTACCAACGCGGGAAAGCACGTAACGGTACACGCGGGGCAGGTACCAGTCATAGATGTCGGCTAGAGCCTGCTGGTCTCCCCGTCTGGCTCTCTCGACCGTCTCCCGCTCAACCTCGGTAGAGACCGGCATGGTGACGGACCCGAACTCCAATTGCTAACCCCCATCCCATAGGAACCACCAACCGTCAAATACATGATAGAACCTCGGGGCCCGTTCGTCCATGCAGGCATGATCTACCGTCAACAAGTAGAACGCAGCCCCGGCGAAAAAGTTAACGGCGTCCGGTGAAAAACCAGACGCCGCACCTATTTGATGGTCTCCAATGAAGAGACGAGGAGATGGCCATCGCCCGCGCAGTCAGCCTGCGCCGGCCCCTATCACGAGCCGCCGAGCGTACCAAGACCCCGTCCACCCCTCCGGCGCATCACCAAGACCACCACACCCGCCACCACAGCCACGCATACGACCCCGATGACGGGGCCCCAGATCACCCAGGCGAATCCTCCACCGGAAGAGGCGATTTCGAGCGAAGCGCCCTCAACAGCTGTCTCGATCTGCGCGGGTGCCCCCTTGGCGTCGATCTCGGCAGCGAGAAGGATCCCTTCCTTTAGATCCAGGGAGGTCTGTCCCTCCTCCAACTGGAGAGAAGGTGACCTCCGCCAGCGCTCCGTACCCATCAGGGCCCGGCCGTCCCACCCAGAGAAACAGGGGCACCCAGGGTGACGCAGTTGAAGCGAAGAATCCTTGGATTGCCCTCTTCGATACGGGCTCGGGGCATCTAAGACCTCCGCCCGGTACTCTCCAGAAAGGTCGTGGGGCTCACCGCCACATACTTGATGATTGAAGGGTCATAAGACAAGACTGAACTGGAAGGCCGCCAGGTTCGTGACATTCTCGGCAGACTATGTTTACCTTGAAGTCCGGCCCGCCCTTCTTCACTTGCTCGACGGGTAGCTCCACCGACATCCGCGCCTGGTTCCCCTGGGCAAAGGCAACCCCCGCTACGCAGGCAACGGAGACAGCTACCCCCACCAGGCACAGCTTTACACCCAGGCTAATCCCATTAAGCCCCTTCTTCATGCGGGAAGCACCCCTTTCTATTAAGGTCTCAGCAGACCGGAAGTCCACGCTCTAATGGATCATATCGGCAACCAGGCGGCAACCTCAAGACGTCCGCCCGCGGGCGGACCCCCGTCTTTCTCTCTTGGACAAGACCGGCTGCTCCAGAAGTTGCGTTTCTCTACAGTACAGCATCCCGGCCAAAACTGACCATCCCCCAACCGCCAGAACGGCGATGAGCAGCATCAGGTAGTCGTTAGACACGGTCTGATAAGGACCGACCCCAGCGCCGGGGAGTCCCTCAGCCTCGCCGGGAACCCGCCCTCCCGGCGCGATCTCTCCTCCCGGCGGCGGTGTGCCCTCAGGGGGCGCCGTTCCACCTCCCGGACTCGGCGTCGGCGTAAGAACCTCGCCCGGAGAGGGGGTCGGCGTCTCCGTCCCGCCAGGAGAAGGAGTCGACGTTGCCGGCCCCGGCGAGCCGGTAGGAGTCGCGGTGTGGGCGGCAGCCGTCGGGGTCGGCGTATGCTCTGTCGTGCGGCCGGGGTGTGGGGGAGGGCAACGGCGTTCCCGCCGTCGGCGAAGGACCGGGGTCGACGGCGTGCCTGTTGCCGGTGTGGGCGTGCTCGTTCCCGGAGTTGCCGTGGCGGGCGATGGGGTCGCCGTCGCCGGTGTGGGCGTGCTCGTTCCCGGCGTTCCCGTGCCGGGCGATGGGGTCGCCGTCGCCGGCAGGGGTGTTGGAGTCGGAGTGCCCTGCGGCTGCTCCGGCTCCTCGCAGGTGCGACCGTCCCGTCCGTATACGAACTGCAAGTCCTTGATATCGATGTCGAAATCAGCGAGGACGGGCTCCAGATCGTAGAACATATTGTAGGGCCATATCCCAAACCCGGTCCCATACCGCCCAGATACCGCTTGCTCGTCGATGACGTTTACTATGCAGTCGTAGTTGACATCACCTTCCAGGGCCCGCACGGATATCTCCGCACTCCCCACCATGTCTATCGGGATGGGGTTACCCAACTCGTCGGCCAGTTCGACGTCCATAGAGCTGTTGAGGAGGTCTACAAGGATAGTGTTCCGAGAGGTGGGCCGGATCACCAAGTCCGGATTCGGGTCCACCTCAATGTAGGCAAGGATACCTGAGCCGCTGGGACCGTGCTGGCCACCCCAGGAAACACAGCCATAGCGGAGCCAGCCTTCTCCCGCGAGGGTTGAGCAGTTGGTTTCGCGACCTGTGCTTCCCAGGAACGGCCCTTCGGCGACGCTGACATCAATTGTCGTTTCGTTGTAATAGATAAGGAACTCGAAGCTCCCCAAGCCGACTTCGGTGGGGAGCCCCGACACCTCTTCGTTGATCGTTAGATGTCCCCGACCCTCACCTTCACAGCTAGCGGTATCCTCGTCGCAGAGCCAGAGGGTGGCGTCGTGCGGATTCTCGAACATGGCGACCGGGTCCGCGGCCCCGGCGAGAGATGTCGCTCCGATAGGATGCGTGAGGATAAGCCGGAAGCCCAGGACTCCAGAAAGAATGAGAGCCGCGACCAGTGGTGCCGTCACTCTCTCGGTCAGCAGTTCTCGTTCGCTCAGTTTCTGGAGAAACCTGCGCCGAAGCTCTACGGCCGCAGCAGCAGCCACCCGACAGGCCGCTAGGTACGACCTCCAGTACCGGCCAGTCAGTGAATCACACCCTCGCAACTCGCTCAGAAACGCGCGCTGCATCCGCACTGCCACTGTTTTGGCCTCTTGACAGCCGCGGAGGTACAGGTTCCAGGCCTGACTGATGGCACTCATCACGAGGCAATCCTCCGCAACAACGACCTCATGAAATCAGCCGTTCGGCAGCGAACCCAAAGCATGCCGTTCTCCAGTCTCTTGCCACGCCGCACCCCACTGAGGTTCCATCCCTCTCTACTGTCGGTGGGCGGGCGCAACAGCAGGCCGAAGGCTCCGATCAAGACAGCGACGGCAGTGAGGAACCCTGTGCGGATGTCCATCCCGCTGGCCGTTGCTCCCGTCGGCATGACGTTGACAGAGCCACTCGCAACAGCGGCGTCGATTGTTTCGCCCAAGGGATCGGCCAGTGCGACTTCCACAAGGGTGAGAGGGCTCGCACCTGGAGCAGCCGCCTGGAAGACAACCTGGGCGAGTTGCCCCGACCCACTGGCTCCCGGTGGGCTACTGCCGGAGGTCACGCAACCGAAGCGGAGTATTCCGGCATCCGTTATCGGGTCCGGGCAGTACAAGGAGCGTCCCGAGCTTCCCAAGAATGGGCCATTGCTCACGGTCACATAGTTGATCGTGTCGGGATCGAACTGGAGAGTGAACTCGTAGGCGCCCAGGTGGTTAACATTGGCCACCATCACATCCACCGTGAAGTATCCCCCGACCAGCACGTCTTGGGATGCCGGATCGATCGTCACGGCGGTGGTGCCGGGGACAAAGGTTGCCGTCGGTATCGGAGTGGGCGATGGCCCCGGCGTAGGCGTCTCGGTTGGAGTCGGACTGGGGCCCGGCGTATGGGTGTTCGTGGGCAGGGGTGTAATCGTGGGTGTTGGCGCCAGCCCTACCGTAACCGACCCTCCTTGAGCCACAGTGCTAATGACTCTTGCCAGCGGGTCGGTCAGAATAGCTCTCGTTATCCCGATCTGCGACGTGCCCGTGTTGACCGGCACGAAGACCGCCGATGCTAGGATACCGCTACCGCTGGGCCCGGCCGGTTCCGACCCCAATGTAACGCATACCATGCGGACACTCGCTTCACTCGCTTCTGGAGGAAAGCAGTCCACCAGCCGACCACTGCTTCCCAAGAACGCCCCCCCTCAATATCCAAGTATTGGAGTACCGCCGGGTCGAAATCGAGGGTGATCTCGAAAGCGCCCAGGTTGACCACATTCTGCACATAGATATCTACCGTGGACGGCGTCCCCAGGCTCGCTTGCTGCCAGACAGGGATGACTTTTACCACGGCCGGTCCTGGTGTAGGGGTGTACGTTGGGGTCGGACCAACCGTTGGCGTCAGCGTGGGGGTCCCTGTGATAGTGGGTGTCGGGGTAATGCCCGGAGTCGGCGAAGGCCCAGGTGTATACGTCAACGTGGGCGTCGGCGTTGGGGCAAGGTCAACCGCCACTGAGCCATCCTGGTCTTGAGCCGGCATGATCCCACCTGGCGGGTCTGTAAGCACGATATCTCGAACGTCAATGGCGGCGATGCCTGTGTTCACGGGGAGGAAAGTCGCTCTCGCCAGCACGCCGGTCCCACTGGGGCCGGCCGGCTCCGAACCTCGGGTCGAACAGACGATCGCAGCGCTGTCCGGCTCCAGAATAGGAGCGGAGCAGTCAACCGGTCGCCCGGTGCTCCCCAGGAAGGTGCCGTTTTCCAGGTTTACGTAGTTGAGAACCGCCGGATCAAAGACGAGGGCGAACTGGTAGGCTCCCAGATCGACGACGCCGTCTATCACGATATCCACCGTGAACGGCGTTCCCACAGTCGCCCTCTGCCAGACAGGGTCTACCCTGATGACCGCAGGCCCGACCGTGGGGGTCGGTGTGGGGCTCGGCCCGACCGTGAACGTTGGCGTCGGAGGCAGGGTCTGCGTTGGTGTCGGGGTGATCGAGGGCGTCGGCGAAGGACCGGGAGTATAGGTAGATGTCGGTGTCGGCGTCGGCGCCGGCACGACGACGACGGAGGCACCCAACGGATCGTCCGTTGAAATAACACTGCCTTCGATGTCGGTCAAGACAATCTCTTCCAGAGCCATGCGACCGACCCCTTCTCGGACGGCGCAAAGGTCACAGCAGCCAGACACCCATCACCGTCGGGGCCATCCGGCTCAGAACCCCAGTGTCCGGCAGATGAGCCGCACGCTATCGCCCATTAGGCTGGGAGGATCGCAGTTAACCGCGCGACCTGTGCTCCCCAAGAAGGGGCCGATCGCGGCGCTGACGTACTCCATGATCACGGGATCGAACTGCAGGCTGAACTGATAGGCGCCGAGATTCGTCACGTTGTCGACGACGACGTCAACGCTGAAGTTGCTGCCGCGGGGACCACCTGGCCCGCAGGCTGAATACAGGCGACCGTATGGCCGTCTGCGGCCCCGCAAGAGACGACCGGACCGGGCGTCGGCGTCGGTGTAGGGGTTGCCGGAGTAGGCGTGGGCCCGGGCGTACCGGCGCCCACACTCACAGAGCCGTTCTGAGGGAACGCCGGAATGTCGTTGCTCAGGGGGTCGCTGAGGCTGATCATAATGAGGTCGAGGGGGCTCACACCATCGGCAGCGCCGGTGAAGGTCACCACCGCCAGCTCCCCCGATCCGCTGGCGCCGGGATTCACTCCTATGCTCGCGCAACCGAAGCGCACCGTGCCGACATCCCTGATCGCAGGCGGACAGAACACCTGCCTGCCCGTGCTACCCAAGAAGTCGCTGTTTGCCACGCTCACGTAACTGACAACGCTGGGATCGAACTGAAGGGTGAATTCGTAGGCAGCGAGGTCTGACACGTCATCGACCATTACGCGGACGGTGAACTGATTCCCGATCGTCCACGTGCTGGGTGAGTGGATCGATGCGGACAGTGGCTTGCTGGGCAGACGCGGGGGTGAGATCGAGGCGGGCAGAGAGAACCAGCGCCGCCGCCAGCAGCGCCAGGCAGGAAAGGACAACACAATGCCAGGCCTTCACCGAATCAAGACCCCTGATGATCTACTCGGCTAAACGAGCGCCTTTCTCCAGCTTCTAGCGCGACGCCGGTTGGGCGGGCTCGAAGTATTCGACAAAGCTAGCGCCCGTCGCCGAAACACGTCTGTTGCTGATAGCTTACCATAATGCCGAGATGTGCCCCACAGGCACCCACTGCGGCCCGTTTCGAGCGCTTCCCCGACTATACAACCCAGATTCAGCAATTCTGTTATGAATGCTGGACAACAGCGTTAAATCTTATGCCGAAACCTGGTGGCGGTTCACGCAGCGGTTTCTTCTACTGGAAAGCGCAGTCAGGATGATTGAGTTCGCACGCAGCCACTCGCAATACTCGAATCTCATTTCGTATTTCTTGGGTGGATTTCAGGCCAGAACGCTTGACAAAACGCTCAAAGGGTGCTACAACCCAGTTACTGAACTGGTGGCTAGTGTTTCCCCGCCTGAATAGTCAATGTACGTAGCCGGGCAAGGATTGCCTAGGGGCTGAGAGGGATTCTTGTCCTCTCTTTCTTGGCCTAGTTGGGTGTCGCTGACCCCACGGTGCAGGATTGCCGTGAGCCAGTTGCTTCGCACGAGGCCGCACCTGGGCGGCCCGGGCTGTGTTAGTTGGCAAGCCTCAGCTTGCTGGGGCGTTTCCCCGCTTCCAGCGGATTGCGAAAGGAGGGATGCGGCAGAGAAACAAACCATATTATCGGAAACCCCGCCTACTTAATTTTACCGAATCAGTGGTAGGAGGTAACGACTAGATGAAGCGTTCGTTACTGTTAACGCTTATGGCAATCACCGGCACAGCCATCCTGGCTGTAGCCCTGGTTGGTTTCCGGCTGTCGCAGGGTGGGCTTGACTACTCAGCCTTCGCCCACATTGTCGACTACGATGCCAACACAACCAACGACTTCCACGTGGAGGTCGACGGCGACGCCGATAACGGCACCGCTCCCTGTAACCCGGTCGACGTGGCACCGAGCGTACTTCCCGGTACACACAAGGTGGCGATCTGCGCCGCCAGCGCAGGTGAGACCGTAGGTGCATTCTCTGTAAAGCTGGTCTACGACGACACGCTGAACCAGTGCCCGGATGTCGGCTGTAACGACGGCCCTAACCCCCCCGATCCCCCTGTCGTAGGCAACGCTAAGTGCCTCGACGACAACCCGGACGCCAACGCTGGCGCCACTGGACAGCGGCGCGCGACTGCCCGACCTGGGCACCGGCTGGGACTGCACCGGCTTCGGCACGGTAGAGCCCACCTGTGACACCGACACCGCCACAGGCCCCGGCCACGGCGTTGCCACTCTCGACTGCCTCAGCAACAACGGCCCCTTCACGTCGCCGGTCGGCGATGTGCACTGGCCGCTGGCGGTCGTGACCTTCAACACCATGGCCTACGGCCTTGACGCGATCTCACTTGCAGGCGTCGTCGTCGGCGGCACCGTAACCGGCGAGATTGGAAGCTGCAACCCGAGCCGTCGGGATCTCAATCCACTGCGAGCAGGCTGCCGTAGACAAGGTCACGCCGCCTCCGGCGACGACACGACCTTCACGCCGACAGCGACCGAGACCCCGATACCGCCGACGCCGACCCCCACCCCGGTACCCGGTGTCAGGATGGAGAAGGACTGCGACGTGGTGACAGAGGGCGTGCAAGACTCCTGCAACCTCTGGCTCATGGCCGGTGGCTGCGTGACGACCGTCGCCGCGAGGGCAAGGGCTGTCTCGACATCGAGAAGTTGGTCTTCGGGATCTTCGACGTCGACGACCCGAACGACTCCGACATGACTGCCCGAGGGCCTCGGTGCTTGGGAAGAGCGGATCCGCTTCGACCACAAGGTCCTCAGCGTTTCCGCTGTTGCCGACAACGCCTGGCTCACGAGCGGTGGCCGTCTCGCCAACTGCACGATGGCCGTCCTCACTGAGGACTCGATCCTCACCGGCTGTGTCACCAAAGACGACACCGCTGTCCCGGGCATGCAGCTCGGACCCACCGGTCCGGCCAGCCCCGACGGGAAGATCGAGACGATCACCATCGTCCCCAACATGGGCGACCTTCTGGCTCGCCCCGGTGACTTCCGGCCGACCAAGGACAACGGCTTGTCACCGACATTGAGCGACGACAACTGTGAGGTCACCGACATCTACGGCGAGCAGATCCCGGGCACTCTACCCGGCCAGCTCACTGTGGTCTGCGGCGACGTTGACATCACCATCCGCATGCTCCAGGGTGACCTGGACCTCGACTGCGACGTCGATGTCGTCGACGACCAGGCGATGGCCTTCCGCTACGGCGCAGCCTTGGGTCTGCAGCTCTACAACGCGTGGTACGACCTGGAGCCCAAGTACCGCGCCGGCGATGGTGACATCGACATCAAGGACCTCCAGTTCGTCTTCGGTCGCAACTGGAGCACCTGCCAGGCCCCGATTCCGGACGACCAGGCTATCCCTCTCGACCGCCACAACCGTAGCGCTCAACGGGAGATAACCTGAACGTCTAGGGTGTAGACCTGGATAGACAATTGGCGGGGGAGTACAGACCCGATTCATCGGGCGGCTCCCCCGCCAATACCTTAATCAGCTTGTAAGAACAGAATAGCGAATGGATTGTCTGGGGTGCGTCCGCGCGCTCGAGGCGCAGTTGGATTGTGAGGATTCGACCGACGATATTTATACAATAGATAACAGTTTTCGACTAGATGCAGGGGCTGGCAAATGACAGTATCCGGAACTATGAAGCGACGCAGCAAGACTCTTGGACTTATCGGAGTATTAAGTGTGGCACTGCTCTTCGCCACAGCGACAGTCTGGTCGGCGGCAAGCACAGCGCAGGCTCAGACTCCCGTGATGAAGGTCGTGCCAGCCGACCAGACCGTGGACATCAGCGACGGCAATTTCTCGGTCGATATCGTGATCGAAGGTGTTAGCCGATCTCGGCGCCTTCGAGTTCAAGCTGGTAATCGATCCGGCAGTCGTCCGTTTGGTGGGAGTCCAGAGGGGACCGTTCTTGGGCAGCACCGGACGGCAGGTACAGTGTCAAGCGCCAACCTACTCTCAGCCCGCGACAGGCATGCCCGCGGACACTCTCCGCTTTGGTTGCGCCACGATTGGCACCGGCATCCCCGGCCCCAACGGCTCCGGCACGCTGGCAACCGTGACACTGGCTCCCAGAAAAGCCGGCACCAGCATCCTCAATCTGATCGCTTCGGACGAGTGCAGACCGGCACAACAAACACCATCGGCGACCGTATCGACGTGACTTCATCGGGCGGACAAGTCACCGTTGTCGGCATCGGGCCCGGAGCCGACTCCGGAGCCGGACGAGCCGACACCAATACCAACGTCGCCGGCGGTGGTACCGCGTGACACCAACACCGGACGGCGGGCCCTCGTGGATGACACCAGAGCCCGGTCAGACTCCCATGACGCGATGGCTCGACAGCAGCACGACAGGGTCGACTGGAGGCAGCTCCAACTCGTCTTCAGGGGACGCTTCCGGCGCTGGAGCGCAGGGGAGAACGGGTGACTCGCCGCGGGCAGGTGAAGGCCCTCCACAAGAAGACGACGCTTGGTGGCCAATGCTGGCCGCTGGGCTCCTAGCTATCAGTGGGACAGCGCTTCATCCCGCTTGCCCTGTACCTGCAACGGGCAGGAACACGGGGCCAAATCCGCTAGTCAGGGTGGGTGAGCTGAGAAGTTGTTTTGCGTGTCCATGGACTAGTACATACGAGCAAACTCGGGGAAAGCAGGAAGGCTATCTCGGTTTAAAGGAGGCTCTGGATAATGAGGACATCCCCTTCCCGCTACATGGTACTAGCAGCAATAGCACTGCTTACCGCAGCTCTAGGGTCAGGCTCGCCCAGCACCACCCATGCCGACAACCGCTTACGTTGCGCCGACGCAGCTTGATCACCTACATCATAAACGGCGCCTACTACGACAGCGGCGTCACCCTCACAGAGGACGTAGACCGCCAGACCCGACGTACGTCAACATCAAGATCAGCGACCAGAGCCTTCTTGCGGACGGGGTGGCAGGTGAAGATAGACAACGAAGTGATGCTGATAAACGACCTCATCGACGGTGGTGCGGATACCCTCCACCACCCGACACCATGGTGGTCTACCGCGGCTCAGGCCGGCACCTCGGTCTGCAGCCACGGATCGTGGACGCAGTCGTCAAGGGTCCCTCGGTCACCGTCGACATCTGGGCGAAAGGAGTCACAGACTCCCTACGGCCTCGGCTCCTTCGAGGTGGACTTGACCTTCCCACCCGAGGTAGAGTTCTGAACAGTGTCGCTCTTGACAGAGTGGCTGAGCCAGCACCGGCCGCACTGACGTCTGGTGTGACGGCCCCGTGAAGAATAGGCAACACCTGGAAACTGGGGTGCTGGACGGTGGGAGCCACTCCCGCCGGGCCCACCGGTGACGGCAAGATCGCCAGAGTGATCGTGTGGCCGTCGCCGCCGCCGGGGCAGGCCGTCACCGTCAGCCTGAGTGGTAGCACGCTGACCAATCCCTCCGGACAGGTAATCTCCGGCACTCCCCAGAACATGTCCTTCAAGTGCCATATCCTGTCCCGACGCCAACGTCGACGGGTGGGTCAACATCCTCGACGTCCTCGATACCGCCCGCCAGATGGGGCGACCGCGGCAAAGACTGCGGCGTCACCCTGTCGTCAGCCGCCACCAGCAGCCAGACGACGCTTGAGATCAACGACCAGAGCCTCGCCTGGTGGAACCCAATTCCTCCCGCCTGCGCTGTCCCCAGCACGAACCGGCCTAACACGATCGCCGTCGACGGCGAGATAATGACCGCCGGCGCGTTCACCGAGCGGCAGCCCCGATACCGTGAGCGTGCACCCGCGGCCGTAATAGCACCACGTCGCCAAGTCTCATCTCGCCGGCGCCCCCGTGTATCTGACACCCTCTCAGTGGGACGGCAACTCACGACGGCAAGAACGGCTACACGCCGACACGCGACGTGAATCGACGACACTCATGTCAACATTCTGGACACGCTAGATAATCGCCCGAGCGTTGGAACGGAGCCAATGCAGTGCCCGTAGTAGGGCTGGCTCGCTCGCGTACGAGGTGGTACAGTACTGCGCAGCAGGCAGGTTCGCGCTGCGCTGTCACCGGCGTCGAATAAGGAGTAGATCGAATAATGACAAAGTACAGGCTCTCAGCCTTCTTCGGCCTTCTGGTGGCGTTCTCCGCCCTGGTCGCGTTGCCGCCGGTCTCCTTCCCCGCGGGGCGGGTGAACAAAGCCACCGCCCAGAGCCTTGAGCTCTTGCTCGACGCTGACGTCGTCGAACGGCGCGCCTTGCGCCACCATTGACTCCGAGATAACCGTGAAGCCGGGGCAGCCGTTCCAGGTGGCTCTATGTCTACAAGGGCCTCACAGCGCCGGTGGCCGTCTTCCAGTTCAATCTCTATCTACGACGACACCATCATCAGCGCTCCTGAGGTGGCCCTTGAAGGCGTCGCCCTGGATGACAACCCCGACGTCAACGCCGGAACAACGTCTTGGGGCGACAGTCTGGGCGAGGGCTGGACCTGCAACATTCTCGACATGGGCCTGCAGCCGGTCGGCGACAACGACGCTGAGACCGGCCCCGGCCACGGCCTGGCTCAGATAAACTGCTGGACGCTCGACCGGCAGCACCACTCTCGGTGACAACGAGGACTCCGGTGTTCTCGCCGTCGTGTCCTTTAACGGCGCTCCGGACAACACCGGCGCCACCAACCATTGAGATCGCCGACGTCGATACTGGGCACGGTGATGAAGCGACAGAGCTTGGGAGCTGCAATCCCGACGATCGGCGTCGAGATGGCCTGCCGCAGCGCTACCATCAACGTATCGGGGGAGACGATACCGGCCGACCAGTGGCCGACTGCCACTCCCGCCAGCGGCGAGACAAGGAGGGCCTACTCCCCTCCGGAGAGCTACAGTTGACGGCTGCGCCGACTCGCCGGCACCTCAGAGTTGACGCCGAGCGCCGGTCAGCCGACTGCGAACGGCCACCGTCTCACCCGGCGAAGACCGCCGCGGCCACTAAGGCGGCTGCCGGAGCCGCCGCCGAGAATGAAGAGGACGGCGAGGACGGAGACAACGGCTGGCTCCTGCCGGTCGTCATCGCCGCCGCCGCCGTCGTTGCTATTGGGGGAGCGTCGCTCGCCTTCTATCTCCGGCGACGGGGATAGGAGATCCGTCCAGTCCGATACCGCTGACCCTACCGAGGGCCTCCGCCGCGCGCGGCCGCAGTCTGGGTGCGCCCGCCGCCGGGACAACGCCGGAAGCGCGCGAACCGCCGTCTGAACCTGCCCAACACAACATAAATAAGGGTATTTCCCTATCCCCGTTAACCTTTTGGGGACTTGCGCGTTCTAAGAGCGTGCGGTATTGTAACGGTTAAGCCTGTTGATAGTATGGGCTTGGTTGTCTTTGCCTGCAGCCCCGGCGGTTGCACGGTGTTCACAGGGAGGTAGCAGTATGTCGCGATGGATTTGGGGCCTGCTGGCCATATCCGCAGTCATTGCCGCTGTTGTGCTGGCGATTGCCCGACCCGGTGGCTCCGGCAGCCATGAATCGCTTGCCCACATCTATCACGCCACGCCGGCGGACACGGGCACGCCGACGGAGCGCCGGTAATGCACCTCGAGATCGACGCGATCAAGGACGGCAGCACCTGGTGCAACCCGGTCGATACCCTGCGCCAGGCGTACGCCGTAGGCGCCACTACGAGGTCGCCGTCTGCCTCGACCAGCCCGCCCGACGCCGTCAGGGCCCTCACTTTCACTCACTTACGACGACACGCTGAACAACTGCGTCGACGACGATGTGCAGACTGCCCGGCGCGGACCAACTGTGCTGGACGACAACCCGGACGCCAACGACGGCGCTACTCTGGGCAGCGGCGTCCCCACCAGCCCCTGACCTGGGCGTCGGCTGGGACTGCAACGCCTTCGGCCTGTCAGCCCAGCTGCGACACTGACCGCACCACAGGACCCGGCGCCGGTAAGGCCAGGCTAGACTGTCTGGACATCGACCGGCCCCTACACCTCACCGATCGGGCGACGTCGTCGTT
This sequence comes from uncultured Chloroflexia bacterium, assembly GCA_963763495.1. GTDB lineage: Bacteria > Chloroflexota > Dehalococcoidia > DSTF01 > JALHUB01 > DAOUEO01. Next base: position 230,333 of record CAVXOY010000021.1, read on the forward strand.
CCCCCTAGCCGTCGTCACGTTCGACGTCCTCGCCCAGGGGATCGACACTATGGACCTATCAGCGTGGTTCTCGGTGGCGCGGAGCGCACTGAGATCGGAAGCTGCAACCCATCGATAGGCATCGACATACCCTGCTACGGCATCACGGATCTGAAGGACATCACCCAGACGCCGACAGCGACCAACACGCCGACGCCGACCAACACGCCGACGATCACGCCGACCCCAACTATTACGCCGACGCCGACTATCACGCCGACGCCGACCGACACGCCGGTGGCGACAGCCACATTCACACCGACGCCGACGAACACAGCCACGCCTACCCGAACGCCGACGGCGACGCAACACACCGACGAATACGCCCACACCCTGGGCCTACATCGACAAGAACATCAGCAACGGCGACGGAGCCCTGTGACCCCGACGCCATCGACGACGAGACGACTGAGATAGTGGGCACCGACCACTCGCTCGCTATCTGCGTCGGCAACCTCTCCACCAGGTCCACAGTTTCGAGCGCGCTGATCACCTACGATGACTCTCTCGACGAGTGCACGGAGATCGAGTGCGACGAGGAAGGCTGCCTGGACGACAGCCCCGACGCCAACGCCGGCGACACCATCTGGGGCGACGGCCTGGGCGACGACTGGGACTGCACCATCCAGGCTCTGGCCGGCGACTACCAGGCCAGCCAGTTCCTCGAGCCGATGCGAGCCGGTGTGCGACCTCACCGAGGGAGAGCCCGGCCCCAGACATGGGACGAGGCCTGGATCAGCTGCCACGCCGACGGCGAGATCGCAGCCTCGACGCTCGGCGACGACGAGACCTACGGCGCACTGGCAGTGCTTAACGCTGAACGTCGCCGGCGCCGGTACGGACTACGTAGAGCATCGACGAGCTCTGGGTCTACGGTGACGACATGGCAGCAATCGGGTCGTGCGGCGTGAGCCCGTCGGACCTCGAGCGCCGCCACGCTACCGGCCCCAGGCTTCGAGATGCCCTGCGTAGGCGCCATCGACCACAAGCAGTCGGGCGACGAGCACAAGCGCGCGACCAAGACGCCGACACCGAAGCCGACGAACACGGCCACCGCCGGTGCCGCCTACCAAGGCGCCGACTGTGCCACCACCGCCACCCACGGCTACTCCGATGGGCGGCCCAGGCCCGGCGATTGTCGCGCCCGCCACCGGTAGCGGCGGCCCGGCCAGCGGTCTCACCTGGGCGATCTGGCTGGCAGCCGGCGTCGTCGGGGCAGCCGCGGCAGGAGGGTTCTACTACCGCTACGCTAAGAGAACACGCTAACCAACCGCGATAGAGCGTAACCAAGGCGGCGGGTCTTTGAAGACCCGCCGCCTTTCCTTTTCCCCTTCTCATGGCCCGCCATTCCAAGAAAGACCAGCGCCACCTTGCGATCACCCAAGAGGTGCGCTATTCTTCTCTTGAGCCTGCCGCCTCGGCGGACCTCGATTTCACAGGAACGCGGCCCGCGCGCTGCTCAATCTTCACAGGGAGGTGAACCAATGCCACGCCACCTACTCGGCCTGTTCGCCATAGCAGCGATCGCCGCCGCCGTCGTGCTGGCCATCGCCCGACCCGGCGCCTTGTCAAACGACGGGTCCTTCGCCCAACCGGCCGCCGCCGTCGCCGACGCCGAGCCATCCGCCACGCCCTGGGCCTACATCGATAAGGTCAACAACGGCGAGGGTTGGTGCGACCCTGACGCACATCGACAACGAGACGACGGAGTACGTGGGCGACAGCCACCAGCTCGCGATCTGCATGGGCAACCTGCCGGAGCCGGTTTACGGCTTCATACTCGTACCTCTCCTATGACGTCGAGCTTGACCAGTGCGTCGAGGAGTCCTGTAGCCGACGACGAGCTGCCTGGACGACAACCCCGACGCCAACGCCGGCGTGACCGTTTGGGGCGACGGCCTAGGCGAAGACTGGGATTGCTCGGGCTTCAGGCCCAACGGGATCCCGACCCGATGTGCACCTACTACACCGAGCGGCCCGCCCGAGCTACCGTACATATGGTGCGAAGCCGAAGAAGGGGCCACCTACACCCTCGGCGACGACGAGGCCTGGGGCGCGCTGGCTGTCATTGACTTCGAGCGTGATAGCCGCCGGCACCGACAACGTCGACATCGAATCGCTTTCGGTCTGGGGCGAGGAAGCGTCTATCGGTGGTTGCCGAAGCCGCTCAAGCGGAGACAGATCGTCACTACGAGCGCGATGTCCAATCCCCTGCGAGGGCGCCGTCGACCACAAGCGGCCGGCGACGAGCACAAGCGCGCCGACCAAGACGCCGACGCCGGAGCCGACGTCCACGGCCAACGCCGGTCACCGCCCACCGAAGCGCCGACTGTGCCACCACCGCCACCGGCCACGGCTACCCCGATTGGCGGCGCCGGCCCGGCGATTGTCGCGCCCGCCACCGGCAGCGGCCCCACGGCGGGAGGCGCTCCCTGGGCGATCTGGCTGGCAGCCGGCGGCGTCGGGGCAGCCGCGGCAGGAGGGTTCTACTACCGCTACGCTAAGAGGACACGCTAACCAACCGCGATAGAGCGTAACCAAGGCGGCGGGTCTTCAGAAGACCCGCCGCCTTTCTCTATCTCCCGACTAATGATCCACTTTCCCCAGAAAAGACCGGCGCCGCCTTGCGATCCTCTGCCGGGTGCGCTATCGTGTTTCTATGAGTCCGCCGCTGAGGCGGCCATCGATCCTGCAGGAACGCAGCCCGCGCGCTGCTCAATCTTCACAGGGAGGTGAACCAATGCCACGCCACCTACTCGGCCTGTTCGCCGTAGCGGCGATCGCCGCGGCCGTCGCGCTGGCCATCGCCCGTCCCGGCGCCTTGTCAAACGACGGCTCATTCGCCCAACCGGCCGCCGCCGTCGCCGACGCCGAGCCAACCGCCACGCCCTGGGCCTACATCGACAAGGTCAACAACGGCGAGGGTTGGTGCGACCCCGACCGCATCGATTCAACAACAACCGAATACGTCGGCGACTCCCACCAGCTCGCCGTCTGCGTGGGCAACCTGCCGGCGGCCGTCTACGCCTTCCACCTCGCAATCAACTACGACGGCGCCCTCGATAGGTGCATCGAGGAGGAGTGCATCCTCGACGATGCCGGCCTGAGCGCCCAGCGTACCCTGGTTGACGGTGAAGGCTGCCTCGATGACAACCCCGACGCCAACGCCGGCGACACCGTCTGGGGCGACGGCCTGGGCGACGGCTGGAACTGTTCCTTCCTGAACGGTGATAGCCTGGCAGCCTCGGAGATCATTATCACTGGTTCCGGACGAGCCGGTCTGCGACGCTCCCGATCACGCTGCCAGCCACCGGACGGCGCTTATCAGTTGCTATGGCCCTGGGCGAGCTCACCGCTGCCACCAACGGGTCATCCTTCACCCTCGGTGATGACGAGGAGTGGGGCGCGCTGGCGGTGCTCGACCTGAGTGTCATCGGCGTCGGCACCGACAACGTCGAGATCGAGTACCTGGATGTCGATGGCTCTCGACGGCACCATAGGCTACTGCTCCGAACATTGAAGAACTCAGCGCCGCATTTCCTGCCCAGGACGAGATGCCCTGCATGGGCGCCACCGACATCAAGAAGCAACAGCCGCCGCTCGACGCCCACTCCGACGGATGAGCCGACGGCCACGGCCACCCGCGTGCCGCCCACCGTACCGCCGACTGTGCCGCCGCCACCACCGGCCACGCCCACCCCATTCGGCGGCGCCGGCCCGCTGGTCGTCCCGCCGGTCACCGGCAGCGGCCCCACGACGGCAGGCGCTCCCTGGGCGATCTGGCTGGCAGCCGGTGCCGTCGGGGCAGCCACTGCCATGGGAGGGCTCTACCTCCGCCGCAAGACACGATAGCGAACGAATACTCAGCGTCACTAGGGCGGCGGGCCTTTTCAGGCTCGCCGCCTTTCTTTGCGCTCAACCGGTGGCTGCCGGATACAGGCAGGAGTCCAAATGAAACTATTTTTCGCCGTACTGTTGACTTTGCGCCGTCTGATGCGTTATACGTTAAAGCGCTGGTTGGCTAGCGCAGCGCTAGCCCTATACGTGTGAGTATCGTTTCCTAGAGCGTCCGTATGGCCTCTGTGTGCACATACCGGCGCGCCTCCTTGAGCGAGACGCCGGCCGGGGGAAACAGGAAGGGAGGCCTGTGAACGCACAAAAAGTCTGCCAGGAGGTAAGGGAAGTATGAAACGCTGGCATTGGATCGCCATAGCTTTGTCGCCGCTGATGGTCACGGCGATACTGGTCGCCTCGCCACGGCTGGGCGGCGGCACCGAGCGGGCGCAGGCCCAAGCAAGGCCTGCTGCTTGAGTTGGACATGGATATTACCGACGGCGGGCCCTGCGCCGACATAGATGACAGCGTGGTCCACGCTGTCGGCGACCGACTACGACGTCGGCATATGCCTCGGCGGCATGCAGCCGCTCTCGGTGTCGTTCGCGGTCAGCGTCTGCTACGACGACACGCTGAACAGGTCGGCCGACATGGCCTGCGCAACGGGCGACTGTCTGGACAGCGAACCCGGACGCCAACGCCGGCCACCACGTGGGGCTCGGGCAGCGGCTGGGACTGCTCCGGCTTGGACTTGATCTCCACCTTGGGCGATAAGAGACGCCATCAACGGCGAACGGGCAATGGCGAGGCTTACATAGGCTGCTGCAACCTCAGCGGCCCGTACACCTTCGGTGACAACGAGACCACCGGCTCGCTGGCCGTAGTCAGCTTCCACTGTCGTCGCCGGCGGCAGCGTCGATAGTCTCACCTTCGGCGAGCGTCGTTATCGGCGACAGTGGTGGAAGCCCATCTCGGCGCCTGCAACCCGCCCATCCCAGACATACCCTGAGATGACGTGCACCGGCGGCACCGACAACAAGGCAGGCACGCCACCGCCCACCGCAACGCGCACGAATACGCCGACGGCGACGAGCACGCCTTGTCCAAACGGGATCTGCCCGACGTCAACGCCGACGCCGAAGGCCTGGACGAAGACGCCGACGCCGGTGCCCACCAACACAGCGGCGCCGCCGACAGAAGAGCCGACTTCACCAGCCACCACCACCTCCACCACCACCACCGAGCGGCGGGGGGCTGCCCCAGGTAGTGCCTCCGGCCACCGGCGAGGGCTCCAGCGCTGCCCCGTGGACAGGCACAGCGGTGTGGGTGCTGGTCGCGGCCGGCGCGCTCTCGCTATCGCTTGGCGGGCTTTGCCTCCGCCGGGCCAGGAATCGGTAGGGATTGCCGGTTGGGGAGACGGCGACGGCGCCGCTCCGCCAACCGTTGCGGCCGGGAATGGCCGTAGGGAACTTGACCCGGAGGTCATCCGCGCGGGAAAGCGGCTCGAAGAAGGTGACAGCACCGGCAAACGGATGACCCGGCAAACACAGGAACAATAATAAAGGGGGTGCAAAGCCGTGAAACGGATAAAGCTAGCTCTGGTCTTGGTGATACCGGTCGTGGCCCTGCTGCTGCTCGGTCGCAGCGTGCAGACACCTACGGCGGAGGCCAAGCCTACCGCAATAGTCACAATCAACAGCACACTCTGTCTCACTCTGACGATAAGCCTTGACTGGGATAACAGTGCGGTCGTCGACGACGCCGACTCCGCGGTGGCCCTGAGCGCCTGCAACACCGGCCTCGCCGACGAGGGCACGATGGGAGACCTGGTAAGGATACTGGACGGCGACCCTGACAACCCGCAGCCGGAGGACTTCGCAGATATCGACGTGGAAGGCGGGCAGATACACGAGACCGACGGCAAGATGTGGTTCATCGCCTTCGTCACCAACGACGAGCCGATCGGTTTCTACGCCGACGAGGGCTACTTCCCGCATCGCGGCACTGCCACTCCTCTGTGGTCCATGGCCTGCCGGGCTACGATTTCGAGGAGGAGGACTGCGACGACGACGGCGACCGCGGCGACGGCATCGTTGCCGTCATGCTCCTGCCCGGCGACGGCGACCGCGGCGAATCCCTGCTTAGGGTCCGCCAGGGCGGCCTGGAGATCGAAGAGGCCTACACCATAGTCGGCGAGCCCTGGAACATCGAACTCGCCGCTACGGAGAGCACCATCCAGACCGGGGCCGTGACCTGCGAGATGTTCGACTCTCTGCCGACTTTTGTAGCGGTCCTGAACGCGCCGGAAACGACTGCCCTCAACGCCAAGGTTATGGACGACGACGGCACCGTGTTGACCGCCGCTCTAGTCGGTTATACGATCGACGACCCTGACAAGGCGATCACGTCGTTGCCGCTGGTACCTACACTGGTAAGTGCCCTCGGCGTCGGCGCCCCCAACGTGCTTTGTGGCCAGACAGATACGGGAACGGTGGAAATCACGGCCTCAATACTCAAGGCCGTGCCTGACGGGGGCCGACACTCGAACCGGGATCCCGCGAGAAGCACGACAGCGTAGAGGTTACCGTCGTCGGCCCGCCGGAGGACATGGTGCTTAGCGTCAGCCCGGCCAGCATCGTCTGCGACGGCGTGACCGGAGCAACCGTGTCCGCGGCTCTCACCGATGCCGATGGTAACCCCGTCATCGACGGCAACCGCGTGCGCTTCGACGTGAAGACGCTGGCCACCGCCAACCCGACTGTAGCCACTTCGGTCGGCGGCGCCGCCACAACCACGGTGACCCCTCTCTCTGACATAGCGAGAGGCGTGACAGTAAAGGCGACTCTCCTGTTGCCGGACCTCGACGATGGACGACGAGGAAATTCTAGTGACGGTGCTTGAGAAGAACATACTGGTGGAGTGCTCGGCGGCAGCGCCACCTGCGCCCGTTGCGCCGCCGGTTGCACCTAGCGCACCCGCCATCTCGCCGCCGCGAACCGGCGATGGAGGGTATCTGCCGTAGGGCAGAGCAACACAAACGAGTCTCTACTGGGGGCTCTGGACTATTCAGAGCCCCCAGTGCTATTCTCAGCGCGAGGAGAAAAGGGATTTCTCTCCCAATTCCCTCAAAATAGCCGTTAACCTTTTCCCTCACCAGGCGTTATACAGACAAGTGCAGGTTTGCGCGCGGGCGCGCGCGGCTATAGTTGCGTCCGTCTGCGCGGTAGGCCTGCCCGCGGGAAGGATCCCCGCAGGGAGGCGGGAGAAGCAGAAAAGGAGGTGCCAGGACGAGAAGAGTTCCGCTGCGCTGATGCCTTGCCTTCGGCGTCGTCGATAGTCTCGGCCGAGGGCGACGCAGAAGCAGACGCAACAAACGTATCGGGACAAGGAAGAGAGTTTCACGAAGAATAGGTAAGAAGCAACGAAACCAAGGAGGATTCTGAATTGAAGAAGTTTGCAGTATTCGGAGGATTAGTGGCAGTGGCCCTCCTCCTCGGCGTGGCCGGCACAGCCGTCCGCAGCGATGAGGCCCAGGCCAAGCCCACCGACATCCTCAGCATCAACCCTGAACGCACGACATCCTCGAGATATCGACAGCGACGGCAACCTCGGGATCTGCACGCAGTACGCCGGCAGGACGCTGGCCGCCTGGGATGTCCAACCTGGGCGACCTACTGACGGCGAGATCTCGAGGTGACGTAGACGACCTCGAGGACGCTGACGACCGCTGGACGCCAACCAGCTCAACGAGGACTGGGCGAGCTTCTGGTCCTCACCTTCGTCAGCAACGACGACGCGCTCACGCTGGACGCCGACGAGGGTATCTGGGACTCCAACGGCACCTCCCTCGACCGATTGCACGATCATCGGTGACGAGGACTGTGACGCCGATGGCGACAAGGGCGACGGCGTTGTCGTCTGACATCCTGTTGGGCGACGGTGTCGCCGACCGCGGCGACGCCCAGGCAGTGGCCACCCAGTCCGGCGTCGACATCTTCCTGGACTACCTGGTTGTTGGTGACCCCGATGACCTCACCCTGACCGTTGTCGGCGGCGACACGATCCAGGAAGGGATGGACGCAGCCGACTGCGAGGACCTCGACTCGACCGATTTCGTTGACGAGATCGCGGCTCCTGAGGTCACCGGCCTCGTAGCCACCGTGGTTGACGACGACGGCACCGAGCTGGCCGGCATCTACGATCTACTCCGACTCCGACGACACCGACGTGGTCAACGTCACCCTGGACACCTCAGTCACCGTGGCGACCGACGCCGGCACTGTGGCGGTTGACCTGGCCTGCGGCGACGAAGTCGGCACGGCCAACGTCGAGGTCGTGGATGACTGGGACAACGATGACGACGTCGACATCACCGTCATCGGCGCTCCCGACGCCATGACCCTCACCGCCAGCCCCGCTTCCATCGCCTGCGACGGCGTGACGAGCTCGACTGTCAGCGCCGCCCTGGTCGACAGCGAGGGCAACCCGGTCGTCGACGGCACCGACGTCCGCTTCGAGGTCGTAGCACTCGGTATCTCCGACCCGATCACCGCGACGACGGTTGACGGCGCCGCCACAGAGCAAGATCACACCCCTCTCCGGCGTCTCCGCCGGTGTAGTCGTGCTGGTCTCGGTTGAAAGCGCCGACCTTGAGGGCTCCATCCGCGTCGACTGCATCCCGCCCGCGCCCACGGTGGCTCCGCCGGTAACACCGCCGGTAACGCCGCCGGTGACTCCGCCGCGGACCGGTGATGGCGGATACCTGGACTAAAGTAAGGCTGTCTGCCGAAAGGTAGACCAACGGTAAGCACTCTGCACTGGGGGCTCTGGACTATTCAGAGCCCCCAGTGCTATTCTCAGCGCGAGGAGAAAAGGGATTTCTCTCCCAATTCGTCCAAATAGCCGTTAACCTTTTTCCTCACCAGGCGTTATACAGACAAGTGCAGGTTTGCGCGCGGGCGCACGCGGCTATAGTTGCGTCCGTCTGGCGGTAGGCCTGCCCGCGGGAAGGATCCCCGCAGGGAGGCGGGAGAAGCAGAAAAGGAGGTGCCAGGACGAGAAGAGTTCCGCTGCGCTGATGCCTTGCCTTCGGCGTCGTCGATAGTCTCGGCCGAGGGCGACGCAGAAGCAGACGCAACAAACGTATCGGGACAAGGAAGAGAAGTTTCGCGAAGAATAGGTAAGAAGCAACGAAACCAAGGAGGATTCTGAATTGAAGAAGTTTGCAGTATTCGGAGGATTAGTGGCAGTGGCCCTCCTCCTCGGCGTGGCCGGCACAGCCGTCCGCAGCGATGAGGCCCAGGCCAAGCCCAACGACATAATCGCCCTGAACCCGTGACATCATCGACACGTTGGCCCGATCCCGGCGCAGCGTTGGGACCTGACGAATCCCGGCAATGCTGGCCGCTTGGGACGCCAACGTCGGCGACAACGACGGCGACATTGAGGTCAGCGACTTCGAGGACCTTGACCTGGACGCCAACCAGCTTAACGAGGAGCTGGGGCGGTGACCTTGACGGTCCTTGTCTTCGTCACCAACGACGACGCCCTCACGCTGGACGCCGACGAGGGCAACTGGGACTCCAGCGGCACCTCCCTCACCGATTGCACGATCATCGGTGACGAGGACTGTGACGCCGACGGCGACAAGGGCGACGGCGTTGTCGTCGACATCCTTATGGGCGACGACGTTGCCGACCGCGGCGACGCTCAGGCAGTGGCCACCCAGTCCGGCGTCGACATCTTCCTGGACTACGTGGTTGTCGGTGACCCCGATGAGCATCACTCTGACCGTTGTCGGTGGCGACACGATCCAGGAGGGGATGGACGCGGCTGACTGCGAAGCCCTCGATTGGACCGATTTCGACGACGAGATCGCGGCCCCTGAGGTCACCGGCCTCGTAGCCACCGTCGTTGACGACGACGGCACCGAGCTGACCGGCATCTGGATCTACGCCGACTCCGACGACACCGACGTGGTCAACGTCACCCTGGACCCCGTCAGTGACCGTGGATCTTGGCGATGCAGGCATTGCCGCCCTCAACTTCGCCTGCGGCGACGAAGTCGGCACGGCCAACGTCGAGGCCGTGGATGAGCTGGGACAACGATGCCGATGTTGACATCACCGTCATCGGCGCCCCCGACGCCATGACCCTCACCGCCAGCCCCGCTGCCATCGCCTGCGACGGCATGACGAGTTCGACTGTCAGCGCCGCCCTGGTCGACGACGAGGGCAACCCGGTCGTCGACGGCACCGACGTCCGCTTCGAGGTCGTAGCACTCGGTATCTCCGACCCGATCACCGACGACAACCGTTGACGGCGCCGCCAAGAGCACGATCACACCGCTCTCCGGCGTCTCCGCCGGTGTAGTCGTGCTGGTCTCGGTTGAAAGCGCCGACCTTGAGGGCTCCATCCGCGTCGACTGCATCCCGCCCGCGCCCACGGTGGCTCCGCCGGTAGCACCGCCGGTAGTTCCGCCGGTAACACCGCCGCGGACCGGTGATGGCGGATACCTGGACTAAAGTAAGGCCGTCTGCCGAAAGGTAGACCAACGGTAAGCACTTTGACCTGGGGGTCCTGGCTCGTCCGGGGCCCCCAGGACTATCAAGGGGCCAGAACGACGGTAAGCCCCGTGCAGGTTGACCCTGCGGGGGCAGACGTTACACAATTGATCTTGGCGGTGCTGTATCTCTCCCTTTCCGTCGGGAGGGGCGGGGCCGCAGAACCTGGGGCTAACCCTTTCTTGCGAGGACCATCATGAGCGACTTCGGATCTTCCCCCCAGCCACCCGCCGGCCGGCATTCGCCCCTGAGCGCATTCCGCCAGCGTCTGGCAAACTGGTTCCTTTCCCTATCGCTGCGACAGCGACGGGCAATCGCCATCGGTGCGCCGCTTGCGGTCGTCGCCGTAGCGGCGGCCCTGGTAGTAGCGATAGTGCTCGCCACCGGCGGCGGTAACGGTGATGGGAAGGAAGTCGCAGTCAACGCCACCGCCACATCTTCCGCATCCGACGGTCAAGGAGAAGGGCTGCTGCAGGAGCAGTTGGACGAACTCAAGAAGCTGGAGCAGGAACTACTGGCCCAGCGGGGGACGCCGCAGAACGGCATCTCCGGCACCAACCCCGACGCTCCCGTGCCCGGCGGCGAAGGCGACCGACTGATAATCCCCAGCATCAGCGTCAACGCCCCCATGACTTTGCGTGTCGTGGGCGGCGACGGCGTCATGCAGAACCCGGAAGGGCCGACGGACGTCGCCTACTATGACTTTTCGGTCTTCCCCAACATGGGCGGCCGCCCCGGCGCCGGCGGCAACACCGTCATCTCCGGCCACGTCGACTACCACGACTACGGCCCAGCCGTGTTCTGGGACATCCGCAAGCTCGAGCCGGGAGCCGAGATCACCATCCACCTCCGCGACGGCTCCGAGTACAAGTACAAGGTGGAGTGGAACAGGACTGTAGACCCTGCCTCTACAGCGTGGAACGAGATTGTGGCGGCGACCCCACAGGAGTCGGTCACGATGATCACCTGCGCCGGCACCTTCGATCCGGCTACTCGTTCCTACGATCAGAGGCGCGTGGTCTGGGCGGTGCGGGTGAGCTAGGCAGGGACACCTCTCAGGTTCAGCCCTTACTAGGCAAATGGCATGGATTCCAGGGGACGGCCGTTGGCTGAAGAAGACAGCGTGCCGCCGCGTCGAGCACAGCCCCTAGCCACATCCCCGAAGCTTCCCCTACAATAGATACATAAGATCAACGAACCAACGGAGCACACAGATTTGAAGTTTCGTTCCGCAACCCGAACCGGGTCTGACCACCTGAGCAGACTCTCCCTGATCGTCATGGCGCTGGGCATCGGCGCCCTTATCGCCGCCGGTGTCCTTTTCACTCTGTCGGCGACGGGGATCATCGGCAACGGCGGCCTCAAGTACAGCGGCCCGGGCACCGTGACCGGCTTCGGCTCCGTCGTCCAGACGCCCCTGCCGATCACTCCCACGCCGCAGGCGACTCCGCCCAGCGAGGCGCCGCTCGCCACCCTCGTCATCCCCAAAGCGAAGGTCGACGCCACCATCATCACCATGGGTATAGACGAGAACGGCGTCATGCAGTCGCCGCACAACGCCTACGACGTCGCCTGGTACGACTTCTCGGCCCGGCCGGGCTTCGGCAGCAACGCCGTCTTCTCCGGCCACGTCGACTACCACGACGTGGGACCGGCTGTGTTCTGGAATCTCCGCGACCTCGGCAAAGACGACGTTATCGAGGTGCACTTGGCGGATGGTACGGTCTACCAGTACCATGTGACAGCGCTGGAGTGTCTGCCCGTCGGGGAAGCGCCGATATCCGAGATCGTCGGCCCTACCCCCAATGAAGTGGTGACGCTCATCACCTGCTGCGGCACCTTCAACAGCTCGACCCGGCAGTACGACAAGCGCCTGATCGTCCGCGGCGAGCGTCTCCTGCCACCGACGCCCGCTCCCGGCCTGCCTCCCCTTCAATAGGCCGTCTGCCTGCGGGAAAGCGCCCCCACGCTGTGCTATAATACCCGCCGGGGGCAGCTCCTGCCGGGCGCTGTCCCTCCGCTACGGAGAGGTGTCCGAGTGGTTTATGGTGCCGCTCTCGAAAAGCGGTGTCCCGCAAGGGACCGGGGGTTCGAATCCCTCCCTCTCCGCCACTCACACAAACCAACAGAGAGGCGGCGTTCCCCCGAAAGGCCGCCTGGACTATCGATACGCTGGCGCGGAGAGGTGCTGGAGTGGCCGATCAGGCACGCCTGGAGAGCGTGTGATCCTTCGGGGTCCGTGGGTTCGAATCCCACCCTCTCCGCCAGCTAGGAACGGGGCCGGTACGCGTCCCGTTCGTTCTCACACTTCCTTCACACCTCGCTTCATCCTTTTCATAGCGGCTTCACTTTCGGCGCTTAGTCTGTGATGTTGGGGTTACGTCGTTCATCGGCACCCCGTGAAAGATGAAGGAAGGATAAGCAAGATGGCAACGGCAGAGCAAGGCTAACAAGGAACTGACCATCACACGCATTTTCGATGCGCCGCGTGAGCTCGTGTGGAAGGCATGGACGGACCCGGAGCATTGCGAAGCGCTGGTGGGGGCCGCGGGGCTACACAGTGCCTTTCTGTGAGATCGACCTCCGAGTGGGCGGCACGTCCCTCTGCTGCATGCGATCGCCCGAGGGCCGCGACTACTGGAGCACCGGCGTCTATCGCGAAATCGTTCCCCTGGAGCGGATCGTCTCCACGGACAGCTTCGCCGACGAGAAGGGCAACGTGGTCT
>CAVXOY010000022.1:0-62230 GCA_963763495.1 uncultured Chloroflexia bacterium
GCCCTGAATGGCCCGCGGCAGGCCCTCTCGATAGCCGCGAGCCAGGTCAGCAACGGGCACGCTCACAGCATCGCCGATGACCAGCCGCTCGCCGCCGGCCCGCCCTAGATACGTGAGGGGAACGTCGAAGCGACGGGCTTCAGCGTCCACCTCATTCCGGCGTTCCGGCGAGCAAGAGACGACGATTCGCGACTGCCCCTCGCCGAATAGGGCGGCATCCAGGCGGCCGCTTAACCTCAGGCTGGAGCCGTCCAGTCCCAGGCCGCCCTCGATGCAGCACTCAGCCGAGGGTCACCGCCAGCCCGCCGTGGGAGCAGTCGTGGGCGGAGTGGAGGAGCCCGCGTTGGATTCCATGCTAGGCAAGTGCGCTGCACTCGACCTCGAAGTCGAGGTCGATTGCGGCTGGCCGGCCACCAGGGTGTGGACCTGTGCCAGGTATCACTTCCCGCCAGCGTCGCCACCGGGGTTTCCAGTTCCGCGCCCAGAAGGAAGACCTCGTCCCCTGCTGATTGGAAAGCCATGGGGCAACGCTGATCGACGTCCTCCAGTAGGCCGAGCATCCCGATCACCGCGGGCGTCGGCAGCACCGCATCGCCATTGGTCTCGTTGTAGAGGCTGACGTTGCCGGAGATGACCGGCGTGGCCAGCTTCTCGCAGGCGGCGGCCATACCTACGTATGGCCTGCTCCATCTGGTAGTAGACCTCCAGTTTCTCCGGGTTGCCGAAGTTCAGGCAGTCGGTAAGGGCAATCGGCTCGGCGCCGGCGCAGACGACGTTGCGCGCCGCTTCCGCCACAGCAATTGCCCCGCCGGTGTAGGGGTCGAGGTAGCAGTAGAGACCGTTGCCGTCATTGGTCAGGGCGATGCCCTTCTTGGTGCCCTTGACGCGCATTGACCGCGGCGTCGCTGCCCGGGGCCACCACGGTGTTGGTCAGCACCTGATGGTCGTATTGACGCCAGACCCAGCGCTTGTCGGCGATCTCGGGAGAGAGGAATCAGACGGAGCAACGCCGCCGAAGCCCGTGTCGTTCCCGCGTCAGCTTCAACTAGACCGTCGATGGCGGGGTCGGTCAGATCGGGCAAGGAAGCCAGATTGTAAGACTGGGAGTCGCTTCAGATAAGCAGGTCCTTGCCGTCACGGCGGTACTCCGGCGGGTTGGTGAACACCGTTACGGGGACCGACCGTCACCATCTTCCTGGTCGCCGTCCCGCACGTGGGAGTGTAGCCGTCGTCCGTCACCTTGCCGATGATGTCGCAGCGTATCTCCCAGTGCTGGAAAAGCCGCCGGATATCCTCCTCGTGCTCCGTCTTGACGAAGACCAACATCCGTTCTTGCGATTCCGAGAGCATGACCTAAAACGGCACCATCCCTCGCTCTCGTCGCGGCACGCAGGCGATGTCGATATCAATACCCGCGCCGCCACGCTCGGCGGCCTCGACGCTGGAGCTGGTGAGGCCGGCTGCCCCCAAATCCTGGATACCGACTACCCAATCGGGATGTTCTCGGCGAATTCCCCAGGCAGGCCTCCATGAGCAGCTTTTCCAGGAAGGGGTTACCGACCTGGACGGTAGGACGCAACTCGGCGCTTGACTCGTCGAAGACGCGCGAGGCCAGCACGTTCGCCCCGCCGATGCCGTCGCGGCCGGTGTCGGAGCCCACCGAGCATCACCAGATTGCCGGGACCCTTGGCGCAACCGGGCATCAAATCGTCGATCCGCGCCACGCCGACGCACATGGCGTTGACCAGAGGGTTGGCGGAGGTAGGCGTCGGCGAAGCTCACCTCGCCGGCGACGAGGGGATGCCCAGGCAGTTGCCGTAGCCGCCGATGCCCCCCACGACGCCGCCGAAAAGATAGCGGTTGCGGCGGTCAGAGAGAGGGCCGAAGCGCAGGGAGTCGAGTATGGCGATGGGCCGCGCCCCCATAGCGAAGATGTCGCGCACGATGCCGCCGACGCCGGTCGCTGCCCCCTGGTAGGGCTCGATGGCCGAGGGGTGGTTGTGCGACTCCACCTTCATCACGATGCAGTAGCCGTCGCCGATGTCTACGGCGCCGGCGTTCTCGCCGCCCATGCGGGTGAGAATGCGAGGGCCGCTATTGGGCAGGAGGCGGAGGAGGGGCTTACTGTTCTTGTAGCCGCAGTGCTCGCTCCATAGGGCGCCGAACATGCCCAATTCCACTTCATTCGGCTCCCGGCCCAGCCGCTCGACGATCAGCCGGTACTCATCCAGAGACAGCGCGAGTTCCTCTAAGTACACGTTCGTCAACAGCCATAGTTCACTCGAATTCGTAGATTATTCGTTTGCCTTCCAAGTAGTGAGAAGAGTAACGCAGTTCCTCGGGTTGAGTATCATCTCCGATCTCGAACAGAATGACCGCTTCTATCAACGTGTCGTCGCCGAACTTGACCGGCGTCGGGCGCCCGCCTGCCACCGCCAGCAGCGGGTCGTGCCATTTGCCGTCGCTGTCCTTCAGAGCGAAGTCCGAGTCCCACACCCTGCGGGTATGGCCGCTATCGTTGTCTAGCTCGAACCAGAAGGCGACGAGCCGCTTGTCTTCTTCGGGTATCAGGAGAGAGAAGGAGTCGTCGGCGGGGTCCAAGGCGTTGACCAGGGAAATATCCACGCCCCAGAAATCGACCGAGGGTTTCATAGCTGGAAACGCGTCCGGCCGTTAGGTCATCGTAGGAGACGGGCACCCGCACCGTCTGCCGGCCAACAATTGCTGCGGCGATGATCATGGCGATAAGACCCGCTCCCAGGAGGCAGCCGATGACCGATGAGACTATGTAGGTGTCGCGGCCGGCGGGGCCGGCTTCGTCCGAGAGGCTGAACGGTGGGAATTCGTCCCGCAGCGAAATGGTGTAGGCATTCACCCGCGTTTGCCAGCGAAGAACGCCGCCGACGAACCCGTGCAGCCCCTTGGGGAAGCGTCCCACAATAGAGGATCGCAAACCATCCGACCACCATGCAGAACAGCGCAGCAAGCCAGAGGAACTGGAGCACGAAGAAGTGGGGGATCGATGTGATGGACTTCCAGATTATCAGCTTCCGGCGCGAGACCCTGTCCGGATATTCGACTTCAAACCGGACGGGATGTTCGCCGTCGAAGGGGGGATAGCTGTCGGTGAGCAGCGCGCCGTAGGAGACGGCCCTGATCGTCCACCGGTGCAGCGCGACCTGCGCGTCAAACATCCAGCGGGGCATGCGCCCGCGCACGAGGACGGCGATCCAGGTGACGGCGATTATCGCCCAGAGTCCGTAGGAGAGGATCGCGCCGAAGATGACCAGCGGGATCAGCAGAAAGAGGCGCAGGAGCGTCTTCCAGCGCGACTGGCGCTCCGGATAGTCGACGGCAAGGGTTACGGGGTAGGCAGCGCCTGCCTCCATACTAACGGTCCTCCTCGCTCATGGCCTCACGGGGCCAGGCTGAACGGCGGGTACTCGTCGCGCAGCAGCAAGAACGTAGGCATTGACGCGCGCGCCCCAGCGGTTGAATCCCACTGCGAACCTGAACAAGCCCGCAGGGTAGCGGCCGGTGAACAGAATCGCGAACCAGGCAATGATCAGCGTTATGAAGTACGCGATGCCGACGAACAACAGGACGATGATGTTTGGGATAATCAGCAGCCACTTCACGAATATGAGAAGTCGCGATAGCTTCTCCGGGTACTCGATGTCGAAGGTCACAGGGTACTGGCCGGCTGATAGGGAGAACGGTGGGTAATCATCGCGCAAGAAAAGGATGTACGCATTCACATTGTTATCCCAGCGGTAGATGCCGACGACGAAATCGAACATCCCCTTCGGATAGCGTCCGGTGAAGAGGATGGCGAACCAGGCGATGAACGTCATTATTTCCGCGACGGCCATTAGAGCATACAGGATTATCAGATGAGGTATGGCCAGCAGCCACTTGACGAATATCAGCCAGCGGGAAAGTCTCTCCGGGTACTCAACGTCGAAAGCCAGGGGATAGGTGGTCTCAGCGGTACTCATGGTCTCCCTCCTTTGAGAACTCTGCTTGCCACAAGCTCCCTCCGACGCTTTAGCTAGAGAGCGCGCCTACCGCGCTCTTCAGGATTGATCGCCAGATGAACAGGCCATCCTCGCCGCCCATCAGCGCCTCGCTGGCCCGCTCCGGGTGGGGCATCATGCCCAGCACATTCCCGCGCTTGTTGATGATGCCGGCGATATTGTTCAGAGAGCCGTTGGGATTGGCCTCGGGCGTGATCGCTCCCTCCGGCGTCGCGTAACGGAAGACGACCTGTCCTTTTTCCTCCAGCAGGGCAAGGGTGTCGGCGTCCGCATAGTAGCTTCCTTCGCCGTGCGATATGGGGATGCGGATGACTTGACCGGGCCGGCAGGCGCTACTGAAGGGCGTTTCCGCATTCTCGACGCGGAGATCGGCGGGCTGACAGCGGAACTGGAGGCTGTCGTTGCGCATGAGGGCGCCGGGTAGGAGGCCGGACTCACACAAGATCTGAAAACCGTTGCAGCTCCCGAACACCAGCCGGCCCGCCTCCGCATGTCGCACCACCGCCTCCATCACCGGCGAGAAGCGGGCGATGGCGCCTGTGCGGAGATAGTCGCCGTAGGAGAAGCCGCCCGGCAGGACGATGCAATCGTACTTCGAGAGGTCACGCTCGCGATGCCAGACGTAGTCGACCTCTTGTTCGAGGATGGTGTCCAGGACGTAATGACAGTCCCCGTCACTCCAGGTGCCGGGGAACACTACTACAGCAAAGCGCATGGGAAATCCTTTTCTGTTGTTAGGAGCGGCCACTCCTAATTATACATGAGTGAGATCGTTAGTCCTAGAAGATTCTCCGGCGGGGCAGCAGCGCCGGAAGTGACCGTTGTTGAGCGGTCCACCCGTCGCTATTGGCGCTTCTTGGAGGGGGTAGTGGGTGAGGGGGAGGGAAAACGCAGCCGGCGGGAGGGCTTCTTTGAGCTGCCCTCGGGGGCGGCCGGGTACTCCAGGCGGGGGTGATATACGCCGCGGAGGGTGGATTTGAAGGACTCGGCTGCTATCTTGATCTCGCGCAGCGTGAGGTCTGACTCGTCGAGTTGTCCTTCAGCCAGACGTTCCGCGATGACCTCGTCCACCATTGTGTCGATTCGTTCCGGAGAACGGTCGCCGCCGGCCCGGATCGTCGCTTCCACCGAGTCGGCGAGCATGACTATCGCCACCTCCCGGCTTTGGGGCTTGGGACCGGGGTAGGTGAACAGCGATGGGTCGACCTTCTCGCCGGCTTCTGTCGCCTTGCGGTAGAAGTACGCAGCTTGGCCTGTTCCGTGGTGCTGGGTGATGAAGTCCCGCACCTGGGGAGGGAGACCGTGTTCTCGGGCCAATTCCAGACCGTCGGCTACGTGGCGCAGAACGATCTGGGCGCTGCGGCGGAAATCCAGCTTGTCGTGGGGGTTGCTTCCCGCCAATTGGTTTTCAATGTAGTAGCCGGGCTGCTTCAGCTTGCCCACGTCGTGGAAATAGCAGCCGACACGGACGAGGAGGGAGTCAGCGCCGATGAGGTCGGCCGCCCGCTCGGCAAGGTTGCCCAGAATCACGCTATGATGGAACGTCCCCGGCGCCTCGTCCTGGAGCCGGCGCAGCAGAGGCTGGTTGAGCTGGGCCAGTTCCATGAGCTGGACGCGGGTGGTGATGCCGAAAAGAGATCCCAGTGTGACGAAAGCCCCTGCCGCCAACATGCCGGATACAGAGCCGCCGATCAGCGCCGCTAGGCCCATCCAGGGGAGATCGATCATCTCGCGGTTGAGGTCCAGGAACCAGGCGGCCGTCAGCATTGCCATCGAGACCAGGGCGGCGACCATGCCGGCCAGCAGATAGCGGTTCAACCGCTCTGCGCGGTGGACGGCTAGGGTACCTGCTACGCCTCCGAAACCGTAGACTCCAGCGGCCCGCAGAGTATCCAAGGGAGCCGAGGTCATGGTCGCTGAGACGCCGGGCAGGTAGACGACGATAAACGTTACCAAGGCTGCCAGCGCGGCGGCGGTGACGATCGCCAGCCGGGTCTCTAAGAAGGCTGCCAGCATGATGGGGACGGCTGCCAGCGGCAGAGCGTAGGCCAGGAAATGCCGGTCGTGATCAGGCAAGACGAGGGGAAGATAAAGCTTGGCAGCCAAGGTAGCAAGTGCGGTCGCCACCAATAGAAGGGCAAGACGCCGGAGGTCAACGCTGTCCTCGGATGGGAAGGCGTAGACGTAGGAGCCGAGAAGGCCGCCGGTAACGATGGATACGAGCAGAATCGCCGCCGCGTTGCGCCATCCGAGTTGGGCGGAGAGGAGCCCCGCCTCGCGCATCGCTTCGACGGCCGTGCTATCGATGACGTCGCCGCTGCGCACGATCGTCTGGTTCTTAGCATAGGTCACCAGGACCGGCACGACCGCTGCCCTTGCTTCCTCTTTCTTCTCCTCAGTCTTCGCAGGGTCCACATCCAGATTGGCGACGACGAACGGCTTCACCATCATGTCCACCAGCGCCGCCTCGTCCGGGGAGAGGGATGAGTCGATGATCTGGGGAACCTGCTCGCCTATCTGGCCTTCCTGGCCCCGGGTGACCGCCTCGCTAAGGACCTGCCCCAGCACCCGCTTGGCCTCGCCTGTTACCGTCTGCCACTGATTCGCCGTCATGTCGAGGATGAAGGCTTCATAGCCGGGCGCCAGCAGGTTCTCGGTACCGAGTAGGGCGCTGAGTTTCTGAGAGCGGCTCAAGTCGGTGGAGTCGCGCACCCGTCCGGCGTCGCCGATGAGCTTGTCCAGCTTCTCAGTCTGTTGCGAGCGTACTTCAGAGCTGAAGACGAGAACATCCGGCACCGCCTGCGCCGCATTCTCTCGTTCCTTCTCTGTGAGCACCGCGCTCTCGAAAGAGAAGTCCCGCGGCGCCTGCCAGGTGCGCGAAGCTATGTCGCCCGCATCTACTTGAAGCGATTGCGGGATCACGGGGAGGAGCGCCAAAGCCAGGGCCGCCGCCAGCGCGGTGCTGAAGATGAGGGCGCGCATGCGGCTCAAGGGCTGGGACGGGCGACGAGAACTCCGCAACGGGTTGGCCTCCTCATCAATGCCGGGGTATCTGGCGCTGCGTGTGCCCTCAGGCTTTGCTGAAGGCATCTGCGGCCAAGCATCATGATAGCAGAAAGAGAGGCCTCGGTAACGAAAGGCTACCTGATGCCGTCAAGGGGAGAAGCTCCCAGGAACGGGATTCTAAGCCTGTCCCTGGGCTTGCTGCTCGAGCAGAAGCTCGGTCACTTTGGTGAGCGCGTCGTAGGCATAAAGGATGTAGTCACGGGGGTGAAGGTCCAGCTTTACCAGCTTCTCGTCGCGCCCTCCTATCGGGTCGAGCATCTGGCGGGACGAGTCTATGCTGATTTCCAGTTCGTAGAGGTCACCATCGGCGCCCAGAACGACGCAGCCCCGCTCAGGGCTCTCCGCCGCTCCCCCCTCGACTTCGATGCCATAGGTGAAGAACGAACCGGGGAAGGGTGGGAAGGGGTCGAGTTGGGAGACGGCCTCGTGCAGCAGATCGCTGAGCTGCCGGGCTGCCGTCTCAACAATCAGGTCGGCCTGTGTCTTGCGGGTCATAGGGTCGTTGTTCATGGTTGGCCTGATCGGGCCATCTCCTTACTTCCCATCGGGGAGTCTGCTGCGATTATAGTGCCCCTTGGGAAACCACGTCCAGGCGGAGCATGGCGAGCCGGTTGCTGGGAGGGTCTTCTTGTGCTAGCATATTTGCGCATAAGTTATTGAGTTTTATGTTTCAACCTCGCCGGACATCGGGGGAGCGATGCAGGTAACCAGACAGGATATCCTTGATCACCTCCGCCGCCACGGAAGCGGTTCCGTCAAAGAACTCGGTCAACTGCTTGGTCTTACCTCGACCGGTATCCGTCAACACCTGACCATACTCGAGCGCGATGGCCTCATCGAAGCGCGCGAGGAACGGGGGCGCGTCGGCCGCCCGGCGCTGGTCTATACCCTAACTCCCCAGGGCGACTCCCTCTATCCGAAGAAGTACGACGCTTCTGTCCAGCATGCTGATTGAGGAGGTGAAGGCTACGATCGGCACCAGGGGTCTTCAGAGCCTTCTCCGCCGGGTCGCCATCCGCTTCGCCGATGTCTACCAAGACAGGGTTGAAGGGAAAGACCTACCGGCGCGAATAGAGGAGGTGGCCCGCATCGTTGAGGAGGAAGGCTGCCTCGTTGACACGGCGCACGACAACGGCACCTACTATCTTTCATCGCTATACTTGCCCCTTCCCCAACGTGGTGGCGACTCATACCAGTGTTTGTTCGGTGCATGGGGAGTTCATGCGCCGCCTGCTCCAAGCTGACGTCCATCTTGACCAGTTGCATCGCCCAGGGTGACCGTTACTGCACCTACGAGATTCGTCCCGCTTCCGCAAAGTAAAGGCCCACAGCAAAGGGATTCCGATTGCAGGGCGCTGAAAGATCGGCGTCGGGCCTACTTCTCTTGGCCGGCGCCGCTGTGCAGCGCCACCGCGCTCAGCCCCATAAGTTGGCATTCTAAAGAAGTGAAGCCTGAGTCCTGCAGCATCCGTGTCAGCTCGTGGTGGTCGGGGAACGGCCTCAGCGAGTTGGGCAGGTACTCATAGGCCTGCCGGTTTCCCGAAAGCCATCCCCCCAGAAGCGGCACAATACGCTTGAACCATAAGCCGACGACATGGCGGAAGACCGGTAGGGTGGGCTGAGTCAGCTCTAGGAAGGCGATGCGGCCTCCCCCACGCAGGACGCGGCGGAACTCGACGAAGGCTTCCGGCAGGTCCGGCAGGTGGCGCAGGAAGAACGCATTGACCAGGCAATCGGCGGTGCCGTCCTTTAGAGGCAGGGCCGTGGCGTCGGCGAGGACGAACGAGATGCGTCCCTGCAGGCCGTGGCGCTCACCTTCGCCTGCGCCCGACGTAGCATCTCCGGCGACAGGTCGAAACCCAAGATATGGCTCTCCTGGTCGGTGCGGCGGGCGATGGCTACGGCGAGGTCGGCGGTGCCCGTGCCCATATCCAGGACCAGCTTCGGCTTGTCGGTGGCGACCTTTCGCGCTACCCGCCGCCGCCAGAGCCCGATCTGCCCCAGAGTTATGACCTGGTTGATGAGGTCATAGCGAAAGGCGATGCTGTCGAATAGGGACCGCACATAGCGGGCCTTGCCGGAGGGTTCACCCGACTGCCCTCGCCCCTGCTCGCTCCTTCCCTTGGCGTCACTCACATCGCTTCTCGGGCAGCCAGGAATGCCTTCTTCTCCTGCTCGACGCCGCGGCTGACGAAGAGGACCATCAGCGCGAAGAGGATGGCCAAGCCGACCACGTAGACGACGCCGGCATCGGGGCCGTCCCATGCGTAGCCCAGTGTGAGGAGGAGGCCGGTGGCGAGATGGGTCACGATGGTCAGAGCGTTGGCCGGGGCCAATTCGACCGGCTGGGAATGATAGCGGTAGGCACATTGAACGGCCCGAGCTGCCAGCGGGAGCGTTAGCAGCACCAGCAAAGTGGGTACGGGCAGGACGTCCGCTCCCACGGCGGCGGCGACCGCTACATAGGGTATAGCCATGAGGAAACCATAAGCGATGGCGGCTCGCTGCCGGCCAAGACGGACCACCCATGTCTTCTTGCCGACGGCGCGGTCGGCTATGAAGTCGGGGAACTCGTTGATGTAGAGCACTGCGGTGATGAGGGCAGCCACGGGTATGGAGGCGATCGCCGGTGTCCAGTCCACTCTCTCCGTCTGGACGTAGTAGGAACCGAGGGTCATCAGCGTACCGAAGTTCAGCCCGACCATCAACTCGCCGATTCCTCTGCTCGCCCACTTGAACGGCCAGCCGCAGTAGAAGACCGCCGAGACCAGGCCGATTGCACCGAACGCGAGCACAAGAGGCCCACTCGCCCAGGCCAGGTAGGCGCCGATACCGCTCGACAGAGCGAAGAGGACGATTGCCAGAGTGAGTGTCTCCAGCGGGGTCAGTAGCCCCATCTGAATCACGCGGCTTCCCCCGCTGAAGGGGCGGATGAAGTCGGTGTTTATCGTGTCGTCGCCGCTGAGGTGATCGAAGTAGTCGTTGATAACGTTGGCCCCCATGTGGAGGAAGGCCCCTGCCGCCAGGGCTAGAAAGAAGAGGCCCCAAGCGAGGGAATCGCGGGTGGCCCAGGCGATGGCGCCGCCGAGAATGATGGGCGCGAGGGTGGCAGTGAGGAAAGGGGCCCTCACCGCTATCAGCCAGGCCAGGGCCTTTCGCTTCAGGAGGGTCAGATCACTCACGACGAGCCGGTTCTCCGGGAACTCCAATGCCGTCGCGGGAGTGCCCTCTGCCGATCGCATCTCGATGCGCTGGGGAACGACACGGACGAAGTCCAGCGCCTCCTCCGGCCTGTCAAGAGGCGACCGCTTGCTCAGTAACAGGTAGGCCTTTCGTCTCTCATCGGCATCCTTTACCAGAAACGCCTTGCCGGAGATCTCCACTTCCCTTCGCGCGGCGGCACCCGGCGTCTCAGCGACGGCGAGGAGCGACACGGCGGGGTTGAAAGCGATGAGCATGGCCCGGGGGTCGCCCTTTACCAGGGCGACATATACTTCGAGGTCCTGCCCGAGAGCGAAGGGCATCAGACGACTGCGGATGCTGTCGCCGGCCGTGGTGGTGACAGCGATGGTGCGGACGCCCTCCAAGGCGGCTTCAATCTGTTGACGCGCGTCTTCAGTGGCGGCTTGTTCTCTCATACTCGTAAACTCCCCCTCCGATTCTCAATTCCAATTCTACGCTGAGTCATTCCCTCGTTCCAGATGCCCCCGGCGCACCCGGCGAGGGTATTGAGGGGCAGGGTCGTCCGTGCCATAATCGGCGCACGTATCTGGAAAGGCGGGGCGGTCTCAATTGATGTCACGCAGGACGCTGTTCTGGCCTATCTGGTGTCTGGGCGGGCTGCTGTTCGCGGTCATGGCGGGGTTTGCGGCGGCGACCTCCTACTTCCCCGCTGACCTGCGGCTGGCTCACTGGGTACAGGGCTGGGACGGCTTTGGGCCTATCGCCGACTTTGCCAACGTACTAGGAGACGTCCCTGTTGCCGCTCTCCTGACTTTGGCTATCGCCGGGGTGCTGGCCCTTGCCGGCCGGGTGCGAGAGGCCGTCCTGGTCATTCTCACCTTCGTTCCGCGGTTGTTGCGTACCCCGTTGGCGGAGATCGTCGCCCGGCCGCGGCCGTCGCCGGACTTGGTGCAAGTGTCGGACTCTGCGTCGGGGCACAGCTTCCCCAGTGGCCACGTGGTCGGAGCGGTCGTCCTTTTCGGCCTTCTGTTTATCTTGGCAGGATCGCTGATCCCTCATCGTGGCTTGAGGTTTATCGTTCGTCTGTTCTGCGTATTTGTGGTCCTGGCCACGGGTCCGGCGAGGGTATACGCTGGTGTTCACTGGCCCAGCGACGTGATGGGAGGATACCTGTTCGGTCTGTTGGCCTTGGCCTTGTTTTGCCGCGCGTACAATAGCCGGCCGGAGTCGCAAGGTGGGCAAAGCAGAGAAGGTGGCCGATGATTTTATTGTCAAAGCCTTGCCCTTGTGCTAGACTAGCGCCGACTCTGGTAGGGCGGCGGGCCAATCGGGCAGATAGGAAATCCGGCCTCGCCGGCGATGTGGCAGGAGCGGCGGATGCGGATCCGGCAGAGGCAGTTCGGCGGCTTCTGTCTTGATGTTTTGAGGACTGGGTGATGAACTGGCTGGACGTCATAGTAGTCCTAATCGTCGCCTGGTTTACCTTCTCCGCGTTCTGGGCGGGCTTGATCCGCGAGGTAGTGACAATCGTCGGCGTTGCCCTCGGTATTGTTCTCGCCGGCTTCTTCTACGAAGACCTGGCCGACGATGTCAAGCTGGTCGTAGACAGGGAAAATGCCTCCCGGATAATCGCCTTTCTCCTCATATTCGGCGCCTGCGCCCTCGCCGGACAACTGGCGGCGATGGTGCTTAAGCAGACGGCCTCTCTTCTGATGCTGGGTACGTTTGACCACCTACTCGGAGCAGTCTTCGGGTTTGTTAAGGGAATCGTTATCGTTGAGATCCTCATGATCCTCTTCGTGACCTTCCCCGCGCTTGGCCTGAAGGACACGATTGACGAATCTATGTTCGGGCCGATGTTCTTGGACGGTATCCCGTTCCTCCTGAAGATCTTGCCGTCCGAGTTTGACAGCGCTGTGGAGGCCCTCTAGGGCATCTGCTCGCGACCTGTCCCCCGCCGCTGTCGTTGCCCGCCAGAAGGCCGTTTTGCTATCATGACATCAGATAGGTCTATTCGGATTAGCAGTCGATGGTAAGCTCCGCTGTACTGGTCCTAAATCAGAACTACGAGCCTCTGAACGTATGCAATGCCCGTCGGGCCTTTGTGCTCGTCGACCGCGGCAAGGCGGAGGTCCTGGAGAACAACAGCGGCTGCCTCCACAGCCCTACCCACACCTTTCGGCTGCCGTCGGTCATCCGCCTCGTCTACCTCATCAAGAGGCCGCGGCCCCAGGTGCGGTTGACACGCAAGGAGATATTCAGCCGCGACCACTACACCTGCCAGTACTGCGGCAAGCACACCCACGACCTCACCCTCGACCACGTCGTGCCCCGTAACAAGGGCGGGCAGCACATCTGGGAAAACCTCGTCTCCGCCTGCAAGCCCTGCAATCACCACAAGGCAGGCAAGATGCCCAACGAGACCCGCATGCGCCTCCTCCGCGAGCCGGTGCGTCCGCCCGCTACCGCTTACTATCTGTTCTACGACTACCTAGAACGGGAAAAAGAGTGGCGGAAGTTCATCCCCGGCTGGGAAGTGCCGAGCGGCTACGCCTAGGGTTCGGAACTCAGAAGGAGGAATTGAAGAGGCCCGGCAGGGCCTTTTTCGATTGTGCGGCGCGTGCCTATTTCTGGCAGTGGCGGCAGAAGCTGGTGATCCGCTGGCCCGCCGTTATCTCCGTGATGCGGTTGCCGCAGTTGGGACAGGGCTCACCGCCGCGACGGTGCACTCTCAGGAAGTCCCGCACCTCCTCCAAAGGCAGGCCGTCCTTCGTCCGCTCGGCGACGATGGGGATCGCCCACTCGAACACCGAGTGGATCGCCTGATAGAGACGGCGCACCTCTTCCTCGGAGAGAGTGGGGCGCTTGCGGTAGGGATGGATGCCGGCGGCGAACAGTATCTCGTCGGCGTAGGCGTTGCCGATGCCGGCGACAAACTTGTGGTTGACGAGGATACCCTTGATCTGCCCGGGGTGACGCCGCAGCCGCTGGGCGAACACCTCTTCCGTCAATTCCGGCGATAGGGCATCCGGCCCCATCTCGGCGAACTGCGGTATCTGCTCGAGAGCGCCTTCCTCGACCAGGTAGACCTTCCCCATCAGCCGCTCATCGACGTACCGGAGGTCGTATCCGTTTGCCAGCGTCAGCACCATGCAGGTCTTGGCGCGGCGCTTCTCTTGCGGTGGGCAGTACTGGAAGCGGCCGGTGAGCATGGGGTTGATGACCAGCCGATGGCCGCTCTTGAGGTGGAACAACAGGAACTTCCCCTGCCGCAACGTCTCGTCGAACGTGTTGCTCTCCAGAATCGCCTGGAGATCTGCCTTGGGGACGCGGAAGACGACGGGGATCAGCGCCTGGGCCTGCTCGATGCGGACGCCCGGCAGCCGCTGGTTGAGAAAGCCGCGGATCGCCTCCAGGTCGGGCAGCTCAGGCATCGCTGTTCTCTGCTGGTTGGAGGTAGCTCTACGAGGCCGGTTGCCCCGCCTCAAAGCGAGGATAGGAACCGAAGACCTTGAAGAAGTAGGACAGGGTCTGCACCCTTTCCAGCGCCTCTGCTACCGCTGGATCGCTGCGGTGCCCCTCCAGGTCTATCAGGAAGACGTACTTGCCCAGCTCCTGCTTGGTGGGGCGGGACTCGATCTTGGCGAGGTTGATCTGGCGCTCCGAGAACTCCTTCAGGACATCCACCAGGCTTCCCGGCCGGTCTTGGGCGACTGAGAAGGCGAAGGACGTCTTGTCGCGGCCCGAGGGTGGGCTATCGGTCGCACCCAGCACCACGAAGCGGGTCTCGTTGTGGCTGTTGTCCTCGATGCCCTGAGCGAGCACCGCTATGCCGTAGAGCTCGCTGGCCCGCAGCGTCGCGATCGCGGCGCTTCCCTCGTGTTCCATCATCTGCTCAACGGCGGCAGTCG
Organism: uncultured Chloroflexia bacterium; assembly: GCA_963763495.1. Classification (GTDB taxonomy): domain Bacteria; phylum Chloroflexota; class Dehalococcoidia; order DSTF01; family JALHUB01; genus DAOUEO01. Next base: position 14,198 of record CAVXOY010000022.1, read on the forward strand.
TCGATAGAGACGCCTCTAGCCGTGCCTTGGGGAAGCAGCGCTCCAGGAAGCGGCGGCACTGGCCTAGGGCCTGAGGGTGAGAATAGATGGTTTCGACCTGACTGGCGATCGTTCCTGGTCTGGCCAGGAGGCAGTGCTCGATGGGTAGCACCAACTCCCGCCGGATCGCCAGGCGAGACTCGTGGATCAGGATGTCCAGAGTATCGGTGACGGAGCCTTCGAGGCTGTTCTCAATCGCCACTACGCCTTCGTCGGCCATCCCTGAATCGACAGCCGAGGCCACGGCAGCGACGGTGGCGAAAGGCATGAGTTGCGCCTGCGCGTCATGGAGGAGCGCCGCTTGTTCGGAGAAGGTGCCGGGAGGGCCAAGGTACGCTACGCGGTTGGCCATCGGATATGCCTCTAGAGCCTTGGTGAAGAGGGGGACCCGAGTAGGGCAGAGCGAAGGCCTTCCTCACTCTCGAGCATTGTTACGACTACGACCTCGTCGCCAGCCTGGATGACGGTGTCGGCGTGGGAAGCCGCGGCTGTCCGTCAGAACTTATGACGAGGGCAATCAACGACTGCTGTGGCAGCAAGATCTCTCTGATCCGCCTCCCCACTACCGGAGCTTCTGACGGTATCTTGATCTCTACGATCTCCAGGCCGCCACCCTTGAGAGTCATGAGGGGGATTAGGGGGTGCGAAGGCAGCTCCTGCTCGATGTGGGACAGGATGACGGAGGTGGAGCTGATGGTGGCGTCGGTCCCCAGCTTCTTGAAGATAGTCTCGTTCTTGGGGTTGTTGATTCGGGCTACAGTGTGGGGAACGTCAAACTTGTGTTTTGCCACCTGGCACGCGACCAGGTTGTCTTCGTCGTCCCCCGTCAGCGCGATTACCATGTCAGCCCTGGCCATCCCAGCTCGCTCCAGGGTTGCCGCCTCACAGCCGTCGCCCAACATCACGACCTCACCCAGTTCATCGGCTAATCTGGGCGCACTTCTCGGCATCCTGCTCGATGATCAGCACCTCGTGCTGGTCCTCCAACAACTGCTTGGCCAGGTAGTACCCTATCTTGCCGCCGCCAACAATAATGTAGTACACGCTATTCCTCGCTTGCCTTTGTGTCGTCCGCCTCCAAAGCCTCCTTCAAGTAGTGGGCGACCACGCGGGTCGGGCTAACAGTCCGCAGGCCGAGAGAGCGGTACATCTCCTCCCTGATCGGGTCATGGATCAGGGTGATCACGCGGGGAACGTTGAAGAGGTGCTTGGCCATTTGGGCGGCCATAACATTCCGGTTATCGCCGCGTGTGGTACAGATGAAGGCGTCGGCTTGCTCGATGCCGGCGCGCCGGAGGACATCCTCGTCGATACCGTTTCCCACGATCTTGGCGCCTTGGAAGTTGTCGGGGAGAAAACTGAACGCGGAGGCGTCTATGTCCAGGACGGTGACTTCATGCCCTTCGCGATCCATAAGCGCCGCTAGTTCTGACCCCCTCCGTCCCGAACCCATGATGATGATCTTCATTCCATCTATTCTCTTTCCATCTGACGCCAGAGCCACACGTGGCAGGGGGCGTTCTTCAAGGCATACAAAGGCAGCCTGCCCAGTTGATACCCCCCAAGGTGCTCCTGTTGCTCAACGCCGAGCAGTATGAGGTCCGCCTTTCGCTCGGTCGCCTCGTCCACCACGGCGTGGCCGGCCTCGCGTGCCTGAAGAAGCTCTCCCTCGACCTCGAAGTCCATGTCGTGGGCTGTTTTTTCCGCCTGCGAAAGTATCTCCTCGCCGCGTTCCGCCTCAGACGACATGTCAGCGTCGAGGGGAAGGGAGCGCCGCACCTCGATCACGTGAACTACGTAGATCTTCCCTTTATTCCGCTTCGCGATGTTGCAGGCTAAGGCCAGAGCTTCCATGCTTGCCCGCGAACCGTCCGTCGGGACCAGGATCGTTTTCATCTGAGCAGTCGGATCGATTCGGGCCACTACGCCGTCACCTCAGGGCACAAGCTAGAATGCCGGGAGCCCAATGCCGCAACCTATAGATTATAGGTTCACCCTTGGAGAAGCCGCAACAGGCGTGTCCCGATCCTCAGCGTGACGAAGTCCGAGCCGCGGTGCTGTCTCGACCAGACTTGCACAGACGGGACTAATGACGGCTACGGCGAATGAAAAGCCTATTCCGACTCTCCTAGATAGAGCCGGATGACCCCGTTCAATATCAGCAGTACGCCGAAGACAATTCCCAGCGTGGGACGGCTGGGCTGGAGCAGGGTGAAGCCAAGCACCAGCACTCCCAGCACCAACGAAGATATCGCCAGAAAGAAGCGGAACTTGCTCATACAGTAAAGCTGAGAACCCCGCGCTTGAGGTTCTCAGACGATGCCTCGGCTCGAACGGCGAGCCCGTCTTCGGCTGGGGAAATCGTAAGTCTTCCCGGACAAGCTGTCAATTGCTGAGAGGCCGGTAGCTTGAGCGCATCCCGCGAAGGCGGCGATGGCCGCTGCGACGGTTGGGCGTACGAGCGGTAACGAACCGACATCGCCTTGCGTACCCTTTGGGGCGGTAGTAGAATTGAGACGGTGCGAGTGAATTCGAGTGTGAGGGGAGTCCGTAGCTATCATGGTTGAGGAAAAGGGCACCTGGGTGCTGAAAAAGGGTCTCGCCCAAATGCTCAAGGGCGGCGTGATCATGGATGTCGTGACGCCGGAGCAGGCGAAGATCGCGGAGGAGGCGGGTGCCTGCGCGGTGATGGCGTTGGAGAGGGTGCCGGCCGACATCAGGGCAGCCGGAGGCGTGGCGCGGATGGCCGACCCCGATGTCATACTCCGCATCATGGAGGCGGTGACTATCCCGGTCATGGCCAAGTGCCGCATAGGGCACTTTGTGGAGGCGCAGGTGCTGGAGGCGCTGGGCGTCGACTACATCGATGAGTCGGAGGTGCTGACGCCCGCCGACGAGGTTCATCACGTCAACAAGCATGAATTCAGAGTCCCCTTTGTCTGCGGCTGCCGCGACTTGGGCGAGGCTCTGCGCCGGATCGGTGAGGGAGCGGCGATGATCCGGACAAAGGGTGAGGCCGGCACCGGCAACATTGTGGAGGCGGTGCGGCATATGCGGACGGTCATGGACGGTATCCGGCGGGTCAAGGGCCTGCCGGTGGATGAACTGATGGCCGAAGCCAAGGCTCTTGGCGCTCCCTATGAGTTGGTCAAGGAGATCAATGAGACCGGTGTCCTGCCCGTGGTCAACTTCGCCGCCGGGGGCGTCGCCACACCGTCTGACGCTGCTCTGATGATGCTCTTGGGCGCTGATGGTGTGTTCGTCGGCTCAGGCATATTCAAGTCCCAAGACCCGGCCCGTCGCGCCGGCGCCATCGTCAAGGCCGTGACCCACTATAGTGACCCCAAGATCGTGGCTGAGGTGTCCAGAGGCCTCGGTGAAGCTATGCCGGGCCTGGACATCAAGGAGATCCCCGAAGAAGCGCTTCTGGCCACGCGAGGCTGGTAGTGTGTAGATGACCCGCATCGGCGTACTAGCCCTGCAAGGGGCGTTTGCTGAACACGTAGAGATACTCTCCCAACTGGGCGCTCAGGCAACCGAGGTCCGTCTCCCAGAGCACCTGACAGGTCTTGATGGTCTGATTATCCCCGGCGGTGAGAGCACGACGATCAGTCAGCTCATGACTGAGTACGGGTTGCTCTCGCCGTTGCAGCGAATGGTAGGACAGGGCTTTCCTGTTTGGGGTACCTGCGCCGGCATGATAATCCTGGCCCAAAGAGGGGCAGGCCTCGCCTTCCCGACGCTGGCGGTTATGGACATCACCGTCCAGCGCAACGCCTTTGGACGTCAGGTGGATAGCTTTGAGACAGGCTTGGATGTTCCTACCCTCGGCCAACCCCCTTTTCCTGCCGTGTTCATCCGCGCTCCCGCCATAGTGGAGAAAGGGCCTGAGGTGCAGACGCTGGCCTATCTCAATGGAGGAACAGTGGTGGCGGCGCAGCAGGGGTGTTTACTGGCCACATCCTTCCATCCCGAACTAACCGGCGACTGGCGCTTCCATCGCTATTTCCTGGGGGTCGTCGTCGACGGCAAGGCGGCGATAGCAGACTGTAGATAGCTGCGGTCATGTCATGACAGTTGCCCGAACCGTGCGCCCGACGGACTTGGTTGCCCTGGTCTCCTTCGATGGCCGGGTCTATCCCAATGAGGCAAAAACCCGCGAGCGTATCGGCAAGACGGAGGCGGCGCCCCGTCCTCTGGAAAGCGCTCTCGAGCAGTGGTTTTCCTTCGCCACCGGCCGTCACACCTGGATCAGCGTCAAAGGGGCCACGCTGCGCGGTCTCGTTTCCGCCCGCCGTCGCGGTTCTCGTGCCGCTTGGGAGGTGGACTGCCTGATAAACGCTGCTGAGGACGACGACGCGGTCTGCCTGGGCCTGCTGGATCAAGCCGTCGCTGAGGCGGCCCGTCGCGGTGTCGAGAAGGTATTCTTGAGATTGACCGGCGGCAGCGGCATCCTTCCCCTTGCCCGCAAGGCCGGGTTCTGCGAGTTCCTAAGGGAGGAGTTGTTCTCCTGCCGTTCGCCGGTCACCGGCGAGCGCGGGATCGACAGGGCGCTCCCGTTGCGAAAAAGGGTTCGCGCCGACGACTACGCTCTGTTCCAGCTCTACAACGCGGTGGCTCCCGAGGCCGTCCGCCGCGCTGAGGCCGTCACGTTGAGCGAGTGGAGAGCTGCCCAGGAGCGCAACTGGCTCGCCGGTCGCAAGTCTCAATTGGTCTTGGAGCGCGACGGATCCATCACCGCCTGGCTCCGTCTAGCGGCTGACGCAAACATCGGCCGCTTTGACCTGGTGATTCACCCATCGGAGCAAGAAGGACAGGATGCGCTGCTTGACCTGGCCTTGTCGCGGCTGGCCGGAAACGGCCTTCTCCTCACCCTCATTCCGGAGTACGCCGACGGCTTGGGACGGGCCTTGTCGCAGCGCGGCTTCGAACGGGGACAGGAGTACATCGTCCTTGTGAGGCGGACGGCTGTGGCGGTAAAAGCCACTCAGTTGGCACACAACACCATCTGAAGGTAGAGTTGGGGGTGCTTTGGAGGTAGCGGTGGAGAAACAGATAACTGACGACCTGGACGAGTTCATAGAGGTATTGCCTCCCCGCATCAGCGGGCCGCTCAGGCAAGAGAAAGACAACCGTGAGCTTCTTGAGGTAGTGCTTGACCTGGGTCGCCTGCCGGAGGCCCGCTACCCCGGCCGCGACGTCATACTCAGCGATGTCGAGGTCAGCGAGCAGGACATCGACTACTTGGTGGGCCGCGTCAGCGAGTTCGGTGGCGACAACCGGGCAGGGATCGAGCGGACTCTGCACCGCATATCCGCCATCCGCAACCGCCGCCGCCGTGTCGTTGGGCTTACCTGCCGCGTCGGTCGCGCTGTATTCGGCACGATGCGGGTCATCGAGGACATCATTCGGTCCGGCAAGAGCGTCCTCCTGCTCGGCCGGCCCGGCGTCGGCAAGACGACGATGCTGAGGGAGGTCGCCCGGGTCCTCGCGGATGACATGAACAAGCGGGTGGTGATCGTCGACACGTCCAACGAGATCGCCGGTGATGGCGACATACCGCATCCGGCTATCGGCAGCGCCCGCCGCATGCAAGTGAGCGCTCCCAGCATGCAGCACGCGGTGATGATCGAGGCGGTGGAGAACCACATGCCGGAGGTCATAGTCATCGATGAGATCGGTACGGAGTTGGAGGCCGCAGCCGCCCGCACGATCGCCGAGCGGGGAGTACAGCTCGTCGCCACCGCCCACGGCAATACCCTGGAGAACCTCATGATGAACCCGACTCTCTCCGACCTTGTCGGAGGGATTCAGTCGGTGACCCTGGGCGATGAGGAGGCGCGGCGGCGGCGGACCCAGAAGTCGATCTTGGAGAGGAAAGCTCCGCCGACCTTCAACATTGTGGTGGAGATTCAGACGTATGACCGAGTGGCCGTGCACCAGAACGTGGCCGAAACGGTCGATGCCATCCTGCGGGGATATCAGGTGGCGGCGGAGGTTCGCGAGATCGACGAGAAGGGGGAGGTGCGCCGGCTGAGCCAGGCCGACCTCGTGCGGGAAAAGTCGACAGTGGAGACGTTGGTCCATCCGATCACCGAGGCGCGACGGGGCCCGTCGGGCCTCTCTCGGAGCATCTATCCCTTCGGCATCTCCCGCAAGCGGCTGGAGCAGGCGATCCGGCAGACAGGTTCCCCGGCTACGGTCAGCGAGCATCTCAGCGATGCCGACCTTGTTCTGACCCTGCGCACCTTCTACCGGCGCAAGCCCCAGGCCCTCCGCGAGGCCGAGGCGCGAGGTCTCTCCATCTTCGTACTCAAGAACAACACCATATCTCAGATGGAGCAGAGCCTGATTGCCATGGACGGTGATCAGGAAAGGTTCGATCCGGTGGCGGCCGCGTTGCAGGAGGCTGAAAAGGCCATATCGGAGGTCATGGCCAGCGATCAGGAGATAGAGCTTTCCCCGCAGAACGCCTACATCCGGCGCCTTCAGCACCAATTGGCGCAGAAGTACAGCCTCTCATCGCGGAGCAGGGGACGTGAACCCCTGCGGCGGGTGCGCATTTACCGCGAGAACGGGTCGCCGGCACCGGAGACTGAGCCTGGGGTAATAGATGGCAGCGACGAAATCCCCTAGCAGGAGGCCCGGCATCTTCATATCTCTTGAAGGAGGCGAGGGAGCGGGTAAGACCACCCAGGCGCAATTGCTCCGGCACCGGTTGGAACGCTTGGGGCACAAGGTCGTGGTGACCCGTGAGCCGGGCGGCACCCCTCTCAGCGAGGAGATCCGCCGCATTATCCTCCGCCCGTCCGCTGCCCCCCGACCGAATCCTTCCTCGTCAGACCTTCCCCCTGAGGCGGAGCTGTTGCTGTTCCTGGCGGCGCGGGCGCAACTGGTCGCGGAGGTCATCCGGCCTGCCCTGGAACGCGGAGAGATCGTCGTCTGCGACCGCTACAGCGATTCCACTCTCGCCTATCAGGGGTACGGCCGCGGTCTCGATCTGGAGGAGGTCAAGGCAGCCGATAGGCTGGCGACGGGTGACCTGCGGCCGGACCTGTCTGTGCTCCTCGACTTGCCGGTGGACGTCGGCTTGGCGCGGAAGACGGCGGACGGGGAATGGGATGCTATCGGCCAGGAAGGACGGGAGTTCCACGAGCGCGTTCATGCCGGCTTCGCCGAGATCGTCGCCGGTGAGCCGGGTCGCTGGATCGTGGTCGATGCTACGCTATCTTCGGAGGTGATCGCTGAACGGATCTGGGAGCGAGTAGAGCCTCTCGTCCACTCGCTTGCTGCCAGCTAGCCTCTGCGCCGGCATGGAAAGCGCTGTTGTTGCTGAAGGAGTCGCCAAGAGCTTCGGCCCCATCCGGGCCGTGGAGGATGTCACCCTTCACGTCGACGCCGGCCTCACCTACGGACTGCTAGGCCCCAGCGGCTGTGGCAAGACCACCCTGATTCGCCTCATTCTCGGCACCCTCCGGCCCTCGAAGGGCAGCGTCAGGGTATGGGGGCAGCCCGTTCCCTCTCGTGCCGTGCTGAGTGAGACCGGCTACATGCCCCAGGATACCGGCCTGTACATGGAGCTTTCGGCGCGCGAGAACGTGGCCTTCTTCGCCCGCCTGTACGGTTGCCGAGAGCAAGACGACGTAGATCGCGTGCTCGAGTTGATGGAGCTCTCCCACCGAGCCGACAGCCCCGTGAACACGTTGAGCGGAGGGATGCAGCGGCGGGTGTCGCTGGCCTGCGCCCTCGTGCACCGACCCCGCCTGCTGCTTCTGGACGAGCCCACCGTGGGCGTCGATCCCCGGCTGCGGGCCGCTTTCTGGAGTCATTTCCATGACCTGAACGAGGCGGGCACGACGATCATCGTCTCCAGTCACGTGATGGACGAGGCTGCCCGTTGTCATCGGCTGGTGCTCATGCGCGATGGGCTTCTCCTCAGCGAGGGCACTCCGGACGAACTACAGCGGTCGGTCGGCGCCCGCTCTCTGGAGGAAGCGTTTCTCATCTATGCGGAGGCTCGCGGTGGATAAAGGCAGGACGTGGGCCATCGCCCTACGCATCGTCCGCCAGTTCCGGCGCGACCCGCGGACACTCGCCCTCATCGTCATTGTGCCGGCGCTTGTGCTCTCCCTGGTGGGGTATCTTCTCCGGAGCACCGAAAACAGCATCTCACTGGCCGCCGTCGATGAGACGTCCACTCCGGGGCCGATGCTTACCCTTCTGGAACGCGCTCTCGGTCAGGCGGGCTGGGATCTACGCGTTCTGTCCACAGAGGAAGAGGCGCTTGCCGCTGTCGAGGCTGGTGACGTGGACGGCGCCGTCATTCTCAGCGCCGTCGACTCAAGTGAAGCGGCGCCGCCCGAAGTTAGGCTTGTGCTCGAAGGCTCGAATCCCCAGAAGAGCCAGGCAATCCGCCGTGTTGTGTCCCAAGTGGTCATGTTCGCCGGGCTGATATCTCCGGCCCAGCTTCCGGACACGTCGGCGACGGGCGAGGGCGCGTCCGGACAGGTGGAGACGACGTACGTGCACGGCGGCCCTCAGTTCGATACGGTCGATTTCCAGGCGCCGCCGCTCATCGGTTTCTTCGCCTTCTTCTTTGTCTTCCTCCTGACGGCGGTGAGCTTCCTGCGGGAGAGAACGGGAGGGACGCTGGAGCGGCTGATGGTGACGCCGGCCCGCCGCGCCGAGGTGGTCCTCGGCTATATGTTGGGATTCAGTGTCCTCGCCGTGCTGCAAGCCGTGATCATCCTGCTGGTTGCTCTGCTTGTCCTCAACATCAACTACGTGGGAAACCTGGGTATTGTGTTTCTGATTGTGATTACGCTGACGATCGCTGCTGTGAACCTCGGCATCTTCCTGTCTACCTTCGCCCGCAACGAACTCCAGGCGATCCAGTTTATCCCCCTGGTCATCGTCCCTCAGGGGCTCCTCAGCGGGGTCGTCTGGCAGATCGAGAGCATGCCGCGCTGGCTCCAGGGCGTCGCGCACGCGATGCCCCTGACCTACTCGAATCAAGCGCTCAGAGGTGTGATGCTGGAGGCGCAGGGGTTGACCAGCGGTGACCTTCTCCTCAACTTCGGCGTCCTCCTGGTGTTTGCCGCCTTCTTTGTCCTGCTGAGCAGTCTCACCCTTCGCCAACGTATGGACTAGTTACCGACTCTCTGGGAATCTGAATGAAGCCGGAGATCGGGCGCGGTTGACAACCAGCCCAAAGAAGGTAACATTACTATCTCGCTCTTAGGCCTGAACAACCTGATTAGAGAGGATGCGCCATGGATCTGGGAATTGAAGGGAAAGTTGCCCTCGTCGGCGGAGCCAGCCGCGGCATAGGCAAGGCCATCGCCTTTGGCCTCGCCAAAGAAGGATGCCGGGTGTCGATTTGCGCCCGGGGTGAGAAGCAGCTAGAAGAAACAGCGGCGGAGATAAGAGCGGCGACCGGCGTCGACGTGCTGGCGGTTCCCTGCGATATGGCCCGCGCCGACGATATTCGCCGTTTCGTGGCGCAGACGGTGGAGCGATTCGGCCGCCTGGATATCGTCGTCAACAACGCCGGTGGCCCTCCGCCCGGCAGCTTCGAAAAGCATTCCGACGAGGTCTGGCAGGCGGCGCTGGCCCAGAATCTCCTGAGCGTTGTGCGCACCGTCCGCGAGGCCCTGCCCCATCTGCGACGGCAGGGTGGCGGGCGCATCATCAACATTACCTCCTACGCCGTCAAGCAGCCTATCGATGGCCTCATACTCTCCAACTCGGCTCGCCTGGGCGTCGTTGGTCTGGCGAAGACCCTGTCGAAGGAACTGGGGCCGGACAGCATTCTTGTGAACAACGTTTGCCCCGGTCCCATCCTCACCGACCGAATGAAGTCACTGATGCAGTCGTGGGCGGAAGACCGAGGCCGGAGCTACGAACAGATAGTGGAAGAGGAGAGCAAGCGGATTCCGCTGGGGCATCTGGGTGCGCCGGAGGACGTCGCTGCGTTGGTCGTATTCCTGGCCTCCGAACCTGCCCGACACATCACAGGCACGACGATCCAGGTGGACGGCGGCGCAACGGCGGCCGTCTTCTGATCAATTATTCACAATCGTTTGACATCTCTTTAGGGGGAATATATACTATCCATAGGGTTAACTATTATCTGAGCTGGTATATCGCGCCGACCTGTGCCGAACCCGTCTACGGGAACGGGGGAACCGAAGTTCCACAGGGGTGAATCTCACGCTAGTGAGTAGGGTACCTTTCGACCCGAACCCGACAGCTAACCCCGGAGGCAGCGAAGGGATTTGACCAGCAGGAAGAGTAGTACGTTTCTGCGCTAAAGGAGAGTCGAATGGAGCCGATGCTGCCTCGAGTGTGTCCGCGTTGTCGTGGTTCGATGATAGCTGAAAAAGACTGGTACGGCGCCTACAGCAGTTGCCTCTCCTGCGGGTACGTTCACGAAGCCGTGTCCCCTCCGGCAATCGAGCTATTGGAGGAGGATGAGAGTGGGCGGGTGCGACAGAGGCGGCGGCAGCCTTCGCATGGCAAGCTGCGCTTGTAGAGAAACCCTCCCCAGCCGAAAGCAGATGCGCCTCCGCCACGCGGGGGCGCACGTATTTCCCCCGAGGCCGCACAGCGCCCAGTTGCCCCGAGTCTCCCCCCAACCCGCGGCCCCTTCCGTTCTTCGCCGAGCACCTGCCTGGGGCGCGGATACTTCCTACTACATGGGGACAGACATCTCATCTTTAGGGCAGGCACGGCCTATCGTTTCTCGTTTTCACCTATGTCTTTAGGATTGCGGTCTTCGGAAATACGGGACGATAACCGATGATCCGAGGGTTTTCCCTGATAGAGTGGATATTTCAGGCGAGGCTACAATGTCGGCGGTGACTCAGCCATCGGCAAGAGGAATGGTCACTGACAAGCAAGTTGACCCCTAGGAGAGGAGGCCGCAAGTGGTACAGAGCGGCGACCAAGGAATGTCAGCATCACTGGGTTCTGAGCGAACCCCGGGACGAAGTGATCTATGCCTCCTGCAAGCGGTGCAAAGCCACCAGACGGTACCCCGCGCGGCTGGAGATGATCGAGCGGTTTGACGACTACCAAGAACTGGTGACGGCCAGTCAACCGCTGCCGCGCTCACTTTGTGAGTCATTCGGGGAGGAGTCCTAGCCATCCCCGTTCGCCGCACCTCTACTTGCCAATAGTGCATGGTTATGGTAGATTTGTCGGCCGTTGGCAGAAGAGACCGTCTAGGGCAATTGGAGCCAGTAAGAGCTGAAGCAAGGGGTGGCGCATGGACAGCCCAACAGCTAAGGGACCATTAGGGGCAAAGGGACGCTCACATGGCGATGGGGGGAGTTGGAGCCGCCCGGGCAGCGGGCGAATCCGAGTCCTCTTAGTCGACGACCATTCCGTACTGCGACAGGCGTTGCGATTGCTTCTGGACGCTCATCAAGAGGTGGAAGTCGTGGGTGACGTCAGCAACGGGCGCGAGGCGGTGGAAGAGGCCGAGAAGCTTCACCCTGACGTTGTCCTGATGGACATGGTGATGCAGGGTCTCAACGGGCTGGAAGCGACTCGTCAGATCCGCAAGCGGCTGCCCAAGACGAGGGTTCTCATGCTTACCGGCTACATGGAGGATGACCAGATCCTCGGTGCCCTTAGGGCGGGCGCCTCCGGATACGTAGTGAAGAAGTCGGATATCACTGAGCTCCTACTCGGCATTCAGGCCGTTTACCGCGGCAACACCTACTTCAGTTCAGCGATCTCTGATTCCGTTTCCATAAGTGAGCTGATGTGGCAGGCCCAGAAGTCGGAGGGCAAAGCAGGGTACGAGCTCCTTACCAGCAGGGAGCGCGAGGTCCTCCAGCTTATCGCTGAGGGTTATTCCAATCAGCGTATCGCAGAGGACTTGTTTATCAGCGTGAAGACGGTTGAGGCGCACAAGGCCCATATCATGAGCAAGCTTCACGCTCAGAATCGTACAGACCTCATCCGCTATGCCATTCGAAAGGGCATTGTCAATCTAGAGGCAGCCCCCGACATGGGATCAGACAATTCGAGAGAGGCCGTCTAAGGCGTACAAGACCTAGGACAGGTGAGCGTAGATGAGCACATTCGGCGTAGAACCTCGGGATAGCGCTGGCAGCGTTTGGAGTTCTGCCTCGCTTGGCACGGACAGGGCGAATATCGAGCTGCAGGGTATCTTCCTGCGACGACTGCGGCGTCTTCTCCAACTGCGCCGAAACCACGAGGGACAGCTCAACTACGAAGGCACCCGGCTGCTGGACCGGTCCATCTATGCAACCTACTGTGATTGCACGTCAGTAGGAGCACTCGGAGCGGCCCAGGAGGCTATCCGCCGGTCCTCGCTGACGGTGGTACCCCCCACCGATGATCGGGAGTCGTGATCACCCGGCCCTAGACGAGCCGGTCCCCTTCCCTTCACCGCTTTTCCCACGAGCATAATCATCCCCCAATCTCCGTCGTCCTCGGGACACCCACACGACCGCGGGTGTTCTCCGATTTCCAGGTTTCTCATCGTTTCCGGTTCTCTGGGGGTTAATACCCCTGAGCTTCTCGCGCGCGGCTGCCGATAATCCCGTTGCAAGGAGAAATCGAGGACCACTGCCGGCTATTCGATGGGGTTGGGAAGAGGGACAGCAGGGACGTCTGCCGGCTTCAGAAGACTTGCGCAACACCGACAAAGAGCGCTGTAGGATCAGAAAATGCTCATTCTAACTCGCAAGATCGATCAAGCAATCGTCATCCAAGGGAACATCCTGGTCAGAGTTCTGGGCATAGAGCGAGACCGGGTCAAGCTAGGCATCGCAGCAGATGAGAGCATCATCATTCTTAGGGAAGAACTCTGCCAGGGAGACCCACCCAAGAATGGAAAGGGATCTGCCAAAGAACCCTCGACCCCGGTGCGTGCCTCATCGCATCGCGGCTAGGAGATCTCGCTCGAACTGCTGGGAAGTACAGGCTGAGGATTTCGGATGTCAGAGGAAGGTTCTAGCGGGACACCACCGTCAGGATCGGCCTCTTGCCTTGACTGATGTTTCCCACGCCTCTGCCGCGAATCAGCTTCAACTGAGGATGCTTCCGGGCCGTTTCCCCACCAAGTCCTGTTGCCACGCCAACCGGCGCTCCTGATAGAGCCATCGACTGCTGCGCCGCCTCCCACGTTGAGGCCACATCCGCCCAGAAGAGAGCGTTGCCCTGGTTCAGGTCACGCTTGAGAGCCGATTCTACGAAATGACGGCATAACTCCGTCGCTGGATCGGCCGCTATCACCGGCGGCGTTACAGTGCTCTCTCCCGGCCAGTCCGAAAGAGGGGTGGGTGGGTTGGAGTGAAGGAGGCCGGCGGCCATACCGGTCGCGTTCGATGAGATGATTTGGAGGGGCGCCCGGGGGTCGCGCTCATCGACCAGGATGGTCTTGGAGGCGGTGGCGAGCACCCACTGCCGTACCTCTTGAGCCTCTCCAACGCTGATCTGAAGAGATGCGACTTTCCCCTCGCCATAGGTCAGATTCAGAAACGCTGCCACCGGGTCCGCATGTCCGCTGGTCCGGCAGGCGATGCCGCTTATCGTGTCCGGCTGCGCCTCGATGAGACGGGCGCAGAGGGCGAGTGCCTCCTCAACAAGGGAGGCGAAGGGAGGAGCGTCGCCGTTGCTCGTGCCGGAGATGCTGAGACCGCGCAGATACTGGGGACGCCACAGGCCGCTTTTCTCCGAGAGCATCCGCCTCAAGAAAGTGAGGGCCGGGTGAAAAAGCCTTTCCTCAGCGAACATGAGTAGACGCCGCTGCCTGCCCGCCAAGCGCGCCAGTTCCTGCAACTGGCGGCTGGAGATGGCAGAAGCCGAAGACGCCATGACGTGTTTGTTGCATTGGAGGGCCCGTTTCAGAAGAGGGAAGATGTTTCCCGTGGGCTCGCAGAAGATGATGGCATCCACGTCTGAGCCGCTGGCAAGAGTGAGAACGTCTCCCTTGAATGCGAGACTGGGTGCTATTCGGGATATCTCGAGAGCATGGGGATGGTAGGGATCGACGGCGACTAGGGCTTGGGCGCTGTCAATCTGGGTGAGGGAGCGGACGTAGCTCACACAACTGGAGCCCCAGCCCGCGATGCCGACCCTGAGTTTGCCCTGTTTCTCCATCAAAGCACTACCTTCACACTGGTTTCTCTCCAAGCCTCTTTTCGATGGACAGAGAGAAACGGTTGGCAGCTTGACTCTAGGCAGCTTCCCTCATGTCTTCCATCAAAGCTGCTCTTAGGCGGCGGAGGGCTCTCTGCCGCAACTGGGAAGCGCGTGATTCTGAGATCCCTAAGGCTTGGCCGATGCTTTTCAGCGACTTCGATTCAATGTAGTAGAGCTGGACGATGATCCGCTCCCTGTCCGGCAAGTTGCTGACGGCCTCCTGGAGCTTCGTCTTCACCATTGTCTGTTCCGCCATGCGGTCGGGGTCTATGCTTGGGTCCTCGTCGGCCATCTCACAAAGCCGCTCCCTGTTGCCGTTGACAGCCACATCCGCCAGGTTATCCAGCGATACGATTTTGACGTTGCAGTGACGTAGGGAGGTTAGGAACTGGGGAAGCGGCAAACCGAGCCGCTCTGCGACCTCTGCCTTGGTGGGCCCTCGCCCTAGTTCGTTGTGGAGGGCGCTGGTAGCGCTCTCGATCTCAGAGGCAAACTTCTGCAGGGACCGCGGCAGGGGATGGGCGGCCCGCAACGCATCGAGAATGGAGCCCCGTATCCGAGGCAGGGCGTAGGTCGAGAACTTGGCTCCCTTGTTCGGATCAAACGAGTGGTAGGCTTCGATGAGCCCCTGCACTCCGCAGCTCACCATGTCCTCGTACTGGAGGATCGATGAACCGCTCGATCCTACGACTACTCGGTTGACGACGTGTCGAACCAGGGGCATATAGTCTTGGATGACTTCTTGGAGAGGCTCCTGCTGATCTTGTTCGGGAAAGGGCGTCGTATTTCGTGCGGTTGCGGCATCGGCCTGTGAAGGCACTGGGCACCTCCATAGTCTGAGTGATTTGCTGGACACCCCGCCACAGGCCATCCGTGCTTTAACCAGTATCGACGATCGACTTTGATTCGTCATATGAGGGAAACCACTTATTGTCGCGCCCGCGCACGCTAAAGTGGGGGTCGGGATCTCCCGACGCGGCAGCCGTAGCGCGACTATGCCTTTCGGTCGAACAGGGGTGTGTGACCTGCTCGCCACGCGCTGAATCTGCGCCGCCTCTCTTCGGGACGTACGGCGATGGGGTCGGCGCTGTCTTGCCGGATCTGCGGGAGGCTATCTGAGATTGCCGAGCGCAGGGGTTTGTGCTAGATTACTTCCGTGCTCCAATAGCGAATGCGAGTTCAGATCGCTGTTGAGGTATTGCCGGCTGCGCCGTCGGTTGGCGGACGAGTCAGTGGTGTCTCATCCGGAGTTGGGGAGCGGCATCGGCCCAGGATCCCGCCGCCTGTAACCGTCGCCGCCGGGGATGCGCTCCAAGCAGCCGCCTGGCGGCTTCGAGCTTTCTAAGGCCTTGTCGTGCTCGCTCGGCCGTCCACCGGCAGGTTGAAGCGACAGAGCAGAGGTGGAAGTGGTTGCCCACACCGAAAACACCGTAAGTCAGAATGAAATGCTGCAGCTTCTTTTCGGAGCCCTCCAGCCTGTGCTCGAATTCGACGCTGTGGCGGTGGTGCTCTGCGATAGCGAAGAGGATCGCCCAACCCTGTTTGCGGCGCGGCCCCTGGAAGAGCGCTTTGCCCGCAGTCTGGCCGATGACCTCATTGACGCCTTCCGCCGCTTCTCAGGAGAGACTCACCAGGGGTGCAGCAAAGGCGCTCTACGGGTGAAGCCGCTCACTGGGGAAGGGCCATTATCCGGCGAGGCCTGGCGGGGCCCCGCGCTCTCTGCGGTCGATGCCCCGCTGATCGTGGGGGGACGGGTCGTCGGACTGGCTAGGGTTGTGGCCGCTACTCCCGACGCGTTTCCCCCCGATAAGAGCGGCATCATCTACGCCTCCGCGCACCAGGCCTCAGCGCTCTTGGAGAGGCTGGACGAGCTGCGGTCGGCGGAGATGGCGCGGATCGAATCGCTCGTGGAGGGTCTTCAGGATGGCATCATCTTGATCGACCGGGGTATGGAGATCGTTCTTGCAAATTCTGTCGCCCGCACCCTGCTGGCGTCTCTTCTAGGACGCAGCGACCTGACCGGCGTGAGACTGGAAGAGACGCCTCTGGCGGAGCTCGTCAGTCGGGCGCTGGAGAGCAAAGAAGCCGGGTCGCGGCAGGAGTTCAGCTTCGGTGAGGAGAGTCAGCGCTACCTCTTAGTAACAGCCTCTCCCTTGCCGGACACAGGTGCCGGAGAAGGTGTAGTCCTTGTCCTGCGCGACATATCGGAAGAGCGGCTCATGCAGGGGAGGCTCCTCCAGTCGGAGAGGATGGCGAGCGTCGGGCAGCTGGTGTCCGGAGTCGCCCACGAGTTGAACAACCCGCTCACCGGGGTCACCGGCTTCGCGCAGTTGTTGCTGGCCCGCGACCTCGATGATCAGACACGGCACGATGTGGAGATAATCTACAGCGAGGCGGAACGGGCAGCCAAGATAGTGGAGAACCTCCTCTCCTTCGCCCGCCGACGGAAAGCGCAGAAAGGACTGGCCGATCTCAACACCTTGCTGCAGCGGGTGTTGGAGCTGCGCAGCTATGACCTCCGCGTCAAGAACATCGAACTGGAGCTTGACCTCGACCCGCGCTTGCCTCGGACGATGGTCGACCCCGACCAGATCCAGCAGGTCTTCTTCAACATCATCACTAATGCCGAGCATGCCGTGCTGAGCGCCCGCGGGAAGGGAAAGCTGAAAGTACGTTCGCGGGCGGACAAAGGCTATGTTCGCCTCTCCTTTTCCGATGACGGCGTCGGCATTTCCGCCGATAACCTGCGCCGCGTCTTCGACCCCTTCTTCACTACCAAGGAAGGCGGCCAGGGGACAGGGCTTGGCCTCACCATCTCCTACGGCATTATCGATGACCACGGCGGCCGCATCCTTGTCGAGAGCCGGGCCGGAAAGGGTTCCACGTTCACTGTCGAGCTGCCGATTGTCGAGGGGCCGGAGCTGCCACCGCCGGAGCGCGAGGTCGAGAAGCGGGCGCCGGTGGAGATCAGCCGGCGGGTGCTCGTTGTGGACGACGAGGAGAATATCCTGGCGCTGCTCCGCGACGTGCTGACCAGCGACGGCCATAGAGTAGACACGGCCGGCAACGGTGAGGAGGCCCTTGCCTTCCTCGCCGAGCACGGCTACGACCTGCTCATCACCGACATCAAGATGCCCGGCATGAGCGGGCAGGCGCTATACCAGCGGGTCAAACAGATGGACTCGGAGCTGGCGAGCCATACCGTCTTCATCACCGGCGACACCGTGAGCCCCGAGACCCGCACCTTCCTCCAGCGGATCGACAATCCCTGTCTGGCCAAGCCGTTCAAGGTGCGCGACGTCAGAGAGATAGTCGACCGTCTTCTCGGCGGCGGGGAGCGTCAATAGCCACTGCTCCGATCTTCCGTCTCCCGAGAGCCGCGCCGTGGTGGCTTGAGATATGGGAGGCGGCCGCTCAGCGAATCAAGGCGATGTGGCGGAACTGCTCCAGGTGGCGCCCGTCGTCGTTGCGCCAGCGCTCGCGGATGTAGCGGAGGAAGTCGGGGTTGTCGCCGAACTGGCTCTTGTGCTCGGAGAGGGCCTGGAGCTTAGTATCCAGCACGTCGGTGATATCCACGCTGAAGTTCCCCATGTCGAACGACCAGATGTAGATGTCCTTCACCTTATGCGGCTGTAGGCCCTGGTCGATCTGTTCCGGAAAGTTCCAGCGGTCGCGGGCGGCCGGGTACACGGCGTCGACAGTCACCAGTCCGGCGCAGCGGTGATCGGAGTGATTGATGAATGCTGTCGCGGATGATTATCGATTCCGGGTCGTGGGTGAAAACGGCGTCGGGCCGGACCTGCCGGATGTAGCGCACGACGTCGCCCAGTAGCTGCCGGCTGTAGGTGAGCTCCCCGTCTTCGTAGCCAAGGAAGAACACGTCTTTCACCCCGGCGACCCGAGCGGCGGCTCGCTGCTCCTCCTGACGTATCGGCGCCAGCTTCTCCGGCGTCATATCCGGGTCATCGCTGCCCTTGTTGCCATTGGTGCAGATCAGGTAGTAGAACTCCCATCCTTGCTGGGACCAGAGGGCGGCGGTACCGGAACAGCCGAATTCCGTGTCGTCGGGGTGGGCGGCGATAGCCAGGGCCCGCTTGGGTTGAGCATCGTTCACGTTTGTCATCAGTCGTCCTCGATTTCCTTCGGAGAATAGACCTCACCTTCATTCTAGTGGTGGCCGCGACGGAATAGCAATGGGCGTCGGTTCGGGGAAAAGCTCTGGGAGCAGGGAAAGCCCATTGGAGGTGGCGTAAGGGGTTGACAGACTTCCGGCAGGGTGTTAAATTGCTGACAGAACACAAGTTCGTCTTGCTTGATTCGCATGGAGGTGAGAATTGAAAGACCTCTCCCAAAAGCAGCAGAAGATAATCGGCTTCCTGCGGCATTTCATTCGGGAGAAGGACTATCCCCCCAGCATCCGCGACATCCAGGAGGCATGCGGCATCAGCTCGACTTCGGTCGTCGACTACAACCTCAAGGCGCTCGAGCGCATGGGGTACATCCACCGTGACCGCGAAGTCTCACGCGCCATAGAGCTTCTGGACGGGTCGGGCCGCCGGCCGCGCACGATTGCTGTCCCCATCATCGGCCAGATCGCCGCCGGCCAGCCCATACCGGTGCCGGAGGCAAGCGTCGACTACTCCGAGACGGTGGATATCACCGCCGACATGACGCGAGGCAAGGAGAACGTCTACGCGCTGCGGGTCAAGGGCACTTCCATGATCGATGCCCTGGTCAACGACGGCGACATCATCATACTGGAGCAGATCAGCAGCCCCGAGAACGGTGAGATGGTGGCCGCCTGGCTGAAGAAGGAGCAGGAGGCCACGCTAAAGAAGTTCTACCGCGAGGGGAAGCGTGTCCGCCTCCAGCCGGCGAATGAGACCATGGAGCCCATCTACAGCAGCGCCGACAACGTCGAGGTGCAGGGGAGGGTCCTCTACCGGATGGGCCCCGGCTTCTAGGCTCGGCTTCGGCTATTCGCCCCTTCAGCGCCTGGTTACCTCCTGATACTCCGGCCGCTGGTGCCTTATACTAGGTGATGACTGGTTCATCACCTTTTTTGTGAGCGCTTGCTGGGCAGTGACATGAACGACGCAATCCTGAAGATCGAAGACCTCCACACTCACTATTTCTCCAATGAGGGCGTCGCCAAGGCGGTGGACGGTGTAAGCCTGACCGTCCGCCGCGGCAGCACCCTCTGCCTCGTCGGCGAGAGCGGCTGTGGCAAGACGACCGTCGGCCTGTCGATCCTGAACCTGGTGCCCTATCCCGGCCGCATCGTCGGCGGTCGCGTATTCCTGGACGGTAGAGAGCTCACCGGCATGGGCAACGAGGCCCTGCGCCGGGTGCGAGGCCGCGAGATATCGATGATCTTCCAGGACCCCGTCAGCGGGCTCAATCCCGTCCTGCCCATCGGCGTCCAAGTCGAGGAGATAATCAGCAGCCACCTGGGTACCTCCAAGAAGGAGTCGCGGCGTCGCGCTCTCCAGGTCCTCCGCCGCTCCGGCCTCGCCGAGCCCGAACGCTTGATGGGGATGTACCCGTTTCACCTCTCGGGCGGTATGTGCCAGCGGGTGATGATCGCCATCGCTACCGCCCTCGATCCCAAAGTCGTCATCGCCGACGAGCCCACCGCTTCGCTGGATGTCACCGTCCAGGCGGCGATCCTCGACGAGCTGAACACCCTCCGCCGAGAGCGCGGGATGTCGATAATCCTGATCACCCACGACCTCGGCGTCGTCGCCCAGGTAGCGGACGACGTGGCGGTGATGTACGCCGGGCGGGTGGTGGAAGAAGGGCCGGTGCGGGATATCTTCGGCCGGCCGCGGCATCCCTATTCTTGGGGGCTGCTCCAGAGTCTCCCCCGCCTCGACCGGCAGCGGAAGCCGCTGCTGCCCATAAAGGGCGCGCCGCCGCCGTTGATGGATCTCCCCCCGGAGTGCGCATTCCTCCCGCGCTGCCGCAAGGCGACCATCGCCTGCCGCCGTGAGCCGGCCCCTCCGCTCGAAGAGATATCGCCGGGGCACCGGCTGGCCTGCTTCAACCCCATCTTTCACGCTGAGGACGAGGAATAGACTCCGACGGCTGGTTGGCCGGATAGCAGGGTTTGGGGTTTACCTGAAGGCGGTCGTGGTCGCCTCGCGCGAGCGGGCGATGCGGGATAGCTCCTCCAGCAGGAGGTCGAGGGCCAGCTCGTCGCTGAAGATGCCCCTCTTGATAGAAGCGTCCGCCTCCAAGAGGCGTCGATAGGCCGCTTCCAGTTGGGGCAGGGCGTAGCGGGCCGCCTGCTCCAGCACCTTGCGGAGCGCGAAGTCGGAGCGGATCTCAAGGCGGCGGCCGATCTCCTCAGCGGAGAGACGGGCGGCCAGCAGCTCCTTGGCCACGATCAGGTGGCGATACTGGCGCGTGATCATGTTGAGCAGATAAGTCGGCGCCGCCCCCTCGTTCTGCAGTTGCTCCAGGAGACGGATAGCCACGGCGCTCCTGCCCTCGACTATCGCGTCGACCATCGTCAGGACGCTGGCCTCCCGCGAGGCGCTGACGAGGAGGCGCACGTCCTCTTCGCTGATCGGGCGCTCCTGGGCGTACATCCCCAGCTTGCCCAGCTCCTGCGCCAGGGCCCGCAGGTCGTTGCCGATGAGGTCCGCCAGCAGGGCGACGGCGGCAGGCGAGACCGTGAGCCCCATGTCGCGGGCGCGCTGCCCTATCCAGTCCGGCACCGCTCTCTGCCGTATCGGGCGGAACTCGCGCACCTCCGCTAGAGGGGAGAGCAGGCGCAGGAGTGAGTTGCCGGGGCCTATCTTTCCGTCGACGAAGACGAGGGTTGTGGTGTCGGGCAGCTCCTGCAAGGCTGCGGGCAGGGTCTTCCAGGGTGTGACGCTCTCGCGTTTCTTCTCTTTCCCCCGCGAGCCCTCGAAGCGCTCCAGCAGTCCCTCCACGATGACCAGCCGGTGACTCCCCATGAAGGGGATGGTGCTGCAGGGGCCGAGGATCTCCGCCGGCTGGAGCTTGCCGCCTTCGAGCCGCGACGTGTTGTTGACGAGCATGCCGTCGTCGTCGAGGCCGGCCTTGAGCGCGGCCAGCTCCTCTTGCAGGGAGAACTCGTCCTCACCGTGGAATACGTATATCATGCCGTCTCAGTGTTTCTTGGTTACTTGGCGGGAGTGGGTGGGAGTCGAACCCACCCGGGACGGCGCAGGCCGCCCCGCAACGATTTTGAAGACCGCGAGGCCCACCGGGACCCATCCACTCCCCTGCGGATCGTCTTGTATGTTACATCTTCCGGGGTGACAAGGGGTAGGCAGGCCTGCCTAGTCGCCGAAGTTGGCGCTGATGTACTGGTCCGCCCTGATAGCCGCCGTCGCGCCGTCTCCCGCCGCGCTCACCGCCTGGCGGGCGGCGTTCGCCCGCATGTCGCCGGCGGCGAAGACCCCCGGCAGCTCCGTCTCCATCCAGTCGTTGACGACGACGCGGCCGGTCTCGTCCAGCTTGAGGGTGCCACGGAGAAAATCGGTGCAGGGCTCCTGGCCGATGAAGATGAAAACGCCGCTCACCGTCATCTCCGACTCAACGCCCGTAACCAAGTTCCGCAGCCGTACGCCGGTTACGGCGTCTTCACCCAGGATCTCCGTTACCACGCTGTCCCAGACGAACTCCATCTTCGGCTCGGCGAAGGCCCGCTCTTGGAGGATCGCGGTCGCGCGCAGCCGGTCGCGGCGGTGAATAACGCGCACCTTCGAGGCGAAGCGGGTGATGAGCAATCCCTCGTCGATGGCGGAGTCGCCGCCGCCCACCACTGCCACCTCTTCGTCCCTGTAGAAGGCGGCGTCGCAGGTGGCGCAGTAGGAGACGCCGTGGCCCGTCAGGCGCTCCTCGCCGGGCACGCCCAGCTTGCGGTAGACGGCGCCGCCGGTCAGGATCACCGCCTTGGCTAGATAGTCCCCCTCGCCGGTCTTGACGAGATAGCGCTCATCGGCGCGCTCCAGGGCGGTTGCCTCAGCGCAGGCCGTCTCCATGCCGTATTCTCTCGGCCTGCCGCTGCATCGCCTCGGCGAGGTCGAAGCCGTTGACGCCGTCGGGGAAGCCGGGATAGTTCTCTATCGTCGCCGCCAGGCCGACCTGACCGCCGGTCACGCCTCTTTCCAGGAGGATCGTCCGGCGGCGGGACCGCGCTGCGTAGAGGCCCGCCGCCAAACCGGCCGGCCCACCACCGACGATAACGATGTCATACTCTTTCGCCATCGCCACGCTCCTTGCGGTGCGGAGACATAGGTTCGCTGCCAGCGGGTAGCAGCGAACCTATAATGTCATACCGATTGTCACCGTTGCCGCGCCCTTTCAGGGGCTACCCTATGGCGTCGTCCAGGTGCTTCTTGAGATCGCTCTTGGGCCGGAAGCCGATCACCTGGCCGACGACCTCTCCCCCCTTGAAGATCAGCAGCGTCGGTATGCTGCGGATCCCGTAGCGGGAGGCGATCACCGGGTTCTCGTCGGTGTTCAACTTGAGAAAGTTTACCTTACCGGCGAACTCGCCCGACAGCTCCTCGACCACAGGCGCCACCATGCGGCAGGGCCCGCACCAGGGCGCCCAGAAATCAACTAGCACCGGCAGGCTGGACTTGATGACATCCTGCTCAAACGTGGTGTCGCTTACTTCCTTTACGGCGGCCATTGTTCTTCCTCCTTCACCTACCCATAATCTTGACACTAGGGTCATTGCTGTCTATAATTGTAGTATACCCCCTGGGGGTATGTCAAGACTGCTGAAGAAAAAAGAGGCATTCATCATGCAAACCGGGCCGGAAGAAGACAACATCCTCGTCCGACTCCGCCGCATCGAGGGCCAGGTGCGAGGCATCCAGCGTATGCTTGCGGGCGATCGCGAATGCGAGGAGGTGCTGACCCAGTTGATGGCGGTCCGCAGCAGCATCGACCAGGTGGGGCTCCTGATGGTGGAGAGACACATCGAGAAGTGTCTGCTCAAAGATTTTGAGGACGACCCTGACCGCCTCCAGAAGGTCAAGGCAACCCTTCAGATGTGGACGCGCTTTGGATTGCTGCCGGGTGCTTCCTCGCCGCTGGAAGGATTGCCGGAGTGACCTTGCCCACGGCTATTTCTTGGGCGTCTCCGCCAGCTCTTCGAGGATACCGGCGGCAACGGCCTCCTGCGCCGAGCGGAGGGCGTTCTTGAAGGCATTGGCGTCGCTGCGGCCGTGGGCAACGATAACGACCCCTTTGACTCCCAGCAGAGGGACGCCCCCGTATTCCGAGTAGTCAAGGCGCTGGCGCACGTCGTAGAACGCCTGCCTTAGCGCTAGAGCGGCCAGCTTGTACTGAAGCCTCGTGGTCAAGACATCCCTGATGAGGTCCACGACGAACATCACAGAGGCCTCGCTTACCTTGACGGCGATGTTGCCGGTGAAGCCGTCGGTTACGACGACATCGACCGCTCCTTTGGCGATGTCCTTCCCCTCGACGTTGCCGATGAAGTTGAGGTGAGTCCTCCGCAGCTTCTGATACACTTCTCGCGCCAGCTCGTTGCCCTTGTTCTCCTCTTCGCCGATGTTGAGCAGCCCCACGCGCGGCCGCGCCATCCCGAACATTCGCCGCATGTAGGCTGAACCCATGTGCGCGAACTGGACGAGGTAGGCGGGCTTGCATTCCGCGTTTGCCCCCGCATCCAGAATCAGCGCACCGTGCTCGCTCGAGGGCAAGAGAGCGCCGATAGCCGGCCGGTGGATCCCCGGCAGCCGTCCCAGATTGAGCAGGGCGGAGGTGACAACCGCGCCCGTGTTGCCGGCGGACACGACCGCCGCCACCTCTCCTTCCCTGAGCAGGCGCATCGCCACGTTGATGGAGGCGTCGCGCTTCTTGCGGACGGCGCGGGCGGACGATTCGTCCATCTCGACGTTTTGGCTGGCCTCTATGATCTGGAGCCCTGAAGGCAGGGGCTCGTAGCGGGCGAGTTCGGCCTCCAGCAAAGTCCGCGGTCCCACGAGGGCGATGGCGCAGTCCAGACGGCGGGCCGCCTGCACAGCGCCGGCGACCGCCTCGTGGGGAGCGCGGTCGCCCCCCATGGCATCGAGCGCAATCAGCATTCGCTTTCCGTTCATGTCACCTCGCTGGCCGCCCTATTAGGCACGGCCGGCCACGAATATCATCCGCGGGCTGTCTGAATCATAAGGCTCCAGGTCATAGGAGCCGTAGACGCCTTCGATCTTCAACCCCGTCTGCTTAAGGAGAAGCTCCATCTCAAACCGATGCACGTAGCGCGACTCGAACGTGGCCTGCCGCCGCCGCGAGCCCGCGTCATGCCATTCCTCGTAGATGTGAGTGATCCGCTGGACTTGGCGGGCCCTGTCCGCCTCCGTGCTCACGAACTTACTCACCATCGTGCCATCTTGACGTTCTCTTGTCCACTCCAAGACAAGCTCCTGGCACCCCGGCTCCCATTCCACCGCCTCGGGGTTAGGCAGGTCGAGGGCAAATAGACCACTCGCTGCCAGGTGATCGCGGACGCGTTCCAGGGTTTGGATCTGCTTCGCCTGACTGTCCAGGTGCAAGAACCCGCCCAATGCGCAGAAGATGAGCCCGAAGCTCACGTCGAATGAGAACTCCGTCATCTCCGCCAGGATGAACTGGAGGTTGTTCCGTCGCCTGCCCGCTTTGCGCCGCGCCGCCGCCAGCATCGCTTCTGAGGAGTCGATCCCTACTACTGTGTGCCCGCTCTTCGCCAGCGGGATGGCCACGCGGCCGGTGCCCGCCCCCAGCTCCAGGACGGGCATCTCTGTCCGCCGCGCCAAGTTGTCGTAGAAGTGACACGTCCTCCTGGAAGTCTCCCAGGTCGAGGTCGTAGTAGTCGGCGATGACGGCGAAGGGATCGTCACTCCTGCGCATGGTGTTCTCGCGCTTGTCCATTTTCAGTCCGGTTGAACCGGCTTGCCGAACTCCTCCCGCATCCGCCGGCGCAGGTCTTCGTCCACCAGGACATCGACCGCCGTCATGGCGAGCGCCTTCGCCGCGTCGAGGAGGCCGCGGTGCCCTTCTTCGGACGCGGCAAATTGGGCGAACTCCGGCCGTGTGAATAGCGACACCCCGCGGCGCGACGGCGATGTTGGGATGGATCGCCGGCACGACGACGCTCACGTTCCCCATGTCGGTGCTGCCCAGTCCGCGCGAGGTCGAGACCTCGTCCACTTGGCGGCCCAGCTGTTCCAGGTTGGCGCCGCAGGCTTCGGCCAAAGGAATGTTGGGACGCAAGGGGGCGTACTGAACGTCGGCCCAGCGATACTCCAGTCGGGCGCCGGTCGCCTGAGCGCCCGCCTGGAAGCAGGAGAGCGCCCTCTGCTTGAGGTCCTCCAGAGTAGGGTTCGTCCTTGGCTCGGATGAGGAAGCTGGCGGCGGAATGGGCAGGGATGACGTTCGGTGCTTGGCCGCCGTCGGTGATGATCCCGTGGATGCGGTCGCTGTCCTTGATCTGCTGCCGGAGGGCGTTGATAGCGGTGAACGAGATGATGAGCGCGTCGAGGGCGTTTATCCCCGCTTCCGGGCGGGTCGAGGCGTGCGATTCCCGGCCGAAGTACTCGACGTCCAGCTCGATGCAGGCCAGGGCACTCGTGATGACGGCGTTGCGCGAGCCGGGGTGGAAGAGCATGGCCGCGTCCAGGTCGTCGAAGGCGCCGCGGCCCGCCATGATCGCCTTGCCGCCGTAGATCTCCTCCGCCGGTGTGCCGATGGCGACCACGCTGCCGCCGGTCGCCGCCAGCACGCCTCTGACGGCTACCGCTGCCCCGACGGAGCTGGCCGCGATCAGGTTGTGGCCGCAGGCGTGGCCCAGGCCGGGGAGGGCGTCGTACTCGGCGAGGAAACCGACGCGAGGCCGCTCATCGCCGCTGCTCGCCCGGAAGGCGGTCGCTAGCTGACAGTAGGGCCGCTCGACGGCGAAGCCGCGCTCTTCGAGGTAGGCGCAGAGCCAGCCGCAGGCCTTCTCTTCCTGGAAGCCCTCCTCCGGGTTCTCGTGGATGCGGAGGCTGAGGTCGACAAGCTCGTTTCGCTGCGCCTCCACGGCGGCGATGACCTGGGCCTTGAGTTCGTCTCTATCCGGGATCATGGGGGCGATGTCCGTTTGCGTGTCCAGCCCAAAGAGTAGGATTCAGCGACTTACCTGATTGTAGGTGGGCCTCGTCAGGCCCGTCAAGGAGAGGTTGTCGCGGATGTCGGCAGGGTATATCATGATCGGTAGAGAGAACTGCATAAGTTGCTCGGGAGCTGGGGGAGTCCTTCTCCGGAAGGGCGGGCCCGGCTGAGAGGGTGGCCGAAAAGCCGTCACCGACCGTTTGAACCTGATCTGGATAATGCCAGCGTAGGAAGAGCGGAAGTGTGGATTGCGCTACTCGCTCGGCGGGTCACCGACCCGGCCCCAGCGGGTGGCGCTTTCGATTTGTGGGAGACCGTAACCGTGAGAACTGTGATGACCATAGCCGGGTCCGACTCCAGCGCGGGAGCCGGCATCCAGGCTGACCTCAAGACCTTCGCCGCTCTGGGCGTGTACGGGACGTCGGTCATCACCGCTATCACCGCCCAGAACACGCAGGGCGTCCGGCGGGTCGAGGACGCTATCCCCGGATATCGTCGCCGCCCAGATCGACGCCGTTGTCAGCGACATCGGCGCCGACGTGGTGAAGACGGGAATGCTGCCGAACGCGGCGATCATCGAGGTCGTCGTCGAGAAGGTGCGGGAATACGGTCTTACGGAGCTTGTGGTCGACCCGGTGATGCGGGCGACGGGCGGCGATTCCCTGATGGCGAAGGACGCTGTCACGGCGATTCGGGAGCGGCTGCTGCCGATGGCTCTCGTCTTCACTCCCAACCTGTTTGAGGCGGCGGCGCTGGTCGGGCAGGAGGTGACGGGTCTCGACGGGATGCGCTGGGCGGCGAAGGAGATCGTCGGCATGGGCGCGCGGAACGTCGTCGTCAAGGGCGGCCACCTCGACGGCCCGGCCATCGACGTCTTCTATGACGGGCGCGACTACCATGAGTTCGCCGCTCCGCGCGTCGATACCATCAACACCCACGGCACCGGCTGCACCTTCGCCTCGGCGATAGCGGCCTTTCTGGCCAAAGGCTTGGACGTGCGGCAGGCGGTGGCGGCGGCGAAGGCGTATGTTACCAAGGCCCTCCAGAGTCCTATCCGCTGGGGCAGGGGAACGGGCCTGTGCACCACTTCTTCCGGTACTGGCAGGATATCCGGCGCTAGCGAGCGCGCGTGTGGGGGCTCGAAGCGGGGCCCGGGAGGCCGACATGGCAAACGGAGCGACAGATAGGAACGGGGTCAGGACCCAGATTCACTTTGCCCGTGAGGGGGTAGTGACCGGCCAAATGAAGGCTGTCGCGGAGAAGGAGGGTCTGGAGCCGGAGCTGGTGCGTCAGGAGGTCGCGGCCGGTCGCTTGGTCATACCGGCCAACGTCAATCATGCCAACCTCGACCCCATTGGCATCGGCATCGTAGCCAGCATCAAGATCAACGCCAACATCGGCAACTCCGCTGTCTCCTCCGACATCGAGACGGAGCTGTGCAAGCTGCAGGTATCCGTCAACGCCGGGGCGGACACTGTGATGGACCTCAGCTCCGGCGGTGACATCGATGCCATCCGCCAGGCGATCATCAAGGCCAGCCCCCTGCCCGTGGGCACAGTCCCGATATATCAGGTGGCGGCTGAGCTTGACCGCATGGAGGATATGACGGTCGAGGACCTGCTCGGCATGATCGAGCATCAGGCCCAGCAGGGAGTGGACTTTATGACCGTGCACTGCGGCCTCCTCCGCGAGCACGTCCCTCTGGCGCAGAGACGGGTCACCGGCATCGTCAGTCGCGGCGGCGGCTTGCTCGCTCAATGGATGATGCACCACGGGCGCCAGAACCCCCTTTACGAGCGCTTCGATGACCTGTGCGACATCGCCCGCCGCTACGACGTGACCCTCAGCCTGGGCGATGGCCTGCGTCCCGGTTCCCTCATCGACGCCAGCGACGAGGCCCAGTTCGCGGAGCTGAGGACGCTTGGCGAGCTTACCGAGCGCGCCTGGGCGAAGGACGTGCAGGTGATCATCGAAGGGCCGGGCCACATCCCCCTCGACCAGATCGAGATGAACGTCAAGATGCAGCAGGAGGTCTGTCACGGCGCGCCCTTCTACGTGCTGGGGCCCCTCGTGACCGACGTCGCCCCCGGCTACGACCACATAACCTCGGCGATAGGCGCTACCGTCGCTGGGTATGCCGGCGCCAGCTACCTCTGCTACGTCACGCCCAAGGAGCACCTGGGCTTGCCCAACCTGGAGGACGTGAGGGTGGGGGTCGTGACCTACAAGCTGGCCGCCCACGCCGCCGACGTGGCGCGTGGGCACAAGGGGGCGCGCGACCGCGACGACGAGATGGCGCGCGCCCGCTACGCCTTCGACTGGGAGCGCCAGTTCGCCCTGTCGCTCGACCCGGAGACGGCCCGCCGCATGCACGACGAGACCCTGCCCGATGACTACTTCAAGAAGGCGGAGTTCTGCTCCATGTGCGGCCCCAAGTTCTGCCCCATGCGCATCAGCCGGCAGATGGCGCGCGGCGAGTCTGCGCAATCAGCCGAAGGTGATGAGGTCGAGAAATGACGCTGTCTTATCCCAAGCGCCAGGCGATCTTGGCGGCGGCGGCGTCGTCGTCGAGGACGGACGCGTGCTGCTGCTCGAGGACCGTTGGGGACGCTGGGGCCTGCCGTCGGGCTTCATCGAGGAAGGCGAGGCGCCGGAGGAGACAGTCCAGCGTGAGATCCTCGAGGAACTGGGCGTGGAGAGCGAAGTCGTGTCGCCGCTGCGGCCGGAGATACGCTGGGATGGCCCCGAAGGTTCCACGTTTGTGTTGCTGCACTACGCCATCCGCTTACTTGGCCGGGACTTCATTCCCAACGAGGAGGTCGTCCAGTACCGCTGGGTGCCGTTCTCCGAGCTTGGGGAGTACAACGTATGGCCGAATATCGTGCGGGTCTGCGAAGAGTACCGGCGTTCCTTACCGTGATCAGCTAGCTAAGTGGGAGTGTCGACATGGAAGATTATTTGGAGATAGCCGGCAAGAGGTTCCGTTCCCGGCTCCTCGTGGGGACGGGCAAGTATCGCACACCCGAGGAGATGGTCGCTGCTATAGAAGCGTCGGGCGCGGAGATCGTGACGGTGGCCATCCGCCGCCTCGACCTCGACAAGCCCGACCAGAAGACGCTCTTGGACTACATAGACTGGAGCAAGTACACGATCCTGCCCAACACTGCCGCCTGCCGGACGGTGGAGGAGGCGCTTTTCACCGCCCGCCTCGGCCGCGAGGTCACCGGCTCCAACTGGGTGAAGCTGGAGGTAGTCCCCGACCCCAAGTACCTGCTGCCCGACCCCATCGGCACCTTCGAAGCGGCGAAGGTCCTGTTGAGCGAGGGCTTCGTCGTCCTTCCTTACATACACGCCGACCCGATCCTGGCCCGCAGGCTGGAGGAGATCGGTTGCGCTACGGTGATGCCCCTCGGCTCGGCGATCGGCTCCGGGCAGGGCATCCTTACGCTGGAGGAGATTCGGATCATCGTCGAACAGGCGAACGTGCCCGTCGTCGTCGACGCCGGCCTGGGCGCCCCCTCCGACGCCGCCCTGGCGATGGAGACGGGCGCGGACGCCGTGCTGATGAACACCGCCCTCGCCGAAGCCGGCGACCCCGCTCTCATGGCTGCTGCCCTTCGCAGAGGCGTGGAGGCCGGCCGCCAGGCCTACCTGGCCGGTCGCATCCCCAAGAAGCGATACGCCTCGGCCAGCAGCCCTCAGGAGGGTGTAGCGGGCCGTCCGGCCGTATCGACGGGAGGTGGAGAATGACGGCGGAAAGAGTTCCTCCCAGCCGTATCGGTCGCCTGCGTCTTCCCACTCTCTGTCTCATCACCGACCGCCATCAGTGCGGCGAGATGGGTATCGAGGCGGTGGTGAGAGAGGCCGTCGAAGGTGGGGTCAATGTAGTGCAGCTCCGGGAGAAGGACCTGCCGGCGCGTGATCTGTTTGCCCTGGGCATGCGCCTGCGGGAGATCACGCGCGGCAAGGCTCTTCTGCTCGTAAATGACCGTGTGGACGTGGCCCAGGCTTGCGGCGCCGACGGCGTCCATCTGCCGGAGAGCGGCCTGCCGACCCCAATGGCCCGCTGGGTACTGGGTCGCAACGCTCTTGTCGGCTGCTCGGTACATAGTGTGGAGGCCGCTGTCCAGGCCGAGGCTGACGGAGCCGACCTCGTCCAGCTCGGCACGGTCTTCGCTTCTCCCTCCAAACCGGACTCCGCACCCGTCGGCGTGAAGCTGCTGCGGGAGGTGGCGGATGCCGTATCCATACCTGTGCTGGCTGTGGGAGGCGTCACGCCGGAGAACGCCGCCGAGGTAATCGCTGCCGGCGCCGCTGGCGCCGCCGTCATCTCCGCGATCTGTCGCGCCGACGACCCGAAGGCGGTAGCCGAAGGCCCTGGTCGAGGCGATGACCGAAGCGTGGAACCGGCGAGCGGCTGGCAAAGAGGCGAAGGCATAGTGTCGTGATCGCGCTCACCGTAAACGGCAAGCGGCGGGAGCTGGCGGCTGAGACAGACCTGGCCGGCTTCCTTCAGGAGCTGCAGATAGACCCCCGCGCAGTCGCGGTGGCCTACAACGGCGAGGTCGTGCCCCGCGACCGCTATCCCACCATCCAGTTGCGCGAAGGCGATGCCCTGGAGATCGTGCGCATGGTGGGAGGAGGCTAGGTCCCCAATCGATGAGCGCTCAGCGTCCGCCAGACGTGGTGTTGTGGGTGGCGGAGTCATCGGCTGCTCGATTGCCTACTACCTAGCGCAAGAGGGCGTGAAGGTGACTGTCCTCGATAAGGGCGAGATAGGCAGCGAGGCGTCGCGGGCGGCCGCCGGCATGCTGGCCCCTCTGGCGGAAGCGGAAGAGGACGGCCCCTTCCAGGAGTTGGGCCTGGCCAGCCTTCGCATGTTCCCCGATCTCGTGGAGACCCTTAAGCAGGAGTGCGGCGTCGACATCGAATATCTGCGCTCCGGCATCCTGCGCGTTGCTCTGACGGAAAAAGAAGCGGAGCATCTAGGGGGCTTCGCTCGCCGCCGGCCGTCGCCCGGACTGGAACTCCACTGGCTCGACCCCGGAGAACTGCGCGCTATCGAACCGGGGCTGTCGTCGGCGGCGCGGGGTGCGCTCTATTCGCCGGAAGAGCACCAGGTGAACGCCGACCGGCTGGTGCAGGCACTGGCGAAGGCGGCGGCGGGACACGGCGCCGACCTCCGGCAGAACACGCGGGTCATGGGACTGACGAGACAAGGCACACGGGTCACCGGCGTGCGCACCTCCGAATGGCACGCTTGCCGCCGGACACGTCGTCCTCGCGGCGGGCGCCTGGACGGCGAGGCTCGTCGAGGGCGTCGACGCGGTCAGACTGCCCGTGTTCCCCGTCCGGGGACAGATGATGGCCTTGCCGGCGTCGCGCTCGGCCCTGCGGCATATCGTCTGGGGCGAACGATGGCTATCTGGTGCCTAAGGCGAATGGCCTCGTCTTCGCCGGCGCCACCGTGGAGCGGGTGGGCTTCCGCAAGAACGTGACTGTTGAGGGACTGGACGCGCTGAGGAGGATGACGAAGTCGCTCTTGCCCCGTCTTGGCAGCCTGGACGCCGTCGACGCCTGGGCCGGTTTCCGGCCGGGGTCAGCCGACGGCCTGCCGATCTCTGGGGCCGGTTCCCGGATGGGAGGGCCTGAGCGTGGCCACCGGTCACTTCCGCAACGGCATCCTGCTTGCGCCCATCACCGGCCGGCTCATCGCCCGCTCGATCCTCGACGGCTCCGCCGACGAGGCCTTGGCCCCGTTCAGCCCCGCTCGTTTCCTGTAGCGCTCACGTTCCCGACGCCCGACCGAACTTGGCGACAAGACGGCGGGCGGCCTCCTCCACGTCCTCCGCGCCGCAGACGGCGCTGATGACGGCCACGGCGTCGGCTCCCGCCTCCAGCACCTGAGCGATGTTCTCCTCGTTGATGCCGCCGATGGCCACTACCGGTATGCTTCACTGCTTGCTTGACCTCGCGCAGGCGCTCCAGGCTGGCGGGACGCGTCACCTCCTTGCTGCCGGTGGGGAAGATGCTGCCGACGGCGACGTAGCCGGCGCCGTCCTTCTCGGCCTGACGCGCCTCCTCCGCGTTGTTGGTGGAGACGCCGATGAGGAAACCGGCGGGCGCCCAGGGCCGTACCGTCTCGACCGGCAGGTCCTTCTGGCCCAGGTGGACGCCGTCGGCGGCGCAGGCGAGGGCAAGGTCAACGTGGTCGTTGACGATGAACAGCGCATCGTATTCCCGGCACAGCTCGCGGATGGCGCGGGCCTGAGGTAGCTGCTCGCCCTTGTCGCGGGTCTTGTCCCGCCACTGGAGGATGCGGGCGCCGCCGCGCAGGGCCTGACGCGCCACCTCGACCGGGTCGCGTCCGCGCGTCTGTTGGGGGTCGATGATGACGTACAGCCCGCTGATCCGCAAGCGACTACCGTTTGGCTTCATCCAGGCGTCCTTCCGCAAGCATAGCTATGGCCACTGGAGCTTGCCGTCCTTGTATATCGAACGCAGAAACTCATCGAAGAAGGCGGCGTTCACGTCCACCGGCTCGGCGATGGCGCCGAACTCGACCAGGGCGTCCTGTAGGGCCTGCCACTGCTCCTCCGTCTGCCAGCCCAGGCCGTTCTCCCTCGTAACGTCCGATTCCGCCGCTGCCAGTTCCGCGTCCAGCATGAAGCGCTGATGCTCGCGCTCCTCGCCCGGCGCGTACTTGAGGACGATGTCGATTGCCTCGTCGCGGTTGTCGCGCGCCCACTCGATGCCGTGGAGCACGGCCTTCAGAAAGCGCTCCACTATCTCCGGGTGCTCTCGCATGTAGTCCTCAGTGGTGACATAGGTGAGGCCGAGCGTCGGCATACCGTAGTCGGCCGCCTGGAAGACGTTGACCTCTTTGCCGAGCTTGCGCCGGATGATGTCCGGCTCGTTGGAGAGAAAGACGGGGTAGACGTCGACACGGCCTTCGACCAGCAACTGCGGCGGCTGGTAGCCGACGTTCACCTCCTCGACGTCGTCGAGGCTCATGCCCTGCGCCTTGAGGATGGCGAGCAGGTCGGGAGGAACGGTGTTGCGGTAGCCGACCGTCTTCCCTTTCCAGTCGCTGGGATCGTCGAGCCCGGAGTCTTTGAGCGTGACCCAGCCCTGCTGTCCCGTCTGGCCGATGAGGGCGATGGCGACCAGCGGCAGGCCGGGGTCGGCGATGCGCTGGAGGACGTTCGCGGCGTCGGCGGTGGTGAACTGGACTTGGCCGCTGACCAGGAGCTGGACGTGCTGGCTGCCGCCCGTCGAGTGCTGGATGTCGACATCCAGACCCTGTTCTTGGAAGAAGCCCTTCTCCTTGGCCACGTAGGCGCCAACGAAGGGCAGGTTGGCCTGGGCCTTGAACCCGGCCATGAAGGTGATCTTCTCCAGCGGGCGCGGTGTGCCCGTGGTCGCCGCTGGCTGGCTCTTTTCGTCGCTGCCGCAGGCGATTGCCAGGACGGTGAACAAAGCGAGGAGGGTCGTGAGTCGCAGGCCGAAACGCATCATTTGGCGCATTCCTTTATGGGTTGATGGTTGACTCATGCCAGGACAGCAGCCGTCGCTCCAGAAACGATGTGATCAGGTAGAGGCCGATGCCCATCACAGCCAGGGAGACGATAGCGCCGAACGCGGTCGGCATATCCAGGTTGCTGTTGGACACCTGGATCACCCGCCCCAGCCCGTCCTGGCCGCTGAACCACTCCGCGACGACGGCGCCGATCACGCTCAGCGGTATCGATACCTTGAAGGCGGCGAAGAGATAGGGCAGCGAGCTGGGGAGTCGCAGCTTCAGGAAGACCTCCCAGGGCGACGCGGCGAGCGAATGGAGAAGCTCCAGGGCCCACGGGTTGACGGAGCGGAACCCCACGACGGCGTTCACCATCACCGGGAAGAAGACGATGAGAGCGGTGATGAACAGCTTGGGCATCAGCCCGAAGCCGAACCAGATCGCCAGCAGGGGCGCGATGGCGATGATCGGCGTCACCTTCACCATGATCGCCAGCGGGAAGAGGCTGCGTTCCAGGAAGCGAGAGTGGGCCATGAGCACCGCCAGCGCGATGGCGATCGCTGCCCCCAGCCCGAAGCCGGCCAGCGCCCCGTAGAGGGTGATGCCGCCCTGGCGGGCGAAGAAAGCGGGGTCCTCCGCCAGGCGGCTCGCAATCGCCGAAGGGGCCGGCACCAGGTAATCCGGCACGTCGCGAAGGCGCACCCACGCCTCCCAGACGGCGGCGGCGAGAGAGAGCGCGACGAGCGGCGGCAGGAGGTCGCGGCCGGCGGCGACGAGCACCCTCCGCAGTCGCTGAGCATCCCAAGCGCTACCGATTGAAGGGGAAGCCACAGCCATTTGCTGACTCTGATCGACGATGGGCTGACTCATACTGGTGATGGTTCCTTCAGAAGAGAGCGTAGCTGGGCCGTGTAGTCGAGGAAGACGCGGCTTGTTTCGACGCCCTCGCTTCGCGGCCGCGGCAGGGCGATCTCTACCACCGCTCGCACCGTGCCCGGCGCGCTTGACAGCACGATCACCCGGTCGGAGAGAAGGATCGCCTCCGGTATGCTGTGGGTCACGAAGACGACCGTCTTTCGGGTAGCCTGCCCTTCGCCGAGAGACGCCTGCCAGATGCGCAGCAGCTCGTAGCGCATGCTCTCGCGGGTAATCTCGTCCAGCGCCCCGAACGGCTCGTCCATCAGGAGCAGCGACGGCTCGAACACCAGCGCCCGCGCCAGAGCGACCCGCTGCTGCATGCCGCCGGATAGCTCTCGCGGGTAGTAGTGCCCGAACTCCTCCAGCCGCACTAGCTCCAGGAGTTGCTCCGGCTGATTGTTGCGGCGGCTGCCGCCGTTCGCGACGGTTGACCTCTAGGGGCAGGCGGACGTTGTCCAGGACGGAGCGCCAGGGCAGCAGCGACGCGTCCTGAAAGACGTAGCCGATCTCCTTGCCCCGTTGCGCGGCCCGGGGCTCCCTGCCCGCCACTTGCACGATTCCTGCCGTCGGCTGCAGGAGCCCGCCGATGAGCCGCAGCAGCGTCGTCTTGCCGCAGCCGCTGGGCCCGATTATGGAGACGAACTCGCCCCAGCCGATCTCCAGATTCACGCCGGCGAGGGCGGTCAACGACCTCTCGCCGTTCCCAAACGTCTTCGTCAGACTCTCGACGGCTACGTGCGCCGGCCGGTCGTTCGTCATGTTCCTGCCCTCAATCGGGTCGTAGCAGCCTTGTTCTCTCCGTTGCCAGCCCCTAACATACAGGTGCCTTGGCCGTGAGTGCCGACAAGTCATTCTATGATCCGGCATCCAGGCTGGCAATCTTTCCGGCGACAGCGGAGGCTCAAGTGATCGGTATCGTCGGCGGGACGGGTCCTGAAGGCATAGGCCTGGCGCTGCGGCTGGCTCAGGCGGGCGAGCGGATAATCATCGGCTCCCGCAGCGAGGCCCGCGGTCGGGCGGCGGCTGACAAGATCAAGGCGCGCCTGCCCCAGGCCGATGTCCGTGGCGCCGAGAACGCGCAGGCTGCCCGCGAGGCCGACCTGATCATCGTGACGGTGCCCTATGAGGGCCACAGAGAGACGCTGGAGTTGCTCCGCGATCACGTCGCCGGCAAGGTCGTCATCGACGCCACGGTGCCCCTCATCCTCGAACGGCGTCGCGTCAGCGTCCTCCCCGTCGAGGAGGGCTCCGCGGCCCAGCAGGCGCAGGCGCTACTGCCCCAGGCGCGGGTGGTAGCCGCCTTCCAGACCATCCCGGCGGCGGCGCTCGCCGACCTCGAAACGCCCATCGATGCCGACGTCGTGGTCTGCGGCGACGACTCCGACGCCAAGCAGACGGCGATGGTTCTGGCCGAGAAGATCAGCGGCGTCCGCGCCCTCGACGGCGGCGGCCTGAGCAACGCCCACTTCCTGGAGGAGACGACCGCCATCATCATTACCATCAACCGCATCTACAAGACCGAGTCCAGCATCCGCTTTACGGGTATTTGAAGTGACGAATCGACGCAGCGGCAGCGCCCGAGGTGCGGATCATCGGGCTTACGGGCATCCCCGAGGTGAAGCCCGGCGATGACCTCTCCGGCCTCATCCTGGCGGCGGCGCAGCGCCAGAAGACGCCGCTTCAAGAGGGCGACGTGCTGGTCGTGACCCAGAAGGTCGTATCGAAGGCGGAGGGCCGGCTGCTGGAGCTGAGCGCGGTCGAGCCGTCCGATTTCGCCCGCCGGTTCGCCGCCCAATGGGGCAAGGACGCCCGGCTCGTCGAGGCGGTGTTGCGGGAGAGCCGCCGCGTCGTCCGCATGGACAGGGGCGTCCTCATCGTCGAGACGAAGCACGGCTTCGTGTGCGCCAACGCCGGCGTCGACGCCTCCAACACCGGCCGGCCCGACCTCGTCTCCCTCCTGCCGGAAGACCCCGACCGCTCCGCCGAGCAGATCCGGGCGCAGATAAGCGAACGAGCGGGCGTCGACGTCGCCGTCATCATCTCCGATAGCTTCGGCCGCCCCTGGCGCTCCGGCATCGACCAGGTCGCTCTCGGCGTGGCCGGGCTGCTGCCGCTGAAGGACTACGCGGGACAGCGCGACCCCTCCGGCTACGAGCTGCGGGTCACCCAGGTCGCGGTGGCCGATGAGATGGCGGCGGCGGCCGAGCTGGTCACGGGCAAGCTGGAGCGGATACCGGTCGCTATCGTCAGGGGCTATGCCGCTCCTTGGGGACCGGGCAGCGGTCGCCAGCTCCTGCGCGAGCCGGACAAGGACCTGTTCCGTTAGAGGACGCCGCTTGTCGTAGGGAAAGAGCGAGATGGGAGACAGCTCGGAGCAGGAAGCGGTGGCGTACTCTGAGGAGCCATCCCCCGTACCGGGCGTGAGCCGCAACGTCTTCGCCCTGGGGCTGGTGAGCTTCGCGGCCGACGTCGCCAGCGAGATGCTCTATCCCCTGATACCCATCTTCCTCACCGTCACCCTGGGCGCGCAGGTGGCCGTCCTCGGCGTCATCGAGGGTCTCGCCGAGGGCACCGCCAGCCTGATGAAGGTCGCCTCCGGCTGGTACTCCGACCGCCTGCCCCTGCGGAAGCCGCTCGTCGCTGCGGGCTACGGCCTCTCCGCCGTCGGCAAGCTGCTCCTGGCGACCGCTTTCGGCTGGCCGCAGGTGCTGGTCGCCCGCGTCGCCGACCGCTTTGGCAAGGGGGTGCGCACCTCGCCCCGCGATGCCCTCATCGCCGACTTCAGCGACCCCGCTCACTACGGGCGCGCCTACGGCTTCCACCGCATGGCCGATACCGCCGGCGCTGTGCTGGGGCCGCTGATCGGGCTGGCGCTGCTGGCCATCATCGGCGAGCAGCACCTACGGCCCATCTTTCTCGTCGCCGTCATCCCCGGCGTGGCGAGCGTTCTTCTCGTCGGGTTGGTGCGAGAGCGGCGGCGCAAGCCTCAGCCTGCCGTCGCGCGGGGAAAGGTCGACCTGTCGGGCGCCGGCCCTACCTTCTGGATGTTCCTGGCGATCAGCCTCCTCTTCGCCCTCGGCAACTCCAGCGACACGTTCCTCATACTGCGGGCGAAGGACCTGGGACTGAGCCTCACCATCGTCATACTGATGTACGTGGTCTACAACGCCTTCTACAGCCTGCTGTCGATGCCCGCGGGGATAGTCGCCGACAAGCTGGGCAAGCGGGTCGTCGTGACCGGCGGCTTCTTCGTCTACGGGCTGGTGTACATGGGGTTCGCCCTCACCGGCGAGGGGACGCATCTCTGGCCCCTGTTCGCCGTCTACGGCGTCTACATGGCCCAGACCGACGGCATGGCGCGGGCCCTCGTCGCCGAGCTGGCCCCCGCTGACCGGCGCGGCACGTTCCTGGGGCTGTACCACACCGGCATCGGGATGATGGCGGTGGCGGCGAGCATCATCGCCGGAGTGCTGTGGCAGGCGGTAGGGCAGCCGGCGCCGTTCTGGCTGGGGGCGTCGACGGGCTTCGCCGCGGCCGCGCTCATGCTCCTGCTGCCGCGACGACGCACGTCATAGACTGCGAGTCGGACACGGTTGATGCGCTACTATCGGGCTGGAGGTTAGTAGAACGCTGTGATCGGACTGTTGATACTGGTTGCTTTGGTGCCAGTTCCCTTCGCAATCGGCCTCAGCGGAATCAAGTTCCGGCGTCTTCCCATGATAGCGGGCGCGCTTCTATGTCTGGCATACCTGGCCTTCTTGGCGGCGCGTGTCTGGACGGCCGCGTGTCCCCACTGTAACTATGGAGACAACTACCGGTACGTTGTGATGATTCGACTGCCTTGCCTACGGGAATCTCCTTTTGTGGCGCTGTCGATGATGACGGTCGGCGCCCTGACCGCTCGTGCTGTCCGAATGAAGGTCTCCAGTGCCCTGCGCGCGCTCGTCGCATACAGGAGTCGAGGAAGTCAATCGAGGCCAGCGGAAGCTAAGGCTGCGCGTCCTGCATGCTGTCGCTGGTCGCGGAGGACGGCGCCGGTGCTGGCCCCCTCAGGGATTGTGCCGGGCATAGAACTCCGGCAAGAAGCCCGCGAGAATGGTCATCTCCTCATGACAGTGTTGGAGCACGGCAGGGCCCACGGAGTCGGAGACACGCTGACGCCTCGTTTCGGGATCGGGCGCAATGTTCGGCGGGTCGAAGTCGCCAATCCAGAAGCGGCTCCGCATCTCGCAGCCGTACACCGTGTCGCGGCAGAGATGGATGAGATGGCCCACCCAAACCGGGGCCTCGATGAGTCCGGTGCGAGCGCAGGCCACGGAGGCGATCCCTGCAGCCCGGAGTCGCTCCATGTCGAAGTACTCGCTCGGCTCTCGAGCGCTGATCTTGAGCTTTTGAAGCTCGCCGCCAACGTATTCGTGGGCCAGGTGAGTACCGCCGATGATATGCTCTGTCTCGGGTTCCACCTCCCAGTCAGACCACACGTGGTCGGTCGGATGCCACATTTTGTATTCCTCTGTGGTCTTGGGGTGGGCTAGCCACCACTCGACCATGTCGACCCTTGCAGCCGAGCATCGCCGTCCAGCAGGCGACGTGCATCTGCCCGTTTTCGAGCCGAACGTAGCCTGATTCCAGGGGCAGGTAACCAGGTTTCAGAAGATCGTTAGCGTCCTCCAGCCTCATCTCGCGTTCTCCTTCGCTCTCGAATGTCGTGGGGGTTACGGGTCGCGGAGGACGGCGCCGGTGTTCGCGCTCGTCACCAGGCTGGCGTAGCGACGCAGCCAGCGGCTCGGCAGATCGCGCTTCGGCGGCTTCGCCTCCGCCAGCCGCCGCTCGATCTCCGCGTCCGATAGCTCGACCGCCAGCCGGTGGTTCGGTATGTCGATGTGGATGACGTCGCCGTCGCGCAGCGCGGCGATCGGCCCGCCCACCGCCGCTTCCGGCGAGACGTGGCCGATGCAGAGGCCGTGGCTGCCGCCCGAGAAGCGGCCGTCGGTGATGAGGGCCACCTTGTCGCCCAGCCCGCTGCCGACGATGTTCGCCGTCGGGGCCAGCATCTCCCGCATGCCGGGGCCGCCCTTCGGCCCCTCGTAGCGGACGACGACCACGTCGCCCGCCTTCACCTCGCCGCCCAGGATGGCGCTTGCCTGCCTCATCCTCCGAGTCGAAGACGTGGGCCGGGCCGCTGAAGACGAGCATCGACGGCTCGACGGCCCCCGACTTGACGACCGCGCCCTCCGGCGCCAGGTTGCCGAAGAGGATCGCCAGCCCGCCGCTCGCGCTGTAGGGGTTCTCCAGCGTCCGGATGACCTCGCGGTCGCGGATCTCGGCGCCGGCGATGTTCTCGCCCAGCGTCTTGAGGGTGACCGTCTTCTGGCTGAGGTCGAGGGTGCCCGGCTTGCGGCTTATCTCCTTGAGGATGGCGCTGACGCCGCCCGCCCGGTCGACGTCCTCGACGTGGACGTCGTTGGCCGGCGCCACCTTGCAGATGTGGGGCACGCGCGCCGCCACCTCGTTCAGGCGCGGCAGCGGGTAGTCGATGCCGCCCTCGTGGGCCAGGGCCAGCGTGTGCAGCACGGTGTTCGTCGAGCCGCCCATCGCCATGTCCAGGGCGAAGGCGTTGTCGATGGCCTGCGGCGTCACGATCTGGCGCGGCGTCAGGTTGGCCTCCAGCAGCTTCATGACCTGACGCGCTGTCTGTCGGTAGAGCTCTTTGCGCTCCTCGCTCTCCGCCAGGATCGTGCCGTTGCCGGGCAGGGCGAGGCCGATCGCTTCCAGGAGGCAGTTCATCGAGTTGGCGGTGAACATGCCGGCGCAGGAGCCGCAGCCGGGGCAGGCCAGCGTCTCCAGCTCGCGCAGCTGCTGCTCCGTCATCCGGCCGGCGCTGACGCCGCCCACGCCCTCGAAGATGTTGATCAGGTCGACGGCCCGCCCGTCAGGCAGTTGTCCCGCCTTCATCGGGCCGCCGCTGACGAAGATCGTCGGGATGTCGAGGCGCATCGCCGCCATCAGCATGCCGGGGACGATCTTGTCGCAGTTGGGGATGCAGACCATCGCGTCGAAGCAGTGAGCGGCGACCATCGTCTCCACGCAGTCGGCGATGAGCTCGCGGCTGGGGAGGGAGTACTTCATCCCGAAGTGCCCCATGACGATGCCGTCGTCCACGGCGATCGTGTTGAACTCGAAGGGTACGCCGCCCGCCTCTCGTATCGCCTCCTTGACGATCCGCCCGACCTCCTGCAGGTGGGCGTGGCCGGGCACGATGTCGGTGTAGGAGTTGGCGACGGCGATGAACGGCTTGCCGAAGTCCTCCTCGCTGCGGATCACGCCCGTGCTCCGCAGCAGGCCTCGGTGGGGCGCTCGCTCGAAACCCTTCTTGATCTGGTCGGAACGCATGGTCTGTGCCTCTCTAGCTACCGGCGGCGGTTCGCTCTCTGTCCTGACTGCGCGGCTCAGATATGGATCGTACGCTACGACAAGCGGGCGGGCAAGGGCTGGGTCGTCGACCGCGGGTTGACACGGTCGCTGGAGAAGGTAGACTGACGGCAAAGGCGACCCCTCAGGCAGGAGGTGATACCGTGACGGCGCAAGAGATCGAGATCCATCCCCTGACCCTCGACCGCTGGCCCGACCTGGAGGCGCTCTTCAGCCAGGAGCGCGCCCCCAACGAGTGCTGGTGCATGTGGTGGCGCATCCCCCGCGCCGAGTGGCAGCGCCAGAAGGGCGAGGGCAACCGGCTGGCCCTCAAGCGCATCGTCGAGTCGGGCGAGGTGCCGGGCCTGCTGGCTACGCCGGTAGCCGACCGGCCGGCTGGGTCTCCGTCGGGCCGCGGGAGGTCTTCTCCTCGCTCAATCGCTCGCCGCGCTTCCGGAGGATCGATGATAGCCCCGCCTGGTCCATCGTCTGCTTCTTCATCGACGGTGCTCACAGGGGCGTAGGCGTGGCGCCGCGACTGCTGGTAGCCGCCCGGGACTACGCGCTGACCCACGGCGCACAGGTTATCGAAGGGTACCCCAGTGACCCGTCGCGGCGGCTGAACGACGAGTGGGCCTACATGGGGCTGCGCTCGATGTTCGAGAAGGCGGGGTTCGTCGAGATGCTGCGCCGCTCGCGCGGCCGCCCGATAATGCGCTTCCTCGCCTAGAAGGACTCCTGCGGCGTAGCTGGAGCAGCCGTCGCCGTTGCCGCCGCTGGATGGTATGCTAGGAGACGCCGGTACCGGTAATCCCATCCGAGAGGCGTTCCCTTGGGGCGGAAAACGGAGAAGCGCGAGCGTTCAGAGCGCACTACGGAGGGGCCTCGTCCTGCTGAGGGCGGGGCCCACCGCTATCGCTGG
This sequence comes from uncultured Chloroflexia bacterium, assembly GCA_963763495.1. Lineage (GTDB taxonomy): Bacteria > Chloroflexota > Dehalococcoidia > DSTF01 > JALHUB01 > DAOUEO01. The sequence continues at coordinate 56,326 of CAVXOY010000022.1, forward strand.
CTGGCGGTGGCTGCTGCCGTCGCCGTCGGCGGTGCGCTGGTTGCCATCGTCGCGTTTCTGGCGCTGAGCGGGGGCTCAGGCGAAGACTCCAGCCTCAAAGCCGCCATCGTCGACCAGTTGAGCGCGCGTGAGCCCGATCCCGCCTTCGTCGAAGCGGCGACGGCCACCCTGAAGCAGGCCGGCTACAGCGTCGACTACTACCCCAGCGACGAGGTGACGGTCGGCCTTTACAGCAACCTGCCGGCCCGCGACTACGACATCGTCCTCCTGCGCGCCCACTCCGCCGTGCCTGAGAAGGACCTGGCCCTTCCCGCCGACGTCGACCCGGCCATCCTCCAGCGCATCATGGACAAGATAGGCGACGACGTGCTCCTGTTCACGTCCGAGACCTACGACGAGAACGCCTACATCGAAGACCAGAAGGCGCTGCGACTCTTCCCCGTCGTCTATCCCGGTGACCAGATGAGCGAGTCCTATTTCGCTGTCTCCTCCGGCTTCGTGGCGTCGAGCATGACGGGGAGATTCGACGGCGCGACGGTCATCCTCATGGGCTGCAGCAGCCTGGCCTCCGAGCGGACGGCGGCGGCGCTTGTCGATAGGGGCGCGGCAGCGGTCGTCGGCTGGAGCGACACCGTATCGCCCGCGCACACCGACGCGGCGACGGAGCGCCTGCTGCAGCTTCTGCTGGCGGACGGCAAGCCAATCGCCGAAGCGGTGGCGAAGACGATGGCCGAGCTCGGCCCCGACCCCTCGTACGGCGCCGTCATGCGCTCTTACCCCTCCGGCGGCGGGTAGCATTTTGTCCCATACATTTGTCTCATCTTTTCGCTTCTCCTTAACGAGAGCCGTAATTCGCACTTGACGAATGCGTTAGCCACTGTATGATGGTTGTACTGGTGGCTCTGTCGTTATCCCCGCCTAGTCAGTAAGGCGTTGGCCTTCTGGTCCCAGCCAGTGCAGTGGGATCTATTCCTGCTATTTGGGTGGACACCCGTCCAGGCACTGGCAAGCGGTGGTGCTTATGCGCCGTCCGGCAACACGCATTCTACTCGCGCTGGCTGGCTTAGTGGCCATGGCATGCGTCTTCGGCGCTAGCTGGGGGTTGCTGAAGCTCGCGCAGGCCGCCCCCACGCTCACGGTCGCCCAAGGAGACTACTCCCCCGATGAGATCGTGGCCGTTCTCGGCGGCGGTTTCGCGCCTAACACCCTCTATGACATCCCCGTCGTAAGGCCCGACGGAAGCATCGTCAAAGGAGACGGCTCGTTCACCTGCGGCTGGGACACGGTCCAGTCCGACGGCTCGGGCGCCTTCATTTACCTCTATCAGTTGGATGGCATCGTGGGGACGTATGAGGTAAGGGTCTACCCCTCGCCCTGGGACGGGAATCTGGCCGAGAGCCCCATCGCCACGGTGACCTTCACCGATGGCAATGTGAAGGCCTTGGCTGGGTCCGGTGAGGTAACGTTCACGCTGACCGCGACCCAATACTCGACCACCGATTGCACCGGCAGCGGAGACACTTCGCCCCCATGGGGCACATTCACGGGAGTCAACGACTGGCCCGGCAAGACGTTCGGCGTGGGCAGCACGGAGTCCGTCAAGCTGCAGGCCGCTGCCACGTCGGACCAGGGAGGGCTGTTTATCTCCTGGTCGTCCGACTACGATTTCACCGACCTCGGCGGGGGCGCTATTTGCGTGCAGGGTTTCCAGGCGGGCGGCTCCCACGACTACTTCGTCGAGTATGGCGGAACGCCTACACCGGCACCGACATCCACCAATACACCAACGCCTACTCGGACCTTTACACCGACGCCGACATCCACCAATACGCCAACGCCGACCAATACCTACACCCCTACAGCTACGTTCACGCCTGTACCGCCGACGGCCACCTTCACACCAACGCCAACTAAGACGTTCACCCCCACAGCTACCCGTACCTCTACGCCCACGGCGACCAACACCTACACACCGACGGCGACGAATACGTTCACGCCAACGGCCACGAATACGTTCACACCGACCGTCACCAACACACCAACGCCGACGTTGACGCCGATATCGACGTTCACGCCAACACCCACGCCAACAAGCACGTTCACGCCAAAACCCACCAGTACCTACACCCCCACAGCTACTTCTACCCCGACAGGGACGCCGACACGCACGCCTACGCCCACTCCCACGCCCACGGGCGGTGGCGGGCCCACAGTCACGCCAACACGGACACCAACACCGACGCGCACGCCCGTTCCTCCAACGCCAATGCCCACGCCCACTCACCGGCCGGGCGTTGGCGGCGCTGTGCTGCTCCCGCCCGCTGCTGTCGCTGCTGAGTCCGGGCGCCCACCGATGGCTCCGGCTGGCCAGCAGTGATCTGGGCGGCGGTGGCAGGCGTCTTGGGTGCGACAGCGCTCGCTGTTGCCGTCTGGCGCGTCAGGGGGCGACGGCTCCGGTAGAGCCTCCGGCGGCTAGCCGCGACTAGACCGTCTGCCGCCCTTCCGAATCGCCGGATACCCCACAGCGGTCTCTTGGTGGTACTTGACAAACGCGTCAAGGACTGTATAATGGCGGCACTGGTGGCCTTTTCCTGAAACCCCGCTGGTTCACCCCTGTCAATAGGGAGGTTGTCCGATGCCTCGTCAAGCCGTCGCGGGGTCCTAGTCGTGATCACCGTGATCGTCACCTTGTCCACTCTGCTAGTCGTCGGCGTTCGAAGCGACTCCTATGCGCACTCTTTTCCCAACACCCCTGCACATTTGGAGATTGATATGGACCCGACGAATGGCAGCGGCCCCTGCAGCCCCGTTGATACGACGGTCCAGCACAGCCCAGGGGAGACGTACACGGTGGCGGTCTGCCTGACGGATGCTCTGGCGTCGCCAGCTGCGTTCACGTTTCACCTGCTTTACGACGACACGCTCAACGAGTGTGTGCCCGCCAGTTGCGCCCCGAGTGATGAGTATTGTCTCGACAGCAACCCCGACGCCAACGTTGGACTGACTTCGTTCTGGTTCCGAACCTAGGATCGGAATGGGACTGCAACATGCTGGGGTTTCTTGCCTCCCGCCTGCGATTCGGATCCATTGGCTGGCCCTGGATATGGGCAGGTGTTCCTGAATTGCGCAGCACTGTTCGGTACAGCCACCCTGCAGGTAGGAGAGGGCGTGTCGAGTCCGCTCGCGGAGGTAACGTTCCACGCTGCTTCCGGTGGTATCGACAACCTGAGCTTTGCCGATGCCGCAGTTGGCGATGCGGATTCGAACGTCTTGGCGTGGTGCGACCCAACCAGCCCATGCTTCGGCGGTGCGATATCTACAACGGGGGAACCTGCTCCGACGCCAACCCCGCTGCCGCCCCTCCCCACGTCGACTCCGTGGCCTGTTCCGGCTGCTACCTATATACCGGTCGGTGAACACGCTGAGCTTTGCGGCATGTTGGCCGATCCAACCGGACCCTACATCTACGTGGCGGACTGCTGGCGGCATCATGTCTTGGTGATCGATACGGATTGGGATAGGATCGACGCCACTATCCCTGTGTCGGGCAGGCCCAACAATATGGATGTTTCCTCTGACGGGTCATCGCTGTACGTCGCAATGGGGGATCAGGATGCGCTCGCGGTCGTTAACCTCGCGTCCCGAACGCAGACAGGGACAATCCCAGTTTCGCATCCCTACGATATTGCGCTGGGCGGAGGAAACAAGGCATACGTAACGAGCAGCTTGGGGAATTCCATTTCCATCGTTGACCTTGTCAGCGGAACTACCCTTGGCTCAATCCCTTCGTCAGAGAACTTGGCTTATTTGGCGATAAGCTCCGATAAGCACTTCCTGTACGCTGGCGGCGACTCGCTGGGCCGCATCGCGAAATACGACATTTCCGGAGATGACCCCTCACTGGTGACGAGCGCGGTTCTTGGTTCTCACTTCGCGGACCTGAAGTTGAGTCCCGATGGTACTCGTCTCTACCTTCCTGGGGTCTACTACAACATGCCTGCGCTGGACACCGCCAACTTGTCTGTCCTCGGGCACTTCCACGTCGCGAACGACTCCAGTGGGTATGATGCGGCACTGAGTCCCGACGGTTCTAAGGTGTACGTGTCTAACTCGGTGTATGCCTACCGCTATGACGCCAACACCTTCTCGTTTGATGGTTGGTATTTCGTGATGTGGGCCTCGGGTCATCTGGAGCATGCGGCCTTCGGCAACAAGCTCTACGTCTCCGCCGGGTGGAACATAGCGGTCATCAACACTACTGAGTACGGTCCTCCCAGTCCCACACGTACTCCCACTCCCATCACCACGGACACGCCCACGCCGACCCTCACAGCCACACGTACCTCAACGCCCGTGGCACCCACCGCCACGTTCACGCCTATGCCTACACCCACGGCGACGCGCACACCAGTGCCAGCTACACCTACCCCGACCAAGCCACCGGGCGTTGGCGGCGTGGTCAAGCTCCCGCCGTCGGCCGTTGCTGCTGAGGCCGGCGCGCCAACCGATGACTCCGACTGGGCAGCAGTGATCTGGGCGGCGGTGGCAGGCGCCTTGGGTGCGACAGCGCTCGCTGTTGCCGTCTGGCGCGTCAGGGGGCGACGGCTCCGGTAAAGCCTCCGGCGGCTAGTCGCGACGCCAGCCGTCTGCCGTCTCAGTCGCCGGATAGCCCGCCCCCCTCTTGGTGGTACTTGACAAACGCGTCAGGGACTGTATAATGGCGGCACTGGTGGTCTTTTCCTGAATCCCCGCCGACTCTGATTTCGCGTCTTTGAGGTGAGCGGTGCGCATTGCGATTCTCGGGGTACGGCCTGGCCTCGTCTCTTGGGTATGCTGGCGGCTGGCGTACTGATTATTATGGGAATCCTGGCGGTGGGGGTGGTGGGATCAGGCCGGTGATGCGGAGAACGCATCAGCCCAGACCGGGTTGTCGTTAGCGCTGGATATGGACATTAGCGACGGCGGTCCGTGCGCTGATGTGGACGACAGTGTGAGCCATACTGTTGGTGACCCCGCCTATGGCGTCGGCATATGCATCAATGGCATGTCTAGTGCACTGGGAGGGTTCCAGATCACCGTTCACTACAATGACAGGCTGAACCAGGCGCCGGAGGTGGGCTGTGTTCCTGGTGACTACCACTGTCTGGACAGCAATCCCGATGTCAACGCTGGCTCTACTACCTGGGGGACACCTCTCGGCGCTGCTTGGGATTGCACCAGTTTTGGAACTGCCCCGCCTCGGGGTGACAACAACGCGGCCACAGGCGAGGCCAACGGCGAGGCGTTTATTGCCTGCGTCAATGTGATGCGCATTCACATTTGGAGACGACGAGACTTCAGGCGTGTTGGCTGTGATCAACTTCGATATCATCGGCGGCGGGAGCCTGGATAGTCTTACCTTCAGCGACATCATGTTCGGGGACCCCCAGCACGCAGACATCGGTAGCTGCAATCCACATGTGCCAGGCACTCCTCAAATGACCTGCACCGCCGGGACGGATAGCAAGGTCGGCCCCACGCCCACCAATACGTTCACACCTACGCCTACCGCCACATTCACTGCAACCGCGACACCTAGACCGACCCGTACGTTCACACCTACGCCTACCGCTACATTCACTGCAACCGCGACACCTAGACCGACCACTACGTTCACACCTGCCTACCGCTACATTCACTCCAACCGCGACGCCTACCCCGGTGCCACCCACACCCACGCGGCCACCAGGCGTTGGTGGCGCTGTCCTGATCCCGCCCGCCGCTGTCGCTGCTGAGGTCGGCGCGCCAGCGGAGGGCACCGGCTGGCCAGCAGTGATTGGGCGGCCCTGGCAAGCGGCGTAGCTGGAGTTGCCGTCGCTGTCGCTGGTGGCTGGTATGCCCGGAGGCGGCGGCTGCGCTAGCGCCC
>CAVXOY010000023.1:0-22958 GCA_963763495.1 uncultured Chloroflexia bacterium
GACCTTTTCGCCCTCTGCCTCGCGGACAGACAGAACGAGAATGGGTGTGCCGGCCCGCGCTCGTATCTCTCGAATCACGTCGGTGCCATCCATGTCCGGCAGGCCGAGGTCGAGCAGGACGATATCTGGGCGGTGGCGTCCGAAGCTGAGAAGCGCCTCTTGTCCCGTCGCCGCCGCTTCCACCAAGTAGCCATGTCGGCCGAGATTAGTCTGAACGGCCTTGAGAATGCCGGGGTCGTCATCCACGACGAGGACGTGGGCCTCTGTTTCACGAATCATTGGGCGCGCGCCAGTGGTCAGTTCTATTTGTCGCGGGCTCGACCGCGGGAGGGTGAAGACGAAACCGGCGCGCCAACCGGCTGGTTCTCGGCCCAGATGCGGCCTCCATGAGCCTCGACCAACCCCTTGGCCACCGCCAGACCCAACCCCATCCCTCTCGACCGAGGGCCGGTTGCCTGCACTCGATAGAATGGCTCGAACACATGGGGGAGCGCGTCGCTCGGTACTCCCGGCCCGCTGTCTGTCACCTCGATTTCAACGTGGTCGCCGGCGTACTTTGCGGAGACATGGATTTCCGTCTCTGAAGGCGTGTGGTTCACTGCGTTCGTTAATCAGGTTACCTAGAACCTCGTCGACCTCCACGTAGTCAAGCGGAACCGGTGGGAGATCATCGGACACGTCGGTGATGACTTTGCGCTCGGCAATCACCGGCCGAAGCCGGCCCAGGACATCGCTGACGGAGTTACCGAGATCGTACCAGCGTTTTTCGGGGCGTAGGGTGCCGGCCTCGATGCGGGAAAGGTCGAGCAGGTTTCCAACGAGGCGGTTGAGGCGCTGGGCTTCCCCCTCAATCGCCGCTGCGAACTCGCGCCGTTCCTCTTCGGTCCAAGCTACATCCTCCTGAAGGAGGCTACCGGCGGATGCGATTATGGAGGACAGCGGCGTCCGAAGGTCATGAGATACGGCATTGAGCAGCGCGCCTCCTTAGCTTGTCCGTCCGACGGAGCACCTCAGCCTCTGTCGCCTCTTCCCCCAGGCGGACGCGCTCCAGGGCAAGGCTGATCTGGTTCGTGACAGCGGACAGAAGCCGGTCGTCAGCGGCGCTCCACGGCGGGCCGGCAGGAGGCCTCACAATGACAAGAGAGCCGATGACCTGATCTTGGTCAGTGATCGGAACAGTGTGTAAACGCTCACTGACAAACGCGCGCCGCCCCGGAATGCGGGGAGGGATGATCTTGATCCACCGTCCGGGCGAACCGCGCCGGGCTGCGGTAGGGGCCTCTCCTTCCCGAAGTACCAGCCCAGGGGTGCTGGTACGAGCGCGAGCGAGATCGAGCGCACGTTTGTCACCAGACTCTGCGTGCGCCTGAACGGGGCCGTCCTCCCCCACATGGATCAGCACGGCGGCGAGTTCGAGTTCTTGCCGCAAGCGTCCGGCGACGGCGGTCAGAGCCTCGGGCAGTTGCGGTGCCGCCATCAGGCGGACCACGTCATACAGGACCACGGCCTCTCTTTCGCGGCGTCGAGCATCTCGCGCGCGGTTCCTCAGCGCCGCCGCGAGTTGCCCGGTAATGATACCCGTGATAAGCAGCAAGCCAAGCGCGACCCATTCCTCCGAGTCGGAAACAGTCAGTCGGTACTTGGGGTTGACAAAGAAGAGGTTGAATGCGAGAAACGCTGCTATTGAAGCAAGGATCGCGGCCCCGCTGCCAAAGGCGATCGCGCTGGCCATGACGGCGAGCAGGTAGAGCATGGAGATGTTGGCCACATCCATTACTTGATCGATGGCAGCGATGATGGCCGTGACGATGGCGGCGAGAGCCAAAGCCAAAACGTAGCCGCCGGCCCGCGAATCCCTTAGCCGAACCCACGTCTCGCGCATGTCGCCCATATTGTACGCTGGCCACAACGCTGACGATACGGACGCACGGGCTTGCTCAGATGGGATCGGAGCCCGACGGGAGACGCCGAGCAGTCAAACGAGCCACAGCTGGAGGCTGAATGTACTTCGCCAAGAGCGCTGGGCGGCTGTTAGCCTAGAGCAAATGCCACCTCTGTCGATTCGACGGGCAACGATCCTCAATCTGCGCCGGGCCCTTGCGTGACAAGCGGGCTTTAATGTGTTATAGTTCTCACATAAGTAGTTGTCCCTGTCCTCGAATCGTAACGAACAGTTACTGTCCCGTTTCGCACTCGACGACAAGGAATAGCGGACCCCAACAAGGAGGTCGTCGAGTGGCATACACCGACAAAACCCTAACCTGCGTCGATTGCGGCGCCTCATTCACGTTCTCGGCTGAGGACCAGGAGTACCACGCCAGCCGCGGGTTCACCAACGAGCCCAAGCGTTGCGCTTCCTGCCGACAGGCTCGGAAGTCGGAGCGCGGCGGTGGTGGCGGCGGCTACAGCTCGTCCCCCCGGCAGATGTTCTCGGCGGTTTGCGCCGAGTGCGGCCAGACAACCGAGGTCCCGTTCGAACCTCGGGGAGACCGGCCGGTCTACTGCCGAGACTGCTTCTCCAAGCGCCAGCCGTCGCGCGGGCGTTACTAGAAGCTAACCCAATCGAACCTGGCACGGCGCCCTCTGAGTTAAGGGGGCGCCGAACGCCCTCCCCGCCGGTCCAGCCAGCCCAACCGTCCGCAGAGGAGGAAAGCCTTGACCACTCTGTACGTGGGCAACTTGTCTCCGGAAGCAACGGATAGCGATTTGCGGTCGGTGTTCTCGGCCTTTGGCGAGATCGGCTCCCTCCGAGTCGCCCGCAACCGCGCCGGCCGCCCTCGCGGCTTTGCCTATGTGGAGATGGAAGAGGATGCCGCTGCCGCCGCTATAGAAGCCCTGAAGGGCAGCGAACTCAAAGGCCGCACTATGGATATCGTCGTGGACCAAGCGTCTTCGGGCGGGCACCACCACAAACGCGACGCCAGGCGGGGCGGCTTCCGGCGCCGCCGTTGAAGGCGAGCGCCTTTGTTGTCTTGAAGCGCTGAGCGCGAGGCAGCGCAAAGGAGAGGCTTACGCGTCTAGGACATCGCCGGCCCGGCACATCAGTCGTCTTCGTCGACGCACCGACGGGTGAGGTAATCCTCCACGTCGGCCTGGATGAAGCGGGCTGCCCCCTTGTCTATTTCCATCTCTACGACTCTAGCGGCTGTCCGGTAGCGGAATCGGGGGACGCCACATCCTTCCCCGAAGGGCTGAAGGTGGAGACTCCGGATGGGGAAGTGCTCTTGGACCTTCCCATCGGCACCGACATTCCCATTCAATACCGCCTCTACAACCGGAACGGCATTCTCCTCACCTGCTCCGACGGCGTCTGCACGAAGATCGAGCCCGGCCTCCGTATGGAGACACGGCCGCAAGGAGGCAAGGCATCGCCGACACCCTGGTACCGGCACCCCGCCTGATAAGAGCCGTCCCCGACAACCGCTGCAATCACCGATAAGATTGCTTCTCCCCACACGCAGCAAGGTATTGACAACGCACTTTTAGAGGCGTACCTTTCGTCAGGAAAGGGCCCCGCCAGGCCACGCGTAGGGATACGCGCGGCACCGCCTCGGGCTGGGCCTATTAGAGGAACAGGCAGAGGGCAGGATGGCCCCGGCTCCGGGTGGTCGGGGCCCTTGCTTTCTCTAAGGCAGACGCCACTTCAGTTCGATGTGCGCGGCGTCTGCCCCGTAGGGTAACGAGACTCGGTCACGGGCTATCTTCCCGCGTCTCCCGAGGATCACACCTCAGGCGTAGTCTCTATACCCCCGTGACTACCCGTCATTTGCGGTACAATCATCCCTAAGAAGGATGTCTCTCCCTTTGCGGCAGGAATGAACCTGCCGATAACACCTATGAGGCTGCGGTCTTCCCTGAGACCGGGCAGCCGCTGTATCACGAGCATATATATGAAGCCAAAGAAGCCACCGGAGGCCAAAGGCGGGCCGGAGAGAAACGTCTCACGGGGTTCTCCAACAGGGCGAAGAGGGCGCGGTCTGCCCCTGCCCAGCGCCTTATCACGCCTCTGGACGCTGATCGCGGGCCCGCCACCCAAGCCGGCAAAGCGGCCACAAGCTGCCCCTGCCTCCCAAGGGCCACCATCAGCTCGCACTGAGCCTTTGGCTCCCGCTAACGAGGACTTGCCGATGACTGAGAAGAGCGAATTGCCGCTAGAGCGGTCGGAGGAGCCGACTCAGCCGGAGGAGATCGCTGGATACGAGGAGCGCCAGGAGACACCAGCTAACGAGGCTACCCGCCGCGCCGCCGAGATCTTGGCTAAGGCCTTGTCGGAGGCGGAGGCCGTTCTCATCAGCACCCCCAAGGAGCCGCACGCCGCAAGCCCCTCCCAACCCTGAGCCCAGCAAACATCACCGCCGGGCCTGGGCCGAGGAGATGCAGTCGGTCATCCGCGCTCTGACGGAGCACTTCGACCGCACGCTGGACCGCATGGGCGAAGAGAGGAAGCTTCTCGCCGATGAGATGCAGTCAACGGTCCGCTCTTTGCGAGAGTACCTCGACCGCGTGGAGGACCGCATGGACCACGACCGGCGGCTCTTGACAGAGCAGTTGTCGACGCTCAGCCGAAACGTGGAGCGGCTGGAACGGCGGCTGGATGAAGTGCCGACCCGCCAGACGGGGACGGGCACAGGCGGGGAAACGCCCGATGACGGCCACCCCCACAGCCCCTCCCGAAGAAGCGGCGGAGCCGGCGTTCGCCCCCGGCGGCGAGGGCCTCACCGTGGTCATTTCGTCGGTGCCGGGCTTTCAGGGTCTGATGGAGGCGCAGCGCGCGCTCATGCGCCTGCCCGCCATCGAGGGGGCATCGGTCGAGCGCTACTTCGACGGCGAGGCGCGCATCGTGCTGACGCTGCGGGAGCCGATCACGGCCAGCCTCATCGTGGAGACGCTGTCTCAGTCGGCCGAACAGCCGGTCCAGATCGAGGAGTCGCGCCCGGATGCTCTCCGGCTGCGGGTCCGCTTCGAGGGAGCGGGATCGTAAGTACGAGCAGCGCCACCGGTGCGCGCGGACGCCGTAGGTTGCTTGACCACGTCCTCTTCGCCGCCTGATCCCATTCTCTTGCAGGTAGACGCCGGTTCCCTTCGGGACCACGACGCTATGTGCACAAGAAACCCCCACCCCCAACTGATCGAACACATCCTCTTTCCCATGCGATCGCAACCCCTAGCGAGTGACTGTCTCTTCCAGTAGACTCGTCAAGGGCAGGCATCCTCATCTCCTCAGCCCACAAAGGAGTGCAGCAGCCTGTCGTTTAGCCTATGTACGTCCGTCACCTGAGCCTCGCTGACTTTCGCAACTACCGCGAGTTGGAGCTGGACCTGCCGCCGGGGCCCCTGCTCTTCATCGGCGATAACGCCCAGGGCAAGACGAATCTCCTGGAGGCCGTCTACCTCCTCTCCACGATCCGCTCCCTCCGCGCCGGCAGCGACAGCGAGCTCATCCGCTGGGAGGTCGCCCAAGAGGCGCTGCCCATCGCCCGCCTCGTCGCCGAGGCCGAGCGGTCGTCGGGGCCCGTTCGAGTCGAGATGGTGATCCAGGGACAGCCAGGCGAACGGGTGCCGGCATCCGATGGACACTCCCGCGCCAGCAAGCGACTACGCGTGAACGGCGTCCCCAAGAGGGCGTCGGAGACGATAGGCCGGATCAACGCCGTCCTCTTCACGTCGCAGGACATCGACCTGATCAGCGGGTCGCCATCTCTACGACGCCGCTACCTCGACATCACGCTGACGCAAATCGACGCCCGCTACCTGAAAGCGCTGCAGCAGTACAACAAGGTGCTCCTGCAGCGGAACGCCCTCCTGCGGCGTATCCAGTCGGGGATGGCGCGCCCGGATGAGATCGCTTTCTGGGACGACCATCTCGCCCAGGCCGGCTCCTACGTCGTGGGAACGAGGGCGCAAACGGTGGCCCGCTTGGCCGGCATCGCCGCCGAGGCGCACGGCTTCTTGAGCGGTGGACGGGAGGCGCTGACGCTGACGTATCAGCCGCGCTGGGCCGGCGGTTGGGACGGCGAGCGCGCGGGTAACGCCGGCCAGGAGGAACTGGCAGCCGCTTTCCTGCAGACGCTCGCTCAGGGGCGGGAACGGGAGATCGGCGCCGGCGTCACGCTGTGGGGACCTCACCGCGACGACCTCCTCTTCTCGCTCGATGGCCGCTCCGCCGCCGCTTTCGCCTCACGGGCGCAGGGACGCACCGCCGCCCTCGCGCTGCGCCTGGCGGAGGCTCGCTTCCTCCTCGCCAACACCGGCGATCATCCCGTCCTTCTGCTGGACGACGTCCTCTCGGAGATGGACGAGGGGCGTCGCAGCAGCGTCTTGGACGCCGTCTCCAGCTTCGACCAGGTCTGGATAACCTCTGCGGAAAGGGAAGACGAGGGACGGCGGCTCTTCTCCGGGGCCAGCGTCTTCTCCGTCAAGGCCGGTCAGGTGCTGACAGCGCCGATGGCTAGCCGTCAGTCCTGCCAAACAGAGGGCTCTTGAGGCCGGCGGGCACGACCACCGACAGGGCGTTCGGCACCACCCGCAGCGTGAGCGGGGTCATCCCCAGATAGTCGCCGTCGACCTGGACGGGCAGGACGCAGGGGCTGGGCAGTTCCACAGTCTGCGCTTGCCGGTAGAAGACGTTGGGCGCCCGGTCATGGCGGCGGGCGAGTATCCGCAGGCCGTGCATGGCCATCCGCCGGATTCCGTGGCCGCTGAAGGCGTACACGTCGAGCAGGCCGTCGTCCGCCCGGGCATGGCGGGTGATGTCGATCACAGCGCCGTAGGAGCGCGTATTCCCGACCAGCAGCCAGGTGAGATCGATTGTCAGGGGTTCGCCGTCGATGATGACGGTGGTCTCGCTGCTGCGGTAGCGCAGCGCCTCCCGGAGACCGTGGAGGACGTAGGCGGCGGCGCCCAATCGCTGCTTGAAGTCATCGGGGACGCGGCTCACGACATGCCCATCGAGGCCGACGCCGGCCATAAGCAGGAAATAGCGCCCTTCACCCGCCGGCGGTTCGGCGAGCCCCAGATCGATCCGGCGCTTCTCGCCCTCGCACAGCAGCCGGACGGCCTTGAGCGGGTCGCGCGGTATCTTCACCTCTTTCGCCCAGACGTTGGCGGTGCCGCCGCGGACAACGGCCAGGGGAGTGTCCGACGTCGCGAGGCCGTTGGCGACTTCGTTGACCGTGCCGTCGCCGCCGCAGGCCACGACCGCAGCGAAGCCTCCCTGCGCGGCCTCACGGGCCAGGTCGATGGCGTGCCCCTTGCGTTCCGTCAGGGTCAGCTCGGCCTGCCAGCCCCGGCTCTCCAGCCAGACGAGAGCCCGGCGCAGCTTCTCCTGCGGCGGCGCGCCCCGCGCCACGGGGTTGACGATGAAGAGGGCTCGCTGAGTCAATTCGGGGATTCTCGGGAGAGCGACAACGTCCGTATCATGATGCTAGAGCGCAGACGGCCCTGCCGCCGGCGTCTCGGAGAGGGCCTCCAGGTCGAACTCCCGGCCGAGGACGACGAGGCGATCGCCTACCTCGACGACGTCGGAGTCGCGCGGCCCGACGACGATCTCGCCCGTGTGCTTTCGCACGGCCAGTACGTTGACGTTGCTGGCGCCCCGGAGCACGTCCTTCACGGTGCGGCCGCCCATCCCTGATTGCTCGCTCGCTTCCACCTCGGCGATGATGTGCTCGCCCAATCCTCCGCCGCCGCCGACAAGGGTGTCGACGAAGTCGAGGACGAGCGGCTGGAGGGCGGAGAGGGCCATCCGGCGGCCGCCGATCAGGTAGGGCGAGATGACCCGGTCGGCGCCGGCGCGGAGCATCTTCTGCTGATTGCTGGGCTGGCCGGCGCGGGCGACAACCAGGACGTCAGGCTTCATCGCCTTGGCGGTCAGGGTGATGTAGGTGTTGCCGGAATCGGAGTCGGACGCGGCGAGGAGGCAGCGGGCATGCTCGATGCCGGCATCGCGGAGGACGGTGTCGGATGAGGCATCGCCCTCGATGAGGAGGAATCCCCGCTCGCGGGCACGGCCTATCGCCTCCTCGTTCGAGTCGACGACGACGAAGGGTATGCCGCGGTCGCTGAACTCGCGCCCTATCTCCTCGCCGACGCGGCCGAAGCCACAGAGGATGTAGTGGTTACGCAGCGCCTGAATCTTCGTTCTCATTCTTCTCTCTCCCCAGGCCAGCCCGAGCTTTCCCTCGACCACCAGGGTCACGAAGCCGACCAGAATATACAGGGCGACGCCGACACCCAGCAATATGAGGAACATGGTAAAGATGCGGCCCGCCGTGCTCAGAGGCTGCACCTCCCGGAAGCCCACGGTGGTGACCGTGGTGACGGTCATGTAGAGGGAATCGAGGACAGACCAGCCCTCGATGATCCTGTATGCCAGCGTGCCTGTGGCCAGCAACAGGAGGAGCAGCAACACCCCTGTCGCCAACTGTCGCCAAGAGTTCATCTAGGTGATCATCCCCCTCTTGCGTTCCCCGTGCAAGCGCTTGAACGAGGAGTACAAGCTATTTATCGGCGGCGCGCGCCTGGTTGGTCAGTGGACATTAGCGTGCGGAGGCAGATTAACGCTGGGCGCGCTGGTTACTATGCGGGCCAATTGGAGAAAGAATGTCCGCTATTGCGGCGCACCGGATGCGGTATCCCCAGATGGGAAATTGAGCGTCTGTATCGCCCCGAACCACGGGCTGCCAAGGCGCAGGCGCTATGTTGGAGCTGTCACGCCGATTGCTCGATATGCTGAGAAATCTTCTTCAGTGGCGGCGTGATAGTCGAGGATGAAGGGCAATAGGCTGTATTTGCTGCTTCGATAAGAACCGCCGAGGTACTATCCAGCAGACTTCTGCGAGTAGAGCGTGCCAGATCGGAAATGACGAGACTACTCGCCCAGCCTCATACGGAGCGATTGCGGAACCCCGACTTGGCTGAAGAAAAGCGGGAATTCGTGTGCACGGTAATCCAGCGCCTGAAGGCGTGTGTAGTGAGACCGTTGTAGATCTGGCCCGGTTCCATACGAACTTCGCGACACGATTCAAGTCCGCTCAGAAGAGATATGACAAGGGCATTGACGATTTCAGGGAGTTGCACGCACAGCAACGCACAGAAGTGCTGCGGAGACTGAGAGCACGAGCTAAGCCGATTCTTGAATCGATGACGCGCCAAGACGATCGCCCACGTGTCGCAACCCAAAGGGGACGAGCGGCACGATCAGGCTCATGCCGCCGCAGTGGCTGCGCTCATCCGATAACCTCAAGACGCAGGGCAAGGAAGCAATGCGCCAGAGGGAACCTACAACGTGTATGGCGAGCGTGGTAGCGTCGATCGTGTACTACGTTGAAGGGCCCCGCTGAAGCCCCACTCGGGGTGGCATTTACGAGGTTTGGACGAGGAATAGACAACCTGAACGAGGCTCTCAGAAAGCTTGATGAGAAGGCACGCGTCTTGCGAGCAGTCTTCCAAAGAGTCCGGCGCGGCCTGTGCCGAATGGTACAGCCACATATGGTGCGTTGGACGCATGCGGATGCTCGATCGTTGTTCTAACGCACCTTGACACTCTCGAGGGAAATTCAAGGACCGCGTGAATCAGGCGACTCGAAGGGCTGTGTCGTTCGCCGTATGGGAATGGGCAATGTTGCACGCCCACACCAGACGCTGTCGCGAAACTACTTCGCGTTCCCGACAAGCACGCTCATCGAACTGGCAGAACAGACGCTAGTGCAGGAAGGGAAGCGCGAAATGGCGGAGATCGAGCATTTCGCCGGAAGAATCCGGTCGAGCTGGATCAGCGACTGGGCGCGAGGGCGTTGCCGTCAGGGCTAGGTTCCGCGAACTAGCTTCTGCTTGTGGGCCACGTAGTCCACTAGAATGTACTCGCCCAACCGCCGTCCCCGGGCGTCGATGTAGAAGGACGCGTCGCCTTGTTCGAGTGCGCGGCCATCTCCACGCACAGAACTCCTTTTCTGGCCGCCAGCAGCACGCCTCGGAGCAGACCCTCGTAGAAGGCGTGAATATAGGGGTCTAGGTCTATGCCGTCGCCGGCGAGGAACATCCTGCCTCCTCCAGCGTCTCCCCTCTCTCCTATTCGACGAGGTGGAGATTCGCATCGCGGAGTTTCTCCAACAAGGCTGTTAGGTTCTCGCGTTCGTCGTCGTCCAGCACTCCGAACATCTCTTCATGCAGTTGCCGGTATGGTTCGCAGATGCTCTCCGCAAGGCGCTCTCCGTTCTGCGTTAGAGCCACAAGGGTCTTCCGCCGGTCTTGAGGGTCGTCGGCGCGTTCGACCAGCCCACGCTCGCAAAGACGGTCGATCATCGTCGTAACGCTTGGGACTTCAAGGTAGAGGCCGCGAGCCAGCTCTGTTACCATGATCGGCTGTTTCGCATCGCGAAGGGCCACGAGAACCGGCATCTGGGCGATGGAGAGACCCAACGGGGCAATAACCCTGTCGGAAGCCTTTCGCACGATGGTTGAGACGGCGTAGAGTAGCCAGCTTTCACTTCGTGTGGTCTTTTCTTGGCGCTCCATGTCCTCTCCTCGTAAGACCTCATGTCGAGTTTGTGGGTTACTAGCCGTCGCAGGCGCAGCCCGGCGGCTCGTCGTGGCGAGTCAGCTTCCGCGAACCAGCTTCTGCTTGTGGGCCACGTAGTCTACTAGAATGTACTCGCCTAACCCCTCCGGCGTCGTGTAGAAGACGCGCCCCTTGTTGATGCGGGCCATCTCCCTCACAAACTCCTTCAGGTAGTAGTTGCGGTCGAGCATGAACGTGTTGATGACAATCCCCTTGTCAGTGCAGCGCTTCACTTCCTTGAGCGTCTCGCGGATGGTGACCGGGCTGGGCGGGTAGGCGAAGTAGGAGCGGCCCCGCTCCAGATGGGCCGTCGGCTCGCCGTCGGAGATCATGATGATCTGGCGGGTGCCCACTTTGTGCTTGGCCAGAAGCTTCTGCGCCAGCAAGAAGGCGTGGTGCATGTTCGTGCCCAGGACGGACTCGTCCCAGCGCACGTAGGGCAGCTCCTCGGGCTTGAGCTGGCGGGCGTAGGCGGAGAAGCCGACCACGTACAGCGAATCGCGGCTGTACTGGCTGCTGATCAGGTTGTTGAGGGCCAGGGCGACCTTCTTCGCCGCCTGAAAGCTGCCGCGCAGGGCCATCGACCAGGAGAGGTCGACCATGACGACGGTGGCGGTCTGGGTGAGGTCCTCAGTGCGATGCACCTCGAAGTCGTCGCGGCTCAAACGGACGGGCACAGCGGCGGGCGGCTGCCGGTAGAGCGCGTTCATGACGGTCTTTTCGAGATGGAGATGGAAGGGGTCGCCGAACTCGTAGCGCTTCGTCTCGCCGATCTGCTCGCCGCCGAGGCCGGAGGTATGCAGGGGATGCTTGCCCGCCCTTTCCGCCTTGACCTGGGCATATATCTCGGCCAGCGCTTTCTGGCCCAGCTTGCGGATGGCCCGCGGCGTCAGCTCCCAGGTGCGGCCTTTGCGCCGGATGTAGCCGGCCTCTTCCAGCACCTCGCGAAAGCGGCGTAGCTGCTGCAGTTCCTCGTGGGCCTCTTCCCCCAAGACTTCCCGCAGCTTCTCCGCGTCCACGTCGTCGATGTCGCCGCCGTACTGGACGCGCTCCAACTGGCGCTCCAGCTCGTCCAGGTTCTGCATGTAGTCCATGAGGCGCATCGCCGCGTTGATGTTCAGCTCCTCGTCGCCGCGGAAGGGATAGTGACTGCGCAGGTCGCGCATCGGGTAGAGCAGCTCCAGGTTGGCCGCCAGCTCGCTCAGCTCCGCCTGTAGATCCGGGTCGGCGATCTTGTCCGTCAGCAGGTCCTGAAGCTGCTGGCGCATCTCCGGCGGCAGGCTGTCGAGCAGGCTCTGCATCTGGCTGATGTGATGCTGCATCTGGACGATCAGCTCTTCGAGGTTCTGGGGCGGGTTGGGGCCGAAGAGGTCGCCGTACTCGCTCATGAACTGGTCGAAGTCGGGCTCGCCGCCGGCCATCTTCTCGGAGAGCATCTGATTGAGAGCCTTCATCATCTGCTTCAGACGTTCCATCTGCTCCGGCGACATATCGCTGATCTGTTTGTGCACGTCGCGGAAGAAGCTGTCGGTCATCGCTTTCCGCAGCATCTCTATCAGCTCCTGGAACTTGCGCCGCGCCTCGGAGTCCATGAACTCGTATTGCTGGAGCCCCTTCATCTGGCCGCCCACGTCCGTCGGCAGGCTTTCGAGGTGGCTCTGCTTGCGCTCGACGACGTTCTTGAGCATCTGAGCGAACTCACGCTCGGTCGACTTCGCCGGCTCATCTGGGGAGACCGGGCTCACTTCCTGCGGCCGGAGGCGCGCCCTCTTCCCCAAGGAGCGCGCTGGGCTTCTTCCAGACGCTGCCGGAGCGCGCTCTTCTCGATGCGCACGATCTCGTCCAGCCGCTGCCGGATGTCTTCGAGGATCGAGCCCAGGTTGTAGCGGTCGAGGGTCTGGCGGCGTTTCTGGCGCAGCTTCTGGAGCAGGTCGCGCAACCCCTGGGGACGCTCGCCGGGGCCGCGCAGCCCTCTCTGCAGGAGATTGCGGAGGGCATACTGGAGATCGCCGAGGTTCATCAGGTCGTCGGTGATGCTCTCGAGGATGCTGTCGGCGTCGACGGGAGGGCCGTCTTGGGTGCCGTCCCACTGGGAGTAGCGATAGGCACGCATGCTATCCTCGGTACTGAACGCGGCCGAGCACCTCGTCCTTGTTCAGGCGCTTGTTGAGGTGGAGCCCCTCCAGGACGAACTCCACGGCGGAGGCGATGGAAGCGGGCTTCTCTCCCACCTTCAGCCGGGCCACGGCGCGCTCCAACCCTTCGACCTTCTGCAGCAGCGGCAGGTAATCGGGCGAGGCCATGGTGTCGGACACCTCGACGGAGATGCCCTCCTTGAAGGGGGCCACGATGCCTTCCAGATCAGCAACGTTGAAATGGCGGCTGAACACGTTGAGGACAGCGCTCTGAATCAGCTTGCCCAGTATCTGCTGCTCCCGGCCATCCTCAACCGTCTCGAACTCCACTTTGCCGCTGAACGCCGGCATCACGTAGGGGAGATCGCTGATGCGAGGGACGATCTCCCTCTCGCCGAGGCGGAGGGCGCGACGCATGGCGTTGGCCAGCAGGCTCTCGTAGTCGGTGATGGAGGCGCGGACGGAGACGCCGGAGCGCTGGTTGACGTCGGGGCTGCGGCGGGCCAGCCGGGTTATCTCGGCGACGATCTCTTTCATATACGGAGGCACGATCACCTCGAAATCCTCATCGCGGAACTGGTACATCTCCTGCTCCATGATGCGGATCTCGTGCTCCACCTTGCGCGGGTAGTGGGTGCGGATCTGGGCGCCGTAGCGGTCTTTGAGCGGGGTGATGATGCGGCCGCGGTTGGTGTAGTCTTCGGGGTTGGCGCTGGCCACGACGCAGATGTCCAGAGGCAGACTGACGCGGTAGCCCCGGATCTGAATGTCGCGCTCCTCCATGATGTTCAGCAGGCCGACCTGGATACGCTCCGCCAGGTCGGGCAGCTCGTTGAGGGAGAAGATGCCGCGGTTGCTGCGGGGTATGAGTCCGTAGTGGATGGTCAGCTCGTCGGACAGGTAGCGCCCCTCGGCGACCTTGATGGGGTCGACTTCGCCGATGAGGTCGGCAATCGTGATGTCGGGAGTGGCGAGCTTCTCGCCGTAGCGCTGGTCGGGGGTCAGCCAGGTTATCTCCAGATCGTCGCCCTGCTCAGCCAGCCTGTCGCGGCAGGCCCTGCAGATGGGGTCGTAGGGATTGTCGTGGATCTCGCAGCCGGCGACGGCGGGCACGGCTTCGTCGAGAAGGTTGACGAGCGAACGGATAAGACGGGACTTGGCCTGCCCTCTCTCGCCGAGGAAGATGATGTCCTGGCCGGAGAGGACGGCGTTCTCGATCTGAGGGATCACTGACTCTTCAAAGCCGATGATGCCGGGGAAAAGCTCCTCGCCCTGCCGTATCCGCCGGATGAGGTTGCGGCGCATCTCTTCTTTTACCGGCGAAACCCGGTAGCCCGAAGCCCGCAATTCTCCGAGATTCCTCGGCCTTTCCGCAGTCACGATATCCTCTGCCTTCTATGCTCTCTCTTGCCGCCGGCCAGAATCCCGGGACGGAGGCTTGGGCAGAAGCCGGGGTAGATGTCTAGGTTGTCGCAAGGAAGCGGGCCAGTTCGTCTCGGTCGAAACGAGGCAAAGCCGCCACACCGCCTCGTGCATCTATTATAGTCACTTCCCGATGAGACACCAGGGCGCCGATGCAGGAGGCTCCGACGCCGCCATCCGTCAACGCCGCCAAGACCGGATCGCAGTCCTCCGGCGCGACCGCTATCAGGAGAGAGCCGGAGGCAAGAAGCCCCAGGGGGTTCAGGCCGAGAGCGCGGCACACAGTCACCGTCTCCGGCAGCACGGCTATGTCTTGGGCCCTAACGGCTGCGCCGACGCCGGCCGCTTCCGTCAGCTCGTAGATGGCGGTGGCGAGCCCGCCCTCGGTCGGATCGTGCATGGCGTGGACGGAGACGGTCTGGCAGGCGATCAGCGCCTCCTTGACCACGCTGATTCCGGGGTGGTAGAGGAACTTGCCCGCTCTTTCGATAACGTCGCTGCTGACTCCCCGCGCCTGGAGCTGTTTCGCGGCCTCGCGAGCCAGCAGGGCGGTACCCTCGATAGCGATGCCTTTGGTGAGGATCAGACAGTCACCGGCCTTGGCGCCGGCGCTCCGCACCACGTGATCCGCCTCTCCCAGCATCGTCCCTATCACGAGAGGGCGTCCGAGGCCGTGCGTAACCTCCGTGTGCCCTCCCACAAGGCTGATATCGAGCTCCCGGCAGGCGGAATGGATCTGATCGAATATCTGCTCGGCCAGGGACGGCTGGGCGCCCTCCGGGAGAAGGATCGTCGCCAGGAACCAGGCAGGCCTTGCCCCCATGACGGCGACGTCGTTCGCATTCACCTGGACGGCGTACCAACCGATGAGGTCGGTCGCAAAGGTGATGGGGTCGGTTGAGGCGACGAGCAACTTCCCGCCGACCGCCAGCACGGCCGCGTCCTCGCCGAAGGTCGGCCCGACGATGACCCGCGCGTCCTCACAGCGGGCAGACGCGAGCAGGCGCCTCAGCACGTCCGGCGGTAGTTTGCCGGTTTTCACGAAACGCTAGACCTCCCTTCAGCCCAGTGAAGACGGACACATGAGGATGCCCCACGGCCTGTTCGTATCTCGGCAAATGAGCGGCGGCAGGAGACGAATCCAGCCGAGGCCCGTTAGCGGCCGCCCCGAAGGCGGGGGTCGAGCACGTCGCGGAGGGCGTCGCCGAGCATGTTGAATCCGTACACGGAGAGGGCGATGGCCAGCCCCGGCCACAGGGCCAACCAGACGTGCACTCTCATGTAGAGGAGGCCCTTAGAGCTCAACATCTGCCCCCAGGACGGGAATGGCGGCGGCACGCCCCATCCCAGGAAGCTGATCGAGGACTCAGCGAGGATCGCCGCGCCGAGTTGCACAGTGGCAAGGATTATGACGACGGCAAAGACGTTGGGGAGTATGTGATGGGTCAGGATACGCAGGTCGCCGGCGCCGATGCAGCGCGCTGCCTCCACATACTGATTGGTCTTCACAGATATGGCGGCGCCGCGGATCACGCGCGATGAGCCGGCAGCCATAAGGATACCCATCACCAATGTGATGGCCACTATCCGGTGCACGGGGTCGCCGCTGCGAGAGAAGGCAGAGACGATGGTGACGAGGATGACAATGGCCGGGAAGGACATCCATATGTCGACAAGCCGCTGGAAAAGAGAGTCGAACCAGCCGCCGTAGAAGCCGGAGACAGTACCCACAGTGGTGGCGACAACCGCCGATATCGCTACGGCGGAGAAGCCCACCACCGCGGAAACCCGCGCCCCGTAGATGACCCGGCTCAACACGTCCCGCCCCAGGTCGTCGGTGCCGAAGAGGTGCTTCAGCGATGGCCCCTGCATCGCCTCGCTCCAGGACTGGTCGTCGTACCAGTAGGGAGCTATCCACTGGGCTGAGACCGCCACCGCGATCATGGCCAGCACAAGGATGCCGCCGAACGCGCCCAGGGGCTTTCGGCGGAAGAATCGCCACAAACCCCGCAGGACCCGCCGCCAGGTTTTCCGCTCCGGGCGAAACGCCTGATAAACCCCTACCTCGTCGACAGTCGTCATCGAAGACCTTTCCGGCCGATCCCCTTAGTTGAAGCGGATCCGGGGATCGAGAAAGCCGTACGTCACGTCCACAGCGAGGTTCGTTAGAACTATGACCGTCGCGACAATCAGGTTTATCGCCTGGACCACCGGGTAGTCGAGGGAGGCGATGGAAAACAGCAGATAGCGGCCCACTCCGGGGATGCTGAAGATGGTCTCCAGGATCACTGTCCCGCCCACCAGGATGGGTATCTGGAGCCCGACGATGGTTATGACGGGAATGAACGCATTCCTGATCGCGTGGCGCGCCACCACTGTGCGCTCCCGCAGTCCCTTGGACCAGGCGGTGCGCACGTAGTCCTGGCGCAGAACCTCCAGCATCTGGGCCCTGGTCATACGCATCACCGTGCCCGAGAGGAGCATGCCGAGGATGGCCGCCGGTATTATGAGCATGTACAGGTTCTCGCCGGGGTCTTCCCAGATGTTCTTGTACTGGATGGGCGGCGCCCACCCCCACCACTTGTTCGGCAGCACCATGACCAGGGTGCCCATCCAGAAGGAGGGAATGGAGAGAAAAGCGATCGCTCCGCTGCGGGCAACGTAGTCGAGCATGCTGTCTTGTCGCACGGCAGCGAGGACACCGATAGGGAGAGACACGCAGAGAGAGATGGCGAGGGCAAGGAGTCCCAACTCGAAGGTGACCGGCAGGCGGTGCCTCAGTTCGCTGGTAACCGACACCTTGGTCTGGAGCGATTCCCCCAAATCGCCCCGGGCGACGTGGGACATCCAGACAAAGTACTGCTGGAAGACCGGCTTGTCGAGGCCAAGCTCTTTCCTTACCTCCTGCCGCTGCTCCTCGCTGAGTTGAGCGTTCTCTCCTGAAAGCTGCTGGACGACGTCGCCGGGCAGGAGACGCACGAGAAGGAACACGAGAATGGTCACGCCGATCAGCGTTGGGATGACCATCAACAGCCTGCGGATGATGTACCGGTTCAAGACCGTCCCCCCACTAGCCGCTAGATCGACGAGAGAAACCGCCCTACTGGTATTCCTTGTATCTCCAAGTCCACATCGTCCCTTCGGTGCCGAAGGCGAAGGTGGTGGGGCCAGAGGTGTTGACAGCGCCGGCGCCCACCGGATGGCTGGCATTGTACTCGTAGGGGTTGATCCCGGGTATGTAATACATCTGGTCAGAGACGTACTTTTGAAGCTCTCGCAGCTCTCTGCCGCCCCTCCTCGACATCCCACGTCCGCACAGCCCCGTTGATACTGCTGATAAGCTCCTGGTCATCGACTCGCGACATGTTGCGGGCGCCGCCGGCGTCAAACGGCAGGAAGCTCTGCTCGAAATAGGCAGCGACATCGGGGAGAACGGTGAGGAGGCCCCAGGCCATGCCGTCGAAGTTGCCCTGGCTGTAGGTCTGAGGGAAGTACTGCCCTATGTAGTCCTCAGGAACGGAGGTCACCTTGATGCCCACCTCCCGCAAGAGCTTGGGGAGCGCCTCGGCGACTACAGGGTAGTAGAGGATGATGTTGGTGTATATCGTCGAGCTGAAGTGGAGCCGCGTTTCGAAGCCGTCCTCGAAGCCGGCCGCCTTCAGAAGCGCCTTGGCCTCGGCCACATCGTATTTGTACCACTGGCCCGCGTCGCCCATCTCGTCGCTCTTAGGATCGACCCACCACTTCCTTCCCATGCCGGCGCTGACGATGTTGGGCCATTCGCCCCCCTTCTCGGGAGAGACCAGCTTCAGCAGGCCGTCGCGGTCGATGGCCATGGAGACGGCGCGACGGACACGAACGTCGTTGAAGGGGGGCTTGTTCGAGGTAAAGCTGGCCGGCTCGAAGTACAGGAAGCTGGTGAGGTTACGCAGGAAGGGGTTGATCCTTGTTTTGGAGTCTTGCTGCCGGATCGTGTCCAGGAGAGCCGGCTGAACATACGTTGTATCCAGTTTGCCCGCAAAGAACTGTGACATCACCGTGTTGGTATCGGGGATGACGTAGAGGTGCAGCTTGTCAAGGTAGGGAAGGGAGTTGCCCCATTCATCTTTCTCGAAGTAGTCGGGGTTCTTGCGGAACATAAGGTCAACAGAACGCTCGTAGTGCTCAAATATGAAGGGACCCGACCCAACAGACCGCTTCTCCGCGTCACCATCGGCCTCTATCAGTTCGGGAGCCACCAGCCACAGATCGTTGAAGGAGGCGGCACGCTTTAGGAAGAGGCCATAGGGATACTTGAGCTTGATGGTCACCTGGCGGTTGTCGGCGGAGGCGGTAACGCTGTCCACCATGTCCCACTCACCTTTGTTGGGAGAGAGGGAGCTAAAGCGGTTGTAGTTGTAGACAACGTCTTCGGCGGTGACCGGCCGCCCAAAGGTCGGATCGACGTTGTGCCACTTCGCCTCGGGATGGATAGTGAAGACGAAGGTGAGGGGTTCCGGGTTTTCCACCTTCTGGGCCAGCTCCGGCGCGACCTCATACCACTGATCGTCGGGCAGGACGCCCCGCTGGGTGGCGAAACGCATCAGGCGATTGTACATCCAGGAGCCGAAGACGTGGGTAAGAAAGGCTATCGGCTTGTGGGGGTCCATGTTGTAGAGGTCGGCGATGGTGCCGGTGCCGGTGCCGCCGGGAGTCGGCCGGGCGTCGGCGGTACCGCCCGCCCCAGGCGGCTCTTCCGCCTCATCATCTCCCCCGCAGGCAATCGTGTGGGCGCCCACCAGCCCAGCCGCGCCGAGGGCAGCAGCCTGAAGGGTACGTCGCCGGGACATCCTCTTCCTGAGGGCCCTCCGCCAGAAGTCATCCCCATCGTTCACGGCGCCACCTCCTGAACGACTAATCAACAACTCCGGCCAGAAATGAACCCGTATCCCGCTGGGTACCGCTTCGCATCATACACGAAGTTTATCCGGCGGTTTCCTAATTCTAATCCTTGCCGGGGAGTCTATCAAGATAGAGGGGCGGTTTTTTTCGCGTCTTGTTGGCGCAGTAACTCCCAGGCTCCCTCATGGTCTAGCGCGGCTGAAACCGTTCCACGACCGCCCAGCCCGCCGGCAGGGTAATCGCCGCCGCCACCAGCTTAAACAGATCGCCGGGGAGGAAAGGCCACAACCCGGCCTGCCAGACTGCGTGAGGGCCGACGAAGCGGGCCAGCCACAACAAGCCGGGAACATAGAGGAACACATTGCCGATGAGCAGGGGAACGATGACCCAGCGGCCGCGATCCCACCCTCTCTCAGCAAACCAGCCGACGGCGAAGGCCGCGCCGATGAACCCAACGACGTACCCACCGGTGGGGCCACTGGCTACCGCCCAGCCACCACCCCAGCCGTTGAAGACGGGAAGTCCGCAGGCGCCGATCGCCCAGTAGCTGCTGAGGCTGACTGCACCGAGACGGCTCCCCAAGAGCGCCCCGGTGAGGAGTACGGCGAACGTCTGCCCGGTTACCGGCACGGGAGTGAACGGGAGACCGAAGCGAACCTGCGCTGAGAGAGCCACGAAAGTGACCGCCCCCAGGACAAGCAGCGCCTGCCGCAAGATGGTCTGCTGAGGAACAAGGACATCGGCCAGCGAGGCCTTACAGGCAGCGTTTTGCACCTACGAACTCTCCATTCTATTGCTTGTCACGGCGATGAGACGTCAAATCCAGGGGAGACGGCGGAGCCAAGGGAATGACCTGGGCGACAGAAAAACAGACTGGGCAGTCATGGAAAAGAACTGAGCGGCGCGTTGCCAAGAATGGATAGTGGTCCGAGAGAGCGCTCAGTACCCAAGGTAGACCCGGCGCACATCCTCGTTCTTACGCAGGTTCTCGCCCGTGTCCTCAAGCACGACCCGACCGATCTCGAGGACGTATCCGTACTGGGCTATTCCCAGCGCGAGGCGGGCGTTCTGCTCCACCAGGAGAACGGTGATGCCCTCGTTCTCGTTTAGCGTCTTGATGATCTCAAATATGCTCTGGGTGACGATCGGCGCCAGGCCCAGGGAGGGCTCGTCGAGGAGGAGAAGGCGGGGACGGGCCATCAGGGCTCTACCGATCGCCAGCATCTGCTGCTCACCGCCGCTAAGGGTGCCGGCCTGCTGTTTCCTGCGCTCGGTCAGGATCGGGAAGTACTGGAATACACGCTCGATATCGGCCCGCACACCCTTCGCGTCCCGCCGAACGTATGAGCCGAGCTGCAGGTTCTCCATGACACTCAACTCGAAAAAGATCTCGCGGCCCTCGGGCACCTGGGAAATCCCTATCTCAACGACCTCCTCCGGTGAGCGATTGCTGATGGAGCGCCCCAGGAATTCGATGCTCCCTTTCACTGGGTGCACCAGGCCGGAGATGGTGCGAAGGGTCGTGCTCTTGCCCGCGCCGTTCGCTCCCAAGAGGGTAACGATCTTGCCGTCCGGGACGTCGATGGATACGCCACGGAGGGCCATTATCGGGCCGTAGGCGGTGTAGAGATCGCGGATCTTCAGCACAGCCTAAACCTCCCCTAGATAGGCTTCGATGACGGCTCTGTCCTTCTGGACCTCGGCGGGCGTCGCCTCGGCTATCTTCTTCCCGAAGTTCAGGACGCACACCCGATCGGAAACCTCCATGACCAAAGCCATGTGGTGCTCCACCAGCAGAATCGTCACGCCGAGGTCGCTGCGTAGGGAGCGGATAAGCGCCCCCAACGCCTGCATCTCTTCATGGCTAAGGCCGCTGGCCGGCTCGTCGAGCAGGAGGAAGCGGGGACGGGAGACAAGGGCACGGGCCACCTCAACTCGTTTCTGCACGGCAAAGGGAAGAGAGGATACGGGGACATCCCGCAGGCCTTCAAACCCGAGAAGCTTGAGGACGTTCTCCGCCCGTTGGTAGGCGAGGTTCTCCTCTTGGGTCACGCGCGGCAGCCGGAAGAGACAGTCAACGAGGTTGCTCTTCATGAGGTGGTGCTGGCCGACGAGAAGGTTCTCTAAGACAGACATGGTGGGAAAGAGGGCTAGGTTCTGGAAGGTCCGCGAAATACCGGCCTCGATTACCTTGTACGCCGGCATTCGCAGCAGGTCGTGCCCCTCGAATACTATCGAGCCGCCGTTGGGGTGGTAGACGCGGGTGATGCAGTTGAAGAGGGTGGTCTTGCCCGCTCCGTTGGGGCCGATAAGCCCCATGATCTCCCCTTCGTCAACGTGGAAGGAGACGTTGTCGAGGGCGACGACGCCACCAAAGTGGATCGACAGGTCTGTTACATCAAGTTGTACGGCCATAATCAGCCTCAGCAGACACAGTATCCGCAATAGTAGCCCGTTTGGGCCGATCAAGCAAGCAGGGACGGCGGGAAAAATATCCGGAAGAATCAGTTAGTCGGTTTGAGCAGAGGGTGGCGCGCCTGGAGGGATTCGAACCCCCGACCCTCGGTTCCGAAGACCGATGCTCTTTCCGCTGAGCTACAGGCGCACGGCAGCACTGACCCAACCAATACTGAATTGTCTGCTTTCGGTAAGGCGCCCAGGGCGCAGGCCCATGGGCCTGCCGATAGTCTACCACAGGCAGACAACCGCTCTCTACCGAACGGATCTCCGCTGGGTGGCAGACGTTTTTCCCTAGGGAGTGGGCACAGCCGCGGGTGTGGGACTGGCCTCGGGGCCGACCCGGACTTGGAGGCGCACTTGAGTGTAGGAGGGGTCTTCCTCGAACACGTTGATCGAGATGCCGCCGCTCCACGTTTGGCCTGGAGCCTTGCCTTCGAAGGTAAGAGCCAGGACGCCGGTCTGCCCAGTCTCACTGGGCTGGTCCGTCACCGTCCAGCCACGACTCCCTAGCTCCTTGCGATAGAAATCGGCCACGTCCTGAGAAGAGCTCTTGGTGAGGAAGTTCACCTGGAAATCCAGGGTGTCAGTCGAACGGGCCCAGGCGGTATCGGTTATCGTGATGTCAGGATAGACTGGCATCTCTGCCGGGAACCCACGCGGCAAGGGCTTGCTTGCCCCCAACTCGAACGGTTTGGCCGTCGGCGCTTCGCTTTCGGCGAGCTGGATAGAGAGAAAAATGGTGGAGCGCTTTCTGTCGCTGGAACTCTGAATGACGATACTGCCCAACAGGTTCGCGTCATCTAGTGTTGCCGAACTGCACGGCGGCGAATGTCTCTTGAGAGGTGGAGAGGAGTATCTCCCAAGGAGATGTATCCAGATTCTCTTCATAGTAAAGGAGGACATTATCCAGAGAATCTGAGGTCTCGCGAAGAACCGAGATGCTCTTGCTTCCCGCGTCGGTGGTCACGGTGGAGCCGATCAGGGAGGAGTCGGGGTATTCAGGCAGGTCGGCCGGCAGCCCTGAGGGGACCTCACCGATCATGACCTCGGCGGTCGCACCCGGGTTCTGACCGATCTCCATGAACCGCTGCAGTACCTGCTCGGCATCCTTGTTGTCGCCGCCACCGCAGGCGACGGCAACGGCCGTAGCGATCAGCAACACGAGGGCGAGGAGGCCGACGCGCGTCGTCCCTCCGGCTAGACACGATTCTCGCTTCGCAAACAGACGCAACTCTGAGACCCCCTCTCGAACAAGTCGGCCAACACACGGTTGGCCTGACCAAGAGTCGCTTGGGGTGGACGGAGGGATTCGAACCCTCGATCTCCAGGGCCACAACCTGGCGCCTTAACCGCTAGGCGACGCCCACCACGTAACAACAATAGCTCCGCTGTCCTTGGCCCACCCCAAGCACCTCTTCGCGCCTCCGGTGGGACAGATCGCAGAGCGGAAGTGACACAGTCGTCATTCGTGTCGAGTGTATCATGGGGAAGGCAGGGAATCA